>JBEKHK010000013.1:0-91634 GCA_050012315.1 Steroidobacteraceae bacterium | reverse complement strand
GCAAGCAGCCCATCGACATTCCCGAGGAAGCACTTCGTAAAGAAGGCTTCGAGGAATCGGATATCGCCAGTGGGATCAAAGTTTTCAAGGCGACCGGATGCGGCCAATGCACCGACGGCTACAAGGGCCGTGTGGGCATCTACCAGGTCATGCCGGTGACCGACACGATCGGCCGCATCATCATGGAGGGTGGAGGCGCCATCGACATTGGTGATCAGGCGTCCAAGGATGGAATCTGGAACCTGCGTCGCTCAGGCTTGCAAAAAGTGAGAGATGGCGTGACCAGCCTGGAAGAAGTCAAACCAAGAGAGAAACCCAATTCATTTGGGAAGGCAAGGACAAGCGCGGCAACAAGGTTCGCGGCAAAGCCCTTGCGGCCAACGAAACGGCGCTCCGGGCGGATCTGCGACGCCAAGGTGTTGCCGCGACGAGGGTCAAGACCCAGGGTAAGCCGTTGTTTGGGGGCGCCAAGGTTGACAACGAGGATATCGCGGTGTTCAGCCGCCAGCTCGCGACCATGATGGCGGCGGGCATACCCATGGTTCAGTCCTTCGAGATCATCGGCAACGGCCACGAGAAGCCTGCGATGCAAAAGCTGGTGCTCGACATCAAGGCGAACATCGAGGGCGGCAGTACGCTGCATGAATCGCTGGCAAAGTATCCACTGCACTTCGACAATCTCTTCGTCAATTTGGTGGAGGCCGGCGAGCAAGCGGGTGCACTCGAATCCTTGCTGGACAAGATTGCGACTTACAAAGAGAAGACCGAAGCACTGAAAAAGAAAATAAAAAAGGCCCTGTTCTACCCAATCGCCGTGCTCGCTGTTGCCGTGATCGTATCGCTCATTCTGCTCATTTTCGTCATTCCGCAATTCGAGTCGCTGTTCAAGGGATTCGGCGCCGACCTGCCGGCGTTCACGCAAATGGTGGTGAATCTGTCGCGATTCGTCCAACATCAAGGCTGGTGGTGCGCGATCCTGATCGGCGGCAGCTTCTGGTCCTTTTTCTATTTCCTCAAGCGATCGAGGAAAATGCAGCTCGCCATGGACCGCATCATGCTCAAGGCGCCGATCATCGGACCCATTCTCATCAAGTCCGCCATCGCTCGCTACGCGCGAACGCTAGCCACCATGTTCGCCGCCGGCGTGCCCCTGGTCGAGGCCATGGGCTCCGTCGCCGGCGCCACCGGCAACATCGTCTACGAGGAAGCGGTCTACCGTATGAAAGACGAGGTGGCCACCGGTCAACGCCTGCAAAGGGCCATGGAGAACACCGGCCTCTTCCCCAATATGGTGATCCAGATGATCGCCGTCGGCGAGGAATCCGGCGCCCTCGACACCATGTCGGGCAAGGTCGCCGAATTCTACGAAGCCGAGGTCGACAACGCCGTCGACGGCATGTCGAGCCTCCTCGAGCCCATGATCATGGCCATCTTGGGCGTGCTCGTCGGCGGCATGGTCATCGCCATGTACCTGCCGATCTTCAAGCTCGGCTCGGTGGTCGGTTAACGGCGCTCGGTCAAACGCCTCGCGGCGTGCATACCCGCCGCGAGGCTTAAGCTCTATGTTCACCGACATCGCCGACCTCTACGCGGCGAACCCCGCGCTGTTCGCGGGCTCGGTATTCGTGCTGGGCCTCGTGATCGGCAGCTTCCTGAATGTCGTCATTTACCGGCTGCCCGTGATGCTCGACCGGGAGTGGCGCGCGCAGGCGGCGGAATACGCGTCCTCGACCACCACCACCGTAGTTGCCGAACCAGCAGTGCCCCCGCCCGAGCGCTTCAACCTGGTGGTCCCGCGCTCGGCCTGCCCCCACTGCAAGGCGCCGATCACGGCCTGGCAGAATATTCCGGTGATCAGCTGGCTCGCGCTTCGCGGCCGCTGCGCCGCCTGCCAGGGACCCATATCCCCGCGCTATCCCGCGGTCGAGCTCGCGACGGGCGTGCTCTCGGCCTGGGCCGCCTGGCACTTCGGCTTCGGCGCCGCCGCCGCCGCCGCCATCGCCCTGACCTGGGTGCTGGTCGCGCTCACGGGCATCGACCTCGATCATCAATTGCTGCCGGACAGCATCACCCTCCCGATGCTCTGGGCGGGCCTCCTGGCGGCGGTCACGGTTGGTCCCATCCAAGGAGCCCCCCTGCCCGTGTCGCCGCAGGACGCCGTCATCGGAGCGGCCGCGGGCTATGTGAGCCTGTGGCTGGTCTTCCATGCGTTCCGCCTGATCACCGGCAAGGAGGGCATGGGCTACGGCGATTTCAAGCTGTTCGCCGCCTTCGGTGCCTGGATGGGGTGGAAAATGCTGCCGCTCATCATCTTGCTCTCGGCCGGCACCGGCGCCATCTTGGGAATCGCCATGATCGTACTCAAGGGCCGGGATCGCGCCGCGCCGATACCCTTCGGACCTTACTTGGCGGCGGCCGGCTGGATCGCCATGCTCTATGGCCACGAACTGCTCGACGGGTACCTGCGCATCTCCGGCCTCAGGCACTGACATGAACTCGCGACTGCGTATCGGCCTCACCGGCGGAATCGCCAGCGGCAAGAGCACGGTGGAGCGCCGCCTCACCGAGCTCGGGGTTCCCGTGATCAACGCGGACGACTCCGCCCGCGCGGTCGTGGCGCCGGGGCAACCGGGGCTTGCTGCCGTCACCGAGCGCTTCGGCAACGCCGTGTTGACGCAAGACGGTGAGCTCGATCGTGCCGCGCTCCGCGCGCTCATCTTCCAAAGCCCCGACAAGCGCCGCGATCTCGAGGCCATTCTCCATCCCCTGATCCGCGTGCACATGGACAGGCAGGCGCTGACCGCCGTCGGTCCTTACCTCGTGCTGTCGATTCCTCTACTCGTGGAGAGCGGCACCGCCCGCGACCGCGTGGACCGCATCCTGGTCGTGGACGCCGACGAATCGCAGCAGGTGCAACGCCTGATGAGCCGCGACTCGGTGAGCGAGGGAGAGGCCCGCTCCATTCTCGCCGCACAAGCGAGCCGCGCGGATCGATTGAAGGCGGCCGACGACGTGCTCGTCAACTCGGGGTCCGTCTCCGACTTGCGACAGGCCGTGGATCGATTGCACCAGCGCTATCTCGAAATGGCCGCGCGCTGAAATCCGCCTCGCGCTGAAATCCAAGGTTTACCATCGCCCTTCGATTGGCTCAGAATAGGGCGATGAACTCATACCCCGACCCTCAAAGCGAGCCGGAACTGGCGCCGATCGTGTATGAGCAGCCGCTGAACGAGCGCATGCGCACGTTCCTGCGCCTGGAATTCCTGTACACGCAGGCCTCCTATCACAGCGAGTCGGATAACGCCTGGAGCTCCCGGGCCGCGGTCTCGAGCCTGCTCGAGATCCTGGCGATCACGGCGCGCGGGGACTCACGCAGCGATGTACTCAAGGAACTGGAGCGGCACGTGAACGTGCTCAAGGAGTTCCAGACCAAGACCGGCGTCGATCCCAGCCGCCTGAAATCCCTGGTGTCGAACCTCCTCAAGCTGCGGGAGGATTTGTCGACGGCCGGCGCCAACTTCATGGGACCGCTGCGCGACTCCGAATTCTTGAGCGCCATCAAGCACCGGAGCGCCATTCCGGGCGGCACCTGTGATTTCGACCTCCCGGATTATTCTTTTTGGCTCAACCGGCCGGCCCAGGTGCGGGCTGCCGAGTTCGGGAGCTGGCTCGGCCTCATCCGCCCGCTCTGCGACAGCATCGCCGAGCTCCTATGGCTCACCCGGCAGAACGCCAAGCGCAAATCCGAGATGGCGGTGGGCGGCATCTTCCAGCTGCAATTCGATCGGGAGAACCCGTGCCAGCTCCTCCGGGTGACCATGCCTTCCGACAGCGCCCTGTTCCCCGAGATCAGCGGCAACCAGCACCGCTGCACCATCCGATTCCTGCAATGGCCCGGCGCCACCAATCGGCCGGTGCACATGGAAACGGACGTGCCGTTCCTGCTGACCTGCTGCGCTTGATCGGGCGGCGATCGTGGCCACGACGGTCAAATGCCCCACCTGCCGCCGGCCGGTCGAATGGTCCGAAGTCTCGGCCTATCGGCCGTTCTGCAGCGATCGCTGCCGGCTGATCGATCTGGGAGCGTGGATCGCCGAACAGCACAAGATCCCCGACGAGTCGGGCGACGAGTCGGGCAACGAGCCCGAAGAAAGCCAGAATCGAGAGATCTGAGCGCGAGAATCTGAGCGATGGAACCGCAATTCTGGCAAAACCGTTGGCGCAACGGCCAAATCGGCTTTCACCAGCCGTGCGTCGATCGAAACCTGCTGCATCACTGGCCGCGGCTGAAGCTCGCAACGGCACGCCGCGTCTTCGTACCGTTGTGCGGCAAGAGCCTCGACCTGCTCTGGCTGCGAGATCAAGGGCACTTCGTCACGGGGATCGAGCTGTCCGCGACCGCGCTCGAGTCCTTCTGCGCGGAGAACGGCATCCCGGCCCGGCGCCGGGTGCGGAGCGACTTCGACGCCTACGAAGCCGAGCACCTGGCGCTGTTCCGTGGAGATTTTTTCAAGCTGACACCCCCGCTTCTGGGCGACGTCGCCGCGGTGTACGATCGCGCCGCGCTCATCTCGTGGGCCCCGGAGCTGCGGGCCGCCTATGCCGACCATACCGGCATGCTCACCCCGCCGGGAACGCAAATGCTGCTGATCACGCTGGAATATACGCAGAGTCAGATGGCCGGCCCGCCGTTCTCGGTCCCCCGCGACGAGGTGGAACGGCTGTACTCGCGAAGTTTCGAGATCCGGGAAATCTCCCGGGAGGACATCCTGGCGAACGAGGCACGGTTCCGAGCCGCCGGCGTCACCGCATTGTCCGAAGTGTGCTATCACCTCATTCGCCAATGACCTCAAGGTAATCACCATGGCCGATTCCCGTGCTTCCGGGCGCTATCTGGCGCCCGCCCTGGTCGCGTGCGCCGCGGCGACCGCGCCGTCCGCCCACGCGGCGGAACTCACCATCGATCGGCTCTTCGACGCACCGGCGCTCTCGGGACCCGCCATCACCGGGCTGCAAATATCTCCTGACGCATCGCGCGTGACCTACCTTCAAGGCAAATCCGACGACAAGGACCGCCTCGATCTGTGGGAATACAACCTCCACGACAAGACCGCGCGTGTCCTCGTCGACTCGAAAGTGCTCGCGCCGGCGAATGAGAAACTATCTGCCGAGGAGATCGGCCGGCGCGAGCGCCAGCGGACCGCTGCGCTCTCGGGGATCTTGGAATATTCCTTCGCGCCGTCCGGAAAGGCGCTGCTCTTTCCGCTGGATGGGCGCCTCTATCATTACGATCTCGCCAAGCCAGCCACGGCTGCCTTGACCGAGATCACCGCCGGCGCGGGAGGATTTGCCACCGACGCCAGTATCTCGCCGCATGGCGATTTCGTCGCCTACATCCGCGATCAGAACCTGCATGTCTATGATTTGGCTGCCCATGCCGACAAGGCGCTGACGCAGGATGGCGGCGGCCCCATCAAGAACGGCATGGCGGAGTTCATCGCCCAAGAGGAGATGGATCGCAGCACCGGATACTGGTGGGCGCCGGACGAACGGCATATCGCCTTCGCGCGCGTCGACGAGAGCCCCGTGAAGGTGACCCAGCGGTTCGAGATCTCCGCCGACAACGTCGAGACCTTTCCTCAGCGCTACCCCACCACCGGCGGACCGAACGTGCTCGTCCGCCTCGGCGTCAGCGACATCCACACCGGTGCCGTGACCTGGATCGATCTGGGCTCGAACCCCGATATCTACCTCGCCCGCGTCAATTGGTTGCCGGACGGCAAGACGCTCGCGATCCAGCGCGAAAGCCGCGACCAGCGCAAGCTCGACCTGTTGTTCGCGAACATCGAGACCGGCGCGAGCCGGGTGGTGTTGAGCGAGAGCAGCGACACCTGGATCGATCTCAACGATGAGCTCTCGTTCCTGAAGCGCTCCAAGGAATTCGTGTGGGCCTCCGCACGCGACGGCTTCCTTCATCTGTATCTGTACGACTATCAAGGACACCTGGTGCGAAGGCTCACCGAGGGTCCCTGGATGGTCGATGATTTCCGCACTCGCGCCATCAAGGCGATCGACGAGAAGCACCGCCTGATCTATTTTTCGGCCACCGAAAAAAGTCCCGTGGAGCGGCACTTGTACCGCACCTCGCTCGACACCCGGAATCCCCGGTCGGTCACGCGCATTACCGAGGAGCCGGGCATCCACGGCGTGACGTTCTCGCGCGACGCCGCCTTCTATGTCGACAACTTCACGAACAGCACCCAGCCGCCGCAGGTGAGCCTGCGCTCGGCCGACGGCCGCCTGATCACCTACCTGATCGAGAACCGGCTGGATGCGAGCCATCCCGACGCACCTTATCTCGCCGACAATTCCGTACCCGAATTCGGCACCATCGCAGCCGCAGACGGCCAGCTTCTGCAATACCGGCTGTTCAAGCCGGCCCACTTCGATCCCGGCAGGCGCTATCCGGCCATCGTCGATGTGTACGGGGGTCCCGGCGTGCAGCGGGTGCTGGACGCCTGGACCGGCAGCACGTTCACGCAGATCCTGACGCGCGCCGGCTACGTCGTCTTTCAGCTCGACAATCGCGGCACCGCCGCGCGCGGCACCGCCTTCCAGGCACCGATACACGGAAAATTGGGCGATGTCGAAGTCGTCGATCAGGTCCGAGGGGCCCAGTGGCTGGCCTCGCAGCCATTCATCGATCCCGCTCGGCTCGGCGTGTGGGGCTGGAGCTACGGCGGCTACATGACGCTGATGCTGATGTTGAAGGCGC
This sequence comes from Steroidobacteraceae bacterium, assembly GCA_050012315.1. Taxonomy (GTDB): domain Bacteria; phylum Pseudomonadota; class Gammaproteobacteria; order Steroidobacterales; family Steroidobacteraceae; genus Bog-1198. The sequence goes on along the minus strand of JBEKHK010000013.1, from coordinate 84,859 downwards.
CGGAAGTCTTCCGGGCCGGCGTATCGGGCGCTCCCGTGACCGACTGGAGCTTATACGACACGCATTACACGGAGCGCTATCTCGGCCGGCCCGCGGAGAACCAAGCCGGCTATGACGCGAGCTCCGTGATTCCCTACACCCCAGCGCTCCGCGGAAAGCTTCTGGTCATCCATGGCATGGCCGACGACAACGTGCTGTTCCTCAACAGCACCAAACTCTTCCGCAAGCTCCAGGACCTGGAGAAGCCCTTCGATGTGATGGTCTACCCGGGGGCAAAACACGGTTTGATCCGCCAGCACGACGGACGCCATGCCTATGCCACCATCCTGCGCTTCTTCGATCAGAATCTGCAAAGCGCCTCTCTCAGCCAAGGGCGTTGAGGCCGCTCGCTCCGAGGCCCCACGCGCGCCGGAGCGACACGCCGCGCACGAATAGCGGCGCCGGCACGGCCGCGCACAGCGCTTCGAGCTCGGCCGTATCGAGGGACTCGCGCAGCGCCACGAAATCCGCGCCGCCCTTCACCGCGGCCCGCGCCTCGCCGGCAGTTCGGCACGACACTCCCCGAAGTACCTCGGTGCCGTCCGAGCGCTCCGCCTCGAAGTGCGCGAAATCACGAATGCGGTAATGGGGCGTGTCCTTTAGCCTCAACCGCTCCGGCAACCGCAGCGCGCCGACGATCGGGCGGTCCGCCGGCAAGAGCCCCGCCGTGCCGAGCGAGGCGCGGCTGCACCAGCGCAAGGCCTGGCCGTCGAGGCTCCGGGGCGTGCCGCGATAGCGGCGCACCACCCACACATCGAGCAGCACCTCGCCGTATGAATAAGTATGTGTCAGGCGAAGCAGGGGCCGCGGCATCTCGATGACGATGCCGATCTCCTCCTCGAGTTCGCGTCGCAGGGCATCCACCCGCGCTTCGCCGGGCTCCACCTTGCCGCCGGGAAATTCCCACATTCCGGCCAGGTGCTTGCCCGCGGGACGCTGCGCGATGAGCACTCGCCCGCGCGCATCGATCACGGCCGCGGCGACGACGTGTATCGCCGGGCCCTCGAGCGCTCGACTCGACTGCTCGATCGTCAGCCGCTCGCTTGTTGCAACGCGCCGTGGCAGTGCTTGTACTTCTTGCCCGAACCGCAGGGACATAGCTCATTGCGGCCGACCTTCGGCACTTGCCGCACGAAGGGGGTGGCGGCCGGGGCAGCCGCGCGAGGCTCCGCAGCGCCCGCACCGGCGCCCGGCGCGGAATTGAATCCCGGAGGTGCTCCGGGCGGGCCGGCACCCTCTTCGACCGCAGCACCGAGCTGAATCGGCGAAACCGCCTCGGCATGCTGCATCTGCAGCGCACGGGCGAGCCGCTGCTGCCGCTCGAGCTCCTCGCGCTCGATCTCGGCCTGGCTGCGCACTTGAATCTTGGACACCGTGGTGACGGTGTCGAACTTGATTCTATCGAGCATCGCCGAGAACAGCTCGAACGCCTCGCGCTTGTACTCCTGCTTCGGGTTCTTCTGGGCGTAGCTGCGCAGGAAGATGCCCTGGCGCATGTAGTCCATCGCCGCCAGATGCTCGCGCCAGTGGGTATCGAGCGTGCGCAGCATCATCTCTTTCTCGATGTAGCGCATGAATTCGGGACCGACGGTCGCCTCTTTCTGGCCGTAGGCGGCCTCGAGTGCGGTCACGATCTTGGTCCGCAGCACCATCACATCGCCCGACTCGTCGCCTTTGACCCAATCCTCGATCGGCAGGCGTGGGCCGAAATCTCGTTCCACCGCCTGCGCGAGGGCGGGCACGTCCCACTGCTCCTCGGCAGCGCCTTGCGGCATGTACTGATCCACGAGTTGCTGTACCACATCCTCGCGCACGCCCTTGATCGCCTCGGCCACATTCTCTGCGCCCATGAGATCGGTGCGCTGCTGATAGATGACGCGGCGCTGATCGTTGGCGACGTCATCGTATTCGAGCAATTGCTTTCTGGCGTCGAAGTTGTGCTGTTCCACGCGGCGCTGCGCCCGCTCGATCTGGCGGGTGAGCATGCCGCTCTCGATCGCCTCGCCGGCCTTCATGCCGACGCGGGTCATCAGCGCCTTCATGCGGGTGGGATCGCCGAAGATGCGCATCAGGTTGTCTTCCAGCGAGAGATAGAACCGGCTGGAGCCCGGGTCGCCCTGGCGCCCCGACCGGCCGCGCAGCTGGTTGTCGATGCGCCGCGACTCGTGGCGTTCGGTGCCGATGATGTGCAGCCCGCCGGCGGTGAGCACCTGCTCGTGGCGCTGGCGCCAGGCCTCGCGAATCTCCTTGACCGCGGCGTCGTCGGTAGTACCGAGCGCCTCGATCTGCGCCTGCACGCTGCCGCCGAGCACGATGTCGGTGCCGCGGCCCGCCATGTTGGTCGCGATGGTGACCGCTCCCGGCCGGCCTGCCTCGGCGACGATGTGCGCCTCGCGCTCGTGCTGCTTGGCGTTCAGCACTTCATGCGGAATGTTGGCGCCGACGAGGAGCTTCGCCAGCCGCTCGGAGGTCTCGATCGAGGTGGTGCCGACGAGCGCGGGCTGTCCGCGCTTCACGCATTCCTGGATGTCCTCGAGGATCGCCTGGAATTTATCGTGCTCGGAGAGGAATACGAGATCCGAGTGATCCTTGCGTATCATCGGCTTGTGCGTCGGAATGACGACGACCTCCAAACCGTAGATTTGCTGAAACTCGAACGCCTCGGTATCGGCGGTACCGGTCATGCCCGAGAGCTTCGAGTACAGCCTGAAGTAATTCTGGAAGGTGATCGAGGCCACCGTCTGGTTTTCCTCGCGCACCTTGACGCCTTCCTTCGCCTCCACCGCCTGATGCAGCCCGTCCGACCAGCGCCGTCCGGGCATGGTGCGGCCGGTAAACTCGTCGACGATGATGACTTCGCCGGAACGCACGATGTATTCGACGTCGCGCTTGTACAGGGCATGCGCCCGCAGCGCCGCGTTCAAGTGGTGCATCAAACGGATGTTGGTGGCGTCGTACAGGCTCTCGCCCTCGCGCAGCAGCCCGGTCTCCGCCATGAGATCCTCGACCTTCTGGTGGCCGTCCTCGGTGAGCGTCGCCTGCTTGGTCTTCTCGTCGACGGCGTAATCGCCCGGGCCGTTTTCCTCTTTCTGCCGGGTAAGCCGCGGGATCAGCGTGTTGACCTTGATGTAGAGCTCGGTGCTCTCCTCGGCCGGTCCCGAGATGATGAGCGGCGTGCGTGCCTCGTCGATCAGGATGGAGTCGACCTCGTCGACGATGGCAAAGGAGAGCTTGCGCTGAACGCGGTCCTCCAGCCGAAATGCCAGATTGTCGCGCAGGTAATCGAACCCGAATTCGTTGTTGGTCCCGTAGGTGATGTCGCGGCCGTAAGCGGCGCGCTTCTCCTCCTGGGACTGCGCGTTCTTGATCACGCCGACTTCCATGCCGAGGAAGCGAAATACCGGCGCCATCCAGTCCGAGTCGCGCTGGGCGAGGTACTCGTTCACGGTCACCACGTGCACACCGTCGCCCGTCAGGGCATTGAGGTACGCCGGCAGCGTCGCCATCAGCGTCTTGCCCTCGCCGGTGCGCATCTCCGCGATCTTGCCCATGTGCAGCGCCAAACCGCCGATCAGCTGCACGTCGAAATGCCTGAGCCCGAGCTTGCGCCGGGATGCCTCGCGCACCAGCGCGAACGCCTCGGGAACCAGCGCATCGAGCGAGGCACCGCCGGCAAAGCGGGCCTTGAGCTCGCGGGTTTTCTCCGGGAACTCCTCGTCCTTGAGCGCCTGCATTTCAGGCTCTAGGCCGTTGGTGTCGGCAACTCTGCGGCTCAGGTCTTTGACGAGACGCTGATTACGGCTGCCGAATATTTGCGTCAGAAGCTTCCACACGCGGGAACGATCCTTGAAAAACTGGGTATTGTACGGATAGACAGGAGGCTCGGTAAAACGTTTCGCACCTGTCCCCCAGCAACCGCCCTGGCGGCCCAACCGCGCGAGTTCGCTTTACTCGCCGAAGCGCCGATTATTCACGACGGCGGCGCTGGGCAGTTGGGTGGGAACGGGAAGGCCTTTTCCGGAGCGTGGAAAACAGGGATGTTTTCCCCGCAGCCTCCAAGGATGGATTCACGGCGGTCCGGAAAAGGCCTTCCCGTTCCCACCCTCCGCGCCGGAAGGCCCGCCTTCGTGGACTACCGATCCTCGCCGATAAACCGCAGCGGATCCACCTGAGTGCCGTTCTTGAGCACCTCGAAGTGCAGGTGCGGACCGGTCGAATGCCCGGTAGACCCCATCAAGGCCACTTCCTGCCCCTTGCTCACCATATCGCCCTGCTTTACCAGGAGTTTCTCGTTATGGCAGTAGCGGGTCGCGAGTCCATTGCCGTGGTTGATCTCCACCATCTCTCCGAAACCCGCGCGCTCGCCGGCGAACGTGACGAGTCCCGCCGCCACGGCCGTGATCTTGGACCCCGCCGGCCCGGCAAAATCCAGTCCCTTGTGGACCGCCAGATAGCCGGTGAACGGATCGGCGCGGCGGCCGAAATACGACGAAATGAAGCCGTCCTGGACCGGGCGGCCCTCCGGGTACACCTGTTTGTTCAGCTCCCGGGTCAAAATCAGGTTCTCGAGCACGCCGAGTTGCTGCTCCCGGCTCGACAGCTGGGTCTGCAAATCGTCGACCATGACCGTGAGGTCGGGAATCTGGGCCGGTTGTCCGTCGGGGGTATCACTGCCGCCCAGGGCGGGCGGATTACCGAAATCGAATTCGCCATCGTCCAGTTTCGCCATGCGGGTGAGCCGCTTGCCGAGCGCGTCCAGGCGAATCACACTGGCATTCATCTGCCCGACACGCATCGCCAACGCGTTGACTTTTTCCTGGAGTACGTGCCGAACGTCTTCGATCTGGGCTTGTTCTCGCAGAAGCTCCGCCGACCAGCCGCCGAGCTGATCGATGGCATTGCTGGAGTGGTTGCGCGCGCCCAACCCCATGCCGATGGAAAATGCGCCGCCCACGATCGCGAGCACCAAGGCAAGCGCCGCCCCCACGACCAGGGGATGCCGCAAGTCCAATTGCTTCACGCGACCGGTCTTGCGACCGACGAATATCACATTCACGGGGAAAGCGCTTCTGAAGCCGTCATCGTGGGCGGACTCATGCTGGTGACCAAACCGGCATAGACTATGCAAAATAAAGGCCGCCAAAACAAGGAAATTAAGCACGCTTTTGGTGCTGATTTTCACGTCCAAAAGACATGCTGCAGTGCGAAAATCAAGAGATATCAAGGAATTATTCCAGGGAGGTAGCGAGCACCTCACGAGCCTGAAGGCGCGGATCCAAAACCGCTCGAGGGTTCTGGAGCAGGTGCTTGCGGCATTGCCGCTGGAATTCGCCGCGAAGGTCGTCACCGCCGGCATCGAGGGGGGAAAGCTCACCATCGGCGCCGCGAGCGCCGCTTGGGCGACCCGGCTTCGCTATATGACGGATACGTTACGCGAGCGCGTCGGCGGGGCGTTGGGGGTCGAGATATCGAGCATCCGCATCAAGGTGGTGCAGCCGGAACCGAAATCCCGGGCTTGAGGCCCCCGCCGGGGCCTTGCTCAAGCTTGCGCGGCTGCGGCGGCGACGTAGGAGATCGGTGCTTCGGCGAGACTCTCGAACGTCACTTCCCGCCAAGCGCTCTGTGAGGCTATCAGGGCGCGCAGCAGCTTATTGTTGAGCGCATGCCCTGATTTATATCCTGAAAACTCGCCGATCAGGCTGTGTCCGAGCAGGTACAAGTCGCCGATGGCATCGAGGATCTTGTGCTTGACGAATTCGTCCTCGTAGCGCAGCCCGTCCTCGTTCAGCACCCGATAGTCATCGAGCACGATTGCGTTGTCCATGTTGCCGCCGAGCGCGAGGTTTCGCGCGCGCAGGCTCTCCAAATCGCGCATGAAGCCGAAGGTGCGTGCTCGGCTCACCTCGCGAAGGAAGGAGGTGGTGGAGAAATCCATCGACGCCACCTGGGAATGCTTCTTGAACGTCGGATGATCGAATTCGATCTCGAAGTTCACCTTGAAGCCGTCGTAAGGGTCGAAGCGTGCCCATTTGTCGCCGTCATCGACCTGCAGGCTCTCTAGAATGCGGATGAACCGCTTGGGCGCCCGCTGTTCCTCGATCCCCGCCGATTGCAGCAAGAACACGAAGGGCCCGGCGCTGCCGTCCATGATCGGCACTTCGCCCGCGCTCACTTCCACCAGCGCATTGTCGATGCCGAGTCCCGCGAGGGCGGACAACAAATGCTCGACGGTCGAGATCTTCACGTCCCCGCTTTGCAGGGTGGTACCCATCATGGTATCGCCCACGTTCTGCGCGTGCGCCTGGATATCCGGGGATTGATCGAGGTCGGTGCGCCGGAAAACGATGCCCGTATCCGGCTGCGCCGGACGCAGCGTCATCAAGATCTTCTTGCCGGTATGCAGCCCCACCCCCGTGGCGCGGATGGAATTCTTCAAGGTACGTTGATTCAGCATCGAGTGGGACCGGGCCGTATTTCAAGCCTTAAGTTAACTGTCACAAAGGTATCACAGGCGCCATGTCGGCTAAAGCACGAGCGGTCCGGACTCCATGCCCATTGCGGCGTTCAGCACGGCGCCCTTCCGGACTCGGGGAACTTTCCGAAGGCTTCTGTCAAGAAACCTTAAGATCAGTCCCCCTTCGTTGGACCATGGGGCGCCATTGCCGTTCATCGACTCGCCTAATCGGCCTGCCGTCGCAAGAACGCCGGGATATCCAGCAGATCTTCCGATTCGGTTTCCGCCCTGAGTCCATCGCCCACCGCACGCTGTCGCTGCACGGTCGGCTTGTCCAGCATCGCGTAATCGGTCGGCGCCATCGGTGATTTGTGTCGCACAACCCGCATGGTGGGCTGAGGAGCAACCGCCGCCTGCATCGCCGCCTGCATGGGCTGGGGAGCGGCCCGCGCCACGGGCTTTCCGAGCCCCGTCGCCACCACCGTCACGCGGATCTGGTTGGCCATGTCGGGATCGATGACCGTACCCACCACGACCGTCGCATCGTCCGAGGCGAATTGCTTGATGACGTTGCCCACTTCCTGGAACTCGCCGATGGACAGATCCATGCCCGCGGTGACGTTTACCAGGATGCCCTGAGCGCCGGCAAGGTTGATGTCCTCGAGCAGCGGACTGGAGATTGCCGCCTCCGCCGCCTCGCGCGCCCGATCATCGCCTGCCGCGGCTCCCGAGCCCATCATGGCCATGCCGGTCTCCGACATGACGGTGCGGACATCGGCAAAGTCCACGTTGATCAAGCCGGGCCTGGTGATGAGTTCCGCGATGCCCTGGACCGCACCTTGCAGCACCGTGTTGGCGGCCTTGAACGCATCGAGCAGCGTCGTCGTGCTGCCGAGCACCGACAGCAATTTCTGGTTGGGAATGGTGATCAGCGAATCGACGTATTTGGAAAGCTCGAGCATGCCCTGGTCGGCGACGCGCCCCCGCTTGTTGCCCTCCATCTCGAACGGCCGGGTGACCACGGCCACGGTCAGAATGCCGAGTTCCTTCGCCACTTGCGCGACAACCGGAGCCGCGCCCGTGCCCGTGCCGCCGCCCATCCCCGCGGTGATGAACAGCATGTCGCACCCTTCGATCAACTCGATGATGCGATCGCGATCTTCCATCGCGGCCTGACGGCCGACTTCGGGGTCCGCGCCGGCCCCCAAGCCCTTGGTGATGTTGCAGCCGATCTGCAGCGCCGTGCGCACCTTCGAGTGCTTCAACGCCTGCGCATCGGTATTGATGCAGATGAAATCCACGCCCTCGAGTCCGGCTTGGACCATGTGCGACACCGCGTTGCCGCCGCCGCCGCCCACGCCCAACACCTTGATGATGGCGCTCTGACTGAAAGAGTCCATTAGTTCAAACATTCAAGTTCTCCTATCGGTTGTAATCGTCATATTGGGCTTGAGTTCAGAAATTGCCCTGAAACCAAGCTCTCATTCGTTCGAAAATCGACTTCATCCCCCCGGCGAGGAGGGGCGCTTCCCGCGCGCCGTTCACTTCCAAGCTGCTCTTCGCGTACAACAAAAGCCCCACGCCCGTGGCATGGATCGGATTGCTGACCACGTCCACCAGGCCCGACACGTACTGCGGTATTCCGAGCCGCACCGGCATGTGGAACACCTCCTCGGCGAGTTCGACCGCGCCCTCCATCTTGGAGCTGCCGCCGGTGAGCACGATCCCGGTCGCCACCGCCTCCTCGAGGCCCGCGCGGCGCAGCTCGTCGCGCACCAGCGCGAACAGCTCCTCGTAACGCGGCTCCACGATCTCCGCCAGCGTCTGCCGCGCGAGACGCCGCGGCGGCCTATCGCCCACGCTCGGCACTTCGATGGTCTCGTCGGGATTCGCGAGCTGAGAGAGCGCGCAGGCGTACTTGATCTTGATGTCCTCCGCGTATTGCGTCGGCGTGCGCATGGACACCGCGATGTCGTTGGTGACCTGGTCGCCCGCAATCGGAATCACCGCGGTGTGACGGATGGCGCCGCCGCCGAACACCGCGATATCCGTGGTGCCGCCGCCGATGTCGACCACGCAGACGCCGAGATCCTTCTCGTCCTCGGTAAGCACCGCATAGCTCGAGGCGAGCTGCTCCAGCACGATGTCGTCCACCGCCAGGCCGCAGCGCTGCACGCATTTCACGATGTTCTGCGCCGCGCTGTCGGCGCCGGTGACGATGTGAACCTTGGCCTCGAGGCGCACGCCGGACATGCCGATCGGATCGCGGATGCCCTCTTGCGCGTCGATGATGTATTCCTGCGGCAGCACGTGCAGAATCTTCTGGTCGGCGGGAATGGCCACGGCCTTGGCTGCATCGATCACCCGCTCGACGTCGCCCTGCACCACCTCTTTGTCCTTGATCGCGACGATGCCGTGCGAATTGAGGCTGCGGACGTGGCTGCCGGCGATGCCGGCGTACACCGAATGTATCTCGCAGCCCGCCATGAGCTCGGCCTCTTCCACCGCGCGTTGGATGGACTGCACGGTCGACTCGATGTTGACCACCACGCCTTTCTTCAGGCCGCGGGACGGATGTGATCCGATGCCGATGATTTCCAGCTCGCCGTCGGCTTTCAATTCACCCACGATCGCGACCACCTTGCTGGTGCCGATGTCGAGACCCACTATCAAATTTCGGTCGGAGCGCTTGGCCATACTCGGCATTATTTCCTTCAGGCGTCGGTGTCGTCGGTGTGCTTGGCCGGCGTCGCCGCCGGCGTTTGAGTGTTGCGCCATCCGATCGCAAAACCGTTCGAATAGCGCATGTCCACATATGCGATGTCGGTCAGGCGATGCGCAATCACTTGCGAGGCGGTACGGATGAATCGGTCGATGCGTTCGTCGACGTCGCGCCGCCCGAGCCGCACCGTCACTCCGCTGTCCAGGTCCATCTCCCAGGCGCCGCGCTCATCGAGGCGCAGCGCCGCGATGCGCATGCCGGCTTCCTGCATGCGGCCCTCGGTCGCGAGGTAACGCTCCGCAACCTGCGATTCCGTGCCCTCCGGGCCCGACAGCCGCGGGAGCTCCGCCGGCACGTGCGCCGCCTGCCGCACGAACAACTCTCCGCGCGTATTGAGGAGGCCCGATTCGCCCCAGCGGGCAGCGGCAATCTGCTCGACCACGGTGACGTGCAGGCTGTTCGGCCAACGCCGCTGCACCCGGGCGTGATCGACCCAGGGCAGCGCCTCGACCGCCCGCTCGATGCCGTCGAGGTCCGCCGACATGAAGCCGGCGTGCGCGAACGGAGCCACCGCCTTCTCGATCTGTCCCGGCGAGACGCGCTGAAAGCTCCCATCCATCGAGATCACGCGCACCGGGCGGTCGAGCCCCCACAGCAGCGCGCCGAGCGCCGCGGCGATGAGACCGACGAGCGCGGCGCGCCGCGCGTAGCTCCTCCACTCGGTGATGACTCGCGGCCACTGCCATTTGGGCTTTTCGGCCTTGCTGCGGTTCTTGAACCGGTTGCGCCGGATGAGCTTGCTCAGCATGTGCGCTCCCTTGCGAAACTGGATTCGAGGATCCGCCACACCAGCTCCTCGAAATCGAGGCCGGCCTGACGCGCGGCCATCGGCACGAGGCTGTGATCGGTCATGCCCGGCGTGGTGTTGATCTCGATGAAGTGGAACTTGCCCGTGCGCGCCTCGCGCATGAAGTCGACCCGTCCCCAACCGAAGCAGTCGGTGACGCGGAAGGTCGAGAGCGCAGCGGCTTGAAGCTCCGCCTCGGCGCGCGCGTCCAAGCCGCTCGGGCAGTGGTACTGCGTGTCGTTGCGGAAGTACTTCGCCTGGTAATCGTAGAATTCGGTCGCCGGCACGATGCGGATCGAGGGCAGCGCACTCTCCCCCAGCACCCCGACCGTGAACTCGTCGCCCTCGATGAACGCTTCCGCGAATACGATGGGATCGACGCCGCGGGCCTCCGCATAGGCGCCGTCGAGCTCCGGCGCCGCCTTGACTTTCGTGATGCCGACGCTCGAGCCCTGCGAGGCCGGCTTCACCATCATCGGCAGACCGACTTCCTCGAGCGCCCGCGGCAAGTCGCCGGGACCCGTGAGCACCGTGTAGGGCGGGGCCGTCAAGCCGGCGCCCACGACCACGCGCTTGGTCTTGAGCTTGTCCATGGTGAGCGCGGAAGCGAGCACGCCTGATCCGGTGTAGGGGATGCCCAGCCACTCGAGCGCTCCCTGCATCACCCCGTCCTCGCCGCCGGGACCGTGCAAGGCGATCCAGGCGCGCTCGAACCCGCCGCTCGCCAGTTCCTGAATGGGCCGCTCGCCGGGATCGAAGCCCTCCGCATTCACGCCGCGGCGTCTCAGCGCGGCGAGCACCGCATTGCCGCTCAGGAGCGAGATTTCGCGCTCGCTCGAGTCGCCGCCGAGAAGTACCGCCACCTTGCCGAAATCGGCGCTCGAGCGTGCCCGCCGCGCGGCCGTCAGCGTCTTGAGCCGGCTCATGCGGGTTCTCCCACGATGCGCACTTCGGTCGTGAGTTCGACGTGATGCTGCTCGGCAACCGTGCGTTGCACGTACCGAATCAGCGCCTCGATGTCGGCGGCGGTCGCATTGCCGTGATTGATGATGAAATTCGCGTGCTTCGAGGAAACAGACGCATCGCCGATGCGATACCCCTTCAAGCCCGCCGCCTCGATGAGCCTTGCCGCGTGCTCGCCCGGCGGGTTGGTGAACACCGAGCCGCAGCTCCACTCGCCGATCGGCTGGCTCTGCCTGCGCTTCTCCAACAGCTCGCGGATGGCGGATTCGTTGATGCCCGGCCGGCGGTCGAACTCGAGCCGGGCGGCGATGAACCACTCGTCCGCGGGCCCTGCCACGCTGCGGTAGGCAATCCGATACTCGGCGGGCGTGCGTACGTGGCGAACGCCGCGGCGGTCGAGAACTTCCACCTCGACGACGTGGCGCCAGGTCTCGCCGCCGAAGGCGCCCGCGTTCATGGCCAGCGCGCCCCCCAGCGTTCCCGGAATCCCGGCGAAGAATTCCGCGGGACCGAGGCCCCACTTGACGCATTGGCGCGCGATCCGGGCGCACGGCACCCCGGCGCCCGCGCGGATTCTCGTCGCGCTCGCGCGCTCCAGCTCGGCGAGCGCCCCTTGCGTCGAGACCACGGCGCCGCGGATGCCGCCGTCGCGCACCAAGAGATTGCTGCCGAGACCGATCCACAGCACCGGCATATCCGGCGGCAACTGGCGCAGGAACGATGCGAGATCCATGATGTCGCGGGGCGAGAAGAAGAGGTCCGCGGGGCCGCCGACGTGCCAGGAGGTGTGCTTCGACATGGCCACGTCGCGCAGAACCCGCGCGGCGAACTCCGGGCCGAGACCGTGCGCGCGCGCACCGTGCGGCGCATGACCGTGCGGCTCATGACCGTTCGCGTTGCCGCCGGCGCCGCTCATGCCGCAGGCTCCGCGCACGTCGTCCCCGCCGCGAAGCGGCCCTTGAGATCCGCGGCAACGGCGCCGATGTTGCCCGCGCCCATCATCAACACCACGTCGCCGTCGTGCAGCACCTGTCGCAACGCCTCGGCGAGCTCGTCGACGCGCTCCACGAACACGGGCTCGATGCGTCCGCGCGTCCGCACCACCCGGCAAATGGCGCGGCCGTCGGCCCCCGCGATGGGCGCCTCTCCGGCTGCATACACTTCCGTCACCAACAGCACGTCGCACCCGCTCAAGGCGCGGCCGAAGTCGTCCAGCAAATCCCGAGTGCGCGTGAATCGATGCGGCTGAAACACCAGCACCAGACGGCGCGCGGGCCAAGCTTGCCGCACCGCCTCGACCGTGGCCTCGATCTCGGTCGGATGATGACCGTAGTCATCGACGATGAGCGCCGAGCCGCCGGACCACTGGATCTCGCCCAATTGCTGCAATCGCCGGTCGATACCCTGAAAATTCGCCAGGGCTCGCTGGATGGCCGCGTCCGCGACTCCGAGCTCCGTAGCCACCGCGACCGCCGCCAGTGCGTTCAGCACGTTATGCCGCCCGGGCAGATTGACGGTGAGCTTCAACGGCCCGCGTCCTTCTCGCAGCGCGGTGAAATGCGACTGCAATCCGGCACGTTGGACATCGACCGCGCGGATGTCGGCCCCCTCGAATCCATAGGTGATCACCGGCCTGGCAATGTCCTCGAGGATGCTTCGAACCTCCGCGTCGTCCGCGCAGAGCACGGCGAGGCCGTAGAAAGGCAGGTTGTGCAGAAACTCGACGAAGCTCTGCTTGAGCCGCGCGAAATCTCCCTCGTGCGTGCCGAGATGATCGTTGTCGATATTGGTGACGATGGAGATCATGGGCTGCAAATGCAGGAACGAGGCGTCGCTCTCGTCGGCTTCCGCGACCAGATAGCGTCCCGCGCCCAAGCGCGCATTGCTGTCGGCACTCTTCAGCCGCCCGCCGATGACGAAGGTCGGATCGAGGCCGCCCTCCGCGAGCACGCTCGCCACGAGGCTCGTGGTCGTGGTCTTGCCATGAGTCCCCGCCACCGCCACCGAGTACCGGAATCGCATCAGCTCGCCGAGCATTTCGGCGCGCGCCACCACCGGGATGCGGTTCGCGAGCGCCGCGGCGACTTCCGGATTTTCGCGGTTGACGGCGCTCGAGACCACCACGACGTCCGCCTTGCCCAAATTCTGCGCGGCGTGTCCCACGAAGATCCTCGCGCCCAAGCGCGCCAACCGCTCAGTCACGGCGTTGACCTTCAAGTCCGAGCCCTGAACTTCATAGCCAAGATTGAGGAATACTTCGGCAATGCCGCCCATGCCCGAGCCGCCGATGCCGACGAGATGGATGAGATGAATGCGGCGCATGCGGTCATTCATGCCGAAGCGCCTCCCGCCGCGAGGCAAAGATCCGCGAGCCGCGCCGCCGCATCGACATTGCGCAGGGCGCGTGCCGCTACGGCCATCTTGAGCATGCGCGGCCGGTCTTGGGTGAGCTCGGCGATCCCCGCGCTCAGACTATCCGGCGTCATGTCGCGCTCTTGGAGAATGCTGCCCGCTCCGGCGCGAACCATGGCCTCCGCATTGCGGGTCTGATGATCGTCGACCGCACCCGGGAACGGGACCATCAAGGCACCGAGGCCTGCAGCCTGAAGCTCGGCGATGGTCATGGCGCCCGCGCGGCAGAGCGCAACGTCCGCCCAGGCATAGGCCGCCGCCATGTCCTCGATGAAGGGCAAGACCTCCGCCTGGACGTTGCATTCCCGATAGGCCGCGCGGGCGGCGTCGATGCCGCGCGCACCGGCCTGGTGGCGCACCTCGGGACGCTTCGCGGGGTCGAGGCGCGACAGCGCCTGCGGCACGAGGGCGTTGAGCCGTTGCGCGCCTTGGCTGCCGCCGAATACCAGCAGCCGCGCGCGCCCCCCGCGGCCGGCGAAGCGTGCGGCGGGATCGGGCAGATCCGCAATGTCGGCTCGAACCGGATTGCCGACCGCGCGGGCGCCGACGCCCGGCGGAAAGCTGCCGGGAAACGCCTCGAGCACCTGGGTGGCGACGCGCGACAGCCAGCGATTGGTCATCCCGGCAACGGCATTTTGCTCGTGGATCAGCAGCGGGATGGACAGGAGCCAGGCCGCGACGCCGCCCGGTCCGCTCACATAGCCGCCCGCGCCGAGCACCACGGCCGGCTTGATCCGCCGCATGATTCGAATGCATTGCCGGACTGCGCCGGCGATTCGAAGCGGCGCCATCGCCCACGCCCCGAGGCCCTTGCCGCGGATGCCGGCGACGCGCACCCACTCGATCGGAAAGCCGTTCGCCGGCACGAGACGCGCCTCCATGCTCCCCGGAACACCAAGCCACACGACCGCGACGCCGCGCTCGCGCAGCACCTTCGCGACGGCGAGCGCCGGGAATACGTGGCCGCCGGTGCCCCCCGCCATGATCATCGCCGGCCCGGTCATGGCGTTCCCCATCACCGCGCTCCTCCGGGCGTGCGCATCACCGCCGAGCGGGACGTGCATTTCACCTCGTGGTAAATGCGCAGCAACACGCCGATCCAGGCGAGGCTCACCAGCAGACTGCTCCGGCCGTAGCTCAAGAGCGGCAGCGTGAGGCCCTTGGTGGGAAGCACCCCCATGTTGACGCCGATGTTGACGATGGCCTGCAGGCCGAGCCACACGCCGAAGGCGAGCGCCACGTACGACTGGAACGTAAGCCCCGCCTGCGCCGCCATGCGCGAAATGCGAAACGCGCGCCACACCAAGGCCAGAAACAAAGCGAGAACCCCGATCACGCCGACCAGACCCAGCTCTTCGGCCAACACGGCGAAGACGAAGTCCGTGTGCGCCTCGGGAAGGTAGAACAATTTCTGCACGCTCGAGCCGAGGCCGACGCCGAACCACGAGCCGCGGCCGATGGCGATCAGCGATTGGGTCAATTGGAAGCCGCCGTTGAACGGATCGTCCCAGGGATGCAGAAATCCCATCAGGCGTTTCAATCGGTACGCCGAAGTGAGGGCGAGCGCGGCAAACGCCAGTGCCGTACCGGAGACGAACAAGATGACGTATCGGAGCCGCGCGCCCGCCACGAACAGTACCGCGAAGCCGGTCGCGAACAATACCGTGGCGGCGCCGAAATCGGGCTCGAGGAGCAACAACACCGCGGCGACGCCGAGCAGGCCCACCGGCTTCGCGAGGCCGCCGAGCGTCTGCGTCAACTCCTCGCGCTTGCGCACGCAATAGCTGCACACCCAGGTCAGCACCAGGACCTTGGAGAGCTCCGACACCTGGAAATTCATCGGGCCGATGCGCATCCACCGGCGCGCGCCGTTGACCGTGGCGCCGAGCCCGGGAATGAGCACCAGAAAGAGCAGCAGCAGCGCAAACAATAGGAGCCCTAGGCTGTACTTGTCCCAGAGACGTGCCGGCACCCGGGTCATGGCCCAGCCCACGAGGACCCCCACCAGGCCGAACGCGAACTGGCGCTCCAGGAAGTAGAACGGATCGCCGAGATCCTTGGCGGCGATCGACATGGAGGCGGAGGTGACCATGATGAGCCCGACCAGCAGGAGCGATGCCGTGAGACCGAGGGTCACGCCGTCCCAGGCAAAGGGCATCCGCTCCCGCGCGCGAATTCCGTACGACATGGTGGTCGCGTTCATGCCGCTCCCTCGAGTGCGCGCACCGCGGCGGCGAACACTTCGCCCCGGTGGTTGTAGTCGCGAAACATGTCGAGACTCGCGCAAGCGGGCGAGAGGAGCACCGTATCGCCGCGGCGAGCGGCGGCCGCGGCGGCCGCGACGGCCGCGGGCATGGTCGGCGCGCGTTCGGTGCTGCATACGCCCGCGAGCACGGTTTCGATCGAAGGCGCATCCTTGCCGATCAGCACCGCGTGCCTGACCTTGCTGCGGAAAGCCTGCGCGAGCGGAGCGAAGTCCTGGCCCTTGCCCTCGCCGCCGGCGATCAACACCAGCGGCCCGGACATGCCGGAGACCGCGGCGAGGGTCGCACCCACGTTGGTGCCCTTGGAATCGTCCACATAGCGTACGCCGGCAATGTCCGCCACCCACTCCGAACGATGCGCCAGGCCCGGGAAGCGCTCGAGCGCGCTCAAGCTCGCGCCGAGCGGCAGGCCGGCCGCCTCGCTGAGGGCGAGCGCGGCGAGAGCGTTCGCGGCATTGTGCAATCCGGAAATTTTCATGCGCGAGACGGGCAGAACGATCTCGCCGCGCCGGGCGAGGAAACTCTCGGACCCGCGGCGCACCACCGTGAAATCCGCATCGCCACGCTCGACGGAGAAACTCACCACCCGCGCGTGCCCGGCCCTTGCGCGCATCGCGGCGACGTACGGGTCGTCGACATTCAGGACCATCGTGGCCGCGCGCTCGAAGATGCGCTCCTTGGCCCGGGCGTAGCCCTCGATCGAGGCATAGCGATCCATGTGATCCGAGGTCACGTTGAGCACCACGGCGGCGATCAGCTCGAGCGAGCGGGTCGTCTCGAGCTGGAAGCTCGACAGCTCGAGCACATAGAGGTCGGGAACGGGCCCATCGAGCAGGTCGAGCGCTGGCTTTCCGAGATTCCCGCCGGCGAGCACCCGCTTGCCGGCCGCGGCCGCCATGCTCGCCACCAGGCTCGTCACGGTGCTCTTGCCGTTGGTGCCGGTGATGCCGATCACGGGCGCGCGCACCGCGCGCGCGAACAGCTCGATATCGCCCAGCACCTCGATGCCGCGGGCCCTCGCCTGAACGGCGATCGGCTCCTCGAGCGACACGCCGGGCGACATCAGCACCTGCGATGCCCCTTCGAGGAGCGACAAATCGAAGCCGCCGAGACGCATGTCGAGGGTCTTCGCCAGGCCGCCGAGCTCCGCGAGCCCGGGCGGGTCGCGGCGCGAATCGGTCACTGCCGCCGGCATGCCGCGTCTGGTGAGATACCGCACGCACGAAGCGCCGGTTTTGCCGAGACCCACCACGACGCTGACCATGGCGCTGCTCGTCATCGGATCTTCAAGGTGGCGAGGCCGGTGAGCATCAGTAGAAAACTGATGATCCAAAAGCGCACGATCACCTTCGGCTCGGACCATCCCTTGAGCTCGAAGTGATGATGCAGCGGCGCCATTCGGAATATGCGTTTACCCGTGAGCTTGAACGAGGCCACCTGCAGCATCACCGAGACCGTCTCGAGCACGAAAACGCCGCCCATGATGAACAGCACGATCTCCTGCCGCACGATCACGCCGACCGTGCCGAGCGCCGCGCCGATGGCGAGCGCGCCGACATCGCCCATGAAAACCTCGGCGGGATAGGAGTTGAACCATAGAAAGCCGAGGCCTGCGCCGGCAATGGACGCGCAAAAAATGAGCACTTCGCCGGCACCCGGGATGTAGGGAATTTGCAGATACCCGGCGAATTTGAAGTTGCCGGTGGCATAGGCGAACACACCGAGCGCCGCCGCCACCATCACCGCCGGCATGATCGCGAGACCGTCGAGCCCGTCGGTTAAATTTACCGCGTTGCTCGTGCCGACGATCACGAAGTACGCATAGGCGATGAACCCGATCGTGGACATCGGAACGGCCACCGTCTTGAAGAACGGCACGTACAACGAGACTTCCGAGATCGACTGGTGCGTCCAGTGCAGGCTCGCGGCGATGCAAATCGCGGCGACTGATTGCGCCAGATATTTGTAGCGCGCCGGCAACCCCTTGGAGTTGCCGACGATGAGTTTCAGGTAATCGTCGTAAAAGCCGATGCCGCCGAAGGCCAGAGTCGTCCCGATCAGCATCCACACGAACCGGCTCGACAAATCGGCCCAGAGCAGCGTCGCGATCGCCATTGCCGCCAGCATGAGGCCGCCGCCCATGGTGGGCGTCCCGGATTTCCGCAGGTGCGTCTGAGGGCCGTCGGTGCGCACCTGCTGGCCCACCTGATAGCGGCTGAGCGCGCTGATCATGTGCGGGCCGATCAGCATGGCGATCGCGAGCGCCGTCATCGCCGCAAGGATTCCGCGCAGCGTCAGGTACTGGAATACGTGAAACCCTGAATAACCGTGCGCGAGGTATTCGGTGAGATAGAGCAGCATGGGTCAACCCGCCCGCATCATGTGGCCGGACGTCGAGCCGCCGCCGCCGAGCGCCTGCACCACGCGCTCCAGGCGGTTCACACGCGATCCCTTGACCAGCAGGGTGACGCCCGCCGCGATCTCCGCTTGCAGACGCCGGATCAGGGAATCCGCGTCCGGGAACCACTCGGCGCCCGAACCGAACGTCTCGGCCGCGCGCGAGCTTTCGGGGCCGAACGCGAACAGACGCTTGACGCCGCACTCGCGCGCATAGCGTCCGAGATCGGCGTGACTGTCGGCCGCGTGGCCTCCGAGTTCCGCCATATCCGCGAGCACCAGCCAGGTATTTCCGGGGACCGAGCGCAGCACGTCCAAGCCGGCGCGCACCGAACTCGGATTCGCGTTGTAGGAGTCATCGATGATCCAGCTGCCGCGAAGTCCCGGCTTGAGCTGCAAGCGCCCCGACACTGCGCGAAAGTCCGAAAGGCCGGCGACGATGTCGTCCAACGAAGCGCCGGCGGCGCTCGCCGCGGCGGCGGCGCCCAATGCGTTCGAAATGTTGTGCACGCCCCCCGCCTTGAGCACGACGGCGCGCTCACCGGACGGGCAGCGGAGCATGAAGCGCGTGACGAACTCCCCTCGCTCGATGCCCTGGACGGAATTCACCGCGGAGAAATCAGCCGGACGCGTGACGCCGAAGGTGACGATGCGCGATGCGGATGCGGCGCCGCGCCAATAATCGGCGTACGCATCGTCGGCATTGATGACGGCGGCGGCGTCGGGAGCGAGCCCAGCCACCATCTCTCCCTCGCCGCGCGCCACGCCGTCGAGATCCCCGAAGCCCTCCAGATGCTCGGCGCCGGCATTCGTGATGAAGCCGACCGTCGGACGGGCGAACCGCACGAGTTCGGCCACGTCGCCGATCCGATTGGCGCCGATTTCGATCACCGCGCTTCGATGCGACGGCTCGAGGCGCATCAGCGTCAGCGGCACGCCGATGTGATTGTTGAGATTGCCATGGGTCGCGAGGCAGGGACCACGGCGCGAGAGGATGGCCGCGGTCATTTCCTTGGCCGTGGTCTTGCCGTTGCTGCCGCCGACGCCGACGATCGGGATCGAGAACGATGCACGCCATGCCGAGGCCAGCCGCTGCAGTGCGACGAGCGTGTCGGGCACCACGATCTGGGCGCTCGCCACGCCGGGCGCCGCCTTCTCCACGATCGCACCGACGGCCCCGCGCTGCACCGCCGCGGCGACGAACTCTCCGCCGTCGAACTTCGGACCGCGCAACGCGACGAACAGCGCACCGGCGCTGAGCGTCCGGCTGTCCGTGGACACCGCGCCGTACGGCCGGTCGTCGCCCACGAGCGCGCCGCCGACCGCTTGTGCCGCCTCTTGGAGCGTGCGCTTCATGCCGCGGCCCCCAGGATCTTCAACGCCTCGTCACGATCGCTGAAGCCGCGGCGCGACGCGCCGTAGATTTGGTAGTCCTCGTGTCCCTTGCCGGCGATGAGCACGAAGTCGGATCCGCCCGCCGCCTTCAGTGCCTCCGCGATCGCGGCGCCCCGGTCGTGAACGACGCGCGCGCGATGCGCGGTGATTCCGGCGGTGATGGCGCGGACGATCTCCGCCGGGTTCTCGGAGCGAGGATTGTCGTCGGTTACGATGATTTGATCCGCGAGCTCATCGGCCACGGCGCCCATGATCGGACGCTTGCCGGGGTCGCGGTCCCCGCCGCAACCGAACACGCACCAGAGCTTTCCCCGACAATGCTCTCGCAGCGCGGTGAGCGCCTTCTCGAGCGCGTCGGGAGTGTGCGCGTAATCGATCACCGCCTTGGGCTTATCCTTGGCGCTCGACTCGATCACCTCCATGCGCCCCGGCGGCGCCGTGCACTCGGCGAGCCCGGCCGCCGCCTCATCCACGGGAAGGCCGAGCGACACGAGACATCCGAGCACCACCAGCGCGTTCTCGGCATTGAAGCGCCCGAGGAGCTTGGTCGATAGATGCAGCTTTCCGAAGCTGCCGTCGATGTCCATGGAGATGCCGCTCAAATCCGGCACGACTCGATCCGCGCGCAAGGTCTGGTCCGCGAGCCAGGCATCGCTCGATCCGCCGACCCAGACCGCGATGAGCGGGGCGCGGCCGGCGAGCTTCATGGCAAGCTCGCGGCCGAATCCGTCACCGATGTTGACGATCATATGCTTGAGATCGGGGGCCGCGAACAAACGTTCCTTGGCCTCTCCGTACGCCTGCATCGTCGGGTGATAGTCCAGGTGATCGCGGCTCAAATTCGTGAACGCCGCCGAGTGGAACCGCACCCCGTCCACGCGGCCTTGATCGAGCGCGTGCGAGGAGACCTCCATCGCGACCGCACGGGCGCCTTGGGCGCGAAGCTGCGCGAGCATGCGGTGCACGCTGATCGCATCGGGCGTGGTATGGGTCGGCGCTTCGAGCGCATCGAGGCGGCCCCAGCCGATGGTGCCGATGTAGGCCGAAGCGTGACCGAGGCGCGTCAGGCATTGCGCCGCGAGATAAGCGCAGGTGGTCTTGCCGTTGGTGCCGGTAATGCCCACGACGCGCATATGCGCCGAGGGCCACTGGTAGAAGCGGTCGGCGATACGGCCCACGAGCCTGCTCAAACCCGCGACCGGCGCCGTGAACAAAGGCTCGGGAAAACTCGGAGCCTCGATCCCCGGACCCGGCTCCCACAGAACCGCGCATGCGCCGCGCGCCGCGGCCTCGGCGGCGAATTCGAGGCCGTGGGACCGCCCGCCCTTGAGCGCCAGGAACAGGCCGCCGGGACGTACCGCGCGGCTGTCGATCGCGAGATCGGCAACCTGCACGTCGTTGGCAGGTACCACGGCGATTCCATCGAGCAGCCACATGAGTGAGGCGCTCATGGGGGATCGTTGGCCTGTACCAACGTCGCGGCAGGCACGTTTTGCAAGTTATCGGGCGGGATGTCCATCAGCCGCAGGGCGCCGGACATCACGCTCGCGAACACCGGCGCGGCCTCGGTGCCGCCCTGGGCCAACACGCCGACCTCGTGCACATCCCGGCTCGGCTCGTCGATCACCACCACCGTGGCCAGTTTCGGATGCGACGCCGGCACCAAGCCGGCAAATACCGCCATGATTCGGTCGGTGGAATAGCCGCCTGCGATCGATTTGAACGCGGTACCCGTCTTTCCGGATACTCGGTAGCCGACGAGCGAGGCGCGCGTCGCGGTACCGCCCGCGGCGATCACCTGCTCCATCAATTGAACCAGCGCATGCGCCACTTTGGCGTCCATCACCCTCACGCCGGGAATCGGATGGGCCGGCGTCGGGGCAGGCAGCCGCTCGAAGGAAATGGGCCGCTTGATGCCCCCGGCGCCGATGGTCGCATAGGCATGCGCGAGCTGCAGCGGCGTGACCGACCAGCCGTAGCCGTGTGAGAGCGTGGCGATTCCGATCGGGCGCCAATGGGAATAATTGCTGAGCATGCCGGCCGATTCGCCCGGAAATCCGCTGCCGGTCACCTGCCCGAATCCCAAGCTCGTGAGCGTGCTCCAAATCTGCTCCGGCTTGAGCGACAGAGCGACCTTGGCCGCCCCGACGTTGCTCGACTTCGCGAGGATGGTGGCGAGATCGATGACGCCCAGATTGGACTCGTCCTCGAACACCTTGTTGCCGACTTGGATGAAGCCCGGAGAGGTATCGACGACGCTGTCAGGCCGGTATTGGCCCGAGGCAAGCGCCGCCGCGATGATGAACGGCTTGACGCTCGAGCCCGGCTCGAAAATATCGGTCACGGCACGATTTCGGTAGAGGGCAGGCTTCAACTGATCGCGATCGTTCGGGTTGTACGAAGGCTGGTCCACCATGGCGAGCACCTCGCCCGTATCGACGTCGAGGACGATCACGGACCCGGCATGCGCGCGATACTCCTGCATCGCTGCCTTCAACTCCCGGTAGGCCAGATATTGAATGCGCAGGTCGATGCTGGTGACGAGGTCGCGGCCCGGCCGGGCCGCCCGGATGCTCTCGACGTTCTCGACGTAATGACCGTACATGTCCTGGATGACGCGCTTCGCCCCATCCTCGCCGTTCAGCAGCTGGTCGTAGCCGAGTTCCAAACCCTCCTGCCCCTGGTCGTCCACGGTGGTGAACCCCACCACATGGCCCGCCACCTCGCCCGCGGGGTAGTAGCGCCGGTACTCTCGCTGAAGATAGACCCCCGGAATTCCGAGCGCCTTGATCTGCGCCGCCTGTTCCGGCGGCATGGCGCGCTCGAGATACAGGAACTCGCGATCGAGATTGCTGGTGACGCGCCGCGCCAAAACCTGCTGATCCTGCTTCAAAGCTTTCGCGAGCCTGGGAAGCTGATCGATGTTGTCGTTGAGCTCCTGCGGGTTGACCCACACGCTGTCGACGGGTGTGCTCACGGCCAGGGGCTCGCCGGTGCGGTCGGTGATGGCGCCGCGATGTGCGGCGATCTTGACCACCCGCATCGAGCGCTGGTCGCCTTGCTTGGCGAGGAACCTGTGATCGATCAGCTGCAGCTCGACCGCGCGCGCTGCAAGAGCGGCCGCACCGAGCACCACCAGCCCCAGAATGACGGCGGAGCGCCAGCGATAACTCGCTGCAACGACGGCGCTTTCGCTCGTGCGCTGCTTCACTGCCGCACGATCCGCACGTCCCGGGTCTGCGGTAAGCTCATCTGGAGCTTCGCGTTGGCGACGCGCTCGACGAAGGCGTTCGAGGACCAGTAGCTTTGCTCGAGCTGCAGCCGGCCCCATTCCATCTCGAGCGAATCGCGCTGCGAATCGAGCTTCTCGAGGCGTACGAACATGTCGCGCGCCTTGTAGCGCGCGTAGATCACTTGAACCGCGGATCCGAGAACCGCGAACCATAACAACGGGAGAGCGAGAAACAGCAGCCTGCCCGGCCGCGGCAGCTTGAGAAGGTTCATGCGGCGACTCCTTGGCTGATGCGTTCGGCAACGCGCAGCCGCGCGCTTCGGGCGCGCGGATTGCGCTCGGTTTCCTCGATCGTGGGCTCAACCGATTTACCGACCAACCTCAAGGTCGGCCGCGCGTGCGCCGGCATGTCCGGCAAACCCGCGTAAACCGGGTCGGGGCTCGCGTGGCGTCGCATGAACTGCTTCACCATGCGATCCTCGAGCGAGTGAAAACTGATGACCGCGAGCCGCCCGTTCGGCGCGAGGCGATCGAGGGCGGCATCGAGCGCGGCTTCGAGCTCGGCGAGTTCGGCGTTCACGTGGATGCGCAGTGCCTGAAACACCCGGGTCGCGGGATGCTTGTGCCTCTCGCGGGATCTCGCCACGCGGGAAATCATCTCGGCGAGCTGGGCGGTACGCTCGAACGGCCGCGTCTTTCGATCGGCGACAATGGCGCGCGCGATGCGCGGAGCCATGCGCTCCTCGCCGAACTCCCGGAAAATGCGGATGAGCTCCGCCTCGGATGCGCCGTTGACCACGTCGGCGGCGCTCATGCCCTGCCCCGGACTCATGCGCATATCGAGAGGACCGTCGCGCATGAAGCTGAAGCCGCGCTCGGCATCGTCGAGCTGCGGCGAGGAGACGCCGAGGTCGAACAGAATGCCGTCGAATTTGAGTCCGGGCTCGACCGCGTCGGCGCAGGCCGCAAGCTGGGAAAAAGGCGCGAGGAAGATCTGCACCCGCGGGTCCCCTCCCAATCGAGCCTTGGCGTCGGCGACCGCCGCCGAGTCGCGATCGAGGCAAAGCAACCGACCGTCAGCGATGAGCTGTTCCAAAATCGCCCCTGCATGTCCGCCCCGCCCAAACGTGGCATCCAGATAAGCGCCACTCGCCCGAATGTTCAAAGCGGCCAGCACCTGAGGTAGCAATACCGCCGTGTGTCCCGCGCCCACATCCACCATCGATGTCGCCTCGGCCCTCGAGGCTCAGAGCGACAGTGCTTCGAGATCAGCGGATAGGTCGGTCGCGGACTCCTCGCTCGCCAACCACTCGTCGCGCCGCTGATTCCATTTCTCCTCGTCCCACAGTTCGAAGCGCAGCCCTTGACCGATGAGCACGGCGTCGCGCGTCAGCGAGGCGAACTCACGCAGGTTCGGAGGCAGCAGCACGCGTCCCTGCGCATCGAGATCCAGTTCGGTGGCGTGCCCGACCATGAGCCGCTGTAACCGTCGCGCCCGCTCATTGAAGGTGGGCAACTTCATCAATTTGCGCTCGATTTCCTCCCAATCCGGCATGGGATACACCAGCAGACATTGGTCCTTGTCCACGGTGACCACGAGCTTCCCGCCGCAGCGCTCCGACAGCCGCTCGCGATACCGGGTGGGCATGACCATGCGCCCTTTGATATCGAGAGTGAGTTTATTGGCGCCCCGGAACATTGCTGGATGGGCCTGGTGACCCATTTTCTCCCACTTTTTTCCACCGGGCTCCACTATAGGCAGCGACCTGCCGCACGTCAACGGGATAAGTTAAAAAAAAACTCGGGGCAACAGTGACTTAGATCACATTTTGTCTGCGGCCGCAGACAGCATCCGTAGCCGTGCGGAATCAATCTGTTATGTGGCTTTCTTAATCAGCGCGCAGAGAGATGCCGCTGTGACCGTTCTTTTTGTTTTTGTTTTCTTCTGGACACTCGAGGCCGCGGCCGCTTCGGCCGCGTTAATGTGCGCGTCAGCGTCGCTTCGACGCCGTAAATCCGCGCCTCAGCGCTAGAAAAGAGTCGGCCGTAAGCCGGGTTCTGTCGTGGACAGCCATTCCTCTGGGATGCGCGTCGCCGCGCAGCTCAAGCGACCTACCCGGAAGCCCATGTGGGCCACATGTAGCGGCCAAAAGCACCGCTCGCTTCCCTATTTGGTCTTGCTCCAGGTGGGGTTTGCCGTGCCGTTGATGTTGCCACCAACGCGGTGCGCTCTTACCGCACCATTTCACCCTTACCGGCGCCGCTTGCGCGGCGCTTAGGCGGTATCTTTCTGTTGCACTTTCCGTGGACTCGCGTCCCCCAGGCGTTACCTGGCACCTCGCCCGTCGGAGCCCGGACTTTCCTCCACCCGCGCCGGCCGAAACCGACGAAAGCAGCGGCTGCCTGGCCGACTCTTAGCGCGCACCATACGCTTGTTTGAGGACGAGCGCCCGCCTATAAGCTTCATTGTCGCGAACCGCCGTGATGCGCGCCGCCAAATGCGCCGCCTGCTTCAGCGGAAGCTCCTCGAGGAGCGGCGCGAGCACGCGGTCGAGCGCGCCGCCGTGACCGTCCGCACCCGCTTCGGCAACCGCGGCGGCAGATGCACCCGCGATCACCAGCACGATCTCGCCGCGCACGAAGTCGGGCTCCGCGCAGGCGCGCGAAAGAAGTTCCGACAGCGTTCCGCGATAGAGCGTTTCGTGCAGCTTGGTGAGTTCGCGCGCGACGGCGGCCGGCCGCTCGCCGCCGAAGCTCTGCGCGCAATCCTCGAGCGCTTCCCGCACTCGATGCGGCGCCTCGTAGAAGACCAGCGTCCGGGTTTCGAGCGCGAGCTGCCCGAGGCGCGTCCGCCGCGCGGCGGTCCGGGCAGGCAAGAACCCTTCGAAGCAGAATCGATCCGTCGGCAGCCCCGCGATCGAGAGCGCGGCGATCAAGGCGCAGGGGCCGGGGATCGCGATGACCTCGATGCCCGCCGCGGCGCACGCGCGCGTAAGCTCGAAGCCGGGATCGTTGATGCCCGGGGTGCCCGCGTCGCTCACGAGCGCGACGCTTGCCCCTCCCCGCATCTTTTCGATGAGTTCCGCGGCACGCTGACCTTCGTTGTGCTCGTGCAACGACAGCAACGGCTTCGCGACGCCGAAGGCGTTGAGCAGCGTGCCCGTGCGCCGCGTGTCTTCGGCCGCGACGAGGCTGCATGAGGCGAGCGTGTCGCGCGCGCGCGCGCTCAGGTCGCCGAGGTTGCCGATCGGCGTCGCCACGACGTAGAGACGACCCCAGGCCGGGTTTGTCACTATACTTCCTGCTCGAGCGGTGAAACGGGGAATGCAGGGTATGGCAGTGATCTCTGAACGTCCACGCCTGGTTGCGCGGTCGGCCATGGCGGCGACCCTGGCCATGACGATGTCGGCGGCGTTGCTGGTCGCGGCCGGCTGCAGCCTCATCAAATCGGAGCAACCCTCCGTGTCGGGCCAAGACAGCGCGCAGCGCCTCGCGACGGAAGGCAAGCACGCCGAGGCCGCGCGGTCCTATGCCGATCTCGCGGCGCAAAATCCCGCCGAGCACGATAATTACCAGCTCTTGAGCGCCGAGCAGTGGGTGCTCGCCGGCGATATCGCCTCCGCCAAGCAGGCGTACGCAGCGGTCTCTCCCGAGGCACGCACCCAGTTGCCGGCTTCGAGGGCGCTGGTTGCGGCCGAGATCGCCGTGGCGGCGCGCGACGGCGCCGGCGCCCTTCGGGAGTTGGACTCCATCCCCGTGCCGACCGCACCGGATCTTGCCCAGAATTACTGGTGGCTGCGCGGAAAAGCCGCCTTCCTGACCGGGCACCCCGTGGAGGGCACGCGCGCCTTCGTCGAACGCGAGCGCTCCTTGCCGGACCCCGGGAGCCTGCGAGCCAGCCGCGAGGAGTTGTTCGGCCTGATTCGCGACGCCGCCGAGCGCGGCGTTTCTCTCAAGGCCCCGCCCAACACCGATCCCATCGTCGCCGGCTGGTTGGCGCTCGGTCCGGTGGCGATCGACATGGCGCGCAACCCCATGCGGGCGGGGGCCGCGCTCGCGAACTGGAAGCGCGCTTATCCGCAGCACCCGGCCAACGACAGCGTCCTGATGCTCGCGCAGAATCAAATCGCGGTGGCCACCGGCTTTCCCGACCAGATAGCGTTGCTCCTGCCGCTGTCCGGGCGCGCCGAGCCGGTCGGCGTCGCCGTGCGGGACGGATTCATCGCGGCCTACCTGGAGCAAGATCCGGCGTCCCGGCCGCATCTGAGAATCTACGATGTCGCCGCCGAGACCGTGGCGGGCGCCTACCGTCGCGCCGTGGACGACGGAGCCGGTTTCGTGGTGGGCCCGCTCACCAAGGAAGACGTCGCGGCGGTGGTGCCGTTGAACGGCGGCAAGACGCCGGAGCTCGCACTCAATTTTCTCGCCGACTCCGTGAACGCCGGACACTCTTTCTATCAATTTGCGTTGTTGCCCGAGGACGAGGCGCGCATCGTCGCCCGGCGGCTGGTGGCCGAAGGGAAGCTCAAGGGCGTGACCATCATCGCGGACGGTGAGCTTGGAAACCGGGTACAGGCGGCCTTTTCGCAGGAATTGTCGGAGCACGGGGGCACGGTGCTCGACGGCGGACGCTACGAGTCCACGCGTGCGGATTTCGCCGACATCATCAAGCAGATTCTGCAGGTCCACGCGGCCAAGGGCGAGCCATCGTCTCATCGCGATGTCGATTTCGTATTCATCGAGGGCGGCCCCGGCGCGTCGCGGCTGATCGTGCCGCAGCTCAAATTCAATTTCGCGGGCGACGTGCCCGTCTATTCCACCTCGGATAGCTTCGATCCCAATCCGAGCGCGAACACCGATCTCGACGGACTTTCTTTCCCGGACATGCCCTGGATGGTGTCCGCCGACCCCGTGACCACGCAGATCAGAGATAGTGTGCACGCCGCATGGCCGACGCGCAGCACGCGGCTCGATCGCCTCTACGCCTTCGGCTTCGACGCATACCGCCTGGTGCCGGCGCTGCGTTCCAAGTCCATCGGCGAAACCACGAGCATCTCGGGCGTCAGCGGCAGGCTCTCGCTCGACGAGCACAATCGGATTCGCCGCGAGCTGGATTGGGCACAGCTCCGGAACGGAGTGCCGGCGCAGCTGTAAATCTGCGGGGATCGGTAACCTTCTAGCCGTGACCCCGGCAGGGACCGCCGGGCATCCTGGGCAGGTGAATGTCAGATCTTGCCCGGCGATACCCGCCTCGATTCTGCGGCACCGGCGCGGCAACGCCGCCGAGGACCTCGCAGCGGCCTATCTCGGCGCCCGGGGCCTGTCCATCCTGGCCCGCAACGTTCGGTGCAAGGGCGGGGAGATCGACATCCTATGCCTCGACGGACAGTGTCTGGCGGTGATCGAAGTCCGCCAGAGAGCGCACGGTCGTTTCGGCGGCGCGCTCGCCTCCGTAACGCCGGCGAAGCAACGCAAGATCATCCGCGCGGCACGCTATCTGCTGCAGACCTCGGCGGGGTACCGGGGCCGGCGCATGCGCTTCGACGTGGTCGGCGTGGAGGGTCTCCCGGAAAGCGCCCACCGGATCTCCTGGATCAAGGACGCGTTCCGTACGCGCTGACTTACTTGACCACCTGCAGCTTCGGCCGCTTCGCGGCAGGTGCGGGGCCACCGGATGCCGGCGTGGCCGGAGGCGTATCGGTCGGATCCGGATCCGCATCCCCCTCCGGAAAGATCATCCCCTGCCCGGTCTCACGCGCGTAGATGCCCAGAATCGCGCGCACGGGGACGTGCACCCCGAAGGACGCCCCGCCGAAGCGCGCCTCGAAGCTCACCGCATCATTGCCGAGCTTCAAGGCCTGTGTGGCCGATAGACTCACGTTGAGAACGATTTTGCCGTCTTTGACATATTGTCGCGGGACGACCACGCCCTCGGCAGCCGCATCGACCACGATATGCGGCGTCTCTCCGGAGTCGCTGATCCACTCGTGAAGCGCCCGCAACAGGTAGGGCCGCCGCGGCTTCAATGGCGCATTTCCCGTTCTGCGGCGCTCAGGCAGGAGCGGAAAGTGGAGCGCGCAAAGATCGAATTCATGTACTTGACGATGGGCTGAGCCTGCGGCGGCAGCTCGATGCCGTAGAAGGGCAGCCGCCACAGGATCGGCGCGATGCTCGCATCGACCAGCGAGAACTCATCGCTCAGAAAGAAGGGCTTCGCTTTGAACACCTCGGCACTGGCGCATATCGCCTCGCTCAGCACCTTGCGGCTGTGCGCTGCGGTCTTGCTCTCCCGATCGAGCTCGATGTCGTGCGCCAGCCCATACCAGTCCCGCTCCACGCGGTACAGCGCCACTCGGAATTGAGCGCGGGTCACCGGGTCGATGGGCATCAACGGCGGGTGCGGGAAGCGCTCGTCCAGGTACTCGATGATCACCCGGGAATCGTATAGAACCAGATCCCGATCGACCAGCGTCGGAACACTGTGATAGGGATTCAAATCGAGCAGGTCTTCCGGCAACTTGTTGAGGTCGCAGTTGACGAGCTCGATGGCGATCCCCTTCTCGGCCAGCACGAGGCGGGTCCGATGACTCCAAGGGTCAGTCGGCGCAGAAAACAGGGTCATCACCGAGCGACGTGCCACGAACGCGATCTCCTTGAAAGCAAGGACAAACCGGAGGTCCGCTGCAGGGTCAGTGTACGTCCTTCCAGTATTCTTTTTTCAACAAATAGGCAAACACGAACCCGACTAGCAGAAACAGCGTGACGAACACGCCGAGCGCCTGACGCTTCGCCTTGACCGGTTCACTCGCGTAATCCAGGAAGTTGGCGATGTCCCGGGCGAACCTATCATACTCCTGCGGAGACAAACTGCCCTTGGTCAATGCATCGACCCCCTGAAGGACCATGTGGTCGCTGCCGCCGGCGTCCTTCTCGCTTTTGTACACCGGCTGTTGCAGGCCCTGCACGCTCGCCATCACGTCCGGCATGGCCGCGCCGGGCAGATACAAGTTATTCACACCCCAAGGACGGGTGTTGTCCACGTAGAAACCCGTCAAGAAGGAATAAATATAGTCCACGCCTTTTTCGCGAGCCACCAAGGACAGGTCCGGCGGCGGCTTGCCGAACCAGGTTGCGGCGTCCGCCGGCATCGCGCTCACGATGCCGTCGAAGGGATTCTGCGACGTGAACATCAGGTCGGAGGCAAGCTGCTTCGGGGGAATCTTCAGATCCTCCGCCAGCCGGTTGTAGCGCAGGTAGGCGATCGAGTGGCACCCCGAGCAGTAGTTCATGAAATCGCGGGCGCCGCGCCGCAGGGATTCCTGGTCGGTTATGTCCGCATGCGCCCGCTGCACCTCGATTTCGCCCCCCTCTTGCGCCAGCGCGTGGCCGGCGGGGAGCAATGCGATGGCAATCAACAGGCCGCGCTTAACCATGTCCCGTGACCCTCTCCGGCACCGGCTTCACCCGGTCGATCCTCGTGTACCAGGGCATCAGCATGAAGAATGCGAAATACAGAAAGGTGCATATCTTGGCGAGCATCGGATAGATCCCCGCCGGCGGCTTCAGTCCGCAGATGCCCAAGATTACGAACGACACCACGAAGATGGTCAGCATGATCTTGTAGATCGGCCCCCGGTATCGGATCGAGCTCACCGGAGAGTGGTCCAGCCACGGCACGAAAAACAGCACCATGACCGAGGCTCCCATGACCAGCACGCCCCACACTTGGGTGCCCGCGAACGAAGGAACCGCGCGGAGCATCGCGTAGAAGGGGGTGAAGTACCAGACCGGCGCGATGTGCGGCGGCGTCTGCAGGGGATTCGCCGGAGAAAAATTGGCGGATTCCAGAAACAGGCCGCCGAAGGTGGGCGCAAAAAAGATCACGGCGCCGAATATCACCAAAAATCCCATCACACCGACCAGATCCTTCACCGTGTAATAGGGATGGAACGGAATGCCGTCGAGCGGATGGCCTTCGGCGTCCTTGTGCTTCTTGATCTCGATGCCGTCGGGATTGTTCGAGCCGACTTCATGCAGCGCCATGAGATGCGCGATCACCAGGAAGATGAGCGCGAGCGGGATGGCCGCGACATGCAGCGCGAAGAATCGATTGAGCGTGGCGTCCGCAATCACGTAGTCGCCGCGGATCCAGTCCACCAGCGTCCCGCCGATCACCGGCAGGCTCCCGAACAGCGAGGTGATCACCTGCGCCCCCCAGAAGCTCATGTTGCCCCACGGCAGCACGTAGCCCAGGAAACCTTCCGCCATCAAGGCCAGGAAGATCAGGCAGCCGAATATCCAAAGCAGCTCCCGCGGCTTGCGGTGCGAACCGTACAGAAGCGCGCGGAACATATGCAGGTATACCACGATGAAGAAGGCGGATGCGCCGGTCGAGTGCATGTAGCGGATCAGCCAGCCCCAGTTCACGTCGCGCATGATGTATTCGACCGATGCGAACGCCTCGGCCGACGAGGGCTTGTAGTTCATGGTCAGGAAAATGCCGGTGACCAGCTGGTTCACGAGAACCAGCATCGCCAGCGATCCGAAGTAGTACCAGAAGTTGAAATTCTTCGGTGCGTAATATTCGGCAACTTGGCTTCGCCATAGGGCCGTCAGGGGAAAGCGCTTGTCGATCCAACCGATCAAGCCGATCAAGCCATTGCTGCCGGTCGATTCAGGTGCTGCGGCCATCACTCAACCTCGCGCATCAAAGTGAGCAGACTCGATTGAGCCGGCTGGGGCAATCAAGATGATTTGGGCGCTTCGTCTTCGCCGATCACGATTCGCGCCTCGCCCGAGAAGGTGTACGAAGGAACCGTCAAGTTCTTGGGGGCCGGCATGCTCTTGAAGACTCGTCCCGAGATGTCGAACTTCGAGCCGTGACATGGGCAATAGAAACCGCCCGGCCAGTTCTCTCCGAGATCCGTGCCCGCGACCTGAAACGCGTTGTTCGGCTGGAACGCGCCCAACGGCGAGCAGCCCAGATGGGTGCACACTGCCAATCCCACCCAATATTCCGGATTGCGTGCGCGTGCCGGGCCGGCATCCTTGATGTACGCCGGCTGCTGCGAGCTGTCGGAATCCGGGTCCGCGAGCAGGTGGTTGTGGCCGCCGAGCGCATCGATGACCGCCTTGCTCCGGCGCACCACGAACACCGGCTGCCCGCGCCATGCGACCTTGAGCATCTGGCCGTCCTCGAGCTTCGAGGCATCGACGGCGATCGGCGCACCGAGCGCCTTGGCGCGCACGCTCGGCTGCCAGGACGAGATGAACGGCACTGCCGCGAATGCGACTCCGACTGCGCCGATGCCGGCCGTGGCCGCCGTCAACAAGCGGCGACGGCTATGATCCACCGCCTCACCGGCCGGAATTATCGCCTCGGCCGCCGACTGAAGAACCCCGTGCTGGCCGCGATCGGCTTTATCGCTCATTCCCTTGATCGCTCATTCTTTTCCCTCGTAGAGTCCGCCGCCGCGGAGGAATCGCGTCGCGCCTGGTCAACCCGATCAGCGCTCATTCGTTGCTCCACTGGTTTCGTGGTCAGTTCGAAATCCCGGGCGCTCACCAAGGCCGCAAATGTTTACAAAACTTCACGAAAGAGCGTGGGGGCGTAGTGTTTCCCCTACCACACTGCGGGCGCATTATACACAGATAAGCCGCAATCTTGGCGCAGCCTGAGGAGTCGGATTGCAGAACGCACGCGTCTTCGCGAGTTTTTTGCTAAGAGCGGCCGTCGTCGGCCTCGCCATCGCGTTCTTGATCGTTTGGTGGAGACCGACTCTCCTGGGGGTATCGACCTCGCCTGCCGCAATGCGGGTGTCGCCGGCGCCGCCGGCCGGAGCCCTCCCTCCGACGATCGTCATGCAAAGTTTCGCCGACTCGGTGGCCCGTGCGGCGCCCGCCGTCGTCAATATCTACACGGCGCGTCTGATCACCGAAAGGCGCCAGGCGGCACCGCTCGACCAGCTGTTCGGAGAATACTGGCCGAGCTACCGCCAGCACGTGGAACGCAGCTTGGGGTCGGGAGTGATCGTCGACGCCAAGGGAACCATCGTCACGAACCAGCACGTGATTGCCGGCGCGGATTCCATCCGCGTGCAACTGGCGGACGGCCGGATCGCCGAGGCGACCGTGGTGGGCCAGGACCCCGATACGGACCTCGCCATCTTGCACCTGTCCATCGGCAACCTGCCGGTCATGCCGATGGGACGCTCCGATACCCTGCGGGTGGGAGATATCGTGCTCGCCATCGGCAACCCCTACGGGCTCAGCCAAACGGTTACGCAGGGCATCGTGAGCGCCACGGGGCGCGGCCAGCTCGGACTTGCGACGTTCGAAAACTTCATCCAAACCGACGCCGCCATCAATCTCGGGAATTCCGGGGGCGCGCTGATCGATGCTCGCGGCGATCTGGTGGGAATCAACACGGCGGTGCTCAATCGAACGTACGGCGGCCCGGAGGGCATCGGCTTCGCCATTCCGGTGAATCTGGTGCGCGGCGTGATGCAGCAAATCCTGGCTCACGGCCACGTGGTGCGCGGCTGGCTCGGCTTCGTGCCCCAGGATCTGTCGCCCGAACAGGCTGCGCAACTCGGTATCGCGGGGGGCGGCGTGACCGTGGTGAACATCTTGGTGAAGAGTCCCGCTTTCGACGCCGGCGTCCGGCCGGGCGATCTCATCACGACGCTCGACGGCGATGCCGTCAAAAGCTCCCAGGACCTCGTCAGCAAACTCGCCGCGCTGAAGCCGGGCTCCGAAGTCGAGCTCGCCGGCCGCCATGCGCACACCGTCTACACGCTCAAGCTTCCGATCATCGAGCGCCCGACGCGCCAGGCGTCGCAATAACCGCGCTCTCGCCGGCTCACCCGGGCGTGCGGCGGATCCGCGCACCGAGCTGCTGCAGCTTCTCCTCGATCGCCTCGTAGCCCCGATCGATGTGATAAATACGCTCGATCTCGGTCTTTCCATCCGCCACCAAGCCGGCGAGAACCAAGCTCGCCGAGGCGCGAAGATCCGTCGCCATCACCGGCGCGGCGGTCAATCGCTCCACCCCCTTGATGATGGCGGTATTGCCCTCGAGCCGAATTTCGGCGCCCATGCGCCGCATCTCCAGCATGTGCATGAAGCGGTTCTCGAAGATGGTCTCGATGATGGTGCCGACGCCGTTCGCCACCGTATTGAGCGCCGCGAATTGCGCCTGCATGTCGGTGGGGAACGCGGGATACGGAGCCGTGCGGATATCGACGGCCGCCGGCCGCCGGCCGCGCATGTCGACCTCGACCCAATTGTCTCCCCGTCCCACTTTGGCGCCCGCCTCCTCCAGCTTGATGATCACGGCGTCCAGGTGATCCGGCCGTGCATTCTTCACGCGGATGTGCCCGCCGGTGATGGCCCCCGCCACCAAATAGGTGCCGCTTTCGATGCGATCGGGCAGCACCTCGTATGCCGTGCCCGACAGCCGCTCGACACCTTCGATCACGATCCTGTCCGTGCCGGCGCCTTTTATTTTGGCGCCCATGGCGCAAAGAAAGTTGGCGAGGTCGACCACTTCGGGCTCGCGTGCCGCATTTTCAAGAATGGTCTCGCCCGATGCCAGCGTGGCGGCCATCATGAGATTTTCGGTGCCCGTGACGGTCACGGTCTCGAGCACCAGCCGCGTTCCTTTGAGCCGCTGCGCGCGCGCTTTGATGTAGCCGTTCTCGATGTGGATATCGGCGCCCATGGCCTGCAGACCCGCGACATGGATGTTGACCGGGCGGGCGCCGATCGCGCAGCCGCCGGGCAAAGACACATCCGCCGAGCCGAATCTCGCGAGCAGCGGTCCCAGCACCAGAATCGAGGCGCGCATGGTCTTCACCAGCTGATAGGGCGCGAAATACTCCTTGATCGTCGATGCGTCCACCTCGATGCGCATTTTTTCATCGATCGTCACCGAGACGCCCATCCGCCCCAGCAGCTCGATCATGGTGGTCACGTCTTGCAGATGCGGCACGTTCGACACGGTCACGGGGCCGTCCGCCAGCAGGCATCCGGCGAGGATCGGGAGGGTGGCGTTCTTGGCGCCGGAAATACGGATTTCGCCCTCGAGCGGGATGCCGCCGTGGATCTGCAGCTTATCCACGGGGCCGATCCCCTCCCTGGGCCTCGAATTCCTCCGGCGTGTAGACTTTCAGCGCGAGCGCGTGGATCTCACCGCCCATCGCTCCGCCGAGCGTCGCGTACACCAGCTGATGGCGCTGAAGCGCGCGCAGCCCGCCGAATTTATCGGCGATTACCAGCGCCTCGAAATGCACGTTGTCCTCGCTCGTGACAGAGGCGCGGCTGCCCGGCAACCCTCGGTGGATGAGATCGGCGACCTGTTGTGGATTCATGCCCTGTCCTCAAGTTGTATCATTCATCAAATGGACCCTGACTATACGGATGAAGTCCTCGTCGATCTTGGGCGCCAGGCGCTCAACGTCGAAATCGAGGGCCTGCGCGCGCAACTCCCCCGCTTAGGGCGAGATTTTGCACGCGCGTGCCGGATTTGTCTTAACTGCCGGGGTCGCATTGTAGTCACCGGAATGGGCAAATCGGGCCATATCGGCGGTAAAATCGCCGCAACCCTCGCGAGTACCGGAACCCCGGCCTTCTTCATGCATCCCGGCGAAGCGAGCCACGGCGATATGGGCATGATCACCCGCGAGGACGCCGTGCTTGCCCTATCCAATTCCGGGGAAACGCTCGAGATCCTGACTATTGTCCCGGCGATCAAGCGCTTGGGAGTGCCGCTCATCTCCTTTACCGGCAATGCGGGCTCGTCCCTGGCGCGCATCGCCACGGTGCACCTGGATATCGGCGTCCCGGCCGAAGCCTGCCCCCTGAACCTGGCGCCGACCGCCAGCACCACGGCCGCGCTCGCGGTCGGCGATGCGCTCGCAGTGGCGCTGCTCAAGGCGCGCGGATTCACCGAGGAGGATTTTGCCCGCTCGCACCCGGCCGGCGCTCTGGGAAGGCGGCTGCTGCTGCACGTGCGGGATGTGATGCGCACCGGCGAGGCCGTCCCGAAGGTTGCTCCGGAGTCGACCCTCGCCGAAGGGGTGATGGAAATGACCCGCAAGGGCCTCGGCATGACCGCCGTGGTCGACGGCGGCGACCGGGTGCTCGGAGTGTTTACCGACGGCGACCTGCGGCGCGCGTGGGACCGGGCCGCGGATGTGCACGGCACCCGCATGGAGGAAGTCATGACCCGCTCCGCCAAACGCATACACCCCGGAACGCTCGCCGTCGAGGCGATGCTCCTCATGGAGACGCATCGGATCACCTCGCTCATCGTCGTCGACGGCGACGACGATGTCGTGGTGGGCGCGCTCAATGTTCACGACTTGATGCGCGCCGGTGTCGTTTGACGGCGCGCCGAACCGTCGAGCCCCGCGCCCGACGCGCTGCGCCGCTCGCCAAAATCGAGCTCTTGGTGCTCGATGTGGACGGCGTGCTGACCGATGGCCGCCTCTACTTCTCTTCACGGGGCGAGGAACTCAAGGTCTTCCACGTCCGCGACGGACACGGCATCAAGCTTCTCATGCAGAGCGGAGTCGCGGTGGCAGCGGTGAGCGGCCGGCGCTCGGCCGCGGTGAGAGTGCGCATGCGCGAATTGGGCGTGAGGCACGTCGTACAAGCGTGCCGGGACAAAGTGGCCGCTCTCGCCGACCTCACTCGCAGCCTCGGCACGGATCCGCTCGCAGCGGCCTGCATGGTGGATGACACGCCGGACCTGCCGCTGATGTCGGCCGTGGGCTTCGCGGCGGCGGTCGCGGACGCCCACCCGCTGGTCAAATCGGCCGCGCATTGGACCAGCACGGCGCCCGGCGGCGCGGGCGCCGTGCGGGAACTTTGCGATGCCATCCTGCGCGCGCGCAGCCGCGCCCCGGGGAACTGAATGGCCTTCCGGATATTCACGCTGCTCGCGGTCATAGCCCTCGGGGTCAGCACCTGGATCCTGAGTTCGCCCAGCCATCGCCCGGCGCAAAGCAGCCCCGCCTCGACGGCCCTCCCGGGCTACTATCTCAAGAACGCCATACTGACCGATTACGACGAGAACGGCGCACCCTCCGTCCGGATTCACGCCGACCGCATCGATCAGGTCGATCATGGACCGGAAATCGCGCTCTACAACGTGCGCGTCGACTATCAGTCGCCGAGCGGCCAATCCTGGGTCATGCTGGGCGACACCGGCCATGTCGAGACGGGCGGCAAGATCGTCGATGTCGCGGGGAACGTGAAGCTGACGGAAACAGCCACCGATCAGCCGTCCGCCGCCATACTGCACACGGACACGCTGCGCTACGACGTGGCCAAGGGCATCGCCACCACCCAGAGCGACGTACGCATCGATTTCGGCCCGCACGCGCTGACCGGCCGCGGTCTCGTCGCCAATTTGAAAGACCGCACCATGCGCCTAGAATCGAAGGTCAATGGCCGATTCCAACCTTAAGAAGCCGCCCGGCTCCGCGAATGCCCGTACGCTCCTCCTCGCCGTCCTGACGGTGGGGAGCCTATGGGCTGCCGCCCAGCGCTGCTCGGCGGCGGCCAAGGAAACCGCCGGCCCCATCACCCTCGATGCGCAGTCCTCGGAGCTCGACCTCAAGAACAACGTCGTGTTCTTCCGCAAGCCGCGCATCACGCAAGGCAACAATACGGTCACGGCCGATCAGGGTCAGGCCTCGCGCGAGGCTCTCGGAAAGTTCGACAACAGCCTGTGGATATTCCGCGGCAACGTGAAAATCACCATGGAGCAGGGGCAGCTCACCGCCGATGACGCCGAAGTGAACTTCATCAAGAACCTGCTTTCGAAGGCCGTGGCGAACGGCAAGCCGGCCCAGTTCCAGCAGCGCATCGAGAAAACCGGGAAGCTCGCGCTCGGACATGCCGATACCATCGATTACGACGCGAGCCAGGGGTTGGTGCGGCTGATCAAGAATGCCTGGCTCAGCGACGGCCAGAACGAGGTTCGCGGGGAAATGCTGAAGTACAATGTCGTGGCGCAGACCATCGTCGCGGACGCCGCCGAACAGGGCTCGCAGCGCGTGCACATCATCCTCACCCCGCCCCCTTCCAAACCATGAGCGTCCTTCGGGCGCTTAATCTCGCCAAAAGCTACAAATCACGCCAGATCCTCAAGGACATCTCGCTCGAAGTGGAGAGCGGCGAGGTCGTGGGACTGTTGGGCCCCAACGGCGCGGGCAAGACCACGGCTTTCTACATGATCGTCGGACTCACCCGCTGCGAGCACGGTGAAATCTATCTCGATAACAAGAACATCGGCCGGCTTCCGATGCACCGGCGAGCCCAGCTCGGCGTCGGCTATCTGCCCCAGGAACCCTCGGTATTCCGCCGCATGTCGGTGGAGAGCAATATCATGGCCATCCTGGAGACGCGGCCGGGCCTCGACGAGGCCCAACGCGATGCACGTCTCGGGGAACTCCTGGAAGAGCTGCACATCGGACATGTCAGGGAGAGCATGGGCATGAGCCTGTCGGGCGGCGAACGGCGGCGGGTCGAGATCGCGCGGGCCTTGGCGGCGGATCCACGGTTCATTCTCCTGGATGAGCCGTTCGCGGGCGTCGACCCCCTCTCGGTGGCCGATATCCAACGGATAATCAAACACTTATCGGATAAGGGCATCGGCGTGCTGATTACCGACCATAATGTACGCGAGACCCTTGGCATCTGCGAACGGGCGTACATCGTGAGCCAAGGGACGGTGCTAACGTCTGGATCTGCGGATCAGATTCTTGCCAACCGAGAGGTCCGTGAGGTGTACTTGGGCCAAGACTTCAAACTGTAGGCTTGGTTAAAGAGAATGTTGAAGCCAAGTCTGCAGCTCCGCATCGGCCAACAGCTGACCATGACCCCTCAGCTGCAGCAGGCCATCCGGCTGCTGCAGCTACCCTCGCTGGACTTGCAGGCCCATGTCCGGGAGACGCTCGAGACCAACGTGATGCTCGAGGCGGACGACGAGCTTGCGCCCGACGCGCAGCCCGAAGGCGTACGCGAGCGCGAGGGCAACCCCGAGCCCATCGACGAAAAGTACCCCACCGAGGAGAAATACGCCGCGCTCGACGGCAACGCGACCGCCGCGCAGCAAACCGAACAGCCCGAGGTCGAGATCGCCGATGAAGCCTGGGGCGAACAAACCAGCGGACCGTCGGATAGCCCCTGGTCGGGCGACGACGACCGGAACGGCGACTTCAGCGACCAGCACGCACAAACGCTGCAGGAACAGCTGATCGAGCAGCTCGAGCTCGCGAGGCTGTCGCCCATCGACCTCGCCATCGCGCGGGTGATCACCGACGCGATCACGGACGACGGCTATCTCAAGGACGATCTCGAGGACATACGCCTGAGCTTGCGGCCCGAAATCGAGGCCAGCCTCGAGGACGTGGAGCGCGTTCTCGCAGCGGTCCAGTCGCTCGAGCCGGCGGGCGTGGGCGCCCGCAGCCTCGGCGAATGCATCGCGTTGCAGCTGCGCCAACTTCACACCGACATTCCCGCGCGCGACATCGCAATCCGCGTCGCCCTCGAACACCTGGATTTGGTCGCCAATCAGCAGCTCGTGCTGCTGCGGCGCCAGCTTCGGTGCAGCGAAGGCGACCTGGAGATGGCGCTCGCCTTGGTCCGCTCCTGCCATCCGCGGCCGGGCGCGGCCGTCAATCCGGCGCAGGCCGAGTACGTCATTCCGGACGTGTTCGTGCGCCGAACCGATCACGGCTGGGTGGTCGAGATCAACCAGGCGACGGTGCCGCGCGTGCGCGTCAATCAGAGCTATGCAAATTTGATCTCCCGGGCGCCGGACCACGCCATGCTCCGCACCCAGCTGCAGGAGGCGCGATGGCTCATGCGCAGTCTCGAAATTCGCAACGAAACGCTGATCAAGGTGGCGCGCTGCATCGTGCAGCGCCAGGCCGGCTTCTTCGACCAGGGTGAGGAAGCCATGGTGCCGCTGATCTTGAAGGACGTGGCAGAGGCGGTCGAGATGCACGAGTCGACCATCTCGCGCGTCACGACGGCGAAGTACATGCATACGCCCCGCGGCGTGTTCGAGTTCCGGTATTTCTTTTCCAGCCATGTCGAGGCGGCGGACGGCACGGAAATGTCCTCGACCGCCATTCGCGCCAAGATCAAGAAATTGATTTCCCAAGAGAATCCAGAGAACCCATGGAGCGACAGCAAGCTCGCGGAAATTCTGTCCGGAGAGGGCATACCGGTCGCCAGACGCACCGTGGCCAAGTACCGCGAAGGCATGCAGATCGCCCCGTCCAACGAACGCAAGCGCGCGGCCGCCCGCGCGTCGTAGGTATCCAACGGTAACGCAGTTTCTCAGTGTAGGAGGACTCATGCAGCTCGATCTCAGCGGTCATCATGTGGAAGTAACTCCCGCCCTCCGCGGATATGTTTTCAAGAAATTCGAGCGGATCTCGAGACATTTCGAGCAGCTGATCGACGTTCATTGCGTCCTCACGGTGGAAAAGCTCCGCCACAAGGCCGAGGCGACGCTGATGCTCAGAGGCACCAAGATCTACGCCGACGCGACCGACGGGGACATGTATGCCGCCATTGATGCGCTCACCGACAAGCTCGACCGCTGCGTCAAGAAGCACAAGGAAAAGGCCTCGGACCACCACGCCGAGGAAGTCATCAAGGCGCGCTCCTCGCCCTGAACAGTGCGCCTGATCATCGTTAGCGGCCTCTCGGGCTCGGGCAAGAGCGTTGCCCTGCACCAGCTCGAGGATATCGACTTCTACTGCGTCGACAACATTCCGGCGGCGCTGTTGAAGCCATTCATATCCCATACCATCCGCGGCACGGACGAGGTGTATCCGCGCACCGCGGTGGGCTTGGACGCGCGCAATCGGCCGAACGAGATCGACACGATCCCGGCGCTGGTCGGGGAGCTGCGCCGCAGCGGCATCGGCTGCGAGGTCCTGTTCCTGCATGCGAACGACGAGGTGCTGCTGAAGCGCTACGCCGAAACCCGGCGCAAGCACCCGCTGGTGTCGGCCGAGGTGAGCCTGCGCGAAGCAATCGCCTCGGAGCGCAAGCTCTTGGAGCCCATCGTCGCCGCGGCGGACCTGGTGATCGACACCTCGGCCATGGGCGTGCACGCGTTGCGCGAGCTGATTCGCGAGCGCATCGACCGGCGCACGGACTGCCGCCTGGCGCTCATGTTCGAATCCTTCGGCTACAAGCACGGAATCCCGGGCGACGCCGATTTCGTATTCGACGTCCGGAGCCTGCCCAATCCTTACTGGCAGCCGGCGCTGCGCCATCTCAACGGCCGCGACGCGCCGGTGGCCGCGTATCTCGCCGGGCACGACAGCGTGCGCGTGATGATCGCCGCGCTCACCGAATTCCTCACCGCGCGCATCGCCGAATTCGCCCAAGCGAACCGCAGCTACCTCACCGTCGCCGTCGGCTGCACCGGCGGTCAGCATCGATCCGTGTATATCGCCGAGGAGCTCGCTCGGCACTTCCGCGGGGTTTATCCGCAGGTGCTCACACGGCACGACTCGCTGCAGAAAGCCTGACGTCAGCCTGCGCGAGGAATGCGCGGATCTCCTCGGCCCTTGCACGGGCATCGCGCAGCCCGAGCGCGATCAGCTCGCGCGTGTAGCCGCGCTCGAATAGAAGATAGCTGAGAAGCGTGCCGGCGCTCGGCTTGGAGGAGTTCGCCCCCATGGCACGGAGCAGCGCCCGCAGGCTCCTCGGCAGCTCCGAGCGGTGGCGGCTCGCGATCTCGGAAAGATCCTGCGAGGGCGTCAACACCAGGCAGTCGATGCGCCGCGCCTCGGGATCCTCGGGGTGTGTCTGTAGGCGCTCGAGGTCCGATTGCAGCTGGTCCATGAACAGCGAATCCAGCATGAAGCCGAACATCTGGCCGAAGCTCGGCTCGGTACGGATGGACGGCATGCCGAGTCCGGCGGACGCCGGGTCTCCCACGCCGATCACCAGCAGCCGGTTCGCACCCAGGTGAATGGCGGGGCTCAAAGGCGAGGTTTGCCGCATCGCACCGTCCCCGAAGTACTGCTGATGCAGGAAGATGGGCCGGAACAGGAAGGGAATCGACAGGCTCGCCATCAGGTGCTCGAGCGTGAGCTGCACCCGGGCGCCCTTGCGCGCCGCCCGGGTCCAGGGCTCGATCGGCCCGGAACAGGTGTAAAAGGTGACCGAATCGGCATCCGAATAGCTGGTGGCGCAAATGCCGACGGCGCGCAAATGCTGTTTGTACATCCCGCGCGGAATGCCCTCGAACCGCAGGTTCTTGCGCAGCAGTTCCCAGAGCGGGGTGTTGTCGAACAGCGAGCGCGGCGGATGCACCAGCCACCCTCCGGTGACCAGCGCCAGGATCCAGTGCAGCCCCGACCGCAGGACGCTGACCGCATCCGCCTTGATCACGTGGTGAACCCGGAATTCCCGCCACACCTTCTCGATGACGTAAACCGCGTGGCGGAAGTGAGCGGCATCCGAGGCGAGCGCAATCGCGCTCACCGCGCCGGCGGACGTGCCGGTAACCACCTGGAACGGGCTGCCGGAGCCCCGGCGCAGTTGTTCGGCGATGCCTTTGAGCACCCCCACCTGATAGGCCGCGCGCGCCCCGCCGCCCGTCAACACCAGGCCGAGGGTTGAATCGTCCGATTGCTGCAGCTTCGCGTTCATCGAAGCTCGAAGCCTAGCCGAGATCGGTCCGCTCAGCCGAGTGCATTGATCGCATTATCCAAACCGGACAGGGTTAGGGGGTACATTCGGTCCTCCAGGAGTTCGCGAATGAGCCCGGTGGAGGCCGTATGGCGCCAGTGCGACGGCGGTTGAGGGTTGATCCAGACGAACTTCGGGTAGGCCCTCGTCAGGCGCTGCAGCCAGACGGCGCCCGGCTCGGCGTTCCAGTGCTCGACACTCCCGCCCGCCGCGGTGACTTCGTAGGGGCTCATGGCCGCATCGCCCACGAAGATGAGCTTGTAATCGGAAGCGTAGGTCCGCATGAGCTCGACGGTGCCGATATGCTCGCGGGAGCGGCGGCGATTGTCCCGCCACAGCGCCTCATACGGGCAGTTGTGAAAATAGAAGTGCTCCAGATGCTTGAACTCGCTGCGCGCCGCCGAGAACAGCTCCTCGCACGTCCTCACGTGGTCGTCCATGGAGCCGCCGACATCGAGCAGCAGCAGCAC
Source organism: Steroidobacteraceae bacterium (assembly GCA_050012315.1). Classification (GTDB taxonomy): domain Bacteria; phylum Pseudomonadota; class Gammaproteobacteria; order Steroidobacterales; family Steroidobacteraceae; genus Bog-1198. Next base: position 41,930 of record JBEKHK010000013.1, on the reverse strand, counting down.
TTTCACCACGTTGTGCCGTTCCGGCACCATCTTGAGGTCGAGCCAGCCGCCCGCACGGGCGGTTGCATCGATGGTGTCGGCAAGCGCCAGCTCGGTCGGGGCGCCGCGCCGCGCGAAACGCCGCAAACGGCGCAGCGCCAGCTTCATGTTGCGTGTGCCGAGCTCCACCGTGTCATCGAAGTTGGCGAACTCGCGCCGGTCCCACACCTTTACGGCACGGCGGTTGCGCGACCCGTCCTGTCCGATGCGCACGCCCTCCGGGTTGTAGCCGTAGGCCCCGAACGGCGAGGTCCCCGCGGTTCCGATCCACTTGCTGCCGCCCTGGTGCCGCTCCTTCTGCTCCTCGAGGCGCTTCTTCAAGGTCTCCATCAATTGGTCCCAGCCGCCGAGCGCCTCGATTTGGGCCTTTTCGGCGTCGGTCAGATCCTTGACCAGAAGCTTCTTGAGCCAATCCGCGGGAAGCTCGCGCGACAGCGTCTCGAACAGCTCTTCCGCCCCCTTGAAATGCGCGGCGAACACGCGGTCGAAGCGATCGTAATGGCGCTCGTCCTTGACCAGGCAGGCACGGGACAAATGGTAAAAGCGCTCCGCGCTCGACTCCCCGAGCCCGAGTTGCAGGGCTTCGAGAAGCGTCATCAATTCCGTGATCGACACCGGCACGCCGGCGCTTCGCAGCAGGAGAAAAAACCTAACGAGCATTCCGGCGGTTGAGAAACAGCAGCTGCTCGAACAGATGCACGTCCTGTTCGTTCTTCAGCAGCGCGCCGTAGAGCGGCGGCAGCAACTTCTTGGCGTCATCGCTGCGCAGCGCCTCGGGCGGGATGTCCTCGGCCACGAGGAGCTTGATCCAATCGAGGAGCTCCGAGGTCGTGGGCTTTTTCTTCAAGCCGGGCGTCTCGCGCACCCGAAAGAAGGTCGCGAGCGACTCGCGCAGGAGCTCGCGCTTCAAATCCGGGAAATGCACGTCCACGATGCGCGTCATCGTGGTCTCGTCCGGGAATCGGATGTAGTGGAAGAAGCAGCGCCGCAGGAACGCGTCCGGCAGCTCCTTCTCGTTATTGCTGGTGATGACGATGACCGGCCGATGCCGGGCGCGCACCGTCTCGCGGGTTTCGTAGACGAAGAATTCCATCCGATCGAGTTCGCGCAACAAATCGTTCGGAAATTCGATGTCCGCCTTGTCGATTTCGTCGATCAGGAGCACCGGCCGGACTTCGCTCTCGAATGCTTCCCATAGGCTCCCCTTGACGATGTAGTTGCGGATGTCCTTGACCTTGGCGTCCCCGAGCTGCGAGTCCCTGAGGCGCGACACGGCGTCGTACTCGTACAGCCCCTGTTGCGCCTTGGTGGTCGACTTGATATGCCACTCGAGCAAGGGCATCGACAGAGAGCGGGCGATTTCGGCCGCCAGCAGCGTCTTGCCGGTGCCGGGTTCGCCCTTGATCAGCAGCGGCCGCGACAGCACCATCGCGGCATTCACCGCGGCCATCAGCTCCTCCGTCGCGATGTACCGGTCCGTTCCGCGGAATTCAGTCTGCATGATGAGGGAGATCCGCCGGCTACTTGCGGACGACCTCGAGGATCTGCATGGAATTGGTGCCGCCGGCCACCCCCGTGAGCTCGCCCTTGGTCACGATGATGAGGTCGTTCTCCTTCACCAGTTTCAGATCCAAGAGCTGCTTGAATATCGAGAAGTAGAAAGCCTCCCGATCCTTGTCCGTCACGTCGTAGGAAACCGGATAGACGCCGCGATACAGAGTAACCCGGCTGAGCGTCGCCTCCTGGCGGGTGAACGCATAGATCGGAATATCCGAGCGCACTCTCGACATCCACAGAGCGGTTTCGCCGGACTCGGTGAGCGCGACGATGGCCTGCACGTGCAGATGGTTGGCGGTGTACATCACCGCCGCCGCGATGGCCTCGTTGGTGCGCTCGAAGTAGCCGGTATTGCGCTGGCGGATGCGCACGTGCGCGCCCTGATACTTCTCGGCGGCGACGATGATTTGCGCCATGGCCTCCACCACCTTCGCGGGATGCTTGCCGGCGGCGGTCTCCGCGGACAGCATGACGGCGTCGGTGCCTTCCATGACCGCGTTGGCCACATCGGACACCTCGGCGCGGGTCGGAATCGTGGCCGTGATCATGGACTCCATCATCTGGGTCGCCGTGATCACCACGCGGTTCTGATGGCGCGCCTCCTGCATGATCTGCTTCTGAAGACCCGCGAGCTCGGCGAAACCCATCTCGACCCCGAGATCGCCGCGGGCCACCATCACGGCATCGCTCGCCCGAACCACGTCGGCCAGGTTCTTGATGGCCTCCGCCCGCTCGATCTTCGCCACCAGCAGCGCTCCGCTTCCGGCGGCGCGCAGGAGCTTGCGCGCCTCGTTCATGTCGGAGCCGTCGCGCGGGAAAGACACCGCCAGATAGTCGACCTTGAGCGAGGCGGCGATCCCGATGTCCTCGCGATCCTTGTCGGTGAGCGCGCCGGCCGACAATCCTCCGCCCTGGCGATTGATGCCTTTGTTGTTGCCGAGCTCGCCGCCCACCAGCACCCGAGTGTTGATTCGGGGACCCTCGATCGATCGAACCTGGAGGCTGATCTGTCCGTCGTTCAGCAGCAAGATGTCGCCGACGCCCACATCGGTGGGCAGCTTCTTGTAAGCAATGCCGACCGCCTGATCGTCGCCGGCCTCCACGCCCAGCGAGGCGTCGAGGGCAAAAGCCGCGCCGTCCGCGAGCATGATCTTGCCCGCCTTGAAGCGCTCCACGCGTATTTTCGGCCCTTGCAGATCGCCGAGCACACCGACGTAGCGCCCGGCGCGTCTGGCGGCGTCCTGCACCATCTGGAGCCTCCGGGCATGGTCCGCGAGCGCCCCGTGCGAGAAATTGACGCGCACCACGTCGACCCCGGCACGCACCATCTCGCCGATGACTGTGGGGTCGTCCGTCGCGGGACCGAGGGTCGCGACGATCTTGGCGCGGCGCAGTATGAAACTCATGCCGCCCGCCTTTCCAGAATTTCGACCGCAGGGAGCTTCTTGCCTTCGACGAATTCCAGGAACGCCCCACCGCCCGTCGATATGTAGGAGATGCCGTCCTCGACGCCGTACTTCTCGATGGCCGCCAGCGTATCGCCGCCGCCCGCCAGAGAGAAAGCCTTGCTGCGTGCGATCGCGTTGGCGAGCGCGCGCGTGCCCTCGCCGAATTGATCGAACTCGAACACGCCCACCGGGCCGTTCCATAGAATGGTGCCGGCTCCGGCAATGAGCAGCGACAGTACTTCCGCGGAATCGGGGCCTATGTCGAGAATCATCTCGTTATCCGCGACATTGCCGACGGGCTTCACGTCGGCCTCCGCCACTGCCGAGAACTCCGTGGCCACCACCACATCGGTGGGCATCGGGATGACGATGCCGCGCTTTTGCGACTGATCGATCAAGCGCCGGCAAATATCCAGCATGTCGGGCTCGTGCAGCGACTTGCCGACGTTGAAGCCGCGGGCTGCGAGGAAGGTGTTGGCGATGCCCCCGCCCACGATCATCTGATCCACCTTCGAGAGCAGCGTCTCGAGCACGGTGAGCTTGGTGGACACCTTGGACCCGGCCACGATGGCGAGCAGCGGCCGCGCGGGCTTTTCCAGTGCCGTCTCGAGCGCCGTGAGCTCGCTCACCAGAAGCGGACCGGCGCAGGCCACCGGCGCGTATTTCGCGACCCCGTGGGTGCTCGCCTCCGCGCGGTGCGCGGTGCCGAACGCATCCATCACGTAAATGTCGCAGAGCGCGGCCATCTTCTGGGAAAGCTCATCGGAATTCTTCTTCTCGCCCTTGTTGAATCGCACGTTCTCGAGCAGCACCACCTCGCCCGGCGCCACCACCACGCCGTCCAGCCAGTCGCGCTTCAAGAGAGCAGGAACGCCCAGCAGCTCGGTGAGGCGTTTGGCGACAGGTTCCAGGGAGAACTCCTCGGCGAACCTGCCCTCCTCCGGCCGGCCCAAGTGCGACATGAGCATGACGCGCGCTTTCGCCGCCAATGCCGCCTGGATGGTGGGGAGCGCCGCGCGGATGCGCGCATCGCTCGCCACTTCGCCATCCTTGATGGGTACGTTCAGATCCTCGCGGATCAGCACCCGCTTGCCCTTGAGATCCAAGTCGGCCATTTTTATGATCTTCATCCGTGATCCTCGCTGCTCGGCGCGCTCAAGCCGCCTTCGACCAAGCGGTGAGCGTATCGAGCATGCGGTTCGAGAAGCCCCATTCGTTGTCGTACCACGAGCACACCTTCACCAGCGTGCCCTCGATCACCTTGGTGAGCGTGGCATCGTACGTGGATGAGGCCGGGTCGTGGTTGAAATCCACCGAGACCAGCGGCTGATCGTTGTAGGCGAGGATGCCTTTGAGCGCGCCGTTGGCCGCCGTCTTCATGATCGAGTGGATCTCGTCCACCGTCGTCTTGCGCGCTGCGATAAAGCTCAGGTCGACCAGCGACACGTTGATGGTCGGTACCCGGATGGCGAAACCATCGATCCGGCCTTTGAGCTCCGGCAGAACCAGCCCCACGGCGGCGGCGGCCCCGGTCTTGGTCGGGATCATGGACATGGTCGCAGACCGCGCGCGGCGCAGATCCGAGTGATACACGTCGGTGAGCACCTGGTCGTTGGTGTACGAGTGGATGGTATTCATGACGCCGGACACCACGCCGATGCTGTCGTGCAGGACCTTGACCAGCGGCGCCAGGCAGTTGGTGGTGCAGGAGGCGTTCGAGATCACCGTATCCGTGGATTTCAGACGCTGATGGTTGACGCCGTAGACGATGGTGGCGTCGACATCGTCGCCGCCGGGAGCGGATATCACGACTTTCTTGGCGCCCGCGGCCAGATGCGCGGAGGCCTTGGCCTTGCTGGTGAACAGACCCGTGCACTCCAGCACGAAATCCGCCCCGAGTTCGCCCCAGGGGAGCTTGCTGGGATCGCGCTGCGCGATCACGCGGATGCGGTCGCCGTTCACCACCATGGCATCACCGTCGACATGGACTTCGCCCTTGAAACGGCCGTGAGCGGTGTCGAAACGCGTCAAGTGGGCATTGGTGTTGGCGTCGCCCAGGTCGTTGATGCCGACGATCTTGATCTCGCCCGCGTATTTGCCTTCGTACAGGGCCCGCAGAATATTCCGGCCGATGCGGCCGTACCCGTTGATGCCCACTTTGATCGCCATCGAATCGCTCCCCCTCGGTTCTGAATCGCGTTCCTAGCCCGCCAAGACGTTGTCGATCGCCTGAAGCACGTGCTCCGGCGTGAATCCATAGTGCTTGAACAATTCCTTGGCCGGTGCGGACGCGCCGAAATGGTCGATTCCGACGATCTGACCCTTGAGTCCGACGTAGCGCCACCACGACTCGCGCGCGGCGGCTTCCACCGCCACGCGACGGGAAACCGACGGCGGCAGCACGCTGTCCCGGTACGCCTGGTCCTGACGGTCGAAGGTCGCCGTGCTCGGCATCGAGACCAGGCGCACCTTGCGTCCTTTGCCCTGGGCGCTCTTCACCGCCTCGGCGGCGATTCCGACCTCGGAACCGGTGGCGATGACGATGGCCTCCGGGGGGCCGTCCGAGTCGATGAGCACATAGCCGCCGCGCTTGATCGCTTCGACCTGATCGGGGCGCCGCGCCTGATGAGTGACCGCCTGGCGGGTGAAGATCAGGCTGGTCGGGCCATCCCGATTGTCGATCGCCACGCCCCACGAGGTCGCCGTCTCCACCGCATCGCAAGGACGCCACACGTCCATATGCGGAATCGCGCGCAGCCCCGCCAGCTGTTCGATGGGCTGGTGCGTCGGCCCGTCCTCGCCCAGACCGATGGAATCATGCGTGTAAACGAAGATCACGCGCAACCGCATGAGCGCGGCCATGCGCAGCGCGTTTCGCGCATAATCCGAGAACGTGAGGAACGTGCCGCCGTAGGGGGTGAAGCCCCCATGGGCGCTCATGCCGTTCATGATCGCCGACATGCCGAATTCCCGCACGCCGAAGTGCCCGTAGTTGCCGGCGGGAGCGTCGGGGGACAGCGACACGGAGTCCTTGCGCAACGTGCCGTTCGAGGGCGTGAGGTCCGCCGAGCCGCCGAACAGCTCCGGCAGCGCCGGCCCCAGGGCGTTCAAGACCGCGTTGGAGGATTGGCGGGTGGCAAGCGATTTGCCTTCGCTTTGCGCCTGATTGACGCCGGCGCTCAGGATATCGTCGAAGCCCTTGGGCAAATCACCCGCCGTACGCCGCTCGAGCTCGGCGGCGAGCGCCGGGAATTCCGCCTTGTAGGCCTGGAATCGGCTGCGCCACTCCTGCTCCGCCTTGGCGCCCTTGTCGCGCCTGTCCCATTGGGCGCGGATCTCGGGGGGGATCTCGAACGGCGGCGCCGTCCAGCCGAGATTGAGCCGGGTCGCGGCGATCTCCTCGTTGCCCATGGCCTCGCCGTGCATGGCGGCGGTGCCTTGCTTGTTCGGCGCGCCCCAGCCGATGGTGGTCTTGGCGCAAATCAGCGACGGTTTGTCGGTCACGGCGCGGGCAGCCGCCAGCGCCTTGGCGACCGCCTCGCTGTCCTGGCCATCCACGTGCGGGACGACGTGCCAGCCGTACGCCTCGAACCGCAAGGCCGTATCGTCCGTGAACCAGCCCCGCACCTTGCCGTCGATCGAAATGCCGTTGTCGTCGTACACGCAAATCAGCTTGCCGAGCTTCTGCATGCCCGCGAACGAGGCCGCCTCGTGCGATATGCCCTCCATCATGCAGCCGTCGCCCATGAACACGTACGTGTGGTGATCGACGACGGTGTGCCCGGGGCGGTTGAAGGTGGCGGCCAGCGAGCGCTCGGCGAGCGCCATGCCCACCGCGTTCGCGAAGCCCTGGCCCAGGGGGCCCGTGGTGGTCTCGATACCCAGGTGCAATTCGCGCTCCGGATGCCCCGGCGTCTTCGAGCCCCACTGCCGAAAATTCTTGATCTCCTCCATCGACAGCGGGTAGCCGGTGAGGTTAAGCACCGAGTAAAGCAGCATGGACGCGTGGCCGTTCGAGAGCACGAATCGGTCACGATCCAGCCAGAGCGGATTGCCCGGATTGAACTTAAGTACGTCGCGCCAGAGCACTTCGGCGATGTCCGCCATGCCCATGGGCGCCCCCGGGTGCCCCGAATTGGCCTTTTGGACGGCATCCATCGTCAGGGCACGAATGGCGTTGGCGAGCTCGCGGCGGGTGGGCATGGGGGACTTCTTTCACAGGAGCGGGCCGGTATTGTCCCCGATGCGCACCACTGCATCAATATCGGGACCCAAGTCGCCTTTTGTGGGGAACCGCCTTCACACAATTGCAGTCTGGCCATGTATTGAGCAATAACCCTGCGCCCCATGACCCAGTTCACCGTCGATCGAGGGATGCTTTGCTAGGATTTCCCTGCATGAAAATTCTACAAATAACCGACCCGCATCTGTACGGCAGCGCCTCCGGGGCGTTGCGCGGCGTGGTCACGGATGCGAGCCTGCGTCACGTGCTCGACGAGGCGTATGCGAGCGTGCCCGACTTCGCGGCAGTGCTGGTGACGGGCGATCTCGTCCAGGACGACCCGTCCGGTTATTTGCGTTTCCGCAGCATCTTCGGCAACTCCGAGAAGCCCGTGCTCTGCATTCCCGGCAATCACGACGAGCCCGCCATCATGCGCCAGTCGCTCAGCGGGGCTCCGTTCCAGATGTGCGGCGCCTATTCCGCGGGCGGCTGGCAGTTCGTGATGCTCGACAGCTGCGATCCCGGCCATGTCGGCGGCCGCCTGACGGTGCCCGAATTGGAGCGGCTCGACCGGACGCTGGCCGCCTCCGCGGCGCCTGCCATGGTGTGCTTGCACCATCACCCGATCGAGATGGGCAGCCGCTGGATCGATACCATCGGTCTCGCGAACCGCGACGATTTCTGGCGGGTGATCGAGGCGCATGCGCACGTCCGAGCGGTGGTGTGGGGCCACGTACACCAGGAGTTCGAAGGCCACCGCGGTGGCGTGCGGCTGTTCGCAACCCCCTCCACCGGCGCTCAGTTCCTGCCGAAGAGCGAACGCTACGCCGTCGACACGCGGCCGCCCGCCTACCGTTCGTTCGAGTTGCATTCCGACGGCCGCATCGACAGCGAGATCCGCTGGGTCGACTCGCTGCGCTTGCATTCCGCAGCCGCCGCCGCGCGCTGAGCCCGCGCTCATGCGGCGCACTCCCTGTTTGCGGCGCCGCCCGTCGGCGCCATCGTTCGCGCTGCTCTGCTGGGCGCTCCTCGGATGGGCGTTGGGAGCGGCCTCGACGGCGCAGGCCGATTCGACGCTTCATTGCCTGTGGGAGCTTCACGGCAAGCACAATACGGTCTATCTGCTCGGTTCCATTCACACGCTTCGCGCAAGCGACTACCCGCTCGCGCCCGTGGTCCTCGACGCGTACCGGGATGCGAAGTCGCTCGTCATGGAGATCGATCTGGACGAGCTCGATTCGGCGCAAGTGCAGTCGGAAATGCTCGCGAGCGCGACGCTCCCCGACGGCAAGAACCTGCGCGACATCATGGGGGCGGCGCGATACGCGCATGCCCAGTCGCTCGCGCAAGAGGCGGGGCTCGACCTCTCGACGTTCGATCAGTTTGCGCCCTGGTTCGTCGCCGAAGCCATTTCGCAGATGCAGCTCATGCAGCTGGGCTTCGATCCGTCGAGCGGCGTCGAGATGTACTTTCTCGGGCGTGCGCGCACCGATGGAAAGAGCATCGCGGGCCTCGAGACGGCGCACGACCAGCTCGCACTCTTCGAGAGCATGCCGATGGAGACGCAGGCGAATTATCTGGTCTCGAGCCTGGAGCAGGCTCACGATCTCGCGAAAGACGTGAATGAAATGGTACGCGCCTGGCAGCGCGGAGACATGAGCTGGTTCGAGACCGAGCTAAAGTCGGATCTCGGGCGCGATCCCGCCGTGTATCAATCGCTTCTGGTGGCGCGCAACCGCAAGTGGATCGCGCGTATCGAGAGGTTGCTCGACGATGACGAGAATCACCTCGTCATCGTCGGCACCGCTCATCTGGTCGGCCGCGACAGCGTCATCGATCTTCTCAAGAAAGACGGCATCGGCGCGGTTCAACGCTGATCATCGGCTCAACGCTGATCTTCGGCTCAACGCTGATCTTCGGCTCAACCCCGGCCCTTCGAACGCTAGTTCGAGTCCGGCGCCGCCGCTTGCGGGTGCGCGGCCTTCCACTCGGCCATGTGCGCCTCGCGCGCCTTCTGCGCGGCGGCCACGATGCCGGGGATCGCTGCCTGCTGCGTCTTGGTGAGCACCGTGCTGTAGATCGCGGTCCAGGTCTCGCTCTGCAGCTTGATGCGGGTCGCGGCATTCGTCTGCGCGGTCTGGATCAACGCTGGATAGCCGGCATCGGTCGGCGGGGTCGTCTCGAGCGCCGTGTGATTCGCCTTCGCGCTCGCGCGCAGCGCCTCAAACTGGCTCTTCTCGCTCGCGAGGATGCTCTTGACCTGCGCCTTCTGGTCCGCAGTCAGACCGAGCTTGTGCAGCACGAAGAAAAAGCCGCCGCGATGTCCGTGATGGTGCCACTGATGTGCGCCCGGAGTGGCCGTCGTAGTGGTGGTGGCCGCGGTTTGCGCATACGCGGCGATGCCCGCGAGCGAAGTCGCCAGACACAAAGCAGGGATGACCTTTCGTATTGTAACCATGAGTCGAAACTCTCCTTGGAAATGCGGTGGTGACAGTGTACGGTGAAACGGCCGCCGTCCCTGTCGCGTTGACGCAATGTTGCGTGGGCAACATGTAAAGAATTGTCAATTGGTTTACGAAAGCGAATGATGGCGGGGAAAATGGCGCTGACCTAGCGCGAGCCTGGCGCGGACCTGGCGCTGATATACAGGACTTCATCACATGACCGGCGTTCCGAACAAGCCCTCTCCGGACCCCGCGGCGCCGCACGAGGCGCGGGTGCTACTGGTGGACGATGACCGCGAGCTCTGCCAGATGCTCACCGAATATCTGGAGGCCGAGCACTTCGAGGTCAAGAGCGTGCACGACGGCGGCGACGCTCTCGAGGAGCTCAAGCTCAACGCCTTCGAGATCTTGATTCTCGACGTGATGCTGCCGAGCCTCGGCGGCTTCGACGTGCTGCGCAAGCTCGGGGCGTCCTACGACACGCCCATCCTGATGCTCACGGCGCGCGGCGACGATGTCGATCGGATCGTCGGATTGGAGCTCGGCGCCGACGACTACCTCAGCAAGCCGTTCAACCCCCGCGAGCTCGTCGCCCGCATCCGCGCCATCCTGCGCCGCGCGACGAGCCGTGCGGCGCGCGGTGGTCCGGCGGACGAGATTTCCGTCGGGCAAATCGTGCTCAACACCGGCATGCACCAGGTGCGCATCGCCGAACGCCCGGTGACGCTCACGGGCGCGGAATTTCGCGTGCTCGAGCTCTTGATGCGTTCCGCGGGACAGGTGATATCGCGCGAGTCGATGACGGAACAGGCCCTCGGCCGCAAGCTCGTTCCCTACGACCGCAGCATCGACACGCACATCAGCAATCTGCGCCGCAAGCTCAATCTCGAGGCCGGCAAGAATCCGGAGATCAAGAACGTGCGCGGCTCCGGCTACACGCTGACCACGGCCCCGCCATAGCTGCATGCACAGCCTGTTCGTCCGAATCTTCGTGTTGTTCTGGATTGCGATGGCGCTCATCGTCGGCGGCAGCATCGCGGTGACCTTCACGGCGGCCGCGCGCGAGTACGAGGCGCGCGAGCTGCAGCACCGCCCGGCGGCCATCGCCATCCAGGCCTCGGAGGTTCTCGGCAAGGGCGGCATCGCCGCACTCCAGAAATGGCTCTCGGCCAACGAGCATTCGATTGCCGACCGCGAGCTTTACATCATCGGACCGGACGGGAAGGACATTCTCGGCCGGCGCCTTTCCGAGAACGCGGCCCGTCGACTGGAATATTTCAATCGTGAATCGATGAGCGAGCTCGAGCCGGACGCGTCGCCGCCGCCACCGCCGCCGCCGCCGCGCAATTTTAGGCCGCAGCGCGCCGCGCCGCAGATCGTGGGTCCCGATGGATCGACCTACACCGTGCTGCTGGTCCCGCGCCGCCCCAGCATCTTCGGCGCGTTGAGCCTTCCGGGAATCTCGCTGATGATCCTGTGCATCGCGCTGGTGGTGAGCGCGATCGCGAGCTGGTGGCTCGCGCAGCACTTGAGCGCCCCCATCCGCCGCATCCAGGAGGGCGCCCGCGCGCTCGCCAGTGAGAATCTCGATGCGCGCGCCGGTGCCAGCCTTCGGGTGAGCGCGGGACTCGAGGATCGCAAGGACGAAGTGGCGGTGCTTGCTCGCGACTTCGACGCCATGGCGGACGGCCTGATAGCCAATCGTGCCGCGGTTACGCGGCTGTTGCGCGACATCTCGCACGAGCTGCGCTCGCCGCTCGCGCGAATGCGCCTCGCGGTGGGCCTGGCGCGCCGGCCGATGGCGGACAACACGCTCCAACTGGACCGGCTGGAGCGCGAAATAGAGCGCCTGGATGATCTGATCAGCCAGGTATTGAAGCTGGCGCGCCTGCACGGCACGGACGCGCCGATCGAGCGCGAGTCTTTCGATATCGGCGAAATGATCGAAGAGATCGTCCATGACGCCAATTTCGAAGGCGCCGCGAAGGGCTGCAAAGTCTCGATCGAGGGAGCTGCCGGACTGACGGTGAACGGCAACCGCGAACTGCTGCGCAGCGCGGTCGAGAACGTGCTGCGCAACGCCGTGCGCTATAGTCCGCCCGGCGCCTCCGTGGAGGTGGCCGTAGAGCGCGGCGACGGCGGATTCGCCATCTCGATTCGCGACCGGGGGCCGGGCGTGCCGGCCGGAGACTTGGAACGCATATTCGAGCCCTTTTTCCGCGTGGCGGAGTCGCGCGACCGCGATACCGGCGGCGAGGGCATCGGTCTCGCCATCACCTCGCAGGTCATGCGGGCGCACGGCGGATCGGCGAAGGCCGGCAATCGCGCCGGCGGCGGACTGGAGGTGCGGCTTGGGCTGCCGCCGGCCGCCTTGTCGGCGTAACGATCAGGAGAGATGTGGTGAGCCTGTATCAAGAGGCATGCAAATACATTCCCGGAGGCGTCAACTCGCCGGTACGGGCCTTTCGGGGCGTCGGCGGAGAGCCGATTTTCATCAAGCAGGCCGCGGGCGCTCACATCGTCGCCGCCGACGGCAGGCGCTTCATCGACTACGTCGGGTCGTGGGGTCCGATGATCGTGGGCCATGCGCATCCGCACGTCATCGCGGCCGTGCGCCGCGTGGCCGCCGACGGCCTGAGCTTCGGCGCCCCCACCGAGCTCGAGACGCAACTCGCCCGCCGCGTCACCGAGCTCATGCCCTCCGTCGAGCTGGTGCGCTTCGTCAGCTCCGGCACCGAGGCGACCATGAGCGCCATCCGCTTGGCTCGCGGGTTCACGGGGCGCGAGACCATCGTGAAATTCGAGGGCTGCTATCACGGTCATTCGGATTCGCTGCTGATCAAGGCGGGTTCGGGCGCCCTGACCTTCGGAGTTCCCACCTCGCCCGGGGTGCCCCGCGCCCTGGCCGCTCACACCGTGACCCTCGACTACAACGACTCGGATCAGGTGCGCGATGCATTCCGTCAAATCGGCGGGGAAATCGCCTGCGTCATCGTCGAGCCGGTCGCCGGCAACATGAACTGCATCCCCCCGGCGCCGGGTTTTTTGGAGACCCTGCGCGAGGTGTGCGACCGCTCCGGCGCCCTGCTGATTTTCGACGAGGTCATGACGGGATTTCGCGTCGCGCTCGGCGGGGCGCAGGAGCTGTACGGCGTACGCCCCGATCTCACCACTCTCGGCAAAATCATCGGCGGCGGCATGCCCGTGGGCGCCTTCGGCGGCCGGCGCGAGGTCATGGAGCGGCTCGCGCCACTCGGGCCTGTCTACCAGGCGGGCACCTTATCCGGCAACCCGGTGGCGATGGCGGCCGGCATAGCCACGCTCGAGCTCGTGTCGGCCCCCGGTTTTCATGCCCACTTGAATGCAATCACCGACATTCTGGTCCAGCGCTTGAGCGATGCGGCGTTGAGCTCGGGTATCCCGCTCGCCACCAACCACGTATGCGGCATGTTCGGGCTGTTTTTCACGGAGCAACGCCGTGTCGATAGCTTCGCCAAGGTGATGGCGTGCGATACCGACCGATTCAAGCGCTTCTTCCATCGGATGCTGGAGGAGTGCGTGTACTTCGCGCCGTCGGCGTTCGAGGCAGGCTTCGTGTCGGCGGCCCATTCGAGCGGCGACATCGACGCGACGATCGCCGCCGCCATGCGCACTTTCCACAGCCTGGCCCCCGTCTAGGCCGGCGGCGGGGCATCAACCGCAATGAGGGCATTCGCGTGGTTCGCAGGCACGCTCGTCGCCGCGGGCCTCGTTACCGCGATCATCGCCTATCCCGTCTATGAGCTAACCTCTCAGGTCGCGTCGTGGCCGTTTCACCGCGTCGCGAGCCGCGTGGCCATGCTGGCCGCGGCCGGGGGCCTCGTGTGGCTCTGCCGGCATCTCGGCGTGAGCTCGAAGCGCGCCCTCGGCTATGGCTTGCCCTGGCGCAGATTCCTGAGGGTTGCGCTGGCATCCGGCATCATCGGCATGGCCACCGCCGCCGCCGGCGCGGCGCTGCTGCTCGCGATGCATTGGCGCGTCCTCGGCGAGGCGCATTCCGTCTTCAAACTGTTTCTGGTCGGCTTGAGCTCCGGCGTCGCCGTCGCCCTGATCGAGGAGACCGTGATGCGCGGCGCCATGCACTCCGCGATCGCCCGGGAGTCCGGTCAATGGGCGGCGGTGCTGTTCACCGCGCCGTTGTTCGCGGTGCTGCATTTCTTTGCCAAGGCGCGAATTCCGGTCGACCAGTTGCATTGGGCGAGCGGCTTCGATCTTCTCGCCCGCTCCTTTGCACCCCTGGGCACGCCGTCACTGGTATTCGATTCGTTCATGGCATGGCTCGCGGTGAGTCTCGTGTTGAGCCTCACCCGCGTGCTGACCGGCAACATCGCCGTGGCCATAGGGCTCCACGCGGGCTGGGTGGTGATATTGCGCATGCTGCAAGAAGCCACCGCCCCCGGCCCGGCGGCCGCGGCGACGCCCTGGCTCGGCAAATTCGACGGTCTTCTCGGTTACTGGGTGCTTCCCTGGGCCGTGGCGATCGCAGCCGCGCTCTGGCTCACCCGGGGCCTTTGGGTTCCCTACGCGGCGGGGTCGGATGGCGGGGCCGGCACCGCGCCGGACGACGGCGTCAAAGGAGCGATCGCCGCCAGCCGGTCGAGGCGCTCGAGCGGATCATCGATCTCCAAGTAAGCCTGCTTGTCGGCGAGCGGTATGGGCAATATCTCCGCGAGGCGATGCCCCACCCAGGCGGCATCGTCGAGCCGCATATCCATGTTCGCGTACCCCTCGCCGAGCTGCGGCAACACGGAGCTCAACAACTTCGACAAGCGCGCATGCCGCGCCGGAACCGGCACGTTGGGCTGCGCACTCAGCCACTCCACCTCGCCGAGATTGAGCCCGTCCGGCTGCCGGCTGCGCTCGATCAATCGAAATCGTTGCCGGCCGACACAGGAAAGCCCCAATAGGCCATCGGACAATTGATGGAAATCGGTGATCTCCGCCATGGTGCCCACGTCGTAGAGATCGGTGTCGGCGAGCCCGACTTCCCGTCCCTCGCGTATCAGCACCACGCCGAATCCGTGTCCCTCGCGCATGCATCGGCGCACCATGTCGTAGTAGCGGGTCTCGAAGATGCGCAGCGGCAGCGGGCCGTCCGGAAAGAGCACGAGGTTCAGAGGGAACAGCGGAATCGGACTCAAGGCGTGCCCCGGGAGCGCAGGTCCTGTCGGGGGCGCAGATCCTGCCGCGCCTGCAACGCCGCCAGGAGCTTTCCGTGCAGTCCGCCGAAGCCGCCGTTGCTCATGACCAGGATCTGATCGCCCGGACGGGCCGCCGCCGCCAATCCCTCGACCAGCGCCTCGACGCTGTCCGCGAAGTGCGCTCGCGCCCCGAGCGGTGCGAGCGCAGCCGCGAGATCCCATCCCAGCTCGGGGGCGCTCAGCAGCCAGGCGGCGTCGGCCGCCGCCAACGATGGCGCGAGCAAATCACGATGCACGCCGAGTTTCATGGTGTTGGACCGGGGTTCCACCACGGCGATGATCCGAGCGGCGGGCTCACGAGCGCGCAGTCCCGCGAGCGTCGTTTCAATCGCGGTGGGATGATGCGCAAAGTCGTCGTATACGGTCACTCCGCCGACCACCCCGCGCACTTCCATGCGGCGCTTGACCCCCCGGAACATGCTCAGCGCCTCAGCCGCCTGCTCGGGCGTTACGCCGACGTGATGAGCCGCCGCAATCGCGGCGAGCGCGTTCATGACGTTGTGCTCTCCGAGAAGCGGCCAACGCACGCGGGCCACCTCGCGGGACGCGTTCAGCACGCCGAACTCCCCCCACGAGGAGCCCGGTGCCGGAGCGGCGCTCCAGGTCGCATCCTGGGACTTCAAGCCGAACGTCTCGCGCGGCGTCCAACAGCCGTCCCCGATCACTGCGGCGAGCTCGGCGTCCTCGCCGTTCTGAACGATGCGACCGGAGGCAGGCACGGTGCGCAGCAATTGATTGAACTGCCGCCGTATCGACGCCACGTCCGGATAAATGTCGGCGTGATCGTATTCCAGATTGTTGAGAATCACCGTACGCGGCCGGTAGTGGACGAACTTCGCACGCTTGTCGAAAAACGCCGTATCGTATTCGTCGGCCTCGATCACGAAGTACGATCCGGTACCGAGGCGTGCCGTCGTATCGAAGTTGCTCGGCACGCCGCCGATCAGGAAGCCCGGCGCGAGTCCCGCGTGCTCGAGAATCCAGGCAAGCATGCTCGACGTCGTGGTCTTGCCGTGCGTCCCGGCCACCGCCAGGACGTGCTTCGTGCATAACACCCGCTCGGCCAGCCATTGCGGCCCCGAGGTGTATGGGATGCCGCGATCGAGCATGGCCTCGACGACGGGGCTGCCGCGGCTCAGCGCATTTCCCACGACCACGATATCGGGCCGGTCATCGAGCTGCTCCGCACCATAGCCCTGCACGAGCTCGATGCCGAGAGCCGAAAGCTGATCGCTCATCGGCGGATAGACATTGCGATCCGATCCCGTGACGCGAAATCCCGCCGCCTTGGCGATGGCCGCCACGCCACCCATGAAGGTCCCGGCGATCCCCAGGATGTGAACGTGCGGGGTCACGAATTCGGGACCAATTTCTGTTCCAAGAACATCGACAGCAGGAGATACCCGATGCTGATCGCGCCGCCGAGCCCCAAACGGCTGTCGAGAGCCGCGCGCCAGATGTTCGCACACGCGAGCAGATACCAGATGAGGCCCACGAGCAGCAGGATGCCCACGGGCAGCGAGCCCGGCCCCTCGGTACCGATGAGATTCAGGAGCGAGCCCAAGGGATAGAGCACCAGTTCGGCCAGGACGGCGACGCCGAGGAGCGCCGTGCCGGTCTGCAGGAAGCGTTGGCGCCGCCGTGCGAGCGCCAGCACCATCCACGCGAACAGGAGCGGCAGCGCCACGCTCAGTACGATGCGAATCGGAATGAGGCCGCCTTGACTGGGAGGAATCAAGGCGCTGATCACTTCGAGGACGGCGGCGGCCGCGGCGACGAGGCACAGCAGGAAAATGGAGGCCGGCAACTGGGCGGGCGATGCCCGCCACAGAGCAATGTCCCAAAATGCCTTTGCAAGTCGCAGCATCGTACGATTCGATCGTGATAGATTCTCAAATTGTACACGTGGATCATCGTATGGCCGACGCGATTTGGATCGATCGAGGCGAAGCACTCGGGCCGCTGGCGCGCACCCTCGAAGCCCAGACATCGATCGGCTTGGACACCGAATTTCTGCGCGAGCGCACGTTCTTCCCGAAGCTCTGCCTGGTGCAACTGGCGGCTGGCGGAACGGTGTGGTGCGTCGACACATTGCGGGCGGGAAGCCTCGATCCTTTGGTGCCGCCGCTCACCGCGCCGACCTCGCGCAAGGTCATTCATGCCGCGCGCCAGGATCTCGAGGCGTTCTACCTCAACGTCAAACGCGTGATTTCGCCGGTGTTCGACACTCAGATCGCGGCGGGTTGCATCGGGCTCAAGCCCCAGATCGGCTATGCGGATCTGGTCAAGACGCTATTGGACGTAACGTTGGCCAAGGGCCAGACGCGCACCGACTGGTCGAAGCGTCCACTCAGCGCCGCGCAACTCGAGTATGCGGCGGACGACGTGAAGTACTTGAACGAGGTCGCCGCCTTGCTGACCGACCGGTTGCGCGCGTTGGGGCGCGAGCACTGGGTCATCGAGGATTGCCTGTCCTTGGAGGAGCCGCGGCTGTACGAGCTCGACCCGGCGCAGGCGTGGAAGCGACTGCGCAATTTGAATCTTCTGTCGGCCGCCGCGCGTCTGCGCGGCCGCAGCATCGCGATCTGGCGTGAAACCATCGCGCGCGAGCGCGATCTGCCGCGCGGCTGGATCCTTCCCGATGCGGCTATTTTCACCCTCGCCGAGGCGGATCCCACGACGCGCGCAGCGCTCGATGCGACGCTCGCCTTGCCGAAGCCGATGAAGGGCGCTTGGGCAGAGAGCCTGCTCGCGGCGTTGCGCGAGGGCCCGGGCGCCGCCGCCGAGGACTCGGAGCCCCCCCGCGACTCGCGCCCCACACCCGAGCAGAAAGCCGTCATGGAACGCCTCGCCGGGGTGGTCGACGCGCGCGCGAAGGAACTCGAAATCAGCGCCGAGATTCTGGCGCCGCGCGGTGAGCTCAAGGCACTGGCGATGGGTTCCCGCAAGGTCCAGGCATTGTCGGGGTGGCGGCGCGGCGAGATCGGCGATCGCCTGCTAACGGCTCTGGACTGAGCGCTCTCCGACCGCGTTCTGGATGCTCCTAAACACGGTCTGCACCTCGGCATCCGCATCGACGATACGCAACAGGCCGCGCTGCTCATAGTGTTCGACGAGGGGCTTGGTTTGCGCCTCGAACACCTCGAGCCGCTTGCAGATCACCTCTTCCCTGTCGTCCGGCCGCTGGATCAATCGCGGCTTGTCGCCGCATTTATCGCAGTGCGGCGGGGTGCCCGCCGGCGATGTATAGATGTTGAACACCCGGCCGCAGCCCTCGCAGATGCGCCGGCCGGTGAGCCGCTTGAACAGGATGCCAAGATCGAGATTCAGCAGGACGACGGCCTGAAGCGGCCGGCCGAGTTCCTTCAGGAGCTCCTCCAAAGCCTCGGCCTGGACGATGTTGCGCGGAAAGCCGTCGAGGATGAACCCCTTCTGCGCGTCCGGCTTCGCCAGCCGCTCACAGATCATGCCGAGCACGGTGGCATCGTCGACCAATTTGCCCGCGTCCATGGCCGCCTTTGCCTTGAGCCCGAGCGCCGTTGCTTTGCCCACGGCCTCGCGCAGCAAATCGCCGGTGGATATTTGCGGGATCCCATAGGCCTGCACCAGCAACTCAGACTGCGTGCCCTTGCCGGATCCAGGCGCGCCCAGGAGTACTATTCGCATGATTCCTTATAGCTCAGAAAGCGCGCTAACGTACCTTCGCCCGCTCCCACCGTCAAACGAGTGCCTCCCCCGCGCCGATCAGCTATCCTGCGCGGCTTGTATTTGGCGGTATTGACATATTGGCGCCGAGAAAAACCATGAGCCGCTCAGCTAAAAAGAACGCCTTCTATGCCCAGTCCGGCGGGGTCTCCGCCGTCATCAACGCATCCGCCTGCGGCGTGATCGAAACCGCGCGCAAGCACAAGGACAAGATCGGCAAGCTCTATGCCGGGCGGCACGGCATCGTCGGAGCGCTGACCGAGGACCTGATCGACACCAGCAAGGAGAGCGCCGCGACGGTGCGCGGATTGCGATATACGCCTGGGGGCGCCTTCGGGTCGGCGCGCTACAAGCTTGCGGGGATCGACAAGAACCGCACCCAGTACGAGCGCCTGATCGAGGTCTTCAAGGCGCACGACATCGGCTATTTCTTCTACAACGGCGGCAACGACTCCATGGACACCGCCCACAAGGTGTCGGAGATCGGCGTGCAAATGGGATACCCGATCGCGTGCATCGGCATCCCCAAGACGGTCGACAACGATCTGGCGATCACCGACTGCTGCCCGGGTTTCGGCTCGGCAGCCAAGTACATCGCCATATCCACCCGCGAGGCGGCGCTCGACGTGCTCTCGATGGCGCGCACCTCGACCAAGGTTTTCGTGCTCGAAGTGATGGGACGCCATGCCGGCTGGATGGCTGCGGCGGGCGGGTTGGCGGGAGAACGCGCGGGCGATGCTCCGCACGTCATTCTGTTTCCCGAGATCGCCTTCGACCGCGCCAAGTTCTTGGCCAAGGTGAAATCCAGCGTCGAGAAGTTCGGCTACTGCGTGGTCGTGGTGTCGGAGGGCGTGCGCAATCCCGACGGCAAGTTCCTGGCGGAAGCGGGTACCAAGGACGCGTTCGGTCACGCCCAACTCGGCGGCGTGGGGCCGGTCGTCGCGCAAATGACGCAGGAAGCCTTCGGCTACAAATTCCATTGGGCCGTCGCCGACTATCTGCAGCGCTCCGCGCGGCACATCGCCTCCAAAGTCGACGTCGAGCACGCCTATGCGGTGGGCAAGGCGGCCGTGGAGCTCGCGCTCAAAGGCAAGAACGCCGTCATGCCGACGATCGTCCGCAAGTCATCCGAGCCGTACCGCTGGGGCATCGGCCAGGCACCGCTCGCGATGATCGCCAACCGGGAGAAAAAGCTGCCCCGCAACTTCATTACCGAGGATGGATTCGGTATCACTGCCGCCTGCAGGCGCTATCTCCTGCCGCTTATCGGTGGGGAAGACTATCCGCCCTATCGGCAGGGGTTGCCCGCCTACGTCACCCTCAAAGGCGTTCCGGTGGCAAAGCGCCTGAGCACCCCCTTTGTGGTATAGTGCCGGGCCGCTAACTCGAATAAGTTTATATTTTTCAATAACATAACTAGTGGGACCCGACATGACGCTTGATTACGCCCTGTATCTTGCCATCGGTGCTGGAATCCTCGCGATCGTCTATGGCGCCTTCTCCGTGCGCTGGATTTTGGCGCAGCCCGCCGGCAATGCGCTCATGCAGGAGATCGCGGGTGCGATTCAGGCCGGTGCTCGCGCCTACCTCAACCGGCAATACCGCACCATCGCCATCGTCGGCGTCATTCTTTTCGTCGCGTTGGGCATCGGGCTCGGCTGGCCGAGCGCCGGCGGGTTCGCGGTCGGAGCGATCTTCTCCGGGCTGGCAGGCTATATCGGCATGTCCATCTCGGTGCGCGCCAATGTGCGCACCGCGCAAGCCGCCACCTTGGGGATCAACGCCGCGCTGAAAGTGGCGTTCCGCGGCGGCGCCGTCACCGGCATGCTGGTCGTAGGCCTCGGTATTCTCGGCGTGGCGATCTACTACCTCGCCATGCTGCGCGTGCTGGGCGACCCGGAAGCGGCGCTGCGCTCGCTGGTCGGACTCGCCTTCGGCGGCTCGCTGATCTCGATTTTCGCGCGCTTGGGCGGCGGCATCTTCACCAAGGGCGCGGACGTGGGCGCCGATCTCGTCGGCAAGGTCGAGGCCGGAATTCCCGAGGACGACCCCCGCAATCCCGCGGTGATCGCGGACAACGTGGGCGACAACGTCGGCGACTGCGCCGGCATGGCGGCCGACCTGTTCGAGACCTACGCGGTGACCTTGGTCGCGACCATGCTGCTCGGCGGCCTGCTCATGGCGGACATGGGTCCCAACGCCGTGCTGTTCCCCTTGCTGCTCGGCTCGATTTCCATCGTGTCCTCCATCGTCGGCACCTTCTTCGTGTCCACGCGCGAAGGCGGCAAGATCATGAACGCGCTCTACAAGGGCGTGATCGTATCGGGCGTGATTTCGGCGGCGGCTTTCTACTTCGTGTCGCAGCAAATCATGGGTGAGCACGCCATGTCCATGTGGCTGTGCACGCTGGTGGGGCTCGGACTCACGGCGGCCATGATCGTCATCACCGAGTACTACACCGCGACCGAATACAGCCCCGTGCAGCATGTGGCGGCGGCTTCCCAGACCGGGCATGCCACCAACATCATCGCGGGCCTCGGAGTCTCGATGAAGGCCTGTGCACTGCCCGTGATCGCGGTGGCCCTGTCCATCTGGGCCTCCTACCGGCTCGAGGGACTCTACGGCATCGCGATCGCGGCCACCGCGATGCTGTCGATGACCGGCATGATCGTGGCGCTCGACGCCTACGGTCCGATCACCGACAACGCGGGCGGCATCGCCGAGATGGCGGGGCTCGACAAGAAAGTGCGCGACGTGACCGATCCGCTGGATGCGGTCGGCAACACCACCAAGGCGGTCACCAAGGGGTACGCCATCGGATCCGCCGGCCTTGCGGCGCTGGTGCTGTTCGCGGACTACACCCATAAGCTCGAGGACGTCACGGGCCACGTGACCGCATTCGACCTATCGAATCCCGCAGTGATCATCGGCCTTTTCATCGGCGGCCTGGTTCCCTATCTGTTCGCCGCCATGGCGATGGAAGCGGTCGGCCGTGCCGCGGGCTCCGTGGTGAACGAGGTGCGCCGCCAGTTTCGCGAGATCAAGGGGATCATGGAGGGCACCGCGAAGCCCGATTATTCCCGTGCGGTCGACATGCTCACCAAGTCGGCCATCAAGGAAATGATCGTGCCGTCGCTCCTGCCGATACTCGTGCCCATCGTACTGGTGTTCGTCGTCAATTGGCTGATGGGCCCGGGAACCGGCGTGGTGGCGCTCGGCGGCCTGCTCATCGGCACCATCGTCACGGGACTCTTCGTCGCGATCTCGATGACCACCGGCGGCGGCGCCTGGGACAATGCCAAGAAGTACATCGAGGAAGGCCACTTCGGCGGCAAGGGCTCGGATGCGCACAAGGCGGCGGTGACCGGCGACACCGTCGGTGACCCCTACAAGGATACGGCGGGTCCCGCGATCAATCCCTTGATCAAGATCATCAACATCGTTGCGCTGCTGCTGGTGCCGCTGCTCGGCAAGATGTAGACCCTGTGCGCGCCGGGGCTGTATCGCCCCGGCGCCGCTTTTTCCCATCAACTAGATATCGAAATAAATCGCGTCGGGCTCCGCGGCCCCGTCGCGTGACGCGACCCGCAGATCCGGCTCCTTCAGCGACACCCTCGAGCGCGGCGGAATGCTGCGGGTGAGGAATACCGAGCCGCCGATGACGCTATCGGCACCGACCACGGTCTTGCCCCCCAGCACGGTGGCGTTCGCATACAGCGTCGAGCCATGTTCCACCGTCGGATGGCGCTTGTTGCCGCGGATGATCGCGCCGTTGGCATCCTTCGGCAATGACAAAGCGCCCAACGTCACGCCTTGGTACAGCTTGACGCCCTCGCCGATGTCGGTGGTCTCGCCGATGACCACGCCGGTGGCGTGGTCGATGAAGAATCCCGCCCCGATCTTCGCGCCCGGATGGATGTCGCAGCCGGTCTTCGAATGCGCCCACTCCGTCATGATGCGCGCCATCATGGGCACCCCGAGATCGTACAGGGCGTGCGCGATGCGATAGACGCTGACCGCCAGGACCCCGGGGTACGCGAGGATCACCTCGTCCAGATTCGACGCGGCCGGGTCTCCATCGTAGGCCGCCTGCACGTCCCGGACGAGCAGCGCGCGGATCTCCGGCAGCCGGCCCAGAAACACCTCGGTCAGATCCCGGGCGCGTGGCGCGCATTCGCCGAATCCCTGCGCGGCCTCGGGACGCCCGGCCTCGTGCTCGCGGCCATAGCACAGGCAGTGCTCCATCTCGCGCTCGATCTTGGGAGCGAGCACCGCCAGCGACTCGGCCACATAGGCGCCCAGGTTCCCGCGGTCGAGATCGCGCCGCCCGAAGTAGCCCGGGTACATGAGATCGAGCACGCCCTGCAAAATCTCGGCGATCGCTTCGCGCGACGGCAGATAGCGCCGCGCGATGCGCCGCGCGCGCTCGTCGCTCAAATAGCTGTCGAGCAACTCCCGGGAGAGACGCTCCATGGCCGCCGTTCCGGATTTCGGTGTGGCTGCGGCGCTCATGCTGGGCTCAGGCGACCGCCTGCATCTTCTCGACGTCCTCGAACAGTCCTTCGAACAACGCACCCGACAGGTAGCGCTCGCCCGCGTCCGGCAAAATCACGACGATGGTCTTTCCCGCCTGTGCCGGTTCCTTGGCGAGGCGCAGGGCTGCAACCATGGCGGCGCCGCAGGAGATGCCGCAGAGCAGGCCTTCCTCGCGCGCGAGGCTGCGGGCCGTGGAAATCGCCTCCTCGTTGCTCACCTGCTCGACGCGGTCGACCAGCGATAGATCCAGGTTCTTCGGAATGAAGCCGGCGCCGATTCCTTGAATCTTGTGCGGCGCTGGCGTCGGCGTCTGACCGGCGAGGGTCTGGCTGATGACCGGCGAATTGGTCGGTTCGACCGCGACCGTGAGGATCTTCTTGCCCTTGGTTTTCTTGATGTAGCGGGACACGCCGGTGAGCGTACCGCCCGTGCCGACGCCCGACACCAGCACGTCGATCCCGCCCTCGGTGTCGTCCCAGATCTCGGGCCCCGTGGTCCGCTCGTGGATGCCGGGATTGGCCGGATTATCGAATTGCCTCATGAGCACGTACTTGCCGGGATCCTGGGCGGCCAGTTCCTCGGCCTTGGCTATGGCTCCTTTCATGCCCTTCGCCCCGGGCGTGAGGACCAGCTTGGCTCCGAAGGCGATCAGTACCTTGCGCCGCTCCATGCTCATCGTCTCCGGCATGGTGAGGACACACCCGTAGCCGCGCGCGGCTGCCGCGTACGCAAGCGCAATGCCCGTATTGCCGCTGGTGGCCTCCACGATCGACATGCCGGGCTTGAGCGTACCGCGCTCCTCCGCGTCCCATACCATGGCCGCACCGATGCGGCACTTGACCGAA
This sequence comes from Steroidobacteraceae bacterium, assembly GCA_050012315.1. GTDB lineage: Bacteria > Pseudomonadota > Gammaproteobacteria > Steroidobacterales > Steroidobacteraceae > Bog-1198. Next base: position 17,894 of record JBEKHK010000013.1, on the reverse strand, counting down.
TAGGCGGGGTTGCGCCCTTCGATCTTCGCCAGAATGATGGCCGAGCTCGAGGCGTCTAGCCGGTTGATGCGCACCAGCGGCGTGCGGCCGATGGACTTCGTGTTGTCTTCATAGATCGGCATGCGGCACCTCGAGTTTCATATCGGGAATGGCTTGATTTTCCTCCCAAGAGCGGGGGAAATGCCATAGTAAATTGTTATGTGCGCCTGCCTGCGCGTTATAAGGCGTTGATTTAACGGCGCGAAAGCGCTCAAGCGGGCGCGAAAGCGCTAGCCGGGCGCAAAAGCGCTAGCCGGGCGCAAAAGCGCTAGCCGGGCGCGGGAGTCATCGAAAGCGGCTGGGGGCGGCCGAAGATGAATCCTTGCGCGAAATCGATGCCCATCTCGCGCACGGTGTCCAGCGACAGCTGGTCCTCCACGTGCTCCGCCACGACGCGGAAATTCAGGGTGCGCGACAGCTCGATCATCGCCCCCACCATGGCCTGGTTCACGGTATCGACGGCCAGATTGCTGATGAAGGAGCCGTCGATCTTCAGATAGTCCATCGGCAGCGTCTTGAGCGTCGAAAAGGAGGAGAGGCCGCTGCCGAAGTTGTCCAACGCGAACTCGCAGCCCATGCCGTGCAGCACCCCGATGAAGCGCCGGGCGTGGTCGAGGTTCGCAACGACGGCGCTCTCGGTGACCTCGAAGCAGATATCCGAGGGCTTCGCTCCCGTGTGATCGAAACAATCGACCACGAACTCGAGAAACTCCGAATCGCCGAGAGTCTGACCGGAGATGTTGATGGCGACACTCCGATCCGGGGGCAGCTTCATGCCGCCTCGACCGATGGCGGAGAGCACGGCCTGCACCACCCAACGGTCGACGTGCGGCATCAATCGATAGCGCTCGGCCGCGCGGATGAATTCGGCCGGCGGCGCCGCGGGTTCGCCGTTCTCGGTTTCCATGCGCACGAACACCTCGAGCGCCGGTCCGTTCACCACCGAGCTGTGGGCGTGCACGATCGGCTGGTAGTAGAGCTCGAATTTATTGTCGCGCAGCGCCCCCTGCAGTTTCTGCAGCCAATGAATCTCGCCCGAGTGCCGGGCGTTCGCTTCCTCGCGCGCGGAATACACGTGCACGTGGACTCCGCCCTGCTTCTTCGCGACGTAGCAGGCCGAGTCGGCCGAGTTCATGATGTCCTCGATGGATCCGCCGCCGCGGCCGATTTCCACCAGACCGATGCTGACGCCGATGTTGAAGATCTTGTCCTTCCAAACGAAGCGGTAATCGTCGATCGCCCGCACCACATCGTCGGCGATTTGCCGCGCCTTCTCCAGCGGACATCCGACCAGGAGCAACGCGAACTCGTCCCCGCCGATGCGTCCTGCGGTATCGGAGTCGCGCACCGCGTCCTTGATGATGGTGGCGACCTCGCGCAGCATGTTGTCGCCGGCGGTGTGGCCGCAGGTATCGTTCACCACCTTGAATCGATCCAGATCGAGATAGCACAGCGCGTGAGCCACGTCCCCGGTCTGCGCCGCATCCATCGCCTCGCGCAGTCGCCGCTCGAATTCCCGCCGGTTGACCAGGCCCGTCAGCGCGTCATGGCTCGCTTGATAGGTCATTTGCCGGGTCAGCCCGCGCAGCTCGCTGGTATCATGCATGACCACCACCAGCCCGAGCATCTCCTTTCCCTCGGTTTTGAGCGGCGTCACGCTGATCTCGACGGAGCGCTCCGGCGACGAGTTCGCGGGCACGAGCACGGCCCGCTTGCCCATGGTGATGCGGCCTCCGGTGGCAAGCGCCTTGCGCACGGGATCGCCGAGCGAGCGCCGGTCGCTCTCGTCCACCAGCGAAGCGACCTCCGCGAACGATTTGCCGACCACCTGGTCGAAGGTCTGGCCGAGAAGCGCTTCGGCCGAAGTATTCACATAGTCGATGTGCCCTTCCGCATCGACGGTGATGACGCTTTCTCCCATTGCATCCAGCGTCACCATGGCGCGCGGCCGCGATCCCGCCCGCACCAGCCCCGCATCCGGCAGCATCTCGAGCGCAGTCAGCAGCAGCGACGACTCGCCTGCGCTGTCGATCAGCGTGCTCGACAGTTCCACCCGCGTGACCTCGCCGTGCGCACCCGCGAGTTCGACCTCGTAGCGCTCGGCGGCGGCCTCTCCGGCGAGCCGCCTGCGCAGGTTATTCTCCACCAGCTCCGCGTACTCAGGAGCGACGAAATCGGCCAAAGGCTTGCCGATCACGTCGGCGGCAGTCATCCCCAGCATGGAAAGGAAGCGCGCGTTGGCGAACAGTATGGTCTTTCGATGCACGAGCACCGCATCGTGCACGGTCTCGACCAGCCGCTGGAACAATTGCTCGCGATCGTTCAGTCTTGCCCCGCGCTTCTCGAGGCTCTCGAGCAGTTGATTCACCGCGCTGCTCAACTGGCCCAGCGCGTGCGGCTTGCCTTCGAGAACGATGCGCCCCGCCGGGCCCTCCTCGCTCGTCAGCTGGGCGATCTGGCGGGAAAACTCGTCGACAGCCCGATCTTGGCGGCGTTTCCGGGCCAACAGAACGATGACGCCCACGGCTAATATAGCTGAGGTCAAAAACCATAAAACGATGGGAGACAAAGGCAAGTCTGACCTCGGTGTTTATATCCAAAGAATACCGCACAGGCATGGCATCCCCTGTTGAAATTGACCATAATCACCGGTTAATCACGAAGAGAAGCTATGGATACTTTGGCCGCTCGACAGCAGATGGTGGATCAGCAGGTTCGGACCTGGGAAGTGCTCGATCCGAGAGTGCTCGATGCCCTCTCGGCGGTGCCGCGCGAGGCGTTCGTACCGGTCCAGTACCGCGAGCTCGCTTTCGCCGATGCGCCGCTTCCGATCGGTTGCGGACAGTTCATGCTCGCACCCAAGATCCAGGGGCGGATCCTCCAGGCGTTGGGCATCAATCCGCAGGACCGCTCCCTCGAGATCGGCACCGGCAGCGGCTATTTGAGTGCCGCCATGAGCCTGCTCGGCGGCTCCACCCATTCGATCGACATTCATCCGGAACTCACGGCGCAGGCGGCCGCGAACCTTCGAGCGGTCCCACAAGCCCGGGTCACACTCGAGACGCGGGATGCGCTCCATGCGGCGCCGCTGGGCCAATTCGACGTCGTCGCCGTCACCGGCTCGCTGCCGGTGTACGACTCGCGCTTCGAGCGCGCGCTGCGCCCCGGCGGCCGGCTGTTCGTCGTGGTCGGCACGGCGCCGATCATGGAGGCCATTCTGGTGCGCAGAGTCGACGAAACCGAATGGATCCGAGAGAGCCTGTTCGAGACCGTCATCGACCCCTTGATCAACGCCACCGCCGCGCCGGCCTTCGTGTTCTGATGGTGGGCGAACTTACCCCGCGGCAGTTTCTCGATCGGCGCTCGGCCGGAGACGCGATGACGCTCGTCGACGTGCGGGAGGACTGGGAGACGCAGCTCTCGCCGGTCCCCTCGCCCCATGTCCATATCCCCATGGGCCAGATCGTCGAGCGGTTGGCGGAACTCGATCCCCAGACCGCCACGGTCGTTATCTGCCGCTCCGGCGGCCGCAGCCTCGAAGTCGCCCGGTTTCTGTCCGCGCGCGGCTTCGGGTCGGTGTTCAATCTGGTGGGTGGCATCCTGGCCTGGTCCCGGGATATCGATCCTAATATCCCTCAGTACTGACGCCGCTTGGGGATTCAGCGCTTGCGGTTTAACAGGTGATATAGTCGGATATAACACCTAATGAAACCACTCCTGATCGCCCTAAGCTGCTGCCTCGCCTGGAGCGCTGCACCGGCAGCCGACCTGCTCGCCGTGTATCAGCGAGCGCTGCAAAACGATCCGCAGCTCAAAGAGGCGGAGGCCACCCGCCTGGCGGCGCTGGAATCCAAGCCGCAAGCGCTCGCCGCGCTCCTGCCGCAGGTTTCCGGGAGCGGCACTTCGTCCAAGGAAAAGGATGCCGGACAGTCCAACGAGACTGAGACCGTGGAAGTGGCCGGCAGCCCCACGCCGATTGTCGAGAGCTTCCCGTTCAACGGACGGGTAACGACCATCACCCATAAATACGGTGTCGACCTTCGGCAGAACCTGTTCCGCTGGGAGAACTGGGTGGCCCTGCAGCGTGCAGATTCGCAGGTCGCCCAGGCGGAGGCGGATTACCAAGCCGCGCAGCAGGACTTGATCGCACGGGTGGCTCAGCGCTATTTCGACGTGCTCGCCGCTCAGGACGATCTCGACGCTCAGCGTGGCAACTTGGAATCCGTGACCCACCAGCTCGAACAGGCCGAGAAGCGCTACGAGGTCGGGCTGATCGCGGTCACCGACGTGCAAGAGGCGCGCGCGGCCCACGACAGCGGTGCTGCAGCGGTGATCGCCTCCAAGCGGCAACTGGCCGCGGCACAGGAATCGCTGCGGGAAATCACCGGGGACGGGTTCGACACGCTGGCGCGTCCGGTCGAGCCTTTCGATCTCACGACCCCGGATCCCAGCAGCGAGGATCGTTGGGTGGAGATGGCCCTACAGCAAAACTTGTCGCTGGTGTCGAGCCGCCTGGCGGCGGACATTGCCCGGGAGAACGAGAACGCGGCGCGCGGCGGCCACTACCCGTCCCTGGACCTCGTGGCGAGCCGCTACAAGTTGTCGAGTGACGGCGACTACCTCAACGCCAACAACACCCCCTACGGCACGACCAGCCTCGACCAATACCAGAACACCATCGGCATTCAGTTCAGCATTCCGATCTACTCGGGCGGCATGGTGTCCTCGCAGGTTCGGCAGGCGGTTTACCGGCACCGCGCGGCCAAGGAGCGGCTGGAACGTGTAGCCCGTCAGACCGAGCACGACGCGCGCGACGCCTACCTCGGCGTGCTGTCGGAGATATCGCATGTGAAGGCATTACGCCGTGCGCTCGAATCGAACGCCACCGCGTTGAACGCCACCGAATCCGGATACGAAGCGGGCACGCGCACCGCGGTCGAGGTGCTCGATTCGCGCCGCCAGTGGATTCAGGCCCAAACCGACTACTCGCGCAGCCGCTACGACTACATGGTCAACGTGGTGAAGCTGCAGCAGGCGGCCGGGATTCTTTCCGAGCAAACTCTTGCCGGCCTCAATCGACTGCTCAAGGACGCCCCGCCGGGACCCGCTCCTGATTCAGGCTCGGCGCCCGGATCAACGGATCGATGAGATCCGCCAGCCGCTCGACCGTGCCGCGGTGCGCGTCGACGAAATCCCGCGCCGACCTCACGGCGCGCGCGCGCGCCTCGGGATCCTGAAGCAATCGCCGTACCGCGTCCGCCAGCGCCTGCGAATCGGCAACCTCGACGGCCCCTCCCCCGTCGATCAGGCGGCGGGCGATGTCTTTCGAATTCGCGGTATACGGCCCGGTGATCACCGGCACGCCGAGCACCGCGGGCTCCAACAGGTTATGGCCGCCCACCGGCACGAGACTCCCGCCCACGAAGGCGGCGTCGGACGCCGCATAGAGCGCGGCGAGCTCCCCCACCGAATCGACCAGCAGTACCTGCGCGTCCGGCCTCACCGACGGAGCGCCGCTGCGCCTGTCGAACACGATCCCGAGGCGAGTCAGCAGCGCGGCCACGCTCTCGAATCGCTGTGGATGCCGCGGCACCAGCAAAAGCAGCAAATCCGGGCACGCCAGGCGCAGCTTCGAGTGAGCGGCGAGCACCTGCTCCTCCTCCCCGCCGTGGGTGCTGCCGGCGATCCAGACCGGTCTCGAGCCGAGGTACGAGCGGCGCAGTTGCCGGCCCTTCTCCAGCACCGCATCGCCGAGCCGCATGTCGAACTTCACATTGCCCACCACGCGGGTGCGCGCGCGCTCCGCGCCGACGGCAATGAAGCGCTCCGCGTCCTCCGGACTTTGCGCGGCGATCAAGGCGCTCGCCGCGACCGCGTCCCTGAACAAGCTGCCGAGCCGGCGGTAGCGCGAGACGGATTTTGCCGCGAGCCGCGCGCTCGCGAACACCACCGGTATACCGCGGCGGCGGCAGCACCCGATGAGATTCGGCCAGAGCTCGGTTTCGAGGATGATGGCGACCCGGGGCCGGATCCGGTCGAGAAAACGCCTGACCGAGCCCGGCGTGTCATACGGCAGGAAGCGGATGTCGATGTCGTCGCCGAACAGCGAGCGTGCGCGCGCACGGCCGGTGGGGGTGGCCGTGGTGAGCACGAACGGAGTTTTCGGGTGGCGCGCACGCAGCACGCGCACCAGCTCCGCAGCCGCGGCGACTTCGCCCAAGGACACGGCGTGCAGCCATAAGGCGGGCGCCGGCACGCGCCGTCCCCAGCCGAAGCGCTCGGCCGGACGCTCCCAATAAGCGCGGTCGCGGAAGCCCCGCAGCAGCACGATGGCGAATGCCGCCGGCGCCAGGAGGACCATCAAGAGGCTGTAGATCGCGCGCATCATTCGACGGCGCCGGCATACCCCGCGAGCAGGTTTCGCCAGGCCTCGTGGGAAAATCGATCCGCCGGCAGATCGGCCGATATCTTGGCCAGCGAGCGGCGCAGCCGGCTCAGGTTTCGTTCGGCCCAAACGCCGGCGCGGCGAACGCGGCCGCGATCGAAATCGACGATGCTGACCGCACCCGCGCCGTCGAGGAGAATGTTATGCGCATTCAGATCCGCGTGGTCGACCCCGGCGGCATGAAGCCTGGCGATGGTCGAGCCGACCCGCCTCCAGGAGGCATCGGTCAATGGAGCGGCCGCAAGCACTCTGCTCAAGGGCTCCGCGCCTGCGATGCGCCGGGTGATGAGATCGCAACGATACGAAAGTCCGCGCCGCGCGTAGCGCGCGGCCACCGGCACGGGTACCGGCATGCTTCGCGCCGCCAAGCCCGCGAGCAGCCGAAATTCCGCGAATGCTCGAACCCGTGCCTCGCCCGTCCACAGATACCGATCCTCGGAAAGCCGGGCCATGAATCCGCCGCGACGATAGTGGCGCAGCACCCAGTGTTCCGTGCCGTGATCGATGAACCAGGCGGCACCGCGCCCGCCGCCGATCGGGGTTATGCGGCCTTGAGCGGCCCAAAACTGCGGGTCGAAGATCGCCTCCATCGCGCCGGCCTGCGAACCGCCGAAACGAACGGCGCCGGCGAAGGCGGTGTCGACCGCGGCGGCATCGGCGAGGATGGCGCCGCTCGCAGTAGCCACGCGTCGGCCGTTCATCATGTGGTCAGCGCATCCTCGAGCACCCGCGGTCGAGTTTATCACCTTCGGCGGCCTGCGAATTTCGCTAAAATGCCGGCATGAACGCGATCAAAGTGCCGATTTCTCCCGGCGAATTGCTGGACAAAATCACCATCCTTCGCATCAAGTCGCGACGCATGGCCGATCCCGGCAAGCTCGCCAATGTTCGGGCCGAGCTCGAGGCGTTGGAGGAGACCTGGAAGGCGTCGGCGTACGCCGCCATCGACGTGGCAGGGGACGTGAACGCGCTGCTGGCGGTCAACGAGCGTCTCTGGAGCATCGAGGATGACATCCGCGACAAGGAACGCGCCCAGGCGTTCGACGCCGAATTCGTGCGCCTTGCCCGCGCGGTTTACATCGAGAACGACGAGCGTGCGGCAATCAAGCGACGGCTCAACGTAACACTCGGATCGAGCCTGATCGAAGAGAAGTCCTACGCGCAATACAAGACCTGAGCGTCGCGATGCGTAGGAGAGCCGCCGCAGCCTAGGCGGTCGCGGCTCGCGGCGCAGGCGCGTCGCTGCGCAGGAGCGTGTATTCAGCTCCGCAATACGAGCACTTCGCCCATCCCGTCGCTTCGATGGGAAGATAAACGCGCGGATGCGAGTTCCAGAGGTACATGTCGGGCATGGGGCACGACAGGGGCAAGTCGGCCGGGGTCACGTTGTACTGATGTTGCGCATTCGGCTGAATCGGCATAATCGTCGCTCCGCTGGATCAATTGACGGCGGCTTCAAAGGCGGTGCGCCAAATCTCTCGAACTTTGGCGCGCGTGCCGGCATGCGGTCCGGCCTCCACCACGCGCTGTCCGCCCTCCAGCGATAGGTGGTGCAGGATTGTACGATAATTTATGTACGTTTCCTTGAGCCATCCCGCCGTTTGGGCATCGACGATTCCGGCGAGCGCCAGCCCCTCGAGCTGACGGATGTTGTCCGAGTGCGCGATGAGCGCGGGATGCTCGGCTGCCGCCCCGAGCACCCAGTACTGCACCAGGAACTCGATATCCGCGATTCCGCCCGGATCTTGTTTGATATCGAAGCGCTCGGAATCCGTTTGCGCAAGCTCGCGGCGCATGCGCTGACGCATCTCCAGCACGTCCTTGCGCAGGCTGTCGCGACGCACCGCCTTGCATAAGACGGCCTTGCGCACGTCCTCGAAGCGCCGGCACAACCCGCTGTCTCCGCCCACGGCACGCGCCCGCAGCAGAGCCTGATGCTCCCAGGTCCACGCCTCGTAGTGCTGGTACTGCTCGAAGGCGTCGATGCCGGTCATGAGAAAGCCGCCCTTGCCGTTCGGCCGCAAGCGCATGTCGACCTCGTATAAGCGCCCCGCCGCCGAGTGCATCGTGAGAAGGTGCACGATGCGCTGCCCCAGCCTCAAGAAGAAGACCACGTTGTCGATCGAGCGGGCGCCGTCGGTTTGTTGAAACTCGCCGGCCGAGTCGTGCAGGAACACGAGATCGAGATCCGACCCGTAACCGAGCTCCCAACCGCCGAGCTTGCCATAGCCGGCCACCGCGACCTTCACCACCCGCGCGAGTGCGCGACTCTGGCCGCACAGCGGGATACCGTGAATTTTAGTCATCTGCGCCCATGCGAGGTCCATGCAGCATTGGACGATGAGCTCGGCGATGTCCGTCAACCGATCGCTGACCCGCATGAGCGGCAAGCGGCCCGTCAGATCCGCGAGCGCCGTGGAGAACACCGCCACCTTCTGAAACGCGCGCAGCGCCTCGACCTGGCGCTCGGGATCGTCGGCGGGCAGGCGCTCGGTACGGGCCTCGAGCTCGCGGACGAAGCCCGCGCGGGACGGCAATTCGTCGAATGCGTTCGCATCGATCAGTTCGTCGAGCAGCAGAGGAAACTCCGCGATCTGCCGCGCCAGGAAACCGCTGATCGCGCACACATCGATGAGCCGGTCGAGCGCCGGCGGCTGCTCCTTAAGAAGGGCGAGATAGGAAGAGCGCGCGCCGATCGCATCGAGCACTCGCAGGACACGCTCGACCACCGTGGCAGGCGCCTCGCGCGAAGCGGCGTTGGTCAGCAGGCGATGCAGAATCACCCGCAGGCGGCGGCGTCCCGCCTCGTCCAGCCGGCGATAGGGCGCCGCTTGGCGATAAAGCTCCAGCAACCTCGCGACCGCGGGTATCTCGACGGCGGGAAATCCTCCTTGCGCGAGTTCCTGAGGCACGTCGGCAGTCTCCGATTCGAGCCAGCCCAAGGCTTCATCGTCGACCCTGCGCTGCGCCTCCGGACCGCCGAGCAGAAGCGCTTCGAAGTGCCGGGTGACGGAACGGCGGGCGGAGTCGATACGGGCGATTGCCGCGGGCCAGTCGGGCTCGCCCAGGTTCACGCAGAGGCGCGCACGATCGGCCGGCTCCGACGGAATCGAATGCACCTGCTCGTCGCGAATCATCTGCACGGCATTCTCGGCCTTTCGCAGCACGAGGTACGCATCGGTCAACTCGGATACCGCCTCGTCCGACAGCGACTTCGTTCCCTTGAGCATCGGCATCACTTCGAGCAGGCCCGCGCATTGCAGCCGATGATCGCTGCCGCCGCGCACCAGCTGCATCGCCTGTGCGATGAACTCGATTTCGCGGATGCCGCCCATTCCCAGTTTCAGGTCCTCCTCGCGATCGCGGCGCTCGACCTCGCGCGCGATCAACGTCTTCATCTCGCGGAGCGATTCGAACACGCCGAAATCGAGATAACGGCGATAGACGAAGGGCCGCACGAATTCCTGGTTCGCCCTCTCGTACGCCCTCCCGCCCACGATGGCGCGCGCCTTGATCCATGCATACCGCTCCCAATCCCGTCCATGCTGGTGCAGGTAGTCCTCGAGCGAGGCGAGACTCACCACCAGGGGGCCTGAGTCGCCGAACGGGCGCAACCGCATGTCGACGCGAAACACGAAACCGTCCTCCGTCCTGGCATCCAGCAAGCGGATGAGTTCGCGCCCCAGCCGGGTGAAGTAATCCTGGTTGTCGATGGATCGCGGGCCGTCGGTCTCGCCGGCACCGTCGAACAAGAACACCAGATCGACGTCGGAGGAAAAATTGAGCTCCCTCCCGCCGAGCTTGCCCATGCCGAGCACGACCAGTTCCGGCACTTCTCCCGTAGCGGTTCGCGGCACTCCGAAGGTGCTCGCGAGATGTCTATGCGCCGCCCCCGAGGCGGCCCGTATGCATCCCTCGGCCAGGTCCGATACGTCGCGCAAAGTCTCGGGCACGGAGGCGGCCGCAACGATATCCCGCCAAACGATGCGCAACATCTGTCGACGCCTCCAGCGGCGAAGGATCCGCTGTGCATCGGCCGCGCTCACCGCGCAGGCCGCCAGACGCTCATAGTCGGCATTCTCGGCAGCTGCGGAGTCCGCCGCCCAATGTTCGACCGCCCATGCGAGAGCGTCGGGATCCTGGATCAGCACCGACGCCGCGAATTCGCTCGCCGCGACGACCCGCACCAGACCCGCGCGGCGCGTTTCGGACAAGGAATGGTAGGTCTCGCAGAGCGCGCGGCTCAGCTGCGCGCGCTCCCACCAGCGGAGCACCGGCTCGCGCAGAATGTCGGGGATATTTTGCGGAAATTGGATGGGATCCATGGCACCGGCTGTCGATTCGAAGAGACGAGGATTGAATCACATTCCGATCGGGTTTACCGTGAGGTAAAGGCCGCAAGGATTCCGCGGAGAATCGAGGGATGATCAGGCCACCGTTGCAGAGAGCGCTGATCGCGTTCGCGCTGATCTTCGCTGCCGGCGTCGTGGGCAGCCGCGTGCCCAGCATGGGCGGCCGGCTCCCGCTGATGCTCTTGCCGTCGGGCCTCGCCGTCGCGGCCATGTGCCGTTGGGGACCGCGCCAGTGGCCGGCGGTGCTCCTAGCCGGCGCCGCTATCGAGTTCGCCGCGCACACGCCGTTTCTCGCCGCGCTCGGTGTCGGCGTAGGTCTTGCGGCCGGCGCGGCGCTGTCGTGCTGGATTCTCGAATGGGGCGGCTTCGATCCAAGTTTCCGCCGAGCGCAGGACGTTCCCTTGTTCGTGATCGCCGCCGCGATTGGCATGACGCTGGTTCCCGCATTCGCGCGCCTGGGTTACTCCTTGTCAGGCCCGTCCGGAGGCGCCGCGCCGACGCACTGGATACGCTGGTGGGGCAACGTGGCTGCGGGAGTGCTGCTCGTCGCGCCGGCGCTGGTGGCTGCGAACGGCTCCAGCTTGAGGCCGTTGACCGAGCGCCGGGGAGAAAGCATCTTATGGCTGCTGGGCTTGGTGATTTGCTGCGTTGCAATATTCATCGCTCCGGGCGCGGTTGGCAGACCTGTCATTGCGCTCGTTGCGTTGATTCTCATGGTCGTCGGCGCGATCCATTTCGGGCTGGTGATCTCGGCGGCGGGTGCGTTCGTGATCTCGTCGCTGACGGCGATCAGCTTCGAGTTCAATCGCGGCGCGTTCGGCGGCCTCGAAGAATTGCAGGGGCTCGTACTCACGTGGACATTCGTGGCGGCGCTCAATTTCGTCTGCCTCAGCATCACCTCCCTGCTCGCCGAGCGGGACTCGGCCGCGCTTGCGAAATTGCAGGCGGAGCGCCGCTACGCAGAAATCTTCGACGGCAGTCCGCAACCCATCTGGGTCCATGACCGCCGCACCCTCCGGTTCCTGATGATCAACGAGGCCGCGCTGCGCCAGTACGGTTGGAGCCGCGAAGAGATTCTCTCGATGAGCGTCGCAGCGCTTACTCCTCCGGGCGAGCCGCCATGGGCCGAAGATCCGCTCAAGGCCGGAGGGACATCTGCGGAGCCCGTCGAGACGCGTCATTTGACGAGGGACGGCCGCATATTGGAGGTCGAAGTCTGGAGCCGCTCGATCGACTTTGCCGACCAACCGGCCGAGCTGGTTTTCGCCGTCGATGTGACCGGAAGGCGCGCGTTCGGCCGCGCGCTATTGGATGCAATTGCCGGAGAACAGCTCCGTATCGGTCAGGAAATGCACGACGGGCTCGGCCAGGAACTCACCGGCCTCGCCTTATCCATCAGGGCGCTGGCAAATCGGGCCGCACGCGAGCGCGAGGCAATCGCCGAAGATCTCGATCAACTCGCTTCGCTCGCCACCGGCTGTATTCGGGACACGCGACTCATCGTCCAGGGCCTCACACCGCTCACCGATGCCGACGGCAACCTCGAGGCAGCCCTCGAGGGATTGGCTCAGCGAAGCTCCTTGAGCGGCACGGAAGTCCGGTTGCACACCACGCGCGAGGCGCTCGTCCACATCGATCTGAAGGCACGCAACCATCTGTATCGCATCGCGCAGGAAGCGGTGCAGAACGCCCTCAAGCATTCGGGGGCGACTGCTATCCGGATCGAGTTGCATGCGCGCGAGGAGAGCATTCGTTTGGGGGTACTCGACAACGGCGGCGGGATGTCGGCGGAGAATCCGGCGGGCATCGGACTCGGCATGCGCACAATGCGCTTTCGGGCCAGCGCGATCGGCGCCAAGCTCACCTTCAACCAGCGCGACGAGGGCCGCTGGGTCGTCTGTGAAGTGGCGCAGCCACGGACGCGGCCTGAAGGCGAGCGCGTGAACTACGGCCGCGCGGCGGTCTAACGCACGCGGCGGTCTAACGCACGCGGCGGTCTAACGCACGCTGCGGTCTAACGGCGATTCGCGACAACGAACAACCGCGGAAATGGCAACAGCGCCGTGCCGTCCGCCGACGTGGGATACGCTCTCTCGATGGCGCGGGTATAGCGGTCCAGGAACTCGGCGCGTTCGGCCGCATCGAGGGGCGCGAGGAAAGGCAGCAATCCGGTTCCTTTGAACCACTCGACGATCGCCTTTGCACCGGCGAGCGGGTGATAGTACGTCGTTCGCCACACGTCGATCCGCGGACAGGTTGCACTCAGCAACCGGTAGTACCAGCCCGCCCGCTCGATCGGCACGCGCGCTCGATCGGCGTCCGCGAGTTTTTGGCGCCATGGTCCCTCGTCGGCAATCTCCCGCATCAGGGTCTGCGCCGGCTCCTCTAGATTATCGGGCACCTGAACCGCGAGACATCCGCCTGGAGCGAGCTTGGCGGCGAGCGCGGGAAACAATCCAGCGTGTCCGGGGACCCACTGCAATACGGCGTTGGCGAAAATCAGATCCGCGGCGTCGGCCCTCTCGCCGGCCTCACCCACCCACGCGTGAATGTCGGCGACTTCGAATCGGAGCGCGGGGAGCCGCGAGCGGGCCGCGGCAATCATGTCCGACGAGGTGTCGATTCCGGCTATCCGAGCCTGCGGGAAGCGCTGAGCGATGAGCTCGGTCGAATTTCCGGGACCGCATCCGATGTCGATGGCGAACCGCACGTCTCCCGGCGGGACCGCGGCCAGAAGGTCGCGGGCCGGGCGGGTTCGTTGCTGTTCGAACGCGACGTATTGATTCGCCGACCAGGTCACGAGCTTGTTTCGCTTGCGCCCGCCATGGATATTCCCCGTCTTTCCGGCCCGAAAACCATCATCGCGGTGATGACCAAGGCGACGCACCCAATGACGATGGCCATTGCCACGCCGTAATTATCGCCGTGAGCCTCGGCGATCATCACCTGCAGATTCAGGTTGGCCGCGGCCAAGAGATTGCCCAACTGATAAACCACGCCCGGGAAGGTGGCTCGAATCTCGGGCGGCGACAGCTCGTTCAAGTGCGCCGGTATGACGCCCCATGCGCCCTGTACCGCGATCTGCATGAGGAACGCGCCCGCGCCGAGGATCAGCGGCGTCGAGGCGAACGCCCAAAACGGCAGTGCGGGCAGCGCGAGCAGCGCCGCGATCACGATCGACCGGCGGCGCCCGACCCTTTCGGACAACGCGCCGAAGAACAATCCCCCGCAGATGGCGCCGACATTGCCGATTGCCGTGAGGAGCGCCGTGAGGTGCGTGTCGAAGTGATGCTGCTCCTTCAGAAAACTGGGATACGAATCCTGCGAGCCGTGACTGAAAAAATTGAATGCCGTCATCAGAATGATGGCGTAGACAGCCAGCTTCCACTCGCGCGCGAGGACCGCCAAGACGCTCGCGCGGGGCGCGATTTGCTGCTTTTTCCACGCGGGCGATTCCTCGATCGCCATCCGGATGAAAAACACGAGGACGGCAGGGATGGCGCCCAGCACGAACATGTAGCGCCATCCCAGTCGATCGTAAAACAGGTAAACCACGATCGATGCGAGAAAAAAGCCCGACGGGTAGCCCACCTGCAGCAGGCCCGACACCGCCCCTCGGGCCGACGCCGGAATGCTCTCCATGGTCAGCGCCGATCCGAGACCCCACTCCCCGCCCATGGCGACGCCAAAGAGCGCCCGAACGATCAGCAAGGTGGTCATATTCGGCGCAAATCCCGATGCCAGTTCGAGCAACGAGAACGCCAAGATATTCCACATCAAGGCGGGCTTCCGACCATAGCGGTCGCCGAGCCGACCGAACAGGAACGCGCCCACGGGCCGCATCGCCAGGGTCAGAAATAAGGCGGTTGCGACCACCTGCCTGCTGGAATGCAACTCGGCCGAGATGTCCTTGAACATGAACACCATGAGGAAGAAATCGAAGGCGTCCAGCGTCCAGCCTAGATAGGCCGCGATCACGACGTTGCGTTGGGCTTTGGTCCATGTCATCCGCATACTTTGGCACGAACTCTCTTGCAAGGCAGCACGAGATGGGAGGAGAGCGATCAACGGCATGCCGCCAGGCTTTGCGCCGGCCGACTCCTAAATGATCCCGGGAATTCTGCTGGAATTTCTGCCCTTTTTCGGGCCGTAAACCATTGTTTCTTAGCGCTATTTGGTATTATACTGGATATATAAACAGCCTATGGAGGAGCCATGGACGGAAGACTGTCGGACGCCGACGAGCTACCGATCGAGCAGCTCGAGGCAGCGATCACTGAACTCGCCGGGCACTTGAACGCCGCCCATTACCGCTGGCTATTGCTCATCCGGGAATTCGACCGACGCGTGGGTTGGGGAGACGGGAAGTTGGCGTCGTGCGCGCATTGGTTGAACTTCAAGTGCGGGCTCAATTTGGGGGCGGCTCGTGAAAAAGTACGCGTTGCCCATGCATTGTCGGATCTCCCGCTAATATCGGCTTCGATGGCCTGTGGAGAGCTGAGCTACTCCAAGGTTCGAGCGTTGACGAGAGTGGCATCTCGGGCGACTGAGAAGGATCTCTTGAACATTGCGCTGCATGGCACCGCCCATCACGTGGAGAAGACGGTGCGGCTCTTCAAGCGGGCGATGCAAGCTGAGGAACTCTCTCGCGAGGCGAGCCAGCAGGCAAACCGGGCTCTCCACTATCATTACGATGAAGATGGAAGCTTGATACTCAAGGCGCGTATCCCTGCCTTGGGCGGAGCGCTCGTGGTGAAGGCGCTGCAAGCGGCGATGGCACAGCTGCCCGATTCCGAACTCGTGGTAGAGACGTCCGAGACATTGCCGTTGAGCCATGAGGCCCGTCGAGCCGACGCCCTGGTACGGATGGCGGAAAGCTCGCTGAAGCGCAAGGGGTCCGAATCAAGGACCGCCGAGCACTATCAAGTGGTCGTGCACGTCGATGCGGAGACTCTTCGCGCTGATGCCCCCGGGCGCAGCCACCTGGAGCATGGCCCCACCCTCCCCGTCGAGACTATCCGGCGCATCGGCTGTGATGCGAGCTTGGTAGCGATGCTGGAAAATCAAGACGGCAAAGTGCTCAACGTGGGGAGAAAGACCCGAAGCATACCGCCTGCCATTCGCAGAGCATTGGCCGCGCGCGATCCGGGGTGTCAATTCCCGGGCTGCACGTTCACGAGCTTCTTGGATGCGCACCACATCGAACACTGGGCAGATGGCGGGGAGACCAAGCTCGCCAATCTGGTCACGCTCTGCCGGTGGCATCATCGCTTGGTCCATGAGGGGGAGATTCAGGTCGAGCCGCGCTCCGAGGGCGGTTGGCGATTCTCGAAGCCTGATGGGCACGAGTTCCATCCCGTGGATGCCGACGCATTGATCGAGTACGAGGGGACGGAGATCGAGACGGATCATCGCTCGCGAGGCTTGTCGATTACCGCGAATACTGCGGCCACCCGCTGGCGTGGGGAGCGAATGGACTACGACCTCGCGGTATTTCTTTTGTGCGACAAAGCTGAGCGGGAGGCGGCCGCCCGCACCGATCCTTTCATCGCTTCGGACGTTTCAGCGGAAACGCGCAAGATGGGGCCAATGGCAAGGAGACATCATGGCCATTAAATCCTTCGGAATCGTAGCCGTTCCAGTGTCCGACCATCAGCGGCGACCGCCGGCCTGAGAAGGCATGGCCGGCCACGTTAATTCGCGGGCACCGTCACGACCGGCGCATGCGAGGTGGCCGTCCGTCACCTCCGCACCAAAAGAAAAGGCCCCGCCGATCAGAAAGATCGGCGGGGCCCATATCGTCCACCGCTTGCGCGGCGGCGGAATTACATATCCATTCCGCCCATGCCACCCATGCCGCCGCCCGGCGCACCGTGCGAATGCTCCTCTTCCTTCGGAGCCTCGGCAATCATGACTTCGGTCGTCAGCAGCAGGCCCGCCACTGAAGCCGCGTTCTGGAGAGCCAGCCGCGTGACCTTGGTCGGATCCAGGATGCCGAGCTCGATCATGTCGCCGTACTCGCTGGTCGCCGCGTTGTAGCCGAACGTGCCCTTGCCCTCGCGGACTCGGTTCAACACGACGGCCGCATCTTCACCGGCATTGGTGACGATCTGACGCAGCGGCTCTTCGATCGAGCGGGCCAGGATCTTGATGCCCGTGGTCTGGTCCTCGTTGGCTCCCGTGAGCTTCTCGATGGCCTTGAGCGCGCGCACCAGCGCCACGCCGCCGCCCGGAACCACACCCTCTTCGACGGCCGCACGGGTCGCGTGCAGAGCGTCTTCGACACGAGCCTTCTTTTCCTTCATCTCGATCTCGGTGGCCGCACCGACCTTGATCACGGCGACGCCGCCGGAGAGCTTGGCAACGCGCTCCTGCAACTTCTCCTTGTCGTAGTCGGAGGTCGCTTCCTCGATCTGCTGACGGATGCTCTCGACACGAGCCTTGATGTCCGTGGCCTTGCCGGCGCCGTCGATGATGGTGGTGTTTTCCTTCTCGACCAACACCTTCTTCGCCTCGCCGAGGTCGTTCAGCGTCGCCTTCTCGAGCGACAGACCCACCTCATCGGAGATCACCGTGCCGCCGGTGAGGACCGCGATGTCCTGCAGCATGGCCTTGCGGCGATCGCCGAAGCCCGGCGCCTTGACGGCGGCAACCTTGACGATGCCGCGGATCGTGTTGACGACGAGCGTGGCCAATGCCTCGCCCTCGACGTCCTCGGCGACGATCAGCAACTGCCGGCCGCCCTTCGCGATGCCCTCGAGCAGCGGGAGGAGCTCACGGATGTTGGAGATCTTCTTGTCGACCAACAGGATCAGCGGCTTGTCGAGCTCGGCGCTCTGGCTCGCCTGATTGTTGATGAAATACGGGGAGAGATAGCCGCGGTCGAACTGCATGCCTTCGACGACCTCGAGCTCGTTCTCGAGAGCCGAACCCTCCTCGACCGTGATCACGCCTTCCTTGCCGACCTTCGCCATCGCATCCGCAATCGTCTTGCCGATGCTCTCGTCGGAGTTCGCGGAGATCGTGCCGACCTGCGCAATCGCCTTCGGGTCCTTGCA
>JBEKHK010000012.1:0-114560 GCA_050012315.1 Steroidobacteraceae bacterium | reverse complement strand
CTCGAAGCGCACCTGGTAACGATCCTGCAGGGCCGCTATCCTTCGCGACTGTTCGAGGGGAAGGGCCGGCAAATTCAGGGCGGGAGTCTCCCGAAATGTCCCGCGCGACCAGCGCGCACGCTCGGAGACCCCGTACCAGAAACGGTGCCGCAAGGATCGTATTCGTTGAATCAGAGAGTACACACGTGAAATGCTATGCGGGCCGCAAGGCAGCGTCGAGGCCGTTCCCGTGAACGGCCGGGTGAGGCCCTCGACCGGCCTGGTCGCCCACGAGCGATATTTCTGGCACGACACCGGCAGCGGCGCCGGCTTCTCGAGCACCAATCAATACATGCAGCCGGACAGCCACCCCGAGGCGCCGTCGACCAAGCGGCGGTTTCTCGCCCTGCTGGAAGTGAGCGGGCTCGCCGATCAATTGGTGCGCATCAAGCCGCGCGCTGCTCTGCGCGAGGAACTCCTTTACTTCCACACCGGAGCCTATGTCGACAAGGTCCAGGCTTTGTCGGCCGCCAACGGCGGTACGCTCGGGGACAGCGTCACGATCGGCCCGGGCAGCTATGAGATCGCGCTGCTCTCCGCGGGAGGGTGCCTCGAGGCTGCCGATGCCGTGCTGAGCGGGCGCGTGCGCAATGCCTACGCGCTGGTGCGGCCGCCCGGCCATCACGCCGAAGCGGCCGGCGGCCGCGGCTACTGCGTATTCGGCAACCTCGTGCTTCTGGTCCGGCACGCGCAGCGCATTCACGGCGTGGGACGTGTCGCCGTCATCGACTGGGACGTGCACCACGGCAACGGCACCGAAAGCGCGTTCATCGATGATCCATCGGTGTTGACCCTGTCGATCCACCAGGAAAGGTGCTATCCCATCGATTCGGGGGACCTTGCCGTGATCGGCAACGGCAAAGCCGCCGGCACGAACTTGAACATTCCACTGCCGCCGGGATCGGGCCACGGCGCCTACCTCGCGGCCTTCGACCGGGTCGTGCTGCCCGCCCTGCACCGCTTCCGGCCCGAACTCATCGTCATTGCCTCCGGACTCGATGCCAGCGCGATGGACCCGCTCGGCCGAATGCTGTGCACCAGCGAGACCTACCGGCAGATGGCATCGCGCGTGGCGGCGGCGGCGGACGATCTGTGCGCCGGCCGGCTCCTCGCCACGCATGAGGGCGGATATTCGAACGCGTACGTGCCGTTCTGCGGGTTGCCGATTCTCGAGGAATTCTCCGGCGTGCGTACCGGCGTGACCGACCCCTATCTCGAGGAGTTGATGCAGATGGGCGGGCAGGCGCTGCAGCCCCATCAAGCGTCGGCCATTGCGGAGGCCGCGGCGCTGGTCCGAGGCATCCCCGCGGGAACCTAGGCGGCGGCCGATTCAGCTCCGCGTCGAGTGGTGCAACGATGCCACCCGCTGCACCAGCGTGGCAGGATCGATCGGCTTCACCATGTGCTCTTGGAAACCTGCGGCCAGGGCAGCGGTACGATCCTGGGTGCGCGCGAACGCGGTGAGAGCGATCGCCGGCAGGACCTGCGGACCATAACCCAACGCGCGCAACCGTCTGAGCAGCTCGTAGCCATCCGCCCGCGCCATGCCGATGTCGCTGATCAGGATGTTCGCTCTGCTCGTTGCGATGGACGCGATCGCCGCCTCGGCGCTCGGGGCCTCGATCACGGTCGCGCCGACATCGGTCAGGATGCGGCGGGTCAGCTCTCTCGCATCGTCGTCGTCCTCGACCACCAGCGCGACGACCTTGGAGAAGTCCATGGCGCGCAAGGTCTGGCTGTCGCTCAGCGAGGGCTCCGCTTCGTTGCGGCTCAGCGGAATATCGAGCGTGAACGTCGCTCCCTGGCCGACACCGGCGCTCTCCGCCTGAATATGGCCGCCGTGCACGTCGGTCAGCTGCTTCACGATCGCCATCCCGAGCCCGAGACCGCCGTGGCTTCGGGTCGTCGTCGCGTCCTGCTGGCTGAAGCGCTCGAAGATCCTCGGCAGAAACTCGGGCTCGATGCCCTTGCCATAGTCCCTAACCACCAGGCGAAACGCGTCAGCGTGCCGTTCCGCCGTGATGTCGACCACCCCGCCCTTCGATGAGAACTTGATGGCGTTGGTGAGCAGATTCCAGACGATCTGCTGCAGGCGCGCGGCGTCCGCGTCGATGCGAACGACCTCTCCGTCGAAGGAGGCCCGAACCGTGATTCCGGCGGCCTGCGCCGCATCGTTCACGCTCTCGATGGTGGCCCTCACGACGGGATATGGATCGATGGTTTCGACCACCAGTCGGACTTTGCCGAACGTGATGCCGGCATAGTCCAGAAGATCCGAGATCATGCGCGCCTGGATGCGTGAATTGCGCTCGATCGCCTGCAGGCCCTGAACCACCGGCTCCGGCAGGCCGGGCCTGCGATTCAATATCGTCGCCCAGCCGAGAATGGCGTTCAGGGGATTTCTGAGCTCGTGGGACAACGTCGCCAGGAACTCCTCTTTGAGCCGGTTGCTGCGTTCCGCCTCGGCGCGCGCGGTGCGCTCGCTGGTCAGGAGCAGTTCCCGGGCACGCTCAGCCTGGAGCTTGAGGCTCACATCCTCGGCGACGAGAATGCGCGTCCCCGATACGCCTTCCCGTGCGACCTGCCATGCTATCTCGGCATGACTTCCGTCCCTGCGCTTGATGGTGAATTGTCCGCAGTCGCGCTCGTGCATTTCCGCTCGTGCCGGAGTGAGCTCCGTTGCGCCCTCATTGGCGTCGCTCAAGAAGGCGTCGAACGGCCGGCCGACCAGCTCCTCCGCCGCATAGCCGGTGAGTGCGCAATACACCGGATTGACGCTCTCGAGCCGGAGGCCGTCGTCCAATATCGCGATGGCTACCGGCGCCAGCTCGAACATCGTGCGGAACCGGGCGTCGATTCGGCGCCTGATCAAATCGGCGTGCCGCGCAAAGAGCAGCGTTCTGACCGTGGCGATCAGTACCGGAGCTTCCACCGGCCGAGTCAGATAACTGTCCGCCCCCGCCTCGAATCCGAGCGTGTAATCGGCCGATTGGGTGAAGGTCGCCGACAGATGCAGCACCGGCAGTTGAGCGGTCGCCTGATTCGCCCGAATTCGCCGGCAAACCTCGAATCCGTCCATGTCGGGCAGATTGATATCGAGCACGATCAGGTCCGCCAGCGGCGCGGCCTTGAGACCTGCCGCTCCGGTCGCCGCCTCGAGTACTTCGTAGCCGGCCGAGCGCAAAACCCGCGCCGTCGCGTAGAGCGCCGCGGGATTGTCGTCGACCACGAGGATGCGGATCGGTCCGGACTTCTTGGTGATTTCGCGCGGATCGATCATGGCGCGCCGCCCGGGTAGCGGATCGGAATCAGCACGGAGAAGCGCGATCCCTTGCCCAAATCGCTTTCGACGGCGACGCTTCCGCCCAACAGCTCCGCGAATTTCCTGGCGAGCGACAGACCGAGGCCCGTGCCGCGAAGACGCTTTTGAATGCGCGTGTCGATCTGTACGAAATCCGAAAACAATGCCGGCAAATGCTCTTTGGCGATGCCGATACCGGAATCGGTCACGGCAAACTCGATCATCGCGCCGTCGATCATCCGGGCGCTCACTCTCACCTCTCCCTCGGCGGTGAATTTCAGGGCATTGGAGATGAAATTTCGCAGGATCTGCGCGAGCTTCTTGTCGTCCGTATAGATCGGCGGCACCTCCTCGGGCTCCTCGAAAATGAGCGATACGGAGCCCACGCCCACGATCGGCCGGAACATGCCTCGCAGCGCGGAGAAAAGGTCCACCATATCGAACCATTCGGGCGAGATCGAGATGCGTCCCGCCTCCACCTTGGCGAGGTCCAACAGATCGTCGACCATCTCGGACAATTCGCGCACGCTCCCTTGCACGAACCTCAATTGCCGTTCCTGCTCCTGCGTCAGAGGTCCGTCCATTCTGGCCAACAAGATATCCGACACGCTGGTGATCGAAGCGAGCGGCGTGCGGAACTCATGACTCATGTACGACAGGAATCTGCTCTTGAGATCCGCTGCCTCGCGCAGCTGCAGTGCGTTTTGATCCAGTTCGGCGTAGAGCGCAACGACCCCTTTGTTGGTCTCCGCAAGTTCCGCATGCAAGCCCTCGAGCTCCGACTGCTGACGGAGGATTTGTTCCTTGAGAGCCTCGATCTCGCTCATGACCGATGCCGTGCAACCAATACGGTCGCATCGTCATGCTTTCGCGCAAAATCGCGGAACAGCACGCCGGCGATGACCGCCGCGTGGCGCAAGTGGAGGCCCGGATGTGCGGAGAGCTGCCAGCGCGCCGACAGGCCGTCCGAGTGCATGACCACCAGCGCCTCCGCGGGATAGTCGTAATCGAACTGCCGGCTGCGCGGCAACTGAGCCCCCAGCGTCCCATTGACGGATACCAGCCCCCGCGAACGGCCCGGTTCGACGATTGCGGCGGAGATGTTGCCGACCCCTGCATAAACCAGCTTTTCGCCCGGTGCACGCATCTGCGCGCACGCCGCGACTGCGCCCCGCCCGCCCGCCAGGCGCCGATGCATGTTTTGCAGCACCGAGGACGGGTCGTCGAACGGGCGGGCTTCGAAGATTTCCGCCGCCGAGTAGGACGCGCTCGCCGCAAGTGCGCCATGCCCCAACCCGTCGGCGACCAGCAGCGAGACTCGCGCCCCTTCGGCGGCGACCCGCCAAGTGTCGCCGCATTCCGATTCCCCCGCCACCGGGACACAGACCGACCCGAACTCCAGGCGCCCGGTGGAGGCCGGCGCCGTGGGAGGGGCCGAACGCGAGATTGCATTCAACCTGCGCGCCACTCTCGACAGCACGACGGTGCCCTTGCCGGCCTCCGAGAATAAATCGAATGCCGTCGATAAGCGCGAGGCCGCACCGAGACCTGTACCGGCGGTCCCGGAGGTCGAGTAGCCGTCGCGCAGACATTGGGTGACATCCCGCATCCCGGGCCCCCGATCGATCGCCATCATTTCGAACTGCGGCGTCACGCCGTCCTCCAGGATCTGCAACAGCATCTCTCCGCCGCCGGCGTGGCGGACGAGATTGGTAGCGAGTTCCGTGGCGACGATGGAAATTTTGCCCGTCTCCTCCTCGTCGAAACCGTGCGCCTGCGCCAACTTTTGCGCGATGCGCCTGCATTCGCCGATATCGCTCTGATCCCGGGCCGGCGAACGCAACTGCGCCGATCCCCGGATGAGTCGAACCGTCATTTCCACCGGGTGATGATCACCCGGGTTCCCACGCCGACCGTCGAATGCAATTCGAACTCGTTCACCAGGCGCCGCGCCCCGGGGAGGCCTAAACCCAGTCCGGTGCCCGAGCTCCAGCCGTCGGTCAAGGCCCGCTCGAGATCGGGAATTCCAGGCCCGTGATCCTCGAACGAGAGCCGCACTCCGCGTCGAATTCCGTCGTGCAAGGTCTCCCATTTGAGCTCCCCCCCGCCGCCGTAAATGAGCGCATTGCGGGCGAGTTCGCTCGCAGCCGTGACAAACTTGGTCTGATCCACCAGGGAGAAGCCCGCCTCCCTCGCAAGCTGGCGCACCGTTTGCCGGCCGAGCACGATGTCGTGCTCGTTCCGCAGCGGTTGCTCACCGCGGCCGGTGACCGTCGCCATCGCTCAGCGCGCCTTCCAGCAGGCGCATTCCCCGCTCGACGTTCAGCGCCGTGTCGATCCCCGGCAGCGACAATCCCAGCTCCACCAGCGTGATCGCGACGGCCGGCTGCATACCGACGAGCACGGTCCTCGCATCCAGAATGCGCGCCATTCCCGAGATGTCCGCGATCATCCGGCCCATGAAGGAATCCACCATTTCGAGCGCGGAGATGTCGATGAGCACGCCCTTCGCCTCTTTCACTTGAATCGCATTGGTCAGATCGTCCTGCAGGCGCAGCGCCAGCTGATCGTGCATGTCGACTTGCAGCGTGACGAGCAAAAACCTGCCCATCCGCAATATCGGTATGCGATCCATTGCCTATTGCCGCGTGAATGTGACGCCGATCCGCTTCAACGCCAGCGCCAGCGCGTCGGCCAAATTGGCCTTGGTGGTAACCCCTTGGAGGTCCACGCCCAAATGCACGATGGTCTGCGCGATCTGCGGCCGCACCCCGCTGATGATGCACTCCGCCCCCATGAGCCTCAAGGCGGTCACCGTCTTCAACAAGTGCTGCGCCACCAGCGTATCCACCGTGGGGACGCCGGTGATGTCCAGAATGGCGATTTCCGACTCGGTGTCGACGATTTTTTGCAGCAGCGATTCCATCACGATCTGGGTGCGGGCGGAATCGAGGGTGCCGATCATCGGCAGCGCCAGGATGCCGTCCCACAGCTTGACGACAGGCGTGGACAGCTCCAGGAGCTCTTGCTGCTGGCGGTGGATCACGTCCTCGCGGGCGCGCTGATACGCCTTGACGGTGTGCAAGCCGAGCGCGTCGAGCAGCAAGGTGACGGTCCATATATCGTCGGCCAATTGCTGCGGGTCGGTGAGGCTTTCGACCCGGAGCGCCTCGAACAACGGTCTTTTCAGCGAGAAGACGAACGTCGCGGTATCGTCGGACCCGAAGCCGACGAGCGCGCGCTGACGCGACAGATCCTCCAGGAAGGAGCGAACTTCCGCCCACTCGGAGCCGTCGATCGAGTCGGTGCGTCCGCTCTTGATCGCCGCGGCGAATACCTTGAGAAACTCGCCGGCTTGACGCTTGAGATCCTCGTTCGCAATCCGCCCGCTCGAGGACACGGATACATTCGACAGCTGTTGCATCCAGGAAGCTTGAATATCGGCGCTGCGCTTTTGGAATGTCGTCGAAATCGACGCCTTGCCGCTCATTGTATTCTCCCCTGGGGGCGCAGGCGCCCTGCACATCGCTTGGCAAATTAATCGTTCACGAGCGGCCTGGCAACGCTTTGCCTGTTCCGAAAATCTGATGGCGGCGTCAGACTCCTCCTACACTCACAACGGCGCGTGCAACTGCTCGCGTTGCTTGGCCTTCAGCACGACACCGTAGACCAAGCCGACGGCAAGCCAGGTCAATCCGACTTTGGCGGCAAGCCCGCTCATGCCGGAAAACACCGCGAGCACGACCAGGAACCCGCAAATCGGCACGATCCAATGCGCCACGATTTGCCGCGAGCGCCGCTTGACCGCGAATCGCACCACCACGGAGGCATGCAACAGCAGGAACCCGCTGAGCGCGCCGAAATTCACGATCGACGCCAGGTCGTCGAGCCGGTTCGCCATGATCAACCCGACCCCGAGCGAGATGGCCGAGGTCACCAGCATCCCGACGTAGGGCGTGCGGTAGCGCGGATGCACCCGGGCAAATGCACGCGGCATTTGCCGATCGCGGCCCATCGCAAAGACCACCCGCGCCACGCCCACCTGCATCGGCAACGCGTTCGAGAGACCGACAACCACCGCATTGGTCCAGGCGAGCACCGCCGCCGCCCAGGGTCCGATCGCCCATGCGGCGAGCTCATAGGTGGCGGCAGCGGAATCCTTGATGGCGATGCCGGGCAGGAGATTGCCGAGCACCCAGGTGAGTGTCACGAAGAACACGGCCGACAGCATCAATACCGCGATGATTGCCCTTCCGACCATGCGCCGGTCGCCGCCTTTGACTTCCTCGGCGAGCGTCGAGACGGCATCGAACCCCAGGAACGACATCACGCAGATCGATGTGGCGCCGAAGACTCTGCCGGCGTTGAAGGCCGCGGAATCGAACAGCGGTTTCAGCGTCAGCGCGCCATTGCCCTTGCCGGAGTAAATCGCAATGATGGCGAGCCCCATGAAGCCCACCAGCACCAGGACCTGCAGCGCGACGGCGACGAAGTTGGCCCGTGCCGTCACACTGATGCCGAACCAGTTGACGCTCGTGGTGACGATGGCTAGCAGGATGATCCACACCGCCCGGTCGACGCCCGGAATCAGCGTCTGCAGCGCGACGGCCACCAGCACGTACACGAACGCGGGTATCAATAGATAGTCCAGCAGTATCATCCAGCCCGCGATGAATCCCGGGAACTTTCCGAGGCTGTGGCGGGCGAAGCCGTATACCGAGCCCGCGGACGGAAGCTCTTCGGTCATCGTCGCGTAGCTTCGCGCGGTGAAATACATGCACACGCCGCCCAACGCGTAGGCGAGCATGATGAGGCCGTTGGATTCGTTCCAGACGAAGCCGAGCGTGGTCAGGGGCGCGAAAGGCGCGATATACGCGAGCCCATAGAGCACGAGATCCCAATATCCGAGCGAGCGGTGCAGTGTGGCGCCGTCCGCGGTCTCGACACTCATCGCGGCGCGGCCTCGACCAAGACCTCTACGCTGTGCACCGCCGTGCTGTCGCCCATGTCGCTCTTGCTCCCTGGATTCAGCACATTGACGTTCGCGTGCGCCGCATCGTGAGTCAGCCAGCGGCCCTTGTGCGCAACGGCGACGCCGCGCGGGATGTCGCGCGACAGGACGACCTCGAGATCGAGGCTCCCGCATTGGTTGTGGACCAGAGCCAGATCGCCCTCGCTCAAGTGCCGCTCGGCCGCGTCCGACGGATGCAGCAGGACGGTGGCCCGGCCCAGCCGGACGGTGATCTTCCGGACGTTACCGAACGTGGTATTCAACAGCCAGGCGTGCGCCGGGGACAGCAGCCGGAGTTTCCCGGCCGACGGCCGGGCATCGCTCCAGCATTGGGGCAGTCTCGGCAAGCCGTCGGCCTCGGCGCGCCCGCTCGCGATTTCGATGCGGCCGCTCGGGGTGTCGAAGACGCCGTCCGCGAATTGCAATGCCGGCTCGTTCGGAACCCAGATCATTCCCTTGACCTTCAGCGACTCGAAGCTCTCCCCGAGACCGCTGCGCGTCATCAATGTTTCCAGGATCTCCGCGTCGCTCTCCTGAAATTCCGCCTCTTCGAAGCGCATGGCGCGGCCCAGGCGGCGGAAGATTTCCAGATTCGGCAATGCCTCTCCCAAAGGCTCCATGACTTTGGCTTGAGCAGACAGGCTCAAATTGAAATAAGGAGCGACGATGTCGTCGAACTCGAGGAAACTCGCCGCCGGCAGCACGTAATCGGCGATGGCTGTCGAGTCGGTGGGAAATAGGTCCACCGCCACCGTCAACAGGTCTTCCCGCTCCAGCGCGCGCCGCAAGCGCGCCTGATTGGGGCACGAGCCCAATGGATTCATGTTCCACACGAACAGCGCGCGCGAGCGGGCGCGATCCTCCAGAACGTCGGCGAGATCCATATGGCTCACGGGCGCGGCGATGGCCCCCGCGCCGTCTTCGCGCGCGTCCACGAAGTGCGCGCCGGACAGATAAGCCTCATCCATTCGGCGCTGAGATAGGTTGCCGTTCAAGTACAAAAAGCCGGCGCCAGGCTTGCCGAGATTGCCGGTAAGGGCGGGCAGCGCTGCGCAGGCGCGCATCACGTTGCCGCCCGTCGTCTGCCGCTGCAATCCCTGGCCCAGCCAGAGAAGCGAAGGACCCTGTGCATACAGGTGCGCAACCTCTTCGATCAGCGCAACCGCAACGCCGGTCGCCGCGCCAAGCCGGTGGAGATCGCAGGCGGCGATCGTGGGCCTGAGTTCCTCCCATCCCAGCACGTGGCGCGCCACGAAAGTCTCGTCGATCAGCCCATCGCGATAGATGACGTGTAAGAGTGCGAACGCAAGCGCCGCGTCGCTGCCGGGGAAGGGCTGCAGGTGAATGTCGGCCTCGGCCGCGGTGGGTGTGCGAATGGGATCGACGACGATGATTTTGCCGGGCGCTTCCGGGAGCCAATGGTCGTGCGCATGCGGCGCCGATGCGTGCGGGTTGGCTCCCCACACGACGATGCATGCCGCATCCTTGGCCGTGCGCGGATCGAAGCCGTCGAGCGACGTTCCGTAGGTATATCGGAGCGCGACGTGCCCGGCCATATTGCAGATGGTGTCCGGAGTAACCTCCGTGGCGCCGAGCCGGTTGAAAAAGCGCATCGGCGCGATGCCCGCGAGCAACGAGATGGTTCCCGTGTAATGCGCATTCAAAATGGTGCGCGCTCCGTGCGACTGCACGATCGAGCCGAGGCGCGCGGCGATCTCGCCGATCGCCGTGTCCCAGCTGACCGGCTCGAAACACGAGTCGTTCCGTTCGGGCGCGGCCCCTTCGAAGCGGCTCTTGGGTCGCACGCGCTTCAACGGCTGCGTCAAGCGCCGGCGGGGATCCCGCCATTCCCGGTTATAGGCCGTCGAGCACTTGCCGCAGAGCGCGCCGCGGCTCACGGGGTGATTCGGGTCTCCGCGCACGGCAACGACCGCGCCGTCGCGCTTGATGACGGTGATTCCGCAGGAATCGTAGCAATCCCGCGGACAGGTGGTGCTGAGTACCTCCTCACGCGGCGCCTCCGTCACGGCGGCCCGGATGCTTCGGCTTTGGTCAACAGATCGCGTCGCATCCCGGCGGCCTCGAGACGCAGGGGTCGCGATCGCAACGGGCCCATCTCAGCCGCCGTGAACGGCCGGAAATTGGACGGCAGGTGCTCCCGGTCGTAGCGCCATAGCATCCAGTTCATTACTTCGGCGAGATCCGCGTCGGACAACGGCGAGGTCGCGACTCCGGGCACGCGAATCAGGTACTCGCGTCCGCCCGGAACCCACAAGAACTTGGCGACGGTGCCGGCGAGGCTCGGCGCGGTTGCATCCGAACCGGTGCCGTCCAGGCGGTGACACCCCTGGCAATTGAGGGCCCAGTTCTGCCACGCGAGCTGCACGTTGGTCACGCCTGCGGGAGCGGACGGGGGCGCCGAGGCGGGCGATGGCGCGGCGGCCGGTGAGGCAGGGGTCGGCGGTGGCGCGGCGGGCGCCGCCGCGCGGATCGCCGAGGTCGGGCACAGCGCCGCCACGGACAGCACGGCGCCGAGCACCGCCCCGCAGCGGCTCTGCGCGGTCATCTGCAAGGCCCGGCGATGCGTCCGGGGCTGCGCATCGGATTACTTCTTCTCAAGGGCGACGCCCAAGATCAAGGCGACGGTGCAGGTATAGGACTGACTCTTGGTCCCGAAGCACCAGGTCACCTCGTTGTTGGTTTGCGGACGCACCACCGGGCGATCGCCGTTGTTGTTCTGACAGGCGCACCGTCCCCACGCCACGCCGCCGCAGCAATCGTTGTACGAGATGATGTAGTTGCGCTGATCGGCGGGATTGCGGCAAGTCCCGATCCAGGTGATGGGCGACATTTCCGTGCCCGGCGGACAACTCGTGATGCTGCCGCCGTAACAGGTGCACAGCGATCCGTCGATTGCGCAATATCGCCAGTAATCGCATTTGGTGCGATCGCCCGGATCTTGGGGATTACCCGACAACACCGGCGAACGCTCGCCGGAATTCGGATCGTCGGGGTTCACATCCCCTCCCTCGGCGCCTTTGGCCACCGGCAAGAGCGGCAAGCTCGCGGCGCCCGCCAGCAACCCGCCGAGGATGCTGAACATGCTGCGCCTGGAAGTGCGGCTCGCTATGCCGCGCAATACTTTTTCCGTCAATTGATCGAATTGAGCCACGCTATTCTCCCGAAGACACACGCCTCTGGTCGCCAGACCGTAGGAATTGTTGAATGTTGCCGACGCCCTTTTCCTTGGCCACGAACAAGCTCTCCAAATGTTCCCGGGTGTTGACGAGTCCGGTCGCGGACAGCTTTCCCGCTTCGTCGATCAACACCGCGTAGGGCAGCTTTGCGACACCGAAGCTGCGCCCCAAATGCTCGGAAATGACGTATGGAAACTTCGCGAGGCCCTTGTCGCGCACGAACTCGGCGTGCTTCGCCGGTTCGCCGTCGCTCGCGAGCACGATATCGAGCCAACTGCGCTCCGCTCCATGAGCCGAGCGCACCGCCGGCAGCAGCGCTTCGCACACCGTGCAGTCCGGGGAAACGAACAGCACCAGTTGGCTGCGGCCGCCGCGTACGCCGCCGATCCTCACCGTCGAGCCGTCCAATCCGTTCAAGCTCATCTCCGGCGTCAGTTCACCGAGCTTCAGCGGCTGTCGCAGCGAGAGCGCTCCGGCCGGCGCGATGCGCTGGTGGAGCACGCCGATCTGCCGTGCGAGGGCGATGCAGATGACGCCGAGGACCAGAATCGCCACCCAGAGAGCGGCCTGCGAGGCAATGACGAAGCTCATGACCGTTCCCCGCTCACAATACCGCACCCTTGCGCATGGGCTGCAGCCCCATCACCTGATCGAGCGCGCCGTACAGCGCGAGCAGCGCGGCCGCCCCCAGTACCTGAGAGGTCGCGACGCTTGGACCGCCGCGCGCCGCCGAGGCGGCCACGAACAGCGCCATGGCCGCGAGCACCGCGTTGCGGCCCGCTTCGAATGCGCCGAGCCGGTGCCGCCCCGGCCCGAAGCTGCAGCCGCAATCGACATCGCGGCGGCCCGAGAGCAGCGCACGCACGATGAGCGTCAAGTACGCCGTCACGATGGAGGCCGCGAGCAGCGCCCCGAGCACCCGATAGGCCGGCAGAAACAAGAGCCCCGCCGCCAGCCATTCCGCCAAGCCGACGGTCACCGATACGGCCGGGGCGGCGGCGCGCGGCACGCCCCCGAAATCGCGCACCACGCCCAAGGTATGCTCCCAGCGCAGCCATTTATGCGCAGCCGACGCTGCGAGCAGCAACGCGAGGAACGCGGCTAGTTGGGCCGCCAAAATCTGATCGACGCCCGGCGTCGACGCCACCGCGGCGCTGGCAGCGACGGCCGTCATCAATGAAACGTCTCGATGTCCATGCGCGTGCGAAAACCCGGCAGATCCATGCTGCGCACCAGACTTCCGCCTTGCGGATCGTACACATCGAGACGATCTCCCGCTTGAACCAGCAGGAGCGCCTCCGGCCCATGCGTCAGCGCGATCGAAGAGCCGGGCCGCACGAGACGCAGCCGCTTCACGCGCGCCTTGGTGGCGGGATTGAACACCCACACCTCGGTGGCGGGATTCTTATGCGTCCCCTCCTCGGCATTCGGCTGCATCAGGACATACAGCAGCGACTTATCGTCGCTCGCAAGGATTTGCCAGCCGCTTGGCCGCCAATGCGCCGCCTTCTCCTCGGGGGAGACCAGCGACCAATCGGGAAGCACCTTCGTCTCCTCGGTCTTCATGTCGATCGGCTGGATGCGTCCATGCAAGCTCGGGAAATACCGAATCCCGTTCAGCATGGCGCTTGCCGTGAACAGCGGATCGGTGTCGAGCGGGTTGAATTGCTTGGATTCGCTGCGGCCGGCGACCTGGCCGTTGGCGTCCAGCTTGATGCTCAGCAGCGTCCCGCTCGAGCACAGCGTGGAGAATCCGCGCGCGCCGGACGGGTACACCAGCGAACAGCCCGGAATATCGATCTCGCCCAGGAGCTGGCGCTTGACCAGATCCACCACCGTGACCGAGGCAGCCGGGGTGAAATTGAATACCAGGGCCATCCGTTGGTCGTCGGTGAAGGCGAACATGCCCTCCATGGCCGTCATCAGGGCGCGCTTGGCGCCGGGCAGGACGATTTCTCCCGCCGCGTTCATGGTTTGGGAATCGTAGATGGTGATGAAATCGGTGCGCGTGCCGCGCACGCCGCGCGACCACACCGTATCCGCCACGTAGACTTCAGGCCTCTTGTCCGAGACCAGGAGCGTCGCGGAGTCGCGCGCCTGCAGCTGCGCCTTCACCTCGCGGGAATCGGCCCCGACGTTTCGCAATTCGATCCGGTCGCCGGCGTAATTGAGAAACGCCCAGCCGGTCGGATACTTGGCGGGAAGCTTCGCCACCTGGAGGGTCGGGTCCGGCGGCAAGGGATTCGGGAACTCGGCGGCCCGGACTACCCCGGCGGCGAAGGTTGCGGATAGGAGGACAGGCACACAGAAAACGGGTGTCGCTCGTAGAAAAGTCATGGTCATTTCGTTAAGCCTCGCTGCGCATGCGGGATGCGGCCCCTATTTCGAGAAACCGGAATCCAATGAGAAAACGAGCGGCCGGCCGATGACCGCACCGCAGCCATCGCGCATCTAAGATTCGTGCGCGAGCCCCACTTGATCCCCTCCAATCTCGTGCCGCTATGCGGCCACTTTGCATCCCGGACGCGAGAGTGTACGTCAACCGCAGCAAGCTGAATACTCCGGCGAAGCTTATGGGTAAAATGCCGCGAACATGAATGCCGCGCAGATCTTTTCGTAGCGTGTCCCAAGCGGATCAACGAGCAGTGGGCATCGCATTACGCCTGGCGACACGAGCCGACATCCCTCGGCTCTCCGCGCTGATCGCCCGCTCCGCCCGCGGCCTCAGCACCGGGGAGTACCGTCCCGAGCAGGTCGACGGGGCGCTGCGCGGCGCTTTCGGCATCGACACCCAGCTGATCGACGATGAGACGTACTTTGTAGCCGAGGAGCATGGCGAGCTGGCAGGATGCGGCG
Source organism: Steroidobacteraceae bacterium (assembly GCA_050012315.1). Taxonomy (GTDB): domain Bacteria; phylum Pseudomonadota; class Gammaproteobacteria; order Steroidobacterales; family Steroidobacteraceae; genus Bog-1198. The sequence goes on along the minus strand of JBEKHK010000012.1, from coordinate 100,156 downwards.
GCTGGAGCTTCCGGTCCACGCTGTTTGGGGGCGACGCACGTTCCGGCCGCGACAGCTCCCCGCTCGATCCCGCGACCCAGGCCGCCAAGATCCGCGCGTTCTTCGTCGAGCCTTCCAAGGCAAGGCGAGGCGTCGGAACGGCCCTTCTCGAGCGTTGCGAGAAAGAGGCGCTCGCCCGCGGCTTCGCGCGGGCCGAACTGATGGCCACGCTTCCGGGCTTGAAGCTGTACGCCGCCCGAGGCTACGTCGGCGGCGCGATGGTGCGATACGATCTCGGCGCCGGCGAGAGCATCGAATTTGTTCCCATGAGTAAGGATCTGAGATGACACAGTCGATTCCGGCCACCCTGATCCCGGGAGACGGCATCGGTCCCGAGATCGTCGATTCGGCACTCGCAGCCCTCGACGCCCTCGGAGCGCCCTTCCAGTGGGATCGGCAGGCCGCCGGCCTGGAAGGCGTGAGGACCGCCGGAGACCCGCTGCCTCCGCAAGCCGTCGCGAGCATCAGACGTACGCGCCTCGCGCTGAAAGGCCCGCTCGAGACTCCTTCCGGCGGCGGCTATCGGTCGTCGAACGTCCGGCTGCGCGAGGAGTTCAAGCTTTACGCGAATCTTCGCCCGGCCCGCACCCTCATTCCCGGCGGCCGCTTCGACAATATCGATCTCGTCGTGGTGCGCGAAAATCTCGAGGGCCTGTACATCGGCCACGAGCATTACATTCAGATCGACGACGATCCGCACGCCGTCGCAATGGCCACCGGCGTCAATACCCGGCAAGGAAGCCGCAGACTCTTGGAGTTCGCTTTCGAGCACGCCGTGGCCACCGGCCGCAAGAAAGTCTCGATCGTCCATAAGGCCAATATCATGAAGGCGCTCACCGGGATCTTTCTGGAGACCGCGCTCGAGCTCTACGAACGCAAGTACAAGGGACGCTTCGCGCTCGACACCGTCATCATCGATGCCTGCGCCATGAAGCTCGTGCTGAATCCCTGGCAATTCGACGTCCTGGTCAGCACCAACCTGTTCGGCGACATCCTGTCGGATCTCGTCGCCGGGCTCGTCGGCGGCCTCGGAATGACGCCGGGCGCGAACATCGGCGCCAATGCCGCCATCTTCGAGGCCGTGCACGGCTCGGCGCCCGACATCGCCGGCAAGGGCATCGCCAATCCGATTGCGCTTCTGCTCGCCTCCGCCATGATGCTCGATCACTGCAAGCTGCCGAAAATGGCGCAGAGGCTGCGTACCGCGATAGGCGAGACCTTGAACGTGGATCAGGTCAGAACGGGCGACCTCGGCGGCAACGCGACCACCGCTGAATTCACCGCCGCGCTGATCAAGCGGATCGCGCACGGCTGAACGCGCCTGCGCTCGGATTCAACGCGGATGCCGGCCATCATCTCGATCGAGAACGTCACGAAGTCGTACGCTTCCGGCGTGCACGCGCTGCAGCCCGTGAACCTCGAAATACGCAAGGGCGAGATCTTCGCCCTCCTCGGCCCCAACGGAGCGGGCAAGAGCACGCTCATCAACATCATCTGCGGCATCGTCACGGCGACCAGCGGCCGCATCGTCGCCGACGGTCACGACATCGTGCGCGAGTACCGCGCGGCGCGCTCGAAGATCGGCCTCGTGCCCCAGGAGCTCACGACGGACTCCTTCGAGACGGTCTGGGCCACGGTCACTTTCAGCCGCGGATTGTTCGGCCGCCCGCCGAACCCGGATTTCGTTGCCGGGCTGCTGCGCGATTTGTCCCTCACGGAGAAGCGCGACAGCAAGATCATGACGTTGTCGGGCGGCATGAAGCGCCGCGTGATGATTGCAAAAGCATTGTCGCACGAGCCGGATATCCTGTTCCTGGATGAGCCGACCGCGGGAGTCGACGTGGAGCTCCGTCGGGACATGTGGAACCTCGTTCGAGCCTTGAAGGCGCGCGGCGTCACCATCATCCTGACGACGCACTACATCGAGGAGGCCGAGGAAATGGCCGACCGGGTCGGCGTGATCAACAAAGGGACGCTCATCCTGGTCGAGCAGAAGGAAGCGCTGATGAAGCGCTTCGGCAAGAAGCAGCTCACGCTGCATCTGAAGGCGCCGATGACCCGCGTTCCCGGCGAGCTCGCCGCCTGGGGGCTCGAACTCAAGAACGAGGGGCAGGATCTCGTGTGCACGTTCGACGGCAACAGCGCGTTCGACATTCCGACGCTGCTCCAGCGCGTCGCCGATCTCGGCATCGCGATCGGCGACTTGCAGACGCATCAAAGCTCGCTCGAGGATATTTTCGTCAGCTTGGTAAGCGATCGCGCATGAGGATCAACCGTCACGGCATCTGGGCCATCTACAGATTCGAAGTGTCCCGGGCCTTGAGGACCCTGGTCCAAAGCCTCGTAACTCCCGTCATCACCACATCGCTCTACTTCGTGGTGTTCGGCGCTGCGATCGGATCCCGGATGAGCGCCGTCAGCGGCGTGCAATACGGGGCCTTCATCGTGCCCGGCTTGATCATGCTGGCATTGTTCACGGAGAGCCTTGCGAACGCCTCGTTCGGGATCTTCTTTCCCAAGTTCATCGGCACCATCTACGAGATTCTGTCCGCGCCCATCTCGTACGCCGAGATCGTCGTCGCCTATGTCGGCGCCGCCGCCTCGAAGTCCGTGGTGCTGGGCCTGGTGATCCTCGCGACCGCATCGATGTTCGTCCCGATAAGGATCGAACACCCCCTGCTCATGGTGGGCTTTTTGCTGATGACCGCGGTCAACTTCAGCCTGTTCGGATTCATTCTGGGGCTCTGGGCAAAGGGCTGGGAGCAATTGCAACTCATTCCCACGCTCGTGGTCACGCCGCTGACGTTCCTCGGCGGAGCGTTCTACTCGATCAGCATGCTGCCTCCCGCCTGGCGCGCGTTCAGCTTGTTCAATCCCGTCGTATATCTCATTAGCGGGTTCCGCTGGTGCTTCTACGGAACGGCGGACGTGAACATCGCGGTGAGCTTCGGCATGACGGTCGGGTTTTTCGCCGCTTGCCTCTGCATCATCGGCTGGATCTTCAAGACGGGGTATCGGTTGAAGAATTAGGTACTATCGCACGGCATCCCGACGTCGCTGATTTACTGGGGAGACTTCGATGCGCGTTCGCTCGGTATTCGCCTCGACCTTGATTCTGCTCGCCGCCTGCGGAAAATCAACAACCGGCCAGGAACCGGCGCCGGTTGCTTCTCGGCCGGACCTCACCGTGACGTTCGATGGCAAACGCCGCAAATGCATCGTCGCTCTTGCCGGCGAAGCGCAGGGAAGCTCTATTTCATGTGACGAGCTGGTCCCGTTCGTCAAGGACGAACTCAGACTTCCGAGCGGCTCGATCTATGACATCCAAGCGAACTCGGATGCCGACGAGGGTGAGATCGCCAGGATCCGCGCCAACATGAACGGCGCCGGCTATCGCCCGGGTAGCGGATCGCGGTGATCCCGCTACGCTCGAACAGCCTCCCCCGCATCCAACCCGACGTCCGCCGCCGCGGCTTTCCGCCGATCCGCCCGCACGTCGAACGAGCGGCAAGACCATAGGTAGACCAGCGTCGCGACCGGGAGCCCGATCACCATGGCGATGTCCGCGCCTCCCAGCATCTTCGTCACCGGCCCGACGTAAAGACCGGGCACGTTGAAGAACGGGATCATCGACACGAAGCCGACTCCGTAAGCGAGGAGGCCGCGCCAATTCCAACGTCCGTACATCCCATGCGGGTTGAAGATCTCGCGCACGGAATAGTGTCCTCGTCGCACCCAGTAAAAATCGACCAGGTTGACCGCCGTCCACGGGGTGAACAAGTACAGCAGCACCGCGAGGAATTCACCGAATTTCGCGACGAAATCGTCCGTGGAAGCGAGCGCGAGGCCGGTGGCCGCCAGCGTCGAGACGAGCAAGGTCAGCATGCGGCGCGCAAGCGTGGCTCGCCCGGGCGTTACGGAATCGATGACGCTCAGCAGGGTGAGCGAGGCGCCGTAAAAATTGAGAGTGGTGATGGTCACGAGCCCGACGAGCGTGCAAAGCAGGAGCGGCGCGCCGAATCCCGGCACCGCGGCATCCGCCGCCGTGCGCAGCGCCGTCACGAACTCGAGTTTCGGGTACAACGCCGCCGCCACCGTGCCCACCAGCATGGTCCAGGAGCCGCCGATGAAAGCGCCGAGATAGGTCCACCAGAACGAGGGCCCGACGCCCACGTCGCGCGGCAGATAGCGGGAATAATCGGAAACGTATATCGACCAGGACACCTGATAGGCGGCGGCGGCAAAGAACTGGGCCAGGAAGGGCACGGGACGAAAACTGGCCAGCGCGAGCTGCTCCGCCGGGAAGTGCGCCTTCATCGCCACTGCCACGGTAAAGATCAGCAGGAACACGATGGTCACGTACGCGACCCAGCGCTGCGCGAGGTGGATGAGGTCGTAGCCGAGCGCCGCGAGCGACACCGACAACAGCGCAAATATCACCAGGGTTGGAGTGCCGGGAGCGCCATACAGCGAATGAAGCGTCTGTGCGGCGAGTATCTGGTTGAAGGCGTTGAAGCCGATGTAGGCGATCAACGCCACCCCCCATACCAGCAGCGCGCCGACGTACCCGAACTGCGGCCGCGACTGGATCATCTGCGGCAAACCAAGCTGCGGGCCCTGGGTTGAATGAAACGCCATGAAGAACGTGCCGAGGGCTGAGCCGAGGACCACGGCAACCGCCATCCAGATCAAGGTGCCGCCCATGGCGACTCCGACGACCCCGGTGGCGACGGTGGCGAGATGGGCATCGCCCGAAAACCACACCGGCCAGAGATGCCAGACCTTGCCGTGCCGCTCCGAGAGCGGGATATAATCAATCGACCGTTTCTCGATCAGACCGTCGCCGAACTGTGCGTGCATCATGCGTTCCCGGCCGGGATTTGAACATTACTGGTCGAGACCGCCCCGGACGGCTGCCGAGGTTAGCACAACCGGCGGGGAATCGAGGCTGATGGACGATACCCTGCTATATTTCGCGCCCATGCAAATCCATTTGGCGCTCGCTTGAAATTCCGTCACCTGATCTCCTATCGCCATTGGCAGGCGCGCATCCTCATGTGGAGCGCTGCCGCGGCAGTCGGCGGTGCCGCCGTCGGCTTCGCCAAAGTCGCCGACTTCGCGCAACTGGGGTTGAGACGATTGCTCGGGATTTCGAGCGCCGTACCCTGGCTGCTGGCGCCGCTCGGCTTCTGCGCCATCGCCTGGCTGACGCGGCGTTACTTCAAGGGTGCCGAGGGCAGCGGCATCCCGCAAACCATCTTTGCGATTCGCTCCGAATCCGGCGAGCTCGGCGAGCTGTTCCTCAAGCCCGCGGTGGTGATCGGCCGCGTGGCACTCGCGGGTGCGGCGCTGCTGTGCGGGGGCTCGATCGGCCGGGAGGGACCGACGGTGCATGTGGGAGCCGTCATCGTGCACAGCGTCTCGCGTTGGATGCCCAAGGGTCGCATCGCCGCGCAGCGCCACGCCATGGTGCTGGCGGGCGGCGCCGCCGGCGTCGCCGCCGCGTTCAATACTCCCTTGGCCGGGATCGTGTTCGCCATCGAAGAGCTGTCGCGATCGTTCGAAGAACGCGCCAGCGGCACCACACTCACGACCGTGATCCTGGCCGGCGTGGTGGCAATCGCCCTGGTCGGCGACTACACCTATTTTGGGCAGCCCCAGGTCGCGTCCCTGGCCACGCGCATCACCCCGGAGGTTCTGTTGGTCGCCGCGCTCTGCGGACTGGGCGGCGGCATTTTCAGTCGACTGACATTGGCGAGCGCCAACCGCCTGCCCTGGCTCCTGCAGCGCCTTCGATCCGAGCGCCCCGCCCTGTTCGCGGCGCTCTGCGGCTTGGGCGTCGCTGCGCTCGGCGCCGCGTCGGGAGCGCTCACCTACGGAACCGGTTACGATGAGGCCCGTTCGATTCTCGAAAACCATGCCCATCTGTCATGGGTGTATGCGCCGGCTCGGGCCGCGGCGACGCTCTTGTCCTATTTGAGCGGAATTCCCGCCGGCTTGCTCGCACCCTCCCTGTCGGTGGGAGCGGGATTCGGCCAGTTTCTCGCGGACCACCTGGGCCAATCCTCCGCCGTCCCCTTCGCCATCCTCGGCATGTGCGGCTATCTCGCGGGAGTTACTCAGGCGCCTCTCACCTCCTTCGTCATCGTCATGGAAATGACCGCGCAGCACGCCATGGTTCTGCCGCTGATGGTGACGGCCGCGATCGCCACGGCCGTGTCGAGACTGGTGTCTCGCCCGCTGTACCAGTCGCTCGCCGACCGTTACGCCGTGCCGCCGCGAACCAGTTGACCTCGGCCGCTGTCCTACGGGCATGGACCTCTCCTCGCCCACCCGGGAAAACCTCGCGCTGCTCGAGAAATTCGACGATCGCACGCAGCCCGGAATCTCGGGCGCGCAGCGGGTGATCGAGCGCATCAGCGCCATTTTCGGCAGCCCCGCGTACTTCGTATTCAGCGTCGCCTTCATCGTCGCATGGGCCCTGGTCAACGCCTGGGGCTTGCACGCCGGCTGGCGCCACGTCGATCCTCCCCCCTATTCCTGGCTCCAGGGCATCGTGAGCTCGAATGCGCTCTTGCTGACGGTCGCGGTGTTGATCCGGCAGAACCGCATGGCGCAGATGGCCGAGCATCGCTCGCATCTGGATCTGCAGATCAATCTGCTCACCGAGCAGAAGGTGACCAAAATCCTCGAGCTGGTCGACCAGATGCAGCGCGGCGTGAAAGATTTACACGGAGCGGCGCCCGAGCATGCGCGTGAGCCCATGGAACAGATGACCAAGCCGACCGACCCGCACGCCATCCTCGACGCCATCAAGGAAAAAAAGGGCGGATCCGGATCCTAGGTCCGCCTCGCCCGGGCGCCCGTCAATACTCGATCTGATACGACAGCCCGATGCTGCTCCCGGGATCGTTGTCCGGTGTCGTGCCCTGAATGGCAGTGCCGTTGCCGAGACGGGTTTGCAGCTTCAGACGCTTGGTCAGATCGACATCCACCTGAACCTGGCTCGTCCCCGTGGTGCTCTGCTTGCCCTCGACATAGACCCGCTTGGTGATGTAGCGGCCCGCCTGAATGGCCGCGCCCTGGGTTTCCGTGCCCCCGGTCGCGGTCGGCACGGTATTCGCTCCCACGTTCAGCCGATCGAGCCCGAGGGTCTTCTGCAGCTTGGTGAGCGGGCTCCCGCCGCTGCCGCCGACGCCGCTCAAGGTTGCGAGCACCGCACCGACCTGCGCCACTTGCAGCGCCGACAACTGCGCGGCGGGCTGTCCGAACAGGAGCAGCGCCATGATCTCGTCCTGAGCCAGGCCCGCGGGGGTGCTCGAGAACTCGAATTTCGGCGCGTCCGCGTATCCATAGATGTGCAGCTTCACCGTCGTGTTCTGAACCGTGCTTTGCGCCGTGAAATCGAGTGTCGGATCGAGATTGCTCTTCTTGATACCCGCCCCATCGAAGCTCACGCGGCTGGAATTGTCGAAGGTCAACGTCGAGCCCGCGAGCGAGAACGTGCCCCGCAACAAGTCGAATCCCGGGCCGCTGATCAGCGGCGCGTCGCTCGTTCCGCGGACGCGCAGGCTTCCCCCGAGCTCCGCATCGAGACCGCGCCCTTGCACCAGAATCTCACGCGGCGCATCGATCGTGACATCGAGTCCGATTTCCAGCCGCTTTGCAACCGCCGCCTGTGCATGTTGACCGCGCCGCCGGACGTCGAGCACCGCCACTTCCGGCGGCAGCGAATCCGGTATGCCGATCACGGCCCGATTGATGTGGACCGCGCCGGCCACCGCGAGCCGCTCGAGCGCCGTGCCTTTGACGCTCAGATCCGCGTTGACGTTGGCCGTCACCAGGGCGCTCGTCACCAATTGCGCCTTGCTCGCGGTCAATTTGAGATCCAGCGGAATCTTCGGCTGCAGAGCCCCGATACTGCCGCTCACGCTCACCGAGCCCGATGCGGCGGTCGCCTTGAAGGTCTTGATCTGCAGGGTTCCCTCGCTGCCGTCGACCTCGCCCGTGATGTCGGTCAAGTTCATTCCGCGCACATAGTCGCGAAAATTTCCCGCCGAAAGCTTGACCGCGCCGGCGATCTGCGGCGCGTCGAGTTTACCGCCCACCGTCGCGTCCACCGAGAGATCGCCTCCCACGTGCATGCCGTGCGCCTCGAACAGAGGATTGGCCACCGAGAGATCGATCTTGCCGTTCAGCTTGAGGTCGTACGTGCCGCCGGGGTTCATCGGCGTCTTCCCGGTCATGCTGAAAAGAGACGCCTTGCCGGCACTCAATCGCACATCGAGCGTCGCCGTATCGCCCGCCAGATCGGCGCCTGCGGTCAAATTCAACGCCGGCAACCCGAGCGCCTGATCGCTCGCGAAACGAATATCGTGGGCGTTGAGGCTGACGCGGCCGGTGGGCGCCGAGAACGAGCCCTGGAGGTGGGCATTGCCCTCGATCTTCCCCGCCGAGATCAGGTCGGGCAGGAACACACCGATGAGATTGGGATCAACGTGCTGCAAGGAAGCGTGCGCGTCCAGCTTGGGCAGGAGCTCGCCCTCGATTTGCAGGACCGCGTCCTGCGCGCCCAGCTTGAGCTCCTCGATCCTGAGCCCGTTCTCGTAGGATATGGCCGCCGGGGACAGCAGATGGAGCTTCTGCTCCCGATAATCCACGGTCGCTTCGCCGACGCGCACCCGATGCGTGTCGAGATTCACCAGCGCGCTCGCCGTCAGCTCGGCGGGGACACCGCCCAGATTCGGCGACTGCACGCGGAGCTGCGCCGCGACCGAGCTCGTGTTGCCCTCACCGTCCAAGTGAATCGTGGCCGAGAGCTTGCCGACGGACAGGTCCTTGCCGTCCAATCGGAACTGCGCATGGGTATGCCCCGCCCGGGGCGTGAAATCCATGGCGCCGTCCAAGCTTCCCTGCAGCTGCATCGCGAGCGCCCGGTCGAGGTCGGCAAGCTGACCGATCTGGACGTGCAGGTGACCCCGCGCATCGTCGACGCCGGTCGCGAACGACAGGTCGCCGTCGGCATGCGCGCTCTTCCACTCGCCGCGCCGTATCGACCCTTGAAAGCCGTTGCGGCCGTGGCGCTCCAAGGAAGCCGTCAGCGTGAGCGGCGAGCCGTCGACGGTTCCCCGCACATCGATCGTGGCGCTCGGCATGGACGGCAGTCCTCGCGCGTGCAGCTCGGCGGACACATCGCCTGGAGCCGATCCGCGCACCGAGAGCGTGCTCTTCAAAGTGGCGTCGCTATTGAAGGATGCCGGTGACCCGCTCAAGCTCCCCGACGCCTGCATCGAGCCCGCAAGTTCGGCACCGAGGATGCCAAGGTCCGACACGCGCAGGTCCCAATGCGCCTGAATGCTCCGCACCCAGGCCTCGGCCGCGGAACGTGGCTGCGGAGAAATCGGGCCGCCGGCCTTCGGCCGCGCCGCCGTGCCGCTCGCCGAGAGAACCAGCGATCGGCCGTCGAGTTCGCCGCGCTCGAGCGTGAAGGCGTCGTCGGACATCGAGCCCGCGACCTTGAGGGCCACACTCTTTCCCACGATTTCGATCCACGAAGCCGTCCCTCCCGACAAGCCGGCGGCGGCATCGAGTTTCAGGCCGATATCGGAGTCACGGAAATCGATCTGCGCCTTGATGTTCGCGGCGCCGAGTACGTCCTCACCCGCCAGCGCGGCGAAGGGAGCGAGATCCGGCACGCGCACATCCAGTGACACGCTCTGCCGGCCCGCCGTAATCGCCTGAGCCTTGACGGATAGCAGTCGATGCGTCGCTTCCACGGTGAGCGGACGCGTATCCTCGGCGACTCGCATCGAGGCGACGATTTTCACCGGGTCCTTCTCGAAGAGCGCCGCCTGAGGACCGGGGATGCGCAGCCCCGCTATCTCGCCCCGCAACGAAATCGTGGCCCGGCTTGCCGCGAGGTCCGCCCGCAGCGCCGCGATCGCCGCATTGCCGGGAAGCACCAGACGGTCCGCCTCGAGATGGCCCTTCGCCGTCGGATCCTTGAGTGTTCCATGCCACTCACCCTTGAGGGAGAGCCGTTGCCACTTGAGGTCCGGGCGCGGGCTCACCGAGGGCGCCTCGACGGCATATTCCAGATCCATCGACTCCCGGTGCAAGTCGACGCGGCCCGCGGCCGTTGCGGTCAGCTCACCCGCAGTCACTTTGAGATCCAGCTGCTCCGACTCGCGGGGACCGCTGATGCTGAGGTTCGCGGAAAGCGCGCCGAGACCGGGCACTTGCAGAATGTTCTCCAGAGGTCCGCTCGCGGGCTCCCGCACCGACACCGTCCCATCCATGCGCTTGGGGTCGAACCTCAGGTGTACGGTGTATTCACCGTCGCCGTCGATGCGGCGCGCGACGACATCGCCGCTCGCATCCTCGAGCGAGCGCAGTTCCAGCCCGCCGCGGAGCGAAAGCCGCGCCGCTGTGCCGGCGAGCTGCGCTCCCAGCCGTACGTCCTGCGCATCGAAATGCCTCACCTCGATATGCGGGATGGACACGTTGCCGCCGCCCCCCTCCGAATGCGGCGTGCGCTCCATGTCCACCCGCGCGACCGCGAGACTGTCGACGGAAATGCGCCGATCCAGGAGTGCGAGCGGCGACCAGGTGAGCGCGATTCCGTCGGCGCTCAGCCACACTCCCTGCTTGTCGGTGAGCTCGAGCTCGCGCAGCGTGAGGTAGGCCGGAAAAGAGCCGCCGAGGCCCGAGAGCTTCACCATGCCGCCCGTCAGCTCGAGCGTCAGGCGCTCGATCATCGCTCGGCCGGAATCGGTGTTGCCGGCCACCAGCACGGCGGCCACCAGGAGCGCGGCCAGCGCCGCGACCGACCCCGCCACCCATGCTGCGATCTTGAGCGCTTTGCGCGGCATCAGAACGCCTGTCCGAGTCCGATGTAGACCTGGAAACTTTGATTCTGAACGACGGTAGTCTTGGTCGGGAAGGCCAGATCCAAGCGGATCGGTCCGATGGGCGTGTAGTAGCGCACGCCTCCTCCGACACCCACGAACACGTTCTCCGGCGTGACAGTCAACGTGTTGCTCACCTGGCCCGCGTCGACGAAAAAAGCCGCGCCGAAATTCTGCCCGAATCGCTGGCGATACTCGATACCGCCCGCAACCAGGGCGGTGCCGCCGACCGGATAGCCGGTATTCGGAAAATTGGGCCCGACCGCCTGGTAGGCGTAGCCGCGGATACTGGCGCTGCCACCCCCGTAAAACCGCTGGTCGGGAGGCAGGTTGCATTCACCGGGCGGCGGACTGCATTCGCCGGCGCCCTGCGCCAGACCGACGATGACGCGGCCCGCGAGCACGCTCCGTCCGGGATTCGTGGGCAGCAGGTGATCGAGATCGAAATACGTCGCGACCTTGATCGTATCGATGAGAAAGCTCACGTTGCTTGCGCCCAGCGAGTGGGTCGGCGTGATGCTCACCGAATCGCGCATGCCGTGGGTGGGATCGTCCAGCGGCGAGGCGAGGTCGGTCGTGTCGTAGGTGACCGCGAACGGCAGCTGGATGAGCGTGTAATAGTAAGTGTGGTCGACTGGAAACGTTTCGTTTTGTTCCGCCGCCGGCGGCGGCGGTTCGCATGGTGTCAACGGTTTCGGCCCGCAGACCCCCACGACCTGAATGATCTTCTCGTTCACCGCCGACACGCCCGCGCTCACGGTCCACTCCCGATTCAGCCTGCGGCTGAGCGTCACGCCGGCGATCGTCGCGGTCTGGTCGTATGCATCCAGGTACTGCTTCCTCGCCTCCACGAAGAACTGCAACGTCTGATCGCGGTGGCCGAAATCCGGGAGGACATATTTGGGAGTGACGTCATAGCCAAGGCCGTTGGTGGAGTTTCCCCCGGCATTCAGGAGCGACGTGGTCACGGTCAGCTGCTCGCCGTTGCCGAACACATTGCGGTCCCCCCACGAGACGGTGCCGCTGCCGCCGAGATCGGTGGAATACGCGGCGGTGACGTTGATCGAATGACGCGCCCGCTCGCGCAACGTGAAGGCGATCGGCACTCCGCCCGTGTCGTCCGCTCGGGATCCCACCCGCACGCTGACGGCGGCGAATACTCCGAGATTCAGGAGATCGGCCCGCGCCCGCTCGACCGCGAGCGAGTTGTATTGATCGCCGGTGTGCACCAGGAGCCTCTGGCGCACGATCTTCTCGTGGACCCGCTTCAGGCCGCGAATGCTGATCTCCCCGATGCGCACCTTGGCGCCCGTTTCAACGTGGAAGGTTACATCGAGCACCGGATCCGACTTATCCTCGTAGGCAACCGGCGGATCGACCTTGGCGAACGCATAGCCCTGTTCGCCGAGCACCGAGAGCAGCTTCGCCCCCGCCGCCAGCACCGAAGCGGCCACGGCGGGGGCGCCGGTCTTCAATGGCAGCGCATTCTCGGCCGACTTCGGCAATTCGCCGTCGATGGTGATGTTGCGCAGGTGATAAAGCGGTCCGAGGGTGAACTTGATCTGGATCTTCGCGTCCTGCTTCTTCGGCAGCGCCATGAGTTGATCCGCCAGTCCCGGCGCATTGAGCGCGGCCCCCTCGATCTGAATGTTGACGCTCGACTGATAGTAGCCGTAGCTCTCGAGGACGGTTTTCAGCCTGTCGATATCGCTTCGCGCCCGCGCGATGAGTCCGTACGGACTCACCGGCGCGGAGGTCCGCAATGACACCAGGTCCGAGGTCGCGCGCAGCGTCGAGTCCATCGCTCCGTCCCTCGTCGAAACCAGCTCTACTTTATACGATTGCGGATCGGCGGCGCGCGCGGGCATCGTGAAAACGGCCGCCGCCGACACCAAGACGAAGATTCTGGGCAAAACCAGGCGCATTCGACTAAATTGATCCTCGGGACGGGTGCGGTCCTACGTGATTAAGGCACGATGTCTGAGGGCATTCATAGACACTCGAGTGTTAACTTTTCGATACTTCATGAGAGGAACCCATCCGACGTGTCCGTGATCGTGTGCCATGCCTGTGATCTCGCGCATCGATTGGACGAGATAGAGCCGGCCGCCCGCGTCCGCTGTGTTCGCTGCCGCGCCGAGCTGTACCGCACGAATGCGGCCGGTGTCGATACCGCCATCGCCCTGGCATTGACCGCCCTGGTCTTGTTCATCATTGCCAATGCCTATCCCCTGGTGGCTTTCAAGGTCAATGGATCCACGCGGATGGCCACTCTGACGGGCGCCGCGCTCGGCCTGTACGATCAGGGTTACGCCACCCTGGCGGTACTGGTGGCCTTGACCGCCGTGCTGGTGCCGCTGACCCAGATCTTAACTTTTTTGTACGTGCTCGTCCCGGTGCGGATGGGGTTCCGCGCTCCCGGCCAGGAAGCTTTGTTCAGAGTGCTCGCCGCGGTACGGCCTTGGGGAATGAGCGAAGTGTTCGTGCTCGGGGCCATCGTCGCCCTGGTCAAGCTCTCGTCACAGGCGGAAGTGTCTCCGCGTATCGCGCTGATCGCCTACGGACTTCTCATGTTCACGCTGACGGCGCTCGCGAGCCTCACGCCGACCGAGCAGTTCTGGCAATGGATACACCGAGGGCGGCGATGAGCGCAGCGGTCACCGGCCAAAGTCTCGGCCTTCTGGTGTGTACCCGCTGCCGAGCCACCGTGCGCGCCATCGTGGCGTCCGAGCAGCGCTGTCCCCGTTGCCATTCCCCGATCCACGTGCGCCGGCCGCACAGCCTGGCGACGACCGCCTCATTGGTGATCACCGCCGCGCTGTTGTACATTCCCGCCAATGTTCTGCCCGTCATGCGAACTCACACCTTCTTCAGCGATGAGGACGACACCATCATGAGCGGTGTGATCTCGCTGGCTCATTCGGGATCATGGCCGGTCGCCATCCTGGTGTTTTTCGCGAGCATCGTGGTACCGCTCCTCAAGCTGATCGCGCTCGGTGAAATTCTGATCGCGGTCGCGCGTAAGTCCGTTCGCCAGCCGCAGCAGCGCAGCCGGCTGTTTCGCATGGTGGAATTCGTCGGACGCTGGTCGATGCTCGATGTCTTCGCCATGTCGTTGCTGGTCGCCCTGGTCCAGATCCAATCGCTCGCCACCGTTCAAGTGCGGCCCGCCGCGCTGGCCTTCGCCGGGGTGGTGGTGCTCACCATGCTCGCCGCCCAGTCGTTCGACGAGCGTCTGTTGTGGGACACCCAGACCCGTGGTTGACCGCGTGATGCCGCCGCCCCTGGATGAGTTGCCGTCGGCAGTGCCCGACGCCCCCCGGCGAGTGCGCGTCCCCTATGTGTGGATCCTGCCGATCATCGTAATCCTCGTCGGCGCTTTTCTCGCGGTGCGCGAAAAGCTCGCAGAAGGCAGCAGCATCGAAATCACCTTCCACACGGCGGACGATCTGGAGCCCAATAAGACCAAGATCAGCTACAAAGCGGTGGAAATCGGCGAGGTCAAGGAGATTCGCGTCTCCAAGGATCGCAAGGAAGTCATCGTCGAGGCGAGAATTCACCGCAACGCCCGCGACTACCTGGTCAAGGACACGCGCTTCTGGGTGGTGCGGCCGAGAGTGACCGGGGCGAACATTTCGGGCCTCGGCACGCTGGTATCCGGCGCGTACATCGACGTCGATGTCGGGCGTTCGAGCGAGCCCGAGCACCGCTTCACCGGTCTCGAAGTGCCGCCGATCGTGACTGCGGACTTGCCGGGACGGGAATTCGTCCTTCACGCGGGCGATATCGGATCTCTCAACATCGGCTCCACGGTGTTCTACCGGCACATGGCCGCGGGGCAGGTCGTTGCCTATGCCCTGGACCCGGGCGGCGCGAGCGTCACCGTCAAGGTGTTCGTCAACTCGCCCTACGATGCCTTCGTCACCCAGGACACGCGCTTCTGGCAAGCGAGCGGCGTCGATATGTCGATCGACTCCGAAGGCGTGAAACTGCATACCGAGTCGATCGCTTCCATCCTGGAAGGCGGCGTCGCTTTCCAGTCACCCAAGGAATCCACATCGACCGCCGAGGTGGCGGCGGATACTTCGTTCAAGCTGTACTCCGACCGGGAACGGGCCATGCGCGAGGCCGATACGCTCGCCGAGACCTTCATCATGTACTTCCAAGGATCGCTGCGCGGACTCTCGGTGGGCGCTCCGGTCGACCTGCGCGGCATCAACATCGGGGAGGTCAAGCGCCTCTCGGTCGAGTACGACCGTGTGGCCGGGGTGCTGCGCTTTCCGGTGGAGGTCGATATCTTTCCGCAGCGAATTCGAGCTCGGGCACGTTCTTCCACCGCGAAGAGCGCCGACCTGTCCGATGTCGGCGGGCATACCATGATCGACAGCATGGTCGCGCACGGCATGCGCGCGGAGCTCAAGGACGGCAATCTTCTGACCGGTCAGAAATATATCGCTGTGGATGTGGTCAAGGGTGCTCCGGCCGAGAACGTGGCGTGGGACCAGCACCCGCCCATCTTCCCGACCGCCTCGGGCGGCCTCGAGGAGATCACCGACTCCATCGGAAGCGTCGCCAAGAAGCTCGATAAGGTGCCCTTCGACCAGATATCGAATCAGCTGATCGCCACCTTGGCGACTCTCGACCAAACGCTGAAGAGCACCGACCGGGTGATGCGCAATGTGGACGCCAGCCTCGCCCCGCAGGTGACCGCCACCTTGAAGGAAGCGCAGGACGCGATGAAGAATGCCAAGGACGCGCTGTCCGAAGGCGGCTCGCTGAACAACAACCTGGGAGACACCTTGCTCCAGCTCTCCCGCGCCGCCAAGTCTCTCAGCGCGTTGGCCGATTATCTGGAGCGTCACCCCGAGGCGCTCATCCGGGGTAAACCGGCGGATCCGCAATGAACACTCACCGCAAAGAACACCTCCCCAGGATCCGGCGCCGCATCCGCACGGCGGCGCTGGCCGTCTGGGCCCTCACGCTCGCCGCCTGCGCGGGACAGCCTGATCACTTCTACGCTCTCAGCATCCTGCCCGAGACCGCGCGCCCCCCGGCCTCCGGCTTCGGGACTCACGTCATTCTCGGCGTCTCCATCCCCTCCCCGGTCGATCGCCGGCAGATGATCGTCGAGGCATCGGGAGATCGGCTCTTGGTCCTCGAGCATGAACGCTGGGCGGCGCCGCTATCCGATCTCGTGGCCCAGACATTGGCCCGCGACCTCGAGCAGCGCCGCGCGGATATTTTGGTCGCGGATCGGGGCTTCGATCAGGACGGTGTGAAACCGGTACGCATGAAGATCGACGTAGTACGCCTGTCCGCACACCGTGGGGGCCGAGCGACGCTCGAAGCACACTGGCGAATCGTCGACGCCGCCTCGGAGGCCGATCTGGTCGGCGGTGAGACCTTCACCGCGCCGATCGACGGCGACGATTACGCCTCGATAGCGCGTGCGTTCAGCATGTGCCTGGCGTCCCTCGCGGACCGGCTGGTCGAGAAGCTACCGGCACATTGACTCGGGCTGCGGCAGGGAAGGCGAATGGGCCGCGCCGTAGGCGGGCCGCTCCGCGGTCGAGTCGTGCAGCCCGCAGGCCAGACCCTGCGATTGCGCCACCAGCGGCTTGTCGTAAATCCACCGATGGCTCGGATGGAACTTGTAGGCGTCCACATCGTCGGTAGGGATATGTACATCGGGAGGACAGGGGACGCGGGCGAAGTTATTGCAAACGCCAGGCATCGCACTCATAGATGGGCATGGCCCGAGCTTATGATGCGAGTTGTGGCGAAATCCCCGGGTAGCTGCCTATGCTATGTGCAGGAATTCGCCGATGCGACGACCGAAACCGGCATGGCGGCTCCCCTGGCGGCTTCCGATAGCGCATTATCCCTCGAGAGGTGGGCCGTGCAACAAGAGAATGGAAGTATTCCCGATGGCGACGTGTCGCCCGACAGCACGGACAGAGTTCGCGAGTTTCTGGCACGGCACGGGGGAGCGTCCTCGACCCCGAGGCGCGCGCAGAAGAGTCACCCCGGCGATAGCGGTTGGTACGAGGTCTACGCCGCCGACGGCTACCGGCTGCGCTGCGACTGGTCCCGCATGGGCAGCCGCGAGGAACTCAAGTTCTCCGAAATCGCACCCCGAGTGCAAGCCGACGCACCCCGAGTGCAAGCCGACGGTCACCGTTAACGTGTGAGCTTGCATCATCGTTCCCTTCGAGTGTGGCTGCTGATCACCTGGCTCTGCGCGGCGATCGATGCCGCCTCCGCGCAACCGTCCGGTCCCGCAGCCCACCCGGCCGCCCCGGCCGGCGTACCGGCTTCGCTGCCGAATTCCGCTGCCTCGGGCGCACGCGCCGAGTTCATGGCGGCCATGCAGCGCGTTCAGCTCAACCTCGATTCGCCGGCAGCGCCTGACTCGGCCGCGCTCAAAGCGTATCCGATCTACGACTACCTGGTTGCCGCGCGGCTGCGCCGCGACCTGGCTTGGGCGCCG
The DNA here is from genome assembly GCA_050012315.1 of Steroidobacteraceae bacterium. GTDB lineage: Bacteria > Pseudomonadota > Gammaproteobacteria > Steroidobacterales > Steroidobacteraceae > Bog-1198. The sequence goes on along the minus strand of JBEKHK010000012.1, from coordinate 82,720 downwards.
AACGCGGATCTCGATTCGGTGATCGATGCCTTCCTGCGGGCCCATGAGGGTCAGCCTGTCGCCCGAGCGTTGCGCCGCCAGTGGCTTGCGAGCCTCGCCGAGCGCCGGCGTTGGGATTGGTTCCTGCCCCGTGCCGCGGAGCTGACCGATCCGGTGCTGATCTGCGATCGGCTCCAGGGCCGCCTCGCGACGAGCGACACCGAGAGGCTCGCCGTGGAGGCGCTTGCGCGCTGGAACCTGGTTCAGCGCCCTCCCGCGGAGTGCGCGACCGTATTTGCTTGGCTTCACGCCGAGGGCGTGGTGACTCCGGCGATGCAGGAGGCGCGCGCACGCGCCGCCCTGGCGGCCGACAATCCCACCTTGGCGCGTGAATTCATCGCCGAGGTGCCGGCGGAGCGCACCGCCCCACTGCGCCAATGGCTGGAATTGCTCGAATCGCCGCGCCCAACCCTCGCCGCCTTGGCTGCGACCCCGGAGGCGAGCGTAGAGCCGGAGGCGCTCTTGGCCGGGTTCACGCGCCTATCCAATACCGATTCGACGTCGGCATCCGCCGTGCTGCCCTCGCTGCTCGCCCGTCCGGACCTCACGCCTGCGCTGCGCCTGAGGCTGTGGCGTGCCTTTGCGCTCGGCTCGGCCTACGCCCGCCAACCCGCGGCGATAACGGCCTTTGAGCGGCTCACCGCCGATGCCGCCGATACCCAGGTGCAAGAATGGCGGGTGCGTGCGGCGATCTGGGCCGGAAACTACGCCAAGGCGCTCGAATGGCTTGGCGAAATGCCCCAGAGCCTGGCGACACAACCGCGCTGGCGTTACTGGCAGGCTCGCGCGACCGCCGCCGTCAAGGACAACGACAGCGCGGCTCCGTTGTTCGCGCAGATTGCCGGGATGCGCGACTATTACGGCTATCTGGCCGCGGACCATCTGCATCAGAGCTACAATCTCAATATCCATCCGACGCCCGATGAGGCAGACATACAAGCGGCGCTGGCCGCAGAGCCGGCGCTCATCCGTGCGCACGCGCTGTTCGATTGCGACATGGCCGACGATGCCGGGGCGGAATGGAGCTCGGTGCTGGCCGGCGCCCCGAAGCCGGTCAAGGTGCAGGCGGCACACCTGGCCTCGCGTTGGGGTTGGTACGCGCAGACCATTGCGACGCTCGCCCAGGCGGATGATTGGGACGATGTGGAGTTGCGCTACCCCCGCCCCTATGCACCCGTCGTCGCGGCCGCGAGCAAGCTCGCCGAGGTTCCGCCGGATTGGATTTTGGCGATCATTCGCCAGGAAAGTTTGTTCCGCAAGGACGCGGTATCGCGCGCGGACGCGCGCGGGCTCATGCAGATGCAGCCGGCCACCGCGGTTGCGGTCGCGAAACGCTGGCACTTCGCCGTCCCCACCCGCGACACCTTGTTCGATCCCGGGGTCGCCGTGCCGCTCGGCGCCGCCTATGTGCGCGAATTGCTCGATCGTTACGGCAATCAGCTGGATCTCAGCCTGGCCGCCTACAACGCCGGGCCGGTGTCGGTCGCCCGCTGGCTGCCGGCCCAGCCGGTCGACGCCGATGTCTGGATCGAGAACATCCCCTACACGGAGACGCGCGGTTATGTGCAGCACATCTTCGAGCACATTGTCGCGTTCGCGGCGATGCGCCAAGCGGACCCGCCGCGGTTATCCTCCTTGATGGCGCCGGTGGGCCCGAGCCCGCCGACTGCGCCGTCAACCTCCTCCCTGAGCGAGCGCCGCGTCGCACATTAAAAGGTCTTAACAATTCGATCATGGGCGCTTAATCGCCTCCGGCTCAGGGTGGCGGCCATGCAATGGCAATCGCGCGTCCGTGCCTTCTGCGGGCTGATCTGTGCGTCGCTCGCAGCCTGCAGCGTGGGCACTCCTTATAGAAGACCTGAAATTCCCCTGCCGCAACAATGGAACGCTCCGGATTCGCAACCCGCCGTGTGGCCGGATTCCGATTGGTGGCACGGGTTCGGGTCCGCGCGGCTGAACGAATTGATCACCCAGGCGCAGCAAAGCAACGACGACCTCGCCGGCGCAATCGCACGAGTTCAAGAGGCGGACGCGCAACTGCGCATCGCCGGCGCGCCGCTTCTACCCTCCGTCGATCTCGGCGCGACCGCGACCCGCGAGCGGGCAAGCCTGTCCACCGGGGGCCTGGGCGAATACAACGTGTTCAATCCGGTGCTCAGCGCGAGCTATGAGCTCGACTTCTGGGGCAAGAACAGGGCGGCGCGCGATGCAGCCCGAGCGGCCGCCGTCGCCAGCCGTTATGACCAGCAGACCGTCGCCCTGACCGTGGTCTCGAGCGTGGCGAGCACGTACTTTCAAGCCCTCGAGCTCCGCGACCGGCTGCAAGTGGCGCGGCAGAACCTCGAGAACGGAGAAAAGATCCTGCGCGGCTTGAGCTTCGAGCAGGCTGTCGGCACCGCGACCGGGCTCGACGTTGCCCAGCAAGCGACGGTGGTCGCGCTGCTCTACGCCGCGATCCCGCCGCTCGAGCAGCAGTTCAAGCAGACGGTCTACGCGCTCGCGGTGCTGATCGGGCGCACCCCCGAATCCATCGACGTGAATGATGGCACCTTGACCGCGCTCACGGCCCCACCGGTGGTGGCGGGACTGCCCTCCAAGATTCTCACGCGCCGCCCGGACGTTGCCGAGGCCGAGCAGCAGCTCATCGCCGCGAACGCAGACATCACCGTCGCCCGCGCCGAGCTCTTTCCCACGATCGCGCTGACGGTGAGCGGCGGTTACGAAAGCAGCGTGCTCTCCTCCCTGGTGAGCCCGGTGAATCGTGTCTATGGCCTCTCGGCCGGGCTCACGCAGCCGATCTTCCGTGGCGGCGCGCTGCGCGGCGAGCTCGCCTACACGAAGGCGCGCTATACCGAGCTGGCCTCCATCTATCACAAGACCGTGCTGACCGCGTTGAGCAACGTCGAAGGCGCCCTGGTCGCGGCGCGTCAGACGGCAGACCAAGAAGAGCGGCAGGCGGATGCGGTGGCCAAGGCCAAGCGGGCGTACGAGTTCGCGCAGGCGCAGATGGCCGCGGGCACCGTCAACATCCTGACCGTGCTCAACACGGAAAACGCGCTGTTCAGCGCGCAAGATACATTGGTGCAGGTGCAGTACTCGCACCTGCAGGCGTTGGTGGATTTGTTCACCGCCCTTGGCGGCGGTTGGCAGCAGGGGTAGACCATGACATTGCTTTCGCGTTACGGCAAAGGCCGGACCTGGGCGGCCATCGCGATCCTCGTGGTCGTCGTCATCGTGGCCCGAGCCATGATCCATAAGCCCGCATCCGCCGCCACGCACAAGGACGCACCGGCCATCGCGGTCGATACCGCTCAGGCCTCGCGGGCCGACGTGCCGATTTTGTTGCAGGGATTGGGCACGGTGCAGGCCTTTTATACCGTGACCGTGACCGCCCGCGTCGACGGCGAGTTGCAACGAGTCGCGTTCACCGAGGGGCAAACGGTGCGCAAAGGCGACCTGCTCGCGCAAATCGATCCGCGGCCGAATCAGGCCGCCTTCGACCAGGCGGTGGCCACCAAGGTCAAGGACGAAGCGCAGCTCGCCAATGCCAAGCGCGACTTCGAGCGCTATACGAAGCTGCAACCGCAGGATCTCGCGAGCAAACAGACCGTCGACACCCAGCGCGCGCTGGTCGATCAGCTGGCCGCGCAGCTCAAGGTCGATCAGGCGGTGATCGACAATGCGCGCACGCAGCTCGAATACACCCGGATCACCTCCCCCATCACCGGCCGCACCGGGATTCGCTTGGTCGACCCGGGCAACATCGTCCACGGCGCGAATTCCACCGGTATCGTGGTGGTGACCCAGGTACAGCCCATCTCGGTGGTGTTCACGCTGCCCGAGGAGGAGCTCGGCATCGTCGGGCAGGCGCTTGAGGCCGGTACCGTGAAGGTCACGACCGTCTCCCGCGAGGGCGGAGCCAAGCTCGATGAGGGCACGCTCAGCCTGATCGACAATCAGATCGACCAGGCGACCGGCTCGGTTCGATTGAAGGCCATCTTCGACAACGCGCACAACACCCTCTGGCCCGGACAGTATGTCGACGCGCGCGTCCTGGTGCGCACCGAACGCAATGCATTGACCATTCCGAACGCGGCCGTGCAGCTCGGCCCCAATGGCCCGTTCACCTGGGTGGTCAAGCCGGACTCCACCGTCGAGGTACGGCCGCTGCGAGTCTCGGAGGGCAGCGGCGGCGTGACCATCGTGACGGAGGGTCTGGCCGCGGGCGAGCGCGTCGTCACCAGCAATCAATACCGCCTGCAAGCGGGCGTGCACGTGCACACCGCCGCATCGGAAGCCTCGACCGGCGGCCGGGCCCCGGTCTCCCGAGCAACCTGACGGCCGGCATCGTATCGTGAGTATTTCCGAACCCTTCGTCCGCCGGCCGATCGCCACCTCGCTGCTGATGGGGGGTATTTTCCTCGTGGGGCTCGTGGTGTATCCGCTGCTCCCGGTGGCGCCTCTGCCGCAAGTGGATTTTCCGACCATCCAGGTCTCGGCCGCATTGCCCGGCGCGAGTCCCGAGACCATGGCGGCCACGGTCGCGACTCCGCTCGAATACCAGTTCGCGGAAATCTCCGGGCTGTCGCAGATGACCTCGACCAACCTTCTCGGTCAGAGTCTGATTACCCTGCAATTCGACTTGGACCGCAACATCGACGCGGCCGCTCAAGACGTGCAGACCGGCATCGACGCGGCGGGCGGCCAGCTCCCGAAGAATCTCCCGACGCCGCCCACCTACCGCAAGGTGAACCCCGCCGACTCGCCGATTCTCATCCTTTCGGTGCATTCCGACGTGCTGCCGGTCACCACCGTCGACGATTACGCCGAGAACATTCTCGCGCAGCAGATCTCCCAGATTCCGGGCATCGCACAGGTAGCGATCGGCGGGCAGCAAAAACCCGCCGTTCGCGTCCAGATCGACCCCATCAAACTCGCCGCGCTCGGCCTTCAAATGGAGGACGTGGCGAACGTCATCAGCGTCGCCACCGTGGACGCGCCCAAGGGCTCGATCAACGGCCCGACCCGCGCACTCACCATCTACGACAACGACCAGCTGCTGAAGGCTGCGCCGTGGAACGATGTGGTGGTGGCCTACAAGAACGGCGCGCCGGTGCGCATTCGCGACATCGGGATCGCCGTGGACGGTCCGGAAAACACCCTGCTCACGGCGTGGCAGAACGGCCACAACGGCATTCTGCTGCTGATCTACAAACAGCCGGGCGCCAACGTGATCGAGGCGGAGCAGCGGGTCGAACACCTGCTCCCCCACGCGCTCGCCGCGGTCCCCCCCTCCATCAAGGTGGACACGGTGGCGAACCGCACCACGACCATCAAGGCGGCGGTACAGGATGTCGAGTTCACGCTCGTCCTCACCATTGCCCTGGTGGTCATGGTGATCTTCCTGTTCCTGCGCACCGCCTGGGCCACGATCATTCCGGGCGTCACCGTACCGCTCGCGCTGCTCGGCACGGCCGCGATGATGTACGTGCTTCATTACAGCCTCGACAATCTCTCGCTCATGGCGCTCACCATCGCGGTCGGCTTCGTGGTCGACGATGCGATCGTGATGCTGGAGAACGTCTACCGCCATATCGAAGACGGCCTGTCGCCGCTCGAGGCGACGCTCAAGGGCGCGGGGGAAATCGGCTTCACCATCATGTCCATCAGCGTCTCGCTGGTCGCCGTGTTCATTCCGCTCTTGCTGATGGGCGGCATCATCGGCCGGCTGTTCCGCGAATTCGCCATCACCATGACCATGACGATCGCGGTCTCGGCCTTCGTCGCCCTGACGCTCTCGCCGACCATGTGCGCCCTGTTCCTCAAGGACGAGAAACACGCCAAGCATGGGCGCTTCTACATGACCGTGGAACGCGCTTTCGACGCCATGCTCGCCGGCTACACGCGCGGCCTCGATTTCGTGCTCGCGCGCCAGCGGGCGACCATGGTCGTGTTCCTGCTCACGGTTGCGACCACGATCGCGCTGTACATCGTGATCCCGAAGGGCTTCTTCCCGCAGCAGGACACCGGAATCATCGTGGGTCTCTCCGACGCGCCCCAGGATATCTCCTTCGACGAGATGGTGCGCCGCCAGCACGCGCTCCTGGATGTCGTTGGGCGCGATCCGGACGTGGAGAGCTACGGCACGGTACTCGGCGGCAGTCGCCCCATCAACAACGGCTTCGTGATCATCGGGCTCAAGCCGCGCGATGAGCGCAAGGCCGATGCCGACCAGATCATCAACCGCCTGCGCCCGCAGCTCGCCAAGGTCTCGGGCGCAACGCTCTTCATGCAAGCCGCGCAGGACCTCAATATCGGCGGCCGCACCAGCCGCACGCAGTATCAATACACACTCACCGACTCGGACATCGACGAGCTCAACGACTGGTCGCCGCGGCTGCTCGAGAGACTGAAGAAGCTCCCGATGCTGCGCGACGTGGCGTCCGACCAACAGACGACCAGCGGCATGGTGTCGCTCACCATCGACCGCGACCAGGCTGCGCGCTTCGGCATCCAGCCCGCGGCGATCGACCAGGCCATGTACGACGCCTTCGGCCAGCGCCAGGCGGCGCAATTCTTCACGCAGGCCAACAGCTACCACGTCATTCTCGAGATCCCGCCCGCGCTGCAGACCGATCCCGCATCGCTCCATAAGCTGTATCTCAAGTCCCCGCTGACCGGCCAGATGGTGCCGCTCTCGGCGATGACACGCTACGACACCCAGCACGTCACCTACCTGTCCATCAATCACCAGGGACAGTTCCCCGCGGTGACGCTGTCCTTCAACCTGGCGCCCGGCGCCGCGCTCGGCGATGCGGTGAACGCGATCACCAAAGTCTCCGCGGACATGCACCTCCCCGCCACCATCGTGGGTACTTTCCAGGGAACGGCCCAGGCATTCCAAAGCTCGCTGAAGACCCAGCCCTATCTCATTTTGGCCGCATTGGTCGCGGTCTATATCATTCTCGGCATGCTGTACGAGAGCTATATCCACCCCTTGACCATTCTCTCGACGCTCCCGTCGGCCGGCGTCGGCGCTCTCCTGGTGCTGCTGATTTTTCACATCGAGCTGTCGGTGATGGCATTGATCGGCATCATCCTGCTGATCGGTATCGTGAAGAAGAACGGCATCATGATGGTGGACTTCGCGATCCAGGCGGAACGCGAGCAGCGTTTGTCCCCGCACGACGCCATTCGCCAGGCCTGTCTGTTGCGATTCCGCCCCATCATGATGACCACCATGGCCGCGCTCCTCGGAGCATTGCCTCTCGCGCTCGGCCATGGGACGGGATCGGAATTGCGCCGGCCGCTGGGATACACCATGGTCGGCGGGTTGATCGTGAGCCAGGCGCTGACGCTCTTCACGACGCCCGTCGTGTACCTCTATCTGGATGAATTCAGCCTGTGGCTCAAAGGCCGGCGCCGAAAAGGACAGGAGCTGCCCGCCCATGGGAGCTCCCCGACCGCCGGTGGAACCGCGTCCATGGAGGGATCGCCTTGAAGATCCTGTTAGTCGAGGATAACGAGCGTGTCAGCCAATTCGTGGTCAAGGGCCTGCAGGAGGCCGGCCATACCACGGACCACGCGGTCAATGGCCGCGATGGCATGTTCCTCGCCGCGAGCGAACCCTATGATGTGATCATCATGGATCGCATGCTGCCCGGGGACATCGATGGGCTCACCATCATCGAAGTGCTGCGCAAGGCCGGTAAGCGCACCCCCATCCTCATCTTGAGCGCATTGTCCGAAGTCGATGACCGCATACGCGGTCTGCGCAGCGGCGGCGACGACTATTTGACCAAGCCCTTTGCCTTCGGCGAACTGCTGGCCCGCCTCGATGCGCTGCATCGCCGCTCCCAGGGAATCAATCGGGAGATTCCATTGTCGGTGGGCGACTTGCATATGGATCCGATGACGCGCAAGGTTACCCGCGGCGATCGCCCGATTTCGCTTCAGCCGCGGGAGTTCAAGCTGCTCGAGTACCTGATGCGCCACGCCGATCAGGTCGTCACCCGAACCATGCTCCTCGAGAACGTATGGGACTACCATTTCGATCCGCAGACCAATGTGGTCGACGTACACATCAGCAAACTGCGGCAGAAGATCGATGCGGAATTCGAGCGGCCGCTGCTGCGCACCGTGCGCAATGCGGGTTACATGGTGACGGCCGGCGACTAGGCGGCTTCGCATGATGCGCTCCTCCGCACTTTCCTTGGCGGTTGCGTACGTAACCCTCGGCATCGTCTCCCTGGTGCTGTTCGCCGCGCCGCTCTGGTACGCCTGGCAGGTCACCATCCAGGACGGCCGCAGCGAGATCCTGCAATCGGACGCGCAACGTTTGACCGACGTGTTTCGCCGGGATGGCGGAGAGGCGCTGCGGAATTTCCTCGATGCGCGCGTCAACATGCAGATCGCGGGCGACCGCATTCTGCTCTTGACGGATTCCTCGCTCAAGCCGCTGTCGGGCAACCTTCGGATCTGGCCCCGCAATCTGCCGGCAACGCCCGGAAATTATCGCATCAACGTCGACTTCGGCGACCGCGTGAGCCAGGACACCCTGGTGCACGTTGCGCGCCTCGGCGATTACTATCTGCTCATCGGCCGGGACAACAAGCTGTTCGCGCCGCTCGAGCGCCGCTTTTGGTACGGATTGGCCGCCGCGATCGCCGTCCTATCCATCGCGGGACTCCTCGTGGGACTCATCACCCGCCGTGCGCTCATGCAGCGGGTCTACAGCATCGGTCAGACCGTGACTGCCATCATCCATGGCGACTTGAAGCACCGCCTGCCGACCAATCTGAGCGACGACGAGCTGAATACGCTCGCCCGCACCATCAACGGCATGTTGGAACAAATCGAGCAGCTCGTGCACGGCGTACGCAACGTCTCAAACTCCATCGCCCACGATCTGCGCACGCCTCTGGCCGAGCTGAGATCTCGGCTGGAAGAGCTGACGCTGGTCCGCCCGCCGCCCGAGACGACTTTCGCGGAGGTCGACGGTGCGGTGGCCGACGTCGACCGCGTCATCCGCATTTTCGACGCGCTGCTGCGACTGGCGGAGATCGATGCCGGCCTGCGCCGCTCCGGATTCGTGACCTTGGACCTCGCGGACCTTGCCGCGACGGCGGTCGAATTTTACGCGCCTGCGGCGGAGCTCAAGAACATCCGGCTCACGCTGCACGCGCAAGCACCGCTTCGAGTGTCCGGAGACCCGGTGCTCATCGCTCAAGCCCTCAGCAACCTGATCGACAACGCCCTGAAATACGCGCCCAATAATGGCCTGATCGACGTGACCATCAACCGACGGACGGACGGCCTCGCCGAGATCGCGGTCGCCGACAACGGTCCCGGTATTCTGAACTCTGAAAAGGCGAAGGTGGTCGAACGCTTCTATCGAGGAGACGCCAGCCGCGGCACCCCGGGCGTGGGTTTGGGCTTGAGCTTGGCGCAGGCCGTCGCAAAGCTCCACGGCAGCACGCTGGAGCTCTCGGATCGAAACCCCGGATTACGCGTCGTGATCGCGGTGCCTTGCGTCGAGGCGGCCGCCGCCGGCGCAGCACCGGCGCTCGGCGGCGCACCCTCCCCGCCGTCAGCGGCCAACGCCGCCGCAGCCACCGCCGATTCCCTCCGATAGGACATATTTGGACTTTCGTGACCGAGTTTGCGAGCCAGTACCGGGCGGTCCACGCGGCGCATCCTATGATCGCACCATGCCCTCCATCCATTAACAGAGAGCCGCAATGAGCCCCCTGTCGACATTCTTCGATCGGCTATTTTTCGCCACGGTGTGCGTGGTGTCTTGGGTCATATTTCCCATCCTCATCGCCGTCGGCGGCACGGCATTATTCGCGTACGCCCTGATAGCCGAGCTGTGCTCGTGCACGACAGCCGAATCGGCCGCCGCCCGCTCTCCGGAGCGTCCCGCCGCCAGAACCACCAGACGGATCTACGAGACCCTGCAGCCGTAAGACGATCCCTACGGCGCTATACCGGACTTGCCGGTATCGAACGCCGCCGCCGCTCCCTATGCTCTTGGCCGCGAGGTATCGGAACGATATCTCGGAATTCATTCCTCACGAGGAGCAAGCCATGGGCAATCCGAACTCGACCAACGACGACAATAAGACGGCGACGGCGGCCGAACGCAAGCTGCGCGGGACGGGCTTGAAGGGCTCCGAGCAAAAGAGCGCGGCGGATCACCTCCCCTATGAAGAGCGGCGCAATCCGGACACCGAGTTGCACCTCGACGACGAGAAGGACACGCTCTACCACGACGGCTTGGACCTCGAGGATGACTCCGGCGAAACGCTGGCCGGCACCCGGGGCGATTCCTCCGGCATCAAACCCTGAGCCGATCCCCTCGGGGACGCCTCCCGCCCCGAGGGGCTTCATTCCGGCACCCGGCAGCTTCAGCACCTCGCCGAGCGTGATTCTCACGTGGCTCGCGAAGCGCCGCCGCCCCTTCGTGCTGCTCGCGTTGCGGCGAAGGGTTCACGGAAAGTGCCGCGACGCGTTAAGATTCCGGACCATGAATGATCGTTCAAGGCTCAGACGAGCCGCCCTGGTCGCCATCGCTTTCGGATTCCTCGGTTCACACGGTTTCGGGCAGACCCCCGAGCAAGAGAAAGCCTGGGCGGAGGACCGCGTGCGTGCAAACGCCCAGGCCAAAGCCGACGCGGAGCGCCTGGCGCGCGAACGCGCCGCCCGCAAGGCCGATCCCATGGCCTGGGTTCGGACCCTCGACCCGATGACGAGCGGAGGATGGGAGTTTCGCAGCGTCGGGAGCGACGGTTCCTTCGCCGTATTCAGCAGCACCCATCAATTCAAGCGCGCCGGGCAGATCGTGACGGTCTGGCTGAGGCACGAGTACGCGGAGAGCCAGACGGGGGACAACGGTCCTTATCTCAGCGTGGTCCAAAAGACTCAGTTCGACTGCAAGAAACAGCAATCCCGCACTCTGCTGGCGGTGTACTACTCCGGCAACAACATCCAGGGCAACGCGCAAACGGAGGATTCCGATCCGAAGAGCACGCCCTGGGATGCCATCGTTCCCGGAACGCGGGACGAATCGAACTTCCTATGGGCCTGCGCTCAGGGCCGCGCCGGAGCCAAGTGAAGCGTCGCGGCCAAGAGCCGTGAGCGGTCGGCGCAGGGGCCCACGAGAATCTCCACTTCGCCCGGCTCGAACACCGGTTCCAGGTCCAAGCCGAGAAAACGCAGGTCTCTCGCCGCCAAAGGCAAGGTGACGGTTCCAGACTGGCCGGGCTCCAAACGGATCTTGCCGAACCCTTTGAGCTCGAGGACCGGGCGCGCGACGCTCGCCAGCTTGTCGTGAACGAAGAGAAACACGGTCTCTTCGGCCGTTCTCGTCCCCTCGTTGGTCACGTCCACACGCACCGCCACGGTGTCGCTCTCGGTCACACTGTCTCGGCTCACGTTGAGATTCGATAGCCGAAAACGCCCGTAGGTAAGTCCGAATCCGAAGGGAAACAGGGGATCGTTCGGTACATCGAGGTACTTGCTGGTATAGGTATCCATGGGGTTGGCTGGACGGCCGCTGGGGCGCGCGCCGAAAAAGAGCGGAATCTGTCCGACGCTGCGAGCCCAAGTCACGGGCGTGCGCCCGCTCGGGCTCACTCGGCCGACCATTACGTCGGCGAGCGCGTTGCCCGCCTCGCTCCCCAGAAACCAGGCTGCGAGGACGGCGTCGGCGCGCTCGATCAGCCAGGGAACGATCAACGGGCGACCGGAAAATAAAATGACGATGACCGGTTTGCGCAACGCGCGGGCGCGGTCGAAAACGGCCTCGGCAAATTGGCGCTGGCGGCCCGGGAGGTGCGGATGGGCGCGGCTCGCGGCTTCTCCGCTCATCGTTGCCGCTTCCCCGAGACACAGGACGATTGCCTCCGCCTGGGCGCACAGATCCAGCGCTCGACCCATGCCGCCCGCCACATCCACGCCTTCCACGTCGATCCCGGCTTCGAAGGCCACCCGGGCCTCGGACATGGCCGCTTTCAGACCGGCGACCACGGAGACATACCCCTCCGGGGTGGCGGCGCCCCACCAGGGACCGCGCATATCCCCGGCCGCATCGGCCAGCGGACCGATGACGGCGATGCGTATCGCGCTCGGGAAGGGAAGGACGTCGCGATCGTTTTTCAGCATGACCACCGAGCGGGTGGCCACGGCACGCGAGAACCGCCGACGCGTCTCGACCGCCTCGGCGCTCTCCGCGGTCGAGCCACGACGATAGGGATCGTCGAACAGGCCGAGCTTCCATTTGAGCGTCAGTACGCGGCGCACCGACTCATCGATGTCCGCGGAGCTTACCCAACCCCGGTCGAGCGCAATCGGCAGACCGTGACGATAGGCGTTCGCCATCATGTCGATGTCCACGCCCGCCTTGAGCGCGAGCGTCGCGGCCTGGGCGAGGTCCGCGGCAATGCCGTGATTGATGAGCTCGGCGACGGCGTTATAGTCGCTCACGATCACGCCGTTGAATCCCAGCCGGCGCCTCAGCCAACCCTTGAGCAAGGCCGCATTCGCCGTCATGGGGATGCCGGCAAGATCGGTGAAGGCGGGCATGACCGATGCCACGCCCGCCGCGACCGCCGCCGTGAAGGGGGGCAGGTACACTTCGCGCAGCGTGCGCTCGGAGATGTCGACCGACGCGTAGTCGCGACCGGCCGTGACCGCGCCGTAGGCGCAATAGTGTTTCGCGCAGGCCGCCAATGCACTGCCGTCGGAAAGATTGACGCCCTGGAAGCCGCGTACCTTCGCGTCCGCGAGACGCATGCCGACGTAAGGGTCTTCCCCCGGCCCTTCGGCGCTGCGTCCCCAGCGCGGATCGCGCGCCACATCCAACATCGGCGCAAAAGTCATGGCGAGGCCGTCCGCGGCCGCCTCCTTGGCCGCCTCGCGGGCGGTCAGAGCCCAAAGGTCCGGGTCGAAGGCGGCCGCCTCACCGAGCGGAATGGGGAAAAGCGTGCGGTACCCATGGACCACGTCGAATCCGATCAGCAAGGGGATACCGAGGCGCGACTCCTCCACCGCCAAGCGTTGCATGTCGCGAACCGCGGCCGCGCCCGTCAGGTTGAGCAAATTCCCGATGGTGCCCGCGCGGATCGCCTCGGTGGAATCGCCGGCAATGGTGGGTCCCGTCACCGTCGAGCCGGCCGCCGTCATGGTGAGCTGACCCAGCTTTTCGGCGAGCGACATCTCGCGAATGAGCCGGTCGATGGGGTTTGCAGCTACCCCTGTCATGGGGCACGCGGCAGTGGCGTGATCGACGATAATGGATGAATTGTCCCGCTCCCCGAGTGGTAAACCCATGATCATAGATCGGACCAAGAATGTAAGCACCCCCTCCACCGATCCCGAGGAGATCGCCCAAGCGGGCTTATTGGCTCAGATGGGCATGATGCGTCGGGCTCTTTGGGCCTCGCCGGAGCGCAACCCGCTGCTGCTGCTGGCGATCTGCATATTCCTCGTCATCTCCGCCACGGCCTACGGCCAAATCCGGCTCAATAGCTGGAACCAACCCTTCTATGACGCCCTGTCCCACCGCAATCTGCACGGCTTTGTGGAACAGCTCGGGATCTTCGGCATCATCGCCGGTGCGCTTTTGGCGCTGAACGTCGCCCAGCGCTGGTTCGGGGAAACCTTGAAACTGAGGCTCCGTCAGGGCTTGGTCCAAGACCTGGTGGAGAAATGGATGGTCCCCGGACGAGCGTTTCGCCTGGCGAACGCCGGCGAGATCGGCGTCAATCCGGACCAACGCATGCACGAGGATGCGCGCCATCTCACCGAGCTTTCGGGGGATCTGGGAATCGGCTTGCTTCAGGCCTCGCTGCTGCTTGCGACGTTCATCAACGTACTATGGTCCTTGTCCAGCTCCTTCGCCTTCCACGTGGCCGGGCGGGCGATCGCGGTACCTGGGTATATGGTGTGGGCCGCCATCCTGTATTCCGGGTCGGCGTCGCTCTTGAGTTACTGGGTGGGAAAGAGCCTTATCGGCCGGAACGCCGATCGCTACGCGCGCGAGGCCGATCTGCGCTTCTCGCTGGTGCGGGTCAACGAGCACATCGACTCGATTGCGCTCGCCGGCGGCGAGCCCGACGAAGCACGGCGCATCGATCTCGACCTCCAAAGCGTGCTTCGAGCGATGCGCCTCTTGGTCACCGGAACGACCAATCTCACTTGGGTTACGGCGGGCTATGGCTGGTTCACGTTGGTCGCGCCGATCTTGGTCGCCGCGCCGCTGTATTTTGACGGCGAACTGTCCTTCGGCGGCCTCATGATGGCCTCCGGGGCCTTCATGCAGGTGCAATCTTCGCTGCGCTGGTTCGTCGACAACTTCTCGACGCTCGCCGATTGGCGAGCCACCCTGCTTCGCGTGGCGAGCTTCCGCCGGGCGCTTCTCTCCGCCGATGAGATGCACGAGGTTGCGAGCCGCATCGAATACGCCGAGGGCGATCCCGGAAAGATCGTCATCGACCAGCTCGAGATCTCCTCGCCGATGGGCTCCGCCAGCCTGGCCGAATCGCACGTCGAGGTGCAATCCGGCGAGCGCGTGCTCATCCTCGGTGACAACGGAAGCGGACGGACTCTGTTCTTTCGAGCGCTCGCGGGACTCTGGCCGTGGGGCAACGGACGCATCGTCCGGCACGCCGGCGACACGACGCTCTATCTGCCGCGCACCTCGTATCTTCCCCCCGGCACGCTGCGCGAAGTGCTTGCATACCCCTCCGCGGTCGCGCAGTTCGACACCGACGCGTGCATCAAGGCGCTCAACCGCCTCGGGCTCGAGCGGCTCTCGCCCATGCTCGACGAATCACACCGCTGGGAGGCGGTGCTGAGCGACGGAGAGCATCAGAGCTTGGCGTTCGCGCGTGCATTGCTGCACGCACCAGCTTGGCTGATCATCGATGAGGCCATCGAGGCGCTCGACGAGGTTACGGTACCCAAAGTCGTCGACATCTTGTCCAAGGACCTCGAGCATACCGGGGTTCTTTACATCGGACGCCCGGGCGCGCACGATAGTTTGTTCCGGCGGACGCTGCATCTCATCAACGGTGCCGTGCCAAGCGGGCGAGGATCCGCGCGGCTCGATAAACAAGCCGCGCTCTCCACGGCCTGAAACGCACATATCGCGCGCAATCCGGGCCCGCTGCGCACCGTGTCGGCACCGCGCAACATTTGTTGCTTTGCGATTCGCCTATGCTTATTACTATTTTTCCCTAACAAAGCCAGTCTTCGCGATCCACGCGATGGTTCTCGCGCGGATTTTCTCATCGCCGACGCATCGCTTGACACGTCGTGCCGTGCCGCTCGCGGTCGTCTCTCGATCGACGAATGGAAGCGACTTAATGAAACAACTTGAAGCTGTGACCGATCTAACATAAAACATTCATATAGAGTTGAACGCGATCACGTTCGACTCGGATGACTTGTCTTTTACTTAAGTCGAGCACTTGGCGGCTTGTGCCCAGTTCAAATCCCGAGCGGAGGTTGACGATGGGAGTATCACAGCTAAGAGAAGAGTCCAGCCCTTCGGACTTCCTGGACTCGCTTAACCGATTCAGCAAGGAACATCGTGCGCAGCGCTGGGAGGGAACTCTCAGCGACTTCCTGACCCACATCCTGCCGGCGCGCCCCGCGTCATTCACACGCACGAGTCACGAATACATCTGGGACATGCTGCTCTGGCACGGACGCGAGTCCGAGGGCGACGATGTTCAGAAGGCCCGCGAGCTCTTCAAACGCGAACTGTTCGGCGTGGACGAGCCCCTGCGGCGGGTGGTCGATTACTTCAAGGCCGCGGCGGCGGGCTCCGACGTCGGACGGCGGCTGCTGCTGCTGCTGGGCCCTCCTTCCGGGGGAAAATCGACCCTGGCCATTCTCCTCAAACGGGGACTCGAGGAATACAGCCGCACCGATGAAGGAGCGCTTTACGCCATCAAGGGATCGCCGCTGCGCGAATCTCCCCTGAACGTCATCCCGACCAGTCTGCGCTCGGAGTTCCGCGACGCTTACGGGGTCAGTATTTCCGGGGAGATCTCTCCGTGGGCGCGCGATTACATCGACCGCGAGTGCGAGGGTGACTATCTGCGCATGCCGGTGGAGCGCATCTTCCTGTCCGAGGCCGCGCGTTGCGGCATCGGCACCTACGCCCCGCATGACCCCTCGACCGCCGACATCGCAGACCTGGTCGGCTCGGTCGACCTCTCCAAAGTCGCTCACGTCGGCGATGAAGGCGATCCGCGCGCCTGGTCTTGGTCCGGGGCGGTCTATGCGGCCAGCCGCGGCGTACTCGAGATGATCGAGATCTTGAAGGTCAAACGCGAGTTTCTCTATCTGCTGCTCACCATGACCCAGGAGAAGAACGTCAAGGTGGCGCGATTTCCGCTCATTTATCTGGACGAGACCATCCTTGCGCACACGAACCTGGCGGAATTCAACCGCTTCCTCCAGGAAAAGGAGAACGAAGCGCTGCTCGACCGCATGGTCATCATCAAGGTGCCCTATGCGCTCTCCTATAAGGACGAGGCGCGGATCTATAAGAAGCTGGTCTACGGAGCCCCGGCCTTCCGCAATACGCATCTCGACCCCCACGTGCTGCACCTCGCGGCCGTGTTCGCGATTCTCACCCGGCAAACCAAACCCGAACGCGAAGGGCTCGACTTGCCCAAAAAAGTCAGGCTGTTCGCCGGCGAGGCGGTGGAAGGGTTTTCCGAGACCGAAGCCGCGCGGCTCCGAACGGAATCCCCGGACGAGGGCTTGTCGGGCATCAGCCCCCGGTTCGTGATCAATGCGCTATCGACCGCGATCACGCGCGGCAATTCGCACAGCCTGACGAGCATGGAACTTCTGCTCGCGCTCAAGGACGCGATCGAAAGCGACGCACGCATCGACGCGAAGCAAAAGAAACTCTGGTTCGATCACCTGGTGACGGCTCGGAAGGAATTCTATAACCGCTGGGTCAAGGAAGACGTGCATCGGGCCTTGTTTGCATCCTTCCAGGACGAGGCGCAGCAGCTGCTCGAGAAGTATTTGGACGAGATCGAGGCTTCCCTCGATCAGCGCAAGGTGACCGACCCGATGACCGGCGAGAATCGCGCCCCGGACGAGCGCTTCATGCGATCGGTCGAGGAAAAGATCAAGGTCTCGGAATCCGGAAAGCAATCCTTCCGTCAGGAAGTGATCCGCAAGGCCATGGTCGCCTTCAAGGCGGGTGAGAAGTTCCGTCTGGCGAGCCACGCCCGAGTACGCGAGGCCATCGAGCAATATCTGTTCGAGGAGCGGCGCGATGTCCTGCGCCTCGTGACCTCCACGGCCCGGCCCGATGACGAGGCGCGCAAGAAGATATCCGTGGTGCAGGAGCGGCTGGTGAGCGAATACGGATACGACGAGCACAGCGCTCAGGAAGCCCTGAACTACGTGACCACGCTGCTGTCTCAGGAATAGGAGGGCTGCATGAGCGGCCCATCGCACAAGGAGACCCGATGAGCACCGACTCGACCGGGAGCGAGTCACAGACCCTCAATGGCTGGTATGAGCTGTTCTCGCGCGGAGCCCGGGACTGGCTGAGACACAACGAGAAGATACGGGAGGCCGTGCGCTCGCATCTGCCGCAGATCGTGGCGGGCGCGGACGTGATCAACGACGGCGCCCGGACCGTGCGGGTACCGGTCCGCATGCTCGAGCATTACCGCTTCCGGCTTCTCTCGAGCGGCGAAGCCCAGGGCGTCGGCCAAGGGAACGCCAAGCCGGGCGATGTGCTCGGCCCGTCAAACCCGAGCGGTGCTTCCGGACAGAAGGGCGCGGGAGGCAAGGATCACGGTGGCATCGAGCTCATGCTCGAGTTCAAGGTCGACGACATCGTCGATTGGCTGTGGGACGATCTCAAACTCCCGAATCTCAAACCCCGCGCCGGGGCGACGGAAGAGGCCGAATGGCGGCGCGAAGGGTGGGATCGGCGCGGCGCCCGCTCCCGGCTGGATCGGCGCCGCTCGCTCAAGGAATCGGTCAAGCGCCGTGCGCACGACGCATCCTCGCCGGCCTTCACCGATGAGGATTTGAGGTATCGACAACTCGCCCGGCGCCGCCAGCCGGCGCTGCGCGCAGCTGTTTTTTTCCTGCTCGATGTCTCGGGCAGCATGTCGGACCGCGATCGCCAGCTGGCCAAGACATTCTTTTTTTGGGTGGCGGCCGGCCTCAAGCGTGAGTACAAGGCACTCGACATCGTGTTCGTCGCGCACACCACCGATGCCTGGGAGTTCAATGAGCCGGATTTCTTCAAAGTCACCGGCACGGGCGGGACGGTCGCCTCCGTGGGCCTCGTCAAGGTGCGCGAGATCGTGGAGCAGCGCTTCGATCCTTCCGTCTGCAACGTCTACCTATTCTATGCCTCCGACGGCGACAATGCGTCGGATGATCGGGCCGCGGCGGGCGCCGCGCTCGATGCGATCGCACAAGTCGCGAGATACGCGGGCTATGTGGAGATCTCGACCGGGGTGCGCAGCTCGCTGAGCGAGATCAGCTCGCTGTTTCAAGGCGCGATCGATGACAGCCTGCCCTGCAGCCGCTGCTCGATTGCCGGTCCGGATGATGTGGCGCCTGCGGTGCGCCATTTCTTCAGCGCCGAGGCGCAGTCGGAAGCCGGCGACGAAGAAACCGGGAGTGTCCCGTGAAGACCGACTGGCGAGGACATGTTCCCAAGATCGAGGATCTTGCCCGGCGCCTTGGGCTCGACTGGTCACCCGTCATCTTCGAGGCGGTTCCGGACAGCTTCATGACCGAGATCGCCGTTTACGGCCTGCCGGTGCGGATGCCGCACTGGTCATTCGGGGCGCGTTACATCTACCAGCTTCTGCAGCGGCATATGGGCTACTCGCGCCTGTTCGAAGTGGTGTTTCCCGGCGATCCGGGCCATGCCTACCTCGCCGCCAGCAACGGCGTCGCAGACAACGTTCTGGTGACCGCCCACGTCCTCGGACACGCGGATTTCTCCAAGAACAACATGCAGTTCCGGCGCTGTCAGGATCAGGGCAACGCACAGATCATCGAGCACGCCGCGGCCCATGCCCGGCAGATCGAGCGCGACATCGAAACACACGGCTTCAATGCCGTGGAACAGGTGCTGGACGCCGCGTTGTCCCTCGAACAATACGTCGACCTCGATCAGCCGCTGCGCCGCGAGCGCTTTCCCGAGTACGAGCCTGCCGCGGCCGAGCGGCGCGACGACGCTTTTCGCTCGCGCTTCGACACCTTGGATGCCGCCGTCGCGGCCTCGTCGCCTGTGAGAAAGCCCCGCGCTCCCCTGCCGCCTCATCCCGAGCGGGACTTGCTGTGGTTCATCGCCACCTATGCGCCCGACATGGAGAATTGGGAGCGCGATATCTTTCTCGCCGTGCGCGAGGAATCCTTCTATTTCTACCCTGTGTTCGCCACGCAGATCATGAACGAGGGCTGGGCGTCGTACTGGCACGCCCGCCTCCTGCGCGAGGCAGACTTCATCCCGGAGGAGATCTATCTCGACGCGATCAAATGCCATTCGGACGTCGTGCGGCCGGTGGCGACCGGCGAGCAGGTATCGCTCTCCATCAATCCCTATCACCTGGGCTTCACGCTATGGGAAGAGATCATCGAGCATTCCGGCCTCGAGGCGGCGCGGCGCATCATGCGCGAGGACGATGACTTCAGCTTCCTGCGCAACCACCTGACCCGCGAGGTGGCGACCGATATGGGGCTGTTCCGTTATCAGCGCCGTCAGAACGGCCCCATCAAGGTGGTCGCCGCGGATATCGACGAGCTGCACGAAAGCCTGCTGCTCGACAAATACAACTTCGGCGCGCCGCGGGTATCCGTCGCCGAGGTCCGCAACGACGGCACGCTCGTCTTGAAACACGATGCGCAGCTCGACGGGCGCGGCCTGGACGCCGAACGCTCGCTCAAAGTGCTCGAGTACATCAAGCGGCTCTGGCGCCGACCGGTGCTGCTGAATACCATCGACGCCGCCGCGAAGACGGTGGAGTTTTCCTCGGAGTCGGCGGCGGCCTGAGGGATTCCTAAAACCCCTCGTCCCTCAACTCGCGCGTCACCTCGCCGATCGCTTCGCCCAAGGTCTCGACCAGGATATCGCACTCCCGCCGCGTCCAGATGAGCGGCGGAGACATGATGTCCAGATGGCCGAGCGGGCGAACCAGAAGTCCCTTGGACTCGCACCGCTGGGCGATGCGCCGCGAAATATTGGCGGCCTCCGGAAATGGCTCGCGGGTCGCCTTGTCCGCCACGTACTCGACGCACATCATCAGCCGCCGGCCGCGCACATCGCCCACGATGGGGAGCGACATCAGCTCCTTCAATCGAGCCTCGAAATAATCCCCGGTCGCGCGGGCGTGGGCGAGCAGTCCATCCTCTTCGATGATCCTGATGTTCTCGAGCGCGGCCGCGCAGCACACCGGATGTCCCGAGTAGGTGAATCCGTGCGTGAACCAGGCATCGCTCCCCGGCGCGGAAATCGCCTCGTGAATGCGATCCGAGTAGAGGGTCGCCCCCAACGGCAAATAACCGGAGGTGAGCCCCTTGGCGCATACCAGGATGTCAGGTTCGATCCCGAACTCATCCTGGGATGCGAACCAGTGGCCGATCCGTCCGAATCCGGTGACCACCTCGTCCGCGATGAACAAGATGCCGTGCTTCGCGACGACCTCGCGCATGCGCGGCAGATACCCGATCGGCGGCGGCACGACCCCGCCCGCTCCTTGGATGGGCTCCGCGATGAAGGCCGCTATGTTGCCCGCCCCGAGACGCTCGATCGTCTCTTCCAGCTCCGCGACCAGCCGATCGGTGAATGCCGCCTCGCTCATGCCGGCCGGGCGGCGATAGGCATAGGGTGCCGAGAGATGATGGACCAGCCCCTCGATATATTTGAAATGCGGTGATCGGTCGCCTTCTCGATTTCCGATCGTCATTCCGAGATAGGTCGACCCGTGGTAGGAGTTGTATCGCGACAGAATCATCCGGCGGTCGGGCTCGCCGCGCCGTGAATGATAGTAATGCGCGAGACGGACGGCGGTATCGTTGGCGCAGGATCCCGACATCGAATAAGCGACGTGGTTGAGAGCGCCCGGCGCCAGCCGCGCGAGCTTCGCGGCGAGCTCGGCGGCGGGCTCGTTGGTGCAGTCGACGAAGGTGTTCGAATAGCTCAATTTGCGCATCTGGTCGGCGACGACCCGAGCCATGGATTCGCGGCCGTAGCCGATGTTCACGCACCAAAGTCCGCCGATCCCGTCGAGATAGCGCCGACCCGCGGCGTCCGTCAGGTACGCGCCCTCCGCCTCGCGTATGACGAGCGAACCCTCGCGCTTGAAGGTATCGAAATGGGTCCAGGGGTGCAGAAAGTGATCTTTGTCCTTCTGCCAGAGCTCTGTCGCCTGAACCGTATCGTTTGCAGTCCCCATGCCGGCTATGATACCAGGCGCGAGCGTGAGAACGCGTGCCCTCCGGGCTTCGGCTCGATCGCCCTACTCCCCTATTCCAGGCAGACCACGAGTTTGGCCGAGTGGGCCCGCCAGTTGATCGGGATGACGTAGGACCGCGAATACGGCGCGGCCACCTTGTCGGGGTTGCGTGCAATGACGGTCGGCACCGAAATCACGAAACTCTTGCCGAAATCGCGTCTGGCGTTGCCTGAAATGGTATTGGCGACCTCACCGACCAGATCCAGAATGGTCTCTTCGCTGCAATCCGTTTCCTGCATCCGCATCAGCAGCACGGTGAGCATGCCGCGCGGCGCCGTGAAGTAGACGATACCCTTGCGCGCTCCGGATATACCGATGACGCCGGTGTACTCGTAGGTCCCTGGCTTTCCGTCCGTGACCAAATACGGCGAGCCCACCGTCGCCGCCTGCTGACCGGAGGTCTCGAAGTAGTGCGTCGTTCCCTCGACGAACGTGCGAATTTCAGCTTCCTTGAGCATCACGCATCCCGCAGCAGCTCTTCCAGCGCCTCGTTGAGCTGCCGATCGGTGAAGGGTTTGCACAGAAATCCATTTGCGCCCTTTTCGATGGCTTCGACGGCGGTCGCCTTGTCGGCCAGTGCCGAGACGACCAAGATCAGCACCTTGGGGTCGATTGCCACCAGTTTTTCCACGCATTCGACGCCGTCCATCAGAGGCATCGTCAAATCCATGGTCACGACGTGGGGTTGGGTGCGGCGGAATAGGTCAACGGCGTCCCGGCCGTTGCCCGCAGATCCGACGACCTCGAGCCGGTCTATTTGCTGGGAGCGTTCGATGCGGCGCCGAATGATGTTGGAATCATCGACGATCATCAGCTTCAGCGCGCCCTGTGCAGTTCCCGTATCCATATCACGCGGCCACCGTATCGGCCGCCGGCTTGAGCGACGCCGGCAGTGTCATCGTCACACGCGTAAACTTTCCGGCGGCGGTCGCGACGCCGACACGCCCGCCGATTTGGCGCATGTGATCGGCCATGAGGTTCATGCCGACGCCGCGTCCGGCGTCCTTGGTCGCAACCTCCAGGGTCGAAAATCCAGGCTGGAAGAGCAGCCCGAGCGTCTGCTTCGCATCGAGCGTACCTACCTGCTCCGCGGTGATGAATCCCTTCTGCACGGCCGCCTCTTTGATGCGCTCCGTCGCGAGACCCTGGCCGTCGTCCTCGATGCTCAATTTGAAGCTGTCGTCGCCGGTGCGCTTGAATTCCACGCGCACCAGGCCCTGTGCCGATTTGCCCGCCGCCGTGCGCTCCGCCGACGGCTCGATGCCGTGAACGACGGCGTTGCGAACGGCCTGTATCGCGATGTCCTTGACGATGCGCCGGTAGTCCTCGGGCACCTGGTCCAACCCACGGCATTGGATCCTCGCTTCTTTACCGTTGTCGGCGGCCACACGGTCGGCAAGTTGTTGCAAGGCCGACCCGAGCCCTCCATCGGAGCCGAGCGGGCCGGTCGCCTCCGGATCCGGCGCGTCGCCGGGCGCAGCCGGTGTCCCGCCGCGCTGGCCGGCCGGCGGGTCCCGCCGCGCGCCCGGCTCACGGCCGGCGGAGACCGGCGCTTCAGCACGCGGCACCTGAAACTTCGACAGCCGCGACACCAAATCGCTGACGGATTGCAAATGGGTCAGCAAGTCATCGAGCTTGATGACCAGCGGCAGGAAGTCGCTTCCCGACAAATCGCTCTTTTCCCGCAGTCCCTTCAAATCGTCCTCGAAGGAATGCGCGCGGCTCTCGATCGACGACAAGCCGAGCGCCGCAGCCTCTCCCTTGACGGAGTGCGCCTGCCTGAACAGGGTATCGAGCTTCTTGCGGAAAGCGCTCTCTTCACGGGCCGGCTCCTTGAGCACGGCGTTGATCATCTTCATGGCCGCATTCGAATCGCTGAGGAAGGCGGCGAGCTGCGTGGGATCGATGTGCAGAATGCCGAGCAGCGTATCGACCTGCGCCTGCGCCTGCTGCTGCGAGCTCTGAAGCTCGCGGGCCAATTCCACCCGGGAACTCACATCGGACACGGACACGAGAACGTGCGTGATCTTTCCATCGACGCGCACTCGGTGAAACTCGAAGTCCAGATGGCGTGTGTCGAATTTTCCGGGCCCCGCCGGCAGGTGAACCTCGACTTCGCCCAATGGATTGATGGACTTGACCAGCTTTTCATTGGTGCGCTCGGCCCAGAGGACCTTGACGAACTTCAGCGCGGTGGCGAGGGTCTTCTCCGATACGATGTTCTCGAGCAGGGCGTCGAATCCGAGCCCGGCGATATCCTTGCGCTGGAACAGGGTTTCCAGCGCGCTCGAATAGGCGCTACCGATGACCAGATGCTCATCCAGCAAAAAGAGCCCTTCCTTGACGGTGCGCAGAATGTCCGCAGTCTGCTGGCGCGCCTCGCGCAGCTTCGCGTCCTGGTGCCTGCGGGCATTGAGCAGCAACATGATGAACAGCACCAGTCCGGCGGCGATGAGTACGCCCAGCAGCATCACCAGCTGAAGCTGCCTGGCAGCCCGCCCGTTGCCCGCCTGCAGCTCTCCGCCCACCGCGGCCAATTGCGCGTCGAGCTCCGGCAACGAGTGGCGGCTCGTGCGGATCGCGGCGGTGAGATCGCGCTCCAGTTCCCGCCCCCGCGCATTGAGGATGGTGCCCGCCGATTCGCTGTCCGCATAGGGAAGTCCGCCGAAGGCGACCACGGGGTCGAGCACCGCCTTCTCCTTGGCCCACGCCTGCGCAAGGCTGCGGAGCCCGGCGGTGGAGTCTGCACCGGCCCCGAGATATCCCGCGATGGAGAACCAGCCGCCGGCGCGCCGGGCCGTCATGAAGGTCACCGCATCACCGAGCTTCTTGGAGGAGTCTTTGAGCTGATCGAGCGATTCTTGGATGTAGCCGCGGTCGGCCAACCGATCGCGCATGGTCTCCAAAGACGCACGAATGACCGTCGGGTAGCGCTGCTGCTCGCCCACCCACTTGAGCTCGGCCGACGTATTGACCAGCTCGCTGGCAAGCTTCACGCCCGGCACCAGCACCACCGCACCGAAACTCAAGCCGAGAACGATGACCAGCACGACCAATCGGTCGGGCGACAGCTTCTGGGCGAGCAATCTCGGCAAACGCAGATTCATCTAGACTACTCCCATCATTTCGCCAGTCGGAAAATCACCAGTATTTTGGTCGAAACGGCAATCGGCTTGCCGCCGTCCAGAACCGGCTTGTATCGCAAGCGCGTTACCGCCGTGGTCGCGGCCTTGTCGAAAACCCCCGCCGGACCCGAGCTGAGCACCCTGAGGTCGGAGACTGTGCCCTTGGGCGTGACGACATAGGACACTTCGACGCCGCCCTCGGTCTTGCTGAGCAGCGCATTCGTCGGATATTCGATCTCCAGCTTCCGAATGCGGGTAAGGGAAGCCTCGGCCACCTCTTGCGGTCCGGTGATCGCCGCGGCGCGTGCGCTGCCGAGCCGATCGCGCAGCGAATCCGCATCCGGCGAGGGCCCTAACGAGGCTGAGAGTTGCAGCAGGGATTCGGCCTGAGCGGGTTGGGAGGCATCGAGCGCCGCGCGCGCCTGGGCCACGATCTGGGTCTGAATGGCCTTGGATAATTGCGCGAGCGAGGGGTTCTGCGGATCGGTCGCTTTGAGCTGGTTCAGATAGTGGAGTGCACTGTCGCCCTCCGGCTCGACCACGCTACCCTGCGCCAAGCGCGTCCGCGCGAGATCCAGAAATTTCGGCTGCTCCGGCGCCGCGGGTGCGCGCTGCGCCCGGGCCAATCCGATTTCGTGCTGCAGCTCCGCCACCTGCGAGAGCGGCACGCCGATGCTGCGCAGCTCCCCGGCGAGCCGATCGGCATCGTCGAGGTGCTGTTGGGCGATGTCGGCATGCGCCGTCTGCAGCAGGCGCCGTGAGAGATCGCGAAATTGCGATTGCAGATCGGCGGGCGTCGCGCCCGCCTTGCGTGCCTGCGCCAGAAAGTAGGCCGCACTGTCATTCGGGGGATCGACCAACTGGTCTTGCTGCAAGCGCGCGTCGACCAGGGCGACGAGCCGCATGGCGTCGGACTCGGCGCGGTGCCGGCGCAAATCCTCACGCAGCAGATTCAGCTTCGACTCGCCCACGGACTTGGTGCGGGCCGATTGATCGATGAGCTGAGCGGCACGGTCGAAGTTGTCTGCGTTGATGGCCGCCTGGATCTCCGCCGGCCCGAGCTCGGCGCGCATTTTGGCGATTCGATCGTCGAATGCCGGCAGGCGCTTGTCGCCGGGATCGATGCTGCGGACGTTTTCGAGCGCCTGAAGCGCCACGTCAAATTGGCGCTCATCCAGCGCCGATTGCACGCGTGCAAGAAGAACTTCCGCCAAACGTTGCAGCCCCTGCCGCGCTTCCCCGCTCGAGGGGTCGAGCACCAACGCGCTGCGATAGAGCGATAGAGCACTGCCTTCCGCGGGCTCTATGAAGTGTCGATCGCGCATGGCGCGCTGCGCCTGGTCGATGAGCGCATCGACCTTCTCCTCGGCGGGCGACGCGGACGGCGAGTGGTCGGCTGCCGTCGATTCCGATGCCGCCGCGGGCTCCGGGGTCTGCGGCGCCGATTGCGGCACCCCGCCGGCCGTGGCCGGGGAGGCATGGCCCGCAGACGGCGCATTCGCCGGGTTCCCGTCATGTCCGCTCTGCCGAGAGAGCATGAGAGCGGCCCCTGCGGCGACAACGACGGCGAAGCCTCCCGCGATCGCCATCCTCGCAATGCGCTTGCCGCCGCCCGCCGGTGCGTGCGCGCCCGATTGCTCGCCCAATAGCGCGACGCGCGCCCTGGCCTCTTCGTAAGCGCCTCCGAGCGCGCCGATCAAGCGGCTCTGATCGACCGGTACCGGACAGAAGGCGACGATCTGTCCGTTCTGAATCGCCGACTCCCAAGCCGAATCATCATCGTCCAGCACGATCATGGCAAAGCGCGCCGAATGGGACTGAATCCTGGACAGATCGGCAGTCTTCTCCTCGCATCCACGTGCGTCCCAGACGACCACCGCGGGCGTATCCGAGGCTACATCGCGGAGCAGCTCGCCGACGGAATCTATTTGCCGAAAGCTCAACTTGGTCGGAAGGTGCGCGCCGATTTGCGGCCACAGCTCCACATCCGCGGTGACCAGCAAGGCCGCGAGCTTCTGTCTCTTGGGCGCGGCCGGCGCGGACGATATGCCCGGCGCATCGGCCGGCTGTTGCCTTGCGCTCGCCCTGGTCATTCAGAACGCTCCTTGCCCACCTTCGTGGGCGCGATCATCTCGAGCGCCTCGAGAAATCGCTGTGCGCTCGGAAACCGCTCGTCCGGATTCTTTGCGAGCAAACGCTGGACCACGGGCTCGAAGCGCGCCCGCGTGCCGGGCAGCGGCGGCACCACTCCGTGCTGATGGCCGTCGAAGATGTCGGACAAAGTGTTGCCGAGAAAAGGCAGCCTGCCCGCCAACAGCTCGTAAAAAATCACTCCCAAGCTGTACAAATCTCCGCGCTGATCGGGATTCAGGCCGCTGATCTGCTCCGGACATACGTAGTAAGGCGTGCCGGTCATCAGATTGGAACGCGACACATCGTGGCCGACGAGCTGGGCGCGCGCCGAGCCAAAATCGATCAGCACCACGCGGTTGTCGGTCGTGAGCATGATGTTCGAGGGCTTCAAATCACGATGCACGATGCCGGCGGTATGGACCACTTGCAGCGCAGCGCCGATCTGCCGCGCATAGTTGAGCGCGTCGCCCTCGCTCACCGGATTCTTCAACCGCTCCCGCATGCTGCCGCAAGGAAAGTATTCGAGCGCGAGGTACAGATAATCCGGGGTGATGCCGAAGTCGATGACATCGGCGATCGACCGATGATTCAGGCTGGAGAGAATCTCGCATTCGCGTGCGAAACGCTGCCGGTCCTCTTCGGAAACGCCGGGCAGGCCCCGAATGGTTTGGACCTTGAGCGCGACCATCTGCGCAAGATCGCTGTTCCGGGCGAGGTACACCGTCGCCGACGAGGAGTGGGCAATCTTTTTGAGCAGCCGGTATCCGGCCACCTCGGGATAGGCCGCGGACTCCGCTGAGCCGTCGGGGGTGGATTTGGAGGCGCTCTGCGCATCGGACGCCTCGCCGGTTCCGAGCAGCGTCTGCAACGAGGCGGCCAGCTCGGCCACGTCGACGGAATGGATGGGCCAATAATCGACCGCCCCCGCCTTCATGGCGCGTGCGGCGGAGCGCTCGTCGCCGTGGCGCGCGAACACGAGGATCGGAATCAGAGGAGCGCGGGCTTGGAGTTTCGCGACCGTCGCAAGCGGATCGGCGCCGCCCTGCTTCATGAATTCAACGATGAGCAGCACGGCGCGGTACGAGCGCAACTGATCGACGGAAAGACTATCCAGCCCGGACACTGGCAGCGAATCGGCCTCGAGCGTGGGGATGGCGCGACGCACGAGACTTGCAAGCCTCAGACGCAATTCGAGATCGTCGTGAACGACGAGACATAGCTGCGTGGCGCCGCGATGCGTCGCGGATTTCAGATTGGAGTCTTGCTTGGCCGCAACGTTCGCGACCGCGATATTCGCCGCCGGGCTCATGGATCTTGCGCCTTGAAAATCTAGCCGTGCGGAGCCACCGCAGGAATCGGACCGACGGTTTACCGCGACATACGGTAGGGTCGGGGATAACAGCCGATCCTGGGCGGCTATGAATCACAGTTCTTGCATTGCACTGCGGCACGAAGCCGGCGCATCGCCCGGCTTGGCGAGGATTTGTGAGCCATTTCGCAAGGCCGGCGGCGGCTCCGCCGGCCTCGAATTTCAGCGCGCCGGAGCGCCGAGATAGCGGTCGAACCAGTCCAAATACCGCTGGATGCGGTCCTTGATATAGCTCGGCCGGGAAAGCAGATGATACTGCCCCGGATAGACGATGAGCTCGGTGGGCACGCCCAAGGTTCGAAGCGCTTCGTACATCTGTTCTCCTCCCGCCACCGGGACGTT
Organism: Steroidobacteraceae bacterium; assembly: GCA_050012315.1. Taxonomy (GTDB): domain Bacteria; phylum Pseudomonadota; class Gammaproteobacteria; order Steroidobacterales; family Steroidobacteraceae; genus Bog-1198. The sequence continues at coordinate 54,188 of JBEKHK010000012.1, read as the reverse complement.
GAAGTCCTTATCGCCGCCCAGGAACAACGTCGGTGTCTTGATGCGGTCGGCGTGAAAGAACGGATACGAGACCTTGAGCCATAGATCGGTCGACACCCACGGCGGACCGAGTTCGGCGTTGTACTGCATGACGTATTGATCGCTGCCATACGTCGATATCTGATTGCCGCTGCCCGCGCCGGCGATCGCCGCCTTGAAGCGTGTATCCGAGGCAATGAGGTAGTCCGTAAGAATGCCTCCGTAACTCCACCCGCCCACCCCCAATCGATGCGGGTCCGCGATTTTCTCGCGGACCGCGTAGTCGACCGCAGCGAGCAGATCGGCCACCTCCTTATGGCCCCAGTCCGCCGCGATGGCGCTCGCGAACGCAGCGCCTCGGCCGCTGCTACCGCGATAATTTACCGCCAAGACGACATAGCCGTGAGCCGCAAACCATTGCCGCTCGAGTTGCAGCGGGTAAGTATCGACGGGCAGTCCATGGGAATCCTGTCCGTTGGGTCCGCCATGAATCCACAGGATCGTCGGGTACAGCCGGCCGGGCTGGTAGTCGGCCGGCTTCACCATCAAGCCGTGGACCGTGGTGCCGTCGCGGCTCGGAAAGGAGATATCCTCGACCGGACCGAGCGAGAGTTGCGCCAAGACAGCATCGTTGTGCGCGGTCAGTTTGCGTAGCCCGCCGTTCTCGATGGCATAGACCTCGGGGACGCTGCTGTCGGTCGATGCGACCACCGCCACGTGGCCGCCCGCGGCGCACAGGCTGCTCGCGGACAGCTTGCCGCCGACCTCTCGCTGCAGGTGTCCCGTATCCAGCTGCACGCTCACGGGAACTTCCGAGCCGTCGTCCTCCAAGATGAGGTGCACGGCATCGCCGTCCTTCGACAACGCCGGATAGGCCACCGCACGATCCAACCGATCCGTGAGCGGCCGGGTCTTGCCGTCGGCCACGGTGACCACGTTGAGCCGATCCTGAATATAGGCATTGAGCCGTGGCTCGAGACCCGAGGTATAGAGTATCCGCGTGCCATCCGGTGTCCAGGCGATCGCAGGCTTGTTCGGAGCGAAAAACTCCGCGAGCTTGCGCGGCGTCCCCCGCGATGCCACGTCGACGAGATACAGTTCGAGCCTTCCGGTCCGGTCCGGATCCGCATCGCGGGTGCTGAAGAAGGCGATGGTCTTGCCGTCGGGCGACCAGGCCGGCAAGGTGTCATCGGCCCCCTTGTCCTTGGTGAGCGGCTTGAGCTCGCCGCTCGACACGTCCACGAGGTAGAGCTGCGTGTGATCCTTGGCGGTGAGGTAGCCGACCCGATCTTCCTTGAAGTGCAGCCGCTCGACCACGATCGGCGCGGGTGTTTTGGCGCTGCCCTCCGGCTCCGACATGGAAATCGCCAGCATCCGGGTGTCCGGCGACCAGGCGTAGTCGCCGATCTCCCCGCCGACGCCGGTCAGGGCGCGAGGCTCGCCGCCAAGCAGGTCGAGAAGGTGGATCTGCGGTTTGGCCTCGCTTCCGCGCGCAGCGACGAAGGACAGGTACCGGCCGTCGGGACTGAATTTTGGGTTCGCGGCCGATTCCGCCGGATCGGTCAGCCGCCGGTCATGCTTACCCTCGAAGTCCACCATCCACACCGCGGTCTTGCGTTCGTCGGAGTCCGAATCGGATTGCTCGACGCTGTAGGCGATCTCGTTGCCATCGCGCGAGCAGACCACGCCGTCGACCGCCGCCAGGCGATCGAAATCCTCGACCTGCAGTCCGCGTTTGGGGGCGGCTGCGGCACCCAGGGCGCACAAGGCCAAAGTGGCCGTACCAATGATGGCGCGAATCGACGGGGCAAGACGACGGCGGGGTGGGTTCATGAGGCATCGCTCGGTTATTTTTTTGGCGGCGTAGCATAGCATCCGGCTCCGGCCGCCGCGATCCACCGCGCCGCCTTGGACAAACGCACGCGAGTGCCGGAAACTTGGGCGCCGACAAATGATAGAAGGTCCGACGATCCTCTCAAGTTCACTGCCGGGGGAATAATAATGTTCAATCAGCTATTGACGCCGGTTGGCGGCGGTCTGCTCTCATCCTTTCTGGTTGCCGCTCTGCCGATCGTTACCGTGTTGGTCGCGCTCGGAGTACTACGCCGCCCGGCCTGGCAAGCCTCCTTGGCCGGCCTTGCGGCGGGATTGATCATCGCGATCGGCGTTTGGAAATTTCCGGTCGGTCTCGCCCTCAACAGCGTCGCCGCAGGAGCGGTGTTCGCCTTGTGGCCGGTGATGTGGATCGTATTCACGGCGCTGCTGCTCTATAACATCGCAGTGATTTCGGGCCGGTTCGATGCCTTCCGTGATTGGCTGCTGCTGCATCTGCCGAACGACCGGCGTGTGGTGCTCGTGGTGATCGGCTTTTGCTTCGGTTGCCTGCTGGAAGGCATCTCCGGTTTCGGCACCCCGGTCGCGATCACGAGCGCCTTGTTGATTCTCATCGGCATGCCGGCACTCGAAGCGCTGACGTTCACGCTGATTTTCAACACCGCGCCGGTGGCGTTCGGCGCACTCGGGACGCCGATCACCGTATTGGGACAGGTCACGGATCTGCCCGCGGTGAAATTGGGCGCGATGGTCGGCCGCCAGCTTCCCTTCATCGCCGCGATCCTGCCCTTCTACGTGATGAGCATGTACGGCGGCTTGCGCTCGGTGCGCGCCGTATGGCCGCTGCTGCTGGTCGCCGGCTTGAGCTTTGCCGTCGCGCAGTTCGTGTCCTCGAACTATCTCGATTATTCGCTCACCGACGTGCTCGCCGCGCTCGTGTCGCTCATCGTGACGCTCGGCTTTCTCAAGATCTGGACTCCGGCCGTCGATCCGGCCTTCGCCGTCCATCGGCCGGCCACGAGCAGCGCTTCCCAGTCGATCCCAGGCTGGCAAGGTTGGATCCCCTGGGTGGTCGTGTCGGTGGTGGTGATTTTGTGGACGCACTTCAAGGTCGCCTCCATCGGGCAACAGACCATTCATTGGCCGGGCTTGCACAACGAGGTGTTCATAACGCTCTACAAGAAGGCGTATGCGGCCAACTGGGCGTTCCAGCCGCTCGGCACCGGGACGGCGATCCTGGTGGCCTGCATCATCACCGCCGCCTGGGTCGGCGTGGGCCCCGGCCGCTTCCTCGGGGCTGTCGCGACCACCTGGCGCCAGAGCCGGTTCGCGATCTTGACCGTCGCACTGATCGTCGGCCTCGCCTACCTCATGAACTACTCCGGGATGAACTACACGCTCGGCCTCGGCGTCGCCTCGGCGGGCATCTTCTTCCCGATGCTGTCCGCATTTTTGGGCTGGGTCGCCGTGTTTCTCTCCGGCAGCGATACGTCCGGGAACGCGCTCTTCGGCAAGCTGCAGGTCGTGGCGGCCGGCCAGCTCGGCCTGAATCCGGTGCTCATCGCGGCGACCAATTCCTCCGGCGGCGTGATGGGGAAAATGATCTCCCCGCAAAACATTGCCACCGGCATCTCGGTCACCGGCCTGCACGGGCAGGAAGGCCGGGTCCTCGCGCGCACGTTCATTCACAGCATCGTCTTGACGTTGCTTCTGGGGGTGCTCGTGGTGCTTCAGCAGTACGTATTCGGGTGGATGATTCCGTGACAACGGCGGCATCGGCGGCGGGCGGACCCGATCCGCCGCCGCCCGATGTCATTGCCGCGCTGGAACGTCGGCTCCGGCAGGAGACGCGCGGTGAACCGCTCTTCGATCGGGCCGCGCGCGGGCGCTATGCGACCGACGCATCGATCTATCAAATCATGCCGGCGGGTGTGTTCGTCCCCGCCGACGACGCCGATATCCGCATCGCCCTCGACATTGCGCGCGATTTGCGCATACCGGTGGTGCCGCGCGGAGCCGGTACCAGCCAATGCGGCCAAACGGTCGGCTCCGGCCTGGTGATCGACGGCAGCAAGCACGTCAGGCGGGTGATCGACATCGATGCGGCGAATCGGACCGCCGTGGTCGAGCCCGGGCTGGTCCTCGATCACCTGAATGCACGGTTGGCCCCCTACGGACTCTGGTTTCCCGTGGACGTGTCGACCAGCGCGCAGGCGACCATCGGCGGCATGGCGGGAAACAACTCCTGCGGCTCCCGCTCCATAGCCTACGGCAACATGGTTCACAACGTGCTCGGCATCGACGCTTGGCTCGCCGACGGCACGCCTGCCGGCTTCGGACCGGTCGCCACGCTCGCCGGCCGGGCGGCGGCACTCGCCGGCTTCGTGCGGGAGCTCGCGGCCCGTCACCGTCGCGAGATCGTCGAGCGCTGGCCCAAGGTCATGCGCCGCGTGGGCGGCTACAACCTCGACATCGTCGACAATCAGAGCGAACGCCCCTACACCGCCGACGGCCAAGTGAACCTGGCCCACTTGTTGGTCGGTTCCGAGGGCAGCTTGGCGTATACCCGGACGCTCACCTTGAGACTTGCCCCGCGGCCGCCGCATCGGGTACTCGGTGTGGTCAATTTCCCGAGCTTTCGGGCCTCGATGGAGGCTCCGCAGCACCTCGTCGCCCTCGGGCCCTCCGCTGTCGAGCTGGTCGATCGCATCATGATCGATCTCGGGCTCGCGAATCCGAGCTATCGACCGCTCCTGGAAGCGGGCTTGATCGGCCGGCCGGCAGCAATCTTGCTGGTCGAGTTCTCAGGCGACGATCCTGCCGAACTGCGCGCCAAGCTGACCGCACTCGTCGCACTCATGGGCGATCTGGGCTTGCCGGACAGCGTGGTCAGCCTGATCGATCCGGCCGCGCAGAAAAACCTCTGGGAGGTGCGCAAAGCCGGCCTCAATATCATGATGAGCCTCAAGGGCGACGGAAAACCCGTGAGCTTCATCGAAGATTGCGCGGTGCCGCTCGCACATCTGGCCGATTACACCGACGCGCTCACGGAGATTTTCACGCGCCACGGCACGCACGGAACGTGGTATGCGCATGCCTCCGTCGGAACCCTGCACGTACGGCCGATTCTGGACATGCGCAGGGACGGGTTCGACGGAGGGGCGAGCCGAATGCGCGCCATCGCCGAGGAGGCCGCCGCGCTGGTGAGAAAATTCCGCGGAGCCTACAGCGGCGAGCATGGCGACGGCATTTGCCGCGGCGAATGGATTCGATGGCAGTTCGGCGACTCGCTCTACGAGGCGTTTCGCGCCATCAAACGCGAGCTCGATCCTCACGCCCTGTTCAATCCGGGCAAGATCATCGATCCGCCGCGGATGGACGAGGTCGCGCTGTTTCGCTTCGCGCCGCCCTCCGCGCCGAATCCGTACCGGACCATCGCCCTCGAGCCCGTGCTCGATTGGTCGGCCTGGAACGTGCAGAACGACCCGCTCACCGAGAAGATCTCTCCACCGGGAACGGGCGGCGACGCCACCCGCGGCTTCGCGAAGGCCGTCGAGATGTGCAACAACAACGGGCACTGCCGGCAATTCGACGCCGGCACGATGTGCCCGAGCTACCGGGTCACGCGCGACGAGCAGCACCTGACGCGCGGACGGGCCAATACGCTGCGCTTGGCGCTCTCCGGCCAGCTCGGCCCGGATGCGCTGACTGGCGACGCCCTGCACGCGGCGATGGACCTCTGCGTGGGCTGCAAAGGGTGCAGGCGCGAGTGTCCCACCGGCATCGACATGGCCAAGATGAAAATCGAATTCCTGGCGCACTACAAGGCGCGCCATGGCTATTCGCTCAAGGATCGGCTGGTCGCGAAGCTGCCCGATTATGCCGCCGCCGCGAGCCGGCTGTCATGGCTCTCGAATCTTCGCGAGACCCTGCCGGGCGCGCGCGGGCTCGGCGAGCGCCTGCTCGGATTCTCGGCCAAGCGCTCATTGCCGCGCTGGCGCGCGGATACGTTCTGGCGCGAGCCCGGCGAAGGCGGCTGGGCGAGCCGCGAGGAGGTGCTCGCGGCCGCCTCCTCCGGAGGCAAGGCCGCGGTTCTGTTCGTGGACACGTTCAACGGGACGTTCGAGCGTGAGAACGCCATCGCCGCCGCGCGCGTGCTGCGCTCCGCCGGTTATCGGGTACACACCTTGAGCAAGGGTGGAAAAGGCGGCGGCCGCGGACACTACTGCTGCGGCCGAACCTACCTGAGCGTCGGCATGGTCGATGAAGCTCGCGGCAAGGCCCGGCAGTTGATCCAGGCCCTCGAGGAGTTCGCTCGCCGCGGTATCGCCATCGTCGGACTCGAGCCCTCCTGCCTCCTGACCTTGCGCGATGAGATGCTGGTCATGGGGCTCGGCGAGAACGCAGGTCTCGTCGCCTCGCAGGCGATGCTCTTCGAAGAGTTCGTGGCGCGCGAGGCTCGTTCGGGGCGATTTTCAACGAACTTCAAGTCCGCGGGACGCCCGATACTCGTGCATGGCCACTGCCATCAGAAGGCGTTCGCGGCGGTGAACCCCATTCTCGAGATCCTGCGGCTGATCCCGAACTCGAGTCCCCGGCTGATCGAGACCTCGTGCTGCGGCATGGCCGGCAGTTTCGGCTACGAAGCCGCACATCACGAGGTGTCGATGCAAATGGCGGAGCTCTCGCTGCTGCCCGCGGTGCGCGCCGCGCCGGAAGCCATCGTGGTCGCGGACGGAACCAGCTGCCGCCATCAGATTGCAGATGGCGCGCAGCGGACCGCGATCCATGCGGCGCGGCTGCTCGACCAGTTGATCGAGTGACCGGCCCGCCCTCAGGTCGACTTGCGGATCGCCTCGATCACCGCGGGAATCGCCTGCTCGTTGAGCGGCGCCATGATATGAGCGCCGCTCACGCCCGGGATTTCCGCATACTCCTTGAGCAGCTCCACGCACAGCGCGCGTCCCTCCACGGGCGGATCGCCGGCCTCCTCCAACCGCTCGATCATCCACTCGGGAATGATCGAGCCGAACAAATGCTGTTTGATCCAGCGCGCCGACTTCGCCGATGCCAGCGGCGCGACGCCGATGAGCAAATGCAGCCGCTCCAGCGCGCCGCTCTCGCGCAGCCGCTCGACGTAGCGGCGCAGGATGCCCGCGTCCATGCAGAACTGAGTCTGGGCAAACTCTGCGCCTGCCTCGATCTTCTTGGTCAAGCCGGCGGGCATCCAACCCGGCGGCGGGTCCATCGGCGCATCCGCGACGCCGACGAAGAAGGCCGCCGACCCGCCGACCTTGCGGCCGTACGGCAGTTCACCGCGGTCCCGAATGGCGACCGCCGTCGCCGCCAGGGCCGCCGTATCGAGATCGAACACCGGTTTGGCGTCCGGTTGATCCCCGGCACGGGGATCGTCCCCTTTGAGCAGCAGCAGATTGGTGATGCCGAGCGCCGCCGCCCCCAATAGCTGGCTTTGCAAGGCGATTCGATTGCGATCCCGGCAGGTCAGCTGCAAAATCGGCTCGATTCCCTCCTTCAACAGTGCGCTCGCGGCGACGATCGAATCGAGGTGCGCCCGCGCACCGGCGCCGTCGGTGACGTTGACTGCATCAGCCATCCCCTTCAGGGGTGCCGCTTTTGCCAGCAGATCGGCGAGATTGCTGGATGCCGGCGGGGTGATCTCCGCGGTCAGCGCAAATTCTTTCGCCGCCAACAGTGCCCGCAGGCGGCTCCGCCCCGGTGAGATTGCGCTCGGATTTCCAAGATCGCAGAGTGGACTCAGTCGATTCATGCAGCATCCTTCGAATCCGTGCAGGCCGGGATTCCATTTGCTAATGTTTCGCCGGGCTCCAGGGTATGGAGCGGGTCGCCAGACCAAGGGAGAATCATGGAGCTCAACACATTCTTCGGCAGCCTACCACCCATGCCGCCGCAACTGGGGAAATGACGATGCCGCACCGTGCATGGACCGCTGCTGTATTCGCAGGATTCGCGCTTGCAGCCGACATCGCCGCTGCGCAGGGCGCAGCGACCTGCGACTCCGCTCACCAAGCTCCTTTCTGCAGCGCCGTGCGCGGCGTTCGCGCGGAAGGGTGGCCGGCGCAGAGCCGCTCGGAGGTGATGGCGCCTCACGGCCTGGTGGTGACCAGCCAACCGCTCGCCGCACAGGCCGGCCTGCAAGTGCTCATGCGGGGCGGCAACGCCATCGATGCGGCGGTCGCCACCGCCGCTACCTTGAGCGTGGTGGAACCGATGATGGTCGGCGTCGCATCCGACCTCTTCGCGATGATCTACGTGGCGAAAGAGCACAAGGTCTACGTGTTGAATGCCAGCGGCACCGCGCCCACGGGCGCGACCGTCGAGCGCTTCAACTCGCTCGGTTACCGTTGGGATTCCCGTAATTGGGGGCCCACCTCCGGCATGCCGATCAACGGCATCTTGCCCGTGACCGTTCCCGGCAGCGTGTGGGGATGGCAGGCCGTGGAACGGCGCTTCGGGAGGCTCACGTTCAAGGAGGTTCTCGAGCCTGCCGCGCAATACGCCGAAGGCGGGTTTCCGATCTCGGAACGCATCGCCAGCGATTGGGTGTTGCCCAAGGCGATGCCGCTCACGGCATGCTGTACCGAGCTCGATCCGGATTCTGTCAAGACCTGGTATCTGAACGGCCGTCCGCCGAAGGCCGGCGAGTGGTTCAAGAATGCCGACCTCGCGCGCACATTCCGCCTGCTCCAAGAACAGGGCGCGGATGCGTTCTACCGCGGGGAGATTGCCAAAGCGATCGTCGCCAAGTCCACGAAGCTCGGCGGCACCATGACCCTGCAGGATCTGGCCGACTATCACGGAGAGTGGGTCGAGCCTGCGCGATCGCACTATCACGGGCGCGAAATCCTGGAGCTTCCCCCGCCCTCGCAGGCATGGGCCGCGGAAGAGATCCTGAATATCCTCGCGGCATGCGTGCCGCGCTGGGCTCCGGGCGAGACGCTCGCGTCCCTGGGCCCGGCAAATGCCGAGTATTGGCACCTCTTCGTGGAAGCCAAGAAGCTCGCGTTCGCCGATCTCTTGCGCTACAACGGCGACCCGGACTTCGTCCCGGTGCCGCTCGACAAGCTGCTCTCCGAGTCCTACGCGGCCTCCTTGTGCGCCCGAGTCGATCCGCATCGCGCCTCCACTCCGGGACCGTCGAGCAACGTCAAAATGCCCGGCGACACCGTCGTTCTGTCGACGGCCGACAGCGACGGCAACATGGTGTCCTGGGTCAACAGCAATTATTACGAGTTCGGCTCGGGCATCACCATTCCGGGCTATGGCTTCGTGCTGCACAATCGCGGCGCGCTGTTCACCCTGGATCCCCACAGCCCGAATGTCATTGCGCCCCACAAACGGCCGTTCAACACGCTCGCCGCGGGCTTCGTCCTGCACGAGGACGGCAAGCCCCTGATGACCGTGACGCTGATGGGCGGCGACATGCAAGCCCAGGGTCACGCGCAGCTGCTGGTCGATGTGCTGGACCTGCACGCCAACGTCCAGGCGGCGGCCGACCTGGCGCGCTTCTGGCACAGCCAGATTTCCAACGAGCTCGACCTGGAGAGGCCGCTTTACGATCTCGTGGGCGCGAAGCTCGAGAGAATGGGTCATACGGTCAAGCCGGCGAGCGGCGCGGACATGGGCGGAGTTCAGGTTATCGAGGCCGCTCACGGCTACTATCGCAGCGGATCGGACTTTCGCAAGGATGGCGAGGCGGTCGGGTGGTGAGCGCGGAGCCGTAGCATGAATCGAGCGCCGCGGGGAACCGGCATCGTGCTCAGCATCGCCGCGTGGCTGGGTCTGGGCCTGCAACTGGTCCTGACCGTTCGCTTGACCTACCAATCGGCGACACCTTCTCTGCCGGCCGCGCTCGTCGCCTACTTCGGCTATTTCACCATCATCACGAACCTCTTCGTGGCGTTGGTCGCCGGTGCCGAACTCGCCAATGGCCGCTGGGCATGGGTCCGGACACTGGCGCGGCGAACGGTGGCCGGATGCGCCGCGGCATCGATCATTTTCGTGTGCGCCTCTTATCACGTCCTGCTCCGGAACACCTGGTCCCCGCAAGGACTGCAGCGCGTGGCGGACATCGACCTTCACTATGTCGTGCCGCTCCTTGCGCTGCTGCACTGGACGCTGTCGCGAGGCCCCCGTCTGCCGGCACGTGAGCCGCTCATTTGGTGCGCGTACCCCGCCGCATATTTTGCCTACGCCCTGATCCGCGGAGCATGGCTCGGCACCTATCCCTATCCGTTCATCGATGTTTCGGCGCTCGGATATCCAAAGGTAGGGATCAATTCGCTCATCCTGCTGGCAGCCTATTTGGTCTTCGGCTATATCGCCTGGGGAATCGACCGATGGCGCAGCCGCGCCCCGGAGGATCCCTAACTTCTCATGAAATGGCGGAAAGACTCGCCTGCACTTGCCGCCGGAATTCCAGCGGGTTGGAGATCATGCGGAATGACTCCTTGGTGCCTCCCACCCCGGATACGGTGATCGTTCCATAGCCGAGGATTCGGCCGAGCACGCTTTGATCGACGCCGATGCCCTCCACCTTCTGCAGCAGCAGTTCGAGAGAGTGCCGGCGGACCAGCCCCACCTTGATCAACACGCGCTTGTTGGTGATCGCAAACTCCGAACTCGCCGATCTGATCCAGGGCGGAATGAACAGCAGCACGCCGATGGTGGCGACGATGCCCGCCGCGATCCAGCCGCCGCCACCGAGACCCACGAGAATGGCGACCAAGAAAATGCAGTCGGGGAGAAAATAAATGATGCGGTGGAGTCTTGCCCGATAGGTTATTTCCTCGTTCGGCAAGAGATTGCGTTCCACGTAACTCATGAGACCTCCCCGTCCACGTACCGATCCCGGATCGCCGGGTGTATAAAGCGATTAGATTACCGCGAACTCGAGCCAGAGCGGCAAGGAATGACAGCATGACCAAGCGAATCAACCTTCAAGACGTGCCCATCGTCACCGGCTGCGGATACCCCGCGCCATTCGACCTTCCATGCGCCGGCCGCCGGCGCAAGAGAATCGGGGATGCCGCCGGCCTGGCCGACTTCGGAGTCAATCTCATGCGCCTGCCGCCCGGCGCCTGGTCCAGCCAGAGGCATTGGCATTCCGCGGAAGATGAGTTCGTTTTCGTGCTCGAGGGGGAGCTCGTGCTCGTCACGGACGCGGGAGAAGAGGTTCTCCGTGCCGGCGATTGCGCCGGATTCAAGGCCGGAATCCACGACGGCCATCATTTGCAGAATCGAACCGAGCGGGACGCCGTGGTTCTCGAGATTGGCGCGCGCAAAGTCGAGGAGGACGAGGGCGACTACCCGGACATCGACATGCGCTTCCTCAAAGGGGACGGCGGGTACGTGCACAAGGATGGCACGCCCTACCCTCGCTCACGCTAAGGCGCAACGCGGTTGGCGATCGCGCCGCCCTGAACTCGATGCGCCGGAAAAAGCCGATTGCCGATTTATTCTTTCCGTTGAGGGCCGAGGGCGCCGGCCGCAACGCGCGTGCCCACGGCGAAGACAACCCGGCGCTTCCGGCAATCTGGAACGTGGTCTGCCGAATCCCCCCGGGACAGGTCTCCACCTACGGTGCCGTGGCGCGGGCTGCCGGTCTTCCGGGGCGTGCACGGCAGACAGGCTACGCATTGAAAGTGGCGCCGGAGGCCATGAATCTCCCTTGGCACCGGGTCGTCGGCGCCGGCGGGCGGATCGTCTTTCCCAAGACCTCGCGCCATTACCGGGAACAAGCGCGGCGGCTGCGGGCGGAGGGGGTCACCATTCGTCAGGGCCGGGTGGACGCTTCGGCCATCGTGGACTCGATCGAGTGGTAGTACCGCCACTATCGGTCGATTTTTTTTCGGTTTAGAAACGCGTCGATTCCTTCGCACGCGTCGCTTTCCATCAGATTTCGAGCCATGATCTCGCCGGCGTAGGCATACGCATCCGCCAATGGCATGGTTTGCTGCCGATAGAACATCGCTTTTCCGTGGCGTATCGCGGCGGGGCTCTTCGTCGCGATCTCGTTGACTTTGCGGGCGATCGCCGCGTCCAGTTCGGCGGCCGGAACGACTTCATTGACGAGGCCCCAGTCGAGCGCGGTCGCCGCGTCGATGAATCTTCCGGTGACCAGCATATCGAAGGCTCGCTTGGTCGAGACATTGCGCGACAGCGCGACGGCGGGCGTCGAGCAAAACAATCCGACATTGATGCCTGAAACGGCGAAGCGCGCCTCCTGCGATGCAATCGCCAGATCGCAGCTTCCCACCAGCTGACAGCCTGCGGCCGTGGCGATACCTTGCACGCGGGCGATGACCGGCACAGGGAGCGAACGGATGCTTTGCATGACCCGGCTGCAGCGATCGAACAATGCTCGGTAATATTCGAGAGACGGAGACCGGCGCATCTCCTCGAGATCGTGGCCCGCGCAAAACGCCCTCCCGGACGCCCTCACGATCACGCAGCGCAAATCCGGCTCGCCCGCCAGTTCGTCCAAGCGACGTTGCAACGCATCGAGGACCGACTCGGAGAGCGCGTTCAGCTGCTGCGGCCGATTGAGCTCGAGGGTAGCGATTCCGGCATGTGAATCCTGCATCGGCGCACCACGGTTTTGCCGCGAAGTGTAGCGCAGAGCGAGCAGCGTCGCCTCCACGACCCAGCGGTCGCACTACCATTCGCTGGGGTTAGGCACGGGTGCGACCCCCGGGTGCGCAACTGCGCTCCCGGGGATCGTGTCTGCAGCACCTTGGCCCCGCGGGCCCGCTCCGCTACTTCGCGTTGATGAACTCCGGCCAGCGGCTCCGTAGGAGACCGAGCTTGGGAGTGCCCCAGCCGCTCGCGAGGTCCCAGCCATCGGTCGCGCTGTAACCCGGCACCCCTCCGTACGAATTGTTGCCGATCGTAATGTCATGGCCGAAATCGGGGAACTGACCCAGGCCGCCCAGCACATAGAGGATCGGATTCAAAAAGCCCAATGGAGCATGCGCGTATTGATTTAGGTCGGCGACGATCCCGGCCCATTGAGGCGAGCCCTCGCTCGTGCCGCCAATGAAGTAATAGCCGACATACGAAGGCCCGAGGGCAGCCCCCAGAAAGCTCGTGTAAACGAGGATAGGCGAGTTGTACTCGTCTGCGTTGTAAGTGACGTCAGGGATGCCGCGGTGGTTTCCGAGGGTCGAGCGCTTCTGCCACGACAGCCACAATTCCTGGTAATCCGGGGTTTGGAACACTTGACTTATGCCCCCTCCCCCGGCGCCGCCGTTGACCGAACTGTCGTTCCACACGGTCTCGTGCTTGTAGTCACCGGAAACATCGGTATAGAGCGTCGTCCCGCCGACCGACGTTACCAGCGGAGAAGAGGCCGGAAAATTCACCGTGGGGAACGTATAGAAGCTGGTCGGCGCGCCGAGTGTTTCGCTATAGGCCGATGCGTTCTCGGTGCCGTCATCACCCGCACTCGCCAGCACCGTCACCTGCTCCTGGCGCGCGCGCTCGTAAAAGGTCTCGTAGTCCTCGATTACCCGCGGGCCTGCGGGCCCCGCCGCATTGTAAAACAGGGTATTTTCGGTCGCCGCCCAGCTCTGGGAGATGATCTTACCGAGGTGGTGATCGAGCGCATACTTCTCCAGCTCCAGAAACTCCGGTAGTCCCTGCACACCCTCCGTTTCGTCAACCGGACTGGTGAGCACGACTATGGAAGCGCCCGGGGCCATTGCATGCGCCCACTCCACATCGAGGGTCGTCTCGAACGCCCACCCTTGTGGATCGGGTTGGGTGATGTCGACGGGGGCGGTCCCGAGCGGCGCCAAAATCTTGAGCGACGGTGGATCCGGGAGCCCGTAGTCGCTGTCGAACTGGCGCAGGTCCGCCTCGAGGGTCGGGCTACCGTACGATTCGATCACGACGATCGTTTCTCCGGCACCGGTGAAGCCCGAATCGATCAAGGAGTTGAGGCCGTAGGCGGTGCGGATTTCGTGCGGGCCATAGCAGGAGAATCCGAAGTTCGCCAAACAGTAAGCATTGGTCGGCGGCTGCTCTTTGTTGCTCGTAGCTTGGCCGCCAATTCGAATTGTCGGCGCCGCACCGGCGCCGTAAGCGATAAGGCCAAGCAAGCCGATCCACCCGAGCGACCGATTAATCGCGGGAATTCTATTCATTGTAGCCATCCCCTAAGGTGTGAAAAGCAAACTCTACCCGGTGAACTCTGCGGGCTTATGCGTATTGTTTGCCGCTCCTTCTCCTCGAGAACGGGCTGTTCCCGAACGTTACACCCGCGGGCGTCACGGGGTCAAAGAACCGCCGCGCCGTGTTCAGGCAATCGCGCCGTCCCGGCGATCAACCCCCGCTCCGGAAAAGCGCCGCAGCGCTCCCGCCGCCCGCATGCAGCGCACGATAGACCGGCTCCGCGATATCGCGGCGGACGAGCGGCTTGCGCAATACGTCGAACACTCCCGCAGCCTGCGCGCGCTCGCTGAGCCGCGCATCGCTGTGGCCGCTCATGAGGATGATCGCAACCTCCGGGCGCAACTGCCGGATCTCATGCGCGAGTTCGGTCCCCGTGAGGTCCGGCATGGTCTCGTCGGTCAGCACGAGATCAAAGCGGTTCGGGCGCGCTCGAAAGGCCTGCAAGGCGGCGACGCTCGACTCAAAGCCGAGGGGCTCGTAGCCAAGACCGGCAAGCGTCTCCTCCGCGAGCGCAACGAGAGTACGCTCGTCATCGACGATCATCACCGTCTCGCCGTTGCCCATCGGCAGGTTGCCCGGAGGCGCCTCGGCAAGCCTGGGTATTTCGCCGGCAGCCGGCAACCACATCGTGAAGGTCGTGCCCGCGCCCACCTGCGTCACCACGTCGATCACACCGCCGAAGTCGCCGACAATGCCGTGCACCAACGCAAGGCCGAGTCCCGTGCCCTCGCCGGTACGCTTGGTGGTGAAAAAGGGATCGAACATGCGCTCGAGCACCGCCGCCGGTATGCCGCTGCCGGTGTCGCTCACCGAGAGGCACACGTAGTGGCCCGCGGCCAACGTACCGTGCGAAAGCAAGCGGCGCTCGCCGAGTACGACACATTCGAGTGCCACTGCGAGCACCCCGCCCCCTTCCATCGCCTGCAGCGCGTTCGTGCACAGATTCATCACGACTTGGTGCAACTGCGTCGTGTCGCCCACGACGGCCGTGTCGAGCGCTTCGAGCCGCGTCTCGAGTCGCACCTCGGCGGGCAGAGATCCGGAGAGCAGTCCGAGCGTCTCCTCGACCACCGATTGCACGTGTACCGGCACCCGCCCCCCCATGCCACTGCGGCTGAACGCGAGAATGCGCTCGACGAGCCCCTTCCCACGCACGCCGGCGTGCATCACCTGATCGACCTGGTGACGCACGGCGCTCCCTTCCGGGAGAGAGTCCTGCGCGAGCTCACCATAACCGAGGATCGCGCCGAGGATGTTGTTGAAGTCGTGCGCGATGCCGCCGGCCAGCCTGCCGATCGCCTCCATCTTGGCCGCTTGCTGCAGCCGGCGCTGCATCTCCTCGCGCTCGCGTTCTTGCGCTCGTTGCACGGCCTCCGCGCGTCTGCGCCGGGTGACGTCCATCACCGCGCCGACAAACTCGAAGTCGCCCCACTCATCCGCCATGGCTCGCACCGCCACCTGGAGATGCTTCACCGATCCGTCGCGCATCAGCAGCCGATACTCGAATTCGAAATCCTTCTTCTCGCGCCTTGCGCGCTCGATGGTGATTTCGAAGAAGTTCTTGTCCTCCGGATGTGCTTGCTGAACGATGCGCGCGAAATCGAGTCGATCCGTGCGATCGAATTCATAGATACGATAGGTCTCCGCGGACCAGTACATGGCATCGGTTGCGGGATTCCAGCTAAAGCTGCCCGCATGGCTCAAGCTCTGCGCTTGTGCCGCATAAACCTCGCTGCGTCGCAGCGCATGCTCGGCGCGCCGGCGCTCGCTGTTCTCCTGCTCGACGTCCGTATAAAGACGGGCATTTTCCAGCGAAATCGCGGCCTGCGACGCGATCAGCCTGAGCACTGCGCTTCGAGCCGGTGTGAACACGCCTGGAGTGAGATTATTCTCGAGGTATAGCACGCCGATCAGCGTCGCTTGCTTGATCAGAGGCACGCAGAGAACCGAACGGACGCGATTGCGGCGAATATACTCATCGTCGGAAAACGACTCGTGCGCGGAGGCGTCGTCCAGAATCACACACTCCTGCGTCCGTACGACGTAATGAAGAACGGCGTTAGGCAGTTCCCCCGCCGCGATGCCCGTTTGCCGGAAGTGAACGGTGATGGTGTCGCCGCTGGTCGTGGCTTCCGCTTCGAGCCGCTGCACGCCCTCGCGGGGAATGAAAAGGAGCCCGCGCTGTGCTCCTGCGTGCTCGAGCGCGGTGCGCATGAGCGTATCGATCAATTTTTCCAGAACGATCTCTCCGGAGACCGCCTGGGCGACCTTGACGACGGTCGCGAGGTCCAGATACTCGACTGTGGCCCCGATCATCGCCGTCGGATCGGTTCGCGACAGTTCCGCCCGCAACTGCGGATGGGATTCATCCAGCTGCCGTACCTTGCCGTCGGCGCCCCAGCGCAAATAGCAGTAACGGGCATTGCGCCGGTACGCCAGGGAAGTGGTCTCCAAGCCCCGTGCCGCGTAGAACTGCGCGGCAAGTTCCCCGGCGATGCCTTCGCTCTGGATGAAGCCGTTCTTGCGGGCCAGGCGGATGGCCTGTTCGTAGAATCGCTCGGCCGCGAGCGGCCGCCCTTCGATCCGGGCGATCTCGGCGCCGACCAACGCCGTGCGGTGGCCAAAGTTCTCGGGGCAGTGCTGCGCCCATATCTCGAGTTGCCGGTGATGCGCGGCCAGCGCTCGCCGGTGCGGAGCATGTTGGTCGGCGGAAATTGCGTCGCAGTACGCCGCTCGCGCAAGCGCCGCGTAGAAGCGGTATTCAGCCACCTCGAAAAAGGACGGCGAGGTCCATAGCAGGCATTGCGCCTTCAATTCGGCGTCGATGGCGGACTGAAAGTCGCCGGCGAAAAAGCGCCCCTGGAGCTTGCGGATCCAATACCAACACGCAGGCAGTGCGAGACGTGGATCCGCCTCGAGGTGTTGCTCGAAGCGCGCCTCGTCGAACTGCGCGTCGTTGAAGGAGTTGAACGATGGCGTCAGGCCCCGCAGCGTGGCGATCAGCTGCAACTGGCTCGTGATGATGTCGATGACCAGGCCGAAGCGGATCCTGCGCGCGAATGCCAGTCCGGCCTCCGCCTCGCGCTGGATGTCGGGTAATGGCTCGCCGGATGCGAGCAGATTGGTGATCAGATTGTTGCAGCTGTAGGCCGCAAAGGTCAGGTCGCCGTTCTCGTTGGCCGTGTTGAAGGCGCGCCGTACCAACGGCCGGCCCGTGCGCACGTGCTGCGTCCATGGACTGACGAGGTTACCGAATGACATGTAGACGCGGGCCTTGAATTGATCCAAGCCGCGCTGTTCGACGAGTTCCAAGCCGAGCCGGCCAAAGCGGAACGCCGTCGGGTAATCGTTGAAATGCGGGCCCACGATCATCCCGAGCCAGACATAGGCGAAACACGATGCACCGAAATTGCCCTGCTCGAGGCTGATGTTCGCCATGCGGCAGAGGACCAGGCAGAGCAGGTTCTCGTCCGTAAACAGAGCCGGCGTGACGACCTGGGCGAGGACGTCCAGGGTGGCTCGCCACTCCAAGTCGCTGCCCAGAGGCAGGTCGACCAGGGACTCGATGGAACGGCTGCCGATGCGCCGCCAGATTTCATCGTATTCCGCTCGCACCTCCTGCTTTGTCGGGTGCGGCGACCATTGCACACCGATGCGGTGCAGATACTCCAGGCACAGCTCGACACCCCGATCGCTGCGGTCCAAGGTCGTGTACAGCTCCAGGCGCAGGCACGCGACCGCAGCACTATGAGCCCGCGTCGCGGTGCGCGCCGCGAGCATGGCGAGCCGCCGTTCCGCAGCGGCCAGGTCACTGCTGAGAAATTCGCACTCCGCCAGGTGAAACTCCAGTGCAAACATGAGCGGATAATGCTGCCGCCACGCATCCTCGGTGAGTAGCGCCCGGCCGGCGGAAAAATACGCCAGCGCCGCCGCGTAGGCGGTCGAGGTTTTGGCCCGCTCGCCCGCGACGAGATTGAGACCGGCGACTCGCTCCCGCTCTTGCTGGGAAACGATCAACCCGGCGCCGCGGTTGAGCTGATTCACGATCTCGAAGATATTGTCCTCGAGCTTCTCCGGGGGCGTCCGTCCGGCAAGCAGCCTGCCGATTCGAAGATGGATCGCCGGACGCTCGCCTTCGGGGATGAGTCCATAGGCCGCCTCCTGGACGCGGTCGTGGATGAAGGCATAGTCGCCGTCCTGGCGGACGATCAGTTCGGTGCGCACCGCCTCCCACAATGCCGTATGAATTTGCTGTTCCGAGAGCCCGTTGACCAAGGTAAGCGTGGCGACGTCGGCCACGTTCCCGACACAGGCAAGTTGCTTGAGTCGTTCCTGAGTCGCAGGGGACAACCGCTTCAACTTGCCGACCATGAGATCCACCACGTTGTCGGTGTACCCCTTGGCCTGGATGCGCCCCAAGTCCCACGTCCAAGCGGCCGCGTCCGGTTCGAAGACGAGCAGTCCCTCCTCGGCCAGCGCCGTGAGGAACTGGATCGCGAAGAACGGGTTGCCAAGCGTCTTATCGTGCACGAGCCGCGCAAGCGGCCCGGCGGAGCCGTGCTCACAATGCAAGGTGTCGGCAACGAATTCGGTCACGTCCTCGAGCGAAAGCGGCGCAAGCGCGATATCGCGCACCTCGGCCCCGGTTCCCCGAATGGCAGCCAGCGTCTGCATCAAGGGGTGGGTGCTGCTGACCTCGTTGTCGCGAAATGCTCCGACCAGCAAAAGGTGTCGGACGTCAGCGTGCGTCATGAGGTGCTCGAGCAGCTTGAGTGTCGCAGCATCGAGCCACTGAAGATCGTCGAGAAAGAGCACGAGGGGGTGCTCCTTGCGCGCGAACACCTCCAGAAAAGACCGGAACACCATGTGAAACCGGGTCTCGGCCTCCGTGACGGGGAGAGCCGCAACCGGTGGCTGCTCGCCAATGACGAACTCGAGCTCGGGAATGAGGCTCACGACGAGTTGGCCGTTTGGGCCAACCGATTTGCGGATCGCGTCTCGCCAACGATCGACCTCGGCCTCGGTCTCACTCAGAATTTGACGGATGACGGTACGGAACGCTTGAGCCAGCGTGGCATACGGAATGTCCCGCCTGTACTGATCGAACTTCCCGGAGAGGAAGATGCCCCGCGGCCGGACGATCGCCTTGTGCAGCTCCTGAACGACGGAGGACTTGCCGATCCCGGAGTAGCCGGAGACGAGAACCAGAGCCGGCGTTCCGGTCTCGACCACCCGAGTGAAGGCAGCGAGCAGCGTCTCGCACTCGCGATCCCGGCCGTAGAGTTTCTCGGGCTTCAGAAGTCGATCCGACGCGTCGTGCGCGCCGAGGGTGAACACATCGATGCGTCCTGCCGCCTGCCATTCGCCGACGCAGCGCCTGAGATCGGCTTCGACGCCGGCCGCGGTCTGATAACGCTCTTCGGGGGTCTTGGCGAGGAGCTTCAGAATTATCGCCGAGACTGGGGCCGGGACGTTTTTCGATCGCTCACCCGGACGCACCGGTTGTTTCGCGATATGACAGTGGATCCACTCCATGGGATCGGAAGCGGTGAACGGCAGGCTGCCGGTCAGCATTTCGTAGAGCGTGACGCCGAGCGAATACAAATCGCTGCGAGAGTCGATCGAACGATTCATTCGTCCGGTCTGTTCGGGCGCCATGTAGGCGAGCGCTCCGGCGAGAGCTTCGGGAGGATCGGGCGATTGCCGCTCGCGCGGCAGCCGTGACGCGATGCCGAAGCCCGTCAACCACACGCGTCCGGTCGCGATGCTCACGAAAGCGTTGGCGGGCCTGATGTCCTTATGGATGAGACCGCGCTGGTGAACCCGGGCGAGCGCGGCCGACAGTCCGATGGCCAGACGAAGGAATTGCCCCAACTCCATCGGGGCGCCAACCAGCCGGTCGAGCGGTTCGCCTCCGGGGTCCTCGAGCACAAGCACCGATCGGCCCTGTTGCCCGGCGAGCGCGAGAGGCCGGACCGCCCAGGCGGGATCCAGTTCGGCTCGCAATGCATATTCGTGCTCCATGCGGCGAAGGCTGCGGAGAGCGGTATGTTCTCGGAGCGAAGCGACCACCAGAATCGGCTGCACAGCCTGGTCGGGCGAGATCCGGGACTGGGCACGGTACAGGGCGAACTCGCCGTCGTCGCGCAGCGTCTGGCGACTTGCCTCCACAAGCTCGAGCACGTCGGCCTGCCAGTTCGAATCCACGGGCCCTTCCCCAAGGTATGAGGGACAATGGAGACAATACTCGAAATGCTTGCCAGCTGGTATTCGGGGCTCGGCGGGGCTGGGGTCGAGGCCCGAGGGCGCGAACGGCTCGCGCCTCGCGCGAAAGGGCCTCCAGCTCCAACCAAAATGAGGTTTGGCGGTGACTATTCAACCCGGCGAGCGCATTCTTCGCCCGTTGGCTGACCGAGGATCCGCGACCCGATCGCCTTGACCTTTAAGGGGCCGCAGCATTCTGCGTCGCCAAATTGATCGGATCCTCGCGCAGGTACGGCCGCGGCAACTGCTGTCGCGATATTACGCCGGCGGGATACAGAATCGAGAGGCGCTCCAACAAGTTCTCCAGCTCCCTCACGTTCCCCGGCCAGGAATGGCGCATCAAGTCCTGCAGGGCGCATGGTGTCAACGAGATGCCGCCAAATCGGGGGCTTTCCGCAACCAGCCGGGTGATCAGCAGCGAGAGGTCGGCAATTCGCTCGCGCAAGGGCGGAAGTTCCAGAGGAAATACATTCAGTCGATAGAAGAGATCTTCCCGAAATTCAGCCGCCTCGATGGCTTTCTCCAAATTTCGATGTGTCGCAGCGATGATGCGGACATTGCAGGTCTTACTGCGGTTGCTGCCGACGCGCTCAAAGCAGCGCTCCTGCAACACGCGCAGCAATTTGACCTGCATGGGTAATGACATGTCCCCGATCTCATCAAGGAACAACGTTCCGCCCTCGGCGAATTCGAATCGGCCTTGGCGTGCCGTGAGCGCGCCCGTGAAGGCGCCCTTCTCGTGGCCGAAGAGCTCGCTCTCCAATAACTCGGCAGGAATAGCGCCGCAATTGACCGGCACGAAGGGTTTGTCGGCTCGCGCGGAGAGCTGGTGCAGATGCCGGGCGAGAACTTCCTTGCCTGTTCCCGACTCTCCCAATATCAAGACCGTGCTGTCGGTGGGCGCCACTTGGCGAACCATGGTCCGGATCAGGCGCATGGCGCCAGTCTCTCCCGTGGGGCCGGACCTCGATGTGGCTTTCAAACTGGTGTACTCGACCCTGGCCGTTGCCAATCCCGTTCGCGCCATCAGTCAACTCCTTGGCATTGCATCCTGCAGCAGGCGGCCCGGGGGAAATGGTAGAAGCTCACGCGAAATGCAACCGTGCCTGCCTCACAGGCTGCGACAGTGAACATTTGCGCCGGACGCGTATTGCCGCAACGATATTCGGGTATCGCGTAGGCGGACCCCGGGGCCCTTCTCGCGCGCGCCCAGAGCTCGCATCTTTTGGCACCGCACCATCCCACGGCCGCTGGCACATTGGAGCCGCTGTCGCAGCGCATGCTGCGGTCATTGCGATAATGCTCATTCCAAAAAGGTAGCGGGGTCTGCATGAATCGTTCGCGTTGTTTCGGTCTTTTCTTGTCCACCCTCTTCGCCTGGATTGTCTCCGCGGATACAGCCATGCCGGCCACGCCTCCCCAGGTTCGGACCGAACAGGGCACGGTCGAGGGGCTCCAGGCGAAGGGGATCCGCGAATTCCTCGGGATACCCTACGCGGCGCCTCCGGTCGGCGATCTCCGTTGGCGGCCCCCGACCGCGCCGGCAAGCTGGGAAGGCGTGAGATGGGCAACGCAGTTCGGCCCCGCCTGCGCCCAGGTCACGACGCTCGGCCCTTTCGCGGGGCCCGCCAATGACAACGAGGATTGCCTGACACTTAACGTGTTCACCCCCGGGATCGGAACCTCCAGCAAGCTGCCTGTGCTGGTTTGGATTCATGGCGGCGGCAACATCGACGGCTCGAGCAGGGACTATGATGCGAGCCGCCTTGCCGCGCTGGGCAACACCGTCGTCGTCACCATCAATTACCGTCTCGCCCTGCTCGGCTGGCTTGCCAATCCGGCACTCGACGCGGAGGGTCACCCCTTCGCCGACTATGGCCTGCTCGACCAGCAGTTCGCTCTCAAATGGGTGAAGAAAAACATTGCCGCTTTCGGAGGGGATGCCGACAACGTGACACTGGGAGGTCAATCGGCGGGATCCATCGACACGGAAGCCAACGTCGCCTCTCCGCTGGCAACCGGGCTCTTCCAGCGGGCGATCTTCGAGAGCGTCGTGCTCGACGGCATTCCGCTCCAGGCGGCGGAGAAGACCGGCGCGGAATTCGCCGACGCCGCCGGATGCGGGAAGGCGGCGACACCGGAGGTGGCCGCCTGTCTGCGCCGTCTCCCGGTGCAGCGGATCATGCAGCTCGCGGGCACGGAATCCGCTCAGGGTCCCTATATCAGCAGCCTCATCGCGGATGGTCGGATCGTGCCGGCCGGCGGTCTCTTCAGCGCGTTCAAGAACGGCGCATTCACGCACATGCCGATCATGAGCGGCACGGTGCATGACGAGCATAATTTCACGGCGGCGATCACGGAGTATTTTTCGGGTCCGCCTCGACACGCGATCACGGCCGGACAGTTCCGGAATTTCGTCACGAGCACCTATCCGGCCGAAACGGCTGCCAGGGTATTCCAGGAATACAAGCTCGCCGACTACCCGACGCCGCAACGCGCCTGGAACGCAGCCGGCACCGACGGCTTGGTCTGCCCCCAACTGACGCTCAACCGCATCCTGGCGCCGCAGGTGCCGGTCTACGCCTACGAATTCAACGATGCGACGGCACCATTCTACTTTCCGGCCATGCCCGGCTTCGAGCCGCTCGCTTATCACACGGCCGATATCCAGTATCTGTTCCCGCTCTGGCATGGCGGCCCTGCAGGCATCGTCCACCAGCTGAATCCGCAGCAGCAACGTCTCTCCGACGCCCTGGTGAAGGCCTGGACGAATTTCGCGCGAAGCGGTGACCCGAATGGCCCTGGAGCGCCAAACTGGCCGGCCTTTCGCCCGACTGCGGGCAAGCCTGGCGTATACCTCTCGGAAACCCTACCGGTCTCCGAATCGATCACGGACGAGCAATTCGCCGCCGAACATCGATGCGCCTGGTGGACGAAACTTCCAACGAAGTAGTTCATCTCGCTCGTTTATGACCGCTAAGCCTCGAATACCTCGAACGCACCTTCGAGTGCATCGCACAGCTGGTCAAGCTGCGCCCGCTCAATCGTCAGGGCCGGCGAGAGAATGATGTTCGGCCCTGACAGCCTGATCATCGCTCCGCGGCGATACGACTCGCGGTGCACCCGGCTGAGCTCCGCCGCTCCACTCGCAAAGGCAGTGCGGGTGCGCCGGTCGGCAACCAATTCGATGCCAGCCATGAGACCGACGCCACGCACATCGCCCACGATCCGGAAGCGTTTCATCGCGTGCAGCCGCTCGAGAAAATAATGGCCTTCCCGCGCGGCACGTGCCGGAATGTTCTCGCGCTCGATGATGTCCAGCGTGGCTAGCGCCGCCGCTGCCGCCACGGGGTGTGCACCATAGGTGTAGCCGTGATTGATCGTTCCCAAGGCGGGGTCGGCGCCGGCCGCGCTTGCGCCGCAATCACACTATGAATACGAGCGTCGCGCCATCGTGGAAAGTCCGGATGACCAAAGCGCCGCCGAGGTGCCCGCCAGGTCCTCGGCGGCTATCTCATGAATGAGCTAGCCCGCGGCGCGGGCCGGTTCCGGCGTTGGCTTGGCGGCGTAGGGCCTAAAGGTGGATGCGATCAAGAAGGCGCCGATACCCGTACCCCACGCACCGATGTAGAGCCATCCGTAGCTGGCGAACGTATCGAAGATCAAGCCTCCGGCCAGCGGGCCAGTTGCCATGCCCAGACTGCCGGCCATTGCAAATCCGCCGATGATCGTTCCCATCATGCGCAGCGGAAAATTCTCGCGCGCGAGCACCGCATAGAGAGGCATTACACCGGCGTAGATGAAACCAAACAGGGCCGCCACGGCGTAAAACGCGCCCAGCTCACGTACGAAAAAATAGGCCAGTGCGCCGAACGCCTGCAGCAGCAGACCCGAGACCAGGACGCGTTTTGCTCCAAACCGGTCGCCGAGATAACCGAACGCTACACGACCGCCCAAGCCTGCCAGCCCTTCCACGCTGTAGATCGAGACAGCCGCGATCAGCGGGATCCCGCAACTTATCGCGTAGCTCACCGTATGGAAAATCGGACCGGAGTGCGTGGCACAGCAAAAAAAATTCGTCAGCAGCAGCGTGATGAATTGCGGTGACCTGATCGCCTGTCCTACCGTGATCCCCGATGGCGGCTCTTCGTGGGCGGCGAGGACGGCCTTTTCGGATTCCAACGCCGGTGGGCGACGCACCAGAAACGCGACCGGAATCATAACGGCTGCCGCGAATGCGGCGAGGATTTGAAGGGATGTTCTCCAATCGTGGTCGGAAATCAGCCGCGCCGCCAATGGAGACATGGTCATCGGCGCCATCCCCATGCCGGCGGAAACGAGAGACACCGCTAGGCTGCGATGCGTGTCGAACCAGCCGGTCACGCACGCCATCATGGGCGCGAAGATGGCCGCGGTCGCGCCACCGACCACCAAGCCGAAGATCAGCTGAAACTCGATGAGCGATGTCGCCCGGCTCGTCAGCGCCAGAGCTGCGGCCAAGACTCCGGATCCTGCCAGCACTATCAGGCGCGGACCGAAGCGGTCTGACAGGTTTCCCCAGACGATGCTTCCCAGTGCCATGGCGAGAAACCCGAAGGTCATGGCGCTGGATACGCCGGTGATGGACCATCCGGTATCCCGTGAGATGGCCCGAAGAAAAACAGGCAGTGAAAACATCGCGCCTACCGCGACGCAGCCCAAGAGGCCGCCGGCTGCCACTATCACCCAGCGATAGTGAGATTTCATTCTGTGCTGTCCATCCAACCGTTCCCCGCTGATGTAACGACGATCGATACGTGGCAACAACTCGTCGAGATTTAACATATCGGCAGCGGAAGGTCGATTCGATACTTGCTTGCAGCCCGGCCCCGCCGTCATAGCCATGCCATTGGACAGCCGGTTTCGACCCTGCTGCGGGCGATGGCGAGGAGCTGCTTCGGCGCGGTTAATGTGGACGGATCAAATCTCCGCATACACTTTCACTCCGAAATTCATGCATGCTCGACGAAGTGGTTCGCGCTGGCCCACCAGTGGCGCTGGCCTATCGATACGGTATAGCGCCCGAGCAGATGCAGATAACCAAAGAGCCGCTCCTCTGCGGCTATAAGCGGTGCTACAATTTTGTGATAAGGAATGCAACGGGCTTGGAACCGGCTGAGCCCAGCACGAACAATTGTTGACGGGACCGGTAGAGGGGCCGCAAGAATGAAAGCAAGCCTCGTGTTCCATGGGGAATCTAGTCTCGTCACACCCGCGCCACTTGTTCCATTGGGGGCAGTGGCGGCAACCCCCGCGGTGGCTCAGCAATACGAAATATCGTTTTCCGGATCCATGAATTGCAACTCGATCAATGCGCCCCTGGCTGCCACGTTTTATGGCGGAGAGGCCTTGTCCGGTTGAATGATTTTTGAAGCACAGGGAACAACGTAACGTAATAAGGAGATTCGTCATGATTCGATCTGTTCGCTTGCACCTTTGGGCCGGGCTGGCCGTCGGGGTGGTGGCGGTCGCTGCGACTTCCGCCGGCGCCCAGTCCGGCTCCGGGCCGGGCACGCTCGTGCGGGTAACTCCGGGGATAAGCGCGGCAACGGTGCCCGGCGCGGTGCCCTTCGGGCCCACCCCGGCGAACACGCCGGAAACCGTGTCGTTCGTCTTTCGCGAACGGAATCTGCAGGAGCTGGAAGCAGCCGTCACCGGGGGTATCAGGAACTACCTGTCGGTCAGCCAGTTCGCCAGGCAGTACGGCGCGGACCCGGCGGTAATCTCCGCGCTGCAGAGCTACCTCGCGCAGTTCGGGATCACCACGACGGTCTACGCCGACAATGTCGACGTCGTGGCCCAGGGCACCGCCGGCGAGTTCGACCAGGCGCTGTCGGTGACGCAGCAGCAGTACTACGCCCCGGCAGTCCAGGGCCGCGACGGCCGCACGAGAATCCCGGCGCAGAACTTCCACGGCACCGCGGAGGCGCCGGGGCTGCCCGCGAACATCGCCGAGAACCTGCTCGCCGTCCTCGGGCTGACCAATTACAGCCCGTTCGTCAGCCAGAAGGCGCATGTCGACAGCAGCGTGCTCAAGCCACAGTCGGGCAGCTCGAGCTCCTGCCTCGCGCTGACCGGGCTGGCGGACGCGTGCAACCTCCCGTCCAATTTTGCCGCCAACTACGGCCTCGACGCGCTCTACCAGAAGGGAGCCAACGGGGCCGGGCAGACGCTCGCCATCGTCACGCTGGCCGCCCTTGACCCGGGCGCGCCGCAGTACTTCTGGCAGAACATCGCGCACATCCCGACCACCGGCCGCACGGTGACCGTGGACAACATCGACGGCGGTCCCGGCGTGCCGAGCGACGCCTCGGGCAGCGGCGAGACCGACATCGACGTGGAGCAGTCCGGCGCCCTCGCCCCCGGCGCCAACGTGATCGTCTATCAGGCGCCGAACACCGACTACGGCTTCGCCGACGCCTTCTTCGCGGCGGCCAGCGAGAACATCGCCGGCACGCTCTCCTCGAGCTGGGGGGCGTCGGAGACCATCGTGCAGTATGTGATCGCCGCCGGCGAGGAGTCGCCCGGTTACGCGGCGGCATTCGACGAGGCGTTCCTGGAGATGGCGGTGCAGGGCCAATCCGGCTTCATCGCGTCCGGCGACACGGCCGCGTACGCCGCCTCCGGTGACCTCGGCACGACCAACCTGTCGGTCCAAGTCTCGGCGGACAGCCCGTACATCACCGCCGCAGGGGGCACCACGCTGCCGTGGTCCGGCACACTGTCCGGCCCGGACGGCACGGCTGCCGTGGACGTCCCCGCCCAGCGCACCTGGGGCTGGGACTATCTGTGGCAGCCGGTCGCGACTATCACCGGCGAGCCGCTCGCGACCTCAGCAGAGTCGCAGGTCGTCGGCAGCGGCGGCGGCTTCTCCGCGATCGAGTCGAGACCTTCCTATCAGGATGACGTGCCCGGCATCGGCGAGTACGCCGCGATTCAGTACCTGACCCCGACCGACTACGTGACCCAGCCCGGCACCAACCTGGTCGAGCCGACCGAGTGGAGCTTCAATCCCACACCGAGGGTCAGCTACGGCTACTCCACCGGCCGCGCCGTGCCCGACGTGTCCGCCGACGCCGACCCGTACAGCGGCTACCTGCTGTACGAGCCCTCCTTTGCGGGCGTTGACGAACCGGTGCTTCAGGGTGGCTGGGGCGGCACCAGCTTCGTGGCGCCGCAGCTGAACGGCTCAACCGCGGTCATCAACTCCTACCTCGGCCACCGGGTCGGGTTCTGGAACCCGGCGATCTACGCGTTTGCTACCGGCGGGAAGGATCCGTTCACCGTGCTGAGCGCGGTCGGCACCAGCAGCGATAACATCTTTTACACCGGCAGCCCAGGCTCGGTGTACAACGCGGGCAGCGGGCTCGGGTTCCCGAACCTGAGCGAGCTCGCCCTCGACTTCGCCCGCGGGCCCTGACGGCGGTTAGCCGCGGCGCAACCGGAGCCGGGCCGCACTCTCGCGTGCGGCCCGGCTCGCGGTTACTGCGAGCCGGGCCGCGGCTCAATGAATGACCAGATCGTCGGGACTCTTGAACCCGCTAACGATTCCGCGCGCGATTCGACCACGGTAGGCAGCTAATTTGCTCGACTTCGCGCTTGCAAGTTTGTGCTACATGTAGCACAATGTGTCCATGAAGGAAGCAGGCATACGTGAAGCTAGGCAGAACCTCACCGCGTTGATCGATGAGGTGCGCAAGGGTCACGAGGTAACCATCACTGATCGAGGCAGGCCGGTTGCACGGCTCGTACCGCCCCGCCGCGAGCAAGCCAAACCCTTTGCAGGCCGTGCCGATTTCCGTCGCAAGATGCCAGTGCTGGCCGCATCGCTCACCGCCGCCGTCATCGATGAGCGGGCGGAGCGTGGCTGAAGGATCGATGGTGCGAGACGCGCTCGGTGCCGATCCCGGCATCTACCTCGATTCCAGCGCGCTGGCGAAACTTTACGTACCGGAACCCGAGAGCGACACGCTGGAAGCCTTTCTCCAAGGTCGGCGGGATCTGATGATCTCGGAACTAGTCATTACCGAAGTTTTGTCCGCAGTCGCCCGTAGACGACGCGAGGGCATGATCACTGCCCATCAAGCATTGGAGATCCGCGACGCGGTCTTCGCAGACGCCGATTCAGGTTCCTTCCACCGCCTCGACATGAGTCCCGTGGTTCACCGCGAGGCCGAACGCCTTTTATTCCACATCGAGTCGGTAACGTTGCGGACGCTTGACGCGCTGCATGTCGCCGCGGCGCTGCTGGGCTCGGCTACTCACGTCGTGACCTACGACGCGCGCATGCGCGCTGCGGCGTTGCACGCGGGACTCAAGACACTCGACTTGTAGGAACCGGCTTGAATTCAGCACGGCCCACGGAGACCCCTTGAATTGGTAGCGGGGGCGCGCTACCGGTCCAAGCAAGTGCGATAGTCAAATGATAGTGCTCAGATAGCAACGCATTCGCTGGAACCCGCATGGTCGTGTGGCAGATCGCATCAAGACGATCGGCGTGACGGATAACGACAAGGAGTTCGCGCGCGTCGATCGGTTGCGCGTCGAGAACTGGTTGAGGGATTAGTTACCGGACAAGGCATTAGCGGCAGCGAGCCTCGCGGCCGAAAGACGGCGCAATTGCCAACACGTCGGAGATGTCAAAGCATTGTCCCGAAATAATGGGGCGCGCATGTCTGTAGCCTCTCGGCGACGTATCCTCGGCTCTCCACCTTCCCTGAAGAGCCGATGGATCGGCAGATGTTGATTCACACGCTCGGTGTTGTCGCTCGAGCGCGTGGAATGATGAAGCTGGCGAAGGAAACCGGCATCACACGCGCCGGTCTTTACAAGGCGCTCTCGCCGAAAGGCAATCCGAGCTTTGAAACCGACTTGCCGCGACGCATCATCAAAACGGCACTGTTTGCAACGAATGTACGGCGAGGCGATCCAACGCAGCGTTTCTTCGGGGTATATGCGGTGCCGGTAAAAGCCGTTCCCGGTCTGTCGAACCGGCCTCGTCGCGCAGCCGCAGCCAGATCTGGCCAATCTCGGTAAGAGCTTGCAAGATCGATCTCGGGCGGTGAAAATTAACCAAAGCTGCACCGGAAATCGCACGAGGCGGTCGCATGAACGCGAAGCAGCCAGCAGCCCCGGTGCCACGGCGCGCATCGGTCCGACACCTGCCGCAGCTAGCAGGGTTACTCGCGTGCTTGATTCCATTTCATGGGTACGGCGCGCCTGGCGAGAAGCCTGCTCCGGATAACATTGAGACGCGCATGCTCGCCTGTACCCCATGTCACGGTGCGCGCGGTCAGGGTACGCAGGACGACTACTTCCCGCGCCTCGCAGGCAAACCGGCGGGCTACCTATACAACCAACTCGTGGCGTTTCGCGACCGGCGACGCAGCTATGCGCCGATGAACTATCTCTTGGAATACCAGAACGATGCTTACCTGCAGGCGATGGCTGCCTATTTTTCGAGTCAAGACCCACCCTACCTCGCATTTCACGCAACCAAAACCACCAGCCTCTTGCTGGCCCTGGGTCAGAAGCTGGCGACCCAGGGAGATGCGAAGCGCAGCATCCCGCCGTGCGCCGGCTGTCACAACCCGAACTTCACCGGCATGGAGCCCGGCATTCCCGCTCTGGTCGGCTTGCGACCCAAGTACATCAGCGCTCAACTCGGCGGGTGGCGCTACGGGACTCGCACAGCCAAGTCACCGGATTGCATGCAGATCGTCGCCGGACGTCTTTCGGAAGATGACGTCACCGCACTGGCCGCTTGGCTCTCGAGCCTGCCGGCACCGCTGAAACCAACCCCCTTGCCGCACGGCAGCCTCGCTACGCCGCTGCCCTGCGGCAGTGAGCCCCAGTGAGGAGTGCGAGCCGATGTCACCTCCCTGCGCATTCCGGCCGCTGCTCGCACCATCGCTCTGCGTCCTGGTGCTGCTCGGCCAGGGGTCACAGGTATCCGGGCAAGCCACGTCCAAGGCGACATCCCCAGAGCCATCCTCCACGGCCGAATTGATCAGCAAGGGGCAGTATCTGGCGCACGCCGGCGATTGCATCGCCTGCCACACGAATCGCGACGGTAAATTGTTTGCCGGCAACCGGCCCATGCCGACACCGTTCGGCACGCTGTACTCTTCCAACATTACGCCCGATCCGAACGACGGCATCGGGAAATGGTCCGAGGCGGACTTCTACGCCACGATGCATGTCGGACGGATGCCCGACAATGGCCTCCTCTATCCGGCCATGCCATTTGCCGACTACACGAAAGTCACGCGTGCGGACTCCGACGCGATCTTCGCGTACCTGCGCTCCGTCGCTCCGGTAGCGGAGCCGAACCGGCCGCAGGACTTGCGCTTCCCCTTCAACAATCGCTCACTGATTCTCGGGTGGCGAACGTTGTTTTTCACCGAGGGCACGTATCAACCCGACAGCACGAAGTCGGAAGAATGGAACCGTGGCGCCTATCTGGTGGAGGGACTCGGACATTGCGGGATGTGCCACACGCCGATCAACATGCTGGGCGGCAGCTCGGAATCCCAAGCTTTTCAAGGCGGACTGATCCCCCTGCAGAACTGGTACGCCCCCTCCCTCACGTCCAACAAGGAGACCGGTCTCGGGAACTGGAGCCTCGAGGACATCGCGGACTATCTGCGCAAAGGCGTCTCGCAGCGCGGCGCCGTCTACGGCCCGATGTCGGAAGTCGTCTACAACAGCTTGCAGTACCTCACCGACGCGGACATCCGCGCAGTGTCCGTGTACTTGAAGAGTCTTGCCCAACGCACCAACCCGGGCCCCGAAGTGACCACGGTGCCGGTGGCCGAAAGCAGCCTGCTGATGCGCCTCGGTAAAACGGTCTACTTGAACAGATGCGCGAACTGTCACGGCGCCCAGGGCACTGGTGAACCGCCGCGCTATCCGCCGCTGGCCAACAACCAATCCATTCAGATGGAGTCCGCGGTCAATCCGATCCGCATGGTGTTGAATGGCGGCTTCCCGCCCGGCACTCCCGGCAATCCGATGCCCTATGGCATGCCGCCCTTTGCGCAGACTCTTGCAAACGACGAGGTGGCCGCGGTCGTGACCTACATTCGCTCCTCCTGGGGCAATCACGGGACGGCGATTGCCGCGCACCAGGTCGCCGAACTCCGTTCCGCTCCACTGGACTGAACTCATGCTCAATGCAAACCCCGAATCCAAGCGGCCCGAGTCCGACGATGAAGCCGTCGATCGTATCGTGCAGCGCGGCGGCCGCGGCGCGCTCGCCCTCGTGGCGGTTGCTACAGCGATCGTCATGGGCACGTGGCTCGCGTTCTACTTGTTGGTCTTTATGCCGCGCTCGGTGACGCCATGACGGCGGCGAATCAATCCGAGGCGCCTCGTCAGGACGCCGCCGCAACCGTAGAGCGCCGCTGGGGCGCGGTGTGCGTGGGCATCCTTGGGATCTTGGTGTTTCTGGCGACCTTCGCCGGCGTGCATCAGGCCACGATGCCGCAGGCCCGCGTGGAAACCGTGGATCCCACTACCCTGCATATCGCCGGCGAATTCATCGAGAGCAATCTCGGCAGTGCCGTCGAGCCGGACGGATCTGTCACCGTTCGGCTTGTCGGCCAACAATACTCTTTCACACCGCAATGCATCCTGGTGCCCACCAAGACACTCGTCACGTTCCGTGCCGCCAGCGCCGAAGTCGTTCATGGGTTTCTGATCCAGAACACGAACGTGAATCTGATGCTCGTGCCGGGCTATGTGTCGACGATCAGCGCGCGCTTTGCCGCTCCGGCCGATAGCCTGATGCCGTGCCACGAATACTGCGGCACGGGGCATGAAGCGATGTGGGCCCACGTACGAATCATCGAGAAGGCAGAGTTCCTGAAGCTCGCGCGGCAACGGCGGAGACTGACCTGTGTTGCAGAATAAACGACTCGTGCTTGCGCATTTCTGGCTGGCCTTCGGTAGCTTCGGCCTTGCGGCCCTGCTGGGCGCCTGGCAGATGCTCGAGCGCAGCCCCTTGCGTCCCTGGATCAGCAATCCGGAGTGGTACTACCGTTCCGTGACGGCACACGGCACCGCGATGGGCTATGTATTCCCGACCCTGGTAGCCATGGGGTTTGGCTACGCGATCACCGAAGCCTCTCTCAAACGCCCGCTGATCGGGCTGAAGTGGGCGTGGGCGGGGTGGACATTGATCGCGGTCGGCACGGTCACGGCCCTGATTCCGGTCTCGATGGGGCTCGCCTCCGTCCTGTACACGTTTTATCTGCCCATGGTCGGCAACCCGTTCTACTACATCGGCGTGGTGCTGGTGGTCGTGGGCTCCTGGATCTGGGTCGGATTGATGGCGGTGAATGTCTACGCCTGGAAGCGAGCCAATCCCGGCGCTCCCGTGCCGCTGCCGATGTACATCAATGTCGCCGGATCCTTGTTGTGGGGCTGGACGGCGGTCGGTGCAGCCCTCGAGCTGCTATTCCAGATCCTGCCGGCCTCGCTCGGTGTCATGCGCACCGTCGACGCGGGGCTCGGGCGCGTGTTTTTCTCCTGGACACTGCATGCGATCGTGTATTTCTGGCTGATGCCCACCTACATTACCTACTACGTGATCGTGCCGCGGGCCATCGGCGGCCGGCTCTTCAGCGATTCGATGGCGCGCCTCTCCTTTGCCCTGTTCCTCGTCGTGGCGATGCCCATCGGGGTTCATCATCTCTTCGGCGACCCGCAGGTCGGCGCCGGATTCAAATTCGTGCATTCGACCTTCACCGCACTGGTGTCGCTGCCGACGCTGCTCACGGTATTCACGATCAGCGCCTCCGTGGAGATCGCCGCTCGGCTGCGCGGCGGCAAGGGAATGCTCGGCTGGCTGAAGGCGCTGCCCTGGGACAATCCGATGATGCTGGCCGTCGCCATGTCATTCTTCATGCTCGGCTTCGGCGGCGCCGGCGGACTCATCAACATGAGCTATCAGCTGGACCAAAGTATTCACAATACGCAGTGGGTCACCGGCCACTTTCATCTGATCTTTGGCGGCGCCATCGTCATCATGTACTTTGCCATCGCGTACGATCTGTGGCCCCACTTGACCGAACGCGCCTTCACGGACATGCGGTTGATCCGCGCGCAACTCTGGACGTGGTTCATCGGCATGATCGTGCTCACCTTCCCCTGGCACTGGGTGGGGATCCTCGGGATGCCTCGCCGCATGGCCTTTTATGACTACAGCGATCCGGCCATGGCGCCCCTCGCGCTCTCGGTGGTGGCATCGGTGATCGGTGGAGCCATACTCGTCGTGTCCGCTGCCTTGTTCATCACCGTGCTGATCCGGGGTCACCTGGCAGACCCGGTGAAACCGGACGAATATCGGTTCAGCGTGGCCGTACACCCGCCGAAAACAGTCCCCGAGGCGCTCAATGGCTACGGCCTCTGGGTGGGCCTCATGCTGCTGCTCACCGCCATCAACTATGGCTTTCCCATCGCACATCTGATGTCCCGGCAAGACACCTCCGTACCGGTCATCCATATAGGTGCAAACCGATGAGCGCGGAAAACGCCCGTTCGACCCGCAACCGCTGGATTACGACCGCGATCGCGGTCACGCTGCTCATCGCCTTGGTGTCTGTGATCACGGGATTTGTCTGGTTGCCCTTCGCTGAAGCTGACTCGCCCTTCCGCAGTGTTTGGGACGCCATCTGCAGTTCCGCTGGCCTCGTGCGCAACAGGCCGGCCACGGCCATCGTCGAAGAGCCAGGCTTCAAGACCAGCGCCGTGGTCGTCTCCGCCGACATGTTGCCAACGTCGACCGCCGTGTCCATCGGCCGCGGCGGCACGCTGGCTCTGCAGTGTACGATGTGTCACGGCGACCGCGGGCTGAGTAATGCGAACACCCCGAACCTGGCCGGCCAATATGCACCCGCGATCTACAAGCAGCTGCAGGACTACAAGAGCGGCGCCCGCACCAGTGCCATCATGAGTCCGCGGGTCACGGACCTCACCGATCAGGACATGCGCGATCTCGCCGCCTACTACTCCTACCTGCCGCGCTTACCGCCCTATCATCCGGTCGATGCAGGCCCTGCGCCGCCCATCGTCGTGCGCGGCGCGCCGTTGCGTAATATTCCTCCCTGCGCAACCTGTCATGGAACGGTCGGCTACAAAATCGGCACCGAGTGGCTCGAGGGAGAATCGGCAGTGTATTTGCGCACTCAGCTCGAGGATTTCGCTTCCGGTACCCGCCACAACGACATCAGTGAGCAGATGCGCAACATCGCGCGCGGCATGACGCTCGCGGAGATCGAACGGGCCGCCGCTTACTACGCCAATCAATACCCCAACCAACGGTAGTGTCAGTTTTCCTACGGGGTGTCCCTTTTTGCCTTAAGGATGTGAGCAAAAAAACCCGCGGCGGAACTGGCAATTACGATGTGAATTGGTAGCGAGGGGGGCTACGAGGTAAAATTGTTGGAAGCGCGGACGATGCGGGATGTACTGGACAACTGGCTCGAATCAGACGCGAGGTTGACGTCCTTATGTTGAAAACAAGGGTCGCTTTGAAATCATTGATCGCCGCCGGGGTGGCGCTTGCGCTTGCAGCGCAGATCTCGGCTGTGCCTGCGCGGTCGGCGGCAGCGCAACAGGGGCCTCTCTACGTGAACGTGGTCGAGCTAGATATCGTCCCAGCGGACTTTAATCAGTTCATCGCTGCGGCGAAAACTAACGCCGTGGCGTCGATGAACGATGCGGGCTGCCACCAGTTGGACATTGCGATTTCACAACAGGACCCGCACCACGTGATTTTTTTCGAGGTCTACGACAATGAGGCAGCGCTGAGGGCGCATCATGCCACTGACCACTTCAAAGCATTTGAGGCAACGACCAAGGGCATGGTGGCAAAGAGCCAAACGAGGGCATTTTCCTCGGTGGCCATGAATGCAACCGTCCGATGACACGACCCGTCCACTATGCGCGTAGACCGTCTTGGAACGTCGGCAAGGCAGCCAAGCCTTTTCATACAAACTGCTGAACTTACCGATTCGGGACCCTGGTCATTCCACTGAAGCGGGCCACGGCGGCCCGCTTGGCCGGAAGCGCCGCCTAATCCTCCGCAATAGCTTGAAGCGATGGCGCATATCGGCGTCCACCAATGGATCGACGATGGAGCGCTCCGCAGGCGCAGCCACTCCGTCAGTGCAGACGCGATCGCGAGATTCACCGCCGCTTCTGTGAAGCCCCGCCGCCAGACCTGCTGTGGGTCGAGGAGCCGGTGACCCACGAACGTATGCCGGTTATTCAGGGCCAATGGCGCACCCGCGCCGTCGCGGTCGCGGTCGCGGTGGCGGTGGCGGTCGGAAACCACATACCGAGTGCGCCAGCGATCCGCGCTTCCTGCAGCGGTTCGTCCTCGGGATTTGCCATGCGGTCGAGCCCCGGCTGGTGGCTCTTGGCCCATTCCGCGACGGTTGTTTTATTATATTTTTTTGTGAATTGGTAGCGGGGGGTCGATTCGGTAGCTGGCGAAAAGCGCGTAGACGGGCGCCGGTTCGCTCTGCCAATCCGGCAACACCCGCACCAGCCGTGCCGCTCGCGGGTCGCCGTCGACGTCGACCCGCGACTTGAAGTTGATGCCATGGCCACTCAAGGCCTGTCATAACAACCCCAAGCCCACACGCTGGTAGGATTCCGGCTGATCGACAGATCAGGCACCACATCTGATGCAGGGTCCTTCCAGTAACTCAGTATCGCCAGATGATCGGATTTGTATCCGTAAGCGAATCCGGCCAAAACGCGAGAAGCTATGTCATGATCGCTTATTGCTATTTACCCGCACCGCCACGAAGGACCCATCGGAACTAGCGCTATATTTTCGCCTTTCCGATCGTAGCCGAAGCCAAGGCCTGGTATTGACAGTCCCGCCTATCGCAAGGCGCGGGAACAGCGGTTCCGGGGCGCAGACTACCAGGTGACGTTGGTAGAAGGCGTGTAGTCGCGTTGCCATGACGCCGCAAGCTTGCTCGGCACCGGCGAACGACAGGCCCGGCGTATCGTCGCTGCGCTGCTGAACAAAGGCGTGCTCACGACGACCAGTCCGCGCGCGCCACTCCATCTCGCCTTCCCCGCGACGCTGGCGGCAGCGCTGGACGCTGGGCTTGTTTGCGGAAACACCGACTGCGGTCTCATCCCGACATGCACCAGCGAATGAATATCGGATTTGATCGTCAGTCGAGATCTTGAAAGTTGCGGTGACCTTCGGGTTATCGAGCCGATCCGCGCCGGGGCGAACTGACCGGCGAGCAAGCCCTGCCCACTCAGTCAATTCGCCCCGTCCTTCCTGCCATCGATATCGTATCCGATACCGCACATCCCACACGTGGCGGGCAGCGGACACTCTAGGATGCGAAGATTGCGGGACCGTGGCGAATGCATTTTGATTTTATAACCTTGATGGGCACGGTATGGCCGGTCCGGACGCGTTCTTCGGCTCTTGCCGCGTCGAGTGGTAGCCTGAGCTGGCGGCGCGCCGCTATTTTACTAGTCGTGCGATTCGTGCATTCACCGGAATCGGTTTCGCGTGCAGCCCCGGCTTTTGGCCGTGATGATCGAATTCCAGACGCACCCCGGGCCTGAAAATCAGGCAATGCGTCGAGCCCCCGTAGTGGAACACACCGATCGGGTCGCCCTTGTTCACGTGCTGACCGACGTACACGGTCATCTCGCACGTCGATACCTCGGCCATCCCGACCGCGAGGAAACACATGAGCCCCACATCCGGATTGTCGGCTTCGATGAATATCACCGCGCGCGTCGCGAGCTCGGTGATGTAGGCCTGGGAGTCGTTCGGTCCGGCCGCGTCGAAGCCGTGCGAGGCTGCCTCGGCAAAGTAGGTCCCTTCCAGGAGGTAAGCTTTCTTCACTGTTCCGCTCACCGGACTGTGCCAGCGGTGATAGCACAGCGGACTCAAGTAGGCTTGGTACACAGTCGCACCCGCAAACAGTGGGGCGAAGGTGTCATTGGCCAACATATGAGCGATGGAATAAGGCTGTGACTTGATCCAGAAACGATCGCGATACTGCACGTCGCGTGCGATGCGATACGGGGCGGACTCGCACGCATTAACCAGAACTCGGTCATCACCGGGATCGTCGACGGGGCGGGCACCTTTGCGCAGGCGGCGTGTGAAGTAGTCGTCCCAGGAGCGAAAGCCCCAATGCGGCTCGCGCGGATCGCACACGAACTCCCTCTCGAAGTTTGGCATGGCGCGCAAGGCATCGGCCCCGAACCAGCCCTTGCGGGGATCGTCGTTCAGTACATAAGTGGAGTCGCTCGAGCGCAGGAACTGCGCCCACGTGTTCAGCACTGCCTTGAGCTGTGCATTCACTCGCGGATTCAGAAACGCCGCCATGCCGGCGGCGGTGCCCATGGACCAATCGAAGATGGTATTGATCGGACATCCGACGAGCCCGGTCTGATCGTACTCGGGCGCATGCGTCATGATGGTGTCCAGCAGCCGTATCATCTGGCGATACTCCCGCACCTGGGGCTTGCCGGTCGGGTCTTCGTGGTAGGGCGCCCGCTTCGGGACCTGCTCGAACATCTGGTTGAAGAGCATGAATACTTCAGGATCCGACTCGATGAGGTCCTGGAAATCCGCGATCACGGGATGCAATGCCCGCGAGCGCCCGGCGGTCTTTTGGATCATGCCGTCGAGCCAGCGCGTGAGGTGCGCATGGTCCGACGGAAGCCATTCGGCGACGCGGTAGGGAATGTGCTCTTCTTCCAGGCTTTGCATGAGGGAAGACTCCGATGGCGGTGTTCGCCTATCCGGACATGCCAATGTATCCGATTGATGTCAGTGAGCAATCCCGTCGGCAAAATCCTGCTTTTTCGCGCCGCGTCACGAAGATGCTCCCGTCAGGCCACCGTGCTGACGCACCCCATCGGTTGCTCGCGTGGCGCCTCTGCGTGGAACGGGGCCGCCTTTAGGGCGGCCCCAGTTCTCGATGATGAAACACTGCGTAAGGCTAATAGGGCGTGCGCGAAGACGGGAAATTGAAGAGGTCCCAGAGGTCATCGATCGCCGCCTTTCCGGGCACGCCGTTCACGTATGGCACATAGCCGGAGGTGTCCACGAAGCCCCCAGAGTTGCGCGTGACGGGTAAGTGACGCGGGTTCGGGAGGTTGTCGCGGCTACGAGCCGTCACCGTCGGCAGCCGCCAGTTGCGCTCGATGAACTTCAGGATTGAAACATGGTCCGCGTACCGGTGCGAGATGTAGCCTGCGCCCTTCAGGTACTGCGTCGGCGCCACCACGATCAGGGGAATGCGGGTGCCGTCGCCGAAGAAGTCCACCGGCTGCACGTAGCCAGAGTCGTAGTAGCCGCCACCTTCATCGAAGGTGATGAAAATGGCGGTGTTGTTGGCATAGGCCGAGCTCTGCACGTCGTCCACGATCTTCTTCACGAAGCCTTCGAACAAGTCCAGCTTCGAGGAAGCCGGGTGGCCGTCCACCAGGCCACCGGGCTTCACGAACGAAACCGCCGGCAGGTTCGTACCGCTCGCGATATCCGCGTACAGGCTGGTGCTGTCCTGGATGTGCTTGTTCACGTCCGCACTTTCCATGATCGACTGGTCGTACTGGAACGGGTTGCAGATCTGGCAGTACTCGTCCGGTAACTGGCCTTTGGCGGGACTGTTCGTTACGTGGGGATCGGTGTGGAACACGTTCAACTGGTCGCCGTAATATTTCCAGGAAATGCCCGCGTTGTTCAGCGTGTCGCCGATGCTGTTCGTCTTGGACGGGTCCTTGCCGTTGCCATTGCGGTTCGGCGGGATGGTGAACGCGGTGGCGCCGTCGCCCAAGGCGTAATCCTGATAGTAAGCGTCCTGCCAGGTGCCGTTGAACGTGCTGGCATCTTCGTTGCTCAGCTGGGGCTCGTAGCCGGGGTTGTAGTTGTTCAGCAGGTAGTAGTGGCCCGCTTCGCATCGGGAGGCCACTCCCAGGCTGTGAATGTATCCCAGAACCGGTCCGACGCCGGGCTGATTGGGGTCAGAGCAATCGCTGTAGGTCCCGCCGCCGTAGTAGTCGCTCCCCGCCTTGTCCAAGGCGCCATAGCCGTCCTGCGTGTACCAGTTGTTGCTGCCGAGGCTAACTGCAGCAGGATTGGGATTGGGGTTCTCGATCTCGCTGAGAGCGCCCTGCGGGTTGCTCACCGGATTGGGCGGGGCGACCGCGTTCCCGTTTTGATCCTGGAAGTAAAGCGCATCGGCGTGGCCCAACATGATGTGGTTGGCACCGGTGCCGCCCTGAAATGACTGATGGAAGTTGTCGCTCATAGCGTAACTGTCCGCCAGCTGCTTGAAGTAGGGTACGTCACCCTGCTGGACGTTATAGAAGCCCAGGGCGGTGGAACCCTCGCCGGTGGTGATCGGGGCCGGGGTTTCGCCGGTGGTGTAGTTGGTGGCGAAAGTGCCTTTCTGGACATAGTCCGCGGCACCCGGCGTGCCGGTGTAACCCGGCAGATCACCATTGGAGCCTGCGCCAAAGGTGGTTTCGACCCACGCGAACAGCTTGCCGTCACAACCAGACGGATTGAGCCAGTTCCATTCGCGGGGCTGGCAGTTGAGCTGCTGCTGCATCTGGTAGAAGCGATGCACGGGGCTCGCTGCGTAGGCCGTGTATGCAAGAGTCGCGCTGGTCAGTTGGAATGGACCGGGCAGCAGATTGTTGTCCTGCACGCTGTAGCCGTCCCACTGAATGCGCGTGTCGGGCGTGCCGGAAGTCAGTCCGGTGCCGCCCGAGGCGAGCGATGCGTAGTAGGAGACATCGGGCAATCCGGTTTCGACCTCTTCCGCCAGTCCGATGCACTGCGCAGCGCTCGCGCAGAATCCTGTCAGGTTTGCGTACTGGCCCGACGGGCCGCCGGCCAGCGGATTGGGCAGGATCTTGTAGTCCGTCGACGGTGGGCTCAGCAGGAACACTGACTCTTGCGAGGCCACTTGCTTTTGCACGGCCCGCCACCAGTTGGGGCCGGGGACCGCAGTGGTACCTTTCAGGGTGACGATCCCCTCACTCAGCAGGTTCAGGACTTCCTGCGGGCGACCTTTAATGGCTGTCGGCTGGTAGGTGGCGAACACGTGGTCGAAGCTACGGTTCTCGCCGATAATCACGATGACGTGCTTGATCGGTGACTGCGCATTACCCAGACTGCCCGGGCTGGGCAAATCGTTGGGAGCCTGCGCCGCGGCTGCCAGCGTGGGACCTACAGACATCTGAATCACGGCCAGTGATAACGCTATCGTTTGCAGGCCACACAGTGCCTGCGTAACCGACGCACTAACTCTCATGGTAGTGTCTCCCTGTCGAATTGGTGTGACGCGCTGCGGTACGCGGGCATTATATGCAGACGCGTGTTGCGGTCTGGTGATGCTTTGTTGAAATCGCAGTCACACTTCGAGCGCGCGCTAAACGAAAAATCCGTCCGAAAGGCGACGAGCATAGGCTGACGCTATCAAGCGTCAGCAACCAGAGGCACCGTAAAAATTAGGCGGGAGTGTTTGCTGCGGAGCGTCACGGGTCCGGCTTCTCCCCGGGATCGCCTCGAGCCGCATTCTTGACGAATCGGCTGACGAGTCACACCGGCTGGTGTCGGTTTAGGCCGCCGATGAACTACAGCAGTCTGGCGATCACCCGATCCCGCATCTCGGTATGTGGATAGTGCCCTGCGCCGTCAACAAGCAGGCATTCGGCGCTGAGTTGCCCCGCGAGCCAGTGAGCCTCCGATGCGGCATCGGGCGTGGTAGACGGGCGCCCCTCGATTGTCGACCAACTGACGAGGACCTCGGATGCGCTCCAGAAGTTCGTTCGCGAACAGTTCAAGACTCTGATGTCACAGCAGAATCTTGAGAACCATCTGCCGGGCCTACTGACGGATCAGAATCGAGTTGAACTCGTGCTGTCGCGGCTCAGCAGCATGGCCGCATAAGTCGTCGCGTGCACTAATGGGGCGCCGCCTCTCCGAGCGCGGCGCGAGCAAACTGAGCGGCGCCGATGAAGGCATCTGTTAGCGTCACCTGCTCCGCTGCAGTGAGCGGACCGAGTCCCGACCAATTGCCGGATTCGTAGGCGATCACTCTGCACAAGATATCCCTCATGGGGCAAGACACGTGGCCACACAATGCGTCGCGCAGCGATTGGCTTAGTGGCAATTCAGCCACCAGGGCATCCATTGGACGATCGAGCAATGCATCCAGGACTGACAGCAACCCCACGGTCAATAGCTCGCCGGATCCGAATCGACGGTCTGTGACAGCCAATGCCTGGCACATCCGGCCGCGAATCAACGCGACCGCAAGGAGTTCAAGCGGCTTTCGATTGCCCAGCCGCGACAGCAGCAACAAGGAGGCCCATTGCCGAATGACCTCCTGTCCGAGCAGAATAACCGCGTCCTCGATCGAACTAACGGCTCGAGTTCGACGATACGCAGCGCTGTTCGCCAGTTTGAGAATCTGGTGAACGAGCGCGAGATCCGCACCGATCTTCTCTGCGATTTCGGCGGCCTCGGTCTGCGGCTTTTGAAGCTCCGCAATCAGCGCCACCACGGCGATTTCCGAGGCGCTGATTCTGCGAGCCGTCAATTCTTGCGGTCGAGTAAAGAAATATCCCTGAAAGTAGGTGAAACCCAGCTCGCGGCAGCTTTTGAATTGTTCGTGCGTTTCGACTTTTTCGGCGATGAGCGGGACATGGAGGTGCTCAAGTTGATGCGCGACGGAATCGATCTGCCCGGCGGCCGCGAGCACGTCGATCTTCACGAAATCGACATGCGGCAGAAAAGGCACCGCGTTCGGTTGAAACAGGAAGTCATCCATCGCAATGCCGATGCCGCGACGGCGCAACTCCGTCAGTGTTTTGAATACCTGCGGCGTCGGTTCGACGGTTTCCAAGATTTCCACGACACCTTGGCCCGGCGGCAGAAGCCCAGCCATATTGGTTTCCAGCAGTGCCTGATCGAAATTGACGAAAACGCGAGCTGCGCCGGCGAGGTTTTGAAATCCAACTGCCCCAAGCGCTTCGCACAAAACCCGAGCGCTCATCGTCGTCCCGGCATCCTGAGCGGCGAGCCGGATGCCCCGATAGAGCAATTCATAGGCGAACACAGTGCCGTCCGCCGCGAGTATCGGCTGCCGCGCAAAAGTCATTGGGCGCAGAGACATAGGTTTCTAGCTCACGTGCACGAGTCTGAACTGAACATACCTACACCGTAGCGTCGCAGTGGGCGTCACACGCCATGCAAGTCATCGTGTAGGGTCCCCGACGGGGACAGTCGCTCCCCGAAGAATCAGCACTCCCTTCAAGTCGGGCGGCGGATATCGAATTCGATGACCGATTGAGACTTGTTGATCGCGTCAATCTGTCCGCGCATACGACGCACAATGATGTGATTGCGCCATCGCTGTGCTTAAGATCGACTTCCAGTTGAATGGGCTCGCTAATCATGCCCGGCCATGCGGATCGATGGGTTTCAAGCCAACCCCTGCAACTGCTCCGGGGACAGATCTGTGCGGCGGCTTTCCTGGCGCCTTACAATTCGGGAGCCATCGCCGAATATCAACGATGTTCCAATGCGGATGCCACCCGCAGTCGCAGTCAAGGCTACTGCGAGGAATCCAAGGAACGACAGTGTTTTCACGCTAAATCCCTTTAGGTGGCTTTCTAGTGACATGATAACTTAGAAGCGGACTGACCGCTAAGGGGCGCCTTTCCGAGCCTCGTCAGCGGCGGGTGAGCTGACGCACTAGAAGAACTGCTTTTCTAACAGACGGCCGAGCCTGCAATGTTTGGCCT
The DNA here is from genome assembly GCA_050012315.1 of Steroidobacteraceae bacterium. Classification (GTDB taxonomy): domain Bacteria; phylum Pseudomonadota; class Gammaproteobacteria; order Steroidobacterales; family Steroidobacteraceae; genus Bog-1198. Next base: position 11,000 of record JBEKHK010000012.1, on the reverse strand, counting down.
TGAGCGTTGACAGGTCGAAATCGATCACGCGCGAGTGACACGACGATCAGCATGCCCAGAAGCAATAAGAGCGGCGCATCGACTGAACCACCACCTCCGGATGACGTAGTAGTAGCGGGTGCTGTCGCCGTCACGCTCACGATGACCACTGACGTGCTTGCCGTCGCAGCCGGGGGAACTCCCGTGCACGTTATGGAATAGGTGAAGGTGCCGGCACTCTTTTCCGTCACATTCATCGAACCTGCGGGCTCGAGAGAGCCCGTCCACCCATCACCGGAACTTCCGCCCGTCGCCGAGCACGCATCCGCGTTCTTCGAGTTCCATGTCAGCGAAACGCTTTGCCCCGCCGTTTCTTTCGAGTCGCTGCTCGACAGCGTGACGCTTGGCGCCACGGCATTTGCCGATGTCGCGGGCACTGCCACGTAGGTGACGGTTACGCTGGCCGTTTCGCTCCCGCAGCTGATGCCGTAAGTGATGCTCCCTGCATAGGATGACGTCACGATGAGCGAGCCCGATCCGGTTCCACCCAAGGTGCCGATCCAAGGCGCGCTGCCGTTGCCGCCGGTTGCGTAGCAAATCGCATCGCCGGCGGAGCCCCAGGTGATCGTGATAGGCGCATCGACCGGCGCGTTCGTGGCACTTGCGCTGAGCGTGGTGGGCGCGTTCACGGAAACGGCCGCTATCGTGGCGGCATACAAGATGTTCGGCCCGGTGCCGCATTTCAGGGTGAAAACATAAGTGCCGGCAAGCGACGGTGAAGGCGTCGCCGACCCGGTCGGCGGGACTGTGACCCCTCCGGTGTTAGACGACGAACCGTCGACGTAGCTGCATGGTCCGACACTGGCAGACCACACTATGTTTGTGTCAGGTAGTCCAGTGCCCGTCGCGGTGCCCGGCATCGAATACATTTGGATGTGCGGCACGGGCACCTGAATAATGACGCTTGAGGTGGTCGCGCTGGCGCCCGACCCGCACTGTAGCGTGAACATATATGCGCCGGGCTGCGATTCGCTCACCGATTGCGTGCCGACCTGGCTCTTGGCGCCCGCCCAGCCATCCCCTGCGGCGCCTCCACTACCTACGCAGGGACCCGCATTCGAACTCCAGGACAGAGGATAAGCGAGCTGCGCCGCCCAGGTCGTGTCGACGACCGATAGCGCCGGAGGTGTCGCGTTCGATACCCAATTAATGGTGGTACTTGTGCTCTGAGTTAGGCACTGCAAGGTATAGGTGACCGCACCGGGCGACGACTCGGAATCCGCTATGGCGCCGGTTGCTCCCTCCCCATATAGCACCACGACTTGGCTTTGACTCGAGGTCGTCGTGTAGCTGATCGAGCAATCGCTCACGTTGGTGGACCAGAGCAGATCCAGCGCCGAGCTTCCGATCTGCTGCTCCGGAGCGGACGCGGTGAGCGATAGCGCGGGCGGCCCAGATGTCACTACGACCGTTTGGCTCGAGGTCGCCGTCTCTCCTCCCCCGCTGCAGCTGATGGTGTAGGTATAGATGCCCGCAACCGATTCGGTTATGTTGGTGCTGCCGTTTTGGTCGAAGCCGGCGTTGGGATTCGCCCAGCCGTCACTCGCCGAACCTCCGCTCGGAATGCATGGCGCCCCCGTACCGTAGCCGAACCAGTTGAGTTGAAAGGAGGAGCCCGACATGATCTGCGGCACGCTCGAGACGAGCGTGATGTACGGTTCGACGCCATAGACGTATACAGAACTCGTTGCCGTCCTGGAACCTGTGCCGCAGGTGATCGTATATGGCGTCAATCCGACCTTAGTCACCGTGGCTACAAATGTACCGGAGGTCGGCTGTGCACCGGACCAGCCGTCGCCCGACACGCCGCCGCTCGCCACGCACGGTTGAACGTTGGTCTGCCAAGTCATTTGGGTGGAGACGCCGAGCGTTAGCGGTGACTGAGAGGCGCCGGTAAAGATTACGTAAGGGGCGACGTAATTCCAGCTAATTGCGACGCTTCCCGCCCCCAGTTGTTTGCCAATCAAACAATTCAACGAGTAGGTGGCAGTGCCACCGATGAGATCCGTGAGCTGCATCGAGCCGCTTGCCGCCTTAGTACCCGCCCAACCGTCACCTGCGCTGCCGCCCCAAGCAGTACAAGAAGTGGCGCCCGCAGCATTCCACGTGAGCGTTATCGAGTCTCCGGTATTAGCGAACGTGCTGCTCGCCGTCAGGGTGATTGGCTGCGTGGCGATGCCCGGCAACTGCATCTGATCCGTACTAGCAGGATCAAGCAGCGATTTCAGTGTCTTGCTGCCGGTAGAGCTGGTGTGATCGGCCGTCGAGGTCCAAGCGCCAGACAAGGCCGTGAACAGCGCGGTCACAGTGCTGGGGGACGCGGTAGGCGGTGGTTGGACCGGACAGATGCCGGCGGTGTTCTCGCCGGCGATAAGTTGCGCCAGGCTCGCACTGCCGACCACCTGGTTATTCGCGCTGAACAGTGCGGAACCCGATCCGCCGGCACCAATATTTCCGAGGCCGTTGACGACACCCCAGAACGTCGAGTCGTAGGCAATGCTCAAGGTCGCGCCGGGAATCTGTTCGAGGACGTCCGTGCCGCTCCACTCGACGTATTGCTGATCTTCGCCTAGCGCATAATCAATAGTGTAACCGCCATTCACGGCTGTGCCGCTGGCATCCCAGCCGGCATAGTAGGCGTCGCTCGCCGCCGGCGGCGCGTCGAGCTGTATTAACCAGAGGTCCTGTTGCTCGAGCGCAGTCGTGGCACCCGATTGACTGATCGTGGTGGTGTCGTAGAGCGAGCCGAGCGGCGAGCCACAGGGAGTCACCGCGTCCCAATACACGCTGACCGTAGCTGCGGCGTCGGGATTGCCTCCACCCAGTTGACCGCTTTCGCAATGCCGCGCAGTCAATATATACGGAGCCCCGCTGCCAGCGGTGTTATTCAGAAGCGTTCCGCTGCATTGATAGAGATTGCCTATGATGAGCGCGACCGTCGCGTTGGAAGGGCCTTGATTGGCGGTCGTGACATGACACTCATAGTTCTCAGTGCAACCCGTCGTTGCGGCCGCGGCCCTCTTGAGCTCTAGATAGTGTGGATGGTCGGGAACTCCGTTGCCTAAACTGCGATAGCCCGCCTGCAGACTGTCAATCTGAAAGCGTACGAGACTTGCTTCTGCCGAATTGACGGAGAGCGAGAAATTCACGAGGTCGCCTGGCAGCGGACGTCCCCACAATCCGCTTCGACTTACATCGCGCGCGACATACCTCGCGGTTGTTCGAGCGGTGCTGACCGTAAGCACTGCGCTCGGCGGCAAGATCACACCGACCGCATGGAAAGACATAGAAATGGCCGTCGGGATCCGAACGTTGTACACCCACGTGCTCGAGGATCCATGTTTCGACCAACTCCCCTGAGCCGACGTTGAAACGGCATGCGGAATGTTGATGGCGAACTGCTCCTGGGAACGAGCGGCTGAGTCAATCAACGGATTGAGGTCGACGCGGACGTCGTCAATGGGTGTGGCAGCGAAAACGGGGGCAGTGCAGAGCCATGCTAAAGCCATCCATGCAGCAACGCGGGCGATCCCCAGTCCCATATACAGCTCCCTGCTCTTGGTCGTAAGCTTACTGGGATTGTTGTTATCAGGCCACCGCGTCGCCCCGCTCCCGCACGCGTCGTGTGATAAATAAGATCGAAGGAGACGGTACGAACGGGGTCCATGACTGCCCACACGTTCGAGATCGGCAAAAAAACCCTCGGCTCGAGTTCTTTCGGCAAGACTGCGGAAGTTCCTCGGCCGGCTGCCCAGGGCTTTAAGTTCGACGGGCTGGTTGCCGCACCGACGCGCTCACGGTCGAAGACCATGATCGGGGCGGCGAGATATGGAGCGATACAAACTTTGGCTTTATGGTTCGGTGATCCTCGCATCTACCTGCGCGCCCGATGCAGCGTTCGCTATTCCGAGGATCATCCTTCGGAGCGGCCAAGTCATCGAGAGCGCAAAATCGCCAAGCCGTTTGAGCGATGCAACCGACAGCGGGATCGATGCTGACGCGACGTTGAGCACGTTCACATGTACTCTCGAACGATCGCGCGCATGCGGCAACCCCACGATCGCAGCCGAAAGCGACTCACCGTAGGTTCAAAATCATGCCACTGATAAGTGGCTGATAAATAACCGCTTTTATGAAATTGGTAGCGGGGGCAGGATTTGAACCTGCGACCTTCGGGTTATGAGCCCGACGAGCTGCCAGACTGCTCCACCCCGCACCGGAGTAACCAACTGATTTTCAAACTTATTTCGTTGAATACCAGCTTCGACCATCAGGCAGGCCCCTCATAACCGGAGACCCTACGCGTCGAGCCCACTAGTATACGCATTTTCGCCAATTTCGCACAGGGTTTGATCGCCTGAGCTTCCCTTAAGGCAGCACATGCTGACAAAGAGCAATCAAGCTCCCCGGCACCACTCCCAATGCGAACGCCGCCAGCGCATTCAAACTGAGCACCGTGCGCATCAGCGTCGAGCCGCCGAGCTGCGTGCTGTCGGTGGGATCGTCGAAGTACATGAGCTTGATGACGCGCAGGTAAAAGAACGCCCCCACCACCGAGAACAGCACCGCAACCACCGCGAGCCACGTATAGCCCACGCCGAGGACTGCCTGCACCACACCCAATTTGGCCCAGAAGCCGACGAAGGGAGGCACGCCCGCCAGGCTGAACATGAGGATGGCCATCATGCCGGCGAACCAGGGACTGCGGGCGTTCAATCCCTTGAAGTCCACGAGCTTGTCGGACTCGAACCCTTGACGCGCCAGCAGCAGGATCATGCCGAAGGCCCCGCTCGCCACGATCACATAGCTGATCATGTAGAACATCGCGGCCTGGTAGCCCTGCGAGGTGCCCGCGAGGATTCCAAGGAGTATGTAGCCGACATGCGAGATCGTGGAATACGCGAGCATGCGCTTGAGATTGGTCTGCGCAATGGCCACCACCGTGCCGATCACCATCGACAGCACGGCCAGCACCACCAGCATCTGGCTCCAATCCGGCTGCGATGCCCCGAGCGCCTCGGGCAACAGCCGCATGGCGAGCGCGAAGGCGGCGAGCTTCGAAGCGGTGCCGATGAACACCGTGACGCAGGTCGGCGACCCCTCGTACACGTCCGGTATCCACATGTGAAACGGTACGGCGCCCAGCTTGAAGCCGATGCCGACGATGATGAACGCGATCCCGAACAGCAGGCCGATGTTCGCCCCGTAGCCCGAGCGAACCACCATTGCGATGCTCGCGAGTTCGAGGTGGCCGGTCACGCCGTACATGATGGACATGCCGTAGAGCAAAGTCCCCGACGCCATGGATCCGAGCACGAAATACTTGATGGCGGATTCCGCGGCGATCCCCGAATCGCGGTCGAATGCGACCATCGCATACAGGCACAGCGACATGAGTTCGAGACCCAGATACAGGGTGATCAAGCTCGCTGCCGAGATCAGCGCCATCGCACCCAGTGTGGCGAACAGTCCCAGCACGTAATATTCGCCCTTCAATATCGCCCGGCGCTTCAGATAGTCGTTGGAATAGACGAATACCACCGCCACCGTGATGAGAGTGACCACCTTCAACGCCTGCGCCATCCGATCCAGCTCGAACAGGCCGCCGAGCGCGACCACGCGCTGGCCCACCGGCTCGATCGCCGACAGAACGGCGGTCACCAGCAGCGCGACGGTCGACAGCACGCCCGTCCAGGAGCGGCGCGAATCGGGCAGCACCAGGTCGAGCAGGAGGATCGCGCACGCTGCCAGGCCCAGGAAAATCTCCGGGGTGGCGTAGTGCAGGCCTGCATTGAATTCCGCGACGTTGAAACCGTTCATAGCTGACTCGAGAGGCTTAAGGGACGATCTTCGAGACCAGGATCTGCTGCGCCAAGTGCTGCGTCGTAACGCGCATGGCATCGAGTAGAGGCGCCGGCCACACGCCGACCAGAAGCACGGCAATCGCAAGCGCTCCCAAGACCAGGAATTCGCGCCCGTTGAGATCGGTGAGCTCGCGCACATGATCGTTGGCGATGTCGCCGAAAATCACCCGCTTCACCAGCCACAACGTATAGGCGGCGCCCAGAATCAGCGTCGTGCCGGCCAGGAATGCATACCAGACGTTGGCCTTGAACGAGGCGAGAATGACCAGGAATTCGCCGACGAAGCCCGAGGTGCCGGGCACGCCGGCATTTGCCAGCGCGAACAGCACCATGAACGCGGCGAACTTCGGCATGGTATTCACCACGCCGCCGTACGCGCTGATGTCACGGCTGTGCACGCGGTCGTACATGACGCCTACGCAGAGGAACATCGCGCCCGACACCAGGCCGTGCGACAGCATCTGCACCACGGCGCCGTCCAGTCCGAACTCGATGCCGCCGGTCTTGCCGGTGTGCGCGACGATCTGGAATCCGATGAACGCACCGAGTGTGACGAAACCCATGTGTGCGATCGAGGAGTAGGCGATCAGCTTCTTCATGTCGCGCTGGGCGAGCGCCACGAACCCGATATACACCACCGCGATCAGGGACAAGGCGATGATCAGCCAATCGAGCTCGCGGCTCGCGTCGGGCGCGATCGGCAACGAGAAGCGCAAAAAGCCATAGCCGCCCATCTTCAGCATGATGGCGGCCAGCACCACCGAGCCGCCGGTCGGCGCCTCGACGTGGGCGTCGGGCAACCAGGTGTGCACCGGCCACATCGGCACCTTGACGGCAAAGGCGGTGAAGAACGCCAGGAAAATGAAGGTCTGCTCCCTGAGCGTGAGGGGCATGCCCTGGAACAGCGCGATCTCGTACGTTCCGGACTTCAAATACATGTAAATCAGCGCGACCAGCATGAGCAGCGAGCCGATGAAGGTGTACAGGAAGAACTTGATGGTGGCGTAGACGCGCCGCGGGCCGCCCCAGATGCCGATGATGATGAACATCGGCAGGAGCATGGCCTCCCAGAACACGTAGAAAAGCGCGGCGTCGAGCGCCGCAAACACGCCGATCATGAGGCCTTCGAGGATCAGGAAGGCGGCAAAGTACTGGCTGACGCGCTTGGCGACGTTCTGCCAGCTCGCGATCACGATCAGTACGGTCGTGAACGTCGTCAGCAGGATGAGCGGCATCGAAATCCCGTCGACGCCGATATTGAAGTCGGCGTGAATGGACGGAATCCAGGACGTATGTTCGACGAACTGCATGTCCGCCGTGCCCGTATTGAACGACGTGTATAGAGGAATGCTGAGCGCCAGCGTCGCGAGCGAGACGACGAGCGATACCCACCTCGCCGCAGGGTCGCGATCGTTGCCCAGGCCGAGCACCACGAAGCCGCCGATGATGGGCAGCCAGATCAGGATCGAAAGCAAATGATCGTTCATGTCAGGGCCGCCAGATGAGCCACAGGAGCAGCGAGGCCAGGCCGAGAATCATGGCGAACGCATAATGATAGAGGTAGCCCGACTGCGCATAGCGCATCACCGAGCTGAACCAGCCGACCAGGCGCGCGCTGCCGTTGACCGCCGCCCCGTCGATGAGCAGCTCATCCCCGCCCTTCCACAATCCCGCTCCGAGCGTGCGCGCGAAGGCGGCGATGACGTGCTCGTTGAACCAGTCGAAGCCGTACTTGTTGATGAGGATGGTGTGCAGCCACTTGAACGAGCGCTCGGCCGAATCCGCCAGCGCGGGCTTCTTGAGGAAGAACAGCCACGCGAAGTACACCCCGGCAAGCGCGAGCCAGAGCGGGATCGAGGTCAGCGCCGACAGTACGAACGCCCCCGACCCATGGAACTCCTCGCCGAGCCGCGCCAGCACGTCGTTCGCCGGCAGAACGTGAATCGCGCTGCCGAAATAGCCCCCGAACAGCATGGGCTCGACCGTGAACCAGCCGATGATTGCCGAGGGAATCGCGAGCAGGATCAGCGGCACGGTCACGACGGCCGGACTCTCGTGGGGCTCGCCGTGGCCATGGTCCTCGTGCGCGTCGTGCCCGCCGTGCGCGGCCGCCTCGTGACCCTTGGCATCGTGCCCGTGCGCTTCCTCGTGCCCATGCGCCTCATGCCCCGAGCGCAGCTCGCCGTGGAACGTCATGAAGAACGCGCGGAAGGTGTACAGCGCCGTGATGAAAACGCCCGACAGCACGCAGAAGTACGCGTATCCCGATCCGAAGCGGTGCGACTCGTGCACGGCATCGATCAGCATGTCCTTGGAGAAAAATCCCGCCGTGCCCGGAAAGCCGATCAGCGCGAGCGAGCCGATCAAGAAGGTCCAGTAGGTGATCGGCATGTACTTGCGCAGCCCTCCCATCTTGCGCATGTCCTGCTCGTGGTGCATGCCCATGATCACCGAGCCCGCCGCGAGGAATAACAGCGCCTTGAAGAAGGCATGCGTCATCAAATGGAAGATGCCGGCGCTGTAGGCGGATGCGCCGAGCGCCACCGTCATATAGCCGAGCTGGGAGAGCGTCGAATACGCGATCACCCGCTTGATGTCGTTGTTCACGACGCCGAGAAGCCCCATGAAGAACGCCGTGGTCGCGCCGATGATCAGCACCACCGAGAGAGCCGTGTCCGACAGCTCGAACAGCGGCGACATGCGCGCCACCATGAATATGCCCGCGGTGACCATGGTCGCGGCGTGGATCAGCGCCGAGATCGGCGTCGGACCTTCCATCGAATCGGGCAACCACACGTGCAGGGGAACCTGCGCGGACTTGCCCATCGCGCCGACGAAGAGGCAGATGCACGTGAAGGTGATGGCCGGCCAGGCGATCGTGCTCGAGATGTGAATTTGCGCGGACGCGATCTGTCCGGCATGGGCGAATACCGTCCCGTAATCCAGAGACCCGGTATATCGGAGCACGGCCGCGATCCCGAGAATGAACCCGAAATCGCCGATGCGGTTGACGATAAACGCCTTCAACGCCGCGAAGGTGGCGGTGGGCCGCGTATACCAGAAGCCGATGAGCAGGTACGACACCACGCCCACGCCTTCCCAGCCGAAGAACAGCTGCATGAAGTTGTTCGACATGACCAGCATCAGCATCGAGAAGGTGAAGAGCGCGATGTAGCTGAAGAAGCGCTGGTAGCCCGGGTCGTCTTCCATGTAGCCGATGGTGTAAACGTGCACCATGAGCGACACGAACGTCACCACGGTCATCATCATCGCGGACAGCCGGTCGATCAGAAACCCGACATCGATCTTCACCCCGTCGCTGACCAGCCAGGTGTATACGGCTCCGTCGTACGGCGCCATGCCCTCGAACACCAGCTTGTACAGGACATACGCTGATAGGCCGAAGGAGAGCGCCACCCCCGCGATCGTGACGGTGTGCGCCCCCACCCGCCCGATGGCACGGCCGAACAAGCCGGCGGCGAGCGCGCCGACCAGCGGCGCGAGCGCAATCGTCAGATAAATCGACTGCATGTGTCCTATCCCACCCTCATCTGGCCCTCAGCCTTGAAGCGTATCGAGATCTTCGACGTCGATGCTGCTCCGCTCGCGGAACAGAACGACCAGGATCGCGAGGCCGATCGCGGCTTCCGCCGCCGCGACCGTCAGAATGAAAAATACGAAGATCTGGCCGCCGATATCCCCGTTGAAGCGCGAGAACGCGACGAAATTGAAGTTCACCGCGAGGAGCATGAGCTCGATGCACATCAACAGGACGATGATGTTTCTGCGGTTGAGGAATACGCCGGCGACGGCGATGGCGAACAGGACGCCGGAGAGCGCGAGTACGTGGGTGAGCGTGATCATGGACCCTTCTCTGAGGCCATTTTGACGAGTCGGACGCGATCCTTCGCGCGCACCGCCACTTGCGCGGCGATGTCCTGCGGCTTGTGCCCAGTGCGGCGGCGCAGGGTCAGGATGATGGCGGCGACGCTCGCCACCAGAAGTATCACGGCCGCGATCTGCGCGGGATAGGCGTACTTCGTGAACAGCGCCGTGCCCAACACGCGGGTGTTGGAATAGTGCGGCGGCAGGGCCGGTGCGAGCTTGAGATCGGCACCGCCCAAGCTCCGCACGACGATGACGTTGATGATGGCGAATACCAAGAATCCCGCGACGGCGATCGCCAGCGGCCAGTAACCCGCGAACTCCTTGCGCAGCCGCTCGACGTTGATGTCGAGCATCATGACCACGAACAGGAACAGCACCATGACGGCGCCGACGTACACGAGCACCAGCACGATCCCCAAAAATTCCGCATCGAGCATCAGCCAGATCACGGCGCTGTTGAAGAAACACAGCACCAGGAGCAAGGCGCAGTGCACGGGGTTGCGCGCCAGAATGACCCCGAGGGCGGCGCCGATCAGCACCGCCGAGAAGACGAAAAACAGAATGGACGAGAACATCAACGGTACCGCGCGTCGGCGGCGCGGTCGGCCGCAATCATGGCTTCGTAGCGCTCGCCGATCCCAAGCAACTTATCCTTGCTCATGATGTTCTCGCCGCGGTTCTCCATGTGGTATTCATGCAGGCGGGTCTCGACTATCGCGTCCACCGGGCAGGCTTCCTCGCAGAAGCCGCAGTAGATGCATTTGAACAGGTCGATGTCGTATCGGGTGGTGCGGCGAGTCCCGTCGTTGCTGACGCCCGACTCGATGGTGATGGCGAGCGCGGGGCATACCGCCTCGCAGAGCTTGCACGCGATGCAGCGCTCCTCGCCGTTCGGATAGCGGCGCAGCGCATGCAGCCCGCGAAAGCGCGTGCTCTGCGGTGTCTTCTCTTCCGGGTAGTTCACGGTGACCTTGGTCTGCCAAAGGCCCTTCCAGGTCACCCACATGCCCTGAAGCAGTTCGCCGAGCAGGTAGGTCTTTATCAAGCTGCGTGCGTTAGCCATGAGCCCTCCACGGACCTACGTGGGCGTAGACCATGATTCCCTCGACCGCGAGCCACACCAGGGTCACCGGAATCAGCGCCTTCCAACCCAGCCGCATGATTTGATCGTATCGATAGCGCGGGAACGTCGCGCGCAGCCACAGGAAC
>JBEKHK010000011.1:0-121191 GCA_050012315.1 Steroidobacteraceae bacterium | reverse complement strand
CGATGGACTGAAGAAGTTGTTGGACGGAACCGGGCTGTCCTTCAACCAAGTGAGCGTCTCGACCATCGCCATCAGTGCGGCGAGCGTTGCGGGACGTTCGGAAGATCCGCCGACGACTGCGACTGGCACGGCGGCCGACCCGGTGGGTAACGACGACCAAAGCAAGGGGGACAGTAACGTGAATCACCGAGGAATCTTGACCAGGATTGTAGGGCTATTCGCTTTGGGGGGTGCTCTGGTCGCGGGCGGTCAAGCGCGCGCCCAGGACACCGCCGCGCAGCCCGCCGCAGGTCAAGCGGCATCGACGGATGCGAGCGCAGCGAACACCGACACGCTGGACGAAGTCGTGGTGACCGCAACGGCGCAGTCCACCCGGAAACTCGACGCGAGCTTTCAAGTCACCACCGCGAGCCTCGAGGAGATCCACAACGTGGACCCCTCGAGCTCCGCGGATCTGCTCAAGATCGTGCCGAGCGTGTGGGCGGAATCCGGCGGCGGTCAGGCCGGCCCCAACATCGAGCTCGCGGGTTATCCGGGCGGAAGCGGTGCACCTTATGTGACCTACTCGATCAACGGCTCGCCGATCTACCCATCCCATAACCTGTCGTTCCTGGACGACTCCTCCATGTTCCGCCTCGACGACACGGTCGAGCGTGCGGAAATGGTCCTGGGCGGACCGGGCGTTCTCTACTCCGACGGGCAGATGGGCCTCACGGCCAACTTCATCCTGCGTGAAGGCTCCGAGGTCGAGCACGGCGATCTCGGGATCACCTACGGCTCGGAGGGTATGTATCGGATCGACGGCTTCTACGGCGGGTCGCTGTCCAAGGACTGGTTCTTCAGCATCGGCGGCTTCTATCGTGAATCGGACGGCATTCGCAAATCGCAGTTCCCCGCCGATGACGGCGGACAAGTCACCGTGACCCTCTCGCATACTCTCGATCAGGGCAAGGTGATGTTTTACTTCCGTGAGCTGAACGACAAAAACCTGTTCATCGCGGACATTCCCCTGGTCGCGACCGGTACCGGCAAGAACGTGTCGTACTCGGCGTTTCCTGGCTTCAACCCGATGACCGGCTGGTATGCCGGCACGGGGATACAAGGTCTGTCCGTGCAGGAGTGTCCCGGCTGCGCGCCATTGACGGCGAATCTTGCCAATGGGCGCGGCTCGAACCTGCACACCTTCGGCGGCGATTTCGACTTCGACGTGGCGGACGGCGTGCACCTGTCGAACAAGGCGCAATTCACCGGGGGCGACATGCCGACGACCGGCATCTTCACGGGCAGCGCACCGCCCGAAACCATGTCCGCCTTTATCGCGAGCTCGATCACGTCGGCAAACACCGCACTCGCGGGGACGGCCATCAAGCCGGCGACCGGCGGTACGGCGACGTATGTGAACGGCGGTGGCACGGTCAATCCGAATCAATACGTGATGACCAACGGCTACTGGGTCGTGGACAAGCAGCTGCAATCGTTCACCGACGATCTGCGCTTCACCTTCGATGTCGTGCCCGGCAACAAGCTCACCGTCGGCGGCTACCTCGCCGTATACCATTCGGACGACACCTGGTACCTCGGCAACAACGAGCTCATGACGGCAACGCCGAACTCGAGCCTGATCGACCTCACCCTGAACAACGGCGCCATCATCTCCGGCAACGGCCTCACCAGCGCCTCGACGTTCACGCTGGTCGACAACTACTCGGGCCGCAATGTCGCGCTGTTCGCCACGGATAACTGGCGCATCAATCAGTGGGTGATCGATGCCGGCTTGCGCGTCGAGCAGCAGCAGGTGAGCGGCACCATCGAGAACGACACGAACGAGGCGATCACCACGAATCCGCTGAGCCTCTGGAACAGCTCCGTGAGCGTTCCGAACGGCACCTGGACCAGCTATAGCTGCGAGGAGACCATCGCCCTCGCCAACTCGCATGAGTGCACGGAGTTCAAGAAGACCAAGCCCACGGGCGCCATCGGCGCGACCTACGAGATCACCGATCACATGAGCGTCTACGGGCGCGGCGACTACGGCGTGCATTTCCCGAGTTTCGACGACCTGCGCAGCGGCACCCCACAGACCGAGAACATCCGCAACCTGCAGCTCGGCTATCGCGTCCAGACGCCGACCCTGTACGCGGACGTCGACGTTTTCCGTCGCACGTTCTCGGGCGTGCCGTTCCAGCAGTTCGTGACCACTTCGACCGGTCTCGAGAACATCGCCTTTTCCTACGGCACGAGCAGCACCGGCATCGACTTCGCCGAGGTGTGGCAGCCCATCGAGCACGTGAGCCTCGGGCTCACCGGCAACTGGCAGGATTCGGTCTACACGCACATCATCCTGGCGGGCAGCGAGGGCGCCGACGGCAACGTGCTGCAGCGTCAACCGCGCTTCCAGGCGCGCCTGACTCCGGCCTACGACCTGCCGGTGCCGTGGGGGAACGTCCGCTTCCAGCTGACCTACAGCTACATCGGGCTGCGCTACTCCGATCCGGGCAATGCCCAGGTGCTGCCCTCCTATCAGACGCTCGATGCGGGCATCATCTCCGAGATCGGCGAGCACTTCGAGGTGCGGGTCATGGGCTCGAACCTCACCAACGAGCTCGGCGTGACGGAACAGGACGCGCGTGCCCTGAGCGGCACCAGCGGTACGTCCGGCGGCTTCGCGCTTGGGCGCCCGATTTTCGGACGCGAGGAGAACATCCAGCTGAAATACAAATTCTGATCCAGGAGATGCGCGCGCGGCGGTGTGATCGATCGGGTCACGCGCCGCGCCTGCGCATGGCATCATCCGGTCATGAACACCTCGCACGCTACTGACGGGCAGGCGGCCAACGGCACCTACACCGACGCGCCGGACTTGCGCCTGGTGGTGTTCGCGCTGTTTTTCATCTTTGGCGGCATCACCAGCCTGAACGACGTGCTCATCCCGAAGCTGAAAGGCTTGTTCACGCTCACCAACGGCGATGTCATGCTGGTGCAATCGGCGTTCTTCGGCGCCTATTTCGTCATCTCGCTGCCGGCCGCTTCGATCGTGCGCAAGATCGGGTACATGCGCACCGCGGTATTGGGCTTGCTGATGATGACGGCCGGATGTCTTCTGTTCATCCCGGCGTCCTCGTTCGGTGTCTTCGGTGTTTTCCTTGCAGCGCTGTTCGTGCTGGCGGCCGGAGTCACCATCGTGCAGGTCGTGGCGAACCCGCTGATCTCCATGCTCGGGGCTCCGCGCACGGCGCACAGTCGATTGACGTTCGCGCAAGCATTCAATTCCCTCGGCACGACCATTTTTCCCTATGCCGGCTCGATCCTCATCCTGCGATCCCTGTCGACGATCGATCCGACGCGATTGAGCGATGCCGCGCGAAATGCGCTTCGAAGCCAGGAAACGCCGGTGATCGCACAAACGTATCTCGGCATCGCCGCGGCGCTGGTGCTGTTGGCGGCGGTGGTCTGGCTGCGGCGAAATCGATTGAAGGAAGTCTCCGATGAGGACCACTCGGTGCTCGGGCATCCGTTCGCGCTGCTGCGGCAGCGGCGCTTCAGGTTAGGCGCGTTGTGCATTTTTCTCTACGTCGGCGCCGAGGTGGCGATCGGCTCCTCGATCGTGCTCTATCTCATGCAGCAATCCGTTCTCGGGCTGGGCGCGGAGGAGGCGGGCAAGCACGTGCCGTTCTACTGGGGAGGGGCCATGGTCGGGCGGTTCGCCGGCGCCTATCTGCTGCGCATCTTCTCGCCGGGCAAGATCCTGGCGTGCGACGCCGCCGTGGTGATTGCGCTGTTGTTGATCTCCGCCAACACCGACGGCGCGGTGGCCGGGTGGTCGCTGCTCGCCATCGGATTGTTCAACTCCATCATGTTTCCCACCATCTTCTCGCTCGCCTGCGAGGGATTGGGGCCGCGTGCCGCGGAAGGTTCGGGAATCATCTGCATGGCGATCGTCGGCGGCGCGATCATTCCCTGGATCACCGGCCGCGCCGCCGATTGGCATGGCTGGCAATTCGCCCTCACCGTGCCGGCGCTGTGCTATGCCGGCATTTCGAGTTTCGGCGTATATGCCCGAAGGCCCTATTCGGGCGCGGAGCACCCGGCTCCGTGAGATCGGAGCACCGCCAATACGCCGTTGCGGCTGCGCTGGTCGGCTGGTCGCTGACGGCGGCCGCAGCGGCGCCCGTCCCCGAATCACCGCAGAGTGTCTTCAAGGACCTTTTCGTCGCGGTCCAGAGCGCGCAGATCTTTCCCGACAGCAAGATCTTTCCCGACGCCATACCGAAGGCCGCGCCGGCCGAGATCCTCGCCCGCTATCACGCGGAGCGGCCGGCAACCGCCGGGGCACTCGAAGCATTCGTCGCGGTTCATTTTACGCTGCCGGCCGCCGTCACGGCACCGCCCGCCGCGAGCATCGTGCCCATCGACAGGCATATCGATCAATTGTGGCCGCAATTGACGCGTTCCACGCCGAGCGTGCCGCCCTACGGCTCGCTTCTGCCGCTGCCAAAGCCCTATGTAGTGCCCGGAGGACGCTTTCGCGAGATCTATTACTGGGACTCGTACTTCACCATGCTCGGTCTCCTCGAGAGCGGCCGAAGCGATCTGGTGCAGGACATGGTGCGCGACTTCGCCCACTTCATCGATACCTACGGTCACATTCCGAACGGCGCGAGAACCTATTACCTGAGCCGCTCCCAGCCGCCGTTCTTCTTCGAGATGATCGCCCTCGCCTCGGACGGCGATCCGCCGGCAGGATTTGCGCGCTATCTTCCAGAGCTCAGGCGCGAGTATGCATTCTGGATGCAAGGCGAGTCGGGTCTCTCGGCCGGCAGCGCCCATCGGCGCGTGGTGGCGTTGCCGGACGGCTCGATCCTCAACCGTTACTGGGACGACCGCGACACGCCGCGAGACGAATCCTACGCGGAGGACGTGAAGCTCGCGCGCGCGAGCCGCCGGCCGGCTCCTACCGTGTACCGGGATATCCGCGCCGCCGCCGAGAGCGGCTGGGACTTCGGGTCGCGCTGGTTCGCCGACCCTTATGACCGCTCGACCATCGACACGACCGAGATCGTTCCGATCGATCTCAACAGCCTGATGTACGGATTGGAGAACGCGATTCGCGCCGGCTGCGAGCGCGCGTCGGATGCGGCCTGCGTGCGGGACTTCACGCGGCGCGCCGCCGCGCGGCGTACCGCCGTCGACCGCTATTTATGGAATCCCGCGCAGGGCGCGTACTTCGATTACCGTTGGACCCGCCGCGCGGCGATTACCCGAATTTCCGCCGCCACCCTGTACCCGTTGTTCGTCGCGCTCGCCGCGGACACGCAGGCAGCCGCGGTCTCCGCCGGCGTGCGGGAACAGTTGCTCAAGGCCGGCGGCGTCGTGACGACACAGTTGGAGACCGGACAGCAGTGGGACGCCCCCAACGGATGGGCGCCGGTGCAGTGGATCGCAGTCGACGGACTGCGCCGCTACCATCAAGACCGGCTGGCGGAGACCATCGCCTGCCGCTGGATGCGCACCGTCAACGCGGTGTACGACGACAGCGGCAAGCTGGTCGAGAAATACGATGTGATCCGCACCAATCGCAAAGGCGGGGGCGGGGAGTATCCGACGCAAGACGGCTTCGGCTGGACCAACGGTGTGATGCGCAAGCTGGAGGCGTTGTATCCCGCCGAAGCGGCCTATCGGCAAGCGGAGCAATGTACGGGCTAGCCCGCGAATGAAGCTCACTTCACGATGAGCCTGCACGTGCCGCCGGCAACCGCCACGCGCCGAGGATGTCAGCATAGACCTACTCGCAATCGCGCAATTTCCGGCTGTGGCCGCGTGTGGGTGTGCCTTAGGGTATGGCGGGTCGGCGTTGCAGGAGCAAAAATCCATGGCCAAGAGACCCGAAGTTCCCCCACGCGGCAAGACCGTCATTCACTTTGCGGCTTAGATTCCGGGACATCCAGAGCGTCGTCGCACAGTCGGTATCCTCTTGGCTCGAGCACAGCGCCTCGAGCATGGGCGCGGCGCTGGCGTTCTATACTCTCTTCTCCGTTGCACCGATTTTAATCATCGCCTTGGCGATCGCCGGCTGGGTATTCGGACCGCACACCGCGGAGTTGGAGCTGTCGGCGCAGCTGCAGGCGCTGACCGGCCCGGCGGGCGCGGAGGCGCTGCGCAATCTGCTGAGCAGCGCGCACTACAGCGACAAGAAGGGCATGGCCGCCGTGGTGGGCATCGTCACCTTGGTGGTCGGGGCCACCAGCGTATTCGGCGAGTTGCAGCATGCGCTCGACATCATCTGGGGCTCGCCGGCCCGCAAGAAGGACCTCGGCTGGTGGAAGCTGGTTCGTACCCGGCTGTTGTCGTTCGGCATGGTGCTGGGCGTGGGCTTTCTTCTCCTGGTCTCGCTGATCGCGAGCGCGATCCTGGCCGCATTCGGCGGCTGGCTGCAATCGCGCTTCGCGGGCTTGCAGATCGTGCTGCCGATGCTCGACGTGGCGGTGAGCTTCGGCATGACGGTGCTGCTCTTCGCGATGATCTACAAATACGTGCCGCATGAGGACATCGCGTGGCGCGATGTGTGGATCGGCGCCGCCGTAACCGCATTTCTGTTCACGGTCGGAAAATTGTTGATCGGCTTCTACCTCGGACGAAGCTCATTCAACGGCGCCTATGGGGCGGCCGGTTCGCTCATCGTGCTGCTCCTCTGGATCTACTACTCCGCGCAAATCTTTTTGCTCGGCGCCGAATTTACGCGCGCTTTCGCGTACTCTCAGGGCTCTCGGGTCGCAGCCACAGGAACACTTCATGCCCCTGCCCATTGAGCAGTACGCTCTCATCGGGGATTTCCATGCCGCGGCATTGGTCGGTCTCGATGGTTCGATCGATTGGCTGTGCTTTCCGCGGTTCGATTCGCCGGCGTGCTTCGCGGCGCTTCTCGGAACGCCGGAGCACGGCCGTTGGCAAATCGCGCCGGCCGGGAAGGTCGCCGCGGTGCGCCGCCGGTATCGACCCGGCACCTTGATTCTCGAGACCGAGTTCGACACGGGTGAGGGCAGCGTACGGGTCACCGATTTCATGCCGCTGTCGGACCACCGATGGGATGCGGTGCGCATCGTGGACGGCGTGCGCGGCGAGGTCTCGCTGCGCATGGAACTCATCGTGCGCTTCGACTATGGATGCGTCGTGCCCTGGGTGCGCAAGGTCGACGGGGTGCTCTTGATCACGGCCGGCCCGGACACGCTCGAACTCAGGGGCTCGCTTCCCGTGGCGGGCGAGGGCATGAAGACGGTGGCGACCTTCAGCGTCAAGGCGGGTGAGCGCGAATCGTTCACGCTGAATTATCGGCCGTCGCATCTCGATACCATGGCCGCAATCGATACCGCAGCGGAGTTCGACCGGACCGAGGGTCTCTGGAGGCGCTGGTCCGGCCGCTGCAAAGTGCACGGCCGTTGGGACGAGCCCGTGGTGCGCTCGCTGATTACCTTGAAGGCGCTGACCTATAGGCCCACCGGCGGAATCATCGCGGCACCGACCACATCGCTGCCGGAAAAGCCGGGCGGGGTGCGTAACTGGGACTACCGCTACTGCTGGTTGCGCGACGCCACATTTACCTTGAATGCCTTGCTGCTCTGCGGTTACGTCAGGGAGGCCACGGCCTGGCGCGAGTGGCTGCTTCGGGCGGCGGCCGGATCGCCGAAGGATCTGCAGATCCTGTACAGCGTGACCGGGGTACGGCGGCTCGACGAATACGAGATCGATTGGTTGCCCGGGTACGAGGGCGCGGCGCCGGTGCGAATCGGAAATGCGGCTTCGCGGCAATTCCAACTCGACGTGTACGGCGAGGTCATGGACACGCTGCACTTGGCGCGCCTCAGCGGGCTAGATCCCGAGCCGGCTGCTTGGAACCTGCAGGTGGCGCTGATCGAGTTTCTCGAGTCGCGCTGGCAACTGCCCGACGACGGCATCTGGGAGGTGCGCGGCCCCCAGCAGCACTTCACACATTCGAAAATCATGGCGTGGGTGGCTTTCGACCGCGTCATCAAGGATGCGGAGCGCGACGATCTCGAGGGGCCGCTCGAACGTTGGCGCCAAGTGCGCGAGCAGATTCACGCCGAGGTCTGCGAGCGCGGATTCGATGCACGACGGAACGCGTTCGTGCAATCCTACGAAACACGGAGCTTGGACGCGAGTTTGCTGCTCATTCCGCAAGTCGGATTCTTGCCGCCCGACGATCCGCGCGTGCTCGGCACCATCGCAGCCATCGAGCGCGAACTGATCGTCGACGGCTTGGTGCTGCGCTATTCGACGGAAACCGGAGTGGATGCACTGCCCGCGGGCGAAGGCGCGTTCCTGCCTTGCTCCTTTTGGCTGGCCGATTGCTATGCGCTCACCGGGCGGCGCGGACAAGCCGTAGCCCTATTCGAGCGGTTGCTGGCGCTGCGCAACGACGTGGGATTGTTTGCCGAGGAATACGATCCACGTACGCGCCGCATGCTCGGAAATTTCCCCCAAGCGTTGACCCACATGGCGCTGGTCAATACCGCCCGATTGCTGTCGATGTCGGAGCAGGAGGCTAAATCGGCGAGCGCACAGGGTGAGCGGCCGACCGCCGTGGCGGCCGAACACCTCGCGAGCGCCGCGGCGCAGGCGCCGGGGGACGACGCGACGTCGCCCAGGCACGTGAAGATGCCCACGGAGTCGGCCCGGGACGTTGAATCGAACTGAGAATTGTTATCAATTGCGGCGCCGGCCATCGCCGCAATTTTGTTGCAGACAACATTCTCAAAGCGTGGAAAATAACCGGCCTTTTCACCGGATAGGAGCTGGCACCATGCAACACACAAACCTGTCTCGTCGCGCAATGGTCAAGGCCAGTCTGCTGGCCAGCGCCATCATGCCTTCTCTGGGATTGATGGGAAACGAGGCCGAAGCCGACGCGCTCACGCCGCTCGATCCGAACGATCCGCAAGCGAAGTCATTGAGCTTCGTCACCGACGCGAGCAAGGTCAACGCGGCGGCGCATCCCAGCTTCAAGGCCGGTCAGAAGTGCAGCACCTGCTCGCAGTATGTGGGTAAGGCATCCGCCGCGACCGGCGGCTGCAACGTGTTCGCGGGTCACAGCGTGCCGTCCGGCGGATGGTGCAGTGCCTGGGCTCAGAAGCCGGCGTGATCGTCCGCCGGGTGCTCAGCCTCCGGCTCAAGAGGCCGGCGGCGGGGACGCCTTGGCAGCTTTCACGCAGCTCTTCATGAATTCGTGCCGCGCATCGCCCGGGGCGATATTTTGATCGTCCGCTTGTTTCTTGCAAGCCGCCCAGGCTGGATCGTGGTGCCGGTGTTTCGGCGGGGCGGACGAGTCGGAACCGGGCGCCGAGGCGGGCGGGGGCGTATCTTGGGCAACCGCCGCCGTGCTCACGCCGAGAAATCCCATGGCAAGTGTCGAGAGGAGCAGAGCTTGCAAGCGGGTGGAATGCGGTCGAATCATGATGGAACCTCGTTGAGGGAAGGGCTTTTCGCGCAATCCTACGCCGGGGTCCGGCAGGTGTGACTTCAGGTCGTGAAAAGCTGTGCAAAGATCTGTAAGAGCGGACATTAGCGGCGCAGCATCGATTTGATGCCTCGTAGGGCTTGGCGAATGCGGCTCTCGTTCTCGATCAGCGCGAACCGAACGTAGCCGTCGCCGTAATCTCCGAACCCGATGCCCGGCGAGACCGAGACCTTCGCCTGCGCCAACAGCTGTTTCGAGAACTCGAGGGATCCGAGCGAGCGGTAGCGCTCGGGAATTCGCGCCCACACGTACATGGATGCCTTGGGATTGTCGACCGGCCAACCCGACTCGATGAGCCCCTTCACCAGGACATCGCGCCGGCGTTGATATTGGGCTGCGATATCCTGCACGCAGCGTTGATCCCCTTCGAGCGCGGCGATCGCCGCCACCTGCAGCGGCGTGAACGTGCCGTAGTCGTGATAGCTCTTGATTCGCGCGAGCGCGCTCACCATCTCGCGGTTCCCGACCATGAAGCCGATACGCCAGCCGGCCATGTTGTAGCTCTTCGAGAGCGTGAAGAATTCCACGGCGACCTCCTTGGCGCCGGGCACCTGCATGATCGACGGCGCCTTCCAGCCGTCGAATACGATGTCGGCGTAGGCGAGGTCGTGCACGACGAGAATGTCGTGCTGGCGCGCGAGCGCGATCACCCGCTCGAAGAACGGAAGATCGACGCACTGCGCGGTCGGATTGGATGGAAATCCGAGCACCATCATCTTGGGCTTGGGGTAGCTGCCGCGGATCGCGCGTTCGAGCTCGCCGAAGAAGTCGATGTCGGGCGCGATCGGCACGGAGCGGATATCGGCCCCGGCGATGACGGCGCCATAGATGTGGATGGGATAGCTCGGATCGGGCACGAGAACCGTATCGCCCCGATCGAGCGCGGCGAGCATGAGGTGCGCCAAGCCCTCCTTGGAGCCGATGGTGACCACCGCCTCGTGGTCGGGATCGATCGACGCGCCGTATCGGTCCTGGTACCAGTGGGAGATCGCGCGCCGCAGCCGCGGAATGCCCTTCGAAGTCGAATAGCCGTGGGTGTCCGGCCGCTGGGCGGCCTCGATGAGCTTCGCCACGATGTGCGGCGGCGTGGGCCCGTCGGGATTGCCCATGCTCATGTCGATGATGTCCTCGCCGCGGCGGCGCGCCGCGAGCTTGAGCTCCGCGGTGACATTGAACACATAAGGGGGCAGGCGATCGATGCGGGCGAAGCGGCGCTTGCCGGCGGCAGAGTCGGACATGTCGAGGCACTCACGTCAGCGCCCGGAACCGTCCGAGCGACGTCAGGCGGGCTCTTGGGCCCGCCTGACGAAGGAGTTTAGCCGGCGGTTACTCCGCCGTATACACGACCTTGCCGCCCACCATGGTCATGGTCACACGGGTCTTGCCGATGGTGTCGGGACTCACGCTGAAGATGTCCTGCGACAGCACGGCAAGATCCGCCAACTTGCCGGCCTCCAAGGTACCGAGACGATCCTCCTCCCGCGCCGCATAGGCGGAGCCCCAGGTATATGCGCGCACCGCATCCGCCACCGTGATGCGTTCCGCGGGCACATAGACCGCACCCGTGGGCTTGGCTCCTCCCTGGGCCGCTCCGTCCACCGGTTGGCCGGCGACGTTGGCGGTATCCTCCGATTTCCACACCTGCCGCGTCGCGGTCTGCTGAATCGACACGAACGGGTTGGGCGGCCAGGTGCAAGGCCAGTCGCTCGAGAACGCGAGCGTCGCGCCGTCTTCCTCGAGGCTGTGCCATCGGTCCGAGGGAATGGATTCGGCGGGGTCGAAGTTCGCGCCGTCTTCGCCGCAGCAGAACGTCGGCTGCATGTCGGCGATCACGCCCAGCTGCTTGAATCGGGGCAAATCCGCGGCATCGACCAGGTCCGCGTGCTCGATGCGCAGCCGGCGGTCGCGCGGACCGTGGGCTTTCTCCACGCGCTCGTAGGCGTCCAGGATCATGTGGACCGAATCGGCGCGCAACGCATGCGTCATCAGCTGATAGCCGCGCTCGTCGAGCGCCATGACCAGCGCGTCATAATCGGCGGGAGCGTATACCAGCGGCGGAATCAGCCCGGTGCCGCCATCGGCGAAGAACTTGACGAGATCGGCCGACACCCAGTCGTCGTGGTACAGGCGGCGCGCCTCATCGAGATCGGCGAGGAATTGCGGGGTCAGGTGATGCGGCACGGCGACCGCGCCGAAGCTGGTTCGCGTACGTACTGTCAGTGTGCCCCGATCCCGGAGCGCGCCGTAGAGCTTGATCTCCGCCAGATCGCCGGTAGCGTTGACGACGCTCGTGATGCCGAAGCTGTTGAGGTAGTGAGAGGCGTTCTGCAGCATCGCGAGCTGATCCTCGACGGGTACTCGGGCGAGCACCGCGCGGGCGGCAATCTGCATTGCGGCCTCGAGCAGAACGCCCGTCGGATGACCGCTTGCATCGCGCACCACACCGCGTTCTTCGTCGGCGTCGGCCACCGGGCGGTCGGTGAGGCCCGCCAGCTTCATGGCTGCGGTGTTGAGCCACAGAGCATGCTCGGAGGTGTTGTGGACCACCAGCGGCCGGTCGGGGACAGCCCGGTCGAGAAGTAAGCTGCGCGGCGTGGTCGGCGGAACGGTGCTGAAATCCGCCCGGGCGAAGAGCACGGCATCCTTCGGATGTTCGGCCGCATAGGCGCGCAATCGCTCGATCAAGAGGTCCGGCTTGTCCGGCGTGATGCTCGATTCCGGCGTCGAGAGATTGAGGCCGTGCAACGCAAAGGCTCCGTAAAGCATGTGCAGGTGGGAATCGACGACACCGGGAATGACCGTTCGTCCATGCAGGTCGACGACTTTCGCACGGCTGCCGCGATGCTCGAGAATCTCCGCATCCGAGCCCACCGCCTCGATGCGCGTATCCTTGATCGCAATCGCGGAGGCCCATGGCGCGCGCGCGTTGCCGGTGTATATGTGTCCGTGGATCAGCAGCGTATCGCTTGCGTGGACGGCGCTCTGCCAAGCGCAGCCGATAAAAAACGCGCACGCGCCGATGCGGCGCGCGAGTCCCGATCTTGACATAGGAAAGCCGCTCCCCTGCTCAAACGACAGCGGAGTATGCGGCAAACACCGGGTTCGTTGCCAACGAAACCGCGTGCCGCCTATGATGAGGTGCTTGGCGATCACCGCCCGAGCGGCAACCAAAGATTCATTGAATTCAGCGATGGAGAACAATCATGGCCAAGGGATATTTTGTTTCCTGCTACCGGCAGATCAGCGATCCCGCGAAGTTCGCGGCATACGCCAAGCTCGCGGGACCGGCACTCGAGGCGGGCGGGGGACGCTTCCTGGCCCGCGGCACGGCCGCCAAAGCGTACGAGGCCGGCCAGTTGGAGCGTATCGTCGTCATCGAATTCGACTCGGTGGAACGAGCGATCGCGGCCCACGACAGTCCGGCCTACAAAGAGGCGCTGGCGGCGCTCGAAGGCGGTGCGGTGCGCGATGTGCGCATCGTTTCCGGAGTCTGAGGCTGATTGAGTTAAAATAGGCGCTTTCACCCCGAGGCCCTCCCCATGGACGCCGTTCCCGAATCCTCGACTCCAAGCGCCGATGCACGCGCCATGGTCGAGCGCCTGATCGCTTTCAGCACCGTCTCGAGGGATTCGAATCTCGGGCTGATCGAGTGGACTCGGGACTATCTCGCCAAGCTCGGCGCCACCACGCGGCTCACGCATGATGCCACCGGGAAGAAGGCAAATCTCTTTGCGACCCTCGGCGATTCCGGCCGGCCGGGATTGATCCTCTCGGGTCATACCGACGTGGTGCCGGTGGACGGCCAGAACTGGGATACCGACCCCTTCCAGGCCGTCGAGCGCGACGGCAAGCTGTATGCGCGCGGCTCGGCCGACATGAAAGGCTTCATCGGCGTCGCACTCACGCAGGCGCCCAAATTCCTCGAGGCGCTTAACGCCAAGCGGCTGGACGCACCGCTCCATTACGCGCTGAGCTACGACGAGGAGGTGGGCTGTATCGGGGTGCGCGGCTTGATCCGTGACCTCGAGGAGAACGGCATCCGTCCGGCCGGCTGCGTCGTGGGCGAGCCCACCTCGATGCAGCCCATCATCGCCCACAAGGGCATGAACCGGTTTCGCTGTACGGTACGCGGCCGCGAGGCGCATTCGAGCTACGTGACCCATGGCATCAACGCCATCGAATACGCCGCGCGTCTCGTGGTTTATATCCGGCAGATCGCCGATCGGTTGGCGGAATTCGAGAGGCGCGATTATGGGTTCACGGTGCCCTACACGACCATGTCCACCGGATTGATTCGCGGCGGCATCGCCTCGAACGTCATTCCCAAGGAATGCGAATTCCAATTCGACATGCGCACGCTGCCGAATGCCTCGGCCGATGCGCTCTATGAGGAAATTCGGGCGCAAGCCGAGACCCTGTCGCGGGAGATGCGCGCCATTGATCCGCAATCGGGGATCGAGCTGGAGTGGGCGAGTCAGACCATCGGTCTCGCGTCCTCCGAGAGCGATGCCATCGTGCAATGGGCGATGCGGCTCGCGCGTTCCAATCAGACCGGCAAGGTGTCTTATGGAACCGAGGCGGGGCTGTTTCAGAAGATGGGCGTGCCCACCGTCATTCTCGGACCGGGCGACATCGCCGAGGCGCATCGGCCGAACGAGTTCGTCGCGCTCGACCAACTGGGGAAATGCGAGACCTTCATGAACCGCATCCTGGCCACGGGGTACGCCGCGTGATTCGGGCGCGCGATGGCGAGGCTGCCGGCGTGAGCATCGTCAAGGGCGCGTGTCCGCACGATTGCCCGGACACCTGCGCGCTGGAAGTGCACGTCAAGGACGGCGTGGCCCTCAAGGTGAGCGGGTCCGCGGCGCACGCACCGACCGCGGGCGTTTTGTGCACCAAGGTCGCCCGCTATACCGAGCGGACCTACCACCCCGATCGCCTGCTGCATCCGCTGCGCCGGGTCGGCCGAAAAGGCGAGGGCCGCTTCGAGCGGATCGGCTGGGAGGAAGCCATCGCGACCGTGGCGGCGCGGCTGTCCGCCATTGCGGCGGAGGATCCGGAGCAGATTCTTCCGTACAGCTATGCAGGCACGATGGGCCTCGTGCAGGGCGAATCGATGTCCCAGCGCTTCTTTCACCGGCTGGGGGGGAGTCTCTTGGAGCGCACCATCTGCGCATCGGCGGGAACGGCCGGCCACAAGCTCACGCTGGGGCCGAGCATCGGCGTCGACGTTGAAGTCGCCGACCAGGCGAAGCTCATTGTCTTCTGGGGCTGCAACGCCATCACCTCGAGCGTGCATTTCTGGGCGCGGGCCCAGGAAGCGAAACGCCGCGGTGCGACGCTGATCGCCATCGATCCGTATCGCTCGCTCACCGCCGAGAAATGCCATGAACACATCGCCTTGCTGCCCGGCACCGATGGAGCGCTGGCACTCGGATTGATGCATGTGATCGTCCGCGACGATCTCGTCGATCACGACTACGTGACCCGCCATAGCGTCGGCTTCGACGAGCTCCGCGAACGGGTGAGCGGCTGGACCCCGACGCGCGTGGCCGGCATTTGCGGCGTATCCGAGCACGAGATCGAATCGCTGGCGCGCCGTTACGCGACCACGCGGCCCGCATTGATCCGTGCCAACTACGGGCTGCAGCGGGTGAAGGGAGGCGGCATGGCGATGCGCAACATCGCCTGTCTACCTGCGCTCACCGGCGCGTTTCGCGACGCCGCGGGCGGGATGTTCCTCGCGACCTCCGGCAATTTCACCATCGACAACACGGCGCTCTCGAGGCCGGACCTGTTGCACGGACGCATGCCGCGCACCGTCAATATGTCGAGTATCGGCCGGGCGTTGGCCGATGCATCTCCGCCCATCCGCGCCATGGTCGTCTATAACTCGAACCCGGTGGCCGTGGCCCCGGACTCCGTGCGAGTCGCAGCCGGTTTCGCGCGCGAGGACCTGTTCACCGTGGTGCTGGAACAGTTCGGGACCGATACCGTCGACTACGCCGATATCGTACTGCCCGCGACCACGCAGCTAGAGCACCTCGATATCGTGCGGCCCTATGGCCACTACTACATGGTCGCCAACAATCCCGCGATTCAGCCCCTGGGAGAGGCCAAGCCCAACACCGAGATCTTCAGGCTGCTGGCGGCCGCGATGGGATTCGAGGACGCGTGCTTCCGGGATTCGGACGAGGCCCTGGCGCAATCCGCCCTGGCGGAGGATTGGGATTTCACCGCGGTGCGCGCGGTGGGCTGGAAGCGCATCGGCGCTCCCGCCGGCACCGCTCGATTCGCCGCGGGCGGATTCGGTACGCCGTCCGGCAAGGTGGAGTTCTACTCGGCGGAGGCGGCCGCCGCCGGGCTCGGTCCGCTCCCGGATTACATCCCGCCGCTCGAAGATACGCGCAGCGAGCTTGCGAAGCGCTTCCCTCTGGCGATGATCTCGCCGCCGGCCCGGCACTTTCTGAACTCGAGTTTCGTCAACGTCACGAGCCTTCGCGCAGCCGAAGGCGAGCCGTGTCTGGATATCCATCCGGACGACGCACGGGCGCGCGGCGTGGCGGACGAGAGTTACGTGCGGGTATTCAACGATCGCGGGAGCCTCACGCTGCGCGCGCGAGTCACCGACCGGGCGAGGCGCGGGGTGGTGGTGGCGCTATCGGTATGGTGGAAGAAGCTGGCGCGCGACGGCAAGAATGCCAATGAACTCACTCGGAGCGACGCGCTCACCGACATGGGCAAGGCGCCGCTGTTCTACGACTGTCTGGTGCAGGTCGAGCCCGCATACGCCGCGCAGACGCTCGAGGCGGCGACGTAGCGCTCGTGCTGCGCACATAGGCCGTCTCCGGCCTTCACTGCGGCATACCCCGAGCTCAAGCTCGATAGCCCCGGAAACGCGGCCTCGATGGAGGCGGGCCGGGGATCGAAGTGCGTGCAGCTCGAGCAATTCACGGGCCGAGGCCGCTCCAGAACGCGCCGAACACCCGCGTCGACAGGAAAAATCCAAGCAGCACGTTGACCGCCGCGCCCAGAGTGAACGCGGCGAACGGCCGCACACCCACGGACACGAATTCACGGATGCGCGTGGTCAAGCCGATGCTCAAAAAGGCGAAGGTGAAGCCCCAAGTCCGAAGCACCTGGAGCGGTGCGACCAGCCCGGGGAGCACGCTCGTCTTGTACTCCCCATAGGCATATCCGCTCGCGAACCAGGTGACGAGGAGCGAGGCGAGCAGAAAGCCGAGCACGAACTTCGGAAATCGGCTCCAGATCTCGATCACGCCGCTGCGGCCTTCGATGCCGGTGCGCTCCCAGCGCGTGGCCGCGATGAGCGACAGCACGAAAGCCCATACGCCGATCCACATGTCCCGGCCGATCACTTTCATCAGCGTGAATGCCGCGACGGCGGCATCCGGGTGTCCCGAAATTCCCGCGACGTTGCCTGCATAGCCGCCGTAGGTCTGCGCGGCGGCGAGGCCGGCGGCATCGGCAAACTCCGAGGTGCCGATCCAGGCGCCCGCCACTCCCGTGGAAAGCCCCAACGCTCGCGCCGTCAGGGGGAGCACGAAAATCATGATGATGGCCCAGAGTACGACGAGGGAGATCGCCACCGAGATATCCTGCTTCTTGGCGCCGACCGCGCCGCCGATGGCGATCGCCCCGGAGACGCCGCACACCGCGCCGCCCGTCCCCAAGGTCGCGGCGAGCCGGCGATCGAGACCCAGGCGCGTTGCGGCCGCATAGATCACGCCGAATGTGACCAGCGAGACGATGGCGGCTTGCAGGATCGCCACCGGCCCCGCCCAGGCGAGTAGGGTGAGCGGCAGGCTCGAGCCCAACAGAACGATGCCCACCTTGATGTACAGCTCGACCCGCAATCCGGGATCGAGCCAGCGCGGAACGCCGAGGGTATTGGACACCAGAAGCCCGATGCCGAGCGCCACGAGCGGCGGTTCCAAGTTGTAGTGAGCCGCCTGGTCCCAAAGTCCGAGGAAATATACGGCGGCCGTCACCAGGAAGATCGGCGCGAATGCCCGCAAATACCTGACGGCGCCGAAGCCGAGCGCGGCGGCGGCCGCGCCGAGCAAAACCGCCCAGACGACGAACAGCGCCGCGTACCGAAGACCGTTGAGGCGCAGCTGTTGGGCGATCTCGCCCGCGTGACTCCATTTCTGCGGAGCGACCGCGAGCCACTTGATACTGCCGCCGGCGGCGAAAACGGAGGCGGCGGCGACAATCAAGCCGAGGCCCAGAAGGCTGCTGACCCAATCTTCGTTGCGCAGCACCCGGCCGCGTCCAGCGCGGTCGAGGGGCGGGCGCACGCCGTCCGCCGGGGCAGGGGCCGATTGCTCGAGGATTGTCAAATTCTGATGCTCCCGATGCTTTCGAGGAACTTAGCCTACCCGCTGCGCGCCGGTCGACTAGCAATTCGGCATGACCATGTGCCGATTGGTTATAGGGCGGCCGGACGCGTGCGCGGCTCGAACTCGCTGGGGATGCAGCTTCGGCCCCGGAGTTCTGGCCGGGCTAGCAGAGCTCCTCGATCGCGTGCTGCTGCTCCTGGGTGAGCTCGAAGTCAAAGATGGCGAGGGCATCGTGCATGTGGGCCTCGGATTGCGTGCCGCTCAGGGGGACAACGCCTATCTGAGTCAGGTAACGAAACAGGATTTGCGCGGCGGTTCGTCCATAGGTGGAGGCGAGGGCGATCACTGTCGGGTGAGCGAGGAGGTGGGGATTGGCGCTCAAGGTCCAGAAACTCTGGTAGATGATCGTCTTTCGTTTGCAATAGGCGCGTATGTCGCGATCGTAGCGGGTGTCGGCATAGAAGCGATTTTGCAGGACCGCGGGTCTGATACGGGCGGCCTCGTATAGGGTTTTGAGATCCGTTAGACCATAGCAGTTGCTAATCCCGAGTTGGCGAATTCGACCGCTGTCGACGAACGCTTCGAGGCTGCGCCACACGGCTTGAGTTTGGGCCATGGTCGGCATGGGGGAATGCAGAAGCACGCAGTCCAGGTAGTCGGTTTGCAGGTTCCTCAAGGACGCGGCGATCGACTCTGCCACCTGGTCCGGTAGCGTTGCCTTGGGATCATAGGGCACTCGCTTCGGGTCTTGGCCGGAGAGCGAGGTGAATTTGGTTTGCAGGTAGAGATCGCGGCGGGCCAATCCCTGTTTGATACCGGCGGCGACGCCGGCGCCCGCGCCCGCTTCGTCGTAATGCTTGGGCTGGCAGGCGGTGTCGATGCCGCGGAAGCCGTTCCGGATGGCGAGGCGGACTAGTCTTTCGGTGGCGTCCTTCTTCCAGGCGGTGCCGTAAATGATGGGGGGGATGCGGATACCGGCGTTGGAGATGATGAAGCGGTCCATGGGAGCTTGAGTATCAGCTCTCGCCGGTCCCGTGGCCAGAATTGCTTTGTCTATTGATATTTTCCGGCTTAAGCTCGCAAGCGGTCGTCCGTGGATTGGGATGGAAGGGATGCAGCCGCGCTCACCACGAATTTATGGAAATTACCCTGGGCTTGCGGTTGCCGCGATGCTCGTAGTCTGGTGCCGCCCAGTCATGGTCTTTGCGGATCAAGAGAGCGATGTCGCGGCGCTCGAGGCTCAGTGCGAGGCGGAGCGGGAAGCCAAGATCAAGCCGCTACGCGATATGGAGATCGCGAAATGCAAGGCGGATCAACACAATGATCCAGCCTATTGCGAGCGGTTCTGGAAGGACTATGGCAATTCGATTCGCGCTGCCGATGGCGTCATGGTTCCGAGGATGTTCGGCGAGTTGCCGGTGTGCGTCGCGGCATTCAAAGCCCGAAAAGCGCTAGCGGATGGTGATGTTCCCTAAGCCAGCGAGCATGCTTGCAGCACTTCTGTTGCCCAATGTGAAAAGCCATCTAGAGTCATTGTTGTCGCTACGTGGAAGCACTTAGCTAAACAGAGCGTCGAACGTGATCCACGTTGCAGCTATCGGACTCATACGGTGCGAGGATATGTTGTTAATCGACGCAAGTAACAACATGAAACGCCCGCAATCAAGGTTTACGCTCGTGGAAGCCACCGCATTGATCGCCATCATGGCGGCAGTCGTCGTTTCCACCACGCCTTTGTTCACCGCTCGGCGATTGACTGCGAGTATTTGTTCCTTCCCGGACTTTCGCCACCACGTCGAATGCCTCGAAGGCAACAAAGATCGGCAGACAGCGAAGCACCGATGAAGCGGCGTTTCGTCTAACGCGGAGGCGAGGCGGCCGCCGGCGCTCTGCTATCGGTGCAGATCCAAGATGCGCGCCAGCAGCGACGGCGATGTGGCCTTACGGTCGGCCACCACCGCGGGATTCGGTGCGCGATCCTGCGCAGGCAAGCGACCTTTGGCGGGCGAAGGCGCGGGCAGGGGCGAAGCCGCCGGCGGGGGAATGGGACGCTCACCCGCCAGCTCGATCACCGAGTGTGAGCCTGTCGCACCGATGTCCTTGAGAGGCACGAATTTCAGATGCAGGGAGCGGGACGGCACCGTTAGCACCACCCGGGGCGCATCAAAATACGCGGCCAGGTAGTTGGCGACCGACGTCGCGGTATCGCTCTGCTTGAAATATCCGAGCTGAAGCGCATGGCGAACGCGACCGTTCTCCCGCCCGATCTCGCCATAGAGATGATACACATCGAAGATATCGAGCGAAGGCACGCTGTGAGGGTCGATGGGAGTTGGCGATACGCGCAGCTCCACGACGTATTGAAGCCCTGAGAGAGCTTCTTGTGCTGGTGATCGTCCGGTAAATATCTGCATCGCCGCTCCCAATTGAAAATCCGGATTCTTGGGAGCCGATACAACGGAGTCGCTTTCGGCGAGGCTGGCTGACTCGCACAACAAGGCCTTACGGCCCAGGCAACCCCGCTGTCATAGGCAACAACCCTTAGACCGGAAGCTTTGCGTCCTCACCTTTCAGTGAGTTTGCTGGATCATTATGACGGCAGCGTGCGGCGAAGCGAGATCGGGGATTGCCGCAATTCATTGCGTCGACCACGCATACGGCTATGCGATTCACCCGGCGAGCGCTCCGCGACCGGATTTCTGGGTCGGCACGCCGCCTCTCCCATCACTCATCGGGGATCCCATGAATACCGCAGCGCGCTCACTCGTAGTGGTCGCCGCAGCCGATGCGGCGAAGACCGGGTTCGATGCCATGTTGTAAGGAGGGTTGCGAGCCGGACGCTGCCTGCCTTCGGTATCATTTCCCCGGAATGACCCAGCGCAGCGGAAGTGCCGATTTACCGCTCCACGGCGGACAGGTCCCCGCCTGGCTGTCGGCGCGAATGGCGGCTCTTGGCCGCGTGATCGTGGAAGCGATCGTCCACCACTATGGCCGGGACGAGTTGCTGCGCCGTCTCGCCAGTCCTTTTTGGTTTCAAGCGTTCGGCGCCGTGATGGGCATGGATTGGCACTCCTCCGGGATTACGACGAGCGTCATCGGAGCGCTCAAGCGCGGCCTAGCCCCGCTGCAGGCGGAACTCGGTGTTTTCGTCTGTGGCGGCAAGGGTGCCCAGTCCCGCCTTACCCCGGCGGAACTCGTGGATATGGGCGAGCGGACCGGCGTGGATGCCACGGCGCTGGTGAGAGCCAGCCGGCTCGTGGCAAAGATCGACAATGCCGCGGTACAAGATGGTTACGATCTCTACCTCCACGGCTTCTTCGCCACGGTCGATGGCAGGTGGTGCGTCGTGCAGCAGGGCATGAATGAGCATCAACGGGAAGCGCGACGCTACCATTGGCAATCGGAGCATCTGACGGGTTTCTTCGATTCGCCCCACAAGGCGATCGAGGGCCGCAATGTGGGGCCCATCATCAACTTGGCGGATAAAGGGGCCGAGCGCAATCGCAGCGCGGAACTCGCGCTGCTTCGGGACGGACCCGACGGCGCCATCCGCGTGCTGCGGCGGCTTGCCGCGCGCAACAATCGAAGCCTCGATCTGTTTGCCGACAACGACCCCGACTGGGGCAGGCCGGAGAATGGCGCTCCTCCATCTCCGCACCTCGACCTGCCCAACCGCCACGCGCTCCAGGCATCGGACATCGATCTGAAGCGGCTTCACGGCACACTTGCCGCTGCGGCTGAGCGCGGGCCCGTGGACTTTGCCGATCTGCTGTTGACTCCGGGTGTCGGCGCGAGAACCGTTGCCTCACTCGCCTTCGTTGCCGAAGTGGTGCATGGCGCGCCTTACCGGTTCACGGATCCGGCGCGGTTCTCGTTGGCACACGGCGGCAAGGATGGACATCCGTTTCCCGTGCCGCTCAAGGTTTACGATGAGACCCTTCGGTTGCTCAAGAGCGCCGTGGGCGCTGCCAACCTGGGCCGCGGCGAGAAGCTCGCAGCAATCCAACGCTTGGATGAACGTGCCCGGGCGCTGGAAAGCACCGCCGACGGACCCGATTTTGCGGATATCATCGCCGCCGAGCGCAGCCTGTCGGCAAGCTACGGCGGCCGCACCGTGCAGATGCCCTCGAGGCGAGTCAGCCGGCCGCCATCGCAGGATCGCTGATGCCATCCTGACCCGTCTCCATGCGGCCGGCGAACCGGCGGATGAAGTTACCCGCCGTGACCGTGAAGTCGTACCAGCATCCGCTCGCCGTCAAGGTCCAGCTTTGTACCCCGGTGCCGCCGGCAGGCACCGCCACGGTCGATGGAGTTGCACTCAGATAGGCGTTTGCCGTGACAGTGACCTGCCCCGCCTGTGAGCCCGAGTTGTTCACTTTCAAATACAGCTGGCTGGTGCACGGCTCGTAGCAAACCTGGACCTCCGGGGCAAAGGCGGCGGAGGCTTCCAAGACTGAATTGCCCTGGAAGCCGCGGAAAAAGCCGTTGGTGCTGTACACATACAAGCTGTAGTCACCGCCGGCCGCAGTATTCCAAGCATCGCTCAGCGTCTTGCCCGCCTCGACCGTGTAACGTCTCGGGATCAAATGCAGATTGAGCTGGTCGTAGACATGAAACACCGCTCCTTGCTGACCGGTATTGCTGATCAGGAGCGTCACCGTATTCCCCGCGTGGACGCGCGCACTCGTGTGCAGCTCATAAGGAAGCGCGCGTGAATAGCGCGTGCCGGTCTCCTGATACAAAGCTTGCGCCGTGCTCGGCGGCACGGGTTGAGGCAGCGCGCTCTGCTGAGTCTGCACGGTCGCATAATTGCTCGTGTCGGGTAATGGGGGGAACGGCGCATCGTTCGGTGTCGAGAAATTGAACGCAGACGTCAGGTCGCCGCAGACGGCCCGATGCCACGGACTGATGTTCGGGACCGAAATACCGAAGCGCTTCTCGAGAAACATGGCCAGCGAGGTATGATCGAAGACCTGGGAATTGACCCAACCGCCTCTGCTCCACGGCGAGATGATGAGAAACGGCACACGAGCTCCGAGCCCCCAGGGGCGGACGGTGCCGCTGATCGTGTCCGCTGCGTCGAGATAACTTCCATCCGGATCCGAAAAGTACTCGCCCGCGAGCGACAGGGTTGAGCCACCCGCCAGCGTGCCGTCGGCATTGAAGGAGGGCACGGCCGGTGGAGGAACGTGATCGAAGAAGCCGTCGTTCTCATCATAGGTCAGGAAGAGGACGGTTTGGCTCCAGGAGTCGACGCTCGCCGTCACGGCGGACAGCACTTGCGCGGTGAAGTCTGCTCCCTCGATCGGATTGGACGCGGAGGGGTGCTCGGACTCCACCGCGCTCGGAAGCACCCAGGAGACGGCCGGCAGTGTTCCGTTCGTGACGTCGTTGGCGAGATCCTCGAGCGTAAACAGTGTCATGCCGTTGACGTACAACGGCGAACCGGATTGGACCGTTGCACTACGGAAGCTCTGAAAGGCGAGTCCGCCATGCATGAGGCCTTGGTAATTGTCGTTCGGGTTTTGGTAAATCTTCCAGCTGATTCCCGCCTGCTGCAGCAGATCGGGGAGTGTCGGCCATTGGAAGGCGGACCCTTGGTAGGTATACCCATACGGCATGGTGCCGGTCACCGAGCAGCGGTAATTATTGGGCTCGGCGTTCGTGGACGTGCAATTGACACCCGATTGAGCGAGCGTGGGATCGAAGTTCGAGCCTGAAAAAAACACGATGCGGTTGGGATCCGTGGCCGAGGTCACCGAGCAGTGATAGGAGTCGCAGAGAGTGAAGGCCTCGGCCAGCGCAAACTGGAAGGGAATATCCGAGCGCTCGTAGTACCCCATCGAATATTCTGTCTTGTAGAGCGGCCACTGCCCGAACTTGCCCTGACTCCACGCCGCTTGAGAGTCCGAGAACGAGTGCGGCGTGTCGGGAACCAGCAATGCGCTGGTGGTCGCCGAGTTCAGGTGATAAGGAGGAATGACGCCCTGTCCGTCGGATTGTGCCCATACCGGCTGCCCGCTTTCGAGCTGTATCGGGAAGCGGTCGCCGAATCCACGCACTCCGCTCAATGTACCGAAGTAATGATCGAAGGATCGATTCTCCTGCATGAGAATGACGATGTGTTTGACATCCTGAATGGTGCCTGTCTCGACCTGCGCGGCGGTTGCAAGCGCACGGCGAATGGACGTTGGCAGCAGTCCGAACGCGCCTACAGCCCCGAGGGCGCCGATCGATTGGCGCAGAAATCTCCGCCGCTGGGGATCCTTCACCATTGGGCCGGGATGTTTCGCCGGATCGCGTCCCTCGCTATCACGGTGCGCAATGCTCTTGGGGGGTGCACTGGGCCGCGGCGACAGAGTTTGGAGCCGCGGCGACGGAGCTGGTGGCCCCGGCGACAGAGTTGTTTTGACTCGATGGGGCAAGTTGGCCGTTGCTCGAACTACCACCGCACGCGGCGAGCGCAAGCAGAAACACGGCGGTACAGAACTTCCACATAACCGACCATCTCGATGCGATACGGATAACGAAGGCACTCCAGGTAAGGCATCGATTGCGTCCCATCAGCGGCCGGCTGGTTTCCTGCTTTGGCTACAAAAAGCGGCCCCTTCACTCGAAATGCCGTGCCCTGGGCTGGTCACCGGGGGGAGAGGGCAGGATGGCAGATCGGATAATCTGAAGGGGCCGACAGGCAATCTTCCCTACGCGAGCCAGACTACACGCGGCAAGAGTTCAGGTCTTTCGCGTGATTGCTGCCGTTTGTCCGGAAGTGTGAAACGAATCGGGATTCCCGGAGCATCAAATGTCTCGCGACAATGGCGAACCTCGAGCGCAGAATGGCGCTTTGGGGGCAGTCACGAGACATGAACGATCAAGGGGGAACGGGACGGAGCTTGGGCGACGCGCGGTCGCGCCGAGGCCAGCGCGCCCGTTACGTGTTGCTCGCGGTTTTAATCGTGGCGCTGCTTGGCGCCAGCACCGCGGTGTCCTACTTCGTCGATGCGCTCTGGTTCGAATCGCTGGGTCTCGAGTCCGTTTTCTGGACACGTCTCGGCCTTCAGGCCGCGACCTTCGGAGCATTCGCGTTCGTGACCTTTCTGGTGGTGTACGGCGTGTTCCGAGCGCTTGCGCCCGCTTCGTTCAGCCAACTGATCGGAACGTCGATTCTCATCAATCGACGGCGCGTCACGCTGCCCATCGACGCCATCCAGAAGCTGGTCGGACTTGCCCTGTCGGCGGCAATTGCCATCGTGGTAGGCACCCTCCTGATGCAGCGTTGGCCGACGTTGGCGTTGTTTTGGAACGCGCCGCGTAACGCGGCGCCGGTGGACCCGATCTTCGGGCGACCGCTCGATTTTTACTTGTTTACACTGCCTGCCCTGCAGATCGTGTCGGGATGGCTGTTGAGTCTCTCCATACTTGCCTGCCTGATTGCCGGGTCCCTGGTCCTGCTGAGCGGCGGCACCGGCATCTGGATGCAGCGGAGAACTTCGGGCGCACCCATCCGGCTTTGGCAGGGCTTGTCGATCAGTCTCGGCGCATTCTTGCTGATGGTCGCCGTTCGCGCGTACCTCGGGCGCTACGAGTATCTCTTTCAAGATGGCACGATCTTTTCCGGCGTCTCCTATACGGACGCGCACGTGACATTGGGTGGAACCCTGGTGATTTGCCTGGCGCTCGCCGCCGGCACGGCCATCGCCTGGGTTTCCGCGGCATCGACTCCGCGGCCGAGTCGGCTGCTCGCAGCCGCCGTGCCGGCCGTTGCGTGCTATCTGCTGCTCGCCGCCGTGCGCTGGTACGTCAGCGGCTTTATCGTCGCACCGAATCAGCTGGTGCGAGAGCGGCCCTTCATTTCCCACAATATCGAAATGACACGGCGAGCCTACGCGCTCGACCGCATCGAGACGCACCCGTTTCCGGCGGAGACCGGAATCGAGGCGGTGGAGCCGGCCGACAACCAGGCGACTCTCAGCAATATCCGGCTGTGGGATGCGCGGGCGCTGCAGGATACCCTGCGCCAGATCCAGGAAATTCGAACCTACTACGACTTTCCGGATATCGACATCGATCGATATGAGATCGGGGGCTCGGTCCGGCAGATGATGTTGGCCGTGCGCGAACTCAACGTGGACAAGCTTCCGCAAAGCAGCCGCAACTGGATCAACGAGAAGCTGATCTACACCCACGGCTACGGCGTCACGATGAATCCGGTCAACGGCTTCACGCCCGAGGGCTTGCCGACGCTGATACTCAGCAATATGCCGGTACAGAGCACGGTTCCTGGTCTCGTCGTCACCCGTCCCGAAATCTATTTCGGCGAGCTCACCGACACGGATGTCTATGTCAAGACTCGCCAGAAGGAATTCAACTACCCGCAAGGCGATGCAAACAATCTTACCTCCTACCAGGGCAACGGCGGAATTCGGTTGGGCGGGTGGTTGCGCCGTACGCTGATTGCATACGATCGGGGGGATCTGGCAAAGCTGCCGTTCAGCGACGACGTGGATTCGGACAGCCGCTTGCTGATGCGCCGCAAGCTCAGCGACCGGGTGCAAGAGCTCGCTCCCTTTCTGACATTCGATCCGGATCCGTATGTGGTGATCGGCCAGGATGGGCGGATTTTCTGGCTCATGGATGCCTTTACAACGTCCGATGGCTACCCGTACGCGCGCCGTATCACGCTCGGCAACGACAGCATCAACTACATCCGCAACAGCGTGAAGGTGCTGATCGATGCATATTCCGGTCAGACCACTTTTTACGTGTTCGACGCGAGCGATCCCATCATCGCCGCGTATCGGAAGGTGTTTCCCGCCCTGTTCGCCGATGCGGCCGCGATGCCGGCGGATTTGCGCAAGCACGTGCGCTATCCGGAGCTGCTGCTGAATGTACAGGCCGCCGTCTACGGGCTCTACCACATGACCAATCCCGATGTGTTCTATAACCGCGAGGATCTGTGGACCGTGGCGGCGGGAGTCGGTACAGCCGATCAGCGGCAGCAGGCGTTGGAGCCGAATTTCGTGCTCATGACGCTGCCCGGCGAGCGTGCGACCGAATTCATCGCGATCCTTCCGTTCACGCCGGCCAACCGCAACAACTTGATCGGCTGGATAGCGGGTCGAAGCGACGGCGAGCACTACGGGGAGGCTCTGGTCTACGATTTCCCCAAGACCAAGCTGATCGACGGACCCTTGCAGATCGAGGCGCGCATCGATCAGAACGCCGAGTTGTCCGGCCAGTTGACGCTCTGGAATCAACAGGGCTCGCACGTGCGCCGCGGCAGCCTCATCGTGATTCCGATCGGGAGGGCGCTGCTCTATGCGGAGCCCATCTATCTGCAGGCGGAACGCAGTCCCATGCCCGAACTGCGGCTGGTCGTGCTCGCCGTGCAGGATCGGCTCGCGTACGGGCCGACATTCGAATCGGCGATGGCCGCGCTGTTCGGGACGGCGCCTTCCACGCTGAGCGCCCGCGTCTCGACGGCCGCCGCTCCGGCGCCTCCGGCGAGTCCTGCGGGCGGACCGTCGACCGCGCCTTCGGATATGAACGCGTTGGTCAGCGAGGCCGCCAGGGACTTCGAGGATTATCAGCGCCTGACGGCCGCCGGCAAGCTCGCGGAAGCGGGCGAGAAATTGGAGGCGCTGAAACGCACTCTCGAGGCGCTGCAGGCGGGGCGCCGCTGATCTACGCTTAAGAAAAACTGAAACACCGATGCGCCGACTTCTCTCGCTGTGCGCTGAGCTCGGCGACAGGTGCGCTGAGCTCGGGGTCGTCAGCGTGTTTCTCGTCGCGGCTTTTTGGGACGCCGCACGGCGCGGACTTTTCCACTCGCTCCGCCGCCGCAATAGAAAACATCCGCACCGTCGGACTCCATCCCGCTCACTCCTGTGCCGGACGGCATTGCGAGCCGCTCGAGCACCGCGCCGCTCTCGGGGTCGATGCGCCGGATATCGCTCACATCGCCTTCCCAGGTGCCATGCCACAGCTCGCCGTCCACCCAGGTCACGCCGGTGACGAAGCTGTTGGATTCGATGCTGCGAAGAACCGTGCCCGTCTCGGGATCGACCTGGTGAATTCTTCGCCCCCGATACTCGCCCACCCAGAGGCTCCCCTCGGCCCAGGCGAGGCCCGAGTCGCCGCCGTGGCCGGGCGCCGGGATCGATGCCACGATGTTGCCGGTGGCGGGATCGATTTTGTCGATGCGCGATTCGGCAATTTGGTACAGGTGCGTGCCGTCGAAGGCGGTGCCGGCATCGCCGGCGCGGTCGAGTGTGCGTGCGAGCTTGCCGCTTTGCGGATCGAACGCGAGCAGTTTGGATCCGGTGGCGGCCCACACCCGACGACCGTCGTGCGTGACGCCGTGGATGCGGTCGGCGCCGTCGAAGGGACCGTACTCACGCACGATCTCGGCGGCACGCACCGCACTTTGCGGCTTTCTCTTGCTGGTACTGGCTCGGGCGCGGGTCATCGTCTGGCTCCTGGCGGACCGGCTTCTGAACGGCACCGCAGGACCAATCTACCCGAGCGGCAGCGCGGCGGGGAGTAACAAATTCGTCGTGAATCCGACCAGCGGCGGCGACAACCAGCGCTGCGCGCGCGCCCGCCCGACCGAGCGCACTTGTCCGCTCAACTGCAGATCAACGAGCGAGCGTTGGACCGTGCGCTGGCTGGCGCCGAGGGCCAGCGCCAGAGCCGAGGTGGACCAGGCCGCGCCGTCGGCCAGCAACGCGAGGAGCGACGCCCGATCGCCTTCGATGGGCGGCAACAGGACGATGACGCCGCGCTCGTCCCGCGGCCTGAGCGCAAAGCCGCGCGTGCTGGCCTCGATGTCCGCCATCGGCGCTGCGAGCGAGCGCAAACGGCCGATCTCGACGCGCAGACGCGCCCGGTGCGATTCGTTTGGGCGGCGGATGCGGAACGCCCGCGCGATGAGGGTATGCCGATCGACGTCGCCGGGCCACG
This sequence comes from Steroidobacteraceae bacterium, assembly GCA_050012315.1. GTDB lineage: Bacteria > Pseudomonadota > Gammaproteobacteria > Steroidobacterales > Steroidobacteraceae > Bog-1198. The sequence goes on along the minus strand of JBEKHK010000011.1, from coordinate 92,337 downwards.
CCTCGGCGAGCGCGCGCGCCAACGCGAACAGCACCGGGCGACGCACCAGCGGTCGCCAGGCGGCGCCGGAACGCAGCCCGTGACGACAGGCATCGACCACCAGGACACGCGAAGCGATGAGCGCTTCAACTTCCTCGAGACGCAGCGGCTGCTCGTGCGTCCCGAGCAAGCGCCGGGCGGCGGGACGGTCGAGCGCGGCGCGCGCCTCGACTACCTCGGCCAGAAGCGCGGGCACGCTCGCGCGTTCGGCATGCCGATGGGCGCGGTCCAGTGCCGCCCGTGCCGGCGCTATGCACAGCGTACGCAATGCGACGGCGGCCGTGGCCAGTTCAGCCACCGCCAGCAGCGATGGAGGCAGACCGCGTGCGTCGATGCCGGTCAGTCCGGCGGCCGCCTCGTTGAGGCGGCCGAGCAGCAGCAGCCTACGCACGGCGATCAGACGCGCCTGCATTGCGTTGGCGCGGTCGCCGCGTGCTTCGAGCGTGGCTAACGCGGTCGCGAGCGTGCGCGGCGCGCCGCGCAGGTCGCGCATGGCCAACGCCACCTCCGCCTCTGCGACGACACAGCGCGCGCGCGCCAAATCCTCGTGCGCTCCAAAGCCGCGGGCAGCTCGGCGCAGGAGTTCACGGGCGCGCTCGTACTCGCCGAGCTGCGCCATCGCGGTACCGCGGAGTGCGAGTGCCGATGGATCCTCGCGCAGGGCGATGCGCTTGAGGGCGCCGAGCGCGTCGCCGGCCACGAGGCAGCGCGCCGCCGCGGCGATCAGGGAGTCCATGGCGACAAGGGTATACGCGGCGGCGGCATGCAGCTCTTTCGGACAAATCCGAAGACCAGGTGGATGAGCATCGTCATTCTAGCCGTGCCGGCGCGCCTCTTGCCGTGTTAAACGCGTCACGCTTCCGGTTCGTCGGAATCAAGGTGCGAGCCCTTTCGCCGACATGGTGGCTGGCGAAATCTCGGCGAGATTGATCGAGATTCGAGGCTTGCTTGCGACCGATCCAAATCCATGGCCTTGAGTTTCTGAGCAATCTGGCGCGAGAGGTGTCCGAAGGCACGGTCGATCTGCCCGGGTTTCCGGACATCGTGTTGCGGATCCGCGAGGAGCTCGCCGATCCCAGAACCACGCCGGAACGCACCGCCGCACTGGTGGGAGCCGAGCCGCGGCTCGCGGCCCGCATCCTCCAGACAGCCAATTCAGCGGCGTTCAATCAGTCGGGCAAACCCGTCACCAACCTGGGCACCGCCATCACTCGGCTCGGGCATCAGCTCGTGCAGAGCGCCGCCATGTCGTACGCGGTACGGCAGATGAAAAGCCAGGAATTCTTGCGCCCGATTGCTGGGCAGCTCACGGAGCTGTGGAAAGACAGCATCGCCGTGGCAGCGGTCTGCCAGATGCTCGCGCAGCACACCCGGGTTCACCCAGACGATGCGTTCTTGACCGGATTGCTTCATGGAATCGGACGCCTGTACGTCATGGTGCGTGCCGCCGCGAAGCCTGCTCAGGTGGACGACTTCGCCTCATTCATGGAGCTGATCACGGGCTGGCAGGCATCCATCGGAAAGGCCGTCTTGGAGAGTTGGGGATTTTCCGCGGAGATCTGCGATGCGATCGGTGATCAGGATCAGCTCGAGCGCGACCGCCGGCGCAGACGCGAGGCGGATCTGACCGACATCTTGATCGCGGGAGTTCTGCTGGGGAACGCGCTGAAAATGCCTGCGCCTCGCGAGATCACGGTGGAGGGCGTCGGCGCGTACGCTGCGCTCGCGCTCTCAGCGCAAGATTGCGCGGCCGTCTCGAGCTACGCAGAGGATCACCTGACGTCGCTCCAACAAACGCTCGGATGCTGAAAAAGCGGCCCCTTCACTCGACATGCTGAATGCCCTGGGCTGGTCACCGGGGGGAGAGGGCAAGGATGGCAGATCGGATAATCTGAAGGGGCCGACAGGCAATCTTTGCTACTCGTGACTCAGGCTACGCGCGGCGGCAGTCCACGTCTTTCGTGATATTGCCGCCGTTTGTCTCGAAGTGTGCATGGCTATTGGTTGGGCGGGAAGCCTGCCTTGACAATGACTGCCTAGGCAGCTAGGATCTCACCCGAGGTGTGAAATCCTTGAGTTCGGATCCCCAAGTTTATGATCTCGCGACGTACCAACCCGCCGGTTGTGTCGGGCAATTGATGTACCGGGTCCGTGCCGCCCACATGGGCGCATTGGACCAGGCGATTGCCCGGGATCCCGATCTGGCGGCGCTCGAGATCAGTGCGGCCCAGTACGTGATTATTAGCGTACTCGCGAAGCGAGGCGTGGATTCGGCGACCGAACTCTGCAAAGACCTCTCTTATGATGCCGGTGCGATGACTCGCATGGTTGACCGGCTCGAGGCGAAGGGTTTGATCAGTCGGCGGCGATGCCCGGAAGACCGGCGGTTGGTAAAGCTGGAGTTGACCGAGGCGGGTCTCGCGGCGCTGCCGAAGCTACGGGAATGCTCGGTGAAGGTGCTCAATCACTTCATGCGAGGCTTCAGCCAGGCCGAGGCGCGTCAATTGGAGGGGTTTCTGGTCCGGATGCTGCAAAACGTCTGAGTTTTTTTGATCGAATCCTTGCCTAGGCATACACAGCCATGGCAGGGATCACAAATGGGATCGATGTATGAACAATGTGACCTTTTTGCTGCAGCGCGCGCGGTTGGCCCTCCAGGAGTTCGGGCCGTCGATGGCGCTGCTCACGCTCCCCGGCGGCTATCTCGTCGCGCTGACCGGCTGGATCCATCGGCGTTGGCGGCTCGAGTCCGGCCGCGCACTGTCGCGCCGGCCATGAATCACCGGGCCTTTTGCCTGGGCGGAATTTCTTAAGAGGAGGGTACTCACATGATTGACGATCGTAGAGAGACGTCCCCATCGCTGCCGGTGGCGAACTACAGTCCGGCCATTGCAAGAGCGGTTGCCTGGCTGGGCGATCGCTACCTGCTGGCGAAGCCCATCAATGGGGCGCGCAGGAGTCGTTCGAATATACTGAGCGTCCACGAGCTATCCCAGCGAGGAGCGACTCATGAATCCGGCTTCACCACGATTCGATCAGTCGTTCATGCAAAAGCAACGCCGGCGACTGATGAAACTTCGCCAAGAATTGGCGGGCGCCACGCGTAGCGGCGAGGCTGAAGAGCGGGAGATCAGCTCCCAGACTCAGGACGAGGCGTTTGAATCGGAGGAGGATGCTCAGAAGCTTTCAATGCTCGAGGTGCAAGGGACACTGGTAGCGCACGAACTGCGCCGCTTGGCTCAGGTGGAACGGGCATTGGCAAAAATCGAGGAGGGGACCTACGGCCTCTCGGACGTGAGTGGCCGGCCCATTTCGAAAGAGCGGCTGGACGCGATGCCCGAGGCGCTCGATACCCTCGAGGAACAAACAGTGGGTGGCGCGGGGACGCCGTAGCCCCGGGGTGGTCGGCTCAACGGCCGGTGGGACCACGCGCCGCGGATGTGCGCTTCCGTCGAGCCCGGTTGACCGCGTGGTGAAATTGCTCGATGAGTTTCTCGCTGAGAGGCGGCGGATCACGATCCGGCCGGGTCGACGGCACTTCGGTCGGTTCTCGAGCGCGTTCATTCTTCGACATGAGCTGCCTTTTTCACATCCTGCATTGCGTCCCGAAAACATGCCAGCGAATGCCGAATCGAGCAAGAGGCCCACGCCGCTCTCGGCGCGAATTGGAACGGACTCGAAGCTACCGAAGCGATTATGTTCAAGGTCTGGGCGCGGCCCGATGATTCATTGCCGGCGCGGATGATTCATTGCCGGCGCGGATGATTCATTGCCGGCGCGACAGTCCACGGCCTGATTCGAGCCGCCAACGCCGATGGATCCATCCGGTCAGCGCGACGAGATAGCCGCCGGGGAGCATGAGCAGCGCCATCGACGGCCCGAACTCCTGGAGGGCCAACCGCGCGCGCTGCAGCAAAAAAGTGACATTGTTCATACATCGATCTCGTCTATGAAGCCTGCCAGGGCTGTGTACGGCACCGGCGTGGGCGAGTCCGGCAACGAGGTCGACGGCGGTTATGTCGACGACGCGCCTTTGCCGGACTTCATCGAGCTGCGGAGTTCAGGCGCCCCGGGCGAGGAACATCCGTGCCGACTCTTGAGGATCCAGCGCGACTTGGCGCAGCCCCGGTACCGAACTCGCGTTTACGTGGGCATCGACGACCTGATTCGCGTCGCCGCCGACGGTCGGCTCGCCCAAGATGAGCTGGCGTGCCAGGTCCTGAGCATCACCGCGAAACTCATCCGTGTGTGCGACTGAAACCACAGCAACTGTTTGAGCTGCTCGTCCGCCGTTTCCGGACAGAAGATCGGCGGCCTGCTGCTGAGCGTCCCCGCCAAGATCCGCAGCGAGCGCGCCACCGGCGTGCAGCAGCACTCCCGCCGCAGCCAACAGACCAACCAGTGACTTGCTCGGCTTGACTGAAATCATGATAAATCTCCTTGCGTAGGTGCAGATGGGGAATCGAGTGAGGCATAGGGTGCCCCATCTCTCGAGCCCTTCCCAATCAATTGATTGGATGAATGCAATAGAGTTGGCCTATCGCAGGCCTGCGGCTCGCGTGAGCTACTCTCGTGCGCCTGCGCCTACCGCCACCCAGGCAAGATCCGAGCTCGACACCGATTCGACATTGAATTTTTTAGCGGCAGCCGCCATCCGCGTCAGCGCCTGGGCCAACGGCATGGGAGGCCGATGATCGCCTTTCTTGGATTTATGAAAACGCACGGGATTGATGCGCGCGACGACATAATTGCGCAGGTAGGGCGACTTGAAACCCCGCTTCTGCAGCGCCTGAATGATGCGCTTGGCTTGATCGTCGATTGTCAACAACCGCGATGCGAAACCCTCGCGCTCGCGTAAACTCGCGGCGAGTGTGCGCTCGCTGAAGCGGTCCACTTTTTTGAGAAAGGAGCTATAGGCGCCGCCCGCGAAGCGTGATGATTTTTCATACACGATTCCGAGCGTCAGCAATTCGGCGGATTCGAATTCCGCGGCGTACTGCGCCTCCTTGGAGGCCGGGTGACGCTTCGCGAGGCTTCTGGCCATCCGAATGACTTCGAGGCTCCGGTCACGCAGGTTGTGCGCTTTCTCCGTGTTGAGGGCGAGGATGCGATAGGCCAGCGTCTCGTCCGGCGAGATGAGCGCGGTAATTTGCTTCAGTCCCAGGACCTTGCCCGCAGCCAGCCGGTGACGGCCATTGGGCGTCCACAATCGGCCGTCGTCGCCGCGCACGACGATCAGCGGATCCAAGAAAGCGGCGGTCTCGTCGATCTTTGTCGCCAATCGTTTCGCGTGGGTGGGCGATAGATCGCGCTGGAACGGGGTGGGCTGCACCGCACTCAGAGGCAATGAGGCGAGGACGAGCGGCCGGCCTCCCAAGGGATCCCGATAGCCCCCGATGAGGGCGCCTCCGGCGTCTCTGATCAGCGCGACCACGTCGGCGATTTCGGCATTGTCCGGCGCGATGACGACATCGGCAGCATCCAATCCGCGGGCGATGGCTCCGGGGGCGAGCTTGCCGCGAGCGCGCTTCGTCGTTGCGGATTTGCGGGTGCGGCTGGTTTTCTTGGCTTTCAGGGTGCAACTCCCTTCGACGGGCTATACGGTAGTATAGTAAATTTCACGAAACCTGGATGAGACAACTTGAATAAGCGCAAATCGGCGGCTAAATCCGCCAAGGGCCGGGACCGGCCTGCGCGTCGGGAATCGGCGGCCGACCGGCGCCGTCATCTCGGCGAGGCGGTCTTGAGGTGCATCTTGAAGAGCGGCACGGCCGGCATCTCGGTTCGCCAGGTAGCTGCCGAGGCGGGCGTGTCGCTCGGACTGATCCGCTATTATTTTCACGACTTCGAGGATCTCATCGCCTACGCCTTCGGCATGACCACGGACGCGTTTTTTCATGCCATCGGCGCAGCGGTCGACCGGGCCGAGCCAAATCCCCAGGCAAGGCTCGAGGCCTTCATAGACGCTTCCTTCTCCGGCTTGATGCTCGATCGCGAGGTGCTGAGCGTGTGGGTCGTATTCTGGGGATTGATCCTACATTCGCGGCGCATGGGCAGCGCACAGAAGCGTGAATATTCCTTGTATATCGCGATGGTCGAAGGACTCCTCGGCGAGCTCATCGCGGCCGAGAAGCTTCGGGTCCGCGATGTGAAGTTGACTGCAATCGGCTTCACGGCGCTGCTCGACGGTCTGTGGCTCGCTTGGTGCCTCAATCCGTCGGCTTTTCGCGCCGCGGAAGGTGTGTCGATCTGCCGGATGTGGATCGAAGGCGTGCGGCGCGGCGCTTACGCCTGACGCCCACGCGCTGCCGCTCAAGTCCGCGTTGACTGCCGTCTTATACGAACGTATAGTTATCCGCAATACAACTGCTCTCGCGGTTTAAGCATCGCTGAAGCGAGGTATGCTGATTGACGCAAGACTCGCGCTATGCCGTTCTGTTCGAGCCGGTAAAAATCGGACCGGTCACTGCTCCCAACCGCTTCTACCAGGTGCCTCACGCGAGCGGCATGACCAACGCTCTGCCTCGCGTTCGGGCCGCTTTCCGCGAAACGAAGGCCGAGGGAGGCTGGGGTGTCATCTGCACCGGCGCCTGCTCGATCGATCCGAGTTCGGACGACGCGCCGCTTCCCTTCGCCTCGATGTGGGATGAGCACGACGTCCGTGCTCACGCCCTCATGACCGAGGCGGTACACCGTCATGGCGCACTCGCCGGGGTCGAGCTGTGGCACGGGGGCGCTTCGGTCATGAACCGCGCGAGCCGGTTGCCGCCGCTCTCTCCCTCCGGCATACCCTGGATGGCGACGCATGTCGGCTTCATGGGCAATTTGCGGCCGAAGACGATGGACCGAAGCGATTTTCGCGCCGTACTCAAATGGCAGGCCGATGCCGCGCGCAGGGCACGCTCGGCCGGATTCGACATCGTCTACGTGTATGCGGGCATGGGATATCTCGGATACGAATTCCTGCTCCCCGAATACAACCACCGGGTCGACGCCTATGGGGGTCCGATCGAGAACCGCGTGCGCTTCGTGCGCGAGATGATCGAGGCCACCCGCGATGCCGTCGGCAAGGATTGTGCGGTTGCGTTGCGAATCAGCCTCGAGGAGTTGCGGGCACGGCCCGGCCGCAATCAGGAGTCCGAGGCCCACGAAGTGATTTCGCTGCTCGCCGACTTGCCGGATCTATTCGACGTGAAGATGGACTCGAGTCCGACCGACTGCTCGGCCTCGCGCTTCACCGGGGAGGGCAGCCACGAGCCCGTGATCGATTTCGTCAAGCGCCTGACGAACAAGCCGGTTGTCGGCGTCGGCCGCTTCACCTCGCCGGACACGATGGTTTCGCAGATCAGGCGCGGTATCCTCGATCTCATCGGGGGCGCGCGTCCATCGATCGCGGATCCGTTCCTTCCTCGCAAGATCAAGGAGGGGCGGGTCGATGAGATTCGCGAGTGCATCGGCTGCAACATCTGCATATCGAGCTGGCACGATGGCGTGCCGGTTCGCTGCACGCAGAATCCGACCGCCGGGGAGGAGTGGCGGCGCGGCTGGCATCCGGAACATATCGAGCGCGCCGCCCGGGAGGAACGCATCCTCGTCGTGGGCGGCGGACCGGCCGGCCTCGAATGTGCGCTCACCTTGGGTCGGCGCGGCCATCACGTGACGCTGGTCGAGGCGGGCGGGGCCTTCGGCGGCCGGCTTGCCTTCGAGACCCGGTTGCCCGGTCTCTCGACTTGGGGACGCGTGCTCGACTATCGGCTCGGCCGGTTGAACATCATGAGCAACGTCGAGATGTTTCTCGGCAGCCCGGTCGGCGTCGATGAGATCCTCGAACTCGCTCCGGATCGCGTGGTCGTCGCGACGGGGGCGGCATGGACTCGGATGCTCTATGCCCCGATGGAAATCCCGGTGGGTCATCTCGATCATCCTCGAGTCTTCACACCGGACGACCTGGCTCAAGGCCGTCTGCCGGAGGGGCCGACGCTGATATTCGACTTCGACAACTACTACATGGGCGGCGTGTTGACCGAGCACCTGGCCGGCCAGGGAGTCGCGGTCTCCTACGCGACGCCCGCCGGGCACGCATCCGCGTGGACCATCATGACCAATGAGTTGCCGCTCGTGCATCGCGCGCTTGCGCAGCGCCGGGTCTGCGTAACCACCCTGCACGTTCTTACGGCGTTCGACGGTGACACGGCCGTACTCAAGCATGTGTTCACCGGGGAGGAGCGGCGGCTCGCGTGCCGCTCGATCGTGATCGTCGGCTTGCGATCGCCTCGCGGCGAGCTCGTGGCGGCGCTCGAAGAGCGCGCAGGGGAGGTCGCCGCCGCCGGCATCCGCTCGATCGAGCGTGCGGGCGACGCGCTTGCGCCCGGCGCCATCGTCCATGCGATCCATAGCGGCCACCGCGTCGCCCGCGAGCTGGATCTGGGCGAGACGGGTGCGCCGTATCGGCGCGACTTCCCGATCGTCGAGCCCGTGATATCGCGGTCGTGATCCCAAGCAAGCCACCGATGAGCCGAGGTGATGGGCGAGAGCATTCTCCTCGGTACGCTACGCCTGCGGCTCGACGCGCAATACCAGTTTGCCCGTGTGCGAACCGTTGAACAGCCGATTGAGCACGAGGGGGGCATTTTCCAGGCCGTCCACGACGGTCTCGTCGGCTTTCAGCCGGCCTTCTCGAACCCAGCCGCCGAGCGCCTGCAGGGCGTGCGCGGTGTTCTTGTAATCGAACACCAGAAAGCCGCGTACCACCAGGCGTTTGACGATGATCACGCTGAAATCGTCGCTGGGTTTGGAATCGCCCGCATAGCCGGAGATCAAGCCGCACATCGCCACCCGGCCGCCCGGCACCATGCGCGCCAGAACCGCCTTCATGATCTCGCCGCCCACATTCTCGAAGTTCACGTGCACGCCGTTCGGCGTCGCATCCTTCAATGCCCGCTTCCAGTCGTTCGCCTTGTAGTCGACTGCGGCGTCGAAGCCGAGTCGATCGACCAGGTACCGGCATTTCTCCACGCCGCCGGCGATACCGACCACACGCGCACCCATGATCTTGCCGATTTGTCCGGCAACGGACCCGACCGACCCGGCGGCCGCGGACACCACCAGGGTCTCGCCCGCTTCAACGGGGGCAATCTCGGTCAGCGCGTAGTACGCGGTCATGCCGCTGGTTCCGCAGGCGCCGAGCAGCCGCGGCAGCGGAATGCCGGGATCGGCAGGCAGCCGTGGATACGCCGCGGCGGCGCTCTCGTGGATCACGAGGTAATCCTGCCAACCGACGAACCCGTGCACCAGGTCGCCCTCGTGAAAGTGCGAGGAGCGCGATTGAACGATGCGGCCGATGCCGCCGGCACGCATCACCTCTCCGATCGCGACCGGCGGCATGTATTGGGGAATGTCCCGCATCCAGACGCGGTTGGTCGGGTCCATGGAGATATACAACACGCGCACCAATGCCTCACCGGGCTGCAACTCGCGGAGCGGGTGCTCGACCAGGTCGAAATCCTCCCGCTCCACCGCTCCTTCGGGGCGATGTTTGAGGCAGAGCTGTCGATTGATCACGGGAAATCTCCGTTGATGCAGGCTCAAACCGCCGAGGCTCCGCCATCGATGCGCAATTCCGCGGCGGTGATGAAGCGGCTCTCGTCCGAGGCGAGGTACAGCACGGCATATGCCACGTCATCGACCTCGCCGAGGCGCTTCATCGGAATACCACGCGTCAGTTTGCGCAAGGCTTCCGCCTCGCCCAGCTGCTCGAAAAGATATTCGACGATGCCGGTGCGTATGAACGCGGGGTGGACCGAATTGCAGCGCACGTCGATCTTCTGACGCGCGCAATCGATCGCCACCGATTTGGTGAGCGCCGCGACCGCCGCCTTGGCGGTATTGTATACGGTATAAGCGGGGTCGATCTTGAATGCGGCGAGCGAGGATATGTTGATGATCGAGGCGGGCTGATTCGCGCGCAGCAACGGCAACGCATATTTGCAGGCGTAATAGACGGCATCGACATTGACGTTCATCACGCGCTGCCACTCCTTCCGCTCGAGACTTTCCACCCCGCCGAGCGCACCGATGCCGGCGTTGTTGACCAGCACCGACAGTCCCCCCATGGCGCCGGCGGCGGCGCTCAATACGCCTTGCCAGGCCGTTTCGATGCCGACGTCTTGTACTGCGGACCACGCCATCCGGGCGTTCAGCTCTGCATTGATGGTGGCGGCCAGCGCGCTCGCTTTCGCTTCATCGAGGTCGGTGAGGAAAACCTTTGCGCCATGGCGCGCGAGCATGCGCGCGGTCGCGGCGCCAAGGCCGCCGGCCGCACCGGTGATCAGGGCCTTCTTGCCGGGGACACGCTGAGCGGACAGGTCGGGCATGGCGTTGCGCTCTAGAGAGTCGAGGCGCCGATGAGATTGCGGCATCGCCGGCCGAGGTAGGCGGCAGCGTCGCCGAAGTCGGCGAATCGTGGATTGGTGGTCTGACCGAGCAGGAAGCGGCGGTAGATCTGCTGGAGGATCACCATCAACCGAAACAGGCCGAAGACTTCGTAGAAATCGAAATTCTCCACGCTCCAGCCGGTCCGTTCGCCATAGTAGTCCACGATCTCGCGGCGAGTCAGCATGCCCGGCACGTGAGACGGCTGGCGACGCAACGAGTGGAACATGGCGTCATCGTCGGCTTGTACCCAGTAAGCCAGCGAGCCGCCCAGATCCATCAGCGGATCGCCGAGCGTGGTCATCTCCCAATCGAGCACGCCGACGATCTCGAGCGGATGGGCGGCGTCGAGCACCACGTTGTCGAAGCGGTAGTCGTTGTGGATCACGCAGATGGCGTTCTCGCCGGCGGGCTGCTTTTTCGCGAGCCATCCCATCACATCTTCGACGGGATCCGTGTCCGTGGCGAGCGCCTGAAGCCAGCGCTGGCTCCAGCCGGTCACCTGGCGCGCGATATAACCCTCGCCTTTGCCGATGGCCGCGACCTGCGGATGCGACACATCGATGTGATGCAGCTCTATCAGCCGGTCGATGAAATCGAGACATAGCTGACGGACGGCGACCGTGTCCAAATCGAGCCCGGCGGGCAGATCCTGGCGCAGGATGATGCCGCGCAATCGCTCCATCACATAGAAATCGCTGCCGAGCACGGCCGGGTCGTCGCAACTGATCAGAACGGTCGGCACGAACGGATAGTGCGGTTTCAACGCCGCCATGATGCGTGCCTCGCGCAGCATGTCGTGCGCCGACTTTGCCTTGACGCCGACCGGCGGCTTGCGCAGCACCAGTTCGCGCTCTCCGTAACGGATGAGATAGGTGAGGTTGGAGGCGCCGCCCGGAAATTGCAGAATGGCCGGCGGGCCTTTCAGGCCCGACAGGTGTTGCTTGAGAAAGGCGTCGATGCTGCCGGTCTCAAGGCGGTCCTCGTCACGAACCTCGCATGCCTGATCCAAGCGGGCGGTCATGCGGGTGCGGTGCCCGCCGCCGCCTGTTGCGCCTTCAATTCCAGCTTGGCGATCAACCCGCGGTGCACTTCGTCGGGACCGTCGGCGAGACGCAGCACACGGATATGGCCGTACAGAGCGGCCAGCGGAAAATCGGCGGACACGCCCGCGCCGCCGTGAATCTGGATGGCGGCATCGGCCGCCTTCTGCGCGACGGCGGGCGCGATCACTTTGATCTGCGAGATTGCGCTCATCGCGGCCTTGACTCCGCGGGTATCGATGAGCCAGGCCGCCCTCAATGTCAGGAGCCTCGCCTGCTCGATCGCGATGCGCAGATCCGCCACGATATCCGCATTGCCGCCGAGCTGAATCAGCGGTTTGCCGAAGGCCGTGCGCCGCGTGGCACGCGCGCAGAGCAGGGCGAGTGCGCGCTCGGCGGCGCCGATGGCGCGCATGCAGTGATGGATTCGACCGGGGCCGAGGCGGCCCTGCGCGATCTCGAATCCGCGTCCGACACCCAAGATGACGTGATCGACGGGCAGCCGAACGTTGGTGAAACTGACCTCGCCGTGGCCGGCGGGTTCGTCGAAGTCATGGAACGCCGGGAGCATGCGTTCGATCTTGACCCCGGGCGCATCGAGGGGGCAGAGCACCATGGAGTGGCGCTGATGGGGCGCAGCCTCCGGATCGCTCAAGCCCATGAATATCACGACCCGGCAATGCGGGTGGCCGATGCCGGTGGACCACCATTTGCGGCCATTGAGCACGACCTCGCCGCCGCTGATCGCGGCGGTCGCGCGCATATTGGTCGCATCGGAGGAAGCGACATCCGGCTCGGTCATGCAAAACGCCGAACGGATCTCTCCGGCGAGCAACGGTGTCAGCCAGCGCGACTTCTGCGCATCGGAGCCATAGCGAACGAGCACCTCCATGTTGCCGGTATCCGGCGCGCTGCAGTTGAACGCTTCGGAGGCGATGAACGAGTGGCCCATGATCTCGGCCAGCGGCGCATAGTCGACATTGGCAAGGCCGGCACCGAGCTCGGCATCCGGCAGAAACAGGTTCCAGAGTCCCGCCTGCTTGGCCTTGGATTTGAGCGTCTCCATCACCGCCGGTTGCCGCCAGCGGCGCCAGTCGGATCCGCCGCCGAGCGCGGCGGCGTACTCGGCTTCCGCCGGCGCCACTTCGTCCCGCATGAATCCGGACAGACGTTCCATGAGCGATCGGGTGCGTTCGGAGTGTGCGAAATCCATCGGGCGGCTCTCCTGGGTTTGCGCAAGCCTACGCTCATGTGTCCGGGCTCGACAATCGGTCGCCGCCGAGCGCACGCGCGCGGCAGCGTGATCGAACTCAGACCGATTGCGATTCCGGCCGGGTGCGAATGTAGTTGGTGGCGCTGCGCGCGCGCCAATCCGAGGGCGACAATCCGGTCCAGCGGCGAAACGCGCGAGTGAAGCTGCTGCTGCAGGAAAAGCCCAAAAGATAGGTGATTTCGTTGACGCTGTGCTGGGGCGCGCTCAGGTAGGCGAGTGCCAGCGCCTGTCGGGTCTCGTCCAGCAGTTCCTTGAAGGTGGTGCCGCTGTCGCCGAGCTTGCGCTGCAAAGTGCGTGGGCTGACGTTGAGGATTTCGGCGACTTCCTCTTGCGAGGGCTCGCGGTCCTGCATCCGCTGGGTCAGGACTTCGCGTACGCGTGCCACGGTGTTGTGGCGCTCGATGCGTGCCAGGTATCGGCTGGAGATGGCATCGCTCTGGTGCGCGAGCTCGGGGTTGCCGGTATCCAAGAGCCGCTCGATGCTGTCGCTGTCGAAAATCAGTCGGTTTTGTTCCGCGCCGAATTGCAGCGGGGCCCGCCACAAGCGCTCGTAGTCGTCGGTGATCGCCGGCCGCTCGCGCCGCAATTCTATCGACAGCGGCGAAAAATGGCTCCCGATCAAAGAGCGGCACATGCGTAGGTAGGTGCTCACCAAGGCATCGATCGCTTCGGCGGCGATCTCCACGGCCGGCTCGATGATGAAGTGATACTCCGAGCCGCGCCGGTAGAACTGATAATCGACGGCATCACTGACCACGTGACAATATCGCTGCACGCGCTCGAAGGCCTCCTTCAGCGACGAACTCGCGCTCGTGCCGTAGCCCAGGGCGTGAAAGGTGGTGTGCTTGTAGTGATTGGCGACCTTGATGCCGATGGCCGGATCCCCGGTGGCGGCCACCGCGATGCGCCATAGGTGTCCGGTATTGGTCAAGGGGCACCGGGTATCCGGTCCCTCCAGATCCTTTAGATCGAATCCGGCCTGGGCGAGAAGGGCGGTGCCGTCACAGCCCGCGGCATCCAGCGCCCGGCCCACGGCTTTCACGTAACTCCCCAAGATCGAATTCTGGCCGATTGCGGTATGTGTCCGCATTGCTGCCCGACCTCCCTTTCCAGCCTCAAGGGTGAGGCTCGAGCTTAGCTCCAAAGGCGGGGGCCGTCGATCGCATTCGTGCGAATGCCGGCCGCCGGCGCCCCGTTGCGCCGGCACGACGCGGGATATTTTTGGCGTCCAGGGTCAACACGTTGGCGTCCGCGGTGCTGCGCGACTAGTGGTTTTCCGTAAGCTCCCTCCAGGCGTTTGCCGGGGAGATGCGCCGGGGAGGATAACGGTTTCCCGATGCCTGGGACGCGAAGCCGGAGCGGCCGGACGGGGAGTGCCGCGGCGAAGACGCACATAGATGTCGCCGGAGGATGGATCAACATGCCTTTGAAAACAAAAATCGCAGGGCAGAATCAATCGACCCGAATCGGCGCCTGGCGCCGCTGTACCGCAGGAATGCTAACGATTTCAGCCACTTTGGCGGGAAATGTGCGGGCGGCAGACACTCCAACCCAGCCCACCCTGACCGAGATCATCGTCACCGCCCAGAAACGCCAGGAGAACATCCAGGACGTACCGGTTTCCGTCATGGCGCTGTCCGGCCAGGAGCTCCAGGACGCCGGTGTCAAGGACATCAAGAATCTGCAGGTCTTGACCCCCGGGGTGACCGTGACCTCCACCACCTCGGAGAACGTGACCACCGCGCGCATTCGCGGTATCGGCACGGTCGGCGACAATCCGGGCCTGGAATCCTCCGTCGGCGTGATCATCGACGGAGTGTATCGGGCCCGCAACGGAGTGGGATTCGGCGACTTGGGGGAGATCGACCGGATCGAAGTCCTCGAAGGCCCTCAAGGCGAACTGTTCGGCAAGAACAACGACGCCGGCGTCATCAATGTCGTGACCAAACGGCCCTCGAATACCTTCGGCGTGACCGCCGAGGTGACCGGCGGCAACTACAACGACCGCGAGGTCTCCGCCTCGGTCACCGGAGCCTTGGGGCCGATCTCCGCGGGGCGATTTTATGCGGGATACCAGAGGCGCGACGGGTTCCTCAATGTCGATACCGGCGCCGGTCCCAACACCGAGAACAACACCGATAACCGCAACGTGTACACCATGCGGGGCCAGTATCTGCTCACGCCGAGCGAGAACGTCAGCTTGCTGGTGATTGGCGATTATTCGAAACGCAACGAGTCGTGCTGCGGCGCCATTCAAACGGCCGACGGTCCTTTTTACGGCGTCATCAATGCGCTGGCGTCGGTCCCGGCACTCGGCGGCACCATCGGCTACACCGGGATTGCGAGTCCTCCGCTGAATCTCGCCGCCCGCGATGCCTGGGCCAACCAGCCGATCACGCAGCGTATTCGGGATATGGGAATTTCCGGTCAGCTCGACTGGGATTTGGGGTTTGGCAAGCTCACCTCGATTTCGGCCTGGCGCGACAACACGCTCATCGCCGGCAACGATGTCGATTACACCGCCGTCGATCTCGTTCAAGAGCCCGCCAACGAGGGCAATCTGGTCGACTTCAAGCAGGTCAGCCAGGAACTGCGTTTGGCCGGCAAAGAGGGACCGCTCGATTGGTTGGTGGGCGGATTCTTCTCGAACGAACTGCTGGTCTCGAACACGGCCATCTATGCCGGCAATGATTTCGATCTGTATCTGAGCGGCGTCTCCTCGGCCGCGGTGGGACCGCCCAACTTTCTCCTCACCACGGAGCTCACCGGCAAGCCTCCCGGCAGCCTCTTCATTCCGGGGGTGTCCGGCGAAGCCGATTGGTACCGCGAGAACTCCAAGAGCTACGCCTTCTTCACCAACGAGACCTACAGCATCACGCAGCAATTGGATCTGACCGGCGGCGTGCGATTCACGTCCACGAAGAAGACGGACGATTCCAATTACGTCAGTCCGGATGGCGGCTCGGCGTGCGGCCAATTGCTCGCGAACCCGGCAATCGTCGGGGATCTCGCCAGCCCCGAAAATCAATTCCTCATCGCCCTGGGATGCGCGACCCCCTTCAATCCGTTCTTTGCCGGCAAGTCGACGGCCCAGTCGTTGAGCGAGGGCAATGTGGAGGGCACCGTCAAGCTTGCCTATCACTTCACCGACGAAGTGATGGGCTATCTGTCCTGGGCCAACGGATACAAGGCGGGCGGCTTCAATCTGGCGCGCGTCACGGCGGGGTTGACGGGGGTGGCGCCGAACTTCGACACCGAGTTCCCGCGCGAATCGGTGGAGTCGTACGAGCTCGGTTTGAAGAGCGAATTGGCGGACCGGACCGTGCGCCTGAATGCCGCGGTGTTCGATCAGCAATACACGAATTTCCAGCTGAACACCTATACGGGGCTTCAATTCGTGGTGAGCTCGGTGCGCCGGGTCGAATCCAAGGGCGCCGAGATCAATACGGATTGGGCGACTCCGCTGTCGGGTTTGACGCTCTCGAGCGGCGTGGTCTATGCCTTTACCAATATCACCGAGTTCGGCGAATCCCAGCCGCTGTTCGCGCCCAATCAGGCGACCAACCTCGACCGCCTCAACAACCGGCTGTCGTTTGCGCCGCTCTGGTCCGGCGTCGCGTCGGCGACCTATACGGTGCCGCTCTCGGGTTCGCTGCAATTTCATGCGAACGTCAACGACAAATACAGCTCCTCGTACAACACCGGCTCGGATCTCGATCCGCGGAAACTGCAAGGCGCCTATGGGTTATTGAGCGCGCGGCTCGGTCTGGGCGCTCCGGACGGCAAATGGACCGTCGAATTCTGGGGCAACAACCTCACCGACAAGCTGTACTACCAGGTCGCGTTCGACGCGCCGTTTCAATACGAGCAGATCGATGCCTTCCTCGGCGATCCGCGAACCTTCGGAATCACCTTGCGCACGAAGTTCTGACGGGATGCATTGCGATCGCCGCGCAGCGCATAATGACCGAGGCGGCGGATTCAAGGGCATTTCATGTCGGACCAACATTTGAAGTTCTGGCCGGACCATGCGATGCGTCACCTCGACGCACCGGCCACCACGGTGTTCTACAACCTCGAGGTCGCGGCGCGCCGCCATCCGGCCAAGCCCAGCCTCGTGTTCTACGATACGTTGATCACCTTCGCCGAAGTGTTCGATGAGGCCGAACGCCTGGCGGGGTATCTGCAGGAGCGATGCGGCATCGGAAAGGGCGACCGGGTGCTCCTGTTCATGCAGAACAGCCCGCAATTCGTCATCGCCTACTACGGAATCCTGCGTGCGGACGCGGTCGTGGTGCCGCTCAACCCCATGTATCTCACCCAGGAATTTCTGCGCTGTGCGAAGGACTCCGGCGCCAATACCGTCGTCGTCTCGCAGGAGCTGTATCCGCGCATCGAGCCTTTGATCGGCGGGGCTGATATCAAGCACGTGATCGTCGCCGCGTACTCGGACTATTTGAAAAGTCCCACCGACCTGCCGGTGCCGGAGTTCATTTCCGCGCCGCGCGCGAACATCTCGCGATCCGGGGTCACGCTCTGGCGCGATGTGCTGAGGAGCGGCTCGTCGGCGGGCCCGTCGACCGCCGGGCCCGATGATCTGTGCGTCATGCCGTATACCTCCGGCACGACGGGCGAGGCCAAGGGCTGCATGCACACCCACCGCACCACCATGCATACGCTCGTGGCCGGCATGCACTGGTTCGCGGTACAGCCGGAGATGACGCTGCTGGCCGTGGCGCCGTTCTTCCACGTGACCGGCATGCAGGGCGGCATGAACGGCCCGCTGTACACCGGCAACACGGTGGTGCTGTTGCCGCGCTGGGACCGGGCGGTCGCGGCCGAATGCGTGCAGCGCTATCGGGTCGCGAGCTGGACCGCCGTTCCGACCATGATCCAGGATTTTTTCATGAATCCGGACATCGAGCGCTACGACCTGTCCTCGATCCGCAAACTCAGCGGGGGGGGTGCCGCCATGCCGGCGAGCGTCGCGCAGCGGCTCAAGGATCGGGGCATCACCTTTTACGAGGGCTACGGACTCACGGAGACCATGGCGGCCACGCACCTCAATCCCCTCGGCCGCGCGAAGCCGCAATGCCTGGGGATTCCAATTTACGGCGTGGACTCGCGCGTGATCGATCCGCACACGTTGGCGGAGCTCCCGGCGGGCGAGGTCGGTGAGATCGTCACGCATGGTCCGCAGGTGTTCTTGGGTTATTGGAACAAACCCGAACAGAGCGCTCAGGCCTTTCTCGAGATCGACGGCAAGCGCTTTCTGCGCACCGGGGATCTCGGCCGGGTGGACGAGGACGGCTATTTTTTCATGGTCGACCGCCTCAAGCGCATGATCAATGCCTCCGGATTCAAGGTGTGGCCGAGCGAGGTCGAATCCCTGATGTATGGCCATCCCGCCGTCCTCGAGGCCTGCGTCATCGGCGCAAGCGATGCCCACCGCGGCGAGACCGTCAAGGCTCTGGTGGTCCTGCGCCCCGATTGGCGCGGCCGGATCGGCGAACAGGCGCTCATCGATTGGTGCCGCGGCATCATGGCCGCCTACAAGGTGCCGCGGATCGTCGCGTTCGTCGAGGCGCTGCCAAAATCCGGCAGCGGCAAGATTCAGTGGCGCGAGCTGCAAGACCGCGAAAGCGCCGCGACGCTCGATCGAGCTGCGCAGTCATGAAGGCGCTGCGCAGCCACCAGCCCGGAGGCCCCGATACCCTCGTTCTCGAGGAGGTACCCGAGCCTGCGGTCGGTCCGGGGGAGGTGCGAGTGGCGGTTCGCGCCTGCGGCGTCAACTTCCCCGATTTGCTGATCATTCAGGATCTGTACCAGGTCAAGCCGCCGCGGCCGTTCATACCCGGCGGCGAAGTTGCCGGAGTCATCGACGCGATCGGCGAGGGGGTCGAGAAATTACGGCCCGGCGACCGGGTGCTGATGAGCCCGGTGCGGGGCGGCATGGCGCAACAGGCCGCGGGGCCGGCGGCAAACTGCTGGAGGATTCCGGACTCCATGCCCTTTGACGAGGCCGCCGCCCTGCTGCTCACCTACGGAACGTCCCAACATGCACTCCAGGATCGCGCACAGCTGCGCGCCGGAGAGACTCTTCTCGTGCTCGGAGCCGGAGGCGGGGTCGGGCTCGCGGCCGTGGAGTTGGGCAAGGCCTGGGGTGCACGCGTCGTGGCGGCGGCATCGAGCGCCGACAAGCTCGCATTGGCGCGCGATCGCGGTGCCGACGAGGCAGTGCAGTATCCGGCGGGGCCGCTCGACAAGAACGCGTCGCGCGCTCTCACCGAGCGGTTCAAAGCCGCCTGCGGGGGCGAGGGCGCGCAGGTGATTTACGACCCGGTAGGCGGCGACTATACGGAAGCCGCGCTGCGCGCCATCGGCTGGCAGGGGCGACACCTCGTGGTGGGGTTCACCGCGGGTATTCCGAAGCTGCCGCTCAATTTGGCGCTGCTCAAGAGCTGTGAGGTGATCGGCGTCTACTGGGGCGAGTTCACGAATCGCTCGCCCTCGCAGCATGCCGCCAACGTATCGGCGCTGATGGCGCTGTATCGTGCAGGGCGCATCAAACCCGCGATCACCGAGCGCTTTCCGCTGCATCGCGCCGGCGAGGCGATCGGCAGGTTGGGTACGCGCGACGTGCGCGGCAAAGTCGTCGTGATGATCGAATAACGCTGGAACTGCCATGGATCTGAGCTACACCCCGGAAGAAGAGTCGTTTCGCGCCGACGTGCGCGCCTTTTTGGCGGCCGAGCTGCCGGCCGGGATTCGCGACAAGGTGAATCTGGGCAGGCGCTTGGGCAAGGATGATCTGGTGCGCTGGCAGAAAATTCTCCACCGGCGCGGGTGGGGCGCGGGAATGTGGCCGACGCGCTTCGGCGGCGCCGGATGGAGCATCGTTCAGCAGCATATTTTCGAGGAGGAGGCGGCGGCCGCAGGGGCGCCGCCGCAGCTGCCTTTCTCGTTGCGAATGGTGGCTCCGGTGCTGATGGCGTTCGGGAGCGGCGCGCAGCAGAGCTATTTTTTGCCGCGAATCATTTCGGGCGAAGACTGGTGGTGCCAGGGATATTCCGAGCCCGGCTCCGGCTCGGATCTCGCCTCGCTGCGGACCACCGCGGAGCGCCGGGCCGATCATTATCTGGTCAGCGGGCAAAAGACCTGGAACACCTTGGGCCAGCACGCCGATTGGATCTTCTGCCTGGCGCGCACCAGCAGCGAAGCACGTCCGCAGCAGGGCATTTCTTTCCTGCTGATCGACATGAAGACCCCGGGGGTGAGCGTTCGGCCGATCATCACGGTGGAAGGGGAGCATGAGATCAACGACATCTTCTTCGACAACGTGAAGGTCCCGGTCGAGAATCTGGTCGGGGAAGAGAACAAGGGCTGGACCTATGCCAAATTTCTGCTGGGGCACGAGCGCACGGGCAATGCCGGCATCGGTCACTGCAAGCGGAACCTAAAGCGCCTGAAGACAATCGCCGCCGCCCAGATGACGAACGGCCGGCCGCTGATCGAGGATTCGCGCTTTCGCGATCGCATCGCGCAGGTGGAGCTCGAGTTGATGGCGCTCGAGATCACGAACCTGCGGGTGCTGTCGGCGGAGGCGAGCGAGTCGCGAGCACCGGGTCCCGAAGCCTCGATCCTGAAGATCAAGGGGTCGGAGATCATTCAGCAGCTGGCCGAGCTTCAAATGCACGCGCTCGGCCACGATGCGCTGCCCTACGTGCGCGAGGCGCTGGATCTGGAGTGGTGCGCGCCGCCGCTGTTCGCGGAGCACTACCCCGAGTATGCGCCGCCCCTGTCCGGGCAGTATTTCAACCAGCGAAAGACCACGATCTATGCCGGCTCGACGGAAATCCAGAAGAACATCATTGCCAAGCTGATCCTGGGTCTTTGACGGAGGGTTGCCGTGGATTTCCGTTACTCCGAAGAGCAATTGGCGCTGCAGGACACTTTGCAGCGCTTCATCTCGCGTGATTATGATTTCGAGCACCGCCGCGCACTCTCGCGCTCGCCGCTGGGCTTTTCCGCCGAGGCATGGGAGCGCTACGCGGAACTCGGTTTGCTCGCGCTGCCCTTCCCGGAAGAATTCGGCGGCCTTGGCGGCAATGGCGTCGACGTGATGGCGGTGATGGAGCAAATCGGACAAGGACTGCTGCTCGAGCCCTACCTGAGCACGGTCGTGCTGTGCGGCGGGCTGATTCGCGACGCTGCCGCCGAACCCGTCAAGCAATCGCTGCTGCCGCGGATCGCGGCGGGCAAGTTGCAGATGGCCCTTGCCGCCTATGAGTCCGCGGGGCGCTACGATCTCGCGCACGTCGCCTGCAGCGCCGCCCGGGAAGGCGATGGATGGAGGCTGTCGGGCCGCAAGGCGGTGGTGCTCGATGCTCCGTCGGCGGATTATTTTCTCGTCTCGGCGCGCAGCGCCGGCACGGTGTCCGATCCGGAGGGGGTGTCGCTGTTTCTGGTGCAGCGCGACGCGCCGGGCATGACGACATTCGCTTATCCCACGCAGTCCGGGGGCAGGGCCGCGGATTTACAGCTGAATGCCGTTCACGCGGAGGCGGTGATCGGCACGCCGGGCCGGGCCCTCGGCATCATTGGACGGGCGGTGGAGTCCGCGGTGGCCGCGCTTTGCGCCGAGGCCTTGGGCATCGTGACCGCGCTCAACGAGGCGACCCTGAACTACCTGAAGACCCGCAAACAATTCGGCGTGCCCATCGGCGCCTTCCAGGTGCTGCAGCATCGCATGGCGGAGATGATCATCGCCGCGGAGCAGACTCGCTCGATGGCCATCATCGCGGCGGTGCACGTCGAGGAGGGCGATGCGGCCAAGCGCGGCCGCGCCATATCGGGCGCCAAAGCCTATATCGGACAGGCGGCGCGCTTCGTCGGACAACAGGCGGTCCAGTTGCACGGCGCCATGGGCGTGGTCGACGATGTCATCGTCAGCCACTACTTCAAGCGGCTGACCATGATCGACATGAGCTTGGGCGATGCCGATTTTCATCTGGGCCGGTTCAGCGATATCCTGATCGAGTATGACCATCGACGCTCCTCACTCATCGGCTGACGACGCCGACTTTCGTGCCGTCACCCGGCGCTACGATTACCGCCTCACTCCCTACCTGCAGTCACTCCTGCGCGACCGTCCCCCCGATGATCCGCTCGTGCGCCAATTCCTGCCTGACCGGCGGGAGCTGCAGGCGTTGCCGCACGAACTCATCGATCCCATCGGCGATGGCGCTTTCAGTCCCGTCAAGGGCATCGTGCACCGCTACCCCGACCGCGTGCTGCTCAAAGTCGCGCACGCCTGCCCGGTGTATTGCCGATTCTGCTTTCGGCGCGAAATGGTCGGCAGCCACGGCGAGCCGTTTCGCGCCGGCGAGCTCGATACCGCGATCGAGTATGTGCGGGCTCGACCGGCGATCTGGGAGGTCATCCTGACGGGCGGTGATCCCTTGATTCTCTCGCCCCGACGCCTCGATGAGATCCTCGCTCGGCTCAGCACGATCGAGCACGTGCGCATCCTGCGAATCCACACCCGCGTTCCGGTGGTCGACCCGGAATCCATCGATGAAGCGCTCTCGCAAGTTCTCAAAAGATCCCTCCCCGTATATGTCGCCGTGCACGTCAACCACCCCGAGGAGCTTACCGATCCCGTGGTCGCCGCACTCGCGCGACTCCGGGACGCCGGCGTGATGCTGCTCAGCCAGACCGTGCTCCTCAGGGGGGTGAATGATGACGCGGCGGTTCTCGCACGGCTGTTTCGCCGCCTGGTCACCCTCGAGGTTCGGCCCTATTACCTTCATCATCCGGACCTCGCACCGGGCACCTCGCACTTCCGGGTACCCATTGAAGCCGGCCAGGCGCTGATGCGCGCCTTGCGACAGACCGTATCCGGCCTCTGTCTGCCGACCTACGTGCTCGATATTCCCGGAGGTTTCGGCAAGGTTCCGATCGGCCCCGACCATGTCGGCCCGAGCACCGCGGGCTTTCGGCACATCAAGGACATCCACGGCGGATGGCACCGCTATCCGGAATAGCCTCCCGGGGGCGGGATCCAAATCTCAAGCTGGTTTGTCGGCCGAGGCGTACGTACCCGAGGCATATAGGGCGTCCTCGATGGCGCTGAGCCGGTTGACGGCGCTCTTGCCGGCATGCGCCAGCATGGCTGCACCCAGGAGCTCGACTATCGCCACCGCCGGTGCGATCGAGGGAAAAAAGGACGGACTATCGGCGCCGAACAACAGTATGGAACGCGCACAAGGCGCGAGCGGCGTGGCGCGGCTGTCCGCAATCGAGACGAGCGCAGCGCCCGATCGCGCAACAGCGTCGTCGGCGCCACGCCCAGCCGTCCCGCGATCTCGCGCATCGAGGAGACGACGACCGAGTCCGGATGATCCAGATATCTCGCGCTGCGGGCCAGCCGCGGGGTCATCCGGGGCATCTCGGCGATGAGTCGTTCGGATATCCCCGACCGATCACCCATGGCCAATATCGCGGAGGGCGGCAATGGTACAGGCCGTCACGATCTCCGTGATCTCGGCCAATTGAGCGCGAGTCGCTATATAAGGCGGGGCCAAGATCACCGCATCTCCGTTCACCCCGTCCACGTTGCCGGAGACGGGATAACAGAGGAGTCCACGCGCCAGCGCATGCTGATTGAATCGTGCGCTCAGCTGGTACTTTGCGGCAAACGGCTCCTTTGTCGATCTATCCGCGACGAATTCCACACCGACGAAAAAACCCCGCCCGCGCACGTCGCCGACTGCGTCGACACCGATCAGTGCGTCGCGCAACTGCTGTTTGAATAATTCTCCTTCCGTTCTCACGCGCTCGACGAGGGCATCGCGCTTGATGATTCGTTGAACGGCGGCGCCGGCGGCGCAAGCGGCCGTGTGCGCCGTGAAGGTATGTCCGGTCAGCGGTCCTCCATCGTGCTTAGCGAGGACCTCCAGGACGGATTTATGATAGATCGCCGCGCCAAGCGGCAGATAGCCGCCGCCCAAGCCTTTTGCAATCGCCATGATATCCGGCACGACGCCGTCATGCTCGAGCGCGCGCCACGTGCCGCAACGCGCCGATCCGCACATCACTTCGTCCGCGATCATCAGCACGCCATATTTGGTGCAGATCTCGCGTACTCGCTTTGCGTACCCCGGCGGGGCAGGAACGACGCCGCCGGCGGCCCCGACCACGGGCTCGAAGATGAACCCCGCGACGCGCTGCGGGCCGAGCCGTTCGATTTCCATTTCGAGCTCGGAGGCACAGTGTTCGGCAAGGTCGGTGTCGCCGACGCCGGTCGGCGGCCGATACGCATTGACCGACGAGACGAACGACGCTTCGATGAGAGCTCCTTCAAAGGCCGTTCGCCGGCTCGCAAAATCCGAGACCGAAAGCGCCCCCAGAGTATTGCCGTGCCAGGAGCGGCGCCGGGATATGAAACGTCTTCGGGATTTCTCGCCTCTTGCGGAGTGATATTGCAAGGCGATCTTGAGGCCCGACTCCACCGCTTCCGACCCGCCCGACACATAGACGATGCCATTAAGCCCGTTGCCGCAAAACTCCTCGATCAGCGAGCTCAGCTCGTCCTGCGCATCGCTGGTGAAGCTGTACCTGTAGCCATGCGCGATGCTATCGAGTTGCCGTTTGATGGCTTCGTTGACCTCGGTATTGCCGTGGCCCAGGCAATAAACCGCGGGACCGCCGGATGCATCGAGATAGCGCCTGCCTTGGGTGTCGTAGATGTGGAGACCCTCGCCGCGGTCGACGCGGGGCAGGCCTCCCTTGCTGAGCACCGCGGAGGTCCAACTATTGTCTTCGAATTGCTTCATGGGTGATTGATTCTTTCGAGCGATAGGACATATGTTCTATATGGCTTAATAATAAAACATATGTTCCTATGCGTCCATGAGTCCCGATCACGGGGTCAGCGGCGCCCGCAGCCATTTCAGCGGCGGCCGCAGCCAGCTCTCCTCAGTTCTTCGCCGGCCGATTGGATAACCGCAATCGGCCACAAGCGGCGGGTCCGAGGCAAGTCGTACAATGCTGCGCAACCGTCGGGTATTTCCTAAAGAAGTCAGGCGAGATTTCGTGTTTAGATTGCCGCGGACCGCAACTGCCCCTTTCTGCCCCAGCGAAGTCCGTGGGAGCGTTCAGATTTCGGCGGCCTCGCCGTTGTGGCAGCGCGCCCTGCGAATGGCGGGACCGGGGCTCCTGGTTTCCGTCGGCTACATGGATCCCGGCAATTGGGCCACCGACATCGAGTCTGGCTCGAAGTACGGCTTCGCACTGCTCTGGGTCGTCCTTGGGTCGAGCTTGGCGGCGATGTTGCTGCAGACATTGAGCCTGCGTCTGGGCCTGGCCGCGCGCAAAGATCTGGCACGGGCTTGCCGCGAACGCTACCGACCGCTGGTGAACGGTATTTTGTGGATCATGGCGGAGGTTGCCATCATCGCCTGCGATGTGGCCGAGGTGCTCGGCAGCGCGCTGGCGCTGCACCTGCTCTTCGGCGTCTCGCTGGTGATCGGAATCATCATCACGGCCTTCGATACCGTGATCGTCCTCGGTCTTCAAGGCCAGGGCTTCCGTCGCGTCGAAGCCATCGTACTCGGGTTGGTGGTGACGATTGGCGCATGCTTTGCGGTCGAACTCGCGCTGGTGGGCGTGGATTGGAATTCCGTGATGCGCGGATTCGTGCCTCGTGTCGCGTCGTTGCGCGATCCGCAGGCCATGCTGCTTGCAGTCGGCATTCTCGGGGCGACCGTCATGCCGCATAACCTGTATCTGCATTCATCGATCGTGCAGACGCGGCATGTGGCGGGCGATGAGCGAAGCCGACGCGATGCCATCCGACTGTCGACACTCGACACCGTCGTGTCGCTCTCGCTCGCTCTGCTGGTGAATGCCGCGATCCTGATTCTCGCCGCCGCCGCCTTTCATTCGAGCGGCCATGCATCGGTGACGGACATCCAAGATGCCTATAACCTCCTCGATCCCTTGGTGGGCGGAACGCTGGCCTCCTTGCTGTTCGGCATTGCGCTGTTGGCCTCGGGCCAGAGCTCGACGTTGACGGGCACCATCGCCGGTCAGATCCTGATGGAGGGCTTTCTCGATCTGAAGATTCCCTGTTATCAGCGCCGGCTCATTACCCGTTCCCTCGCGCTCATACCGGCTTTGGCCGGAATACTGTGGCTCGGTGAGGCCGGAGTGGGAAAGTTGCTGGTGTGGACCCAGGTGGTCTTGAGCTTGCAGCTGCCCTTCGCCATGTGGCCGCTCATCCGGCTTACCGGCGATTCCGCGGTCATGGGGTGCTACGCCAATGGAAGGTGGCTCAGGAGCTCTTCCTGGGCGATCTTTGCCGCGGTGGTCGCGGCGAATCTTTGGTTCTTCGAGGGCCTGGTCAGGGGTTGATTCGAGGCGATCGGAGTTAGCGGCTCAAACCCGACAGGACACTGACCACGCGATGATCGCCGCGATCCACATACGTATCCTCTCGATAGACGATCGCGCCGTTCACGTGTATTTCCACTTTGTGGGATCCGGGCGCGACTCGCAGAATCTCCGATTGATCGTTGTGCGTCAACGCTTGCCCGATTTGCACACCATCTACGAACACGAGGGAGCCTACGGGAGCGCCGGTGATGATGATCTCGGCAGGCTCCGGGGACGGCGGTGGCCGTCGCGAGCCGAACCAACTGCAGGCGGACAAGCAGATCACCGTCATCAGTACGAGAATTTTCACTCACTGCGCCCAGTCGTATTGCGAAGCAATGAGCCTATCACGCGGCGCGCATATCGACACCTCCGGAGCCGCCGAATCGCTGCAAGGGAACCCGAAGGGGGCTAGGAATGCCGGTCGAAGTCTGCTATCTGTCGCCCCAGGTCCCGACAAGTGAAGGAGTCACGATGGCAACCGACCCATTGGATGTGGAACGAGCGCGCGACGCCGTTACGGCGGCGCTTTCGCGCCATTGGAAGGTTTTTCTGACCGAGGGCATCATTCTTCTGCTCCTCGGCCTGTTGGCCATCGTCGTGCCGCAGATCGCGACCTTGGCAGTCGCGATCTTCATCGGCTGGATCCTGCTCGCGAGCGGCATCGTCGGCTTGATCAGTACGTTTCGCATGCGCGCCGCGCCGGGTTTCGCCTGGTCGCTGGTCTCCGCACTGATCGGGATCGCGGCGGGTGTCATTCTGCTTGTCTGGCCTCTGTCGGGCGCATTTTCCCTGACGCTGGTGCTTTCCGTGTTCTTGCTGTTCGAAGGCATCGCTTCGATCATGATCGCGCTGGGCCATCGCCGTGAGTTCTCGGGGCGTTGGGCGATGCTGCTCTTCAGCGGCGTCATCGACATCGTCCTCGCGGCCATCATCTTCGAGGGCTTGCCTGGAACGGCAGCCTGGGCCATCGGGTTGATGGTGGGCATCAACTTGGTGGTCGGCGGCAGCGCGTTGATATCAATGGCCTTGCATGCCGCTTCCGGCCGTGCCGCACCTCAGCCGCCGTCGGCGACCGCGCGCGAAATGCGAACCGGCACCGATTTGTAGGAAGGCGTGCCGCTGGCGCGATCGTGATAGGCGATCGGAATGAGGCAGTTGCCCTCGGGGTAGTAGGCCGCGATCGAGCCGCGCGCCATGTCGTAGGCGATGACGGTGACATTGCGCAGACGCAGCGGCATCGGCAGTTCGAGCGCGGTCTCGATGTCGATGCAGTCGCCATGCTCGAGGCCGCGCTCGCTCAGATCTTCCTCGTTCATGAAGACGATGTCGCGGCGTCCGCTAACGCCTCGATAGCGGTCGCCGAGCGAATAGACGGTGGTGTTGTACTGATCGTGGCTTCGAATGGTCGTGAGCGCCAGCGTGCCGGGCTGCTCCGCGGCGCCGGGCGAATGTGCCCAGCGAATGAATTGTGCCTTGCCGGACGGGGTGTGCCAGCGCCGCTCCGTCGGTCCGAGCGGCAGGCGGAAGCCGCCGGGATGCCGGATACGCTGGTTGAAGTTCTCGAATTCCGGAAACACCGCTTCGATGGCGTCGCGAATGCGATCGTAGTCGGCGATGAACTCCCGCCACGGCACCTTGCTGTGTGGCAGCGTCGCCAGGGCCAATCCGGCGACGATGGCAGGCTCCGAGCGCAGCTCCTCGGACGCCGGCCTGAGCTTGCCGCGCGAGGCGTGCACCATGGACATGGAGTCTTCCACGGTCACGGCTTGAGGCCCTTCTGCCTGCACGTCGAGCTCGGTGCGTCCGAGGCACGGCAGAATGATCGATTCCTTGCCGATGAGCAGGTGCGAGCGATTCAGTTTGGTCGCAATGTGCACGGCCAGCTGAAGCTTGCGCATGGCCGGATAGCACTGCGCGGGATCGGCCATGGCGACCGGCAGATTGCCCCCCAGACAGATGAGCACGCGCGAGCGGCCGGCGATCATGGCCTCGAGTGCCTCCACGGCCGCATGTCCATGCCGGGTGGGCGGCTTGAACCCGAATCTCCGTTCGATCCGCTCCAGCATCTCCGGGTAGGGCGCCTCGGTGATGCCCACGGTGCGATCGCCCTGGACGTTCGAATGGCCGCGCAGCGGGCAGATGCCCGCGCCGGGCTTGCCGAAGTTGCCGCGCAGGAGCAGGAGGTTCGCAATCTGCTGCACGTTGCTCGTACCGTCCAGGTGCTGCACCGCGCCCATCCCGTAACTCACGATGGTGGCGTTGGAGCGGGCATAGGTCGCTGCAATCTGCTCGAGTGCCTCGCGGCGAAGACCGCTCACCGTCTCGATCTCGCCCCAAGACAGCGCCTCGATCGAGTTCACGAGCTCGTCGAAGCCTTGGGTGTGCGCCTTGATGAATTCGTGATCGAGTATCGGGCGCTCGCCGCCCCGCGTGCGCTCCATCGCGAGCAATGCCTTCATGATGCCGGAGAGGGCCGCACCGTCGCCGCCCACGCGCACCAGGTGGTAGGCGGAGGCGATGTTGGTCGAGCCGAGCGTCGCCATCTCCATGGCGTCCTGCGGATCGGCGAAGCGCTCGAGTGCGCGCTCGCGCAAGGGATTCAGCACGATGATGGGCACGCCGCGCCGCGAGCATGAGTGCAGCGTGCCCATCATGCGCGGATGGTTGGTGCCCGGATTGTGGCCGATGGCGATGATCAGCTCGCAGTGCTCGAAGTCCTCCAACGAGACGGTGCCCTTGCCGATGCCGATCGATTTCGGCAGGCCGACGCTGGTTGCCTCATGGCACATGTTGGAGCAGTCGGGAAAGTTGTTCGTGCCGTACTCGCGTGCGAACAATTGATACAGGAAGGCGGCCTCGTTGGAAGAGCGGCCGGAGGTGTAGAACTCGGCCATATTCGGATCAGGGAGACCGCGCAGCACTTCGCCGATGCGCGCGAATGCCGCGTCCCAAGAAATGGGTCGATAGGTGTCGCTGGCGCGGTCGTAGGCCATGGGGTGAGTCAACCGGCCTTCACCTTCGAGCTGATGATCCCCCCATTGCAGCAATCTCGATACCGGATGCGCCGCGAAGAACTCAGGCGGCGCGCGTTTTTTCGTCGCCTCCCAACTGACGGCCTTGGCGCCGTTCTCGCAGAATTGGAAGGTCGAGCGCTCGTCCTTGTCCGGCCAGGCGCAGCCGGGGCAGTCGAAACCCTGCGGCTGGTTGGTACTCAGCAGCAAAGAGGTATCCGTGAGGTCCATCTGCTCGCGGACGGTGCGCGCAACGGCTCGCAGTGCGCCCCAACCGCCGGCCGGGCTGTCGTAGGGCTTGATGCCGGGAACGTCGCGTCGTGCGGTCATGA
The DNA here is from genome assembly GCA_050012315.1 of Steroidobacteraceae bacterium. GTDB lineage: Bacteria > Pseudomonadota > Gammaproteobacteria > Steroidobacterales > Steroidobacteraceae > Bog-1198. The sequence continues at coordinate 62,768 of JBEKHK010000011.1, read as the reverse complement.
GGAAAGCGTAAACGCCCCCTGCAGATTACTCGCCTTTGCCGGGATCGTACCAAACCGCCTCTATGTTATGGCTATCCGGGTCCAGAACGAAAGCGGCGAAATAACCGGGCGAATAGTTCCGGTACCCGGGAGCGCCGTTGTCCTGGGCACCCGCAGCCAACGCTGCCTTGTGAAACGCTTCGACCTGCTGGCGGCTACCCGCCTCGAAGGCCAAGTGCAACGGCACCACTGTCTTGCTTTTGCTGATCCAGAAGTCCGTGTTCTTGCCGTCGTTGAAGCCGGCCGCCTCGCCGAACTCCATGTTGTTGCGGTAGCCCAGGCTCGTCAGCACCTTCGTATAAAAGGCCTTCGACTTTGGGTAATCGCTGACCGGCAGGCTGGTGTGGGCAATCATATGGTTGGTTCCCGCGCGTTTTATCGCGTTGCAAGACGAGGCCGCGCGCCGCACCGCCGCGCCTGTTACGCATCGAATCGATATTTAGCGGGTGTCGCGCGTCGAAGCGCTGTCGGCCGACGCCGAGGCTCCGGGTGGGTGCCTTCCGACAGCGCCTACCGAGAGCCTCCGTGGCGCTGCCCGGCTAGCCCGGAGCCAGTCCGAATTGCCGAAAGTACCAGCGCTGAAACGTCATTACCCGCCGCTCGTGCTCCGAATATCGCCCCGGCTCATAGCGCGTCGAGAGGATCCCGGCCTGGTTGTTCTCCGTGATCACCTTGTCCTGCTTGGTGGTCTGATCCCATCCCCAGATCATCTTCTCCACGTCCACGTCGGTCGCCTTGCCGTCGACCAGCCAGAAAAGATCCACGTCGGTCTTGAGGGTGCTGCGCGGCGTGAAGCGGAACAGCACCGCGAAGTCGTTGGTGGCGACAAGCTGCGTGAACGGACTGAAGGACAGGTACATCCGCCCTTGATCGAAAGCCACGCGCTTGCCCATGAGCGAGGAGGCCGGGCGCCCGTCCTGGGTTTCGCTCTCGTAGCCCTCGCGGATCGTGCGCTGCAGGAGCAGCCTCAGATGCGAGGACTCCGGTCCGTCGTCCACCGTGCCGATGGGGCGGCCCAGCGCTGCGGCGCGCTCTTCCCACGCTTTGAGCGTCGGCAAGTACTGGTTCACGGCCTCGGCGGGCCCCGAGCTTGGTCCGGCGCCGAACGCCACCAAAGCCTGCGGGGGATGCATGGACACGAATTCCGGATGCGCCGGCGAGCAGTGGTAGCACTCGACGAAGTTCTCGACCACGAGCTTCCAATTCGCATCGGTGGGATAGGACTGCGTATGGGCGATCTTGGCATCGCCGAACCCGTGGAAATCGAGGTAGGGCGCGAGATCTCCGAAGGTGCTGTCGAAATCGACCGGCGCTTGCTCGGACAGGTTGACGAAGATGAAGCCGTGGAACACCCGCACGTGGCAACGATGCAGTCCATTGTCCTGCTTCGCGAAATCCACCGGCATCAGCCGGGCGGCGAGCAGCGCGCCGTCGAGTCCGTAGGACCAGGCGTGATAGGGGCAGGTGAGCCGCGTCACCCGTCCGTGCGGCTCGGTGCAGATCACCGACCCCCGGTGCCGGCAGACGTTGTAGAAGGCGTTGATGGTCGTCTCGTCGCTGCGCACGACGATGATGGACTCCTGGCCGACCTTGAACAGAAAGTAGTCGCCCTTGCGGCGCACCTGATCGACATGCCCGGCGACGATCCACTTGCGCATCACGATTTCGCGCAGGTCGGCCGCGAACACCTGGTCGTCGCAGTAGAAACGCTGATCCAGGCTGTAACCGCTGCGAGTCTCGGCGGCCAATTCCGCGATGAGATTCGTGGGAGCGGTTCGAGTGGCTTGACTCTTCTGCATCTGTCTTAATCCTCAGCGCTTGATGCGCAGGTTCTTGGGGTCATAAAGGGGCCGGAGCGACGCGACGGCCGCTTGCCTGACGCCGGCGACCTCGACCTCGTAGGCATCGGCATCGATGGGGCTGTCGGGACGCGTCGAGGCGCCGTCGGGCTCGACCACGTAGCCGAGACCCACCGCCGCGCCGAGCGTGTGCGCGAACATGCCGGATCGGATGTAACCGACCAAGGCGTCGCCGCGCCAGATCGGCTCGTTGTGGTACAGGAGCGGTTCCGCGGACTTCAACTGGAACTGCAGCAGGCGCTTGCGCACGCCGGTGTCGCGTTGCTTCAAGAGCGCCTCGCGCCCGATGAAGCCGCCGGCCTTGTCGAGCTTCACGGCAAACCCGAGCCCGGCTTCCCAGGGCGTGTCCTCGTCGGCGATGTCGTGGCCGAAATGCCGGTAGGCCTTCTCGATGCGCAGCGAATTGAGCGCGTGATAGCCGGCGTGCACCAGCCCGTATCGAGGTCCCGCGCTTACGATCTCTTCGTACAGCCCTGCCATGAACTCGGTGGGAATGTAGATTTCCCATCCCAACTCACCGACGTAGGTGATGCGCGACGCCCGCACCAGCGCATACCCGAGCTCGATGACGCGGCTCGTGCCGAAGGGAAATCCGCGATCGGACAGATCGTCGGGCGTCAGCGACTGCAAGAGATCGCGCGACCGCGGTCCCATGATCGACAAAACACCCATGCCCGAGGTGACATTGGTCAACACGCACCGGGCGTCGGCGTCGATGTGCCGCTGCAGCCAGTTGAAATCCTTGATCTCGGTCTCGGCGCCGGTCACGATGAGATAGGCGGTCTCGGAGAGCCGCGTGACGGTGAGGTCCGCCTCGATCCCGCCGCGCTCGTTGAGCCATTGCGTGTAGACGATCTTGCCCGGCACGACGTTCACGTCGTTCGCGCAGACCCGATTCAGCTCGCGGGCCGCATCGGGCCCTTCCAGCCGAAACTTGGCGAACGAGGACTGATCGAAGAGCCCGACCGCGTCCCGCACGCTGCGGTGCTCGTGGGCGCTCGGCTCGAACCAGTTCTGCCGCCCATAGCTGTACTCGTACTCGGCCTTCACGCCGGCCGGCGCATACCAGTTGGGCCGCTCCCAGCCGAACGCTTCGCCGAAGCAGGCACCGGCGGCCGCCAGCCGATCGTGCAGGGCGGAGCGGCGCACGCCGCGCGCGGTCGCATATTGGCGGAACGGGTAGTGGGTCGCGTACAGAAGGCCCAGGCTTTCCTTCACCCGCGCCTGCAGGTACTTGCGGTTGATCTGGAACGGCATGTTGCGCCGGACGTCGACCTCCCAGAGGTCCATCGGCGGGTGGCCGTCGCGAATCCATTCGGAAATCACCTTGCCGATGCCGCCGGCGGATTGCAGCCCGATGGAGTTCAAGCCCGCCGCGACGAAGCAATTGGCGAGCTCAGGCGACTCGCCGAGGTGATAGCGCACGTCGGGAGTGAAGCTCTCGGGGCCGCAGAAGAATTTCTGAATTCCCGCCTGCTCGAGCGCCGGGATGCGGCGCATGGCGTCGAGGAGCACCGGTTCGAAATGGCTGAAGTCGCCGGAGATCTCGCCGAACGAGAAATCGTCGGGGATGCCCTCCATCCCCCAGGGGCGGGCGTTCGGCTCGAACGCCCCCACCAGGAGCTTTCCGGCATCGTACTTGAAGTAGCTGCAGTGATCGTAGTCGCGCAGCACCGGCAGGCTCGGATCGAGCCCGGGCACGTCCTTGAACAACACGTAATAGTGCTCGCAGGCGTGCAAGGGAACGGTCACGCCGATGCTCGCCGCCAGATCGCGTGTCCACATGCCGCCGCAGAGCACGACATAGTCGGCGTCGATGCGGCCCTGCGCGGTCTCGACGCCGCTCACGCGCCTGCCGTCATGGTGAATCGCCGTGACTTTGAGATCCTGGATGATCTTTGCGCCGCGCGCCCGTGCGCCCTTGGCGAGCGCCTGCGTGATGTCCACCGCGTTGGCGTAGCCATCGCTCGGGATGTGAATGCCGCCGAGCACATCCTCCAGATTGACGAGCGGGTAGAGCGAGCGGATCTCGCTCGGGCTGACGACGTGCACGGGCAAATCGAACGTCTTGGCCATGGAGGCGTTGCGTTTGAGCTCCTCCATGCGGTCCTTGGTGGTCGCGAGGGAGATCGAGCCGCACTGCCGGTAGCCGGTCGCCTGGCCGGTCTCGGCCTCGAGACCGCGATAAAGCTCGGCCGTGTAGCGCGCCAGCTTGGTCATATTGATGCTCTGGCGCAGCTGCCCGATGAGCCCAGCGGCATGCCAGGTCGTGCCCGAGGTGAGCTGTTTGCGCTCGAGGAGCACGATGTCGCTCCAGCCGAGCTTCGACAGATGATAGGCGACGGAACACCCGATGACGCCGCCGCCCACGATGACGACGCGGGCGCGAGTGGGAAGATCGATGGCCATGGACTTAAACCCTCATCCGCGCATTGTCGGCGTCGAAAGCGGGGGCGGGCAGCACGGTCGCGCGCCGCCGTTCCCCTTGGAGCAGAATATCGAACGTGCTGCCGGCCGCCTCGAATGCCGGCTCGACGCTGGCAAAGGCGAGGCTCTTGCGGACCCGATGACCGTAGGCCCCCGAAGTCGTCACGCCGATGCAGCGGCCGTCGTTCGCGAGCACCGGTTCGCCGCCCCGCGGATCGGTATCGGCCGCATCCACCTCGACGTAGACGATCTTGAAGGGACGCGGCGCCTGCGCGAGAGTCGCCGCCTTGCCGACGAAATCGTCTTTTTTCGCAGCAAAGAAGCGCGGCATGTCCGCCTCGAGCAGCGTGAGCTCGTTGGTGAGCTCGGTCGACCAGGCCTTGTAGCCTTTCTCGACCCGCATGCTGTTGACCGCATACAGGCCGTAGTTCGCGATTCCGAATGCGCGTCCGCGCTCCCACAGTGCCTCGTACAAGGCCGTCATGGAACCGATCTTGGGGTGCAGCTCCCAACCGAGCTCGCCCACGTAACTCACGCGCAGTGCGCGCACCTCGTGACCGGCCACGCGGATGTCCCGCGCGGTGAGCCAGGGGAACTCCGCGGTGGTCAACGGCGCATCGGTCAACCCGGCGAGGATCTCCCTCGAGCGCGGTCCCGAGAGCACGAGCACGCCGCGCTGCTCGGTCACGTTGTCGATCTCGACCTGCTCTCCGGCACGCACGCTCTGCGTCAATAAATCCCGATCGCGAAGCTCCGCGGCCGCGGCAGAGAGGGCGTAGAAACGATCCTCGGTGAGCTTGGTCACCGTCATCTCGCCGAGGATCCGGCCTTGAGCCGAGAGCATGTGCACGAGCGCGATTCCGCCCACCTTGCGCGGAATCCGATTCGCGCAGACGCGGTTTAGGAACGCCTCGGCATCCCGGCCGGTGATGTCGTACTTGGCAAAGCCGGTAAGATCGAGCAGGCCGGCGCGTTCGTGCACGGCGGCCACTTCGCCGCGCACCACCTCGAACACGTTGTTGCGTCGATAGCCCGACTCCTCCACGCGGCCGTCCGGAGAGAACCATTTGGGGCGTTCCCAACCGAAGGTTTCGGTATGGACGCAACCCTGAGATTTCAGGCGCTCGTACAGCGGGCTGGTCTTGTTCGGGCGCGCGTCGGGCTCCTCTTCGCCCGGCAACCGCGTGGTGAACGTCGTGCGGTAATCCAAGAAGACTTTCTCGTGCACGTACTCGAGGTCCGCATAGGGTCCAAAGCGCCGCGGATCGAATTCCGTCATGTTGATCTCGGCATCGCCGTGGATCATCCACTGCGCGAGGTACTTGCCGCAGCCGCCGCCCTGCGCGATGCCGAAGGAAGTGCCGCAGCACATCCAGAAATTCTTGAGTCCCGGCGCGGGGCCGAGGAGCGGGGCGCCGTCGGGCGTATGCGGGATGGCGCCGTTGATGACGCGGCGAATGCCCACGTCGCCGAAGATCGGCATGCGCTCGATGGCGCGCTCGAGCCAAGGCGCGATCCGGTCGAGATCGTCCGGGAAGAGCTCATTCGAGGATTCCCACTCCGGGAATCCCTTGGGCGCCCAGGCTTCGGTGAGCCCGGTGTTTTCATAAATTCCCATGAGGCCGGATTTTTGTTCCTGGCGGAAGTAGCCGGACATGTAGGAATCGCGCATCACCGGAATTTCGCCGCTGCGCTCGAGAAATGCCGGCACCGGATGCGTGATCACGTAGTGGTGCTGCATGTTGGTGATGGGCGCGTCGGCGCCGACCATCTGCGCCACTTGGCGGGCGTAGCATCCGGCTGCATTCACCACCATCTCGGCGACGATGGTCCCCTTGTCGGTCTCGACCTCCCACTCGCCGCTCGGCCGCGGCCGGATGGCGTTGACCCGGTTGTGGCGGACCACGGTGGCGCCCAGATCCCGGGCCGCCTTGGCGAGCGCGTTGCAGATCCCTGCCGGGTCGCCATGCCCGTCATCCCGCGTCCAAGCCGCCGCAATCACCCGGTCGGTGGTGAGAAAGGGGTTGAGCCGCCGGATCTCATCGAGTCCGACGATATCCATGCTGAAGCCGACGCTCTTGGAATATCCGTAGACGTACTTGAGCCAGGCCAGTTCGCGCTCATCGTTGGCGAGCCGCAGGCCGCCGCTCGCGTGCCAGCTCGTGTACTGGCCGGTGAGCGCCTCGAGTTTCGGATACAACTGATTGCTGTAGGCGTGAATCTTGGCGAGGTTGTAGCTGCCGGTGATGCTCGGGCACTGGCCCGCGGCGTGCCAGGTCGAGCCGGAGGTGAGTTCGTCCTTCTCGATCAGTACCGTATCGGTACAGCCCTCGAGGGCCAGATGGTAAAGAAGGCTTGCGCCCATCATCCCGCCGCCGACGATGACGACGCGTGCATTGGTTTTCATGGAGTACCGATTAGGTGTTCAAGTGGGCAATAGGCCACAATAAATTGCCCCTCGCAGCCGTACAAGCGAGTATTTTACTGCCTTTGACCCCAATAAATTCATAGGTCCCCATGAACCGACCTCGCCCGCTGGTGGGCTTGCCGACCCTGACCTGGCTGCGAGCCTTCGAAGCGGCAGCCCGGACCTCGAGTTTTACCGCGGCAGCCGCCGAACTGCGGCTGACCTCGGGCGCCATCAGCTATCAAATTCGGGCCTTGGAAGCGCATCTCGGTTTCGCTCTGTTCGAGCGACTACCCCGAGGGGTCAGGCTCACCTCCATGGGGGTGGCCTATCTGCCCCCGGTGCGGCGCGCCTTCGAGCAGCTCGCGGACTCGACCGTGGGACTCTTCGGAGGGTCGGAGCGCGGGGAGATCACGGTGCATGCGCCGGTGTCCTTGGCGGCACTGTGGCTGGCGCCGAAACTGCCATCGTTCATCGGGGCATTCCCGTCGATCGATGTCCGATTGTCGTCGGTGATCTGGGATCATCCGAGCCCCGACGAATCCACCGACCTGGAGGTCCGCTATGGGAGCGGACACTGGCGCGGCTACCGGGCAGAACAGCTGATGAATCAACCCATCGTCGCGGTGTGCAGTCCCGGAATGCTGGAGCGGGCCCGATCCTGGGGTGAAGCGGCGGGTTGGCTGCCGCAGCACTTGATTCACATCATGGGTCATGAGGACCACTGGCTCCAAGTCCGCCAGGCGCTGCAGCTGTCGGCGGAAGCCGCAACGGTTCCCGGACCGATCGTGGATACCACCATCGCGGCGTTGGAGCTGGCGGCCAATGGCGCCGGCTGCGCGTTGGCGCATCGAATTTTTTTAGGGGCTTACTTCGCCACGGGCCGCCTGGTCAGAGCTTTGGAGCACGACTTCCCCGATGACAGCTCCTACTTTGTGGTCACGCCCGAGCGGCCTCAACGGGCGCGCCGAGAAGTCGCGCAGTTTCACGAGTGGCTGGTCGGCGCCGCACGCGCCGAATCCGCGACGGTGATTTAGGAAAGACCCGCGAGGCCGATGCGCGCGCGCGACGGATGCGTGCGCGCGACGGGGGAGTCCCTGGCGAGCCGCTCAATCTCCTGAATACGGTCGCTGGCCTTCCATCGCGTCGGTCGCCTGCGGCACCCCGTCGCCCACCTGCGGCACCCCGTCGCCCAACTTGACCTGCCCGTCGGGCATCGGTACCGCAATGGGCGCGACCTTGACTTTGGTTACGCCGGTGCGCTTATCCAGCCCGATTTGCCGCGCCGTGGCGGGGGAGAGGTCGACGATCCGGCCGGACACGAAGGGCCCTCGGTCGCGAATCGTCACCACGGCGGTCTTGCCGGTCCTGAGATTGGTCACCTTGGCGGTGGTCCCGAGGGGCAGGGTACGGCTCGCGGCGCCATTGCCGGCGGGTTCCATGCGGGTGCCGTCGGCCATGGTTCGCCCGGCGAAGGTCTTGGCGTAGAAGGACGCCTTGCCGACGCGAGTGCGGCCCGACCGATCGAGGTTTGGGTTGGCCTCCGGCGATAGCCGGTGAAGGCGCTCGCGCGGTCGCAGGTTTGACCGTTGCGCAGCGGCGGTGCCGGCCTCGCTCGTGACCGCTGCGCTGCCATCCGGAGCGGGGGCTGCAAAAGAGAAGCCCCAACCGGCGGCTGCCGTCAACAATAGGAGGGCTGAGGCGAACGTTCGGATTTTATGCGTGGTTGCTTTCATGGACACACTATCCCCGCCACGAGGGGGGCGGGTATGTAGGCACCACCCTAGCGGCCCGGGTGAGAATCGGCGAGACGTCCCTGTTTACCGACAAAACGCCATATTCCGACGGCAAATCAATAACTTGGCCCTTCCATGGGCGCAAACGTCGCCACAAAAGAGAAAGTACTTGTCAATTAATTCCTACACGGTTGTAAGATAAAGACTTATATGACCAGTGACCTCACAGTCGGCGAACACGATCTGCTCTCGTATGTCCGGCCCGATACCTTAATCGGGGCTTTGGCGTACTTGGTCATTTTTCTGGTCGCGGCGTTCATCCTGTCGCGTGCGCTGCGCTCGGCGGTACACGCCGCCATGACCCGCGGCGGTCACATCGACCGCACCACCTTGAGTTTCTTTCAGCAGGTTGCGAGCGCCCTCATTTGGGTGGTCATGCTCATTCTGTACGCGCATCTCATCCCGGTGCTGCACTCCATGGGGACGGCGTTGCTCGCCGGCGCGAGCGTCGCCTCGGTCGTCATCGGTCTTGCGGCGCAGAGCACGCTCGGAAATCTCGTGGCGGGCGTATCGATCACGATCTACCGGCCGTTTCGGCTGGGCGATACGCTGCAAGTGGCGGCCCCGACCGGAACGGAGGTGGGCGTGGTCGAGCTGATCTCGCTGGGCTATACGACGCTGCGCGCCCCGGCGGGACATCTGATCGTGGTTCCGAACAGCGTGGCTGCCAGCCAGGTCACCATCAACTTGAACGCCAACGCGAGCTTTACGCCCTGGCCCTTGGTCATCACGATTCGCATCGGTCGGGGTGCCGACATCGAGGCGGCACGGGAGCTGGCGCTCAAGGTCGCGCAGGAGCACGGCGAGGAGAAGGCCGTCGCCGGCTGTTTCCTCACCAAAGTCGACGCCACCTCGGTCACGCTCGAGCTCAGACTTCGGGCAAAGGACGCGGCGCAACGGGACAAATTGCGTTCGACGCTGCTCGCAGAGCTGGCAGGGCGTTTCACCGCGGCTCACTTGGGTGGGGTCGGCAGCGAGGCGCCGACCTTCGCGTAAGCCGCACATCACGTCGACGCGCCCCTCTATACTGCGCCATGCGTCATCTCGCGCTGCTGGCTGCCTGCATCCTGGTTGGCGCAAACGCCCATGCTGCGGGGCCGACGTCGCCGGCGCGAGAGCCGCAGCCGCAGAGCGGCGCGCCGCTCGATGCGGCGGCCGCCGCTCGATTCGCCGAATTCGCGCTGACGTGTCTGCACGAGGAATACCCGAACCACATCTCGCACACGCTCTCGAGCGATGCGGACGCCAAGCCTCCGCATGAGCTGACGCCCGCTTTCTATGGATGCTACGACTGGCATTCGGACGTGCACGGCCATTGGCTGTTGGTGCGCCTGGTCCATTTGTTTCCCAACGCCGATTTTGCGACGCGGGCCCGTGCGGCCATCGCCCAGAGCCTGACGCCCGAGCATATCGCGGGCGAAGTGGCCTACTTGAGACAGGAAGATCGCGGCTCCTTCGAGCGGCCCTACGGTCTCGCCTGGCTGCTTGCGCTCTCGGCGGAGCTGCGCGGCTGGAATGACGGCCAGGCGCAAGCGTGGGCCGCGACGCTGAGGCCGCTCGAAACCGAGGCGGCCACGCGGTTGGAGAATTGGGCCGGCAAGCTGCATTACCCGATTCGGGTGGGCGAGCACGATCAGACGGCTTTCGCTTTCGGGCTGGTATGGGATTGGGCGGGAGTGGCGCACGACGCCCAAATGCGCAGCGTGCTCGCCTATGCCGCGCGGCGGTTTTACTACCAGGACCGGAACTGTCCGCTGAGCTATGAGCCCTCGGGCGAGGATTTCCTGTCGCCCTGCCTGGGCGAGGCGGACTTCATGCGCCGGGTGCTCGGCCCGGATGACTTTGCCCGCTGGCTCGCGGGCTTCTTGCCCGACATTCCGAAGAACGCCCGCAAACCCTGGCTGTTACCGGCGGTGGTGATCGATCGGGCCGACCCGAAGCTCGCGCATACCGACGGGTTGAACTTGAGCCGCGCCTGGATGCTCGAAGGAATCGCGAGCGGACTGCCTGCCTCGGATCGGCGGATTCCGGCGCTCCAGGCGAGCGCGCAACTGCATCGTGACGCTGCGCTCCCGAACATCACCGGCGAGCATTATGTCGGCGGTCATTGGCTCCCCACGTTCGTGGTGTACCTCATGAGCGGGGCGGGTCGTCCCTGACCACGCCGCCGGTGGCGAGTTCGGCCGCCACCAGATCCTCCAGCGCAGTCCCGACGCTCTTGAACAGCGTGACGGCCGACGGCCGGGAGCGGGCGGCACGGTCCGAGACGAGATCCGACAAGTCGCCGCGTACGCTGGTCGCATCGATCACGCCGCGCCGAATCGCGCCGATGAGCTCTCCCGATTCGCTGAGGGCTCCCTGCCGCGTGTCGACGAACAGTTCGCTGCGCGCGACCGCCGCATCGTCGGCCTCGCACATGTCGGGCGTGAATGCCCCGACCAGGTCGAGATGCTGTCCCGCTGCGAGCCACTCGCCGCGCACCAGCGGTTGGCGCGAGAGGGTGGCGCAGCTCACGACCTCGGCCCAGCGCACCGCGCCCTCCAGATCTTCCGTGGCGGAAACCACCCAGCCCGGTCGTTGCAATGACACCGCCAGTGCGCGCGAGTGCGCGGCGTTCCGGCCCCAGATCCGGATCTCGCGGATCGGCCGCACGGCTGCGTGGCTCTCGATGAGATGCGGCGCCAATCGGCCGGTTCCGACCATGGTCAATCGCGAGGCATCCGGTGCGGACAGGAAGCGCGAGGCCAGCGCCGAGGCGGCCCCGGTGCGCCGCAGGGTGAGTTCGCCGCCGTCGAGCAACGCCCGGGGACGGCCGGTCTCCGCGTCCAGCAGCAGGTAAGTGGCCGCCACCGCCGGCAGGCTGCGCAGCGCGTTATCGGGGTAAATCGTCACCAGCTTGATCCCGAGCGCGCCACCCACGCGCCAGGCCGGCATGAGCAGAAGCGTGCCGGGCTGCTGCCCCGGATTCCCCGACTGAATCTGGTAATGGCGGCGCTCGGGCACGACCGCAGGGGTTCGAAATGCCTGTTCGAGGGCGTCGATGAGCGCTTGCCGGGGGAGTCGTGCCGCAAGCGCGGCCGCATCGAGTTGCAGCATGGTATCCGCCGGAGGTCAGAGGTCAGATGACATTGAGTTCGCGCAAGGGCTCGTTCGCGAGATAGCGCGCGTAGCTGAGCGGAGTCAAATCCAGCCCCGTGTAGGCACCGAAGCGGATGTGTTCGGCCAGGCCGCGCCCGATACCCGGTGCCTGCTGTAATCCATGCCCGCTGAATCCGCTCGCCAGCAGGAGGTTCGGGATCCCCGGTACGGGACCGACGAAGGCGTTCTGATCGAAGGTATTGAAGTCGTAATGGCCTGCCCAGGCCGAGGTCATGCGAATGGCCTCGAAGGCGGGAACCCGATGCGCCAGCGCCGGCCATGCCGCGTGTTCGAACAGCGCATAATCGACCTCGAAATCCCCGGGCTCCACGTCCACATCCGGATCGGTGGGCGGTCCGCAGAGGAATCGATCGCGTTCCGAGCGGAACCAGAGTCCGGAGGGATCGATCACCAGGGGGCAGCGAGGCAGCGGCGTGTCGCACGTGAATACGAACACGTTGCGCTTGCGCGGGCGCACCGGCAAATCGACGCCGACGGAGGCCGCCAGCTCAGCCGACCTCGTGCCCGCGGCGTTGACGGCGAAATGGCAGCCGATCGTTCCGCGCTCTTCGAGCCGGACGGCCGTGATCAGTCCGTCGGCCGATCGATCGAAGCCGGTCGCCCGGTCGCGCACGTAGAGGGCGCCGCCGGCCTGCGCCGCGGCGCGCAGCGTGGAGAGCAGCGCATAGCCGTCGAACCATCCTTCGCCGCGCGCGGTATCGCACCCGCCGGCGAGATCGCTCGTGTTCAACCAGGGATAGCGCGCCGCGAGGCTCGTCCGGTCGTGCAGCGTCACCGGTACCGCATGCGCACGCTGAATCGCGGCGCGCTCCTCCAGCGAAGCCCGGCCGGGCGGCGTCGCGAGATACAGATAGGTCGATTCCACCAGCCCGAGGGCAGCCCCGCCCGCGGCGGGGAGACGTTCGGGCGCCGCGCGTAGAAACTCGAATCCGTAGGCGGACAACGCGATGTTGATCGGCGTCGAGAATTGCAGCCTGATCGAACTTGCCGAGCGCGTGCTCGCCGCATCCCGGTAGCTGGGATCCGGCTCGATGACCAAGACCGAGCCGGGGAAATTCAACTCGCACTTCAAATGATAGGCGCAGGCCGAACCGACCACTCCGCCGCCCGCGATCACGACGTCGAACGCGGCGCGCATTTCACGTCAGGAGCGCACCCGGGCGCTCTTCGGATCGTACATCGGGGTGAGCGAGACCTTGGCCGGGACCTTGCGCGAAGCGAGCTCGATCTCGAAGCGGCCGCTCAGAACGTACTGATCGGTGCACCCATGTGCATTCGCCACGTAGCCCAGCGCCACCGCGCCGCCCAAGGTATGGCCGTACATCCCGGAGGTGACGAAGCCGACGCGCTCACCGTCGCGATAGATGGGCTCATTGTGATAGACGAGCGCCTCGGGATCGTCGAGCAAGAATTGCACCAATCGACGCTTCGGAACACCGAGCCGCCGCAAATGCTCGAGCGCCTCGCGGCCGACGAAGCCGCCGGACTTGTTCCAGTCGCAGGTGAACGCGAGTCCCGCCTCCAAGGGAGTGTCCGCGGGCCCGATGTCGTGCGGCCAATCGCGATACGCCTTTTCGATGCGCAGCGAGTTCAAGGTATGGTAGCCGCAGTGACGCAGGCCGTGAGCCGCACCGGCCTTGATCAAGGCGTCATAGACCGGCTGCGCGAACGACGACGGAATATAGAGCTCCCAGCCGAGCTCGCCGACGAACGTCAGACGCAGCGCCAGGAGCGTCTGGTAGCCGATCCGGATCTCGCGGCAGCTTGCGAAGGGGAACGCGGCGGCGGAGAAATCGTCGCCCGACAGCTCTTGCAACAGCGCCCGTGAGGCGGGGCCTTGGACATTCAGCATGGCATAGGCGTCCGACAGGTCGACGACCGTGCAAAAGGCGTCCGCGGAAATCGAGTTTCGGATCCAGGCTTCGACATGTGTCTGCGTGAACGCTGCGGTCACCACCAAAAAGCGGTCCGGCGCAAGCCGGGTCACGGTGAGATCGGCCTCGATGCCGGCCGCCGCATTCAGGAACTGGGTGTATACGCACCGACCGACCGCGACATCGATGTTCGCGGTTGCGATCCGGTTGAGGCTTTTCGCGGCGTCGCGGCCGACGACCATCAGCTTCGCGAAGGAGGACTGTTCGAACAGGCCCACCCGCTCGCGCACCGCCGCGTGCTCTTCCGCGTTGTTGGAGAACCAGTTCTGGCGCCCCCAGCCGTAGCTGTACGAGGGCGCCTGCCCCGGACGCGCATACCAATTCGGACGCTCCCATCCGGCCGACTCGCCGAAGCACGCACCCGCGGCGGCGACCCGGTCGTGCAGCACGCTCTTCTTGACGCCGCGCGCGGTCTCGACCTGGCGGAACGGCCAATGATCCTGGTAGCCGATACCGAGGGTCTCGACCACGCGGTCCTCGAGATAGCGATCATTGTTCTGCCACGCATGGGTGCGGCGCAGATTCACGGTCCACACGTCCATGGGAGCGCGGCCTTCCGTGATCCAATGCGACATCACGTACCCGACGCCGCCTCCGGACAGAATGCCGAGCGAGTTGAAGCCCGCCGCGACGTAGAAATTTTTGAGATTGGGCGCCTCTCCCATGAGGTAGTTGTGGTCGGCGGTAAACGATTCGGGTCCGCAAAACAGCAGCTTGATGCCCGTGTCCAGCAGGCAGGGCACGCGCCGCATCGCCTTCTCGATGTAGGGATACATGCGCTCCCAATCGGGCGGAATCTCCCCGAAGCGAAAATCCTCCGGAATGCCCCGCGTTCCCCACGCTCTCGCCTCGGCCTCGAACAGGCCCACCATGAGCTTGCCGGCCTCCTCGCGGATGTAGGCGGAGTTGCCGGGATCCCGCAGGATCGGCAACAGCGAATGCACGCCGGGGACCGGCTCGGAGATCAAATAGTAGTGCTCGGCCGCCTGCAGCGGTACGTTGACGCCGGCCATGCGGCCGACGGCTCGCGCCCACATGCCCGCGCAGTTGACCACGATCTCGGCATGAATCTCAGCCGAGTCGGTTTTGACGCCGACCACGCGGCCATGATCGCGCAGTATCCCGGTCACGGGCGTATTCTCGAAAATTCTTGCGCCCCCGAGGCGCGCGCCCCTGGCGAGCGCCTGCGTCACATCGGTGGGATTCACGCGCGCGTCGTTCGGAAAGTAGAACGCCGCCTTCAAATCGCGCACGTCGGCGAGCGGCCACATCTTGTTGACCTCCGCGGGCGATATTTCGTGCGCCTCGACCCCGAAGCTATGCGCCATATGCATGCCCCGGCGCATTTCCTCCGCTTTGTCCGCGGTCATCGCCAGCTGGATCGATCCGCAATCGATGATCCCCGTCGCCTGGCCCGTCTCGGCTTCGAGCCTGCGATACAAATCCTGCGAATACTTCGCCAGTTTCGTCTGAGTTTCCGTATCTCGCAGCGAGGTGAGGAGTCCGGCCGCGTGCCAGGTGGTGCCGGAGGTGAGCTGAGCGCGTTCCAGGAGCACGACATCCCGCCAGCCGAGCTTGGTCAAATGATAGGCGATCGAGCAGCCGATCACGCCGCCGCCGATGATCACCACGCGCGCCTGTTTGGGTAGCGTATTGTCGCTCATGTCCCCGCCCGTCAAGGATTGTGATAGCCGCCGCGGCCCGCGCGTCTCACGAGCGTGCCGGAGAGGAAATATACCAGAGCCGCCGAGGCGGCCGCGGGGAGCGACGCGGTCAGATGCGGATACCAATCGCTCGAGCGGTAACTGAGCGGGTTGAGCAGCAGCACGTAGGTCGCGCAACCGGCCGCCAATGCCGCGAGCGCCGCGGGATTGAATCCGCCCCAGAACGAATAAGGCTGCCCCGACCCCTGCGCATATAGCGCCCGCACGTCGAGGCGCCGCCGCCGCAAAATGAAGTAGTCCGCGATCTGAATCCCGCAGAGCGGTGCGAATGCGACCCCGATCAGGGCGAGGAAATTGCCGAACTTCGCGAAGAACAGCTCCGGTATGAAGATGCCCACGCAGGCTACCGGCATGATGGTCAAGAGCAGCAGCGTCGTCCACGAGCGGCGCTGCAAGATGCGGAAATTGCGCAGCCCCACGGCGGAGGCATAGATGCCCGCGGTGGTCGTCCCGAAATTCGCGGCGGTGACGAATCCGAGCGCGACGATGGCATAGGTGGGGCCGCCGACGGTGCGCAGCCATTCGGACGGATCCGAGGACTTCAGCACCAGCACCCCGGCGAGGCCGATGAGGCTGAGCAAGGGTACCGGCAAACACATGCCGAGCATCACCGGCAGCACGACGGTGCGGCCGTTGGGAGCCATGCGGATCATCGCCCCGATGTAAGGCCACCACGAGAGCGTGGTGCCGATGCCGAGTTCCACGCCGGTGGTGTAATTCCAGAGGCGGTGGGGGGCCGCAAGGGCAGGGCGCGCCGCGATGAGTTCGGGCCAGCGGTGCGACACGATGAGGTACAGCATCCACAGTCCGACGAACACGTGCACGAACAGGATATTCGATACCAGCGACACGCCGGTGGCGCCGCGCCTCAGGGCCGTGAAGATGACGGCGCATGCGAACAGCGTCAATAATGGCACCAAGACCGCGCTCGATGTCCCCGGCGCCATGAATCCGAGTGCTATGCCGAGCTGTACCGCGGACTTGGCGAAGAAGATGATCAACAGGGAATTCCAGCCGATGATGGAAATCGCCTGCAGCGCCGCCGGTACGACCCAACCGCGCGATCCGAACTGCGGCTTGGTGGCCGCGACCGAGTCGATGCCGAAGCGCACGCAGGCCGGACCGGCCGCGAGCAGCACCAGCAGCATGCCGATGAAGCAGCCGGCGGTGAGCGTCATGGCGCCTTGTATGAATCGCAGGTAGCTGCCCACGGACTCGCCGATGAGGTAGCACCAGGTAGCCGCGGCGGTCGTGGCCAGCGTGAGCGTCAGGCGCGCGGCGCCCCAGGTGCGCTCCGACGGCAGCAACGGCCACGCGTTCTCGTCGGCCGCAAGGACCGAAGGCTCGCCCACGCTCACCAACCGAGAAGGATCAAGGCGAGCGGCAGCACGATGCCGAACAGCACCATCCACACCCAGCTCACCGCATCGAAATCGGTGCCCGAGGCGCCGGCTTCGAGCGCGGCTAGGCGTGCCTCGAGCTCGGGCGGCAATTCCTCCGGCGCCTCAGCCACGCGACTTGCCCGCAAAGGCCTCCGCATCGGCGTACGGGAACCACCAGAAATCATGCGGCCGCGCCGCATGATCGATCATCGACAGCTTGGTGTGCCGGAATGTGTCGAGGCCCTCGGATCCCAATTGCCGGCCCATGCCGGACTGCTTGCGGCCGCCGAAGGGTCCCGCATCGTTGTCCAAGAGCGGCGCGTTGACCCACACCATTCCGGCCTCGAGTTCGTTCACCGCGCGCATCGACTCATCGAGGTCGAGCGTGTACACGGTCGCACCGAGCGCATAGCGGGAGCGATTGGCGAGCATCAACGCCTCGTCGAAATTCCGCACCCGGCAGATCGGAGCGACCGGACCGAAAGTCTCGTCATTCATGATGGGGGCGTCCGCCGGCACATCGCCGAGCACGGTCGGTTGCACGAACCAGCCCTTCTTCAAATGCGCCGGTCGTCCGCCGCCGGCGAGCGTAGTGACGCCGCCGCCATTGGCGCCATCCAAAATGCGCAGGTACCGCGCGAGCTCGCGCTCGGAGGCGAGCGGGCCCATGTCGACCTGGTCGAGTCCGTTGCCGACCCGGATTTGCGCAGTGTGATGCACCAGCTTCGCGACGAATTCATCGTAGATGCGCTCATGAACGTAAAAGCGCTCCGCCGCGGCGCATACCTGGCCGCAGTTCAGGAATGCGCCGAACGCCGCGCCGCGCGCGGCGATGTCCAGAGGAGCGGAGGGCATCACGATGAAGGGATCGTTGCCCGAGGTCTCGATCAGGGTGCGCTTGTACAATCGCCCGCAGGTCTCGGCGATGCGCCGCCCGGTCTCGATGCCGCCGGTGAACGCCACCATGTGAGTGTCGGGGTGCTCGACCAGCTGCTTGCCGGCGGCCCCTCCACCGGTGATCACTTGGACAAGTCCGCTCGGCAGGGCGTCGAAGGCCTCGATGAATTGGAGCGTGGTCAGGGTGGTGAGCTCGGACGGCTTGACGATGACGGCGTTGCCGCTCGCCAGCGCGGCCGCTGCCTGCCAACACAGGAGGCAAAGCGGGTAATTGAAGGGCAAGATGATCACGACCACGCCGAGCGGATCCTTGGTCGTGAAATGAAACTGGCCGTCGACGGCGGAACCCAGGACTTTGCCATTTTCGTGGCGCGCGATTTCCGCGTAATAATCGATGGCGCTCGCCGACCAGCCGACCTCGTCGAACGATTCCTTGTAGGGCTTGCCCATTTCGCGAGTCAACATCTCGGCAACCAGCGCCCGGTCCGCGATCACCCGCCTTGCAACCTCGTGCAGGAGTTCCGCCCGGCGATGATGATTCACCTTGCGCCACGCGCGCTGCGCCGCATTGGCCGACGCGATCGACCGTGCGATGTCGCCGGAGGCGGCTTCGGAAATCTCGCCGATGCGCTCCTCGGTCGCCGGATCGATGACCGCGTTGGAGGGGCCGCTCGCTCGCACCAGCTCTCCGTCGATGCGCTGATGCCCGCTCAATCGCGCAAATGCCGCTCTCGCACCCATACGCTCCCCGTTCGTTGAATCCCCGCAATCTAGTATAGGACATGCCGGGAGGTATTTATGCCTGCCCTCCTACAGAGATTGAGTCCTTGCCGGAGCCTAATTGCAGTTGTCGATTTCTCCAGGAGAACCTCTATGGCTGGAAGAAACACAGCGGTCTTCGGAATTTATAGGACGAGCGACGACGCCGAGCGGGCGGTCGAAGCGTTGATCGGGGCCGGATTTGCGAGCGGCGACATCTCGGTGCTGCTGCCGGACACTCGCAGCAGCCGCGAGTTCGCTCATCAAAAGGAAACGAAGGCGCCCGAAGGCACGGCGGCGGGCGTGACGGCCGGCGGCGTCATCGGCGGAGCGCTCGGTGTGCTGGCCGGAGTCGGCGCGCTGGCCATTCCCGGCTTGGGGCCGTTCATCGCGGCCGGTCCGATCATGGCGGGCCTCGCAGGGCTCGGCGTCGGCGGTGCGGTCGGTGGCTTGCTCGGAGCCCTCATCGGCATGGGTATCCCGGAATACGAGGCGAAGCGCTACGAAGGGCGGGTGCGCGATGGCGGCAACCTGCTGTCGGTCCATTGCGATACGGCGAAGCAGGTGAGGGCGGCAAAGGAGCTTCTGAAGGAAACCGGCGCGCAGGATGTCGCTGCCGCGGGCGAAAGCGCCGCCGCGGATCCCGCGGACCGGCGCGCCGCAGTCGATCCGCGCAGCAGCGATCCTCGAGTGACGCGCGATCCGCGCTATGCGTCGCACGTGCGCGATCCCTACCTCGGTGATCCCTCCGATCCGGCAGATCCATCGCGTCCCCGAATTTATCGATGACGCGGGTCGAGGCGCCGCCCGCCGACGGCGGCGCCGCGCTCAACGCAGCGCCGCGCTGACCGCTCCGAAGAAGTCGAGGTCATCGACGATGTCCATGCCTTCGGGCTTCGAGCGCGCGCTCCACTCCGCCACCACCACCTGTTCCTTGGGGTTCAGGTAGATGTACTGGCCGAAGATGCCGTCGGCATAAAAGGCGCCCTCCGGGTCGGCCGTGGCCGCGGTCGGCGTCGCGACCCACCAATAGAACCCGTAGTCGAGTCGCTTGCCGTTCTTGAGACTCTGCGGCGAGCCTGCCTCCTGAACCCACCCGGGAGGCAGCACGTGCTCCTCGCCGATGCGCCCGCCGCCCAACACGAACTGCCCGAAGCGAGCGTAGTCGCGCAGCGTCGCGCTGAAGCCGCTGCCCGCGATTTCGATGCCGTCGGGCGAGGCGAGCCACCACGTGGCATCGGATTCCATGCCATAGGGCTTCCAGATCCGCTCGCTCAAATACTCGGACAACGAGCGCTTGAGTGCCTGGTGGAGGACTTCGCCGGCGACCAAGGTTTCGCCCGTGTTGTAGTTGTTCAAGGTTCCCGGCGGAGCGGCTCGCGGCAGCTTCGCCATGAGATCGATGGCCGCGCCCGGCTGCTGCGCAATCTGCACGTCGAGCAATTGGCGGCGATCGGACTTGGGGTCGGTATAGGTTTCGTTCCAGCGCACGCCGGACGACATGCGCAGCAGGTCGCGGATGGTCACCCCCTCGTAGGCGCTGCCCGCCAAGCGGGGAACGTACTGGGTGACCGGGTCATCGACGCTGCGAATGTATCCTTGCTGGATGGCCGCGCCGATCAAGGTCGAGGTGATGGATTTGGCGACCGACATCGACATCCAGCGAGTGGCCGGCGTATTGCCGTATTGATACAACTCGAGGGCCACGCGTCCGTTCTTCAGCACCAAGAGGCCCGCGACCCGGTTCACGGCGAGATAATCGTTCAGATCCCAATGCTTGCCGCGTGAGGTGAACTCGAGCCGCGTGAGCTTGCGCTCCGCCGGCAGGAGCGGCGACACCTTGTCGCCATGAGCGATGGTTCGCGTCGGGAACAGCCGGTCGATGTGGCGGAACGTGCTCACGGCGAGGTCCGGCGTCAGGGCGCCGTCGTACATCTGGCGCACCGAGCCGATGGATTCCGTCGCCGCCCGCCCCGGCGTCGCGAGCACGGCGAGCAACGCACAGCAGGCTGCGGGAAGAAAGGAGCCCCTCATGGCGCGACCGTCGAGCGCGCCGCATCCGCGGAGGGCGCTGCGCACTGATGCGGGTGAACTCCGGGCAGGAGCGTTTTGACCACGTCGAATTCGATCGACGCGTCGTCGATGATGTGCCAGGCCGTGGAGGTCACGATCAGCTGCTCGTCGGGAAACACGATGAGCCGCTGGCCGCCGAAGCCGCGCGCGACCCAGGCGGTCTTGCCGGAGTACGGCAACAACCACCAGAAGTAGCCGTACTTGAAGCCCTCGCCGGCATCGATTCTCGGCGTGAGGGATTCCTTGATCCAATCGGCCGAGACGATGCGCCGACCCTTCCAGTTGCCGTCGTGAAGAAACAAGAGGCCGAGTTTCGTCAAATCCTCCGTGCGCAGGAACAGACCGCCCTCGGTGTCCACGACGCCGAGCGGCGTGCGCTTCCAGTGGTAGTGCACGATGCCGAGCGGCCCGAAGAGATGGCGCCGTGCGTAATCCTCGATGTCCGAGCCCGTCTCCTTCTTGAAGATATACGCGAACAGCTCGGTCACGCCGCTGGAATACGCGAACACCGTGCCTGGCTCCGTCGCCATCGGCCTGTCGATGACGAACTGGACCCAATCGTCGGTGGCTTCCATGAGGTCCGATGGATTCGTCGGGTCGTCGTAGGCAACGTCCTCGTTCCAATCGAGTCCGCTGGTCATGGTCAGAAGGTTCTGCAGGGTCATGCGCCGCTTGCGCGGATCGAGATTCTTGACCTTGGCCGCGACGAAATAATGCAGCACCGGCGTCGACAACGGCGCTTTGAAGTCGCCGCGCATGATGGCGATGCCGATCAAAATCGACGTGACGGTCTTCGACACGGACTGCATGCTGTGCTCGTCGGTGCCGTGATAGTAGGGATGCCACGCCGGATCGAAATAGTTATAGGGGCCGGTGAGCCGGGCGTTCAAGGGTCCCTTGGTGTGTGCCTCCTTGGAATAGATGCTTGCGTAGTCGTGGGAATACTTGCGGTCGAACACCACCTCCCCGCAACGCATGACCAGGAGGCTGTCGATCAGCTTGAGCTTGCCGGTCTCGATGTCATGGTCGAGAGAGGCGAGCGGCGCGGGATCGATTCCGAGCGCGGCGGCGCTCGCCGTGCCGGCGCTGGCCGGACTTGCCGATGCCGGGCTTGCCGTAGCGGGGCCGGCCGCGAGCCATGCCGCGAGCGCGCATCCCGCCCAGATCCTCACGCGCCGGCGTGGATGAGTCGTGAATCGATGTCGGTGCGAGGCTTGAACGAATATCAAGGTGAGCTCCCTGTGATCATAGTTGTGTAATGATGTGAAATATAAGTACTTATTCGCCGGGCGCTTCGATCTCGTAGCCCTGGGTGCGCAGTGAATCCAAGAGCCCGCCGCTGCCGAGCAGCAGATCCATGTTGACCACCGCCAGCGTGCCGCCGCCCGCTTGCAGGTACTTGTCCATCGCGGCGAGCCAGGCCTGGCGCACGCGGGCGAGCAGGTCTCCCTTGGCGGCGCCGGAATCGAGCGCCGTCAAGCAGGCATCCACCTCCGCCGGTTGCGGCAGCGCCTGGATGCGCTCGACGTTGCCCGTGGACCAGGCACTCGCGCGCTCGATCAATCGGGGCAAGCCGCTCTCCACGGTGACCAACGAGGCGTTTACGCACGCATTCTCGGTCGCGGGCGGCATCACCTTGAGCGCATCGAGGAAGTCGCCGACACCTGCGATCTTCACTTCTTCGACGGGCACGTCGTGCTTCCTGGCGAGTCCACGCACGGCAGCGCCCAAGTCGAGCCGCGCGGAGAGATTGACCGAGTGGAATGCCGCCTGCTGCAAGAACGCGGCGGCGACGATGGGGCGGTAGCGCTCCCACTTGTCGGCGTCCTGCTTGAATCGCGCGCGCTGGACGGCGAAGCGCTGATAGAGATTGGGGGGCAGTACGTCGCTGAGCCGCTTGCCGCCGCGGATCATGATCACATTGCGCTCGGTGATCAGCAGCCAGAGAATCCTGACGATGCCGATTTCCAGGGGCTTCGGGACGAGCACCCGCTGCGTGCCGACGAGCACTTGATCGACCTCCTTGGAGCGCCAGGTGATGCCCCTGGGCAGGGGAGAGATGCTTCCCAGAATCCACAATTGCGAGTTGCCTCGATGCACGCGCCACATGCCCGGCCCGGTGCGCTCGCCCGTGACGGTGAGCTCCTCGAGTTGCGTCGCGGACGGCGGCGGGGGCGTCGATGAGGCGGCGGGGGCGTTCTGCGCGCGGCCCGCGATGGGCCAGAGCGGCGTGAGCAAGGCCGCCGCGAGGATCAACCGAGTCGTTATTCGCATCACCTGTTAGTCCGTGGCGCGACGCGCGAATTCCCGCAGCTTCTTTTCGCGCTCGATGGCGCCTTGATTGGGGCCGAGGAATTCGAGCAGGGCACGGCCGTGCTCCGAGTGCTCGGCAATCACCTTGATGGCGAGCAGCACCGGCGTCGCGAGCAGAATACCCGGAACGCCCCAGAACATGCCGCCGAACCACAAGGCCAGAAAGACCACCAACGGGTTCACCGCGAGCCGGCGGCCGACCAGGAGCGGCTGAACGATTTGACCCTCGATGGTGGCGAGCAGCACATAGCTGCCGGCGATGCCGAGGATTCGCCCGAGGCTGGTGAACGACACGACTGCGACGATGGAGATCACCAGCAGCGTCGTACCCGCCCCGGCGTACGGGATGTAATTGAGCAGGGCGGCCATCGCTCCCCACAAATAGGGATTCGGCATACCCCAGGCGAACATCACGGCCGCCGTCGCGCACCCGAGGCCGAGATTGATGAGCGTGGTCGTGAGGTAGAACCTACCCACTTCAGCGCGCACTTTCTCGATGAGATTGAGCATGTGTCCGGCGTGCAGATGATCGACGAATGCCGCCGTCATTCGCGCCATCATGGGCGGCCCGCCGGCGAGCAGAAACAGGGTGACGATGACGAACGTCACCGACCCGATCAGCGCATCGCGCGTCGCCCCGAGGAGCACATCCGGGCCGCTCGGCGCGGGGGCGGCCAGCGCGGCGCGCGAGGCCGCCGCCGAGGCCCGGGGCGCACCGAGCGCATCCGCGCTGCCGCGCAGTTCGTCGACGCGCTGCATGAAGCGGGCGACCGGTGTGATCCGCTGCTTGATGGTCTGCAGGGTTTGCGGCGCGGATGCGAACCACTGCTGCGCGGGACTCGATAGGAGATCGGCCGCGCCGCCGATGAGGCCCAGCGAGCCGATCAAGATCAGCAAAGCGCTCACGCCCCGGGGAACGTGCCAGCGATGCAGCGCCTCGACCGGGCTCGACAGGATCAAGGCGAAGAGCAGCGCGAGTGCGATGGGCACGAAGGCCACATGGGCTTGGTATAACAGCAGCCCCAACGCACCCCACATCAATGCCTTGGGCGCCGTCACGGCGACGACCACGACCCCAAGGCGACGCCCGCGTTGGAATTGAACAGTCGGAGTGTGTCAGCTTTTGCTGACAGGCAGTTCGTGGATTGGAGATATAGGCGCAAGCTTTTGATATCGGTAGTGTGTTCGCTGCATCCGGAGCCGCGAGCTCATGCCGGCACCGCGCGGTGGTTGGCCGCCGCGGGCCGCGTCAAGGCCACGGGTCTCGGGCGCAGATTATTTCATCAATCGGTGCCCGTAGCCATGCGGTTTACCTTGGGAGATTGAACATGCTGCATTACGCCGTGGTATTTCTGGTCATCGCCCTGATCGCTGCCCTGTTTGGATTCGGCGGAATCGCCGCCGGTGCGGCCGGCATCGCGAAAATTCTGTTCGTCGTGTTTTTGATCGGCGCGATCGTCTCCTTCCTCATGCACGGCCGGAGCCGGGTGTAAGAGAGGAGCGAGCTAACCGGGCCAGGACGCCCTGGGCGCATTGCCTCGACCCCTGGGTACATGCGATGACCGAAGTTCAAACTTACCGAGATCTCCGGCCGCTCCCGGCCGCCAGGCCATTGGCCATGGGCGTAGCCGGTCTCGATCTGATCCTGCACGGCGGTCTTCCGCCGAGCAGGCTCTATCTGCTCGAAGGAGAGCCCGGATCGGGCAAGACCACGCTGGGACTGCAATTCCTGCTCGAAGGGGCGCGTCGCGGCGAGCGGTCGTTGTACGTGACGCTGTCGGAAACCCGCGAGGAAATCGAGGCGGTCGCCGCCTCGCACGGATGGAGCCTGGACTCGCTCGAGCTGTTCGAGCTCGCAACCGCGGCCGAGGTGCTCGGCGAGGCTCGGGAACAATCCATCCTGCATCCCTGGGAGATGGAACTCGGCGCCACGGTACGCCTGATCCAAGAGAAAGTGGCCGCGACATCGCCGTCCCGGATCGTGTTCGACAGCTTGTCCGAGATGCGGCTCCTCGCGCAAAACCCGCTGCGCTACCGCCGTCAGGTGCTCGCGATGAAGCAGTTCTTCGGCGGCCTGAAGAGCACCGTGGTGCTGATCGACGATCTCACCGCCGAGCGGGGACAGCGCGACTCGCATTTGCACAGCCTCTGTCACGGCGTCATGACCTTGGAGCGCACCACGCTGGAGTTCGGCGCGGCCCGGCGGCGCCTGCAGATTCAAAAGCTGCGCGGCGTGGACTTCATCGCGGGCTATCACGATCTCACGATCTGCAAAGGCGGCCTCGAGGTGTACCCGCGGCTGATCGCGGCTCATCACCACAAGCCCTTTGTCGGCGATCCGACGCCGAGCGGTGTCGAGGAGATGGATGCGCTCCTGTCGGGCGGCCCTCTGCGCGGTACGAGCACGCTCATTTCCGGGCCGGCCGGCTCCGGCAAGACCACGTTGGCGCTGCAATACGTGCACGCCGCCTGCGAGCGGGGCGAAGCCTGCACCATCCTCGAGTTCGACGAGCGGGTCGGCACGCTGATGGTCCGTGCGAAGCAAATGGGACTGGACCTGCAAAAGCACGTGGACAGCGGCTGTCTGCTCATTCTGCAAGTGGATCCCGCGGAAGTCGCTCCGGGGGAGTTTGCCTGGCGCATCCGCAAGCAAGTCGAAGAGCGGGACGTTCGTATCATGGTCATCGACAGCTTCAACGGCTACGTCGCGGCCATGCCTCAAGAGCAATTCGTCGCGCTCCAGCTCCATGAGCTGTTGTCGTATCTGAATCAGCGCGGCGTGACCACATTCTTGATCAACCCGCAAAGCGGCCTGGTCGGCAGCATGGCGACGAATGCGATCAACATATCGTATGTCGCGGATACCGTGATACTCATCCGATTCTTCGAGGCGGAAGGCCGGATACGCAAGGCGCTGTCCATCATCAAAAACCGGGGCGGCCCTCACGAGGATGCGATTCGCGAGCTGCGCATCGATCGCCGGGGCCTTCGCATCGGTCAGCCGCTCACCGATTTTCGCGGCGTGATGACCGGAAACCCGGAGTACGTCGGCTCGTCGGCGCCCCTCATGGAAGCGCGCGACAGTGGGGCATAAGCAATCCCCCGAGGGTCACCGCATCCT
Source organism: Steroidobacteraceae bacterium (assembly GCA_050012315.1). Taxonomy (GTDB): domain Bacteria; phylum Pseudomonadota; class Gammaproteobacteria; order Steroidobacterales; family Steroidobacteraceae; genus Bog-1198. The sequence continues at coordinate 36,878 of JBEKHK010000011.1, read as the reverse complement.
CATTTGCGCGCCCTTCGGACGTGACTCCTTGAGCGTCGCGACGCGGTTGACCGCGTCGGGTTATGACGCGCACATTTGCGCCGATCTCGGCGAAGTGGCGGCCGCCTTCAACCACCGCACGGGCGCCGTGCTGATCACCGATGAGGCGTTGAACGGCAATGTCGACTCCTTGGCCGCCGCCGTCGCCGCGCAGCCGCCGTGGTCCGATGCCCCGTTCATCCTGCTCACGTCGCGTCATCCGGACGGCTTGTTGGTGCCCGAGCAAGCGGGGCGCCGGCTGCTCGGCCTGGTCACCAACGTCGTCGTGCTCGAGCGGCCTTTGGGCACCCGTTCGCTGTTGAGCGCGATCGACACGGCACTGCGAAACCGGCAGCGTCAGTTCGACCTGCGTGACCGCATCGAGGATCTGCGCGAGAGCCGCGAGGCGCTCGAAATCAAAGTGGCGGAACGAACCGCGGAACTGAAGGCCGAGATGATCAACCGGGCACAGGCCGAGGCGGCGCTGCGGCAAAGTCAAAAAATGGAGGCGGTCGGACAGCTGACGGGCGGCATCGCCCATGACTTCAACAACATGCTGTCCGGCATCATCGGTTCGCTGGAGATTCTGAAGCGCCGGATTGCCGCGGGCCGACTCGACGATGTTCAACGCTTCATGGATGCGGCGTGGACCTCGGCGACGCGCGCGGCCGCGCTCACCCAGCGGCTGCTCGCTTTCTCGAGACGCCAGTCGCTCGACGCGAAAATCGTCGATCTCAACGGCTTGGTGGGCTCTCTCGAGGTGCTGTTGCGCAGAACCATCAACGAACAAACCATCCTCAAGATCGAGCTCGCGCCCGACATGCCGTCGGGAGTCGTCGACTGCAATCAGCTCGAGAGCGCGCTGTTGAATCTTGCCATCAATGCGCGTGACGCCATGCCGGAGGGAGGCGAGATCACGGTGGCCACCGGCTCGATCGTCCTCGACGAGGACGGCGCGGCGGCCTCGCTCGGACTCGGGCGGGGCCGCTACGTTACCGTCTCGGTGTCGGATACCGGCGTCGGCATGAGTCCGGAACTTCTCGAGCGCGCGTTCGAGCCGTTCTTCACGACCAAGCCTCTGGGTCAGGGCACCGGCCTTGGATTATCGATGGTTTACGGCTTCGCCAAGCAAAGCGGGGGCCAGGTGCGGATCCAGAGCAAGCCGGGCGCGGGCACGTCGGTCATGCTCTATCTGCCTGCAACGGATACGGAGCCGGCCAATGAGCTGCAATCCGTACACGCTCGGATCGACGGGGGCGATGGCGAATCGGTGCTGTTCGTGGAGGACGATGCGTCGGTGCGGATGCTGATACGCGACGTGCTGCAGGAACTCGGGTACTTCCCGATCGAGGCGGCCGAGCCCGAATCGGCGCTGCCCATCCTGGCCTCGAATCAGCGAATCGATCTGTTGATATCCGACGTGGGCCTGCCCGGCATGAACGGGCGGCAGCTCGCCGAAGTGGCGAGAAAGCATCGCCCGCAATTGCCCATCCTTTTCATCACGGGTTATGCGGAGAACGCCGCGATCCGCGCCGGCTTCCTCGGCTCGAACATGGCGATGATCATGAAGCCCTTTGCCATCGACAGCCTGGCGGCGAAGATCGGGGAAATGACGCGCTCGCAAATTCACTGACCAAGATTGCGAACTTGTACACTTCGCCCGGCGCCGATCGGGCACTATTGCCGGTAACGGCGGCGATATGGCGGGCGACTATTCGATGAGCAGGCGATTTGATGAAGCAGTGCCGGCGATGAGCAAAGTCCCGGCGGTCACTCTCGGATTCTGGCTCATCAAGATTCTGGCCACGACGCTCGGCGAAACCGGCGGCGACACGGTGACGATGACGATGAATCTCGGCTACCTTACCGGGACCGCGATCTTTTTGTCGTTGCTCGCCGTTTTCGTCACCCTGCAAATTCGCGCCCGCACATTTCATCCCGCCTTGTACTGGGCGACGATCGTGGCCTCGACCACCGCGGGCACCACGCTCGCCGACTTCGCCGACCGCTCGCTCGGCATCGGGTATGCGGGCGGCTCGACTTTGTTGCTGATCGGTGTTCTCGCCGTGCTCGGCCTGTGGTACCGATCGCAGGGCTCCGTGTCGGTCGACAGCGTGAATACGCCCCGGGCGGAGTCGTTCTACTGGGCGACGATTACCTTGTCTCAGACGCTCGGCACCGCACTCGGGGATTGGACCGCCGATGACACGGGACTGGGATTTCTCGGGGCCGCGCTCCTGTTCGGCGGGGGGCTCGCGCTGCTGGCGGCAGCTTATTTCTGGACCCGCACATCGCGGGTGTTGCTGTTCTGGGCCGCATTCATCTTGACCCGACCCTTGGGCGCCACGCTCGGCGACTTTCTGGACAAGCCGGTCACGGAGGGCGGTCTGGCGTTCAGCCGCCCGATTGCGACGGCGGTGATGGGCGCCGCCATCATCCTCTGCGTTTGGATCATCCCTCAGCGAGCGGGGACCCGCGCAAACCCTCGACGCTGACCGGGACGCCCTCGGTTATGGGTTCCCGCCGCAGCGGTGCAGCTCGATGATGGTCGGCTGGTTGGGCATCCGGTACAAGGCGACATAGTCGCGGCCGAGAGCGAGCTTGATCCCGGAGAGGGTCGGATAACCTTGGAAGCGCTCATCGCGGCTCAGATCGGTCTCGCTGGCCCGGAACAGCGTCTTGCGATACCAGTCTTCGACCGTGTCCAAGGGATCGCTGGTGACAGCCGTGAACTTGGCGCACCAGCGCCCGAGTTGCTCGGTCCGCCAGGCAGCATCCATGGCCGTCCGGTCCAAATGCGGATAGGCCGGCAAGCCGGTTAAATTATAGGTGACCGCCGCGGAGGCGGTGGGCAGCGCAGAAACATAGGCCACGGCCGCCGCGGCCGCCAGTTTCGACAGGAACCCCGATAGGATGCGCATCGGGCATCTTATCGGCAGAATACCCGATCCCTTTAACGACGCCCCGGGGTGGCCGCCGACATGACCGAAAGCCGAAAAATTCGCGTGGGAATCGTCTTCGGCGGCCAGTCCGCGGAACACGAGATCTCGATCCTCTCGGCCCGCAACGTCCTCGCGGCGCTCGATCCCGCACGCTTCGAACCGGTCTTGATCGGCATCGACAAGAGCGGACGGTGGCTCATGCAGGACCCGAAGAAGCTCCTGGCCAGTGCCCGCGATCCGCGGATGGTCCGGATCGAGGATGGGCGGCCCGCCGAACTGCCTTCGGCCGCCGCCGCGCCTGAGGCGGGGCGGGGCCTTGACGTGGTGTTCCCGGTTCTGCACGGCACGCTCGGCGAGGATGGGGCCGTGCAGGGCCTGCTCGAGGTCGCAGGCATACCCTATGTGGGCGCGGGGATCCTCGGTTCCGCCGTCGGCATGGACAAGGACGTGATGAAGCGTCTCTTGCGGGACGCGGGCATTCCCGTCACGCCGTTTCAAACCGTACGCCGCGTGCGATTCGATGCCAACCCGCTCGAGGTTTGCCGTGAGTTGGCCGCGCTCGGGTTTCCCTTGTTCGTGAAGCCCGCCAATGCGGGCTCATCGGTCGGAATCACCAAAGTCAGGCGTGCAGAGGATATCGAGCCCGCCGTGCGGCATGCTTTCGAGTTCGACACGAAGGTTCTGGGCGAGGCGGGCGTCGACGGACGCGAGATCGAGCTCGCCGTTCTGGGCGGGCGGATTCCGACGGTCTCCATCGCGGGTGAAATCGTGGTCGAGCATCCGGACGGGTTTTATTCCTACGATGCCAAGTACATCGACGAGAAGGGAGTGCGCTTCGATCTTCCCGCGCGCCTCTCCGCCGGACAGCTCCGCGATGCCCAAGCGCTGGCGCTTCGCACCTTCGAAGTCCTCGAGTGCGAGGGCCTGGCACGAGTCGATCTATTCCTCACCGGCGACGGTAGTTTCCTGGTGAACGAGATCAACACACTGCCGGGATTCACGGCGATTTCGATGTATCCGAAGCTCTGGGCGCTGTCGGGCCTGCCGCAGCAGGAACTCGTCTCGCGGCTCATCGATCTCGCGCTCGATCGGGCGAGACAGCGCGGGACGTTGCGGCGCTCGGTCGGGCCGGCCGGCATTTGACCACGCGATCGCCGACGTGTTCGGATTATTGGTCCTCGGACTGATGCTGCTCTAAAAGAGCGACGGCGCGGTGGCGGTGCTGCGATCGATGGCGCCGAAGCTTGCTGGAATATACGCGTAGAAGAGCGCGATGCCTTCGTGATGAACCAAATCGAGCAGTTGCTGGGCTTCTTCGTTCGTTACGACAAACTCGATTTCGATGACCTGCGAACCCTCGAGATCGAAGAATCTCGATTCGACGATCTGGTGATGCCGTCCGAAACCGGCCATGGCGCGAAACGCCGAACCGCCTCGGATGCCGAGCTTATCGGCGCGCATCAGCAGCCATTCCCAAACCAGCCCTTGGTGGAAGGCCTGTCCCTCGTGCACATAGAACCGCAAAAATGAGCCTTGCATGGCCAGCTCCCTCCCGCAGCGTCTACCGGCGACTCAGTCTCCCGCGGCAACCGATGGCGGCTTCTGCGTGCTGGGATCGATGACACCGAAGCGCGCCGAAATGCAGGCGTAGAACACCGAGATCTTCTCTTCGTGGAGCAGGCTGAGAAGCCGCCGCGCCTCTTCATCCGAAACGATGAACTCGACTTCAACGGCAAGCGAGCCCGCCAGTTCGACGAACCTGGCTTCGCACAGTCTGTGATGGCGCCCAAACCCTGCCATTGCCTTGAACGCCGAGCCGCCGTGGATACCGCGCTCATTGGCCTGAATCAACAGCCATTCCCAAAGTAGCCGGCCCTGATGGCGTTGCCCCTCGTGTACGTAGAACCTCAAGAACGAGCCCTGCATAGCGACTCCTTGGGTAATGTCCACCGATGCGCGAACCCTGATCCGCAATACGGTGCCGATGGCCGCTCGATGGTAGCGCGAAATCGCCGAGTAGGAAAATCTCGCCCCCGCCAGCGGAGCGCCACGGAACCTGCGCCGGGGCGCTACGGGGTGACCGAGGCCAAATAGGCCCACCATCCGCCATGGGCGGTGATCTCGACGGCGCCTTCGGTCCCATGGGACTCGCATACGAACCCCGTTATCCTCTCGCCGCCTTGCAGCTCTATTTTTCCCAATCCGAGGGGCGCGGGGATGCCTTCGACGAATGAGCCGAGGTCGGCGGATCGCAGGGTCCAGATCTCGAGCTCGATCGGGGCGCCGCCCATCGAGTCTCGAACCAAGCCGGGCCGGGCCGGCTCGCCGGGCAAGGCGAAGAGCCGATAGCGCGCAGCGGTCCTCGCCCGTTTGACCAGACGGCCGCCGCGTTCGAGAAGCTGGTGATTGAGCGGCAAACCTTCCATATGAGCACCGCAGACCGCGATCGACATGAAACCGTCGCGAACCTCGGAGCCCGCACCCGCGCTGTTCGACACCGAACCTGGGATCGACGGCGGCGGCATCGCCAAATCCAACGCACCCAGCCGCTCGACCGAGACGCGGTGGATGCGCCCCGCCCACTCGAGAAGGGCCGCGTCGGTTCCGTCTCGGCCGATCAGCGTAACCCCGAACGGCAGCCCATCGCTGCGAAAGCCCGCAGGCACGGCGACACCCGCGAGATCCAAGAGGTTCATGAAATTCGTGTAGTAACCCAAATTGGTGTTGAGGCGGATCGGATCCGCTTCGACTCGTCCGATCTCGTAGACCGTTCCCGCCGTCGGCGTCAGCAATACGTCGGCCGATTCCCAGACGCGCTCGCTCGCCCGCTTGAGCGCCGTCAATCGATACAGGCCCTTGAACGCATCGACGGCCGAAAAGCCGGCGCTTTTCTCGATGACCTCCCGAGTCACGGGATGCACGGCGTCCGCCCGGCGGCGCATGAACTCCTCGAGCGCCGCGTAGCGTTCCGCGACCCACGGTCCGCCGTACAGCAGCCGAGCGGCATCGAGAAATGGAGCGAAGTCGATCCGCACGATGGTGCCGCCGAGCGACTCGACTCGCGCGACCGCGCGGTCGAACAGCCGGGCGTATTCTTCGTCTCCGAAAAATTGCAGCTGCGCGCCATACGGCACGCCGACTCGCCGGCCGCACAATGGGCGGTCGGTGATTCGGCGAGAGAAGGGGTCCTCGGCATCGAAGCCCTGGGCCACCGTCAACACGGCGGCCGCATCCTCGGTCGTGAGCGCAAAGATCGAGACGCAGTCGAGCGAGCGGCACGCCGGCACCACCCCTCGCGTGCTCAGGCGTCCGACGCTCGGCTTCAAGCCGACGATATTGTTGAACGCGGCGGGGACGCGGCCCGAACCCGCCGTATCCGTGCCGAGGCTGAAGCTCGCGAGTCCCGTGGCCACCGCGACCGCCGAGCCCGAGCTCGATCCGCCCGAAATGAAGTCCGGATGAAAGCTGTTGCGGCAGGCTCCGTAGGGAGAGCGCGCGCCGACCAGACCGGTCGCGAATTGATCGAGGTTGGTCTTGCCCAGCGGGATGGCGCCGGCATCCAGCAGCCGCTGCACGACGCGGGCGGAGCGGGCGGGGGCGTACGAATACGCCGGGCACCCGGCCGTGGTGGGCACGTCGGCCAAGTCGATGTTGTCCTTGATGACGAACGGGATGCCGTAGAGCGGAAGCTCGTCGATGGCGCGTTCCTCGAGGGTGCGTGCGTGCTGAAGCAACTCCTCGCGGCTGCGTCGGCTGATCCAGATACGGCGGTCCGGCGCATGGTCCGCGCGCGCCAATGCCTCGCCGACGAGCTTCGTGGGCGTGAGCCCCTCGTTGCGATACGCGTGCAGCAATTCGGAGATCAGAAAACTTCGCGCACTGGACATGCGCCCGACTATACCGCGGGCGATGTGCAGCACGCACTCGCGCGCGCACCGAAAAAATAGGCGGCTCGGCCGAGCTCCCGATGCGGGCGATCGTGGGGCGCACGGCGGCTCATCTGCACGCTTGCAGTGCAGATGCGATGTACGCGCCGGCGGCGGGTGCGACGGCGGAGCGCCGATTCGCAGCGTAAATGTCCGGGCTTTTCCCGCGATTGGCCGTCAAGCCGAGCTGAGCCGCGGACTTGGCACAACACTTGCTCGGATCTGCGGCAAATGTGCGTCTAGGGTTCCGGCCTGTGTTCACGGGCGTCTGGTCCGAGAGAGGCAGTCCTTGGCAGAGCAGCGTCGAGCGCTTCACTGCACGGATACACGGCGGGATAAAAGCCCGGGAGATCAATCGAGGAAGGCTCTCGCTGCCTCGGGATGGTCTCCGCGCAGGGGATGAGCCCGACCAATGCTAGGCCTTCGAACGGTGCTTACGGCACGTCGGGACAGAGGAAGGCTTGGCCATGGATCAGCAAACGAGTCCGCACGCGGTCGGCGCGCCGATTTACAGCACTCACCTCGAGGGCGGCAAGCACTGGTCGATGACCCTGCGCGTCGGCACGGCCATGCGCCTCGTGGATCTCGAGGGCGGCGCCAATGTGGGAATGCTGTTCTTCAACCCCTGCAATCTTCTCGAGCGCTACAACGCACCGGACACCCTGAAGTGCCAGCACACGTTCAAGCTCACCCGCGGCCATTGCCTGTACTCCGACATGGGGCGCATTTTCTGCTCCATCACCGAGGACACGGCGGGCTGGCACGACACGGTCTGCGGCAACTGCAATCGGGCCTTGGTGAAGGAGCGGTGGGGTCTCAAAAGCTACCAGCAATACCGCAACGATTGGCACCAGAACGGGCATGACGCCTTCCTGGTCGAGGGCGGCAAGTACGGCCTAGGCCGCCGCGATCTGGCGGCGAACGTCAACTGGTTCAGCAAGGTCCGCACGAACGAGGCCGGGGACATGAGCTTCGATCCCGGCGGCTCGCGCCGGGGCGCATTGGTCGACTTGCGCTTCGAGATGGATACCCTGGTGCTGCTGCATACCTGCCCGCACCCGCTCAACCCGGCCGCCGAATACCCCAGGGCTCCGATCGGTCTGGAGCTTCGTCAGGCTCCTCCGGTGCAGGCCGACGACTTCTGCTTGAACGCCTGCGGGGAGAATAGGCGCGGTTTCGAGAACACCCGTCTCTATCGGCAGTGCGGCTGTCCCTCCGCGGGAGCCGCGACATGCTGAAAGAGAGCGCCTTGACCGCGGACTCGGCGCGTTACCGCCAGGTCATTCCGGCGGGCGAGTATTGGCTCGACATCGTGAGGGCAGGGCAGCGATTCCGGATCGTGGATCTGGAAGGCAATCAGGCCGCCGACACGCTGCTGTTCTGCGCGGCCGATCCGGCCGAGCGATATTCCTGCGTGGACACCCTGCGCGCGCAGCGCAACGTCTATTTGAGCGTCGGCACGACGCTGCTGTCCACCGCCGGCCGTCCGTTGGCGCAGATCGTCGCCGATACCGTCGGCCGGCACGATACCTTGGGCGGCGCCTGCGCGTCCGAGTCGAATACGGTGCGCTACGCCCTCGAGAAGCGAACCATGCACTCCTGCCGGGACAGCTATCTGCTCGCGGTCGCCGAGCACGAGCGCTTCGGGCTCACCAAGCGCGACCTCACCCACAACATCAATTTCTTCATGAACGTTCCGGTGACCGCGGACGGTTCCTTGACGTTCGCCGACGGGGTGAGCGGCCCCGGAAAATACGTCGAGCTGGACGCCGCGATGGACGTGCTCGTGCTCATCTCGAATTGCCCGCAGCTCAACAATCCCTGCAATGCCTATAACCCGACTCCCCTGGAGATTTTGATCTGGGACGCGGATGTTTCGTAAGGTTCTCATCGCCAATCGCGGCGAGATCGCCTGCCGCATCATCCGCACGCTTCGGCGCATGGGCATCGGTTCGGTGGCCGTCTACTCGGCAGCCGACCGCCATGCCCTGCACGTGCTCGAGGCGGACGAATCGGTGCCGCTCGGTCCGGCGGCGGCGGCGGAGAGCTACCTTCGCGGCGAGGCGCTGATCGAGGCGGCCCGGGCGAGCGGCGCCGAGGCCATCCATCCGGGCTACGGCTTCTTGAGCGAGAACGCCGACTTCGCCGAGCGCTGCGAGTCCTGCGGCATCGTCTTCATCGGCCCGACGCCGGCGCAGATCCGGGACTTCGGCCTCAAGCATGTAGCGCGCGCGATTGCCGCTCGTGCGGGTGTTCCGCTGCTGCCCGGAAGCGGACTGCTCGAGGACGCCGAGTCGGCCCGGCGCGAGGCGGCGCGAATCGGCTATCCCGTCATGCTCAAGAGCTCGGCGGGCGGCGGGGGGATCGGCATGCAGCTCGTTCGGCGCGAGTCCGAACTCGCGGCCGCGCTCGATACGGTTGAGCGGCTGTCGCGCAAGAATTTCAGCGGCGGGGGGATGTTCCTGGAGCGCTACGTCGAACAGGCGCGCCACATCGAGGTGCAGATTTTCGGCGACGGGTTGGGCGAGGTGATCGCGCTCGGCGAGCGCGACTGCTCCATTCAGCGCCGACATCAAAAGGTGATCGAGGAGACCCCGGCCATGGGGCTTTCCGACGCCGTGCGCGAAGGCCTGCACGCGACCGCGCTGCGACTCGCGCGCGCCGTCCGCTACAAATCCGCGGGTACGGTGGAGTTCGTCTACGATGCGCAGCGCCTCGAGTTCTATTTTCTCGAGGTCAACACCCGGCTGCAGGTCGAGCATTGCATCACCGAAGAGGTGACGGGGACGGATCTGGTCGAATGGATGATTCGAGTGGCGGCGGACGACGGCTTCGAGTTGCGCGCGCCCGCTAATCACGGCGCCTCGATTCAGGTGCGGCTTTACGCGGAAGACCCGGCGCGAAACTTCAGACCCGCCACCGGCCTCTTGACGCAAGTCCGCTTCGATCCGGGCGCCCGCATCGAGACTTGGATCGAGGCCGGCACCACGGTCACTCCTCATTACGATCCGCTGCTCGCCAAGATCATCGTGTCGGGCGCCGATCGCGCGGCCGCCGTGGCGGCGTTGCGGCGGGCGCTCGCGGCCACGCGTATCGACGGCATCGAGAGCAACCTGCAGTATCTGCGGACCTTCGTCGCCACCGAGGCGTTTGCCGCCGGCGGCTTGACCACTCGCGCTCTGGAGGGCTTCGCCTACGCTGCGCGCACCCTCGAGGTGCTGAGTGCGGGAACTCAGACCACCGTCCAAGACCATCCGGGACGGCTCGGCTACTGGTGCGTGGGCGTACCGCCGTCGGGACCGATGGACCATTGGTCGTTCCGCCTCGCGAATCGCGCCGTGGGCAATCCGCCCGATGCCGCCGCGCTCGAGATCACCATGGCGGGCCCCACGCTCAAGTTCAACGCCGACGCGGTCATTTGCCTCACCGGCGCCGAAAGCCCAGCCGATATCGACGGCGTGCCGCTCGCCTACGGGTCACCGATCGCGGTCGCCCCCGGCGCCACCTTGCGCATCGGCGCGCCGCGCAGCGGCGGCTGCCGCTCCTATATCGCGATTCGCGGCGGCTTCGACCTGGGCCCGTATATGGGGAGCCGCGCCACCTTTACCTTGGGAAAATTCGGCGGCCATGGCGGCCGCGCCTTGCTCGCGGGAGACGTGCTGCACGTGGGCGCCATAGCCGCGGCGGCCGGCGCATGGAGCGAGCCGCAATCGATCCCGCGGAGCCTCATGCCTCGCATCGCCGCCGACTGGGAGCTCGGCGTTCTCGACGGCCCGCATGGCGCGCCGGATTTTTTTACCGACGACGATATCGAGAGCTTCTATGCGAGCACTTGGACGGTGCACTACAACTCCAACCGCACCGGAGTTCGGCTGATCGGCCCGAAGCCCGCCTGGGCGCGCAGCGACGGAGGCGAGGCCGGGCTTCACCCCTCGAATATCCACGACACAGCCTACGCCGTCGGCGCAGTCGATTTTACCGGCGACATGCCGGTCATCCTCGGTCCCGACGGTCCCTCGCTCGGCGGTTTCGTCTGTCCCGTCACCGTGGTGCAGGCCGAGTTGTGGAAGCTCGGACAGCTGCGGCCGGACGATCGGGTGCGATTCCGGCGGCTGACGCCGCGGACGGCGGCGGATCTTCAAGAAGCGCAGGATCGGGCCATCGAGAGGCTGGAGGGCTCTCCGTTCGCGGCGCCGCCGCGCGCCGCATCGGACACCGTCTCACCCATCCTCGGCCATTGGCCGGAGCAGCCGGGACGTCCGCAAATCATCTTCCGGCGTTCCGGCGATTCCTGTCTGCTGATCGAGTTCGGGCGGATGGTCCTCGATCTGGAGCTGCGCCTGCATGCGCATGTGCTGATGTCCTGGCTCGAGACCCAGCGCCTCGCGGGCATCATCGACTTGACGCCGGGCATCCGCTCCCTGCAGGTGCATTACGATCGGCGCGTTCTTTCGGAGGATCGCCTGGTCTCCGTGCTGACGCAGGCGCAAGCCGCGCTTCCGGCGCTCGAGGACATCGAGATTCCCTCGCGCATCGTCAAGCTGCCGCTGTCCTGGGACGACGATGCCACGCAACTCGCCATCGTGAAGTACATGCAATCGGTGCGCGCCGATGCGCCCTGGTGCCCGAGCAACATCGAGTTCATCCGCCGCATCAACGGACTCGACAGCATCGAGGAGGTCAAGCGCATCGTATTCGCCGCGAGCTACTTGGTGCTCGGACTCGGCGATGTGTATCTCGGCGCACCGGTCGCGACACCGCTCGATCCGCGGCATCGGCTGGTGACCACCAAATACAATCCGGCGCGCACCTGGACCCCGGAGAATGCGGTGGGGATCGGCGGCGCGTACCTTTGCGTGTACGGCATGGAAGGTCCCGGAGGCTATCAATTCGTGGGGCGCACCTGCCAGATGTGGAACACGTTCAAGGTCACGGCCGAGTTTCGCAGCGGCCGGCCCTGGCTGCTGCGCTTCTTCGATCAGATCCGCTTCTATCCGCTCGGCGCACGAGAGTTGCTGGACTTCCGCGAAGACTTCTTGCACGGCCGCGCGCATCTTCAGTTCGAGGAGTCGAGCTTCCGGCTGCGCGACTACCGCGGCTTCCTGGCGGCGAATCGGGACAGCATCGCGTCTCACAAGGCGCGCCAGCAGAGCGCCTTCGAGGCAGAGCGCGAGCGCTGGCGGGCGAGCGGCCAGAGCGGCTATTCCACCGTGCTCCCGGATGCCCCGAACGAAGCCGACTCCGAGGAGCTGCCGGAGGGCTGTGTGGCGGTCACGAGTCCGGTGACGGGCAGCGTCTGGCGCGTGTCTTGTGCGGCGGGGCAGCGCGTCAAGGCGGGCGACACCTTGGTGCTGGTGGAGTCCATGAAGATGGAGATCCCGGTGTCCGCACCCGTGGACGGGATCGTCGCGGAATTGCGCTCCGCGGAAGGGCGGCCGGTGCTGTTCGGCCAGACGCTGGCAGTGTTGTCCCACGGCGATCGCCGGGCCGTCGCGTGAGGGGTTCAAATCGAGGAGACGGATACATGCATCGACGTCGTCGCTGCTCTCTGACATTCCTGGCGCTTCTGGGCGCGCTCGCGCTCACCGGCCTTGCGCCGCGCGCCCCGGCCGCCGAACGCACCTCATTCAACGTGGCCTGGAGCATCTACGTGGGCTGGATGCCGTGGGATTACGCCGATCGCAGCGGGATCCTGAAGAAATGGGCCGATAAGTACGGCATCAAGATCACGCTCACCCAGATCAACGACTACGTCGAATCGATCAACCAATATACCGCGGGCCAATTCGACGCCTGCGTGATGACCAACATGGACATGCTCACGATTCCCGCGGCCGGCGGGGTCGATTCGACCGCATTGATCGTGGGTGATTTCTCGAACGGCAACGACGGCGTGGTGTTGAAGGGCAGGGGCAAACAGCTCGCCGATATCAAGGGTCAGAAGATCAATCTGGTGGAGCTCTCGGTGTCGCACTACCTCTTGGTTCGGGCGCTTGCCACGGTGGGATTGCGGGAGCGCGATATCAAGGTGGTCAACACCTCGGACGCCGATATTGTCGCGGCCTTCGGCGCACCGTCGACCACCTCCGTAGTGGCCTGGAAGCCGCAACTCAGCGCGATCCTGGCCTCGCCGCAAGCGCAGCTGATATTCGACTCGAGCAAGATTCCCGGCGAGATTCTGGACTTGATGGTGGTCAATAGCGCGACGCTCGCCGCCAATCCGAAGCTCGGCAAAGCGCTGATCGGCGCCTGGTACGAAACACTCGCTCTGATGCTTCGCGGCGATCCCGCGTCCAAGGCCGCGCGAGCGGCGATGGCCAAGGCGGCAGGCACCGACCCGGCGGGCTTCGATTCGCAGCTCGCGACGACGCACCTGTTCGGCACGCCGGCCGAGGCATACGCCTTCACCACGAGCGAGGGGCTCGTCAAAACCATGGATCTCGTGCGCCGCTTCTCGTTCGATCACGGCTTACTCGGACAGGGCGCCGGCACTCCCGATGCCGTGGGTATTCAGTTTCCCGGCGGCAAGACGCTCGGCGACCCGGCCAACTTGAAGATGCGCTTCGACGTTAAATTCACGCAGCTGGCTCAAAACGGCCAGCTGTAGCGGGAGGCAGCGATGCGGCGTCTCGTCAATCAGCGGCCCACGCGAGGCGGCATGCTCCTATTGAGCATGCTGCCCTTCGTGCTGCTGATCGCCGCCTATCTGGCCTGCTCGAGCGCGCGCCTCGCCGCGAACCCCGGCGACAAGCTCCTGCCGTCGTCGGCGACTCTCGGCGCCACGATTCATCGCTACGCGCTCGAGGAGGATGAGCGCACCGGCGATATCCTGTTGTGGACCGACACAGCCGCGAGCCTCAAGAGGCTTCTCCTCGCGCTCGGCATCAGCTCCCTCTTGGGGATGGCATTGGGAGTGGCGCTAGGAGTCATCCCCTATCTGCGGGCGACGTTCGCGCCCTTCGTCGCGGTGCTGTCCTTGATACCGCCGCTCGCGATTCTGCCGATTCTATTCATCGTCGCGGGTCTCGGGGAGCTTGCCAAGGTTTTGCTGATCATCATCGGCGTCGCACCGGTGATCGTGCGGGATCTGGCGTTTCGTACCCAGGAGCTGCCGCAGGAGCAAATGATCAAGGCACAGACCCTGGGTGCTTCCAGCTGGCAATTGATCGTTCGCGTGGTGCTGCCCCAGACCTGGCCTCGGCTCATCGATGCGCTTCGTCTCACCCTCGGCTCCGCCTGGCTTTTTCTGATCGCATCCGAAGCCATCGCCTCCACCGACGGGTTGGGGTATCGCATCTTCCTGGTGCGCCGCTATCTCGCCATGGACGTGATCCTGCCGTACGTCGCGTGGATCACGTTGCTCGCCTTCGCCATGGATGCGCTGCTGCGGCTGCTGCGCTCCAAGGCGTTTCCCTGGGCATGACAAGACCTCGCTCATGACGCAGATCACCGTCAAGCGGCTTTGGAAGGAATACGACACACAGGTGGTGCTCGAGAATATCAATCTGCATGTCGGCGACCACGAGTTCGTCACCGTCATCGGCGCTTCGGGCTGCGGCAAGACGACGTTCCTGCGCATGCTCTTGGGCGTCGAGACGCCGAGCCGGGGCGAATTCCTGATCGACGGCGAGCCGCTGTCCAGCGAGCCCGGGCCGGATCGCGGCATCGTCTTTCAACGCTACTCCTTGTTTCCGCACCTGACGGTGTTGCAGAACCTGTTGCTCGGGCTCGAGTTGCATGGGTCGCCCGTGCTCGCGCGCCTGTTCGGCGCGCGGCGGCGGGCCGCGATCGCGCGGGCGGAGGAATTGCTCGAGGCAGTCGGCCTGGGCGCATCGCGCGGCAAATATCCCGCGCAGCTCTCGGGTGGGATGCAGCAGCGTCTCTCGATCGCACAGTCGGTGATCTGCCAGCCGAAGATTCTCCTGTTGGACGAACCCTTCGGCGCGCTCGATCCCGGCGTGACCGCCGACATGCACGAGCTCATTCTGCAGCTCTGGAACATGAACAAGATGACCGTGGTCATGGTCACTCACGACGTGCAGGAGAGCTTCCATCTCGGCACCCGCTTATTGGTATTCGACAAGGTGCGGCTCGATCCGCAAGCGCCCGACCGATACGGCGCCACCATCACTTACGACATTCCGCTGAAAGGGCACCGGCACCGCACAGTACCGTCACGCATCGCTTCTTGAACGCATCGGCGCACGGACGCCGACTCGTGGCCGACTCGCTTTCGCAGCGCTCGCGCCCGGCAATTGTCTATTTGCTTTTTCCGGTCCTTCTTTGTCATTCTCGAGCGCCCCAGTGGTTGCGCAAATCGCGCATCGGCGCCGATCATGCGCGCACCAATAGCGCGTTTCACCGAGCTCGTCATCGGCTTCGCCGGCCATTGCGCCGGGCCATTGCGCACGAAAATGTCGCGTGTGTTCGCACCATGCGAGCTCATCCGCGACCAGCCATGCATCGAAGAGAGGCATCCTGCGCGAGTCGGAGGCGCGCGGCGAGGCGATCCGGCAGCGGTGTGAGGAGTGCGCCAATAGCCGAGAAAATAAGCACTTTAATAGAGCGCCGCGCTCATCGTCAGCCGCGGCGCGCACCATCGACGTGCAATCGGCGGCGTGATGAAAATTATTTTTTTCTTCGGAAAATTCTGTGTCATAAGAGATTCATCGACGTCATCGCGAACACGAACGCAACGTAGACGTGCGGGCGGAAAAATCGTTCGCGATGCTCGAGTCGCTGAAGATCGAAACGCCCGAGAACGGCGTGCGGTTTAAAAAATTACAGGGAGGGATGATTGATGCCACGTGTCTCGCGCGCACTGAGAGTATTCCCCGGCATGGATCGGCGGCTGCGCCGCCCGATCGGTACGGTGAGCACATTGACCACCGCCGTGATGACGGCCTTGTACGGCGCGCGGGCCTTCGGCGTCGACGCGCCGGCTCCCACCGATGAGAACGCTCTGCAGGAGGTGGTGGTAACCGCGAGCCGGCGAGCGGTCTCCGCGCAAGACCTTCCGATCAGCATCACCGCGGTGACGGGCGCGGCGCTCGATCAGGCAGGCATTCAGGACATCGCCGGCCTCGCGCATGCCATGGCCGGCGTGAATTTCACCGACAAGGGGCCGTTCGGCGGAGTCAACGGCAGCACGCTGATCATTCGCGGCCTGAACAGCGAGGCGACGGCGGGCCAGCTCGCGCTCGCATCGCCGGTGGTGCCGCCGGTCGCGACCTATGTCGACGAGACCCCGCTGTTCGTGAATCTGCGGCTGCAGGATCTCGACCATGTCGAGATCCTGCGCGGCCCGCAAGGTACTCTTTATGGTTCGGGATCGCTTGGCGGCACCATTCGCTTCGTGCAGAACGCCCCCGATCCCAGCGGATTCGATGCCAAGGTCGAGACCGGCCTCAGCAAGACCGCGCATACGCACAGCGTCAACGACGATGTCAGCGGCATGCTGAATCTGCCGGTGACCGATACTTTTGCGGTGCGGCTGAATGCGAGCTACACGGACGATGCGGGGTTCATCAACCAGCCCAATCTTTACGTCCTGAATTCCGCCGGCGCGCCCGTGGCCGCAAATCCCGCAAATCCGCTCACCAGTCCTCCGCTGAAATATTCGGAGGACGGCGTGAACTCCTACGAGTACCGCACCGCGCGGGTGGCTGCGCTCTGGAAGCCGAACGAGGACTTCCATGCGCAGCTCTCGTACTACTACCAAGTGGCCGGTGCGGGCGGGTTTCCCTATGTCGCGACGACTCCGCTCGCCTACAATCAACCGATCCGTGCGGCGAACCAGCCCGCTGGTACGACGCCGCCGCTTCTGCCGCAGCTCTACACGGCGCCGGTGCCGCCGGGTGTCGATTCGCTGTCCTCGGCCACCAACAGTCTCGAGACCACCCGCGACAAGGTCGATCTGGTGGCGCTGACGCTCGAGTACGATCTCGGCTTCGCCACCATGACGTCGGCGAGCTCCTTCGCGCACCACAACAATCAGACCGACTCCGATCTGACGGCGCTCTACACGAATTTCTTTTTCTTTCAGAACTTCTACGGACAAAACCCGCGCTCGTTCGTGCAAGGCGAGGACCAGCTCGACGACAAGAACTGGTCGCAGGAACTTCGCCTCGCTTCGAAAACCGGCGGCCTGTTCGATTGGGTGGCGGGTGCGTTCTTCAAGCGCCAGCAGACCTACATTCAGGAGCACGAGTTCTATCCCGGCTACAACGATTTTTATAACGCGTGTACGGCCGCCGGCGGAACCCAGCCCGATAATTCCGGCGTCAATCCGTCGCAATGCGGCTTCGGCGAGTACGGCCCGGAGACCGGCACGACCGAAGTCGACGGTATTCCCCTGGAGAAGGACCAGGCTTACATCGGCGACTTCGAGACCAGCTTCAAGGATCTGGCGATATTCGGCGAGCTCACCTGGCACATGACGGATGCGTGGAGCCTCACCGGCGGCACGCGTCTGTTCAAGCAGACACTGAGTCAGTCACAACAGACCGGGCTGCTGTTCGACGGACCGGCATTCGCCGCCAACGAATCGCTCAGCGACGAATGGCGCCGCGCCCTGTGGAAGATCAATACCTCGTATCAGCTCGACAAGAACAATCTCGTGTACGCGACCTGGTCGCAGGGATTTCGCCGCGGCGGCGTCAACGCGCTGCCGCCGACCGAGGCCGTGATCGACCCGACGACGGGAAAGAACTACGTCACGCCGCCGGCGCTCACCCGGCTGCAGCCGGACACCGCCGACAACTACGAGATCGGCGTGAAGGGCACGGTCGCGAACCGGGTGCGCTATTCGGCCGCCATTTACGACATTCAATGGCACAACATCCAGGAGGGGGTGCAGTTGACGCCGCTGGTGTTGCCCGCTTCGCTCAACATCGGCGAGGCGTTCAGCCGGGGCGTGGAGACGGAGATATACGCGAGCGTCACCGCGCACCTGGGCGCGCAGATCGACTACACCTACGATCAAACCAAATTGACCTCCCTGAATCCCTTGTTCGTGAGCCCGAATGTCGCGGTTCCGCCGCCCGCGATCGGCACTCCCTTGCCCGGCACGCCGAAATCGAGCTTGGCGGTGAGCCTCGATTACGGACATATGGGATTTGCGGGCGGGGAATTTCTCTACGCCATCAGCGCGCACTACCAGAGCGACGTGATTCCGGCGTTGTCGGCGACGGTGCCGACCGTGCCGGGCTACACGATGCTCGATACGCGGTTGACGTACACCCACACGCACTGGATGGGCTCGCTATATGTGAACAACGTGACCAACACGCTCGGCATCTCGGCCTATTCCGATCCGGCGATCTTCGGCAACCGCTATCAGGCGATCGTGTCTCAACCTCGAACGGTGGGATTCACGGTGGGCTATTCGTTCAAGGAGCGTTGAGCGCGGCCGCTATTCGTCCTCCGGCGCCAGGGCGGGAACTTTGGAATTGAGCTCCTCCGCGATCTTCGTGGGTTCGGCGGTCGCGACCGGATAGGACTGGGTCCAAACGACCGAGCCGTCATCGACCTTGGCGAGGGTGACGGACAGTACCTGCGCCGGTCCTGGAGCGTCGACCGAGCCGTACACTACGTAGGCCGCATGGCCGGCGCGGGCGCGGGCAAACGCGGCCTTGGCATCGACCGACGTCGCGGCGTCCTTGTCCAGGCCGATCTGACCGTGATGCGCCATCGAGAGCCTGCCGTAGGTTTGAGCGAAGGCCGCATCGGCGAGCTTCTCAGCGGGCGCATCACCGCCCGGCGCCGCAAAAGGTATCGCGAGCACCGCCTGATGCCCGGACTCCTGGGGGGGTGAGTCGGAGAATTCCGACGCGATCTGCGCGCCGAGCTTGGCGATATCCGACGGATTCGTGCTGCCCCGGTATTGGTCGGTGATGGCCTTGAGCTTCTTGGCGTCCGAGTGCGAGATATCCTCGTCCGATCCGGGAATCAATCCCCGCGACATCACGAGGATGGCCAGCCACACATAAATGGAGATTCGCACCCACCGAGGCAGCCGCTGCAACGACACCCATGCGGAGTGACCCAACCAACCCAGCACGTGCGCTCCAAAGCGCGCGCGCTGGCCGGGCTCCTCGCGCGGAAACGGCGGGTAGGGGAGCTTCACCGAACGGTGGACGGCGGCCTTCGAATTCTCCCGTCCCGGCTTTTTCGTTGCGGCGCGCGGTTCCGCCGGTTCACCCGACAGGATCCGCCGGCACAGGGTTTCGAGCCCCGGAGTCGGCTGACCGTCCGGCACCCGGAGCCACTGCACGCTGAGAAATTTCTCCGGCACCCGCGCATGCGCCTGGTCCGTCGCGTCGATGACCACCGGCAGCAGAAACAGATGGTCGTCCGCCATGTCCAAGGTGCGCTCGACCGCCAAGCGCCACTCGCGGCGAAAATATCCTTCGTGCCGCGCCTCGGTTCGGGCGGACACGATGGGCATGAAGTAATCGCACTCGCGAATCTGCTTGCGGATCTTCTGATCCCAGGCGTCGCCCCCGCCGAGCTCGCTTTGGTCCAGCCAGACATCCATGCCGAGCTTCGCGAGCGCATCGCCGATCGTCCGCGCGGCCTGGCGATCGTCGGAGGCGTAGCTCAGGAATATCGATGGCACGTGCGAGTTCCGTGATTATTGATGGGTGGCCGAGCTGAAGTGTACTAAAAGAGAGCTTGGGCCAGATCGAGCGGGCGGAATATTGGATCGCGCCGGGACGCGTATCGTATCTGTTCGCCGCCGCCCGAGCCGCGGTGACCGGCATCCCGGCGGCGGTCATCGGCGAGAACCGAAAACTCTGCCTCGCGTCATCCGCAAGAATCGACAAATAACCTTAGATATGTTATTTAAGTTATTGTTATATATTATTAAAACATAGGATACTCTTTGACGACGAGCCTATTCGACCCGATCGATGGGTGAGTATTATCGGCAACGCGCCACGGCTGGATTGATCATCGCCGAGGCCACCGGAATCAGCCGGCAAGGCAATACGGATTATCCGATGCTCGGGTAGGAATTCGCGCCGCGTCGGGCGTTCAGGCAAACATGTCGAGCAGGGTGCCGAGCATTTGGTTCGAGGTGCGAATGACCTCTGCACCGGCTTCAGCGAGCGAGCTCGATTGGGCGAGATCAACGAGCGGATTGATCGGAGTTTGATTGCCGGGGTTCGCGATCTGCGCCGCGTCCTGGCTCAACTGCTGGCCGCCGGCCGCGATCGCGGCGAGTCCGCTGCTGGGCGCGGCCGGCAACACGGTCGTGGGCAGAACACTGCTGATGGAACTCATCGCCGCTCTATCGGCCGCAGAAGCCCGAACTTTAGAGCCGGGGTGATTTGACAGATTCCTCGACGCGCCTCGAGCCGACTACCACTTTGAGCGTACCGGCACACACCAGGGAGACGGCGCAGGCACCGGCGATGTAGAGCGAAACCCCGAGATTGCTGTGGAAGCGTGCGTACAGGGCGGTGGCGATGACGGGCGCCAGGCCGCCGCCGATGATCGCCGCCGTTTGATAGGACAACGAAATCGCAGAGTAGCGAATCGGCGCGGCGAACTGCTCCGCGAACATGGCCGCCATCGGCCCGGCAGTCAGGGACAGGAAGAAAGTGGCGACGCCGAGGGCGACAGTGATGCACACAAACGAGCGCGTCTCGATGAGCGGAAACAGAACGAAAGCCCAAGCTCCCGCCAGGGCGATACCGGTCATGAAGATGCGGCGCCGTCCGTAACGGTCGGACAGCAGGCCCGCCAGAAAAACAGCCGGCAGTTGCACGATGGTGCTGATCAGCACGGCGTTCAGCAGGGTCGCTCGCGGCAGATGCAGGCCCGAGGCGCTGGTACCGAATGCCACCACATAGGTGATCAAGATGTAGAAGAGCAGAACGGTCGAGACGTAGGATCCGCCGGCGCGGAGAATGAGCGTTGAGTGAAGCCGAATGGCGTCAATGACCGGCGAGCGGGCACTTCCCGAGCCCGCCGCGGCACAGTTCGCTGCCGCGTGTTCTGCCGTGCAAGGATCGAGGTGACGGAACGCTGCGGTGTCCTCGACCCGAAAGCGCAGGTACAGGCCGAACCCGATCAGCGCCACGCTGAACAGAAAAGGAATGCGCCAGCCATAGGCCATGAAGGCTTGATTCGACATCGCGCCGCTGGCGGCGATGAAACCGAGGTTGGCGAGCACGACGCCGACCGAGACGCCCGCCTGAGGGATGCTGCCGTAGAAGCCGCGCTGGTAGGTGGGAGAGTTTTCCGTCGCAAGCAGGACCGCGCCGCCCCATTGGCCCCCGACCGCAATACCCTGCGCGAGCCGCAGCAGCACGAGCGCGAGCGGCGAGAACACGCCGGCCGTCCGGTAGGACGGGAGGAGGCCGATGAGCGCCGTGGCAGTTCCCATCAGGATCAAGGCGATCGCGAACGCCACCTTGCGGCCGTGCCGGTCGCCGATGTGTCCAAAAAGCACGGCGCCGACCGGACGCATCAGGAAGCCGACGGCGAAGGTGCTGAAGGAGGCCGATAGAGCGACGAACGGGGGCATCGCGGCCGGGAAAAAGATGCTCGGAAACACCAGCGCCGCTGCCGTGGCATAGAGGAAGAAGTCGTACCACTCGATGCTGGCGCCGGCGAGCCCCGCCAGCGCGTACTTGAGGGCGGCTAGGTTCTGCGTGCGGACGTGTTCGCGGGCAGTCGACTCGGCAAGCGCAACTCCGTTACTGCTCATGGTCGGCTCTCCCGAAAGCGCGGATTCGCCGACCATGAACCTGCCGGCCGATACGCGCAATGGTTTTTGCTTCAGCGGCGGCTCATCGTCGCTCGCCGCTTGATGTGTAAATAACTGTAAGAATATATGGTAATCAATTGAAATATATTAAGTATTAAGCGAGTAACGGCGAGATCTGGTGAGCCGGGTCAAGTCGGTGACCGAGAATCTCTCGCGGGATCGTCTCCATACCGGTCGATCAGCTCAGCGAGTTGGCGAAGGAATGCCGGCGCGGACCCGCGCCGGCCGGTCCAATCAGGTCCATTGACGCGCGGCATCGCTCGCGAAGTCGCGGTAGGAGCGAGGGGCGTGGCCGAGCAGTGCGGAGAGGCGTGCGAGTGCGGCGGAAGTCGCGACCGCGCCGTCGGTGTGGTAGCGGTGGAACATCAAGCGCAAGTCCAGGGCGTGCCAACTCGGCAGCATGCTCCTGAAGCGCTGCTCCAGGAGGACGAGATCGTCTCCTCCATAGCGAATGGTGCGGTCCAACGCATTGGCCCAAATGGCGGCAATATCCTGCCCGGTGAGGCTGTCGGGCCCAACCAGGTCGTAGGTCTCGCGGCTGAGCGGTGCCGGCGCACCATCGCGCCGCAGGAGTTCGATCGCAGCGGCCTCGCCGATGTCGCGCACGTCGACCATTGAAATGCCCTTCGATCCCACCGGCACTCCGTATACGCCGTGAGTCAGCAGCGGGTCTTTCTGACGAAGATCGTTCTGAATGAAATACGCCGGGCGCAGCACGGTCGCCGGCAGATTGAGGTCCTCGATCATGCGTTCCACCGCATACTTGCCGGCGAAGTGCGGCACGTCGGAGTAACTCTCGCCCTTGAACACCGACAGGTAAACGATGCCCTTTACGCCGACGTCCCGCGCGACAGTCAACGCCAGCATGGCTTGTGTCAATTCGTCGGCGACGTTCGGGGCGAGCAGGAACAGCGTACTCACGCCGCTGAGCGCTGCCCGCACCGAATCGACGTCGGCGAGATCCCCCTTCACCGGCCTAATGCCAGCCGGTAGCCGCGCTTTGTCCGGAGAGCGCGTCAATGCCCGCACTTCACCATCCTGACCTTTCAGTTGATCCAAGACTTGGGACCCGATCGTCCCCGTGCTGCCAGTCACTAGAATTGCCATGTCGATACTCCTTACAGGGTTGCAGAAAGCGGTTATCTCGAGGAACAAAGTACCCGTTCCATTTATGAGCAGGAAGATGGCAAGATTGGGACTAGGTGTCTCAATAACGGAACAGGTATGGATTTGCACGCACTGACCGCATTCAATCTGGTCGCAACGCACGGCGGGTTCGGCCGTGCCAGCCGAATCTCCGGGCGACCGAAAGCAACGCTGTCGCGCAAGGTCGCGGAGCTCGAACAAAGCCTCGGTGTGAGATTGATCGAGCGTGGGACTCACGTGTTGCGCCTAACCGAGGAGGGGCAATCGCTCCATAAGCGCACGGAGGGCCCGCTTGCAGAAATCGTCGAAGCGGCGGAGGCAGCCGCTTCAGGGGCTGCCATCCCACGTGGCCGGTTGCGTATCAGCGCCCCCGTGGTTTTTGCGCACGTCGTCCTTGGACGGCTTGGCGCACGGTTCGCGCTTGCTTACCCCCAAGTGCAGCTCGAGGTCGTGGCAGAGGATCGAAAGGTCGATCCGGTGGAAGACGGCTACGATGTGGTGATACGGGTCGATCCGCCTGCGGATGAACGTCTCGTGGGACGTCGCGTTTTGAATGACGAGCGGTTGATCGTGGGGCCACCCCAAATGCGGCGTCCCGCTTTCACCAAGGCGGAACATTCGGTGAAAGCCGTATTGTTGACCACTACGCCTCCCGACATGGTGTGGCGCTTGCGGACCAAAGAAAGCAACGGCGTCACGCTTCGGCCTGAACCGGTTCTACAACTTTCGTCGCTATTCATGGTCCGTGATGCGGTACTGGCGGGGGCGGGCGCTGCGCTGCTTCCGAAGATGCTCGTGGCTGATGATGTCGCAGCGGGCCGGCTCATTCGTTGGGGAGGTCAGGACGGCCCTGCCGTGGAGATCTGGGCGCTGCATAATTCGCGACGTCTCGTGGGTGCCAAAGTCCGCGCGTTCTTGGACCTCCTGGACAAAACGTTCCCGAAGCGGATCTTCGTGCCTCAGCTCTGATCAACCCCGAGTCGATAGCTACGAGTACTTTCGCTGCCCAGAAGCCATGCCCGAGGGCGCGGATTGCCCAAGGCTGTCTTCACGATCCCTCTGTGAGGCTCTTCGAAAGCTGCTGATACGTCTCAGGCGACATGGTCGGCATCCGGCGCGTAAACGCCACGATATCCCAGATCGTCGCATCATCCAGGGATTTCCCCCAGGCGGGCATGGCGCTCATCTTGATCCCGTGTTTGATGATCCAGAACGCTCGGCGGGTGTCCGTGATGTCTTCCTGCGCGAGGTTCGGTGGGTGCGGATAGAGGCCCGGCCGGACGTCGGACTTCGTTACTCCGGGCGCCAGGTGACAGCCGGCGCAAAGCGCCGCGTAGTGCCGTGCACCGGCTGCCATCCTCCCCGGATCGTCCAAGTCCTGAACCTGCACCGCGCGCGCGCGCGCAGCGATGGAGCGCTCGCGCAATCGCTCGATGACGGCCAACACGACCTTGGTGTGATGATGGTCGGCGCCGATGTCGTAGAACCCCGACTCGATGAACAGGCCGCCGCCGATCGCGAGTATCGCCAGGGTCGCGACGGCACCAACGCCTGCTTTCGTCATGCTTTTCATGGCATCACTGAACGACAATCGTTCCGACCATGCGCGGATGGATCGAACACGTGAAATGATAGGTGCCCGGCTTGTCGAACTTGTGGCTAAAGCTCTCGCTCGTGTCCATGCCGCCCGAGCGGAACATTCCCGTGTCGCTGACCACGTTGTGCGGTTCATCGTCCATGTTGGACCAGACCACGGTCGAGCCTGCTTTGATGGTCAGAGGCGTTGGCATGAACATGAAATCCTTGATGACGATCTTGGTGGAGTCCGGGCTCTGCGCGGCCGACGGTAGGTAGGCCGCAATCCCGGTCAGGGTCGCCAAGCTGACCGCCGTCAGCAACAATCGGTTTGGTCGAGTAATCACTGGAAAATCCTCCTTAGGTTGAGCGTCGATGGGTGACTAGGCGAGGGTGGTGTCAGTGAGAGCGAGCGAACTCGGATGTTTCACCACCGAGACGCTGGTGATTCCCAGCAACCCGGGCAATTGATCGGCAGGGACCTTGAGTGGGCCGGGCCCCGAGCCCACGCCGGGGGCCGGCTGCGGATAGGACGTCGGGCGGGCCGTATGGAAGGTCACGTTGCCTTCGACCTTCTGCACGATCTGATGGATGTGGCCGTTGAGCACGGTGACCGAACCGAAGCGACGCAACTGGATCAGGAGCTGATCCGCATCCCCCGTACCCCAACCCCACGGCTCATAGATCGTCCACAGCGGCATGTGGGCAAAGACCACGATCGGCGTGCTCGCCGAACGGCCTTTCAGGTCGGCCGCAACCCAGGCGAGTTGTTCCGCGCCCAGAGTGCCGAGACCGCCCGGCTTGAACTCGAGCACGTTGATGAGTGCGATGAAATGCACGCCGGCGTGATCGAAGCTGTAATAGCCCTTGTTGGCGGATGCCTTGCCGAACCGGTTGAAGTATTCCGAGACGGTGGCGTCGGTGGTGTCGTGCTCGCCGGGCACGGTGTGCATTTCGGTGGTACGCAGACGAGAGAACAGCTGCTGCGCCATATCGAATTCGGCGGGCTTCGACAGATGCGTGATATCGCCGGTGTGAATGATCAGCGCCGGCTGCACCGGCATTGCATTGACGATATCGATGGTCTGGGTGAGGGTGCCGTTGACGTCCGGATTCGCTTCCTTGTTGAAACCGATGTGGGTGTCGCTGATCTGAACGAACAGCGGCCTGCCCAAGCTCTTTGCTTCCTTAGTCTCGTCGTAGCCTCGCGCCATGGCCAGGTCGATCGGCGTGAAGACGCCGCCCGACAGCGCAAACAGGGTGCCGGCGCCGCCATAGGCCATGCATTTCAGGGCGTTGCGACGCGATATCCGCAGTTGATCTTCCGACATGTCTGTCTCCTAAAGTGGCAGTTCAGGGGAGAAGACTTCGGATAGCGCCGTTTTATTCCCCAGTCATTCGGGAATGCGTAGAGAGTCGGCGCCGCGCGACGGCGCGCTCCTGGTCTATCAGTGGCGGAGGTAAGTCCTCCTCAGTTCTAACCGAGTTGGCGAATTAGTTCAGACGCCTGGTGAACTTGGGGCTCAGGTACGTAGATAGCTTGCTCCATTGACGTCGATCACGCCGCCGGTCATGGCGGGCGGAGCGTCGAGCGCACAATAGACCGTCGCCGCGGCCATCTCATCGGGTTGGTTCACGCGTCCGAGGGGATGCTGGGCGAGGATTGCGGGCCCGTCGGGGCCGGTGAGGTGGCTGTGGGCCATTTCAGTTTCTACCCAGCCCGGCGCTATGCAGTACACATAGATGGCACTGGGTGCGAGCGACTTGGCCATCGACTGAGACAACGCGTTGAGGCCCGCCTTGCTCGCACCATACGCGGGGGCGTCCGGCTCGCCGCGGAAGGCGCCGCGCGAGGAGATGTTGACGATCCGGCCGCGGCCGAAAGCCGCATTGGCGGGATGCGGTCGGGCGGCCATGCGTCGCGCGGCGAGCCACGAGAGGTTGGCCGGGGCGGTGAGATTGACCGCCAGTGTTTCGTGCCAGGCGGACTGCCAGGAATCATGTCCAGTGGTCAGGGGCGGATGCATCCGGTAGATGCCGGCGTTATTGATCAGGACGTCCACGTCGCCAAACTCAGCGATCACCCGATGCCACAGGTCCGTCGTGGCCGGCACATCGGCGAGATCGGCGTCGAAGAGAGCGTGTCCGGCGCCGGGAAGCTCGGCGAGGGTTGCTTCGGCGGCGGCGCGATTATTGCGGTAGTGAAGCGCAACACGCACGCCACGGCGGGCCAAGTGCATGGCGATTGCTCGACCTATGCCGCGCGAGCCGCCGGTCAGTAGTGCAACGGTCATCGAACTCTCCTTCGAACTGTTGAATGCCTGCGCAGAATAGCGTCGCGATTTGCCCGAGTCGAGACATCCCAGGGTGAGAGCCGCCTTATTTCTCTGCGATGATCTCCATCACGAGGGGCGTCACCAGGATGGCATCGGGGTTCGCCGCTAACGCGATAAAATCTCGCTCCACCGCATCGGCCCATTGCCGAGAAACTCGTCCGAGCTCCACCAGGCGCGCCGCATTGGTCGCGACGAATGCGGCGGGCCACTGCCAGGTAAAGTGCGACGGGTGCACCGCAAAGAGCAGGGGGCGGACCTCCCGGACCTTGAAGCCGATGTCGGTCATGAGCGGCAGGAGCGCGTAGCCCGGCCCCGCACCGAAGTCGATGACCTTCGAGCCCCGGGTCATCCCGGCCCGACTCCAGGCATCCAACATGTGCGGACGCCAGACCTGGTGTTGCAAGCCCAGGCGATCGATCTCAGCCTGGTGTGTCCCCAATACGTAATCTCTAGCGCTAGACATGAGGTGAATTCCAATCGGATATGCCGGCCATCGAACGAAAGGTCGTCGTTCTGCGAACATACACCGCGGATTTGACCGAGTCTCGCCGCTTTCGGACCTCGAAATTCAGAGATCGTGTTCGAGCCGCTCACCCAGGTGCGCTCCTGCGCCGCGGTCGATCCAACCGTTCTTGTATAATTCGATATGCCTCGTGAACCCCGACGAGTGACTGTGCGTGCAAGGCAGCTCCCATGAGCGCGCAACCGCGCCGCTTCACGCGTACCGCACCCAGCAAGGCTGACCGCACCCACTCGGTCGACATCCGCATGACCGACATGCTGGCGAGCGATGCTGCCTGGTGGGACGCGCGACTCGGCCCGAAGCACGCGCGCAATCGCACGCGAGCCGATCGCTTCTGGGCTTGGTCCGTGCTCCTGCCGCTGTGCCACTTGGTCCAACTCGCCAAGCGCCGTTACTGCCGTCCGCTGGTCGTCTGGGCGCGGGCCGACAGCGGCCGCTTCGTGCGCGTCGGCATGTCGATTTTTATCGAGCATTATCCGTACCTAGACGTGAGGAGACGCCTCGACTCGTATTTCATCTGGTTCATGAGCGCGGCGGATCCCGCGCTGCTCAAGTCCGATTTCGGCATGACCCGGCCACCCGCGCTCGGCCGCGTGCTGTTGGACAATGCCATCGTGTTGAGTCAAAACGCGGGCCTGCGCGGCCGGATCGGACTTCACGCCGCTGCCGCCGGCGGCAAAGCCCTGTTGAGCCTCTATGCCGCCTGCGGCCTCACGAACCTAGCGCCCACGGCCCCATTGCCCGCCGAGGTGAAGCGCAAGAACGACGGGCGCTTCTTTATCGCCGATGAAGCGCACGCCGAGACCCTGGCGGCATTGCTTGACCCGCGTCGTTAGTGAGTCCGCGGGGCTAGGCGTATAGTGTTGCTTCTGGTAGACATCGGCAGCCTCTGATCGGTGATTTTATGAGTGAATTCCTCAAGTTAGAAGCAGACGCCCCAGCGACCCTCGGAGCCGTCGTAGAGGCCGTCACGCGCTTGAGCACCTACCCCGAGGCCGAGCTCCTCGAACTCGTGTCGAGAGGCAGGATCCGGGAGTTATTTCCGTTCCGCCCGACTCGCCCCACGGATCTCGGCTCGGATTCCGTCGCGGAGGAGGATCTCATCGAAGCCTCCGCGATGCCCTTGAGCCCCGAGCATCAGGCCGCGTTGATTCAGTCCAGCCTACCCTCGGCGGCAAAGCCGCCCAGGGCTACCCCGTCCCGCACTCGGCGCACGACCAAAAAGGCGTACTCCGGAGGCTAGGGCGTGCGCCGCTACAGCACGGCCTCGAAAAGCTCCAAATGGGGTGGTCCGAGATAGAGCCCGCGCTGCTGCCCCGCATTGGCATGGGCGGCGCGAAAGGCCTCCGAGTGCGTCCAGGCCTCGAAAGCCGCCGCACTGTCCCAGGTGGAATGTGAGACGAATATTGCCGCTTGGGAATCGGCGGGTCCTTGAAGCAGATGGAAATGTCGAAAGCCTGGGACGCCGGTGAGATGACTGTCGCGTTGGCGCCAGACCTCGATGAATTCGGCCTCACGACCGGGCGCGATGCGAAATCGATTCATGGCGATGAACATGATGCTGGTCTCCTACAGGATGCAGTTGTGCGCGACAGCTGATTTGCTTTCAGCGCCCCTCGGGTGTTGCGATGCGCGGCGCGCGACGACAAATTCCGCAGGTCCACCGAGGATAGGGTATCTGTGGCGGCGGCGCACCCGCCGGGTGAGCATCAATCAGTCCGGCGCACTTCCGCGATGCAACCGATCTCGACGCGGGCGTTGAGTGGGACGCTGGCGCAGCCTATCGTCGTCCTCGAAGGTCAGTCCGGCGGAATCGAGAACCGTCGACCGCATGCGAGTACGGGCCGATGGCTGCAGCGCCCCGAGCATTGATGGCTTTTCTTCCCACGATACATATCTCCCTCTCGCGTGGACGCATGTTACTCGTCTCACCCGCGTCGTGTAGCGCGGTAATCCATGCGTTCAAGGCTGATGATCGAGTTGCCCTCGTACCTGCTGACAGGACACTCGAGCGCATTCAGGGATGACCCGAGTGCATTTTGCGGACAATTGCCTAGGCTTACACTCATAGTCTCGGTTTCCATCTTCATCCAAAGAGTATCGGTCGCGGCAAGCTTCAATATTCCATCCCATGACGAACCGTGCGCGGCTGGTCGAAATGCACATTACTGATGACTGCCGCACGGTGGGCTGAGCCGACAGCCTGCTTAAATAGCAGGGTGGGCCATTCGTGCGCCGCGGTCCTTAATGCTTGAGGCCTTGCGTGCGTTCGAAGTGCTGCCTGGGTCATGGATGAGATGAAGACACGATTGCCGGTTATGCTAAAGGTGCGGGTCGCGTTCGGCGCGGTCATGGCTGCACTTCTTATTGTCGGCATCGTTGCTTACCGCAGCGTTCTCGCCTCTTCTAAAAGTGCCCAATGGGCCCAGCATACGAGTGAGGTTCTTGCACATCTCGCAACCCTGCGCTTGGGGATGGAAAATATTGAGAATGAGTATCGTGACTTCGCGTTGAGCGGCGCTGACGCCGCATATCTTCAATGGCCGCGCGCCAATACATCGTTGGTGGATAACGAACAACGAGCCCTGCGAGCACTGACGGCGGATAACCCACGTCAGCAACGTCGCCTGACCATGATCACCGGTTTGCTGCAACAGATGGCCCAACGCGGTGAGACATTTGTCAGAGCGCAGGGCAAACCATCTGCCGAAGATGCGGTGTCCCTCATTCGAAGTGGGCAGAGCGATTCCCTTTTGGACTCGATTCGCGTCACGGTTCAAGACATGCAGATGGAAGAGCAACAGCTGCTGCGCGAACGCAATTCGGCCGCCGCGAGCCGCTATCGTGAGGCCCAAGTCGCCTTGGTCGGGGGAAGCACCCTGGCACTGTTGATTGCCGCCGTCTCCGGCTGGCGGGTGGCAAGGGATCGAACCGAACGGGAGAAAGCGGAGGATAGGCTCAAGCGCCTCAATCGCCTATACGCGATGGTCACCGGCATAAGCACATCGATGGTGCGGGTACGTGATCGCGAAGACCTTTTCACCCGCTCTTGCCAGACTGCCGTCGAGCATGGGGAATTCGAGATGGCGTGGATAGGTATCGTAGATCCCAACGAGAACAGAATTGTTCCTGTGGCCTGGGCGGGCCTCGACGAGCCGGCGATGAACGCCATTGAGCGTTATTTCGCATCGAGCGAGGGCACGCCGCAAGGAAAAACGATGGCCGCGAGGGCGCTAAGAGAAAAAGCGGCGGTCGTCTCCAACGACGTACAGCACGACGAAAGGCTCAATTTTCGCAAGATGCACGTCGAAGCGGGTATACGTTCGATAGCCGTACTTCCGCTGATTGTCTCGGGAAATGCAATCGGCGTGTTCGCGTTGTACACGAGCAAACCGGAATTCTTCGACCCAGCGGGATTGCTGCTATTGACCGAACTAGCCGGAAATGTCGCGTTCGCAATAGATCACCTTGAACGGCAGGAGCAACTTCATCGTCTCTCCTACTACGATGTGCTCACGGGACTGCCGAACCGGCGGTCGTTTCTCGAGCAGGTCACGCAGTACATGCGCAAGGCGACCGACGATGGACACAAGGCGGCCGTGTTTCTGATCGATTTGGAGCGATTCAAGAAGCTCAACGACAGCCTAGGTAGGCCGGCCGGCGACGCGGTTCTGAGGCAGGTTGCCGAGTGGTTGGCACAGAACGCCGGGAACGCCAATCTCGTCGCACGCATCGATGCAGACCATTTTGCCGTAGTGCTGCCCAAAGTCAGGTACGAGGCCGATGTGGCGAAGGTGCTCGAGAAAACGAGCGCGGATTTCATGAACGAGGAATTTAGTCTGAATGATGCAGTGTACCGGTTGGCCGCAAAAATTGGCGTCGCTGTATTCCCGGACGATGGCACTGACGCCGATACCTTGTTCAACAACGCCGAGGCGGCGCTAAAGAAAGCCAAGGCGAGCCGCGACCGATACCTATTTTACGCGCAGAAAATGACTGAAACCGTGGCCATAAGCGTAGGCATAGAGAATCGCCTACGAAGAGCGCTCGACAGAAAGGAATTCGTGCTTCACTACCAACCCAAGGTAAACATCGTAAGCGGCAAGCTGACCGGGGCCGAGGCATTGATCCGATGGAACGATCAAGTGTCCGGCCTCACTCTCCCCGGTCGCTTTATTCCAATCCTCGAAGAAACCGGATTGATCCACGATGTTGGGCGTTGGGCGCTGCGCCAAGCGATTGAAGACCACCACCGTTGGCGTAATCGAGGTCTTTCCGCCCTGCGCATCGCGGTGAACGTGTCGCCGCTCCAACTGCGCAATAAAAATTTCATCGCGGAGATCCAAGAGGCCATCAGTGTTACGCCAGAAGCTGCAGCGGGCCTTCAGTTGGAGATCACGGAGAGCCTGATTATGCAGGATGTCAATCACAGCACTGTCAGCCTTCGGGCGATTCGCGCATTGGGTGTCACGATTGCCATCGACGACTTCGGCACCGGCTTCTCCTCGCTCAGCTACCTGGCTAAATTGCCCGTTGATACGCTCAAGATCGACCGCTCTTTCGTGACAGAGATGGTTTCGGGACCCGGCGGACTGACACTGGTGTCGGTCATCATCAATTTGGCGCGCGCGTTGAACCTTAATACCGTGGCGGAAGGTGTCGAGACGGAGGAGCAACTACATCAGCTACGATTGCTGGGCTGCGATGAAATGCAAGGCTATATCTTTGGCAAGCCCGTGCCGATCGAGATTTTCGAGCAAAAATATATGTCGTCCTCCGCAAGCGCGTAAGCGGCATGGATGCAGCAGCAGCAATACGTGCCCCGCCGCCAGAACCTACGGAGATAGCGCGCGAGAACACCGTACACTGGGCGCCATTGACTTGATCGCGACGAGCTGAAGACTGCCGCCGGCGGTCGCGAAGTACTGAACCCAGGCGTAGGACAGCGGGTCGCCGCTCATTTCGGTGGAACTCCAATGGACTCCGACAAGATTCACGGTTCCGGTATCCACCAAGTTCGACTGCATATTTTGCAGCGTGGGAGCCCCCGCCGTTCCGCAGCCGCTGCCGCTGCCGCCCGCGTCGTACCCCAGCTCACAAATGGACGGCAGATACCAATCCGAATAGCCGCTGATGAGTTGGTCACAGAGCGCTGCCGCGTAGTAAGCGAGAATCGTCACCGGCGGCGATGCCACGTTGTAGTAGTAGACATTGATGTTGTTGCTGTCGCATGCGCCATCGGTGGCGCCATTGCAGCTCGATTGCCCCGCATACGGTGTGGATGCCGGGCTGGGAGAACTCGAGGTCGACGTTTGGGCAATGCCCCAAATGCTCACGCCGCCATCGTAAGACCCCGTGCTGTCGGAACTCCAGATGATGCCCGCCGACTGGTCGATCAGTGCCGCCACCTTGCCGCCGATGCTCATGGTGGTTGCGGTGGTGTCGTCCAGCGAGTAGAGATAGCCCCCCTGGTAGATGCAGCCGTAGCTCAACACCGCCACGTTCACCGCGCTCGGTGACGCATCGGCGGACGACACGGTGATGGTGCCGGGGGTCGCGGCGCCTCCCGTCGTACAATTCGATGTCGAGTTCGCTCCCGGCGTGACGGTGATGCTGCAAGAATTCCCGGTGGCCAAGGTCGCGGTGCAGTTCGACGAACTAATGGTCGTGCCTGACGGCAATCCAGAAGATGCAACGGAGACGTTGGCGGCCACCACCGTGCCGGTGTTGGTGATGCTGATCTGCCTCGCATTGCCATTCGCCGCCAGAGCCAGGAAAGAGACACTGGGACTCAAGGCGGCCTGCGCAAACGTCACGTTGACCGTATGATTGGCCGTGACATTGCCTAGTGTGAACGTGGCGCCGCCGC
Source organism: Steroidobacteraceae bacterium (assembly GCA_050012315.1). Classification (GTDB taxonomy): domain Bacteria; phylum Pseudomonadota; class Gammaproteobacteria; order Steroidobacterales; family Steroidobacteraceae; genus Bog-1198. The sequence continues at coordinate 3,764 of JBEKHK010000011.1, read as the reverse complement.
TTTGCGCCACCGCTCCATCCACCAGCCATTGATTGACGACATAGCTTGCGTTGGGGATCGCAACGAAACCCTGGCTGCCGCCGCCGTTGACGGAGACCGGACCGGCGGGAGCGATACTGCCGTTGGCACCGCTGCCGGCGGTTAGCGTGTACGTCATGATGGTTGAACAAGCGACCGTCACACCCGTCACGTCCGCCTTGACCGGACCCGTGGCATTGGACACCGAGCAGCTCTGGCCGGCAGGCTGCGCGAACACCGTGGCGGCGTAGCTGCTGCCATAGGCAACCGGCGTGGCGAATACGAAAGAGGAGGCACCGGCGGCGACGATCAAATTGTCCCCGCCGTTATCTTGCAGCACCAAGCCGCTCGCCGTCAGCCCGGTCACCGTTCCGCCGACGGTGAAGGTGCTGGCGCTGCAAGTGACGCTGACGTTGGTGACATCGGCTCTCACATTGGTCCCGCTGCCGTGGCTGACCGTGCAGATCAGGCCCGCCGGTTGAGTGAGGGTCGCAACACGGTAGCCGCCTCCGGCGGCGACCGGCGTCGAAAATTGAAACGTCGCGGCGTTCGTATTCACGACAAGGTTATCGCCGCCATTGTTCTGCAGCACCAGTCCATCGGCGGTGAGTCCGGTTACGGTGCCCGCCAGGGTATAGGAGACGGGATTGCAGGCGACGCTGACATTGGTGACCGGAGCGGCGACGTTGTTGCCCGAACCGTGACTGACGGTGCAGGTGAGCCCGGTTGGCTGGGCTGAAACGATCACGTTGTATGCCCCGCCCGCCGCGACCTGGGTTGCGAAGCGAAAGGAGGAGGAATTTGCGTTCACCGCCAAGCTGTCACCACCCTCGTTCTGCAACACCAATCCGGCTGCGCTGAGGCCGGTAATGGTCCCTGCAATGCTGTAGGCGGGAGGGGGAGGCACGATGTAGCTGCTGCCGTCGGAATAGCAGGCGGAGAGACCGAGGGTCATCACCCCCGTCAGCCATAGCCGGTTCGCGAAGTCACGGGGTCTCGATGCTGCTTGTTTCATGCGGATTCGACTTTGGGATTGGCGCGTTTGGAGCCAAGCCTATGGACTATAGGTTTCCTTTAGTATGAATGGGGTGGTGTACCGAGGTGCGTGACTCGAGTCCCGATAATCACAAATCGACGGCGGCCGGCGACCGTTGAGAAACTGGATGCGGCCGTCGTTGATCGATGCGCGGTGCCACGAAAACTCACGTAGAGTAGAGACGTCGAAAGGGAGGTCCGTACTATACTTTCTGATGTTCCATGGACACGGAGCACGGCAAAATAATCATCACTGGTCAGGTCATCTCGAAGGAGGATTCTTATGAAGAGACTTGTCATCGCTTCGCTTTCCGCCACGCTGGTCACGACGATCGCCCTCGCCTATGAAATTCATCATCCTAATCTCCGCGATGCCCATCACGACGCGGAGAGTGCAATCAATCACATCGTAGAGGCCCAAAAGGCAAACAAGGGCATCGAATTCGGCGGACATGCCGAAAAGGCCATCGATCTACTGAGGCACGCGCAAGAAGAAATAGTGGAAGGCGACAAGTACAACGACGCCCACCACAGGTAAGACCTTGGTCCTCGTTCGTTCATGTGTAGCAGGAGGGCCAATCACCCTCCTGCTACATGTACGACGGCGCCGTGCATTCAACCGCTGGAAATCAGCCATTCACATGCCTGCAGCGGATCGAACCAGGATGCCTGAGTGAGCGATCAGCGTCCTTCCGGCGGACACCCACGAAACCCGTGAGTTTATCGACGGGGTTTGTTCGTCGACCTGAGTAGGTGAGCGCGCGCCGCGCTGTCCTGACCGAGCACTTCAACGTGGTGCATCGCTTCGTCACGCGTCGCCGCACTGAATACCTCGTATCCTTGCAGGCGCAACAGCATGGCCATGGAGCGGGCCACCCCAGGATCATCTTCAATGTGCAGCACCTTGAAGGCGCCGCCAATCGGCGCCGTAACCAACACCGGGAGCTGGATCGGTTCGGCGGTTACTTCGGTCGCTGCACCTCGTGGTAGTTGAAGCGTGAAGGTCGAACCCGCGCCCGCACCCGACTCTATAGTGACTGTGTGCCGAAGGAGGCGACAGATGGTTTGAACAATTGACAGACCGAGGCCGACACCTTCGCGCTGATCCCGGTTGGAATTATCTATTTGATAGAAAGCCTCGAACAGCCGCCGCAAATGCTCCGGTGCGATGCCGGGTCCCGTATCGATAATATCAATGTAGAGCTCGGTCGCCTAGCTGCGGACACGTAGCCGAACCGATCCCTGCCGGGTGTACTTGATGGCGTTACCAATCAGATTCCGCAGAATCACCGGCAATAGCATCGAGTCACTGCGTGCACATTCGGCGGAGGCGTCGATATCCAAGGTGAGCGACTTGCTGGATGCGGCATAGCCGAATTCAGAGCGCAGCCGAGGCAGGATCTCCTGCAACGAAAAATCCCGGATCACAGGTTGGATTGCCCCCATTTCCAGTCGATTGATGTCGACCAGCGCGGAAAGCATCTGATCCATGTTCCGGACCGCTTCCTCAAGCAAAGCGATATGCGGCGCGTACTCGCTTTTTTCGAAGGCGCGCGCCAGCACCGCTTGCAAAGTCCAGATGGTCTGCAGCGGTTGGCGCAAGTCATGACTGGCGGCGGCAAGGAAGCTCGATTTTACTTCGTTCGCTCGCACTGCCGAATCCCGCGCCCGCGTAAGCGACTCCTCCAGCAGCTGGCGAACGGTCATGTCGCGCACGATCGCGATCGTGGCAAGTCCCGAGCTGGCTTCGACAGGTTTGAGCAGTACATCCATTGGGAATTCAGAGCCATCTCTGCGACGGCCGAGTAACGAAAGAACCACACCGAGGCGGCGCACGTGTGGACGCTCTGTGTACCCTCGGCGATAGTCGGCGCGGCGCTCCCTCACATTCTTGGGATTCAGCATTGCAATTGATTGATGAACGACCTCACGACCTATTCCCACAGGTCATTGTTGGTAGCGTCCCCGTCGTACGGCCAGAGGATAGCCCCACAGAGCGAACGCGGAGATCAAAGTCATACATTGCCGGAGCTCCCGTTCGGCGAGGACATAGGGGCCAACCAGGACAACGCCATCAGTGCGGCGATCGACCGGGTTCCCGCGAGTAATTATCCCAACGAGGCACAGCCTCCTCTTATGGATGGCTAGACGATGTAGGGAAAGTTACGACATTTTGCGAATGTAACGAACGCGTCACATAGTAAAGCGAAGTGATTTCCGTCTCGCCAATCTAAGGCGCGGCGGGCGTTATCTGCCTACCGCGAATAACGACTCGCACTCGCCATTTTGAGCAAAGAGTCCACGGTGACCGCCTTTCCGTGGCCGCTTTCCTCCACGCCGCTGACTCCGATGGACGCAAAGCCGCTTTACAGGGAATACAGCGACTCGACGCCGCTACCGGCGGTTCGGACGTTGTATCCGGCGGCCGTCACAGTTTCCTGCAATCGCCCAAGCACGAGGTCGTCGACGTTCGAATTGATTGCGCGCAAACGCGGGCACACGAAGCGCCCCCAATGTATCAGAGCCGTCGACCCGTCCATTTCGTCATTCGACTGAGAGCTCATGTGCCGAAACGAAGCGAAAAAGACTCGATCGATTCCGAACACCTAACTTCACCATGATTCGGCTGCGATACGTCTCAATGGTTTTTCGGGATAATGAGAGCTGCTCTGCAATTTCCGCGCTTGTAGACCCATGGATGCCGCCCCGCA
>JBEKHK010000010.1:0-122951 GCA_050012315.1 Steroidobacteraceae bacterium | reverse complement strand
TCGACCGTGATCACGCCTTCCTTGCCGACCTTCGCCATCGCATCCGCAATCGTCTTGCCGATGCTCTCGTCGGAGTTCGCGGAGATCGTGCCGACCTGCGCAATCGCCTTCGGGTCCTTGCAGGGCTTGGAGAGCTTCTTGAGCTCTTCGGTGGCGGAAGCGACCGCGAGGTCGATGCCGCGCTTCAGATCCATCGGGTTGGCGCCGGCCGCGACCGACTTCAAACCTTCGCGGATGATGGCTTGCGCCAGCACGGTCGCGGTGGTGGTGCCGTCGCCGGCTTCATCGGAGGTATTGGAAGCGACCTCCTTCACCATCTGCGCGCCCATGTTCTCGAACTTGTCCTTGAGCTCGATCTCCTTCGCGACCGAGACACCGTCCTTCGTGACGGTAGGAGCGCCGAAGCTCTTGTCCAGCACGGCATTGCGGCCCTTGGGGCCCAGCGTCACCTTGACGGCATTCGCCAGGATGTTGACACCCTTGAACATGCGTCCACGAGCGTCGTCGCTGAATCGTACGTCTTTAGCAGCCATTGGCTATTTCCTCTGAATTGATTTGATAACGATAAGGTGGGGCGAAGCGCTTACTTGCCTTCGACCACGGCCATGATGTCTTCTTCACGCATCACAACTAGCTCGTCGCCATCCATTTTGACTTCGGTGCCCGAATACTTGCCGAAAAGGATCTTGTCGCCGACCTTGACGTCGAGCGGGCGAATTTCGCCGTTCTCCAAGATCTTGCCCTTGCCGACGGCGATGACCTTTCCGAAGATGGGCTTCTCGGTCGCGGTGTCCGGGATCACGATGCCGCCTGGGGATCTACGCTCCTCTTCTTCGCGTTTCACGATCACACGGTCATGAAGGGGTCGAATCTTCATAGCACAAGACTCCTGATGCTGGTTGCTGTTGGAAATGGGCCAGGAGTGTTAGCACTCCCCGCTTGTGGCTGCTAATAATAGCGACGGTTTCCCCGGAATCAAGGGGCGTGCAGGAGATTCGCGCGGTTGCTGCGCTGCACATCGCTCCCGGTGGCTCCCCGCGCACCGTTCCGGTGCGCATGGCCTGCCGCCCACGCCGGCCCCACTTATTATAAAGTGCACCCCATGAGCCTTAACCGCGCACTGATCATGTTGAGCCTGTTGGTAATGACGGGCGGCTCTGCCATCGCCAAGCCTTGGTGGATGCGCGGCATCGAATCGAACGAAACCGACTTCCTTTCCCCCGATGCGGCCTTTCGGGCCGGGGCTCGCCTGGAAAATGGAACTCTTCGGGTTCGGTGGGTCATCGCGGACGGATACTACCTTTATCGGGCGAAGATGAGCGTCGTGGCCGAGAGCCCCGACCTGGTGGTATCGGGTCTGAGTCTCCCCCGCGGGACCCTCAAGACCGACCCTTACCTTGGCACCCAGGAGATTTTCACCCAGCAGGTCGAGGGCACCGTCGCGTATCAGCGGCTCGACTACGGCGCCCATACCCTACAAATCAAGGTGACCTATCAGGGTTGCGCCGAGGCTGGGCTCTGCTACCCCCCCATCACCAAAGTGCTGTCCCCCGCCGGCAGCGCGTCCCTGCCGCCGCCGGCCGCCCATGACTGGGAGGGGGTTGCCATCGGTGGCGGGGCGCTGGCATTCCTTTTAGCCGGATTGTTGCTGCGCAAGGGACGCACGCTGCCGCTCCCCGCGGCATGAACGATCGCGCCTTTCAGCTCGCGGGCGCCGTCCTGGTCGTCATCGTCGGAGTATGGGCGGGCGGGCGCATTCATTCGGCCCTGAGGGCCCCCGCCAACACCGGGGGCGGGGGGATATCCACTCCCGTCGGCGCCAGCCCGCCGATACCCAGCGACCTCACCGACGAATCCGCACCGCAGCCGGCCAAGATCCCGGACCGATTACCGCGGTTCTCTCTAAGTAATCTCGAGGGCAAATCGACGCCTATCGATACCTGGAGCGGTAAATCCCTGGTCATCAACTTCTGGGCGACCTGGTGCGCCCCCTGCCGCCGCGAAATCCCGCTGCTGGAGGGATTGTCGGGAGAATGGGCGGATCGAGGCGTTCAAGTGCTGGGAATAGCGGTCGACCATCGCGACCAGGTGGCAAGCTACGCTCGGCAGCTCAAAATCGGGTATCCGCTCCTGATCGGCGAGCAGGACGCGCTCGACGTGGCAAGTTCGCTCGGGTTCGACTCGCCGGTGTTCCCCTTTACCGTGTTCACCGACCGGCGCGGCGAAGTCGTCGCGCTCTTTGTGGGAGAATTGCACCAACCCCAGGCCGCACTGATTCTTTCCGTGGTTCAGAATCTCAACCAGGGGCGCATCGCACTCCAAGAGGCCCGACGCAGCATCGCCGACGGACTCCAGAAGCTGCGGCCCAGCAAATCGGGCTAGGCGCCCTTCCGGCGAAGTTCGCGTAAGAAGCTTGCCAAATCATGGCACTTTCCGGTTAATATCGCGCATCTTTTAGGTAACGATGACCTGTCGACGATGACGCGAATCCTTCTCCTCAATGGACCCAATTTGAACCTGCTCGGTACCCGGCAGCCGGAGATCTACGGGGCGGCAACGCTAACCGATATCGAGGCGAAGCTTAAGCGTATGGCGGCGGCCCAAGGTCACGAATTGATCGCCGCACAGAGCAACGCGGAGCACGAACTGATCGCCAAGGTACAGGCGACCAAGAGCGACGGCGTGGCGTTCGTGATTATCAATCCCGGCGCGTTCACGCATACTAGTATCGCGCTGCGGGACGCCTTTCTGGCCGTTTCCGTACCTTTCATCGAGGTTCACCTGAGCAACGTGTTCGCACGCGAAGAGTTCAGGCATCGCTCTTTTTTGTCCGATCTCGCCGCCGGCTGCATCGTGGGACTCGGCCCCCTCGGGTACGAACTCGCATTGACCGCCGCCTGCGCGCATTTGGCCGCAGCTTAGGTCCTACACCAGACATTTATTCGAAGGGGTTTTCGGATGGACATTCGAAAAGTTAAGAAGCTGATCGAGCTTCTGGAAGAGTCCGGCATCTCGGAGTTGGAAATTTCGGAGGGAGAGGAATCGGTCCGCATCAGTCGTCACCCCCGGACGTCGATGGCCGCTCCCGTGACGGTTGGCGCGCCGGCCGTGCAGCCGGCACCACCGGCCCCCGCCGCGCCCGCAAAGCCGGCCACCGCCGCCGGCGAGCACAAACCACGCAACGACGATCAGACCATCACCTCGCCGATGGTCGGGACCTATTATTCCGCCTCGGCGCCGGGCGCCAAGCCCTTCGTGGAGATTGGCCAGGAGATCAAAGTCGGACAGATCCTGTGCATCATCGAAGCCATGAAAATGATGAACCAGATCGAATCCGACAAGGCGGGGCGCGTCACGTCGATCCTCGCCAAGAACGGCGATCCGGTCGAGTTCGGCCAACCGTTGTTCATCATCGAATAATCGCGATGATCGAAAAAGTCGTCATCGCGAATCGCGGCGAGATTGCGCTTCGCATTCTTCGTGCCTGCCGCGAACTCGGTATCAAGACGGTCGCCGTGCATTCGACCGCCGATTTCAATACCAAGCACGTTCTGCTGGCCGATGAGACCGTGTGCATCGGGCCGCCCCAGGCCGGCCTTTCCTACTTGAACATGCCCGCCATCATCAGCGCCGCGGAAGTGACCGACTCGGTCGCCATCCATCCGGGCTATGGGTTTCTCTCGGAGAACGCCGATTTCGCCGAGCGCGTCGAAAAAAGCGGCTTCATATTCGTCGGTCCGCGCGCCGAGACCATCCGCTTGATGGGCGACAAGGTCTCGGCGATCAAGGTCATGAAGGCATCCGGCGTCCCCTGCGTGCCGGGTTCCGATGGGCCCGTCGGCGCCGACGCGGACGAGAATTTCCGCATCGCCAAGGACATCGGCTATCCCTTGATCATCAAGGCCTCGGGCGGCGGCGGCGGCCGCGGCATGCGCGTGGTTCACACGGACGCTTCGCTTCTGAACGCGATCAGCGTGACCCAGTCGGAAGCGCTCGCAGCGTTCGGCAATCCGCAGGTCTACATGGAGAAATTCCTCGAGCGGCCGCGGCACATCGAATTTCAGGTCCTGGCCGACAATTACGGCAATGTCGTGCATCTGGGCGAGCGGGACTGCTCGATGCAAAGGCGCCATCAAAAGGTGCTGGAAGAGGCGCCCGCTCCCGGACTCACCGCCAAGCAGCGCAAGACCATGGGAGAGCGATGCGCGCGGGCATGCCGCGAGGTTGGCTATCGCAATGCCGGCACGCTGGAGTTTCTGTACCAGGACGGCGAGTTCTTCTTCATCGAGATGAACACGCGCGTACAAGTCGAGCACCCGGTGACGGAACTCGTCACCGGCATCGACATCGTCAAGGCGCAGCTGCTGATCGCAGCGGGCGAGGCGCTGCCCTACACCCAGAATGACATTCAAATTCGCGGCCATGCCATCGAATGCCGCATCAATGCCGAAGATCCAAAGACGTTCATCCCATCACCCGGGCCGATCAGATTGTGGCATTCACCCGGCGGCCCCGGCATCCGCGTCGACAGCCACGTGTATACCGGCTATAACGTGCCGCCGTTCTACGACTCGATGATCGGCAAGGTCATCGCCTCGGGCGACACACGCGACACGGCGATCGCGCGCATGCGCAATGCGCTCGCCGAGATGGTCGTCGAAGGGATCAAAACCAACATTCCCCTGCACCAGGAAATTTTCAATCACTCGGCGTTTCGGCAGGGCGGCACGGACATTCACTATCTGGAGCGACGTCTCGGATTGAAGTGAGCACCGACATCGCTCCTCGGGCACCTGCTTGCCGCACGATCATGCTCTATGAGATCGAATTTCCGCTCGCGAGCCTGAGCTCCGAAGTGGTGGAGACGACGCTCGAGGAGGCCGGGGCGATCTCCATCACGTTCGTCGATCGGGGCGATGAGCCCGTACTCGAGCCCAAGCCCGGCGAGATCAGGCTATGGAGCGACACGTTGGTGCGCGCGCTGTTCGACGATTCCCACGAGGCCGCGCACACCATCGGCGAGCTCGCTTCCCGTTTGGGCTCCCACATCACGGACTCGGCCAGGCTTCGCGCGATCGAGAGTCGGGACTGGGAGCGTGTCTGGCTGCAGGACTGGAAGTCCATGCGGTTCGGGCGACGTCTCTGGGTATGCCCGTCCGTCGAGGAGCCGCCCGAGGATCCGCAGGCCGCGATCGTGCGACTGGACCCTGGGCTGGCATTCGGCACCGGCACCCATCCGACGACGGCTCTGTGCCTGCAACTGCTCGACGCCTTACCGCTTGCCGGCCGCCGGATGATCGATTACGGGTGCGGCTCGGGAATCCTGGCGATTGCCGCCTTGAAACTGGGTGCTTCCCACGTGATCGCCGTCGATCTCGACCCGCAGGCGCTGATTGCCACGCGCGACAACGCGATCCGCAACGGGGTCGAGGCGCAACTCGAAATACAAGGCGTGCCGCCGTCGCTCCCGCCGGTGGATCTCGTCGTCGCGAACATCTTGGCCGAGCCCTTGATCGAGCTCCTCCCCGTACTCCAGGCGGCCTGCAAAATCGGCGCGGACCTCGTGTTGTCCGGCCTGTTGAAATCGCAGGCCTACGCGGTGAAGGCCGCGTATTCCTCCGGTTTTGATATCGTGCAAGTCTTTGGGCGGGATGACTGGTGCTGCATCCACGCGCGGAGAACGGCTTAGCGTGTATACGCAATGCGTAAAATGCGAAACGGTGTTCCGCTTGTCGGCGCAAGTGCTGCGCGCCGCGGGCGGCCAAGTCCGTTGCGGGCGATGCGGCGAAGTGTTCAATGCGCTCGCACGGCTCGCGGAGGATCCGAGCTCGTTCCCTGCCGGGGAATCGCCCCTCGAGATGGAAACCCGGGCCAACGAGATATTGGAATCGGCCGTGCCGCCGCTACAGCCAGGCCGATCGGCGGCGTCAGAGTCGGAAACCATCGAACTCGAGGATTTCGATTCGAACGACATCGACTTCGCGCGCCTGCAAGTGGTGGATATGTTCGTCGACGATCCGCCGCCGCCAAAATCAGCAAGCAGCTCCGCCGAGGCGAATGTGCCGCCGGCCGGATCAGCAGCGCCCGCAGCCTCCCCGCCCGCAGGCTCCCCGCCCGCAGCCTCCCCGCCCGCGGCCTCCCCGCCCGCGGCGCCCCCACCCGCAGCGCCGCGAATCGCGGCGCCCGCGCGCACGCCGGCGTCGAACCCTAAATCAGCGCAGGCGCCCGCCCCCGCACCGCGGAATCCTCCGGCAGCTGGCGGCTCGATCACGCCTATCCCTTCGCAGCCGGCGCCGCCCGCGGCACCAGGCTCGTCAGCATCCGCGACACCGGCGCAATCCGCGGACGATTTGCTCGACGACGGATCGATGGAGTTCACGTTGCCGCCGGGCGAATTGGACCGCGTTTTCGTCGAGCGATCCATACAGCCCCACCAGCTCTTCGGCGCGGCGGGAACATCATCCGCCGCGGAAGGCGGGCACGCCGATGCCGAGATGAATGATCTCGGCCCAGGCGGCGGAGCCGGAGAGCCTCATTCGCTGCCCCTGCTCGGACCCGGTTTCGAGGTCTCCGAGGACGTGCGGCAGGACATGCTGTCTGGAATCTCGGAGCCCGCGCTTGCGGAGATTTCAGACGGGTCACAGCCTCGTCCGCCGGCCTTCAGCCTTTGGCTGGGAGCAGCGCTTCTCCTCGCCTTGCTGTTGTGCGCGCAGCTGCTTTACGGCAATCGCGAGTGGCTGGCCGCGCACGCGCCGTGGCGCGGCCCGCTGCACGGACTCTATACAGCGCTGGGCGTCGCGGTGACCGCTCCGGCCAACCTCTCCGCCTATCAGCTGCGCCAATGGGGCGTGACCGGGGATTCGAGCGCCAGCGGGACCCTGCGTGTGCGCGCAAGCATCCTGAACACTGCGGCGCATCTACAACCCTACCCGCTGTTGCGCGTTACTCTTGCCAACCGATTCGGCGCGAAGATCGGTGCCCGCGATTTCGATCCCGCCGAATACCTGGGAAGACCGCTAGTGCGCATGCTTGCGCCGGGTGAGCGCGCCGACGCGACGCTCGACATCGTGGATCCCGGCAAAGACGCCGAGGGTTTCGAGATCGATGTGTGCATTCGAGGCATCGATCAGAAAATCACGTGCGCCGGCGATGTTGCGGCGCAGGCCAAGCAATGAAGATTGGACCATATACGCTTCGTTCCAACGTGGTGCTCGCCCCGATGGCGGGGGTCACGGATCGTCCGTTCCGCATGCTGTGCCGTAAGTTCGGCGCGGGACTGGCCGCATCCGAAATGCTGACGTCCGATGTGCGCCTTTGGGACACGCCGAAATCCAGGCATCGAAGGGATCACCGCGGCGAGCCGAGTCCGCGCGCGGTGCAGATCGCGGGCTTCGATCCGGAGATGATGGCGGACGCCGCGCAACGCAACGTCGATGCCGGCGCAGAGATCATCGACATCAACATGGGCTGTCCGGCGAAAAAAGTGTGCAACCGTCTGTCGGGTTCGGCATTGATGAAGGACGAGGCGTTGGTGGCGCGCATCTTGCAGACCGTGGTGCGCGCCGTGCCGGTGCCGGTGACGTTGAAGACCCGCACCGGCTGGGATCCCTCCCATAAGAACGGCATTCGCATCGCGCGCATCGCCGAGGAGTGCGGCATTCAGGCGCTCGCGGTCCATGGCCGTACGCGCACCGACATGTTTCAAGGAGTTGCGGAGCACGATACGGTCCGCGCAATCAAAAGCAGCGTCGGAATTCCGGTGCTGGCGAACGGCGACATCGACTCGCCGATGCGTGCGAAGGAGATTTTGAATTACACGGGCTGCGACGGCGTGATGATCGGAAGAGCGGCACAGGGCCGGCCATGGATTTTCGACGAAGTCAATTTTTTCGTCGAGACCGGGAAATTACGCGAGGATCTGGCGCAGGAAAATGTCCGTGATATTATGCGCGCCCACCTCGAAGACCTATACGATTTTTACGGCGATGAGACCGGTGTTCGAGTGGCACGTAAACATTTGAGCTGGTATTTCCGTCAACATCCTGGACAAGAAGCATTGCGGGACCGCCTCGTACGAATCGAGACGCCGCAAGAGCAGCTGGCCACGCTGTTGGATCAATACGACACGACAGTTCCTCGCGCCGCATGAGCGCACATAAATTGAACAATAAGAATGATCTGCAGGGAAATTGGGTGGGATCATGGTCACAAGAAAGAAAGTCAAGACACGAAAGGACCTCGTTGCGACGTTCAACGGACGCGATCTGAAGGTCAACGGGAAGGGCGTGCCCCTTCGCACGCAAGCCGAGGAAGCGCTGCAGAGCTACTTCGAGACGTTGAACGGCCACAAGCCGGCTCATCTGTATGATCTCGTCATGCGCGAAGTCGAGGAGCCGCTCTTCAAGGTCGTGATGGGCCACGTGCAGGGCAATCAAAGCCGCGCCGCGACCATTCTCGGCATCAACCGCGGTACACTGCGCAAGAAGCTCAAAGAGTTCGGTATCAACGAGTAGGACAACATTGCTGACGCCCGTACGCCGCGCACTGCTGAGCGTCTCCGACAAGACCGGGATCGTCGAGTTCGCGCGTGAGCTGAAAGAGCGGGGCATCGAGCTGCTCTCCACGGGGGGCACCGCCAACCTCTTGGTTCGACATGGTATTTCCGTCAAGGAAGTCGCCGAGCACACGGGCTTCCCGGAAATCATGGGCGGCCGCGTCAAAACCCTTCATCCGAAGATTCACGGCGGACTCCTCGGACGGCGCGGAGTGGACGAAGCGGTCATGCACGAGCACGGCATCGAGCCCATCGATCTGCTCGCGGTGAATCTCTACCCTTTTGCGGCGACCGTGGCCCGGGCCGACTGCACGTACGAGGAAGCCGTCGAGAATATCGACATCGGCGGCCCGGCGATGGTCCGGGCGGCGGCGAAAAACCACGCTTCGGTCACCGTGGTGGTCGACCCCGCCGATTACCGCGCGCTGCTGGACGAGCTGGCGGCCAATCAGGGCGCCACCGATATCGGCATGCGTCAACAACTCGCAGCCAAGGCGTTCGCGCATACGGCGCAGTACGATTCCATGGTGTCCGCGTATTTCACAGGCGCGATCGGCACGGAATCGGCGACGTTCCCCAACGATTTGAATCTTTCCTTGCGCAAGCGCCTGGATCTTCGGTATGGCGAGAACCCGCATCAACAGGCCGCGTTCTACGCCGATCCGCGCGCGATCGGCGCATCGATCACCCAGGCGACGCAACTGCAGGGCAAAGATCTGTCCTACAACAACATCGCCGACAGCGACACCGCGCTCGAGTGCGTACGCCAGTTCGACACTCCCGCATGCGTCATCGTGAAGCACGCGAATCCCTGCGGCGTCGCGACGGCCGCATCGATTGCCGCCGCCTATGAGCACGCGTATCGCACCGACCCCACCTCCGCCTTCGGCGGCATCATTGCGTTCAATCGGGAACTCGACGCGGCCACCGCCCGGGCGATCGTGGAACGGCAATTCGTCGAAGTGATTCTCGCAACCGGCGTGTCGGTCGAGGCCCGGGCAATTCTCGCCACGAAGGATGACGTGCGCGTGCTCGAGGTCGGCGATCTCGCCAAACCGGTGTCGCAGATGCTCGAATACAAAAGCGTCGCCGGCGGCCTGTTGGTCCAAACCCGCGACACTGCGTCGGCCCGCGCAGAGGATCTGAGAGTGGTCACCCGGCGCGCGCCCAGTCCCTCCGAGTTGGAAGACCTCCTGTTCGCCTGGCGTGTGGTGAAATATGTCAAATCGAACGCCATCGTGTGCGTCAAAGATCGCGCGACCCTGGGCGTCGGCGCCGGTCAAATGAGCCGGGTGGTAAGCAGCAAGATCGCCGCCCTCAAGGCGCATGACGCGGGGCTATCGCTGCAGGGCGCCTCTGCCGCCTCCGATGCGTTCTTCCCGTTTCGCGACGGTCTTGACGTCATGGCGGAGCTTGGAATCAAGTCGGTCATCCAACCGGGCGGCTCCAAGCGCGATGCGGAAGTGATTGCCGCGGCCGATGAGCACGGCATCGCCATGGTGTTCACCGGCACTCGCCATTTCCGTCACTGATGAAGGTGCTCGTTATCGGCGGCGGCGGGCGTGAACACGCCATCGCGTGGAAATGCGCGGAGTCCGCGCGAGTGGATCGGGTATTCGTCGCTCCGGGCAATGCCGGGACCGCGCTCGAGGCCAAACTCACCAACGTCGACATCGCGGCGACCGACACCGACGGATTGCTGCAGTTCGCCGTGCGTGAGGGAATCGATCTGACCATCGTAGGGCCCGAGGGGCCGCTGGTGGCCGGGCTCGTCGATCGCTTCGTCGCGGCGGGGCTCGCCTGCTTCGGCCCTAGCCGCGCCGCCGCTCGCCTGGAGGGATCCAAAGCCCACACCAAGGAATTCTTGAAGCGGCACGGCATACCGTCGGCGGCGTACGCGACGTTCACCGCCGCGGACTTCGACCCGGCCCACATTCGAGCTCGGCGGTTGCCGATAGTCGTCAAGGCCGACGGTCTCGCGGCGGGTAAGGGAGTAGTGATCTGCGAAACTCATGAGGCAGCCATCGAGACCGCGAACGCCATGCTGTCGGGGAAGTTCGGCGCCTCCGGTCACACCATCGTGATCGAGGAATTTCTGACCGGCGAGGAAGCGAGTTTCATCGTGGTCGCCGCGCACGGCCAGGTAGTGCCGCTGGCCACTTCGCAGGATCACAAGCGCCGCGACGATGGGGACCGCGGCCCGAACACCGGCGGGATGGGCGCCTATTCGCCCGCTCCGATCGTCACCCCCGAAGTTCACCGGCGCATCATGCGCGAAGTCATCGAGCCGACCTTGCACGGCTTGATTCTCGACGGCACTCCATACACAGGCTTTCTGTACGCCGGTCTCATGATCGCGGAGGATGGAACGCCGAACGTCATCGAGTTCAATTGCCGCCTCGGCGATCCGGAAACACAGCCGATCATGATGCGTCTGCGAAGCGATCTCGTGACGCTGTGCGAAGCGGCGCTGGGGCGCTCGCTCGGCGGCGTGGACATCTCCTGGGATCCTCGCGCGGCGCTCGGCGTCGTCATGGCGGCGGGCGGCTATCCGGATAGTTATCGCAGCGGCGATGAGATTTCGGGCCTCGATGCCGCGGCTCGCCTCCCGGGCAAGGTGTTTCATGCCGGAACGCGCCGCGAGGCCGATAAGATCGTCACCGCCGGCGGCCGCGTGCTATGCGCCGTCGGCCTCGGGACGAGCGTCGAGGATGCGCAGCGCGAGGCATATGGACTGGTTGAGGCCATTCATTGGAATCTCGTGCAATATCGGCGCGACATCGGATATCTCGCGGTGGCGCGGGAGCGTGAGTCCCGGTAATTCCGTGTCCGAAAGCGGCGAGACACCTGCCGCGTTCCGGGTCACCATCACCGCCATTGCATTGCACGGCGATCCAAGGTGATCCATGGCCTCATTTCAATTGGTCGGTCTCTCCCACATCGTGTTCGCGCCCCTGTTCGCGCTATCCGACGCAGAGCTGTCCCGAATCAACGCACGGCGCGTGTTCGCCGATTCCAAACCCGGCTTTCCATGTCGGGTGAGCCTCGCCGACGCCGAAGTCGGCGACGAACTCCTGCTGCTCCCTTTCGAGCACCAGCCGGCCGCCTCGCCCTACCGTTCTTCGGGGCCGATCTTCGTGCGCAAGATGGCCACGCAGGCCGTCCTGCAGCCTGGGGTCATTCCCGACTATGTGCACACCCGGCTCATGTCGATCCGGGTGTACGACGCGGCGCATCAGATGGTCGATGCGGCGGTATGTCCGGGGAACGAAGCCGCCCAAGCCATTGGGGCGATGTTCACGCGCGGCGAAGCTGCGTATATTCATTTGCACAACGCGAAACGCGGCTGCTTTTCCTGCGCGGCCCGCCGCATCGATTGAGGATCATCGCATGACGCAATCCCGAACGAGTACCGCCGAGAAGCGGCGCGCCTTCCGCAAGCTGCACGAGAGCGGCTGCTTCGTGATCCCGAATCCGTGGGACGTGGGCAGCGCGCGCTATCTGCAGAGCCTCGGGTTCAAGGCGCTCGCGAGCACGAGCTCGGGCGCCGCGTGGTCGCAAGGCCTCCCCGACAACGGCCTGTCGCGCGGCCCGGTTCTCGAGCATCTGCGAGTAATGGCAGCCGCCACCGACCTGCCGCTCAACGCCGATTTCGAGAATGGCTTTGCGGCGGACGCGGCCGGCGTCGCCGAGAGCGTCCGCCTCGCCGTCGACACCGGCATTGCCGGACTGTCGATCGAGGATTCGATTGCCGGCGGAGGCTTGTTCGAGCTCGAGATCGCGGTCGAGCGCGTGCGCGCCGCGCGGCTCGCCATCGACGCCGCCGGCGGGGATGTCATGTTGATCGGCCGGGCCGAGTGCTTCCTCGTGGGCCTTCCCGATATCGGCATGACGGTGACGCGGCTCAAGGCGTATGCCGAGGCGGGAGCGGACTGCCTGTACGCGCCGGGCATTCGCAGCGCCGAACATATCCGCGCCGTAGTCGAGGCGGTGCATCCGAAACCGGTGAATTTATTGGTAGGCGCGCCGGGCGGGCCGACGCTCGCGCAAATCGCCGACCTGGGCGTACGCCGCGTCAGCGTCGGCGGCGCGCTCGCGCGCGCGGCGTGGGGAGGATTCATGCGGGCGGCGCGCGAAATCGCGGAACAAGGACGCTTCGACGGCCTCGCCGCCGCCGCGACTTACCAGTCCATGAATGAGTTGTTCGAGCCCGGATAGATCCTAATCGACCGCAGAATGCCGGCCCCAGTCGAATCGGCGGCCGAGAATGGCTTTGAAGATCAGATGGTCGGTGGCGGCGGTCGCGCCGATGCCCACGCCGATATTGATCTCCCACAGGGGCGACACGTTCAGATCGGTGACCAGGAAGAGTTGCTGCTGCTGATTGTGGATGGGGGCGATGTTGCCGATCGCGTCGTAGTCGGCATACCACTCGACACCGCCGCTGACGACGCGGGTAAAGTCGTAGCTGATTTTTGCGCTCGGCGCGAACCCGAAACCTTGATTCACGTCGGGGCCGTGCAAGGTGCGCTCGAGAGCCGGATTGATGGCGAAGTACCAGCGCCCGATGGCCTTGTCGATGATCGGCCGGATCTCCCAGGTCCAGGTGTCGGTCGAGAAGGCGGAGCGCTGAAAGCCGATCTCGGTGGACAGGCTCACTCCCACGGGCCAGTCCCAGGAATCCGGTATTCGCACGCGGGGACGGATGTGATCGCCCACCCACTGCACGCCGTGTCCATCCTGCTCGCTGGTAAAGATGTAGAAACCGACCTCGGACCAGTCATTGAGCCCCTCGGTGAGCTCGATCGTCTCGTGCACCTGATGGTCGGTCGGATACACGCCGTCGATGACGTACTTCTGTCCGTCCTCGGTGTAATTGGAATGCAATTCGACCATCAACGTCTCGGGCGGCACCGTTTCGGCGCCGTAAACCTGGATCTCGTAATTGGTTTGGGCTTGGCTCGGGAGCGGCATGCCGGCGAGCGCCAAGATCGCCGCCGGCCACAAGCACCAAGCATCACTCGCTCGCTCAGGCATAGTCGAAAAGCATCATGAAGCCAAGGTCCATGTGATTCTGCTGGTGGCAGTGAAATAGCGAGGCGCCGGGATTGTTCGCCGTAAACTCGACTTCCATGCGCGTCTGCGAGTCGACCAGCACCACATCCTTGATGATGCCTCGAATGCCGTCCGCCGCACCGAGACGGCGCAGCTCGAAACTGTGGCGATGCAGATGCACCGGATGGTCGTCAACGCTGTTGTTGATGAACTGCAGCCGGTAGCGGCGGCCGCGTATGAGCGGCGCCACTCGTGCGTCCGGATACGATGCCCCGTTGATCGTCCAGCGCTCCATCGCGCCATGCCCTTGAAACTTGGATTCGAATACCAGCGGAACGACTATCGGAGGCTCGGCGGAGTCGGTGGTGGCGGGCGCCGCGGCGAATTGCTCATAATTCCAGATCAGTTCGCGCGGCTGCTGCCACTGAGGACTGCCCGCCATATTTTCGTACTCGACGGCAATCGCCATGCCGAGGGCCTGCACGTGCTTGCGCACTTCCCCGAGAACCCAGACGCCGGGGTTGTTCATTTCCACCACGGCGCAGACCCGCTCGGCGGGCGCGAGCCTGAGCATGGGGACCGCCTGGGATTTGGGGACGGAATTTCCATCGAGAGCCACCACCCGAAAGGAATGGCCGGCGAGCGCGACCCAATGCACCTCGGTGGGGCTGGAATTGAGGACATGCAGCAAGATGCGCTGGCCCTGTTTGACACGCAGTGGCTCGCCGGACCCCATGGCCTTGCCATTGATGGTCGCAACGGCGTAACTGGGATTCATCGCACCATCGTCACTGGCGAGCAGGTAGCCGCTCCAATCATGCAGCGCGAGAAAGAACTCCTGATCGTAACGCCCCGGATCGTCGCGCGGCTCGATCATCAAAAATCCGTGTTGCCCGCCATACTGCCCTAGCGTGAGGTCGTTCATCGCCATGGTATGCGTGTGATACCACCGAAAACCCGAGGGTCGCGGGGTGAATGTGTAGCGGGCGCTCGATTGCGGAGCGATGGCCGGTGTCCCCTCTTCGATGGCCCCGTCCACCTCGGGAGGGATGAAGAGTCCATGCCAGTGCACGACCTCCGCACGATCGGTGCGATTGGTCACTTCGATCGTGACCGGCCGGTTTTCCTTGAAGCGCAGCAAAGGGCCCGGCACCTGGCCATTGTAGGCCACGGTCTTCACGGTATGGTGTCGTGCCAGATCGAGGGTTACGGCCGCGATTTCTATTCTGTAGTCGGGCTCCGGCCGGCTTTGGGCGAAAGCCGTGAAGTGCGGCGCCAGACCGGCTAGGCCGGAGAACTTCAGAAGATCGCGCCGCGAGATCATCCCTCGATGATAGCCAATCCCACGGCGGCGTGTCCGTACTAGCCCGTGCCCGCATGTTGCCGCCGAAATAATCTCCCGCGCTCCGCCGCCAGCACGAACCCCAGTGCAATCAGCCCGCAGCACAACGACCCCGCCGCGAGCGGCAGCGTACTGCCGTTGAAATTCCGTCCGATCACCGCCCCCACGATCGCCGCGGCGCCCGTGGAAATGCAACCCTGGAGCGATGCGCCGATACCGGCGACCGCTCCCACCGGCTCCATCGCCATGGCGCCGAAATTCGACACCGACAAGCTGAACGTCGCCATCGTCGCCGCCTGAAGCAATACGAAAGTCCATATGTGCTCCCAGCCGAGCGCGGCGATCACTGCGTGCAGTACGGAAATCGCGATGAACACGAGGATTGCGCCGTGGGAGATGAGCCTCATTCCCAAGCGCTCCACCAGGCGCGAGTTCGTGAACGCGGCCACCCCCATGAATCCCGCGCAGAGCGCGAACATCACCGGCATGATCCCAGGACGGTGAAACACGTCCGCGAATATCTGCTGCACCATGCCGACGTAGGCGATGAGCGCGCCGAACAGCATCGTCGTCGCCAGCGTGTAGAACATGGAGATGCGGTTGAGGACCACCAGGCGCACCGCGCGGAGGATGTGCACGGGATCCAGAGTCAGGCGGTATTCGGGATGCAGCGTTTCGGGCAGCCGCAGAAACGCGTAGCACCAGACGACCGACGCGAACACGCCGCACGCGATGAAGATGTATCGCCACGACCCCAGCCACAGGATCGCCTGGCCGAGACTCGGCGCGAGCACCGGCACCGTCAGGAATACGACGAAAGTCAGCGACAAGACCCGCGCCATTTGCCGCCCCGAGAACAGATCGCGCACGATGGATCTGACCACGGTGGCGCTGGCCGCCGCCAGCCCATGCACGAAGCGCCATGCGAGCAGCGCCTCGAAACTCTTGGTCAGGCCGCAGACGAGCGCCGCCACGACGTAAATACCGATGCCCCCGAGCACGATTGGACGGCGTCCGAAGCGGTCCGACAGGAGTCCCCACACCAGCTGTCCGGTGCCCAATCCCGCCATGTAGGCGGTCACTATCCATTGACCATGATTGGGATTGCCGACCTTGAGGGCGTCGACGATGGATGGGAACGCGGGCAGCATCGCATCGATCGCGATGGCCTGCGTCGACATCATCGCCGCCGAAAGCGCGACGAACTCCCCGAAGCGAATCGGGACCGCCTTGCGGTCGTCCATCAAGCCGGAGGCTTGCGCGCGATGCTGGTCGCCATGGTTACGATGGAGGCGAGATCCGTCAAATTAGCGGGGACCACCAGCGTGGTCCCGCTCTGGGCGAGCTTGCCGAACTGCTTCACGTATTCCTCGCCGATGCGCAGCTGCATGGCCTCGATGCCGCCGCGGTCGGCCAGCGCCAGACCGACCTGCCTCAAGCCCTCGGCAGTCGCACTCGCGACAGCGAGAATGGCCTGCGCCTGGCCTTCGGCTTCGTTGATCTGCTGCTGCTTGTTGGCTTCGGACTGTTTGATCACCCGCTGCTTGTCACCTTCCGCTGAATTGATCTTCGCGTCCCGGTCGCCTTCCGAGGTGAGCACCACGGCACGCTTCTCCCGCTCGGCGCGCATCTGCTTCTCCATCGCGGAGAGCACGTCCTTTGGCGGCGTGATGTTCTTGATTTCGTAGCGCAGAACCTTGACGCCCCAGGCGGCGGATGCCTTATCGAGCTCGCCCACGACGTTCGCGTTGATCGCGCCGCGCGCCTCGAAAGTGCGGTCGAGCTCGATCTTGCCGATCTCGCTGCGGAGCGTCGTCTGCGCGAGCTGCGCAATCGCAAAGCCGAAATTGGAGATGCCGTAGGATGCCAGGTGCGGATCGAGCACCTGCATGTAGAGCACCGCGTCGACGCCGACCTGCACGTTGTCGCGGGTGATGCAGATCTGCTCCGGAATATCGGTGGCTATCTCCTTCAGGCTGTGGCGGTATGCCACGCGCTCGAAGAACGGCACGAGGATGTGGAACCCGGCTTGAAGGGTGCGGCTGTACTTGCCCAGATGCTCGATGACGTAGGCGCTCTGCTGAGGCACCACCGTGGCGGTTTTGGCCACGACGATGACCACCACGATGGCGATGACGATGACTCCATAAACCAGTGGCATTGCCGGAATTCTCCTAGCTGGAATGAACGACCAAGGTGAGTCCGTCCACGCGCACGATGCGCGCCCGCGCCCCGGCGGCGAGCGTCGAATGGCCGCCGTTCACCGCGCTCCAAGAGCTGCCGCGGTGTTCGAGGCGGCAACTCTCCCCCGGCGGCAGCGCCTGCGGCAGGATCACGATTTCGCCCTCGGGTCCGACTTTGAAGGCTGGGAGCTTGCGATACAGGCGTGCATATACCCGGCGGCGAAAGCCCACCAGCGAGACCGCGGCGAGCACCGCAAATAGCACCCATTGCAGCCAGTCGGCGAGCGGAGCCCCGGTGAGCTCCAGCAAGCCCACGACGAGCGCGGCGCCGCCGATGAAGACCAGATAGAACTGAGCGTTGACGAAGGTGAGCTCGGAACCCAACAAAATGGCCCCGACGGTGATCCACGCCCACCATTGCATGAGTCGAGCTCCCCTTTATTCAGTGCCTCCCGCGCGAGACTACCGTTTCATCGCGTCGAAGAAGTCCGTATTGGTCTTCGTATCCTTCATCTTGTCGAGCAGGAATTCGATCGCAGCAAGCTCGTCCATGGGATGCAGGAGCTTGCGCAGAATCCACATCTTGGACAACTCCGCCGGATCGGTGATGAGCTCTTCCTTGCGGGTGCCCGAGCGGTTGATGTTGATCGACGGAAATACGCGCTTTTCCGCAATACGGCGGTCGAGGTGGATTTCGGAATTGCCGGTGCCCTTGAATTCCTCGAAAATCACGTCGTCCATCTTCGAGCCCGTGTCGACCAGCGCGGTCGCGAGGATGGTGAGGCTTCCGCCTTCCTCGATGTTGCGCGCGGCGCCGAAGAAGCGCTTCGGCCGTTGCAGCGCATTCGCGTCCACGCCGCCGGTGAGCACCTTGCCGGAGCTCGGCACCACCGTGTTATAGGCGCGCGCCAGACGCGTGATGGAGTCGAGCAGAATGACCACGTCTTTCTTGTGCTCGACCAGACGCTTGGCCTTCTCGATCACCATCTCGGCCACTTGCACGTGCCGGCTGGCCGGCTCGTCGAACGTTGAAGACACCACTTCGCCTTTGACGGTACGCGCCATCTCGGTGACTTCCTCGGGCCGCTCGTCGATCAGCAGCACGATGAGATAGCACTCCGGATGATTCGCAGTGATGGCGGTCGCGATGTTCTGCAGAAGCATCGTCTTGCCCGCCTTTGGCGGCGAGACGATCAGCCCGCGCTGGCCCTTGCCGATGGGCGCCACGAGGTCGATGGCCCGTGCGGTCAAGTCCTCGGTCGAGCCGTTGCCGCGCTCGAGCTTCAGACGCTCCGTCGGATGGAGCGGCGTCAAGTTCTCGAACAGCACCTTGCCGCGCGAGCTCTCCGGAGAGTCGAAATTGATCTCGCCGACTTTGAGCAGGGCGAAGTAGCGCTCGCCGTCCTTCGGCGGGCGGATCAGCCCGGAGATCGAGTCGCCGGTTCGCAGATTGAAGCGGCGAATCTGACTCGGGGATACATAGATGTCATCCGGCCCGGCAAGATAGCTCGAGTCCGAAGAACGCAGGAAGCCGAAGCCGTCCTGGAGGATCTCGAGCACGCCGTCGCCGTAGATGTCCTCGCCCTTGCGGGCGTGAGCCTTCAGGACGCCGAAAATGATGTCCTGCTTGCGCGAGCGGCCCATGTTCTCGAGGCCCATGGTCTCGGCCAGCTTGACGAGGTCGCTGATCGGCCGCTTCTTCAGCTCGGTGAGGTTCATCGAGCTGCGGCTGCGCGCGAGGTCGGCCTGGGCGATGATCTCTAGATCGTCGCCGCCCTCCGGCAGATCGCCGTAATCCTCGTGCGGGGGTCGCCCGCCATTGGTGTTTCCGTTGCGGTCGTTGCGACGATTGGAGCGGTTCGGCCGTCCGCCGCCGCCCTGGCCGCCCTGTTGCCCGCCGCCTTGGCCGCGGGACTGATTACCTAGGTAGCCTCTCACAGGTTGCTGTCCAGAAAGGCGGCGAGCTGCGACTTGGTGACCGCTCCCACCTTCTGGGCCTCCACGGTGCCGTTCTTGAACAGGATCAGCGTCGGGATGCCGCGGATGTTGAATTTGGGCGGCGTCGCAGGATTGTCGTCGATGTTGAGCTTCGCGATCCGGATCTTGTCTTTGTATTGATCGGCGATCTCATCGAGGATGGGAGCGATCATCTTGCAAGGTCCGCACCATTCCGCCCAGAAATCGAGCAGCACGGGCTTCTCGGAGTTGAGCACGTCCTTGTCGAACGTGGCGTCGCTGGTGTGAACGATAGTTGGGTTACTCACTGCGGATATGCCTCCTGTTGGAGATTCATTTTGAACTTGGGGCGGGGGTTGGGTTTGTGGGGAAAAGGGGGCCCAATTCGCGCGAAGTGACGATGCGCGGCCATTCGGGCACAATACAGCGGGTTTAGCGGTGTTGATTACCTTAAAAGGGTACCGATGATACGGTTGAGGGGAGCGGATAGACCGGCTCCTGGTTGGCAGTATTGTTAACCGGTCCCTCACCATTTTGCAAGTTTCTGCTTTCAGTAAAGGAAAAATGTCAGACGCCCATCTCAGTCAGTTAACCTTCGATTCGCTCCATATCCCCGATTCAGTGAAGCGCGGCATCGCCGAACTCGGCTTCACGCGCTGCACGCCGATCCAGGCTCAGACCTTGCCCTTGGCCCTGACAGGTCACGACGTGGCAGGCCAGGCGCAGACCGGCACGGGGAAGACGGCCGCGTTTCTCATCGCGCTCTTGAACCGGTTGCTGACCGACCCCGGCGCGCCGAATCGACCGGTAAACGCCCCCCGCGCCATCGTCGTCGCCCCGACCCGCGAACTTGCCGTGCAGATTCACTCGGACGCCGAGGGCATCGCGAAACACACGGGCCTCAAGTTCGCCATCGTGTTCGGCGGAGTCGACTACGAAAAGCAGCGCCGTGTGCTGGAACAAGGCGTCGATGTGCTGATCGGCACGCCCGGACGCATCATCGACTACTTCAAGCAACATGTGTTCGAGTTGCGCCATATTCAAGTGGCGGTGCTGGACGAAGCGGACCGCATGTTCGACCTGGGGTTCATCAAGGATATCCGCTTCATTCTCAGGCGGCTCCCCCACCCGACCCTTCGCCTTAACATGTTGTTTTCGGCGACTTTGTCGTACCGCGTGCTGGAACTCGCGTACGAGCACATGAACAACCCCGAATTGATACGCATCGAGCCGGACAAGATGACGGTCGACCGCGTTCGGCAAGTGCTCTACTTTCCATCGACCGAGGAAAAAATTCCTTTGCTGATCGGCCTGCTGCGGCGAATCGACGCGCAGCGCACCATGGTGTTCGTGAACACGCGACGCATCGCCGAAGTGCTGGAGCGAACGCTGACCGCCAATGGGTTCGTGGCCCAGGCCCTCTCCGGCGATGTGCCGCAAAACAAGCGGCTGAAGATGATGCGCGACTTCCACAACGGGGACGTAGCGGTACTGATCGCCACCGACGTGGCCTCCCGCGGCCTGCATATCCCCGACGTGAGCCATGTGTTCAACTTCGACCTCCCGAACGACCCGGAGGACTACGTGCACCGCATCGGACGCACGGCTCGCGCCGGCGCCGAAGGCGATGCGCTGAGTTTCGGTTGCGAGGAATACGCGGTCGGGCTGCCCGATATCGAACGCTATATTGGGCACCAGATTCCGCGGGCATCGATCGACTCGGCGGACCTCGCCGCCGTGACGGCGCCCCCGCCCGCCGAATGGCGCGAGCGCGCTCCCCGTGGCGGCCCGCGAGGCGGCGGCGGCCGGTCCTCCGGCGGGGGTCCGCGCTCGGGCGGCGGACACCGCCCGGGAGCACGCTCCGGGGGCGGCCATCGGCGATCGGCATCGTCCTCGCACGCCGGCCAATCCTCGCACGCCGGCCAGTCCTCGCACGCCGGCCAATCCTCGCACGCCGGCCAATCCTCGCACGCCGGCCAATCCTCGCACGCCGGCCAGTCCTCGCATGGCGCCGCACCAGCCGCCGATTCCGCGCGTGCTCCCGAGGGCGGCGGAAGCGGCGGCGACAAAGCGGCCGGCGAGCGTCCCGCACGGCGGCGGCGGCGCCGGCGCGGCGGCGGGTCCGGCGGCGGATCCGGCGGCGACGCACCGGCCGTCACATGAGGTCGGCCACCCCATCGACCGCGACATAGCGTCCGGTGTCCTGGGGCGGCCTGCCGGAATCCGGTAGCCGCACCGCGCGCAGCCATGCGATGCCGAAGGCATGGGCGGCATCGAGCACCGGCAGGCTGTCGTCGATGAACAACGTGCGCTCCGGCACGAATGGCTCCTGGGCCTTGAGCCGCGGCCAGAACCGCGCATCCTCCTTGGGCGCATGAAACGCATGCGTCGAGTACCACGCGTCGAAGTGATCCGTGAGCCGCGACTGCTCGTTCTTGATGGCGAGGGTCACCGGGTGCGCGTTGGTCACGAGCACCCGCCGCTTGCCGCTGGCTTTGAGCTTGCCTAGAAACTCGAGGGCGCCGGGCAAGTATCCCACTCTTGCGAGCGCCTCCCGCTTGATGGCCGCGATGTCGAGTCCCAGCTGCGCGCTCCAGTAGTCGATGCAGTACCACTGGATGGTGCCGCGAACCGCGTGAAATTTGGGCACGAGCAAATCCCACGCGGCCGATTCGGCCAATCCGTGGAGCTGCGCGTAGCGGCTGGGAACGTGTTCCTGCCAAAACCAATTGTCGAAGCGCTGGTCGAGCAGCGTGCCGTCCATGTCGAGGAGCACCGTGTCGATGCTCGACCAATCGAGCCCTGCATGTCGGGACATTTGAGTATCATACCAACCGATGAGAGATCTCCGAGGCCTCGTCGATGCCTTGTTGCCGGTCGCGGACAGCGCCGGCGCCGCCATCATGAAGGTCTACGACGGTGCGTTCACCGTGGAGCGCAAGGACGACAACTCGCCGCTGACCTTGGCCGACCTCGAGTCCCAGCGGGTCATCGTCGAGAGCCTGCGGCGGATCACGCCCGACATTCCGATCCTGTCGGAGGAATCGGCGCACGCGCCCTGGTCCGAGCGGCGATCCTGGCGCGAGCTATGGGTAGTCGACCCGCTCGACGGCACCCGCGAATTCGTGAAAAGGAACGGCGAGTTCACCGTCAACATCGCTCTCGTGGACCAGCACGAGCCCGTTCTCGGAATAGTCGCCGCCCCCGCGCAGGGCATCGCATACTGGGGCGCGGCGGGCATCGGAGCCTTCCGCCGCGACCAGGCGGGCTCGGTCAGCCGAATCCGTGTATCGCCCCCGGCATCCCCGCTTCGTGTGGTCGGAAGCCGCTCGCACATGAGCCCCGAGACGGCCGCCTATCTGGCCCGGTTCCCGCCTCATGAAATGACCGGCATCGGCAGCTCGCTCAAGTTCTGCCTGTTGGCCGAGGGAAAGGCCGAGCTCTATCCTCGCTTCGGCCCGACCTCGGAATGGGACACGGCGGCCGGACAAGCCTTGCTCGAGGCGGCCGGCGGCCACGTCACTCGCTTGGACGGTCATCGGCTGCGCTACAACTGTCGGGAGAGCCTGATCAACGGCGACTTCATCGCCTTCAGTCACCCCAGCGTCTTGTCGCAGGCGCCATGACTGAAGGCATGCCCGGGCGGATGGTCGTACCCGCCGACCCGTCAGGCATGCCCCGCCGGCTCGCAGAACTGCAGCGTGGCATCGAGAAGCGCCGGGATATCGAACACCACCTCATCCCCCTCCATGGTGAGCCGCGCCACTCCCGCCGCCGCGATGAGAGGGGCCGGCACATGGATCCGATCGCGCTTGCGAGGCGGCATCCAACTATGAACCCGAACATCGCCGAAAGCGCGATTGAGCGCACCCCAGCGAAGCTGGGCCGCACGCACCACCGGTGTCTCCATGTCCGGCCGAGCCCTCGCTGCCCGCGGGGCGGTCAGCAGGCTCTGGACATATTGCACCATGTCATTCGGGTCGACCGGGAGGGCTATGTCGGAGTGTTTCATGCCTCCTGTATGGGGCATGCTGCGTGGAAATCCAGGGTAAGCTCTGGACCGTGAGCGGCGATCTCGTTTTCTTAATGATCGGAGCCGGCAGCTTGAGCGTAGCGTACAAGGTTTGGCACAGCGCACTCGAGGCGCGCGAAGCAGCAAACCGCATCGCACGCGAGACCTGCTCGCGCGCCGTCGTGCAATTCCTCGACGAGACGGTGGCCTTCGCCGGCTTTCGCCTGCGCCGCGACCAAAACGGCCGGCGCCGGCTGCTCCGCACCTATACGTTCGATTACACGAGCGATGGCTTCGAGCGAGCGCAGGGGTTCATCGTACTCTCGGGCGCACGCCTGGAAGCCGTCGGCTTGGCCGGAAACCCCTCGTGAGCGCCGTCGGCATCGACTTGCACACGCATTCGACCTGCTCGGACGGCTCGCTGCCGCCGGCCGAATTGGTCGGACGCGCCGCCGCAGCCGGCATCCGGGTGCTGGCGCTCACCGATCATGACACCACCGCGGGAGTGGCGGAGGCCGCAACCGCCGCGGCCCATGTGGGCGTGACGTTGGTTCCAGGCGTCGAATTCTCCGCTGCCTGGCGACATCAGACGATTCACATTCTCGGCCTTTGGATCGATCCGTCGTCGCGCGCGCTTCGCGACGTGCTCGGCGCCCAAGTGGACAGGCGCCGGGTGCGGATGCGCAAAATCTGCGCTGCGCTGACCAAGGCGGGACTGCCCGGCGATGAACTGCTGGCGGGCGTCGAGGCCAATCCCGGGGTGCCCACTCGATCGCACCTCGCGGCGGCGCTCGTGGCGGGCGGTCACGTCCATCGAGCCGAGGATGCGTTTCGCAAATACCTCGGACGCGGCAAACGGGCGCACGTTGCCGCCGAATGGCCCCCTATCGAGGCGGCCGTGGCGGCGATACGCGACGCGGGCGGCGTCGCCTCCATCGCTCACCCCGCGCGCTACACGTTGTCCTCGGGTGGCCGCCGCAACCTCGTGGCGGATTTCGCAGCGGCAGGCGGATCGGCGCTGGAAATCGTCACCGGCGCCAACGGCGCGCAGCATGCGCCGGCGAACGCCGCCTTGGCGATGCGGTTCGGCCTGCGTGGATCGCTCGGCTCCGACTTTCATAATCCGCAACTTGCTTGGAATCCTTTGGGCCGGTTGGCTAAGCTACCCGAAGGCATCGACCCGCTGTGGCACGACCGAATTCTCTAATCATAAGAAGCAGCGATCTCGTGAGCGACGAAGACAGCAAAGTCAACACCGACTTGTTCAAGAACATCGAGCGGTTGCGGCAGCTGCGCATCGAGCATCGTGACCTGGACGACGTGATTTCGCGCCTGTCGCTGGACTTCAAGGTCGATGAGCTGCAGATGAAGCGCCTGAAGAAGCGCAAGCTCATGCTCAAGGACCAAATCGCACGGCTCGAGAGCCAGCTCATACCGGATCTGAACGCATGATCGAGGGACTCTGGCTGCATTTTCAGGCCTTCCTCGACATTCTGTTCACGCGCAATGTCCTGACGGAGGTCGCATCTCTGGCCGTGTGCGTCTCGTTGGGCTGGCTCGCGGCGGTGCTGTTGCGCGATCGCGAGCCGCTGCGCGTGGCGCGGCCGGCCGTGGCCTGGAGCGGCGATATTTTCGCGCACATCGTCTTCGTCGCTCTTCCGGCGGTGGTCGTCCTCGGGTTCGTGTTGCTGGCGCGCGGCATTCTCTATGCGGCGCATTTCGACGTCACCATCCTGGACGCCGCGGTACGGCTGGTCGGCGCCTACGTGGGGATCCGCGTGGGGGTGCTTTTGTTTGCGGTCAGTCTGGGCAACAAGTCCTGGATGCAGAACATCGAGAGCCGGCTGACCCTCGTCATCTGGCTCGCGTTTGCGGCCGACTATCTGGGTTGGCTCGACCCCATCGTCACCGGCCTCGACAGCATCGGAATCTCGGCCGGCAAGACCCGCGTGACGGTCTGGTCGGTGCTGAAGCTGTTGTTCACGCTGACGTTGTTCGTACTGGTCGCCGCCTGGATCAGCCGCTGGATCGATCGGCGACTGAAGCGGCTGTCGAGCATCGCGCCGTCGACGCGAATCGGACTCGCCAAATTCGCCAACGCCTTCCTGATAGCCCTCAGCATTCTCGTCGGCCTGAATACCGCGGGCGTCGACCTCACCGCATTGACGGTACTGACCGGCGCCATCGGACTGGGACTGGGTTTCGGTCTGCAGTCGATCGCTTCCAACTTCGTTTCGGGTTTCGTGCTGCTGATGGATCGATCGATCAAGCCGGGCGACGTGATCAGCCTGTCGGGGCAGAGCGGCACCAGCACGGAGAACTTCGGTTGGGTCCAGGAACTGCGAGGCCGCTACGTCGTGGTGCGCGACCGCGACGGCATCGAGATGCTGGTGCCGAATCAACAATTGATCTCGAACGCCGTGATCAACTGGAGCTACACCGACCCGAGGATCCGCCTGAAGCTGCCGATCCGGATCAGCTACCAGGACGACCCCGAGCTCGCGCTCCAGGTGCTGTTGACCGCCTGTGAGGGACAGAGGCGCGTTCTGCGAGATCCGCCGCCGGTGTCGCGCCTGATGCAATTCGGCGACCACGGCATCGAGCTCGAGCTGCGATTCTGGATCTCGGATCCGCAGGAGGGCGTGAACAACGTCCGCTCCGAGGTCAACCGCACCATCTGGGCCTTGTTCAAGGAGAGCAAGATCACCATCCCCGTGGCGCAGCGCGAGGTCCGTCTCTACGACAACCGCTCGGAACTCGATTGACGGGGCCCGCGTGTCGATCGACATCTCGGAGCAGGTAGCGATCCCGGACGACGAGCTGGAATGGAAATTCATCCGCTCTTCCGGTCCCGGAGGTCAGAACGTCAACAAGGTCGCGAGCGCCGTCCAGCTGCGATTCTTGTTGCCCCTAAACACCAGCATCTCGGCGCCGGCCAAGCATCGGCTGCGGCGCATGGCCGGACAGCGGCTGGTCGATGACGGCACCATCCTCATCACCGCCCGCGACGAACGCAGCCAGGAACAAAACCGCCGCGCCGCGCTCGAGCGGCTGGCCGACCTCGTCCGCGCCGCCCTGGTCGAGCCGAAGATCCGCAAGAAGACCCGGCCGACGCGCGCCTCGAAGGAGCGCCGCATCGAGTCGAAGAAGCGGCGCTCGAGCACCAAGCGCGACCGCGGTGGGCGCTGGGACTAGACGCGCGCGCCTACTGCGCCAGCGTCGCCTGCAGGATGTCGTGCCGCAATTGCTCGGACAATACCAGCTGCGCATCGGCCGCCACGCCGAGCAAAGGTTCGCCGAAAGCGAGCGTGCCGTTCTCGGCGGTCGTGATCACCTGACGGCGCCCGAGAAGCTCGATGAAATTGCGGAACAAGCTCTTGTCGAAGAACTCCGGCGAATCGAGGCCGTACAGAATCGTCATGCGCTGCGCCATCAGGTGGCAGCGTTCCTCGAGCGCTTCATGGGTGATGCTCCCCGAGCCCGCCCGCAGCAGCACCGCGATCACGAGATAATAGCGTTCCAGCGTCTGGATCGTGGCTTCCGCCAGGAGCGAGAGTTGAACGGCCTCGAGCGAGGTCGGGGGCGGACGCCGCCATTCGCTGCGATCCTCGTTCGGCTGCAGTAGATCGGACCGGGCCAGTGCGTCGAGGAGGGAATCGGTGACGGCGCCGAGTTCCTCCTCCGGCCAGCGCAGCGAGAGCTCCGCCCGGATGTAGGGATAGACGCGCCAGGCGAGCCTCTTGATGTCTTCGGTGCGCATCCGCGCGTTGCTGACGAAACAGCACGCGAGGAGCGAGGGCATCGCGAACAGATGCAAGATGTTGTTGCGATAGTAGGTGGCGAGCACCGAGCGCTCGGCGGTCATACGCATGATGTCGCCCAAGGGGTGTGCCTGGCGCTCCAGCATGCCCATCGATTCGGCGTAGCGCGTCATTTGCTCCGCGCTGTCGGCGGTGACGGTGACGAGCGGCGAATACGGCGCATCGCGGAGCAGGCGCAGGTACAAGTCGAGCTGGCGCGTCAGGTCGGCCTCCAGCAGCGCTTGGCGGGGCGTCGCGAGCACCGCCATGGAGACCAGGTTGATGGGTGTCACGGCCGCAGCGGCGTTGATGCCGCTCATGATTCGGGAAGCGAGGTCGCCGAGCAGGTCGGCGATCCAGCCGGGACGCGACGCCTCCTCCTCCGTGCCGGCGGCGGCCGGGGCACCGCGCCAATTCGGGTTGTACTCGTGCAGCAAGTCATCGAGCACGATGGGTTCGCCGAGATTGACGTGCACCTTGCCGAATTTGCTGCGAAGCACCGACAGCGATTTGATCAATCCGAGGACGCTTTCCTTTTCTTTCGGGCGGCCCGAGAGCTCGCCGATATAGGTGCGGCCCTCGACGATCCGCTCGTATCCGAAGTACACGGGCATGAAAACCACCGGCCGCTTCGGATCCTTCAGATAGCTGCGCACGGTCATCGACAGCATGCCGGTACGCGGCCACAGCAGTCGGCCGGTCCGGCTGCGCCCGCCCTCGACGAAGTATTCGAGCGGATGACCGCGCGCCATCATGAAACCGAGATATTTGGTGAACACGGCGGCGTAAAGCGCTTGGCCTTTGAAGCTGCGCCGCAGGAAAAACGCGCCGCCCTTGCGCAGAAATCTTCCGATCACCGGCATATTGAGATTCACGCCCGCCGCGACGTGCGGCACGGCGAATCCCTTGCGATAAATCACATAGGACAAGAGCAGGTAATCCATGTGGCTGCGGTGGCACGGCACGTAGATGATCTCGGCGCCATCGCCGACCTCCTGCAGCTTCTCGACGTGCTCGAACTCCACGCCGTCGTAGAGGCGCG
This sequence comes from Steroidobacteraceae bacterium, assembly GCA_050012315.1. GTDB lineage: Bacteria > Pseudomonadota > Gammaproteobacteria > Steroidobacterales > Steroidobacteraceae > Bog-1198. Next base: position 95,007 of record JBEKHK010000010.1, on the reverse strand, counting down.
TCCACATTCCGCCGAGGAGCGAGGCCATGAACGTGACGAAGGGCTGGGAATAATTTGCCGCGATCTCCAGCGCATATTGCCGGGCGGTCAGCAGCACCGCGCGGCGCCCCGCCCTGCGCTTGAGCCCCGCCCGCCCGCGGCCGCGCGCGGCCGCAGCCAATTCCCTGCGTGCCTGCATCTCCCGGCGCACCGCGTGCCGCACCGCCTGGGTGCGCAGCAGGTGCGCCACCATCGTCCGCCGGTGCGACAGATCCGGACCGATGGTCGATGCCCGCTGCGCCCGGAATAGGGCGCGAAGGGATCGCATCAGCCGCCGCACACCGCGCGTCGGAGGCAGGCCGCATATCGCCTCTCGCAGGGGGACGGGCTCGCCGAAGTACACTACGGTGTTGCGGCCGTTGACGAGCGCGTTGAGGAGCTTGCGGAACCGCCCGACGAGCACCCAATTCTCCGCGAACAGCAGGCGCCAGAGGCTCTGCTCCTTCTGCGGAGCGCGGCCCCAGAAAATCGAGACCGGGACCAGATCCACGTCGAACTGCGGATCGACGGCGGCGGCGTCCACCAATTGCACCAGATAGCGCGGGGCCCGCGGGCGGCTGCGCGAGCCGAGCAAGGGATGCTGACGTACCAGCGCGAAACATCGTTCCGGCCGGGGCATTTGGAGCCGCGCGCAGGCGTTCTCGAGCACGGCGAGATCGGCATGGCTCTCGTCCTCGAGCACGTAACACACCGGACGAGTGCGCGCGGCGAGTGTCTCGGCGATGTCGTCGGGCTTGATGGTCGCCTTGACCCACAAGCCCAGAGTCTTGCGCACGACCCAGCGCCAGGCTCCGGTCAAGCCGCGAATGGGGCTCATGGGGTTGCTCGCGGTTTTACGCGTTTACTGTGGCGCGTCGCCGCGCTCTTGAGAGTCTATGCTGTTTCGAGTGCTGTCGGCCTGCTGCTCGACTGTTTTCTGCACACCGCGCGCCTTCTCCATTTGTTGGGTCAGCGGATCGAATACGGTCTTCTGCGGCGGCGCCGGAGGAGTGTCGGGCGGCCCGGCGGAAGAGGAGCATCCCTGGATGAACAAAACCGCCAGCAATATAGTCGAAGCATCGAGTGCGCCCATTGCAACCCCGTAACCACCGGCCCGCGGAGACGATGAGTGTACAATTCCCCGGTACTAACAGTCACTCGGAGTAACAGGCATGGTGCGTAGGCTCGCGGCGCTGATGGTCATCGGCGGATTCCTGTCCGCGGGGGCGGTCCATGCGGCCGGCCCGGGAGTCGATATGGATACCGCGGCGACGATCTATCAGGCGGCCGAAGTGCGCGAACAGGTCCGCGCGTCGCTTCCCACGATGCCGGGCCAGATCCGCCAGATGTTCGAGCGCGACGCCTCCGCGAAGCTCTCCCCCGAGCAGCTAGCCGCCGTCACTGCCGCGGCCGAGCGTGGCTTTCGCATCGACGTATTCGAGGCTCCGGCGCTCAGCGCGTTCGCGCAGAACCTGGACGCGACCACCGTCGTCAAGGCCGAGGCCTTTCTGGCCAGCGATCTGGGCAAGCGGATGGTGGCCGACGATGTAGCCTCCGCGACCATGGGTCAGGAAAAGATCGAAAAGGTCATGAACGGCGAGCTCTCGGCGCCCTCGACGCCTAAACGCGATGCGGTCGTCGAGAAACTCGAGAAAGCGTCGAAATCGACGGAATCGACGGTGGATGTCTTTTTGAGCATGGGTCAGGCCGTCGCCGTCGGCACGGCCATCGGGTCTGGCTTGGATCAAAGCAGCATCGCGGAGCGAGCCAAGAAAAACGGCGACGCGGGACGCGCGGAGCTGGAAGACAGCATGCGCGTGCCCATGCGCCGCTTCCTGGCCTATTCGTACCGGGATCTGAGCGATTCGGATCTCAAGCACTTGCTGTCGTTCCTGCAGTCGGCGGCCGGGGTGCGCTACGTGACGGCCTATAACGCTTCGATGGGAGCCGGATTCGACGCGATGGGCAAGCGCACCGGCGAGAGGCTCGGCGAGAGCCTGCGCGAACTCGCTCAGGCAAAGCTCGAACAGCCGGCCCGAAATTCCCCACCGCAGGACGCCCTGCCGCCGGACATCGCCGCACCTCAAGCGGCGCCGCCAAGCCCGCGCTAGAGCTCGGCGAGAAACGACTTCAACAGGGAGCAAATCGCGTCGATGCGGTCCTCCAACCGGTGATCGGAATTCAGCACGTGCAGAGCGGCGTGATGCTCGCGCGCCCAGCGGATGCTGTTCTCGACGGGCACGATGTCATCATGCCAGCCGTGCACCAGGGCGGTGGGGCATGGCACATCCTGCGGCGTGTAGGACTCGAACCCCCGCATGTAGAACGCCGGTGCCAATAGGAAGACACCGCGTGGGCGGAGCCGGCCGGCGGCCGCGGCGGACACATGCCCCCCCATGCTCGATCCCACCAGGACGAGCGGCTTTTGAATCCGGGTCGCAACCGTGACGAGCTTCTCGACTCGGGCCGCGGGGTCGTCGATCCCGCGATAGTCCACCGACTCGACCCCGAGCCCCGCATCCCGCGCCAAGGCCGCCATGGCGGTGATCTTCCGTCCCCAGGGGCCGCTTTCCTTGCCATGCGAGAACACCACCGTAAGCGACATAACGCCTTACCTCGTCCGATTAATGTTAAAGAATCGCCGTTGCGCGGCCGTTAAACCGGCCATGGCTCTGGAGGAAGAACTACCGGACGCGCGGCAGGAGTTGCGCCGTGCGATCGACTGCCTCGAGGGCAGCGCCGATCTCAAGGACGTGCCCCTCGCGGCGCTGGAAGCGCTCGCCGCCGGTGCCGTTCACTTCTCGCTCCCGGCCGGCAGCGTGCTGTTCGAATCCGGGTCCACACCGGAGGGAGTATATCTTCTCGCGAGCGGCCGGCTCGGAGTGCGTGTGACCGGCCAGGCACACTTCACCGCCGAGATCGAGCGCGGAGAGCTGGTGGGCGAGGCCGGATGGCTCCTCGGCGAGCCGCGCAGCGCGGCCGTGATCGCCCTGCGCGATTCGGAAATCCTGTTGCTGCCCCCCGCCGTCCTCGAAGCAGTGGCATCGACATGCGCCAAGTTCCCGCTCGCCATCGCCAAGCTGAGCGCGCGCCGGCTACGGCGCAGCAACGGCGGCACGCGCCGCTCCTCGCACGCGCGGGTATTCGCACTCGTGCCGAACAGCGAGGAAGTCGACGCAATCGAGTTCGCCGCCCGCTGGGTGGAGGAACTCGGACGGCACGGCCGCGCCGAGCTGGTCTGGGACGTGCGCGCCGGCATGCACACATCGGACTGGTTCAGCCGCCTCGAGGAAGCGAACGATTACGTGGTCTGCGTAGCAGACTCCGCCGATACCGGATGGACTCGGCAATGCTGCCGGCAGGCGGACACGATCGTGGCGCTCGCGCGCGCGGATGCGAGCGTTCGCAGTTGGCCGACCGGCGTTGCCGACGCCGCAGCCAGGGGCGGCGTGCGCATCGAGCTCGCGCTCCTGCATCCCGCGCGGCTCCTCGCGGGCGCGGCGAGCCGCTGGCTGCCCACCTTGCCTGTGACCCAGCATCATCACATCATCGACACGTCCGATCTCGCGCGGCTCACGCGCCTCGTGACCGGCCGCGGCGTTGGTTTGGTGCTATCGGGCGGCGGCGCCCGCGGCTTCGCTCATTTGGGCGTCATTCGCGCGCTGCGCGAAGCGCGCGTGCCGCTGGATTTCGTGGGCGGCGCCAGTATCGGCGCCATCATCGCCGCCGGCATCGCCATGGGATGGAGCGACGAGGAGATGCTCGTGCGCTATCGGCGAAGCTTCGTCGACACGAATCCCGTCAACGACTACACCTTCCCGCTGGTTGCCCTCACCCGCGGCCGTAAGGTTTCGCGTCTCCTCGAGCGCGAATACGGCGACGTTTGCATCGAGGATTTGCGATTGCCGTATTTCTGCATCAGCGCAAATCTCACCACCGGTCGCGCGCTCGAGCACCGCCAGGGCGCCCTGTCCCGAGCGCTGCGGGCCTCCGTGGCGATTCCGGGCGTCATGCCGCCCGTGTTCGACGGCGAGGAAGTGCTGGTGGATGGTGCGGCCATCAATAATCTGCCCGTGGATTTCATGCTGCGTCACGCCCCCGGCCACGTGATCGGTTGCGATGCGGGCGCCGATCGCAGCTTCTCCGCGGAACTCGCGGCGGGCGAAGGTCCGCCGCTGTGGCGATTCTTCGCGCGCGGCCGCGACGGGCGGCGACGCATCAATATTTTTCAGATTCTCATGTATGCCGGGATGGCGGGCAGCGCCTCGAGCGCGGCGGCGCAAGTCGCCGATACCATCATCAAGCCGCCGCTCGCGGGTATCGGGCTGCTGAACTGGCAGGCCTTCGAGCGCGCCATCGACGCGGGTTATCGCTATGCCCGTCACGCCCTCGAGGAGTTGCCCGCCGTGCCGCGGCTCGCCGCGATGCCCGTGGCGCTCCTCGCGGAAGCGCAGAGCTCGCTGGCCGCCGAGCTCGACCGCCGCCTCGCGGTCAAGGCGGCTCGAGCTGGGTAGCGAGCTTATCGACCCAGTCCAGCTCTTCGGGGCAGAACTCGGCCAAGGTCGCCCGGGTGAGACTCGCGGGCTGTACTTTCGTGCCCGACGCCGAGTGCGATATGCGGTAGCCGTGAAACTCCATGGGCCGCACGGCCGCGAATCCGATCAGGAAATGGAATTCACCGGGCTCGCCGCGCCGCCGGTCGCACACCACGTAGAAAGATTCCTCGCGGCGCCGGGCGCCGAACGCACCCGACTCGAATAGATCCTCGAAGAAGCCCCGCACCTGAGCGGTCACCAGATGCGCCGTTTCGGGTCCCGGGCCCGCCGCGATCACCCAGCGAGTACCGCGCTCGATCGAGTTCACGATGAAGAGTGCCAAGCGACGCGCCGCGAGATTCTGCCAATCCTGCGCCCCCGCGGAGCCCGCCGCGAGGGTGCGCGGCTTGGCACCGCCGATCCGGCCCACCGAGCGCACCGCCTGCAGCGTGTTGACGCCGCGGAGCAATAGGCGCATGCGCCGATCCTCGGAAACGAGGCACACCGGCCGATAGCCAGGCCGCAGAACGGCTTCGTCCAGGCGAGGCTCGCCCCATACAGGCCGGGTTTCATCGCTGCGGGCCAGCATTCCGGCCACGGCGCCGCAAGGCGCGAAGGACTCGAAGTGGCCGCGCAGCTTGTCGTGAGCGAGGATGCGGGGGAAGTACATGAGCGCGTTTTCGCTCTGCAGCGGAAAATCGCGCAGCCCCGAGAGCGCATCGTCCGCCGTGTGCCAGTCATAGGGCGGATCGACGATCAACAGTGCGCCGCGCTCCTTGCAGTAGCGCTCCGCCACCAGCAGCACGGACGGCCCGACATCCTCGGTACGCGACGGCGGCGGCACGCACAAGAGGTTAAAGGCGTCGCCGTCCTCGAGGGCAAAGAGCCCCGTATGCTCGATCTTGGAGCCGATCAGGTCGTAATCGGTGGGGGGCGCACCATCGTCGCCGTCCGAATTGGAGCTGACGTAGGCGGCGCCCGATGCGCCGCTTACATCGACGGTGCAATCCGGCCGCTGCGCCGGCAACGGGCCGCGAATCTGCACGAGTTCGGAGCGGGCGAGGACGTGAGCCAGGTAGCGCTCGTGATCCCGCGACATCGACAGCTGAGGAAAGATCTCCTGATCGTCGACGTGGCTCCCGCCCTGCACCCGTACACGTTGCACCGTGAGATTGAAGCGCGTGCCGTCGCTCGCCGGTATGTTGTCGTAGTCGACGCTTGCCCGCAGAAATTCGCGCGTCCCGGGACTCACGGCGGTGAGCGTCAACGTGCCGGCGCCCGCGCACAACGTGAGCGTGGGCGAACGCGCGCCATTGACGATTCGCACGATGAGCGCCTCGCCGCCGCCATTGTCGAAAAAATGCTCGACCGCGTAGGAAAGCCGGCTCGGCTGCCAAAGGCCGCCGAACGTATGTTGAAACTCGGCGAAACTCTTGATGAGCACGGGACGATCGACCGGACCACGCAACGTGCGTCCCACGAACGCGGTGCGCGCCGTCCCCAATCGCGCGATTGCCTGGTCGGGGCCTGGTTCTTCTTGTACCCGGAGTCCGAGGGTGCTCTGCGTCACCAAATATTATCCTCGTTGCGACGGGGGTACTCTAGCACACCGCGCAAATACCCCGCGCGCCGCCGAGCGGGCTCGCATCCGCTATCGCGCGAGGAGGCGCACCTCGCGACGCTTCACCAGAGCGACGAGCAACAGGCCGGCCAGGAACCCGCCGATGTGCGCGCGGAAGGCGACGCCCGCGCCCCCGCCCGCACCTGCAGCATTACCCAAAAGCTGTGCCGCGAACCATAGCAACAGCAGCAGCATGGCGGGTACGCGCAACGTGGTGAAGAAGAACGGCAGCACCACCAGGGTCAAGACCCTGGCCCGCGGAAACAGCACGAGATAAGCGCCCAGCACGCCGGAGATGGCGCCGCTCGCCCCGATGATCGGGTAGGCCGAATGCGGATCGGCGAAGGCCTGCGCGAATAGCGCCGCGACACCGCAAAGCAAATAGAACAGGAGGTATCGGACCGGTCCCATCGCGTTCTCGACGTTGTTTCCGAAGATCGACAGGAAGAGCATGTTGCCGAGCAGGTGCAACCATCCGGCGTGCACGAACATTGCGGTAAAAGGCGTCGCGTAGCGGGGTACCCAGACGTAATCCGGCGGCAGGCGTGCGTCGGTCAAGAGCACTGCCGGTATGGCGCCGAGGCTGACGACGGCATGTCGCGCCGCACTCTCGTCGAGCGACCGCTGCCAGACGAACACGGCGCTGCAGAGCGCGATCAGCGAATAGGTGACATAGGGGCGGGAGGCGGATGCATGATCATCCCTGAGCGGGATCATCCCTTCGCGGAGCGGGCGGCGGCTGGGGACCCCGCCGCGCCGGGGGTCGCGGCCGCCGTGCCGGGGGTCGCGGCCGCGGGCGCCGATACTCGAGCGCCCAACTCCCGCGTGCGCCGATCCTCTTCGATCCGTGCCTGCTCGGCCTCTGCTTTCTTGCGCTCGATCTCCTCGAGCATCACTTTCATCCACTCACTCGTCATCTTCGTTCTCGGATCCCGGCCGGACGATCGCATCCACCGAGGCAACGGTCTGCGGATAGTAGAAGGGCTTCGCCAACACATACACCCGCTTCGCCAGAGTGGTGCCTGCGGGCGTTTTCACGAGCTCGGCGTACAGCGGCACGATCAACGAGGAGCGGCCGGTTGATTCCAGGTATTCCTCGAGGCGAGCGTAGCCGGGTTGGTAATTATTGCGAATCACCATCAGGAGCCAGCCGCCCGCCACCTGTGCGTTCGTGGAGTGCGTGAACCCGAAGGTCTGGTCGAGGTCGGCCATCTGATCTCTGCGCAGCGTCGCGGGCATGCCCGAGAGAAAGTACACCCACTGGGGGGTTTCCCAGGCGCGCGTGTCGATTTTCTTGGCCGGAACCTTGCCGGCGAGCCAGGCGCTGCGTGATGCATCGACGGGGTCGAAAGCCGTCGATGTGGGCAGCGGCGCATCGGCGGGAATACCGGTCGAGGTAACCCATGCGAGCGCCTGGGCGCGGCTCACGATGCCCGGAAACCGATCGAGAAGGTTCTCCTGGAGATAGGCGAGAAATTGCTCCGTATCGACGCTCTTGAACATAAAGTGATCGAAATATCCACGCAGAAAGCCATCGAAGCGCTCCCGTCCGAACTTGGCGTCGAGATAGGCGAAGAACAGGCCGGCCTTTTCGAAGGTCGGCTGCTGCCAGACCGCGCCTGGATCCCGGCCGCGAAAGTCCGCGGCCAGCACCTGATCCCCGGCGCTCTCCGCATCGAGGCTTTCATGCAAGGAACGCAACGCCAGCCAGCTCTCGGCGACCGCGCGCTGACTGCCGAAGGTCTCCTCCATCAGCCGGTTGCGCATATAGCGGGAGAGCCCCTCGTTGATCCACGCGTCGCGCCAGCTCGAGACGCTCACCATGCCGCCGGCCCAGACCTGCGCCAACGCCTGCGCGATCACCGATTCCTGGCTACGGTCCGCGGTGACGGCTGTCGGCGTGACGAACGACGCCGCCGGATTGCCGAGCTCCACGATCGGAAAGCTCGACGGCATGACCACGATGTCGTACCGGTCGAAGCGATAGGGTCCGAACCGGCGCTCGGCCGACTTGAGCATGGTGTCGGTGTCGGCGAAGTCCTTGGCGGCCTGGTCCAGCAAGGGCTTCTCTGCGTAGACGCCCGTGCGCGGACCCGTTTCCTTGAAACGCAGATCGCCCACCGCCAGCGCGATGAAGCACGAGGGCACGGGATCCTGCATGACGAAGGTGAATTGACCCTTGCGCTTCGCCTTCGGATCGTTCTTGGCGCTCATCACCGCGAGCATGTCGTCGTCGGTATAAATGACAGCCGAATAACTGGCCCGCACCTGCGGCGTGTCCTGCAGCGGAATCCAGCTGCGCGCCCCGATCGGATACGACAGCGTGTACATGAACGGCTGATGCTTGCCGGCGGTTTGCTTGTCGTCGAGCCATTGCAAGCCCGGCGCGGCCGGCGAGGTGGCGTACTCGATATTGATCGTCTCGGTCGACTTCTTGCTCGGCGGCAGCTCGATCACCAAGGAACTGCCGAGAACGGGATCCGGCTTATCCACGTGAAAGGGCCGGCTCACCCAGGTCGTCTCGCTTTTGGACAATGCGCCGATCACGCCGCTGGCCTTCTCGGTCACATCGCGGATGTCGAGGTCGCGCGTATCGAGCACCAGCTGCGTCGCGGTCGGGTCGAGGCGCTTGATCTGGAGGACGACGGCGCCGTACAACACCTTGTTGCGAAAGTCCGCCCGCAGATTCAACGCGATGTGAGTAACCCGGAATTGCTCGATGTTGGCGAACGAGTGGTAGTCCAGGCCGGATTGAATGGGGGCCAGGTCCGTGCCGGCGGCAGCGGCCACGGCCGCCGTGAGCGCCAAGGCAGCCGCGGCGACGCTCGCCGGGCGCGCGACACGCGAGCACACGATGCGGATGGTCATTGCTTCGTGCGCTAGTGCTTGCCGGCCGCGGGTGGCGTCCCGCCCGGTGCGGCGGGCGGAGCTTCGCTCTTGCCGGTAATCATCTCGTTATAGGTCTTCTCGTCGACCAGTAATCCCGACTTGCCGTCCCAGTTGGACCCGGCAGGCAGGGTATTTTCGACCAGCACCGACTGCGCGATCGTCTCGTCGAGCCCGCCGTGACCGCCGGTGACCGGGACCGGGATCGCGCGCGCCGCGTGCGCGAGATCGCCGACGCGCTGCCAGTCAATGTCCTTATCCTGGCCTTCGATCCGCTGGCCGATCTTCGCCCGCTGTTTGGGATTCATGAGGTTGGAGAGCAGGCGCTTGCGGTTGTTGTTCCAATCGCGCGAGTCGTCTTCCATCACCGCATACGCCTGCAGGTACAGCGTGCCGTCGCGCCAGCCGAACAGGTAGGGTTGATTCACGACGGTTACCTTGGTGCCGATGGGGATCAACTCGAAGAACACCGCGATATCCTCCGGATACAGCCTCATGCAGCCGTGACTCGAGCGCATGCCGACGCCGTACGGCTTGTTGGTCCCGTGGATCAGATAGCTCGGCCAGCTCAGGCGGAACGCGTATTGTCCCAGGGGATTGTCGGGCCCCGCGGGTACGACCGCGGGCAGCTTGTCGCCATCCTCCGCGTGCTCCTTGCGCACCGACGCCGGCACGACCCACACGGGGTCTTTCTCGCGGGCGACGATCTTGGTCGTACCCTCCGGTGTCTTCCAGCCCACCCGGCCGATGCCGATGGGATGCGTGTAGACGATTTGCGGCTCACCCTTCTTGTGCGGCGGGAAGTAAAAGATGCGCATCGCGGCCACATTCACCACCAGCCCCTCGTGGGGAGCGGCCGGCAGGACGAACTGAGTCGGGACGACGACCTCGCGCCCGACGCCGGGGAGCCAGGGATCGACCCCCGGGTTCGCCATCACGAGTTCCTCGTACCCGACATCGAAGCGGCGGGCAATGTCCGGCAGGGTGTCGTCCTTGCCGACCGTGGTCCTCTGGACATAGCCGACGATATCGCCGCCTTCCGGAGTCAATTCGAAGCGGTGGGTAGCGGTCGGCTTGGGCAGTTCCGGCGCGGGCGGCGGTGGTGGGGGGGGCGGCGGCGGGGGCGGCGGGGCGGTTTTGAACAAGGCGCAACCGGCGGCGCTCAAGGCCAGAACGAGGGCGAAGGCGACGCGGCCCTTGGAGAGATTCACGAATTTGGCAATCATGGGGGAACCTATCTACAGCAAAGTCGGCCGGTCAGGCAATTGGTTGCCGGCCGAAGACGGCCGCGATGTCTGCACGGGGAAATGCCGCGCCAGCAACGCACCGACCGCTTCGACCCCCGCGATCGACCCCACTTTGAAGCGGCCCGCGCGGAAATGTTCCTCCATCATGCGGCATACGCCTTCCCATTCGGACTGTCCCACCCGGCCGGCGACCCCGCGATCCGCGACGATTTCGACGCTGCGATCGGCGATCTGCACATAGATCAACACCCCATTGTTGGCTTCCGTGTCCCACACCCTGAGTTGAGCGAACACGTCGAGCGCCCGCGAGCGCGGCGCCAGATCTGCGAGGATGTGCAGGGGAGTCAGCGAGGTCTCGATCGCGAAGCGTATCTCCCCGGCGTGAGTTCGCTCCGCTCGGGTGATCGCCTCTTCGATGGCATCGAGGGTACGGGCGGGAAACAGCATCCGCGTGCGCCAGTGCGTCGCAGCAACATGCCGGAGCAGGCGTCCGAGCCGCATTACCAGCTCCCCGAGGCGCCGCCGCCTCCGAAGCCGCCGCCACCGCCGCTGAAGCCGCCCCCGCCGCCGCCTCGAAACCCTCCGCCGAATCCGCCGCCGAGTCCGCCGCCGAGCCCCCCGCCCCAGCCACCCTGCCCGGTCGACCAGCTGCGGGTCGCCCCGAGCAGCAGGGCGAACAGGAACGCCAGGACGCCGACCCCGAGCCCGAGCGAGAGGAGATGGCTGACCAGCCATACGATGCCCCCGGCCAGGCCTCCGGTGGCAATGGAGCCGAATAACCGGCCGAAGACCGACCGTAGTACCCCGCTCACCACCACGACGGCGATCAGCGCGAAGGGCAGCAGGCTGACCAACCCGCCGCCGTGATGCTCCCAGCGGTGGTCAGGCTCGGGCAAGGGCTCGCCATTGACCACGGAGATCATCTGCTCGACGCCCGCCTCGACGCCGCCGTCGTAGTCGCCCAGCTTGAAGTGCGGTGTGATGGTCTCATCCAGGATGCGGTTGGCGATCGCGTCCGGCAGCGCCCCCTCCAATCCGTAGCCCACCTCGATGCGCGCGCGCCGATCGTCCTTCGCGACGATCAAGATCGCGCCGTCGTCGACCCCCTTGCGCCCGAGCTTCCATTGGTCGGCGACGCGAATGCCGTACTGCTCGATTTCCTCCGGCTGTGTGGTGGGAACGATGAGCACGGCGATCTGGCTGCCCTTCGTGGCCTCGAGGCCGGCGAGCTCGCCCTCGATACGGTTGACCGCGCTTCCGGAGAGGGTTCCGGTCAAGTCGATGACACGGCCCGTGAGTGGAGGAACTGCCACGTCTCCCCGCGCGAGGAGTGCGGCGAGGCAAAGACCCGCGGCGGCGGCTCGACGGTAGCGGGGCCGCGTGGTCACTCGACGGTCAGTGCGATGGCCCGGCGGCGGGCGGCGCGGTCGATCCAGGCGGCGGCGGCGAGCCGGGCGGCGGCGGCGAGCCGGGCGGCGGCGCGCCGGGCGGCGGTGCTGCAGCAGGCGGCGCGGCTGGCGGCGGCGCGGCGCCCGAGAAATCCACCGCCGGCGGCTTGGATATGGCCGCTTCGTTCTCCACCGTGAAATTAGGCTTGGGCGTGTAGCCGAGCACCGAGGCCGTGAGGTTGGCGGGGAACGTGCGCACCGTGACATTGTAATTCTGCACGGCTTGGATGTAGCGGTTGCGGGCAACGGTGATGCGGTTCTCCGTGCCCTCGAGCTGCGCCTGCAGATCGCGGAAATTCTGATCGGACTTGAGCTGCGGGTAGTTCTCGACCACCGCCATCAGATGCGACAGGGCGTTCGACAGATCGCCCTGCGCAGCCTGAAACTTGGCGAGCGCCTGCGGATCGTTGACCAATTCCGGCGTCGCCTGGATCGAGCCCACCTTGGCGCGCGCTTCGGTCACGCCGAGCAGCACCTGTTGCTCCTGGGCTGCGTATCCCTTCACCGTGTTGACGAGGTTCGGGATCAGATCGGCCCGGCGCTGGTATTGATTGATGACCTCCGACCAGGCCGACTTGACCTGCTCGTCCTGGGTCTGCAGGGTGTTATACCCGCATCCCGCCAGCAGCGCGGTGGCAATCACACCGAGGGCGAACACCCCGGTTCTGAAAACGGATAGGCGCATCTGCAATCCCCTTCTGTCCCTCGAGACGGGGACGCGATGCCAGTCTACCACCGGCAAAAAAAAGCCCCGAGTTCAAACTCGGGGCGGAGATGCGGACTTCAATGAAGGGAAGTAAAGCCCGCTAGGGGATTTCGGTTCAATGCAGCTGGTGCCACTGGAGCACTTGGATGTCCATCTCCTCGAGGTCGAAGCTTCGTGCCAGCATTCGGGCGATCTCGCGGCTGCCCTTGACGGTGCCCTGGGATCCCAGCAATTCCACGACGCCCCGATACTCGCTGTATTCGATTGCGCCGTCCGACTGCGCGATGAAGTGGGTGTAGTATTTAGCGCTCATGGGCATAAAGCTTAGTGATAACGGCCGGGTGGTTTCTGTGAACGGACGCTCACTCGTTTGCGCTCCGCCAAGACCCCGTTCACGCCCTTAACAAGAAGCCAACCTTATTGCATCGTGTCAAGGTATAGAGCGCCCACCCGGCCCGGGTCGAAGTACGTCACCCCCGAAGGAGCCAAGCGGCTGCGGGACGAATTGCACGCGCTGTGGCATGAGGAACGCCCGCGCGTGACGGCATCCGTGGCCGCCGCCGCGGCGCAAGGCGACCGGTCCGAGAACGCCGAATACACCTACGGAAAGAAGCGCCTGCACGAGATCGACCGGCGTGTCCGATTCCTGCGCAAGCGTCTGGAGGGCATGAGCGTGGTGGATGTCGAGGCGATCGGTGCGCGGCGCGATGCGCGCCGCGTCTACTTCGGCGCCTGGGTCCAGCTCGAAAGCGAGGATGGAACCCTCGCCTGGTACCGGGTAGTCGGCCCGGATGAATTCGACATGGCGAGCGACTACGTCAGCATGGATTCGCCGCTGGGCTCGAGCCTGCTGGGCAAACGATTGGATGACGCGGTGACGGTGGCGCTGCCGGCGGGCGATCGAACGTATACGGTGATCGCGATCAGCTACGGGCCTCGTCCCTGAGGCCCCTGCTTGCCGCGGCTTTAGACGACGCGGATGTTCTTGAACTGCCAGGGATCGGCGGTATCGAGGTCCTCGGCGAACAGCTCGCCGCGCTGATAGAGCGGCGTCCAATCGGTGTATTCGCCGACTACCTTGCCGAGATACGGCATGCAGACGCCGAGCGGACGCTGATACTCCATGTCGTCCGGCTCGACGATGCCGCGTTTTGGATTTTCCATGGCCCACACCATGCCGGACAGCACGGAGACCGTGACCTGGAGGCTGGTCGCGCTGTTGTACGGCACCAATTTACGTGCCTCCTCGATGGACAGCTGGGAGCCGTACCAGTAGGCGTTCTTCTTGTGCCCCGCCAGCAGGACGCCGAGCTCGTCGATGCCGTCCGTGATGTCGTCCAGCATGATTCGCTTCGACTCCTGCAGATGCCAGTTGCGGCCCGCGAATTCATGCACTGACAACACCGCGTTGTCGCTCGGGTGGTACGCGTAGTGGGTGGTGGGGCGATATACCGCGCGCCCGCCTTCGGTCACGGTGTAGTAATCCGCGAGCGATATCGCCTCGGAGTGGGTGATCAGGAAGGCGTGGAAATGCCCCGCCTTGGGCGTCCAGGTCCGCACGCGGGTACTCGCCCCCGGACGATTCAGATAGATGGCGCAGCGTGATCCCGTCTCGTGCCGTCCCCCATCCGCCGGGAAATGCTTCTCGTGCGTGCCCCAGCCGAGCTCGGCGGGCTGCGCGCCCTCGCTCACGAAGCCGTCCACCGACCAGGTGTTGACGAATTCGTTGAGCTTCTTCGGATTTTTGCTCACCTGGGTATCGCGCTCGGCGACGTGGATGACCTTGATGCCCAGCGTCTGCGAGAGCTTCGCCCACTGCTCGCGAGTCGTCGGCACAGCGGTCTCGAGACCCACGTCCTTCGCGACATTCAGGAGCGCCTGCTTGACCAGATGAGACACGAGGCCCGGATTCGCGCCATGGGTCAGCACGGCGGTGGGAGCATCTTTCGCGCCGCGGCGCAGCGCCAACGCCTCGTCACGCATGGCGTAGTTGCTGCGGGCCGCGACGGACACCGTCGAGTCGGTGTAGCCGCCCGCCCAGGGCTCGATGCAGGTATCGAGATACAGCGCGCCGCGCTCGCGCGCCAGCAGCAGCAGCGCCGTGCTCGACACGTCCACCGACAGATTGAGCAGGAAGTCGCCGGGCCCCAGCAAGGGCTCGAGCGTCTGGCGGTAATTCTCGCGCGTCAAGGCGATTTTGACGAACTTGACTCCAAAATGCTCGGCTTCGGCGCGCCCCGCGTTTTCGGCGGTCACGATGGTGATGCGGTCTGCCGAAGTGCCTATGTGACGCAAGATCAGTGGCAAGACTCCCTGTCCGATGCTGCCGAAGCCGACGAATACGATCCTGCCCGCGAATTTCACATGCACTTCGTGGTTGCTCATAAGGTTAATCCCATTTTCTTTAGTTACCCCATAGTTGCTGAATTGAGGGCTCCTCGGGGAGCCCGTCGCCAGCCTACAGGGCGCGGCAAGGAATCCCAAATTCTGCCGCTCGGGGGAAACACCGGGGGCGGGTGGGGCCAGCGGGAGGAGGTGGGGCTAGCCGGCGGGGCGGCGCTGCCGCCGGCTTAAGGCTCGCGCCAGTGAGGCGGGTACGCCCGGTCGTAGCCAGGCAGGGATTCGATGCGCGCAATCCAGCGGGCCAGCGCCGGATAGTTTCGTTCCATGGGCAGGAAGCGCGCCCCGAGCTCCGCGGCCGCCGCCTTGTTCAGTGCCCGCCGCAGCAGCTGGATCCAGGGGAAGATGACCATGTCGGCCGCCGAATAGTTGGCTCCGACGATCCACAATTCCTTGCTCAAACGGCCCTCGATGGTGCGCGCCTCGCGCGCCGCCACGTGCATGGCATCGGCGAGCTCGTCGAGCGCGCCCGCCACCGAGTCGCTGAAAACGGCGTCGACGATTTTCGACAACGAGGGCTCCGCGTAGGTTTGAAACTCGCAGATCACCCGCATGATGACGCCGGCCTCCTCGGGGCTCGTCCCGAAAATCGGCACCTGCGGATATTTCACGTCCAGGTAGTAGAGCACCGCCACCGACTCGAACACCACGTAGTCGCCGTCCTTCAACACAGGCAGGCGGCCACGCGGATTCATCTTCAGCATCGGCGGCGCTTGATGCTCCTGCTTGTCGAAGTGCAGCAGATGGGACTCGTACGGCAGCCCCTTGTGTTCGAGCGCCAGGAGCACCCGCCAAGAATAGGGACTTCCGCTCCCCCAATATAGAGTAATTGCCATGCGTGGATTGTAGCGGATGCGGTCCGCCCGGCAGCGCGTTAAGCTTGGGTGATGGAGTTCAAAACCCTCATTGATGCCGCTTCGCTCCAGGCATTGCTCGGTGCAGCACGCGCACCCTCCTCGCTCGTCGTCCTCGACTGCCGATTCGATTTGACCGCGCCGGAAGCCGGCGGGCGGGCGTATCTCGCCGGTCATATCCCGACGGCCCGGTACGTCGATCTCAACCGAGACCTGTCGGCCCCGGTGTCCGCCGCGAGCGGGCGCCACCCGCTGCCGGCTCCGGACCGGTTGGCGGCCCGCTTCGAACAGCTCGGCGTCCGCGAGCACTCGCAGGTGGTCGTATACGATGAAGTGAACGGCTCTTTCGCCGCCCGGGCCTGGTGGCTGCTGCGCTGGTTGGGACACGCCAGGGCCGCCGTACTCGACGGCGGCATGAAGGCGTGGCGCGCGGCCGGCGGCGCTCTGGAGTCAGGCGGAACGCTCCCCTCGGCAGACCCGGCCCGCGGGGATTCGACGCGGCCGGCCTCGACTCCGCGAGTCGACCCGCATGCAGTGGTCAGCTCCGCGGAACTCGTCGGCCTGGTGAACGAAGGACGCCGGTTGCTGGTCGACGCACGGGCTCCCGAGCGCTTCGCCGGGACGGTCGAGCCGATCGACCCGGTCGCGGGGCACATCCCGGGTGCGGTCAATCATCCGTTCAGCGCCAATCTCGCCGACGACGGGCGCTTCTTACCGCCGGCGGAGCTCGAGCAGCGCTGGCGCGAGCGGCTGGCCGGCGTGTCTGCGGCCGAGACGATCGCCATGTGCGGCTCCGGAGTCACCGCCTGTCACAACTTGCTCGCGATGGAGATTGCGGGGCTGCCGGGCGCCAAGCTGTATGCGGGCTCGTGGAGCGAATGGATTCGCGATTCCGAACGTCCCGTCGCGCGCGGGTGAACGGCGACGGGTGAGAACCCGCCGGCGCTGCCATACGCGCGACGCGCGTCATTTACATGCAGCCCCAATTTGTTATGGTGCGCGCACATGAACACACCCGCGAAGATGCTTCCCGCCAATCACGCCTGGAAGATCGAGGAGTCGCTCGATCTGTACCAGGTCGAGGCGTGGGGCAAGGGCTACTTTTCGATCAACGCGCAGGGTCACGTGGTGATCCGGCCGAGCATGGATCCGGGTCGCGAGATCGATCTCTTGGAGGTGGTCCAGGGCCTCAAGGCGCGCGATCTGCACACGCCGGTCGTCATCCGCTTCTCCGACATCCTCGCGCACCGGCTGCGGCATCTCGCGGAGGCCTTCGGCACCGCGATTCAGGAGAACGACTACCGCAATCGCTATGCCGCGGTGTTCCCGATCAAGGTGAATCAACAGCGCCTGGTCGTCGAGGAGGTCTACCGCTACGGCAAGGAATTCGGGTTCGGGCTGGAGGTCGGCTCCAAGCCCGAGCTCTTGGCCGTCATGTCCATCACCGAGGACGCCCCGGATCGGATGGTGGTATGCAACGGGTTCAAGGATGACAGCTACATCGAGGCCGTCATCATCGCCGCGAAGCTCGGCCGGACCATCATTCCGGTGGTGGAGAACTTCGAGGAGATCCACGCGATCTTGAAGCATGCCGAGCGCTACGGGGTGCGCCCCAAGATCGGCGTTCGGGTGAAGCTCGCGAGCGACGGCGCCGGGCGCTGGAAAGATTCCGCCGGCGAGAAGTCCAAGTTCGGCCTGTTCATTTCGGAGATCCTGGATCTGCACGCGCTCCTGAAGGAGCGCAACATGCTCGACTGCCTGCAGCTCGTGCACTGTCATCCCGGCAGCCAGCTGCAGGACATCCGGCGCGTCAAGGATGCGATCAATGAGCTCGCGCATGTGTACGCGGAGCTCAAGATCATGGGGGCGGGCCTGCAGTACATCGACATCGGCGGAGGCCTCGGCGTCGATTACGACGGCAGCGGGACGAACTACGAGTCGTCGATGAATTACACGCTGAACGAGTACGCGAGCGACGTGGTGTACCGCATCAAGAGCGTGTGCGACGCGCGCAAGGTCCCGCACCCGATGATCATCAGCGAATCCGGCCGCGCCATCGCCGCCCAGCACAGCATTCTGGTATTCGACGTGCTCGGCGCATCGAAGCTGGATCAATTCAAAGTCTCCGGCCGTCCCGAGGAGGATTACCCGGGCCGCCAGGAGCTTCCGCAGCCGGTGCGCGATCTGTTCGACAGCTATCGATCCGTGAACGAGCGCCGCCTGGTCGAGTGCTACCACGACGCGGTACAAGCGCGCGAGCAGGCACTGCAGATGTTCAACTGGGGCTATCTCAGCCTCGAGCTGCGGGGCCTCGCCGAGCGTCTCTATTGGGCGACCTGCACCAAGATCCGAGATTTCTGCCGCAAGCAAAACCGCGTTCCCGAAGAGCTGGAAGACCTCGAGGACATGCTGAGCGACATCTACTTCTGCAACTTCTCCGTATTCCAGTCCCTGCCGGACAGCTGGGCGATTGGCCAGCTGTTTCCCATCATGCCCATCCAGCGCCTGGGGGAAAGACCCAGCCGCAACGCGGTACTCGCGGACATCACCTGCGACTCGGACGGCAAGATCGACCGCTTCGTCAATCCGCGTATCACCAAGCGCACCTTGGAGGTGCACGAGCTCGCGGCCCAAGAGCCCTACTACCTGGCCGCGTTTCTGGTCGGGGCCTATCAGGAGACGCTCGGCGATCTGCATAACCTGTTCGGCGACACCCATGTGGTGCATATCCGCCTGCAACCGGGCGGGGGATGGTGGATCGAGGAGGTCGTGAAGGGGGATACCGCCACCAAGGTGCTTCAATATATGGAATATGACACCGATGAGCTGTATCCCCGGATCGCCCGGGATTGCGAACGGGCGATTCAGGAAGGCCGGATGTCGATTACCGAGGCGCAGACGGTCAAACGCTTCTACGAGAACGAGCTCAATGGGTACGCCTACCTGGAGGTGGAACAGACCCCGGAGGCCCCGGCCGTAATCCCGGCGAAGACCGGGCGGTAAAACGCGCCAAAGGCTGTAATTTTCGCGTTTGCCAACGATATTTCCCTGGCGTAGCATCGGATCGTAGGTCGTTCCCTGACATCAAGGACGCTTCAAGTGCGCGACCGAAGGGTGCAGGCGAATGCAGCCCACGAGCTTCGTGGCTGCGGCGCCTGATGATTGAAAAAAACTTTAGTGAGACAAGTTGAATGACGACGATCTACGTTGGCAACCTGCCGTTCACCGCTACCGAAGACGAAGTTCGTAGCCTGTTTGAGCGCTACGGCAAAGTCGATTCCGTCAAGCTCATCAACGACCGAGAGACCGGGCGTCCGCGCGGTTTCGCGTTCGTCGATATGGCGGCAGGCGAAGCGCAAAACGCAATTCAGCAGACGAACGGCTTCCAAATGGGCGGCCGTCCGTTGCGCGTGAACGAAGCTCAAGAACGAGCACCCCGATCCAAACCCCCCGGTGGGGGTGGTGGCGGCGGCGGACCTCGCCGCTGGTGATTCGTTGGGGTTGATCGGGTCGGCCGAAACGGCCGGCTGATCGATGAGGCCGAGAGGCCTCCGTCAGGAGGCCAAAACGGCTGCGCGCGCGCTCACCACATTTCCTTGAGCTCGGCGGCCACGTCGACGGTCGCCGATTCGCCGGCACGCAAGCTTTCCGCTCCGTGCAGGCTTCGATACGTGGTCTTGTCGAAAGTTTCCAAGACCTTGTCCGACATGAATCGGCTCTTGGCGCCGTAAACGTGCCGGTCCCCGTCCTTGGCCTGCTGAGTCACCGCGTACTTGAGCGGCGCACACAGATGCAGCTCATTGCGCGCCCGCGTCATCGCGACGTACAGCAACCGGCGCTCCTCTTCCTGTAATTCCGGCTTGCCGGCTGCAAACTCCGACGGGAAATTACCGTCCGCGACGTTCAGGACGTAGACGTAGTCCCACTCCTGCCCCTTCGCCGAATGAATCGTGGACAGAACCACGTACTCCTCGTCCTTGGTGGCCGAGCCCGATTGATCGCCGGTGACCGCGGGCGGATCGAGCGTGAGCTCGGTGAGAAATCGCTCGCGCGTCGGATACTGAGCGGACAATTTCTCCAGCTGTTCGATGTCTCCGGCGCGGCTGAAGGCAGCTTCGTAGAGCCGATCCATCTGCGGCTTGTACCACTCGCGCACCAAGCCCGCCTGGCCCGCCCACGGTGTGCCGGGATCGGCGAGCTTTTCGACCAGCGTGCAGAATCGCTTCCAATCCATCTTGTTGGGCTGCGGCGCATCGAATGCCGCGAGGCTCTTCACGGACAGGCTCTGCGCCTCGAAGTAATCGAGCGCCTTCTTGGCATGCCCGGGGCCGAAGCCCGGAATGAGCTTGAGCACGCGAAAGCCCGCCACGGCGTTGCGCGGGTTGTCGATCCACCGAAGGATCGAGAGCATGTCTTTGACGTGCGCGGCCTCGAGGAATTTGAGGCCCCCGTACTTCACGAATGGAATGTTGCGCTTCGCGAGTTCGATCTCCAGCACGTCGCTGTGATGGGAGCTCCTGAACAAGATGGCGTGGCGCTTCAACGAGCCGCCCACCTCGCGCGTGGCGAGGAGCTTGCCTACGATGTATTCGGCCTGCGCCTGGGCATCCTCCAGGGTCACATACTGGGGCTTCTGCGTGGCCTGGCGCAGCCCCATCAGGGTTTTGCGATGTTGCCGCGATCCTTCCGACATGAGCGCGTTGGCCGCATCCAGGATGGGCTGAGTCGAACGGTAATTCTGCGACAGCACAACCATCTCGGCCTTGGGCTTGAATCGGTCCGCGAATCCGAGGATGTTCTCGACCGCCGCCGCGCGGAACGAATAGATCGCCTGCGCATCGTCGCCGACCACCGTGACGCCGTTGCCATCCGGCTTCAGCGACTGAATGATCTCGCCCTGCAACGCGCTCGTGTCCTGATACTCATCCACCAGCACGTGATCGAAATTGCCGCCGAGGCTTTGCGCCAGCCCTGGATTCTTCATCATGGCGTGCCAGTAGAGCAGCAGATCGTCGAAGTCCAGCACGTTGTTCTTCTGTTTGCGTCCGACGTATTCGCGGTACAGGCGCGTGAGATCCTGCTCCCATTCCACCACCCAGGGAAATTGTTCCTCCAGGGTCTGTTTGAGCGACAGCCGCGTGTTGATGCGATAGCTATAGATCGCGAGGCAGATGTCCTTGCGCGGGAAGCGCTTGTCCTTGCTCGACAGGCCCAGCTCGTGGCGGACCACGTCCATGAGGTCCGCCGCATCGGCGCGATCGAGCACGGTGAACGCCGGATCGAGCCCCAATTGCTTCGCGAACAACCGCAGGATCCGACTGCCCACCGAGTGGAAGGTGCCCGACCAGAGCATCCGGGTGAGCACGCTTCGATCGCCCAGCTTGCCGCGATCCGCGAGAACTTCCGTCACGATGGTCTGAGTGCGGCGAATCATTTCCTGCGCGGCGCGGCGCGTGAAGGTCAGCATCAGAATGCGCGCGGGATCGACGCCGTTCAGCACCAGGTGAGCGGTGCGGTGGGCGAGCGTATTGGTCTTGCCCGTACCCGCGCCGGCCAGGATGAGCATCGGGCCGGCGGCGATGCCTTTCTCCTTACCCGGCGTCCCAAAGGTGGCTGCGCGCCGCTGTTGCGGGTTCAGGGCGTCGAATGCCGTCGTTGTCTTCGCCTTCATCATGAGAAAACTATACCGGTTGACTGTATGGATATCCAGATCACATTACGTCACGTCGATCAGACCCTCAGGATCGCGCGTTTTTGAGCTGCAGCGCGAGGGAGCAGGTCACAGGTGAGGGGTTTTCCGGGATGATGGCGAGCTTTTCCGCATGCTTTCCATGAGGGCCATCCATGTTGAAACCGACCACGGTCGCAAGCGACTTGAAATTCAAAGGCCGCGTGATCGACGTCTCCTCCGAGCGGCTGAAGTACGCGAACGGACGCGAATACGACATCGATTTCGTGCGGCACCCGGGAGCGGCGGCCGTCGTCGCCGTGGACGCGCAAGAACGGCTCTGCGTGGTGCGGCAGTACCGCCATGGGATTGCCGACTTTCTGTGGGAGATCCCCGCGGGCAAGCTCGACCGCGGCGAAGCGCCCGAGGTTTGCGCGGTGCGCGAGCTGGCCGAGGAAACCGGCGTCACCGCGCGCAGCTGGAGCTCTCTCGGCCTGTATATCCCAGCTCCCGGCATATTCACCGAGGTGATCCATCTGTTTCTTGCGCAGGACCTCGAGATTGGCACGGCAAGGCCTGACGCTGACGAAGAGCTCGAGATCGAGTGGCTGCCGTTTGCGGACGCGTTCGAGCGCGTGGCGAGCGGGGCCTGGGACGACGGAAAAACGGCGATGGCGCTGCTGCGCGCCCGATATCGCCTGGATTCTGTGAAATTGCGCCAAGTTTGACGGACTCGATTTGACTTGGGTACCGCATGGACTAAAAAGGAGGTATGAGTAGTGGAGACTCCAATAAACGCCTTGGAAATGCCCCTCCGGCCGCAGGAGCGGGCAAGCCCGACGTCGTGGACTTGCCGCCGGTCGAGGGCAAACAGAGCGGCCGTGTGAAATTCGACGACCGCGGCAATGCGATATGGGAGTGGTCGGTCTCCACGGGCGCCTTCGGCCGCGAAGTGTCCACGGATCGCTTGAAGAAGCTCGAGAACAATGCACTGTCGTTGGCGGAGGACGCGCCCAGTCCCTTCGATGGGGTGAAGGCGAATCCCCTCGGGGTGGTCAAGGGTTACAACCCCTACGACAGCGGCAAGCTCGGCAAGACGCAGCAGCAGCCCAAGAAGACGGACCTGCGCAAGCTGAGCGAATGGGTCAAGCTCAAGAAGCAAGCCGCCGAAAACAAGGACGAGAAATAGCTCAGGACATCGCGTAGCGAAGCTTGGCGGTGTTCCCCAATCGATAGAACTTGCGCAGCTCCCGCACCATCGCCTCGACCCGCGCTCCCCGGCGCCCGACGAAGCGCCTTTCCAGACGCCGGCAAAAATTAGCCGCGCAACGGTGCGCCGTCCGGTAGCGTTCGTACTGCTCCGGCTCGAGCCGCGCGTCGAAATTCACCCGATCGAACAGCCAGGGATGAACTTGCGCCGGGAAGGCGCCGCCCTGCTGGTCGGCAACGAGAAACACCGTAGCGGCGTACTTGTCGACCTCGGCCTGGGTCTCGAGCTCCAGCAGGGATACCGGCGCATCGCCGCCGAGGCGCCACGCCGAATAGACGAAGTGGCTGACGCCCTCGAGCGCCGTGCAATAGTCCGCGAGATTTCCCTCGGTCAGCGCACCCATCGGATCGGATTTCTCCAGCCGCGAGAGCACTTCGGGATCGATATACAACGACACGCCGGCGCCATCCGCGGTTTGCGCGATCAGCAGCTCCTCTTCCGGTGCGCGCTGATCGTTGACGGGAGTCACTCCGCGCAGCGCACGCCGATCGGTCACGAGAAAATCGTAGACATCGTAACCCGAGTCGACGTCGTACAGGCGTTTCAACAGCGATTGCAACCCCTGGAGGACCATGCGGCTAGTGCGCGCGCGCGAAGCCGCCCTGCTTTACCGGCTGCACGCCCAGACGGCTCAACAGGCCATGCGCGCGCGGGCTGCCGGTTTTCATCCAGATCTCGTACAGCCGGAGGATGTCCGCGTCGCTGTGAACGTAGGACATCTCGCTCACCTCGTTCAGGGCATCCACCAGGCCTTGGAACTTCTGCGCGAGCTGCGTGTAGATCGCGGCGATGCCGCGGCCCGACGCGGAGCGCTGCATGGAATCCGCCAGCGAGCTGTAGGCGTTGCCGCCCATCGCGATGTGGTAGTCGATGTCGATCATCTTGCGCGCGAAACTCCTCGCGAAGAAACCGGCGATGAACAGCGACACATCGCCGAGCCGCTGCAATGCGCGCTGCCGGGCCGGGGCGCTCGGAGCTTCGAGCGCCTCGGCCAGCATGTGGGCGAGCGGCCTGATGCGCAGCCCCTCCGGAGTCTTTTCGTAGAGCGCGTCGGCGCGCGAAAACATGGTGAGCAGGTTGACGACGTATTGTTCCGACTGCTCGTCGATGTCGAGATGTTGATGCTCGGTCGCTTCGTGAAACGCGTCACGAAAGAACTCGCGCAGCGAACTTACGGCTACCAGGGATCTGTCGCGCATCGCTTGCATGCTGGAGTCCTCGTATTGCCCGTTACCATCCTATCGGCTGGGGGCACTGCGAGTGAAGGGGCAAAACGCGAACCGGCGCCAGAAAACGCCGATAAATTCAGGGTTTTTTGTATCAGCAATCGACACCGTATGCTGCCAATCACGGACCTGCATCATCGTGGGGCTAAAAAATCTCGGCGAGCGTCGATATGGTGCGCGGCGGCGGCTCGAGCTGCGCGGGCCACTCGCGCGTTGCGCCGCGGTTGATCCAAACGGACTGCATGCCCGCCTGTCTCGCGCCGAGGACGTCGGCCACGGGATCGTCGCCGACGTGCATGATCTCTGCGGCCGGCACGCCCGCCATCTCGACCAGCGCCGCGAAAATCCGCGCGTCCGGCTTCGCCGCACCCGCGGTGATGGCGGTGACATGGCCATCGAACAGCTCGCCGATTCCGCAACGATCGAGATCCGCGTTGCCGTTGCTGAGCGCGAACAGCCGGTAGTCGGCGCGCAGCCGCGCGAGCGCCGGCCGCACGTCTTCGTATAAGTCGACCCGATTGCGCGCGACGAGGAAGACTTCGAACGCCTCGTCGCAAAGCGATTCGGCGTGGCCGGCGGCGGCGAATTGCGCTGCGAGCGCACGCCGCCGCAAGAACGTGAGATCGTGGCTGCGCTCGGGAAACTCGGCGGCGAGACGCATGCGCATCGCGCGCATCGAGGCCACATCGTGCCCGCGCGCCGCTTCCGGATAACGGCAGCGCAGCCACTCGAGGAGCGCCTCCTCCGCCGCCGCAATGACCGGTCCCACCGGCCACAGGGTGTCATCCAGATCGAGGCTGATGGCACGGGTTGCGGTCATGCGTGGATTTTGCCTGGCTAAGGCTACAATTGGGAATTACGTCCGGGAATAAACGATTCCCGTGAGGAGAACTCGGCATGCGCGCTCATCGATCGACGGCCATTCTCGCACTGCTCGCGGCGGGCGCGGCGACCCTCTCGGGGATTCCGGCCGGCGCCGAAGCGGCGCAGCCGGTAGCCGCCACCCCGTTCGGCGTGCGCGATCTCGTGCGGCTGGCGCGCGTTTCGGAAGCGGCGGTCTCGCCGGATGGCAGACGCGTCGCCTTCACGCTGCGCACCACGGACCTGGACGCCAACAAAGGCCGCACGGCGATCTGGCTGATCGAGGTCCGCAAACACTCCGCGCCCGCGCGGATCACGGATCTCGAGGCGAATTCGAATTCTCCCGAATGGGCCGCAGACGGGCGGCTTCTGTATTATCTCTCGAATCGCAGCGGCTCCTCGCAGGTCTGGCGCGTGGCTCCCGGCGGCGACCCGAAGCAAGTCACCGCGTTGCCGCTCGACGTAGGCTCGTTCCACGTGAGCCCCAAGGGTGATCGCGTGTTGGTGACGGCCGAGGTGTTTACCGATTGCCCGACGCTCGCATGCACGAAGGAGCGGCTCGACGCCGCGGCGCATAAGCTCGAGCACGGCGTCGTTTACGACAAGGTCTTCGTCAGGCACTGGGACACCTGGAGCGACGGCCGCCGCTCGCAGTTGTTCTCGATGCCGCTCGATGCCTCCGGAGCCGCCGTCGGAACGCCGGTGAATCTGACCGCGGGGATCGACGGCGACGTGCCGGGTAAACCGTTCGGCGGAGCCGATGATTATGCGATCAGCCCGGATGGGCGCGAGGCGGCCTTCTCGGTGCGCGCCGTGCCGGTCGGCGAGCCGTGGTCCGTCAATTTCGACATCTACATCGTCCCCGCCGGCGGCGGCACCGCGCAGAACCTCACCGCCGACAATCCGGCCGAGGACGAGCAGCCCGCCTTCTCGCCGGACGGCACGCGGCTCGCGTACCTCGCGAGCGAGCGGCCCGGGTTCGAGTCCGACCGGCTGCATCTGGCGCTCATCGACCTGAAGAGCGGCGCGAAGCATCCGCTCACCCAGCATTGGGATCGCTCCATCGGCAGCTTCAGGTGGTCGCACGACGGCAAGACGCTGTTCGCGACCACCGATCATCTGGGCCAGCAGCCGCTCTGGGCGATCGACGCCGCGACCGGCCGGGCCGCCGCGATCACCGGCGACGGCCATGTGGAGGGGTTCAGCGTCGGACCGAAAGAGGTGGTCTATGCGCAAAGCACTCTCGGAAGTCCGGCGAATCTCTACTCGGTGGGATTCGACGGCGGCAAACCCCGCCAGCTCACCCGGGTGAATCAGGAAGAGCTCGCGGCGCGGCGCCTCGGCGAATACCAGCAGTTCAACTTCGCCGGCGCGAACAACGACAACGTCTTCGGCTACGTGGTCAAGCCGGCGAACTTCAAACGCGATCAGAAATACCCGGTCGCTTTGCTGATTCACGGCGGCCCCCAGGGCAGCATGGCGAACGAGTGGCATTGGCGCTGGAACGCCCAGGTTTTCGCCGGCGCCGGCTACGGCGTGGTGATGATCGACTTCCACGGCTCGACGGGCTATGGGCAGGCGTTCACCGACTCGATCAGCGGCGATTGGGGCGGCAAGCCGTTCGAGGACTTGAAGCTCGGCCTGGCCGCGGCGCTCAAGCAATTCCCCTGGCTCGACGGCAACGACGCTTGTGCGCTCGGCGGCTCGTACGGCGGCTTCATGATCAACTGGATCGCGGGGCAGTGGCCCGACCGGTTCAAGTGCCTGATCTCCCACGACGGCATCTTCGACCAGCGCAGCATGTACTACTCCACCGACGAGCTCTGGTTTCCGGAATGGGAAAACGGCGGCCCGGAATATGCCAACCCGGCCGGATACGCCAAGTTCAATCCGGTCGATTACGTGACCAAGTGGAAGACGCCCATGCTGGTGATTCACGGCCAGCTCGATTACCGGGTGCCTCTCGCGCAAGGCCTCGCGGTATTCACCGCCCTGCAACGGCGCGGTGTGCCGAGCGAGTTTCTGTATTTTCCGGACGAGAATCACTGGGTGCTGAAGCCGGCGGACAGCACTCAGTGGTACGACACCACGATCGCCTGGATGAATCGCTGGACCCGGCCTTGAGGCCGGTGCGCCGGCGCGCCGGCGCGGCGGCGCTCAGCTATCGACGCCCCGCCAAGCGGCGGGGTAGTCGGCGCCGAGCTTCAGAATCCGGCGCAGCACGTCGGGATACTTCATCCCGGCGGTGAGGGCCGACTGGGCGAAATCCTCGCCGGCCGATAAATTCGGGTTGGCGTTCGCCTCGAGAGCGTAAAGAGCGCCATCCTCGCGCAACCTGAAATCCATGCGCGCGTAACCGGTCAGATGCAGCGCGCGGAAGATGCGCTTGGAGAGCTGTTCCAGCCGCGCCACCGTGCCTTCGGGCAGTTCGGCCGCGGCCGCCGTGGTGATGCCGTATTTCTTCTGATAGCCGCGGTCCCACTTCACCTTGCGGGTCGCGATGGCGGGAAGGCTGTGGGGCAGCGACCCGAAGGTCATTTCCCAGACGGGCAGCACCTTCAGCCGGTCATTGCCGATGACGCCGACGTAGAGTTCCCGGCCCTCGATGTACTCCTCGACCAGCGCGTCCGAATGAGTCTGATCGTGAATGAATTCGATGCGCTCCTTGAGCTGGCGCTCGTCGGAAACCACCGAGGCATGGGCAATGCCGAGCGAGGCGTCCTCGGTGGAGGATTTGACGAACATCGGGAACCGCAGCCGCTTGGGCAGCCGCGGCTTTCGGCCGCGCGCGAATACCACGAACTGCGGCGTGGGCACGCGGTGATAGGACAGGAGCTGCTTGGACAGCACCTTGTCGCGCGACAGGAGCATGCCGCGTGGATTGCACCCGGTATAGGGCTGGCGCATCAGCTCGAGAAACGCGACCACGTGCTGATCGTAGGTCACGATGCCGTCGAACTCCTCCAGGAGATTGAAGACGATGTCCGGCTTCCAATCGATGATGGCACGGCGCAGCTCCGACAGATTGTCGCTCACGCCGAGCGGCATGACCTCGTGCCCGGCGCTCTTCAAGTGGGAGATGACGTCGTATTCGGTGCGCCACTCGTCGATTTCCTTCTCCGGGATGCCGCGGATCGAGTCCGGCGGCACCAACGTCGCATGCACCAGCACCAGCGCCCGCAGCTTCTGCCTCACAATGCGAGCCTCGGCAGCTGGCGCTCCTCGTAAGACTCGGCCAGGCGGGCGATCACCCAGAGCAGGTGTGCCTTGAGTTCCCGGCGCGGGCCGCGAACGTAGAGATCGAGCGCATCGCAGCGATCGATCATCAGGCGCAGCACCTGGTGCACCAGATATTCGCTGAACGCGCCGGAGCGGACGATTTGCTGCCGCAGCGGATTGCGCAGCTCCCGGAGCACGCTCGCCGCCTTGGGCGCCGATCGCCGGCGGGGAGCGGCCGTGAACACCTTGAGCAGCAGCTCGTCGGCGCCGGAGCGGCGCGGCATCCGATAGCGGGCGAGCTTGCGCTCATAATGCTGGCGCAGCGTCGCGGATTCCTCGGCGATGTCCTCGATGCGCGTCCGGTCGACAATGAGCGGCTTGTCCTCCCCGATCTCGGCGGCCAGCTCGTCGATGTATTCGAGCTTGGCGTAGGCGTGCCAGCCGCGATATTCGCGCCGCCACGCGGATTTGGGCTTGAGCCACACGGCAAAGGTCTCGGCGAAATCCTCGGTCGGGTGCGCCTGGGCGTACCAAGCCCCGAGATGCTGAACGAAGCGCCGGCTGCCGGGCCGGGGCCGGTAGGTGTCGGGATAAGGGAGCGATGCGGGCCCGAACACCTCCCGCCAGCCGCGTCGTCGGCGCACCCGATAGGCGGTGTCGATGGCATGGCCGGCCTCGTGGCGCAGGATACGCATCAGCCAGTTGCGGTTGCCCCCCTCCACCTCGCGCATCAACCGCCGTTCGATGCGCACCAGCCGTGGATGGGCGAGGTAGAACGGGATCGCGATGCCGGGTATGCCGTCGGGGGAGAACCATTCCTGAGACAGCCAGCAGTGCGGCCGGAAGCGGATGCCCCGGGTGGCGAGCTCCGCGTAGAGGCGCTCGATCGCGCGTTGGAGGTCCGTGCCGGCCATGCGCAATCCCAGGTCGCAGAACCGCAGGCTCAGCAGTTGGTTGTCGGAAAGCGTCTCCCAGGAATATCGCAAGCGGCGGCCGGGCCGGGCGCGTGGCCGCGGCCGACCGCCAAGGGCGTCTAGAGACTGCAACCCGGGATTGGACATTATGGCGTCGTTCGCGAAAGCCCTACGGCCGTTTGCGGAAATCTTACCTTCAATTGATGTGGCTCATGCGATAGGTTCGGCGCGAGAGGGGACCTGGTGACCGCACTGCTCATACCGGATGACACGCTCGCGAGGAGTCAGAAGGTCACGCTTCAGACGGTAGTGCATGTTGAGGATATCGGGGCTCTCGAGGCCGACTACGCGCGACTGTGCCGGGTCACCGGCAACAACCTGCCATTCTCTCAGCATGCCTGGCATCTGAGCTGGTGTCAGCATATCTTGAACTGCGATCCGCGCATCGAGGAAGAGCCCTTATTCTACATATTGCGCGACGCCCGAAACGACTGCGTCGCGATCCTGCCGTTCATCCTCTGCCGCCGCCGCCTTGGTCCCCTCAAAGTGGTGTCGGTCGTCCCTCTGGGAGCGGACCCCGGGCTCACCGAGATTCGTACTCCTTTGGTCCAGGAGGGATATGGGCACTTGACGGCGCGCGCGGCCCGCGACGCGCTCGATCATGTCGCCGATTGGGATTGGGTGCACTGGACCGGCCTCCGCGGCGAGTTTGCCGAGGCGCTATCCGCCGGGAAGGAGTTGCAGTGGCAGGAGCCGCTATCGGATTTCGTGCTGGACCTGCCGCCGAGCTGGGAGGAGTTTCGATCCGGCCTCAAGCACAACATTCGCGAATCGCTCCGGCATTGCTACAACTCGTTGGCCCGCGGCGGCCACTCGTTCGAACTCGACGTGATCGAGAGCTCCCGAGAACTGCAGCCGGCCTTGTCGCGATTCTTGCAATTGCACCAAATGCGGGCTGCCTGCACGCGCGGTCCCGGGCACGCCGATCGGTTTGCGAGCGCGGTGAGCCGGGAGTTTCTGTATGCCGTGTGCGAACGGCTGGCGGACGCCGGCGCGCTCAAGCTGTTCGCCCTCAAGATCGGCGCCGAGATCGTGGCGATGCGCATTGGGTTCGTGGTGGGGGACGGCCTGTATCTTTATTACTCGGGCTTCGATCCCAAATGGTGGGAGTTCGGCGTCATGACGACCACCATGGCTGAAGCCATCAAGTACGCCATTGGCCGGGGCTTACGGATCGTCCACCTATCGCCCACCTGGACCGTCTCGAAAAGCCGCTGGGGTCCGCGCCAAGTAGACTACGGATCCGCCTACGAGACGAGGGCGCGCCTGCGATCGCGGCTCGCGAATTCCGCTTATCTGAAAATCAAATCCGACCCGGGCTCAAAGTTGCTGCAGCGGCTCATCACACGCCGCAGCTGGCATTGACTCCCCGTCCTGAGGGTCTTCGCCCTGCCCGGCCGGTGCCGACGCGGCCAGGGCGCCGAAGTCGAACAAGGCGGGATCGGCGAGTTGCGACACCGAAACATGGCGGATGCTGGAGAAGATCGCCTCTGCCCGCCCCGGAAATTTCGCCTCCCACTCCTTCAACATGCTCTTCACCGCGGCACGCTGCATATTCGGCTGCGAGCCGCAGAGCGTGCAGGGAATGATCGGAAATTCGCGCGCAGCCGCGTAGCGCTCGATGTCCCGTTCCGCGACATAGGCGAGCGGCCGGATCACGATATGGCGTCCGTCCTCGCTCTTGAGCTTCGGCGGCATCGCTTTCAAGCGCCCGCCGAAGAACATGTTCAAGAACAAGGTCTCGATGATGTCGTCACGGTGATGGCCGAGCGCGAGCTTGGTAACGCCGTTCTCGGACGCAAACCGATACAGCGCACCGCGGCGCAGACGCGAGCAGAGCCCGCACATGGTCTTGCCATCCGGGATGACGCGCTTCACCACCGCATAGGTGTTTTGCTCGATGACGCGGAACGGCACGCCCAGAGACGTGAGGTAGCGAGGCAGCACCTCGGCGGGAAACCCCGGCTGCTTCTGGTCGAGATTCACCGCGATGAGCTCGAAGCTCACGGGGGCGCTGCGCTTAAGACTCAGCAGCATATCGAGCAGCGTGTAGGAGTCCTTGCCGCCCGAGAGGCAGACCATGACCCGATCGCCCTCCTCGATCATGCGGTAATCGGCGATCGCCTTGCCGACCGAGTTACGCAGCTGGGCCTGTAATTTCTTGAAATTGTTGGACGGCCGCGGCGGCAGACCGGGAGCGCTCACGGAGCTTCCAGGTACTTGGCTTCCAAATATCGCAGGTACGCCGCCGCCGTCAGCGGCTTGCCCGTGGCCTGTTTCATGAGTTCCTGGACCGGCAGCCGTGCGCCGACGCCGTGCACGTTCTCCCGCAGCCAGTCCAAGATGCCGCCGAATTGCCCGGCTGCGATCTCGGCATCGAGCGAGGGACGCTCGGCGCGTAACGCCTCGTTCAGCTGGCCGGCAATGACGGCACCCAGCGCGTACGAGGGGAAGTATCCAAAATGCCCGACCGCCCAGTGGATGTCCTGCAGACAGCCGTCCACGTCATTGGTCGGCCGAATGTTCAGGCGCTGTTCCAAATTGGCGCTCCAGGCTTCGGGCAGATCGGCGATCGCCAGCGAACCATCGAGGATTTTCTTCTCGAGTTCATAGCGCAGCATGATGTGCACCGGATAGGTCAGTTCGTCGGCGTCCATGCGGATCAAGCTGCGGCGCACGCGGATCAAATGCCGATACAAGTTCTGCTCGCTCCATTCATCCCCGCTCACCTGCAGGTACTTGTCCATGAGCGGCTTCAAATAAGTCACGAAGGCGCGGCTGCGGCAAATGTTCATCTCGAAGAGGAGCGACTGGCTCTCCTCCAGCGCGAGCCCGCGATCCCGGCCCACCGGCTGGTCCTGCCACTTGAGCGGCAGCCCCAGGTCGTACATGGCATGACCCGTCTCGTGCACCGCCCCGAGCAGACCCGAGAAGGGATCATTGGCATCGAAGCGCGTGGTCACCCGAATGTCGCCCGGTACGCCCTCGGTGAACGGGTGTTCGCTCTCGTCCAGGCGGCCCCGCTCGAACGGGAAGCCCAGGGCTTTGAGCACCTCGAGCGACAGCTGACGTTGGCGGGATACGCTGAACTTGCCGACCAAGGGGATCGGCGCGCGATCGGCCTGAACCTCGATGGCCTGATTGATCAGCCCGGGGAGCTTGCGTGAGAGCGCCTTGAAGATGGTGTCGATATCGGCGGTCGAGATGCCCGGCGTGAACGCATCCACGAGGGCGTCATAGGGGGTGAGACCCCGCGCCTGGCCGAGGAGCGCGGCCTTGTCCCGCACCAGCGTGACCACTTCCTGGAGGTGGGGCGCGAATATTTTGAAATCATTGGCCTTGCGGGCCTCCACCCAGAATACCTCGGCTCGTGCCGTCGCCTTGGCGAGACGGGCGATCAGCGACGGGGGTGTCGCGATGGCGTGGTCGCGCTGGCGGCGCATCTCGCGCAGATTCGCCAACGGCCAGTCCTCGAGCTGGGAGGCACCCGCCTCGGCCCGCTCCAGCAGCCGCGCCACCTTCGGTGTGGTGAGCAAGGCGTGATGCTCGGTCTCGAGTGCCGCCAGCTGCTCGCCGCGCACGTCCGCGCTGCCGCGCGGCATCATCACCGCGGCGTCCCAGCGCAGCAGCGACAGCGCGCCGCGAAACGCGTGCAGGCGGTGGAATTCCTGTTCCAATTGTTCGTAGGGAGTGAGTGCCATGGTCGCCCGGGTCCTCGAGCCTTTTGGGGGCCGAGCCCATTTTTGGCCCTTGAGTCTAGCAGAGGGCACCCGCCCTGGGCAGCCCGCACCGCCCTTCTTCAGGGGCAACTCTATTTAATTCAATGACTTAGATTATTGAGCGAAAACGAGCCGGTCTGGTGGAAAGGCAAATCGTGGAGGAAGGGCAGGTCCAGATTGGCGGCGCCGGTCACGTCGTACTCGATCGAATCGGCGTGCCGATTGGCGAGTTGCAGCAGCGCCGCGGCCATGTTGGCTGTGATGGTCATGTCGAACTCGCTCTGCCCCAGGGGGGGCACCACGAACGCTCGATTGCTGACGCCGCTCGCGATTCGCTGGCCGCCCACCGCCAGTTCGGCGTGCAGACCGTTGACCGGCAGCGCGCGGTCGTTCGGATTTTGTACCTGGAACTTCACCAGGAAATTCTGCTGCAAGAAGTTGCCGCCTTGCATGTCGATTCCCACCACCGTGAGATTGGGCCGCTGGAATTTCGGCGTACAGGCCGCGCAGCACATCAAGAAGAGGAACATCGCAAGCACGCGTGGCAACATGCGCGGATGATACCGGTTATGACCCTCGAGGGGCGACAGCGGGCGCGTCGGAGCGCGCCGGCGCTGGTCGCCTCTATCCTGGCCTGCTCGGTCGCGATGGCGGCGGCAGCGGCGCCGCCCCCGGCGGATTCATCTGCTCCCGCCGGCGCAGCCGTTGCCGCACCGGCCAACTGTCTGCCGTCGGGGGACGGCTACCTGAGGGCGCACGTCGCGGGTGCGATAGAAGCGCGGGTCGACTGGCCCGATCGGGGCACTCGCTGCGAGGGCGAATCGAGGGAGGGGCCGTCCGGCGTTCGGCTCAGCTTCCAGCGCATCGCGAGCGGCAACGGCGACTCCAACTTGCTGTTCGTGTTCGGCCTCAGCGGAGTCCGCGAGGGCCGGCCTGCCAAGGAAGTCGGCGCGAATCTCACACTCATCGTGCAGGGGACGGATCGCATTTACGGGACTCTCGGCGACTCACGCTGCACCGTCGACTCGCTGAGCCAGAAGCGCTTGGGCTCGTCGAAAGCGTATCGCGTCGAGGCGCGCGGATTCTGCACGCAGCCCGCCCACGCCGTGCGCGGCGACGGCGCCGTGCTGGTGAGCACATTCGAATTCGCGGGTCTGGTGAATTACGACGCGCCGGCCGATCCGGACATCAAAAGCCTGATTCCGAAACAAATGACACCGGTTAAGTAGCGCCCTCATGCGAATGCTCACGCTCGCCTTGATTCTGTCGGCCGGCGGTTGGCCGGTGCTGGTGCCCGCAGCGGTCCCCGTGTATGGCTACGACATCGTGCATACCTATCCTCATGACCAGACGGCCTTCACGGAGGGCCTGTTTTATCTCAACGGCTTCCTGTACGAGAGCACCGGACTCGAGGGACATTCGACGATCCGCAAGGTGCGGCTGGAAACCGGCGAAGTGCTCGAGAAGCGCGACGTTCCCGCGGAATATTTCGGCGAGGGCATCGTGAACTGGAAGAACCGCCTCGTGAGCCTCACCTGGAAGTCCCACGTGGGTTTCGTCTACGACCTCAAAACGTTCAGGCCGGAACGGAGATTTGCGTACGACGGGGAGGGCTGGGCCCTCACGCGGGACGGCATGCAGATCTACATGAGCGACGGCACGCCCGAGATCCGGGTGTTGAATCCGGACACCCTGTTGCCCACGCGCCGGATCGAGGTCACGCTCGAGGGCAGGCCGGTCAAGAACCTGAACGAGCTCGAGTGGGTGAACGGCGAGATCTATGCCAATGTTTGGCAGACGAATTGGATCGTGCGCATCGATCCGCGCGACGGCCATGTGGTCGGGGTCATTAATCTTTCGGGCTTGCTCGGCTCGGCCGACATCGTGCCGGGACAGACCGACGTGCTGAATGGAATCGCCTACGACGCGGCTCATGATCGGCTGTTCGTCACCGGCAAGAACTGGCCGAAGCTGTTCGAAATTAAGCTCCATAGCGCCGGCACTGCCTCCGTTCCGTAACCGCGATCGACGGAACTCCTACATCACCTCACGAGTCTGGCCTACAGACATTTTCACTGCACGTTGCTCAAATGCAACACGAATCGCCGGCGTCGCCGCCGATGCCACGGCGTCCAGGGCTTAATTTCAGTTGATTTGTCTCAGCCCGAGCAGCCATTTAGCGGGCCCAAACTGTTGGGTTTTCGCAAACCACGGAGATCTTAGGTATGAATCGTGCTTTTGTCTTGAGTTTGGCGGCGGTCAGCGGTGCTGCCGCCTTGGCGATATCCCCCGGCTCCTACGCTGCGGATACCCCGGCAGGTGCCACCGGTACATCCAGTGCGACGGGCACCGATACCAACGGAGTGTCCTGGTATGTCAGCCCGATGATCCAGTACAGCCTGCAGAGCAACGATCCCGAGCTGAAGGATAACTTCGGCTATCAGGCCGGCTTCGGCGTGAACTTACCCCACGAATGGGCGCTGGAGGCCGACTTCAGCCGCGGACAGTTCGACATCAAGGGCAGCGACGCGACGCGGCGGCTGACCGGGTACTCGATCGACGTGATCAAGAAGTTCTTTCCGGATGACCTCTTTCAGCGCGTGATGGTGCAGCCGTACGCGCTCGCCGGCGGCGGCGAACTGGATGACAAGACGAGTGCGCCGGGATACAACCTGAGCACCTATCACACCCTTCTCGCGGAGGCCGGCGTCGGCTTGCTGACCGGCATCGGCCGACAGGATGGGTCCACCCGAGTTCAGCTGCGCACCGAAGCGAAGTACCGGATGGAATGGGCCAATCCGGCGATGTTCGGGGTGAAGGACCCGTCGGGTGTCATCTTCGGAGTGGGGGTGCAGATGAACTTCGGCGAACGGGATGAACGCCCGCCGGTGATCAGAGAGGTCGTGCGCGAGGTGCCGGCTCCGCCGCCGCCTCCCCCGCCCCCGCCGCCTCCCCCGCCGCCGCCGCCCCCGCTGCCGCCTCCTCCGAAGGGTGACATCAGGCTGCAGGGCGTGACGTTCGCGACGAACTCCGCGACGCTCAACTCAGAGTCCACCGGGGTGCTCGATACGACCATCGCGTCGCTCAAGCAATACCCGAACCTGGTGCTGGAGGTGCGCGGTTACACGGATAACGTGGGCTCCGACGCGTACAACCTGAGGCTGTCGCAGAAGCGGGCGGAATCGGTGATGCAGTATCTGCATACGCACGGCTTGAGCAATGAGCTGAGTGCCAAGGGCTTTGGCAAGGCCGATCCGATCGACGACAACTCGACCAAGGAAGGGCGGCTGGCGAACCGCCGGGTGACGCTGCACGTGGTGGGCGGCAGCGGCTCCTAACGAGTCACCTGCCTGGCGGCAGGATTCGCCGAGGCGACTGACCCCCGAGTGCTGAGCACTCGGGGGTTTTTTTATAGGCCGGCAGCTGGCTGTACCAACCTGCCCAATCGGGTAGGGGGGGTGAGCTTGCGCTCACCTCCCTCCCACACCACCGGACGTACTGCCGGGCGCACCAAAAAAAAGCCCCGCGGGAGGCGGGGCTTCAAATCTCAATCCTGGAAGAATTTAGAAGACGTATTTCAGATTGATATAGAAGTTCCGCAACAATGGGTCCGCAATGAGCGCGTTGTACCCCGACGCAAAGTTGTTTTGCGATGCATTGGTGAACGGCGGACTCGTGTTGAACAGATTCTTGATTCCAAACAACACGGTCAATTGTTCGATCGGCTTGACGCTCGCGTAACCATCAACGAGCGAATAACTGCCGACCTTCCGCAGATTGCCGCTGCCATCGACGAATTCATCGACATACCCCGAGTAGAAGCGGTCGCTCAGTCCGCCACCCCACATCTTCCCCGGGCTGGTCCAGTCGACCCTCACGTTATGCTGCCACCTGAACGCGGGATTAAGTGTTTGGATTTGTAGATTGCCCACCAGGTTGAGCTCCGGGCCGCCATTGTACTGCTGCTCTAGAAACTGCGTGACCGCGGTCCCTTCCAGATCCTCGTGGAACGTTCCGATCGAGGTCTGCTGCAGGTATTGGACGCTCAAATCGAACCCGTCGGTCGTGATCCTGCCCGTGTTCGAATATTGCAGGTTGATGTATCCACAGCTCGGTGCCGTGTAAGGAACGCAATTCGAGGCCTCTGCGATCGTCGGAGGGAGTGTCCCAGCGTAAGTACCACTCGTAGCCGGTACGATATAGCTCGAGAACGTGGTGGGATCACCGTAAATGGCGTTGGTCGGAACGGTTCCAATGGCGTTCTTGAGGAGGATTCGGTAATAGTCCAGCGTAATGCCCATATCCTGGATCGGATTGACGATGATGCCGAAATCGAAGTTCTGCGATGTTTCGGGCGTCAGGTGTGGGTTTCCGCCATACAAGCCAATTCCCTGCGCCGCGCAAGTAGATGCAGTCCACTCCGCGGTGTAGTGGCCGGGCGCGCAGAACGGGTTCCCTTGCCCCATGGTGCCGGAGCTCGATGCTGCCAAGAAAGGCGGCGAGTACAGGTTGTAGAGCGTGGGCGCCCGGAAGCCGGTGGAGGCGGTTCCCCTTAAGGTCAGGAAACTGGCCGGCTGATAGCGCACCTGCACCTTCCCGTTGTTGGTCGTGCCGAAATCGCTGTATCGGTCCTCACGATCCGATATATCGAGATCGAGGCCCTTGGTGATCGGCACGTCCAACTCGGCGAAAACCGCCTGTACCTGGCGACTCCCCTCGACGGCGCTGTCCGAAAGTCCGGTTGCGGCGCTCACGAGGTCGTTATAGGGCGTGGTCGCGGCATCGTAGTGTTCGCCGTACACCGTGGCGCCGAGCGCCACGGTCGCCGGAGTGCCCGCATTGAACGCATCGCCCAGCGGGTGGCTGGCCTGGCCGTCGACGCTCCACCGTGTGTACTCGCCGACTTGGTATACGCCGTTGATATACGACGAGTTGATCAAAGCCTGTCCTGCCGCGCTCTGGGGACCGAATGGGTTGATCAGAGTGCTAAGGACGCCGCCGGGCGCAAGCACGGCTTCATTGGGGTAGCCCCCGGTATTGCGATTGTCGTTGGTGTTCTTGCTGTAATTGAAGTCCGTAGAGTAATCCCAACCGGCGTTGCTGCCGGAGAAGGTCACCACAACCCTCTGCTCGACATTGAGGTTGCCGCTGTAGCGGGAGTTGTTGGGGTCGGTCCAGATCGCATCGATCGGGGACGCCGTGCCAAACGCTGGGTTCGGTTGGCCGTTCGCGAGGAGGGGAATATTATTAAAGCCGGTCAGATTCGGCGTCGCGGTGCTGCAGTTCGCCGCGCCCCTGTTGCATACCAGCTGCGACGCCGTCGGGTAGTAGGGGCTCGCCGGGTTCATCTGGAAGTCATAGAACATGGGACCGGAGTAACCGTTCAAATAGGATTGGGTCCAGAAGTATTGCACCTGAATCTGGTTGTTGGCCGGCAGCGTCTTGGTGAATTCGGCCATCCCGGAAATCTCATGGGACTGCGGGAGCAGATCGGTGGCGGCGGAATACCGGTATGAGCAGTCGCCGTAATACGTGGTCAGTTGCGGATTGCCCGCACAGCCCGGATAGCCCGACTGCCAGAGGTTACCGTTGGAATCCAATACGTTCCCGGGCCACGATCCCGGATAATTCGTCGCCTGGACACCCCCCGCGGGATTAAAACCGTAGGCGGAAAACGCCCGCTGCGACGCCTGGAGTTCCTGTTGCTTGCTGTAACTTGCCGTGAACAGCAAGTTATAGCCGTCGTTCGCAAGATCCCCGTGTCCGAAGGTGAATTCTGCCTCGCCCGAGCCGCCGCCGGCTTCCTGCGGGTGGTCGAAATTGACCTGGGCTTCGGCCCCCTGGTAATTCTTCTTGGTCTTGAAGTTGATCACACCCGCGATCGCGTCCGAGCCGTACAACGCCGAGGCGCCTTCCCGAAGCACCTCGACCGTGTCGATGGCCGAGAACGGAATACCACTCAGGTCGACCCCAAGGCCGTTGAAGGCATTGTTGGACAGCCGTTGGCCATCGAGCAGCACCAGGGTGCGGCCATCGCCCAGGCCGCGCAAGTTGGCGTAAGTACCGCCTCCGGAAAACGTCCCTACCGCTGTGGCGATGTTGGTCGATGTGTTGCTGGAGGTCAGCTGGTTCATCACCTGTTCGACATTCGTGATGCCCAGGTCCTTGAGGGTGTCCGCCTTGAGGATGGTGATGGCCTCCGCGGTTTCGGCGTCGGGCCGCTTGATCATCGAGCCCGTGACGACGACTTCCTGCAGCTCGTTGACGTCGGTGGAAGAAGAAGCGGGTGCCTGCTGTCCCAGAGCGGATGCGCCGATCAGCGAGGCGATCACGGCGCCGGTGGCCGCAAAGAACGAGGTCAGGCGATACGGCCCAAGATTGGCGCATACCAGCCCGGGGCGACAGCCCCTTGGTGAAATTCGCATCGTTATCTCCCTAAGATTTTTAATTGATCACGTCGTCCTAACTCAGCCTCTGGCATTACCAGGGTGAAGCCTTCCGTGCCGCAACAATTATGGTTCAACATTCGGGCGTTGCAAAAGTGCCGCAAGCCCAATTTATGCGCATAACGATAGCAAGTTGGCCAGCAAAAGCCAGAGGTTCCGACGAATTTGTTGTTGTTTATGCACCACTCGAACCGCCCGGCGAGCTGCCGTCGGACCCAAAACAGGGACTTTCCCGGTCGTTCCAAAGGCCACGCTGATCCGCTCCCCGCGGCATCGCTGATGAGCCATCTCATGCGCTCGAACTACCTCGAGGACTTCCTGCCGGTTCTTCATCGGGGTAATAATCGGACCGCTCCCCGGGTCTTACTAGCCGAGCAGCGATATTGCTGCGAACTCATTGACACAAAGAGGACTCAACCATGCAAATCAACAAGGGGTCGGGTGCTGCACTCGCGGCGGCGGCCGCGCTGCTGTTCACGTCGGGATTGATGGGAGTATCGGTTGCCGCGGACATGGGCAACGGTGCCGCGGACACGGGCAAGGTGAAATGCGCCGGGGTGAATTCCTGCAAGGGCCACTCCAGCTGCAAGTCCGCGAAGAACAGCTGTAAGGGCAAGAACAGCTGCAAGGGTCAGGGCTGGGTCTCCATGACCCAGGCTGACTGCGATGCCGCTCAGGCGAAAATGAAGTCCGGCAGCTGATCTCGGATAACGACTGGGCCGGCTGCGTCGCGCGACTGGCGGACGTATCCGGCCCTTGGGTTGTCATGAAACTGGAAGGCTTCGGCTTGGGGCTACGGCCCGTTCATTACGAGGCTCTGCTGGGCGAGAGCCACACCGTCGACTGGCTCGAGATCCTCAGCGAGAACTATCTCGTACCCGGCGGTCAGCCGCTTCAGTATCTCGAGCGGATTCGCGCGCGATTCCCGGTGGTCATGCACGGCGTGTCATTGTCCATCGGCAGCACCGATCCGCTCGACCGGCGCTATCTCGCCGATCTGAAGGAGCTCGCCCGGCGCGTCGAGCCCGCCTGGATTTCGGACCATCTGTGCTGGACCGGTGTCGAAGGCCGCAACGTCCACGACCTGCTTCCGCTGCCCTACACCGAAGAGGCGCTCGCCGTGGTGACCGCGCGCCTCGGCGAAGTTCAGGACCTGCTCGGCCGGCAGATTCTCCTCGAGAACGTGTCGAGCTATTTGAGCTACCGCGATTCCGAGATGACGGAGTGGCAGTTCCTGAGCGAGGTCGCCGAGCGCGCCGATTGCGCCATCCTGCTCGACATCAACAACATCTACGTGAGCGCGGTGAATCATGGGTTCGAGCCCTCGAGTTACCTGCGCGGCGTGCCCCGGGAACGCGTCCGGCAATTCCATTTGGCCGGTCACAGCGACATGGACGGGCATTTGATCGACACGCACGATCATCCGATCGCGGCGCCGGTGTGGGCGCTTTACCGCGAGGCCGTCGCCCATTTCGGGCCGGTGCCTACGATGGTCGAACGCGACGACAACATCCCCGAGCTCGGCGAGCTCGTGAGCGAGCTCGCCGTGGCGCGCGCGGTCGCGTCCGGCGAGTCGCGCGAAGCGGCTTGATGCGGCTCTACGAACTGCAGCGCGAGTTGCAACGCGACCTGCTGGGTCACGAGAGCGCGATCGCGACCGCCATCCTCGATGCGCCGCCCCTGCCGGTGCAGTCGCGCCTCGGCATTTACCGAAATGCCTACCGGGCCCGTCTGATCGAGGCTCTCGACGACCTATACCCCATCCTGCACCGGCTGATCGGCGATGAAACCTTCGAGAGTCTGGGGACGCGGTTCATCGAGGCGTATCCGTCGCAGCATCGATCCATTCGCTGGTACGGGCGAGAGCTGGCCGACTTCATGGGCGAGACCGCGCCGTTCGCCGATCAACCCATCCTGTCGGAGCTCGCGCGCTGGGAGTGGACGTTGTCGGAAGTGTTCGACGCCGCCGACGCCGCCGTGATGGATCGGGCCTCCCTGCAGGCGGTCGATCCGGAGCGCTGGGCGACGCTGGCCTTCGGCTTCCACCCGTCGGTGAGGCGCCTCGCGCTCGCGTGGAACACCGTGGCGGTCTGGCAGGCAGAGAGCAACGATGAAGATTCCTCCGGCCCCGAACGCTCGCCGGAACCCGTGCAATGGCTGCTCTGGCGCCGAAATCTCAAGAATTACTTCCGCTCGCTGGACAGCGTCGAAGGCGCCGCGCTGGACGCGGCGGTCGCGGGCCGGACCTTCACCGAGATCTGCGAGGCGCTCACCGCGCATGTGCCCGAAGCGGATGTGCCGCTGCGCGCCGCCACTTTGGCGGCGACCTGGGTGGACTCGGGGCTCATCGCGGCGGTGTAGCGCGAGCCCGTGCGTGCGGAAGCGCGCGGATGCTCACCGGGGCCGCCCTATGCGGGCAACTCAATTGCCCCATGCGGGCAACTCAATTGCCCCATGCGGGCAACTCCATTGCCCCATGCGGGCAACTCCATTGCCCCATGCGGGCAACTCAATGGGGCCGCCCGCCCGGCGGCCCTCACTGGGCCGCCGGGCAGCGCGCGCACCTCGAGCGCGCGGCGCTCGGAAGCGCTTTTTACACTCGGCAGCGTCCTTTAGAGGAGGTTGCCTTTCTCGCCCATCATCTGCTCGCGCAACAGCGGGATCGGCGGGCCGCCGTACGACAGGAATTTGTCGTGGAAATCATGCCAGAGCGCGTGATCGTCGGCGGCCGGAGCAGCACCGGAGGCGGCGCCGCCGGAGGCGCGCATCTTGGCGATCCAATCGCTGCGCAGCTTTCTGATCATGAGCTTGCCGAGCGTGTAATTGAGATACGCGGGATCGTAGGTGCCGCGGGCCGCCTGCTGCCGCGCATTGCCCGGATCCTGGAAGGCCTGTTCGCGAAACATCTTCTCCGATTGCGCCACGGTCATGCCTTCGGTGTGCAGGCCGATGGAGGAGAGCAGCCGCACGTCGCGGAGCAAAGCGTCGCGCAGCTGGCCGATGTGCATCTCGGGATCGCCCTTGCCGAGGCCCTCCTCGTACATCATCTCCTCCGAGTAGTGCGCCCAGCCCTCGGCGAAGGCATATCCCACCCAGAGCCCCTCGAGTTTGTCGGGGTTGGAATTGGAGTGCAGGAACTGCAGGAAGTGACCCGGCCATACTTCGTGCACGGAGGTGAACAGCAGTGTCGCCTCGCTCGGGATGTACTCGGCCTGTTCGGCCTTGCTCCACTTGGGATTCGGGGGAGCGATGTTGTAGGTCGCGGTGACGCCCTTCTCGTACGGCCCCGGAATTTGAATGAACGCGGCATTCTCGCGATTGTAAGGAGGCGCCT
The DNA here is from genome assembly GCA_050012315.1 of Steroidobacteraceae bacterium. GTDB lineage: Bacteria > Pseudomonadota > Gammaproteobacteria > Steroidobacterales > Steroidobacteraceae > Bog-1198. The sequence goes on along the minus strand of JBEKHK010000010.1, from coordinate 52,575 downwards.
CCGCGACCAGCGCCTGCTGATCGCCCGGAATGCTGGCGACGTTGTTCTTCTGGACGAAGTCCCGGAGCATCGTGAGCTGGCGGCGCGCGGCCTCGAGGGTGCCTTCGGGCGGCTTCTTCGCGTCCATCTTGGCGATGCACGCCGCCAGCGTGCCCTTCGGCAGGTAGGTCGCACATTCGCTCTTCAGCATGTCGGTGTTGCGCTGAAGGTCGGCGCGGCCCGCCGCCTCGATCTGGTCGACCGGGACGTCGACCTGCTCGGAATCCTTGTTCATCTGCGCATACAGATCCTTGCCCAGCGCGAAGTTGTCGTTCGCGGTCTTGCGCAGGCCGATCAGATAATCCCGAAGGTTGGCCATCGCATTGGATGCATTCTCGTCGGCATCCGCCAGGTCCTTCTGCAGGGCCGGATCGTTCACCGAGGCGAACACGGGCGTCACGTCCTTCTTGTAGAAATCGACATAGCCGCCGAAATTGGAAATGCCGAGCTCGATGTAGCTCCTCGGCAGCGGCCCCTTCAGGTTGTCCTGAATGTCCTTGGCCATTTTCGGGATGCCGCGCGCATATTTGATGTATGCCTTCAGGCGCACATCGAGCGGCGCGTAGTTGCGGCTCAGGTACAGATCCGGATCGAGGTTGCCGACATACCAATAGGGATTGGTGGACGGATAGTGTGCCTTCTCGATCCAGAACAGGTCGTGGTCCGCCACGCTCAGCAGATACTCGCGGTCGAATCGCTCGCTCGGCTCCAGGGGCTTCGGGTCGATGGCCGCGATACGGTCGCGCTCCTCGTGCAGGCGCGCCACCTCGCGCTTCAGCCCGTGCTCGCTCACGTCCGGCAGCTGGCCGTCGTAGTCATGCTTGCCGGCTTGCGCGGCAAAGAACGGCTGCGCCGCGAAATAGCTTTGCACGAAGCCGTTCGCGGCTTCCTGCCAGTCGAGGCTTGCCTGCGACGGCGGCCGGACGGACGGCCCTTTCGGTTGATTGGAAGATTGATTGCAGCCGGTCAACGCGACCAGCAACGCCAGCGGCAACGCCGCGCTCATTCTCGCCGACAAGAACATGTGACCCCCTTTTACTTATTCGATATTCGATTCGTGAACTCGCTGAAAGTCCCTTACAAATCGTCGGACCGTCTCACGCTCCCCGCGCGCGGCGATCATGGGCCCAAGGATCATAGGCGCAAACGGCTTGCATTGACACATGGGGCTCCTGGATCATGATGGGGCGCTTGGTTGCGAAGGGGATTTCAGCGACATGGAAAATGCCATCGACATGGGTGCCGGAACGGGGCGCGAAGAGGTTCGCATCATGACCCTCCAGTCGCACATCCTGGCGGAACAGGGTGAGCACGCGCAGGCGGGCGGAACTTTCTCGTGGATCCTGTCGGCGCTGTCGATTTCCGCGAAAATCATCTCGGACAAAGTTCGCCGCGCGCGGCTGGAGAACGTGCTCGGCAGCGTCGGCGCCGAGAACGTTCAGGGCGAGGTCCAGCAGAAACTCGACGTGCTCGCGAACGATGTGCTCATGAAAACCCTCGGCGGGCGGGAGGGCGTCGCCATCGTTGCCTCCGAGGAGAATGAGGAGCCGATCATTCTGCGCAGCGACACCCGCGGCGTGCCGCGCTATTGCGTGCTGTTCGATCCGCTGGACGGCTCCTCGAACCTCGATGTCTGCGGCGGCGTGGGAACGATCTTCAGCATCCTGGCGTACGACGGCCGGGCGACGCGGGCGCAAGATTCGCTGCTCCAGCCAGGAGCTCGACAGATCGCCGCGGGGTATGTGCTCTACGGCTCGTCGACGATTTTCGTGCTGACCCTGGGCAACGGCGTGGACCTGTTCGTGCTCGACCCGGGAATCGGGGCCTTCATGCGCGTGGAGCGCCATTTGCGGATCCCGGCCGGCAACAAAACTTATTCGGTCAACGAGGGCAACCGCCGCAGCTTTCCGGAGGGGTACCGGCGATTCCTCGACTGGGCCCAGGAGAATGGCTACTCCAGCCGCTACGCCGGCGCCATGGTGGCCGATGTCCATCGCATACTCCTCAAAGGCGGCGTGTTCCTGTATCCGCCCACCCAGAAGGCGCCGCAAGGCAAGCTTCGGCTGATGTACGAGGCCAATCCGATGGCCATGATCATCGAGCAGGCCGGCGGCAAGACCGTGGCGGGCCCCGGCCGGCGCATCCTGGATATCGAGCCCACCGCGATTCACCAACGCACGCCGGTGATTTTGGGCGCGGCGGATCAGGTCGACGCGGTGCTCGCTCATCTTTAGTGCCCGCCCCGGACCGTGAGGCCCGCCGAGCTCAACGCCTCTGCGAGCTCGACCTCGATACGCTCCGCATCGGCCCGCTTGATCCGCTGCAAATGCAGCGTAGGTCCCGCGAGCACCTCCACGCCGCGTTTTAGAACGCTGCCCGAGGCACGAATTCCCGCCTTGTGCTGGTCGAAGCGCTCGGCCGGAGAGTACTTGCTCATGCCCACATACACGCCATACGTGCACCCATGCCTATCGCGATAATCGAGCAGCACCAGATAGATATTGGACCGTCCCTTGGCCGAACCGCGGAAGCCGAGCGCAACCTCGTAGGCGCGCGGCAACCACTCGATGTAGCGCATCGGCATCCAATCCGGAATGCCCGCGGCCGAGCAATTCCACAGCCGCTCGAGCGCCCGCTCGATAGTCGCGGGCATTTCGCCGCGCATCCATAATTCGTGAATGCAGTGAGCCGCCGTCGCGGCGTCGTCGGCCGCGTAGGCGCGAGCGAGCCGAGCGGCGAGCTCGTCGCGCCGCTCCCGCCCGAGAGGGCGGGTGGCGGGGGAAATGTTGGCGAGGGAACCGGCCACGGGCGCCGATAGTAGCCTGCCGGCCGGGCGGCCGCGCGGGCGGACGTCGGTGTATGGCGCACCCTATGCTTAGATGACGTACAGCATGTCCTGCCAGCACCGCACCTTCTGCGGGACCGCGAACGCGGCGGGCGACGCGTGCGCGCTCCCCGTACAGAGATGGATGTCGCCGCTCTTGGAGGCAATCCGGACATTGGCGTGCCCGTCGCCGCTCTTGAAGGTCAGCGTCGAGCCGGGACCGTACTGAGACTCGGCGGGCTTCGGGCCGAAGCAGTTGTCGATGCTGCCGCTGAACGACTGTACGTCGAAGTCGGCGCCCGGAATCGATGCGAAGCCGAATCTAAGCGTGCCGCTGACGGACTCGGCCTCGATCTCGGCGTCGTGCGCCACCGAGAAATTGGCGGTCACGTCGCCCGATATGCTCTTGAATCGGCCGCGCGTGAGGCTTCCGAGGTCCGCCTGCATCTTGCCGGAGACCGTGCCCAGCTCCGCTTCGCCCGACCCGCCCGTCAACTGCACGCTGCCGCTGACGGTCTTGATCTCGATCCTCTGAGCCGCGGGCGCCGACAGGCGCACCGTCCCGCTCACGGTGTTGACTCTCAAGTTCCCACTCACCTCGCCGCTGATGCTGCCGCTGATGCTTCGAAGGTACGCCTCGCCCTGAAGCCCGTGCACTTTAAGGCTCGCGCTCACCAGGGACGTCGAGACGCTGCTCTTGGCGGGTACGTGCACGACGAGGCGGATGTCCCCGCCGGAGTCGCCGCCGATCGAGAACGGCATGACATGGATCGTGGTCTGGTCGCCGGAGCTGGACATCCGCACCCGCCCTGCGAGGTCATCCGGTGTGCCGCTGACTTCGACTTCCGGGCGATCCCAGCCCTCGACCTCGACGGAGCCCGCGATGTCGACGATCTCGACCGAGCCTTGCGGGCTCGCGGGGCTGGATATATTAAAGTCCTTCGCGGCATGCACGACGGACCATGGAGCCATGCTCGCGCACAAGGCTCCGGCGAGCACGGGGGTCATCAATCGCAAGATGATGGTCGACATGGCTAGGTTCTCGCGTTGGGTTGTGTGGTGCGGACGACGTCGTCGTACAGATCGAATTCATCATGCAACGCGCTCGCCAGGAGCTGCTCGAGCACCGGGCTGTCCGGCTGAGCGGCGAGTGCCTTGGCGATGTCGTCGCGCGCCTGGCGGATCGAGACGAGATCGGCTTCGATCTTCGCGCGGGTGGCGGGGTCGAGCTGCTTCAGCCGCTGATTGAAGGTGCGTTCGAGCTCCGCGCGCGCCGCGAGATAATGGGCGTCGCTCGGCTCGCCGAAACTTGCGCCGACACCGGGCGAGGGCTCCGGCCGGACGCCGGGGGGCAGGGGCACCGCTCCGATTACCGCCGGATTCGCCGCGGTGGCCGGCCCGCTCGCCGACAGCGGCGGACGCCCGTAGACCATCACCCAGATCAGCGCGGCAGCGAGGCACAGCGCCGCCACCGACGCGGCATACGCCATCCACGGCGCGGAGGCGAGAGGGGGCGTGTGGCGCGGCTCGCGGACGATGCCGCGGACGACGCCCGGCCAGAGATCCCGCGGCGGAGAGATCTCGCGCGCGAGCTTCGCGAGTTCCTCGTCCAAAGAGGCCGGCGTGTCGTCTTTCATGATCCCTCCAGTCCGAGCGCCGCGCTCAGCAGCGCACGGGCGCGATGCAATTGAGCCTTGCAAGTGCCTTCCGCCACGCCGAGCGCACTCGCCGCCTCCGCGTGGCTGTAACCGTAGATACCCACCAGCACGAGAACGTCTCGCGCCCCTTCCGGGAGCGCCGCAATGGCACGCTCCAGATCGAGCGGCGGCGCCCCGCCGCCGGGATCGGGGCGATCCGGCAATCCGGCCGCCGGCTCGCCGACTTCGTGCGCGTTGCGCAACCCGCGTCTTCGCGAAATGACGGTGCGGATGGCGATCCGCTGCAGCCAGGTCGAGAAGCGGCTGCGCTTCTCGAAGCGCCCAAGCCCGCGCCACGCCGCGACGAAAGACTCCTGCACACAGTCCTCGGCCGCCTCGCGTTGGCCGGTGAGCCGAAGGCATAACCCATAGAGTCGGGGCGCAAAGCGGCGGTACAGGGCCTCGAAGGCCGCGAGATCGCCCTCGCCCGCCGCCGCGATGACGGCGGTGGGCTCCACGTCCTCGTCGCCGATGTCCGCCAGATGTAGGTGCTTTACCGATCCCACCGAAGCCGCACTCCGTCGTCCCGATGATGCTAGTTACTAGCTTAGACGAGAGGGGGCGGGCAAAGGTTTGAACGAGGGAGTTCCGCCCGCGGGCGGCATCCAGTATCAGTGAGCCGTTGAAACTGTATATAGAATACGTATTAGACGCGGTTCCGCCTTGGCGGCACGCTGCGCGGATCATGGTCCGCCATCGCGCCTCCTTCGATCCCTTGCTTCCGGTGAACGAGCCGCGCTGGTTGGTCGTGCGGCGCATGGATCAGGCGCTGGTCGAGTCGACCTGCCTGCCGCCCCGTGCCGATTTGAAAGCGGCGCTCGTCCGCGCGCTCGCCGCCTACGCGGACGCCGGGTGGACTCTGGAGCGTTTTTCGAGCGACCTGGCTTGTGCGTTTTGTCATCGAACCGATGAACGGCGAATCATCAGCATCGAGTGCTTCGATCCGAAGAAGCCGGCGCCGCACCGGAGTTTGAGGCTTGGCGGGTGAGCGCAGGGGGCACCCACGACGCGACTTGTTAGTCTTTCTCCCGAAGATCGGCGGTGAAACCGACGCCGCGTCGCTTCGATGGCGGCGGATTCATGAGTTCTCGGATGGCGGAAAGGATGGCGGTGATTGCCTCGTCTTGCTCGGCAAGTTTTTGGTCGAACCGTGCTTCGAGCTGTGCGAATCGCCGGGCGAGTTCCTTGTTGGAACTCAACAGTTCACGCATACGTACGAAGGCACGCATGATCTCGATGTTTACAGCGATGGCACGTTCGCTGCCGAGAACCGAGGAGAGCACGGCCACGCCCTGCTCGGTGAAGGCGTAGGGCGAGTAGCGGCGGCCACCGCGGCCGGGCTTTGAGGTCACGAATCGTGACCTCAAAGCGGTCCACTCGGCGGCAGACAACTTCATCATGAAATCTTCCGGGAACCGCCGCGTATTGCGCTTGACTGCTTGCAGCAACACCTTGGTGGCAACGCCATACAGGCTTCTAAGGATTTCGGCGTGCGTCTTCGCACCTCCACTCGATGCTTCCCGTGCACGGCATCAGGAACCGCTCGAAGTCCGGTGCGTACCCCATGGTTCTCACCAGCGCGAACGCGCGCACGTCGGCGCCCGGGAAAGCCTCCCGCAATCGCAGCGCGGCCGCGAATAAAGTACGGCCCCGGGTAACCACGTCATCGACGAGCATGAGGTGCGAGGCGGCGGGGGCATCGGCATCGACGGCCATCGAGTCGTAATGCGTCTTCACGGACGCGCGCGCGCCCGGTATGGCGGTGGCCGATTTGCGCACGGCCCGCACCCGACGCAGGCCGAACCATATGGCGCGCCCCAGGCCCTGCTTCAACAAAGCGACGGCCAAGCGCTCAGTCGCCGTCGCACCGCCGCACGCGGATGGTCTGCTTCCCGGCACCGGGACGAGGATCGCGACGGCTGGAAAAAAGCGCACGATGGAGGGGTGGCGCCCGGCCTCGTCCTCCGCTTGGAGCGCCTGAGCTACGAGTTCGCTCACATCTCCGGCCTTGACCGACGCGCGCAACAGCCGGGAAGCCGCCGAGGCGTCGCTCGGCGAATACACGTAGCACGAGGCGAAAGCGATCTCGCGAAATTGTACCCGTGGCCGGCGGCCGGGCGGGCAGCCCAGCGTGGGAGGCCCGATGTCATAGGCTGAAATCATTGTCGCGACCGCGGGATCTGGCATTTTCCGGAGGCCTCTCTGCCGATTCTTCGCGCGCTCGGCGCCACTTCTCGGCCGATTGGCGCTGGACGTCCTCCAGGCTCGGCGGTCGAGCCGCTTTTTCTTCAGGGATGGAGGAAATCGCCTGACCCGGCGCCAGCGGCTCTCGACTTTGCTCGAGGCGAGCCTGCTCGCGGGCTTGGTAATCGGCGCGCATGCGCTCCGCCACGGGACTGTAGTAGCCGCGGCGCTCGGCTTCGAAGGCGCCTTTTGGAATCCAGGGCCGAGGCTCGCGGTCGATTCCCTGGGCGCGAAGCGATCGGTGATCGATTCTCGCCTCGATGTGCGCCTCACGGAGCGCTTCGTTGGTGACCGCGGCCCACCGCTCTCTCACACGAAGAAACTCCTCGATGGATGGCCCCAGCCCTAAAGCCTTCCTCGTGCTCTCGCCGAGCTCAAACGTGGTCTTCGCCCCGAACCCGTTGCGATCGACTTCACGCGTCGTGGCCAGCAGGTGTGCATGGAAGTTGCGCGGGTCGCTTCCCGGGAAATCTCTCGGCGCATGCACGACCACGTCGACCGCGAATCGATACCGGTCGGCGAGCTCCTTCGCGAAATCTCGCGCCAAGCCCACGCGGCCATCGAGATCGAGCTCCACCGGCAGCGCCACCAGAAATTCGCGGGCCACCCTCGCGTTCTTGCGGCTCTCTGCAGCCTCCGCGGCGTTCCAGAGATTCGCCCGATCCTTGGCCCAACTCATGTCGAGGCCCGCGTACTCGCTCGGCACGAGAATTTCCTTGTGCAATACATCCTGCCGCCCGGTATGGTCGTAGAGGCGGCCGGTGCGTTCGTCGCGAATTCTCTCCCCGGCCCGGTAGGCTGCCGCGCCCGGCGCGCTGCTGCCGTTCGAGCGGCCGAAGGCCTTGAGATTGAGAAAATACGTGGCCATGCCCGTTCACGCACCGACCTGCGATGCGATGAACGCGGGATCGATGGCGTAACCCGCCGCTCCCACCTCGAGGGCCTCGGGAATCGGCAAGAGCTCGATGATCGCGGCAGCGGCCGGGCTCGTCGGCAGGAACGCGCCTTCCGGCTCGCAGAAAAGTTCGTGGTCCTCCTGAACGCCTCCGCAGCGCTCACAGTGATTTGCCCAATACGATCCCTGCGTCGCCGGGCTGATCGCATAACGATACCGCGGCGCAAGCGCTTGCAGCCGGTGGCGCACGGCATCCGGCAGGGACTCGATGTAGAACAGGAAGGCGTGCCGGGGCGTGCGCTCCCAGGTATCGCCGGGGACCGAGGTGCCTTCGGCGGCCTGCTCACCGTCCGGGTCCGTCGTCCGGCTTTCGTGCCCCGGGGGCAGCATCAAGGCGACCAGGCAAGTCTCCCCGCGGCAATGCAGGCACATCCCGACCGTGCGCGCTATCAGGTAACCGTCGGAGCGAAGATTGATGCCGCTGTCCACGTCGATATCGATCATGTCGTTTCTCCCCACAAAGGTGCGCGGCGGTCAAAAAGCCACTTTGAGCCACGCGGGCGATGAGGCGGTCTTGAGATAGCCGGTAAAATCCGGCAGCTGTTCGATCTCCGAGGGCAGCACCGCCGCCTCCGTCACATGTTGGTCGCTGGTATTTTTCGAGCGCCGGGCGCCGCGCGACGACCAGCCGCCGTCCCGGTCGCTGCCGCGCGAGACCTGGCGTCTCAGGATCTCGCGCTCACCGATCAGCCGGGACGCGAATTGCGCGGTACCTCCCTGCTCGCTGCCCGAGCACCGTAAGATCAAGGTGTTGGCGCAATTTTCGATAATTGTCTGTGCGTCGCCCGCTCCGTACGTGCCGGAGACCTGGGCGAGCGATTGAAAGCCGAGGACGCAGCGGCCGCCGAATTTCCGCAGCCGCGCAAGCGCATCCTTGAGACCGTCGATGGCGCCCAACGCATCGAGCTCATCGATCACGAACCACAGGCGCTGGTCGCGATTTTCCTCGCCGCTCAGAGCTTCGAAGATCGCGAGCCGCATCCAGGTGGCGATCATGGATTTGAGAGCGGCGATCTGTCCGGCCTTGTACGGCATGAATAGCACGCCGGCGGCGGAGCGCCGCCGCACCCATTGACGAATCGAGAACGGGGCCGCCCTTTGACGTTGCACGTATTCGAACGCAGCCATGGCGGATACGGCGACCGATCTGATCGAACCGAACATGCGCGCATTCTCCCCGCCCAGAAACGGCTGCGCTGGGGTTCCCGCGACCACCGGCTGCAGCTCCTCGGGCGAAGCAGCGGACAACAGCCGCCACAACTCGCTCGAGCTGCGGGAACCGCCCTCCCGGCTGCGCCGTAGAACCGCGCAGAGAAAGGTACGCGCATAAGCGCGCCACTCGCTCGCGGACGGATCGCCGCTCGACGGAATGAGCCCGCTTGCGAGTTGATCGACGTCGCAGCTGTCGCTTATTTCCGCGAATGGATCCCATTTCACGGAGTCCTGCTCGAAAGGATTCAAGACAACATCGCCGCGGTAGCGCTGAAAGAATCGCGCTTGATAGCCTCCGTCGGGATCGACAACGACGGCGCGATCGCCGCGCGCGAGAGCGGCGCTCAAGACCTCGCGGATGACCGTGGATTTCCCCGTGCCGGTCGTTCCTATCACCTTGAAGTGCTTGGTCTCATCCCGACCCGGAACGGGGACCCCGGCGAGCGTCACGACATCGACCGGCGCCGCGGGAGTGCGGCGGGGAAGGCCGCGCCGTGAGGTGCCGTCGCGCAGAATCACGCCGCGCTTGTGAACCTCGGGCGAGCGCCGACGGAGCACTTTTGCGCAGGCGGCAGCGGCCAGCGCAAGTGCGGCAGCGGCCATGACCGCATTTCGGCCGAGCAAGAAATCGAGCGCGGCGGGCGAAGGCACCGTCAATACCCCTTGACGACGAAATAATCACCTTTCTCCCCATAGGCGGGCGCCGATTTGTCGATTCGAACGCAGAGTCGGGCGGTATCGCCGCAATGCCGCCATTCCGCGCGACCGCCCCGCTGCTCGAGCTGCTGCAGGTTGGCCTGAAGCTGATCGCGACGGCCCCGCAAAGTGTCGATCTCGCCGGCGGATGGCAGGAACCAATGCATGAACGCGCCGGGAATCGCCGTCGCAAGCACCGCGAGCGCAACAGCCCACACGAGTCCGCGCAGATCCGCGGCGCGCTTCATGCGCTGAAGCGCGCCCACGGCCCGGGCACTTTCCGCGGTGAGCTCGGCGAGTTCCTCCACCAGGGTGCGCCGTATTTCCTCGCGCACCACGCCGTCCAGGTCCTCGGTATGGGCGCGCAGCCGCTCCAGATGCGTTTCCGCCAGCTTTTGGTGCGCCTGCGCGCTCTCCATCAATAGACCGAACTTCATGGTGACATCGTCGATCGGCGCGGCACGGTCGCTCATAGGGCCCTTTCCCGCTGGTTCGCCATGTCGGGGGCCGGCGCCCGCTCGAACCCGTGCGGCGCGCCGGATCGACGCTGTTCCCAAAGATGTCTGGCTTGAAGCCGAATTCGCCGCCACTCGGGATCCGACGCATGCTTCAGGTAGCCGGTAAGATCGGGTAATTGCTCGATCTGCGAAGCGAGCACGGCGGGCTCGACGCTCGAGTGCTGGCTATGCGATATCGAACCGAGGAGTTCGGTGAGGCGCCGGCTCTTCGACACCGTGGTGCGGATCACCTCGCGATCGCCGATCAGCTGCGAGGCGAATCGCGCCGTACCGCCGCCTTCGCTGGCGGAGCATCTGAGGATCAGCGTGTTGCCGCAATTTTCTACGATGGTGTGTGCGTCCCCCTGACCATAAGTGCTGGACACTTGAGCGATCGATTGAAAGCCGAGCACGCAGCGGCCGCCGAATTTTCGGAGCCGCGCAAGCGCATCCTTGAGTCCGTCGATCTGTCCGAGAGCGTCGAGCTCGTCCACGACGAACCACAGCCGCCGTTCTTTGCCGGAGGGGTCGACGGCAGGCTCGCTCGGACCGTCCATGGTTTCGAACACCGCGAGGCGCATCCATCCTGAGATGGCGGAACGCAGGCCGGCGATTTGACCCGCCTTGTACGGCATGAACAGTACACCGGGGCGTTCCTCGGCCACCCAGCGCCGGACCGAGAAGGCCGGCCCTTGCTGCTGCGAGACGTACTCGAGCGCGCCAACCGCGGAGCTGGTGACAGACCGGATGGAGTCGAACATCCGGTTGTTGTGCTCCTCGAGAAAGGGTTGAGCGGGCGTGGCATGCACCAGGGCGCGCAATTCCTTCACATCGGCGGCCACCAGGAGTCGATAGAGCTCCGCGACATCCGTCACACCGGCTTTGTGCGCTTGGCGGGTCACCGCGGTGAAAAACGTTCTCGCGTAGCCGCGCCAGCTACGATCCGCTCCGTCTTGATCCGGGATCAGCGAGCGCGCCAATTGGTCAACGTCGTAGGACGTGTTGATCTCGGCGAACAGATCCCACTTGACGGAACGCTGGTCGAAGGGATTGAGTATCACGTCACCGCGGCCGGGATCATAGAACCGATGCATGTAGCCGCCGTCCGGGTCGGCGATCACGGCGCGGTCGCCCCGGGCGAACGCCGTCTCCAGAATCTCCCGTATCGCGGTGCTCTTGCCCGTGCCGGTCGTACCGATGAGTTTGAAATGCTTGGTCTCGTCGGACGCTGCGATCGGCCGGCCCCCGAGTGTGATTGGTGGTGACCGCTCATGGCGGCGCGAGCGTGCCGGCGCGCGTGCATTCGTTTCCGCGGATCGATCCGAGACGACGGTGCCGCGCTGATGGACCTTGTTCATCGTCTCAGGCTTCGCCAGGGATTCCCCACCGGCGAACCCCAGCGCCATCGCAAGCGATCCGGCAAACGCCGTCTGGATGATTCCATGGGGCGCGGCTCCGAGTGCCGAGAGCGTCGGGCCGGCCAGCCACATGCCCGCACCCACCAGTGCGGCCAGCGGCGCGGCTGCGAGCGGCGTTGGCAGAAGCTTGTGCCACGCGCCTCCGCTTCGCACCAGACCCACTGCCATGGGAATTTGGACTGCGGCGTAGGTCAACGCTGCCCCGCTCCAACCCTGAGTCATGGCGATCAGCATGAGCTCGAGCCCCGCTCGGCCGCTCCGGGGTGCGCCGTTCCGGAGACGGCGCGGCGCTTACGTTCCGGGTCGTACCAGATTTCCTTGATGAATCGCTCGTGAGACTCGACGCCGAACTGGATGACGACGTCGATCAGCAAATAAAGCAGGCTCTTGATGTCGCTCCGGGCCAGATCCCTGCCGCCGGGGTTTTGCTTCACGAGCAGCACCAGCTGCTCGAAGGCGAGATCGGCGCTTGCCGCATGCACGCTCGTGATCGATCCCGGATGGCCGGAGTTGACGTTGCGCAGGTAGTCGAAGGCCTCCTCCGCGCGCAATTCGGCCAGCAGAATCCGATCCGGCTTCATGCGCAGACAGCATTCCAGGAGCTGCTTCGGGGTGACCCGGGCCACTCCTTGATCGTCCTTGGAATAAAATAAGCGCACGTGATTCGGGTGGCGGTCGAGCACGAGTTCCTTCGCATCCTCGATGGTGATCAATCGCTCGTGAGACGGAATTTCCCGAATCAGGGCCTTGGTCCAAGTCGTCTTGCCGGAGCCCGTAGGACCCGAGACGAGAATATTCTTGCGGCTGCGCACGGCGAGGCGCATGAACGCGGGGTAATCACCGGCCGACAGCGAGCCGAGCAGATCTTTCTCGGTCTCGTCGAGCCGCGGCGTTGCACGGCACGTGCGCCGGAAGATCCCTCGACGCTCGAGATCCTCGATGCTCCACACCTCATCCGCGGGTCTCCGAATGGCGATGGCGACGCAGTTGGCCGTGGTCGCCGGCGGCAGTACGATTTGCACCCGCTCGCCGCCGGGAAGCGAGGCGGAGAGCAACGGCTCGCTCGCGTCGATGCGCTGTTGAGTGGAATTCGCCACCAGCTTCGCAAATCGCAGACACCAGTCGAAATCCGCCTGCGGAAGGGCCTGACACCGCCATCCGCCGCGAGTTTCCACATACGCCTCGTGCGGCCGATTGATGCAGAGCTCCGTGACTTCGGGATCGGCCAGCAAGGGTTTCAACGCGTTCAAGGTCAATGCCAGCGCCGATGCCGGGGCCGCCGATTCCAGCATCGCCGAGGGGCTAACGGCCGGCAACGCTGCGCAGCTCATAGACCGACCTGAAATCCACATCGCGCGCCACCAATACTTCGATGCGGTCTCCATTCTTCTTGGTTACGGTGGGCGGGATGTTCACCGTGCCCTTGAGTACTTCGGTCATGACGCCCTGCGAGGCGGACGGATCGACGATGACCGTGCCGCCGCTGTTACGCGTTGCCGCGGTCTGCACGGCGCCGTCGACCACCGAGATCAGCATGGCCGCACCGAATCGCTCCCAGAAGTGGCGATTGACCTCACCAGGCAATCCGGAGCGTCCGAGCTCGTCCGCTGCCGGCGAATCGAGCGGCACGACGACGCCCGTCGGAGTTCGCGCTTCGGTCCAGAGAACGAAAACGCGCGCGGTGCCTTGCTGCACCTGACCCCGGGTCTCGCCGATGAGTTTGGTGCCGCGCTCGAGCAGCACGACCTTGCCATCCACACCAAACGTGTCCGCTGCGAGGATGCAGGTAGTCATGCCCGGAAGCGAGGAATCGATGGCGGTCTCCAGCGTACAGTCGATGAAGGCACCTTTCGGGAGCAGCAATCGCTGCGCCGGCAGGTTTTGCGCGCGCGCCGATGCGGCGAAGGGCGCCCTCAAGAGCGGGGCAAGCTCACCCGGTTCGGAGGAGCCTGCGGACGGGGCGGCGGACGGCAACCCGTATCCCATCGTGGGTGCGGCGGTGCTTGCGCTCGAGGCGGGCGCCGCTCCGGCCGAACCATTCGAAAACACGGCTCCCGATAGTTGCCGGGCCTGCGCGAGCTGCTCCGGCGTGGGTGGCGGCGGCGCGCCGTACACGCCGCCGGACGTGCCCGGGCTCAACGGGATTTCCGTGAGCGTGGTCGCGGCGAGCGGCGCGGAGCGATCTGCGGCCGGGTCGACAGGCATGATCACGTCCAGAGCCGGCACGGGCGGCGGTGGTGGCGGATCGATTCGGCCGATGCTCGGCAGCGCCGCGTCGCCTTGCGCACGGCTCATCGACGCGCTCTGGGCGCTCTGTCGGGCGCGGCTCTGCCGCGTCATGCTGTGGGCGTAGTACCAGGTGAGCGAGCCGATGCCGAGCACGCTCATGAGCGACAGCGCCAGCACACTGCTCAGCCGGGACTGCACCGACGCCCCGCGATTTACGAGCGTGGTGCCGCGCTCGCCCGCAACCTCGGTCTGAGTCGCCCTCTCCTCGCTCATGGCACGGCTCCGGGAACCTCGCGCTCGACGTCGGGCGTCACGGTGCCGGACTCCAGGCGCAGCCCGGCGCCGGCGAACCCCTGGTTGACCACGCAACCCGTGAGCTTGCCGCGTCTCAGAATGAAGCGCTGCGCAATGCGATGGATGATAACGTCGCCCGAGTCCATGCTGAAGTTGAGCAGCGACTCGGTACCGTCCGCGTTGCTGACGAACACGGCGGGCAGTTCCGCATTGGCGGCGAACCGCAATCGCGTATGAATGCCGTCGTCCGATGCGGCCGTCGGCTTCAACTCCGGGCGCCCGCAATACCAATAGTCGATGTTTTGCGGGCGCTTCGCCGATGCTGCGCCGAGCGCCGCGTCGATGCGCTTTCCCGCAAGCTCGGCGGCCGACTGGGATGGTACGGGCGGATAGACGAAGCGAACGGCAAAAATCACATCGAGATCGCCCGGTTCCGGCCGCTGGGAAACCGCGCTGTAGTCGATCTGGTAGCGCCTGCGGTTGGTGAGCACGGTGAGATTGGTGGCGACCTTGGCGGCCTTCGGCTTCAGGAACAGGTGATTGTCCTGGCCGAAGTACGACAAGCCTTCGATGTCGCCCGCACCCAGGCCGACGAAGGTCTCGCCGGGCTCGAACTCGAAGTCGATCTGGTAGCCGACGAAACCTCGCACGCGATACACCTGATCGCCGTCGTAGGGCGCCGAGCGGATGCGCGCATCGACCATGCCGCGCGCCGGCACCATCTCGGCGTTCGTCGGTTTCGACGGTAGCGCGATTTGCAGGGCAATCGCCGCAAGGCAGCCGATACGCGCCGGTAAACGCAGCGCAAGTCTAGGAATCATGACGACGCTCCTTGTCCGACGGGCCATCGACCTGCACCTCCGGCTCGGTCTTCAACTCGACCACCTTGAATCCGAGCGGATTCCAGCGGCGGGTCTTCGGATCCTTTGCCGGCTCCACGTAGGCGTACTGAACGGTGGCCACCCAATGAGTGAAGGTTTCCTCGGATCCCGCTCCTTGCCGCAAGGCCTTGAGATAGCGCACTTGCGCGAGATCGGCGATTCCGTTCGCGCGGGTGAAGAAGCTGACGGATGTCACCTGGACGCGCACCGTGCTCCCGTCCTTGTGCACGTTGAGGGGTGAGGCCGGATTGGTGGCCGTCCATTGGGAATACCAGATTTGATTGCGCGCCGGGGAATGAAACGCCCCGCACTCTTCGTAATCGCTCTCCGCGGTGGCGAAATTGAATCGCTCACACGTCGTGACGTAGTGCGTCAGGAAGTAGCGAGTGACCGCCTCCTGCGGAGTGGCGCGGCCATCATAAGGGGGCACGACGTCGACGATGCCGGTGGCATTGTCGACACGCACGACGAAGGGCTCGACCCGCTTCAAGGGCATGAGCACCACCAGGGCGGCGGCGCAGGCGATCGCGCAGGTCCATCCGGCAGCCGCCACCCATCCCGCCAGCTTGAGATTCCGCAGACCCCGCTCCACCCGGTCGGCATCCCAGGATTCCGCCTCGCGGAAATACTCCTCGAGCTCGGCCTTTGCGTTCATGGAGAGCTCCGCTTCGACGGGGCCATCCCGGCACGGATCGGCGCCGGCGCCGTCATAGCTGCCGATGCGCGGGCGGGCGGATTGATCGGTTGCAGGTGAGCGTCGCATCTCACTCCATGCGAGGAGCAGGCCGCGAGCGCCAGAAGGAAACTCCACGAGATACGCATACGACTCTCCTTGTTGGCTCGAGATGATTCGCCGGCGGCCCGCGAGAAGCGCATGGGTCAGCCCCCCAAAGACGGGTCGTCGCCTGCGTGGCGCGCCGCTGCCGGCGCCGGCCCGCCCGCGGCCTTGCCGCGCCGGAATATCACAGGGCCAATTCCCTCGCGCCGAACGGTCCCCGCCGGGCCGGCCATTGCTGATGCGGCGTACCTTGCGGCGGGCCAGGCGATGCGAGGACTCCGCACCGCCCAGCCGATCGTGCGGCTGAACGACCCCAGCGTGCTGAGCGCGAGGCCGCCCGCGAGACCGGCGGCGATCGGCATGATCTGCAGAAGGATCAGGAACACCAGCACCGCGATCAGCACCATGTTCAGGGCGTCCACGGTAACGATGGCGGTGCCGCGCGCGGCGGTCTGGGCGGCGTAGGACTGTACGACCTGAAGCAACAGGGCCGCGACCATCACGGTCAGGATCGTGATCAGGGCGTAATTCGCGAGTTGCGCGATCCACGCCGAGAACATCCGCTTGGTCGCATCGAAGAAAAGCATGGCGATGAACAGCGGGCCGAGCGCGAGCAGCACGGCAAGCGCGATGTTGGAGAGCGCGATCAGGAACATGGCATAGACGCATAGAAGACCAATCAGGCACCACACGGCCGCACCGCCCATGCAAAATCCCCAGCCACTGGGCATGACGGAGCACTTTTCCCAAAGGTTTCCTGCGACCGTTCCTCCGCTGTTCCAGATGGCGTCGATGGTTCCGACGGGATCTCCAGCGCCCACGACCGCCGCGGCAAGCTGCGCGGGGGCGTTGTAGAAGGTATCGACGAGGACGGCGTTGTAGAGCCAGAGATTGAGACCCACGCCGAAAATCAACGCGAGCGTGATGATCCTTTTCAACCCTGCGACGAACGGCTCTTCGATTTGGCCGGTCAGATGCAGGTAGCCCCAGACCATCACGTAAATCACCGCCGCCGTGACGACCGCCGGCTCGAGCACCGCCGCCAACCGCGCCGTGTTGTTGCCGATATAGGTGGCCAACTGTCCGTTGAGCCAGCTCCAGAATGTGGCGAAGAATCCCATGACGGTCACGGCGCCGGCTGGAATCGGGTCTCGAACCGGCCTTGGCCCGCGATCGATAGCTCGAGGTTACGCTGGGCGTTCGCGGCGTTGAGGGCGTCACCGGCTTGCGCGAGCACTTGCAGTTTCGTTTGCTCGTTCTGCAGCATCCCAAGCTCGGCGCTGATCCTCGCCTGCAGATCGAGAATCCCCTTTTGATCGCTGGCGGACCCAATCGCCGAAATCAGGGTTTGCAGCGCCGCGAATCGGCTGCTCGAATTAGTGAGCGCCTCCTGCGCGATGGCCTGCCGCAAGGCCGCCGCCTGCCGGGACGCGGCGATCTGCTGCTGATCGGAGGGCGACAGCAGGGCGAGCTGCGCGGGTGTCAGCACCGCATTGGCGTTCACCGCATTGCGTACATCGGAAGTCAGTCCCGGGTATGAACCGCCCCCCTGCATGGCGCTGGTGAGCTGCGCTGAACTGGTCGGGAGGTAATTGCGATTGGTGCCGCTCAATAGCGTTTGCATGCCGCGGCTTCCCGACATCGACTGCAGGGTGCTCTTTGCTTGTTGCAATTGCGCTTCCGCGGTAATCAATTGCTGACTCATGGTCTGCACTTCTTGGATCAGCTGAGCAATTGCGCCGACATCGACGACTGCCCATTGAGCCCGGGCGGCGGGCGCCGCGGCGAGACAGAGAATCAGGCAAACCCACAAGCACCGGCTGAAACGCGTAAACATGGACGTCTCCTTTTAAATGTGGACGTTGTCGGGTGACGGGCGTGGATCCTTGGTATTTTCGGCCAGGAACGGCGGCAGCCACGCCTCGGGCTCGACGCCGAGCGCTGCCATGAGCTCGTTCATGCGGGCGACTTGTGTCGAGCGGCCCGAGATCACCGCGAGCTCCGCGTCGAAGCCCTTGAGATCCAGCTCGCACACCACGCTGTGGTGAGATTGTTTGACGAGAAACATTCGCGATCCGGGCTCGAGCTCCTCCTTGATCAGCAGAAACTCCCGCTCGGTGAGTCCGAAGCCTTCGGTGTATTCCGCGTAGCTCGCATCCGAGTTCGGGAAGAAAATCTTGGTCGGCGTCTGTTCGACCAAGGTCCGGCTGATCGGGCTTTGCAACACATCGCTCGGACTTTGCGTCGCGAGACACATGACGGCGTTCAATTTTCGCCAGGTCTTGGGACCGTCCTTCGCGAAGCTTTCGAAGGCGGGATCGGACAAGAGGCGCCAGAATTCATCCATCCAACAAACCAGCCGGCGCCCGTCGAGGAGCTGACGAACCAAGTGAAAGAGATATAGAGTGATTGGAGAACGGGTCTGGGCGTGGCCCAGGAACTCCGTCACATCGAAGCCGATGACGGCGCGCCCCCGGACGCGGGCCGCGAGCGTGTCGACGGAATTATCGAACACCCAGGCGTAATCGCCGCGACAGCTCTCGGACCAGCGCGCCAAGCGTGCGTGCAGCCCCTCGGGGTCGGTGGGATCGAGAAACTCCACCAGACGCGACAGCCGTCGAGCCGAGGGATCGAGCGCCAGCGTCCCGCGCAGCGCTTGATCGAGATCGGCCCGCTCCCGCGTGCGGCGCTGAGCGGGAGCCGTGGAGCATCCGGCCAGCTCGCCGAGCCACACCTTGAGAAACTCCATGTTGGACGGCGTGACCGGGAGTTGCAGCGGATTGAAGCCTGTGGGTATGCCGTTCCGCAACGGGAAATACTCGCCGCCCAGCGCGCGCACCAGAATTTCGAGTCCGCGATCCTTGTCGAAGATCACTTGCGTCGTTTCGCGCCGCGCCAGCGTCGCCATCAGGAATCCGATGAATACGGTCTTGCCCGATCCCGTGGGGCCGCACACCAAGGTGTGGCCGGTGTCTTTGCGGCTGCCGCCTTCCGGGTCGGCCGGATCGCTGGCATGAAGCGAAAAGTAGTACGGCGAGCGGGCGCTGGTGATGAGGAGAGCCAGGGCCTCACCCCAATGATTGCCGTCCGCCCGGCCGAGCGGGTAATTGTGAAAGGGCGCCATCGCCGCGAAGTTCCGCGACGTGACGGGCGCCTTGCGCGGGCGGAGCGCGAAGTTGCCGGGAAGCTGCGCCCAGAATGCAGCCTCGAGAGCCAGGTCTTCACGCGCGACCAACATGCCGGTGTCGGCAAGGAGACTCCGCGCCAGGGCGACATGGTCGTTCAGCAGCTTGAGGCGCGAAGAATCACGCTCCGGCCCGGTCGAATTGGGGATTTCCGCCATGATTTGCAGCGAAAAGTGATGGTCGCCCATGACGAATTCGTTACTGGTCAATGCATCCAAGGCGTCCTTGAGCTCCGCGGCCTGCGACACCGCGAAATCCCCGGCGTTGGCCATGCGGTTGAATTGACGCTGCAAGAGCGCCTGCCCGCTCGCTTTGCTCAGGAAAGCGAACGACTGGGTGAGCACGAAGGACATCGGCGCCGACAGCAGCCGGTCGTACATGCCGGCCACTGTGGGAGTCGGATATTCCTTGATGCCGAGCATGGCCGCGACGCGGGTCTCATGAGCCGACCGGCACTCGATGGCCTCGGTCCCGAAGAAAAGGCGTACGTTCGCCAGGCACTGGTGGAGAGGTCCACGCGGCAGGGGCACACGGCAGCGTTCGCCATTGATCAGCAGAGCCAGGTACTCGAGCAATGAAGAGCACCAGCGGCGGCCGTCGCGGTAGCAGCCCAATGGTTCCGGTTCGTAGCGCGCCAAGGAGGCGATGAGCGTCTGCGTCAGCTTCTCACATGCATCGAGTGCGTCGGCCAGATCCGCGCGCAGCGCGTCCCGCTGCGCTTTCGCGATGGCGCGCGACAGGAGACCAGTCGCCCTGCCGGCGACCGGCCGATACAGGATTGCAAGGTATAGCTCATTGAGCATGAGCCTCTCCCCGCTCAGCCGCTGCCGATAACGGCGATGCAGTTCCGCCGCAAAGGAGCCGCCGCCGCCTACGGCGGCAGTGCTTGCGCCCTGGTCGGACGGCGACTCGCCGACCGACGCGCGGCGGCGAATCACATGGGTCCACAGCGCCACGCCGGGAGCCGCGATGTTCCTCCACAAGACGTTCAGCCGCTCGTGCCAGTTGTTGAGCTGCGCGTCATCGCTGGTCTCGAAGCTGGCGCCGCCGAGACGAAACGCCTGCAGGTAGTCCCCGAATTCCGTCCGAATCACCCCGGGCGCCACGTGAGCGCGATAGGGAATGCGCTGTGCGGCCGTGAACTCACGGCGCAGAGCCGCCGCATGTCTCAGAGCCGGCATCACCGACTCCCCGGACTTTGGGGGGCGCAGGTCGCGCCGACGGCTTCGACCCGCCTGCGGCGGCCGCGATGCGCCAGATCCAGTTCGAGCGGCGAATAGCTGCTCGCCTTCCACTGGCGACGATTGGCGAACACCGCGGGCAGCCGCGTGCGTGCACAGAGCAACAGCAGATCGAAGAATCGGGCGTCTCTCGCACAAAGCAGCATGCAGATGCCGTGGATCGGCGCCGCGAGAAGCATCGTCAACAAATTCTTCGTCACCAGGAACGCTTCCATGACGAAAACCATGTTGAATAGAAGCGCCGAATACGTGACGCCCCAGCGCATCGGTGGGCGGGTAGCGCCGACGAACAGCGGATCCGTCGCGAGTCCTGGGTTGAGCTCGTTCATGATGCCCCTAGACTCCGAACATCCCGCGGACCCAACTGACGATTTGCGGCGCACCGAATGCGATCGCAATCCCCAAAATCGCGCCAATGCACCACCCCCACGACATTCGATTTGCCATCGCCATGCCGCCCAGGACCATGATCAAGATGATCGCGACGGGCGTGAGCCACGCGAGTATGTTGGTTTGCAGGGCCGTGGCGCCGGTCATGAACGGCGAGGTTTGCGCCCAGGACAGCTCGGGTGCGCACGCTGCGAACAGCAGCAGCAGCGTCGGGAACGCGAGGCGTGTCCAGAGCGATCGCTCGATGCGGGGGTGATGCATGGCCGAATTCCTTTCCCGGTATTGGTTGAACGAAGCGCCGCGTCAGGCTTCCGATTCCAACGCGCCGACGCCGCGCTCCTCTCGCCGCGCCAGTTCCTCGCGCTTGACCTTGCCGGGAGCGCCGAAGCGGAAGGTATCCGCCACGAAGGAATGGTCGTATTGCACTTCGCCTTCCTTGTCGGTCCAGTTGTCGGATCGTATGTGGGCCTGGACGATCAGCTGGTCGCCCTTGCGGACGTTTCGCGCGATGGCCTCGCCCAGTCCGCCGAAAGCCACGAACCAGAGACTGGTGACGATCTCCCGGCTGTTGCCCTCCTCGTCTTTGCCCGCGTAGTCGTTGCCGACCAGGCAGAAGCGGGTGAACGTGGTGTCCCCTTTGACGTTGAGCTCCGGGTTTTTGGCGAGATTGCCGACCGCGGTGAGATTGAAACTATGCATGGAAACTCTCCTTTGACTGTTTAATGCGCGACGATCGATGAGGCCGCCGCGTGGGATGCAGTCTGGAGAATCGAGCGCGGCCGGTGAACCAAACAAAGTGGTCTGAATGCCGAGAAACATCGAAGCAAGTCATTCACTCGAAAACTATGCATAATCGCGCGATGAATCCCTTGACCGACAGAAGCGCGCTCGTAACGCCGCGCCATGAGCAGCCGGCGCTGGTGGTAGCGAACCTTCGCAAGCAATATGCGAGCGTCACCGCTCTCGACGACGTGTCCTTCACGGTGGGGCGCGGCGAGATCGTGGGCCTTCTGGGCCCGAACGGCGCCGGCAAGACCACGACCATCAACATGATTCTGGGGGTGCTCGAGCCCACGGGCGGCAGCGTGAGGATCGACGATATCGACATCGCGAGGGATCGCGCGCGAGCGCTCAGACACACCAATTTCGCGGCCGTTTACGCCTCGCTTCCCGGCAACTTGACGGTGGGCGAGAACTTGCGGTTCTTCGGGCTGCTGTATGGAATCGAGTCGCTGAAGAGGCGCATCGATGAGCTGGTCGAGGAATTCGATCTCGCGCACCTGCGAAACACCAAGTGCGGACTGCTATCGTCGGGCGAGCAGACTCGAACCGCGCTCGCCAAGGCGCTGCTCAACAGGCCGACGTTGCTGCTGCTCGACGAGCCCACCGCCTCCTTGGACCCGTCGGCCGCCCAGACCATCCGGGAGCGCATCAAGCTGCTCGCGTCCCGCGACGGGTGCGGGATCCTCTGGACCTCGCACAACATGCTCGAAGTTCAGTCGGTCTGCGACCGCGTGTTGTTCCTGTCGCACGGCAGGGTCTTGCTCGAGGGCGATCCGCGCTCGCTCCCGCGGGCGCATGGCGCGGCGAGCCTCGAGGAGCTGTTCATCCGAGTGGCACGCGAGCCGCTGGTCTGCGCCGATCCGTCGGCGGTCGTCTCGGACGCGGCCCGATGAAGGCGCGTCCGATCGCCGCCATCGTGCTGCGCCAGTTCTTCCTGTTGCGCGGAAGCCCGGTCCGTCTGTTCGGGTCCGTGGTGTGGGTGACCATCGACATCGTCTTGTGGGGATTCATCACGCGCTATCTCAATGCGGTGAGCGGGAGCGGTGTGAACTTCGTTCCGACCCTCTTGGGCGCCGTTCTGCTCTGGGACTTTTGCGAGCGGGTCATGCAGGGCGTGGGCACCGCCTTCCTGGAAGATGTCTGGTCACGCAATCTGCTCAATCTCTTTTCCTCGCCATTGTCGATTTCCGAATACGTGGCGGGGCTCGTGCTGACCAGCATCATGACCTCGAGCCTCGGACTCGTCATGATGCTGATCGTGGCTCTCGGTGTGTTTCATTTGCAGCTGTTTTCTCAAGGGCTGCCGCTCGCGGCATTCGTGCTCCTCTTGCTCGTGTTCGGCATCACGCTCGGCATCGTCGCGACCGCCATGGTGCTGCGGTTCGGGCCGGCCTCGGAATGGCTGATGTGGCCGCTCGCGGCGCTCCTGTCGCCGTTCGCGGCGGTGTTCTATCCGGTGTCGGTGCTGCCCGCGTGGATGCAGGGGGTCGCTCACGCGCTGCCGCCCTCTTACGTCTTCGAAGGCATGCGGAGCCTGTTGTCCGGAGGCGGGTTTCCGGGAACGCTGCTGCTGCAGGGAACCGCGGTCGCCGCGATCGAGTTGCTGGCGGCCGCCTACGTCTATGGGCGCGTCTATCGGCGCGCGGTCCGCACGGGACTGCTCGCCCGGTACAGCGCGGAGGGCGCCACGTGACCGCGCCCACCACGGTGCCGCCGGTCGCGGGAGGAGCCGGCGCCGGCCCGTTCGCACCCGGCCCCGCGCCGGGCACGCACGCGCCTGGCACGCACGCGCCTGCCCCGCCCTCGCCCGCGCCGGCCACGCCCGGCATCCCGTGGCGAGTGGTGCCGCCGCTGATCAGCACCGCGCTCATCATGCTCGGCGCCGGCGTTCTCGCCTCGCTTCTGCCATTGCGTTTTTCCGCAATGGGGCTGTCGCCCGGCGTCATCGGCCTCATCGCCACCGCGGAGGCGCTCGGATTCCTGGTGGGCTGCCTTCAGGCGCATCGGATCATCGCGCCCGTGGGACTCGAGCGCGCCTACGGCGCCTTCGCCGGGATGAAGGCCGTGGCGATTTCGGGCCTGTATTTTGCCGAAAGCGTTCCGGTGCTCGCGCTCTTTCGGTTCGTCATCGGCTTGAACGCCGCTGGCCTCGCCATCATCGTCGAGAGCTGGCTGAATGCGCTGGTGCCGAACGAGCAACGCGGCCGCGTGCTGACCATCTACGTGCTGGTGTACGGGCTTTTCTACGGCGCCGGCCAGCTCATCGGGCAGAACATGAATGTCAGCGGGCCCGAATTCCTGTTCATCGCCAGCATCTCGACCACGCTCGCCTTGGTGCCGATGGTGGGCATCGATGTGCGCGCGCCGGTCCTGCCGCACAAAATCAAGCTCGAAATCCTGAAGGCGCTTCGCACTTCGCCGGCGAGCGTCATGGCGTGCCTCCTCAACGGGCTGATTCTCACCGGGTTCTTCACGGTGGGGCCGCTGTTCGGCGTGAAGATCGGTTTCGATCAACAGCACGTCGTGCTGCTGATGGCGTGCGTATCGCTGGGCGGCTTGTTTCTGCAATGGCCGATAGGCTACGTGTCCGACAAGGTTGACCGGCTGCACGCGCTGATCGGCTTGGGCGTCGGTGTGCTCGCCGTCGCCGCCGCCCTGGTGACCGTCGACCGACGCACGCCCTTCGTCCTGATCGGTGTGCTGTTCGCGATCTTCGGAGGCTTCGCCGAGAGCCTCTATGCGGTGGGCGTGGCGCACGCCAACGACCGCGCGGACAAGACCGATTACGTCGCACTCTCCTCCACGCTCCTGTTCATCTGGGCGCTCGGCGCCGCCATTGGCCCCACGACCGGCACCTACGCCATTCAGCTGATTTCTCCGAGTGCCTTCTTCGGTTACGTGGTGGCGCTCACCATCGCCTTCACGGTCTTCGCTCTCTGGCGCCTGTACCGGCGCAAACTCGACCACGTGGTCGAGGAACGGGAGGAATTCCTTGCGTATCCGCAGACCTCGCCCGAGATTTACGCGTGGCTGCCCTATCATCGCGAGACACCGGCCGAGGGCGCAGCGGCGGCGGCCGGCAGTGCGGGCGCAGCGGCCGACGGCGCAGGCGCCGCGGCCCCCAGTGCAGGCGCGGCGGCGGACGCTCCGGTGAAGGACGGCGAAACAGGGGACGGGCTATGAATACCGGCAACATGGATATCAGGCTCGACGGAGTCATGAGCACCCGGCTCGTCACCGTCGAGCTCGACGACTCGTTGGAGGTCGTGAAGCAGATCTTCGATTCGGTGAAGTTTCACCATCTGCTGGTGGTGGGCGCGGACCAGAAGCTCTGCGGAGTCATTTCGGATCGAGACCTGCTGCGCGCACTGAGTCCCTACATCGGAACGGTGTCGGAGAACGCGCGGGACATCGCGACGCTGAAGAAACGAGTGCATCAGATCATGACGCGCCAGCCGGTGACCTTGCCCACCGGCGCGACGCTGGCGGCGGCCGTGAAGGTTTTCCTCGAGCACCGCGTCTCCTGCATCCCGGTCGTCGGACCGGGCTTCAAGGCCGTCGGCATCGTCAGCTGGCGGGATGTACTGAAATCGCTGGCATTGCCGTAAAATAGGCGGCCGACGGCCGGCTACGGGAATGGTCATGCAACATATCGTCGAGCAATTGAAGTCCGAGGGTTACGCCATCATCCGCGGCTTCCTGTCGCCCGCCGAGACGGCGGTCATTTCCGCCGAGGTGGACAAGATGTATGCGGAAGGACTCAAGCATCACGCGACCTACCGCGACAAGAATTTGCTGTTCGAAGTGCTGAACGACCCGAAGGCTCAACGGCGCGTGGTCCTTCAGGCGCACTGGACCGCTTGGATCAGCCCGCTGATGGAACGGATGCGCCGAAGCGATCAGTATTACGCGGTGCTCGAGCCCTTCCTCGGCCAGGACATCAAGCAGATCACGCATCAGGTGCATTGGAAGCCGCCGGGGGCGAAATACACGTCCTACCGTTTCCACCAGGACGCGCGCTTTCGCGAGGGCTCGATCAAGTCCTTCGATTTTTTGCACAGCACCGTCACCACCGGTCTTGCGATCGATCGGCAGACCGTGGAGAACGGAGCGCTGCGCATCATTCCACGGAGCCACCGGCTCGGATATCTCGGCTTGTCGGACGACGGACCCATCATGGTCGGGCAGACTCAGGATGAGGAATTACGGCGCGCGGGACTCGACCCCAAAGCCATGATCACCTGCGAGATGGAGCCGGGAGATCTGCTGCTCTGGACGCTTTATACCGTGCACGGCTCCGCGCCGAACGTCAGCGACTACGATCGGCGCTTCATGATCAACAGCTACGTCCGCGCAGCCGACAGCGATCGGGGCGAATGGGCGTTCCGCGGCGGCGTCTCGACGCCGCTCGGCGCGGAGCCCGAACTCTGCAAATACGAGCAGCTCCGCGAGCGGCCCGGGCCCTTCTATATCGAATCCGATTGGACGGAAGAAGCGGCCGCCGCGGCGCAGGTCTAGGGGCGCCGGTTGGCGAGTGCCGCCGCGCGCAGCGATTTCCCGATCCCGGCGGCGGCCAGGAAGTAATGCAGCACCGCCCAGGCGAAGAACCCCACCGTCAGCAACAGCCCGCGCCGGCTGGCGAGCGCCAGCGCCGACCGACAGGCTGATTGCAGGGCGACGCCGGCACCGGCCGAGGCCATGCCGCCCGGACAGCTTTCCTCGAACGAGCGGGCGCCGGCGAACGCGAAGCTCGCTTCCGCGAATCGGTCGATGATCCAGCCGACGAACAAGGGACCGAGTCCCAGCGCGAGCATGCTGAGGCAGATGTACAGGAACGCCGTGGCGGTGGCGCGGCGGCGCGCGCCAATGACGTTCTGCACCACGCCGAAAGTGGGACCGAGCGAGACGTACCAGAAAAATCCGGCCAGGGACAACAGCACGGTCGCGCTCTTCCAATCACCCGCGAGAATGGCAAACGCGTAGAGCGGCAAGGAAACGCTTCCACCCACGGCGGGCACCAACGCATACCAGCGCGGGCTCGAGCGGGCGAGGAGGTCCGACAGCCGGCCGCCGGCGAAAATGCCGATGCCCACCGCCACCCCGCCCGAGAAGGCGCTGATGAGCCCGACGGTCGCCGGGCCGAGCTCGAACTCACGCCGGAAATAGGCCGGGATGAAATAGTAAAAGCCGTAGGCCGCGAAGGCGCCGAGGGTTACGCCGAGGACCATGTGCAAGACGGGCCGATCGAGGAGCAGCGCCGCCCCGACCGCCTTCAACTCGGCGAGTTCGTGGCGCACCGAGAAGGGCGCGAGCGCGGTCGAGACCGACTCGGGATCCGAAGCTCCGCGCTCCGGCTCGCGCACCACCGCCTTGATCAGGAGCGCGGTGACGATGCCCGGCAATCCCACCGCCGCGCAGGCGATGCGCCAGCCGGCATGCTGCGCGAGGTAGCCGCCGACGGCCGCGGCCAGAATGTAGCCCAGTGAGATGCCGCAGGAGTACACCGACAGCGCGGACGCACGGCGCGAGGGCTCGACATAGTCCGAGATCAAGGAATGTGCCGACGGCGAGCAGCCCGCCTCCGCCACCCCGACGCCCACGCGGATCAGTAGCAGCTGGCCGAAGCTCGCCGCCGCGGCGCAGAGTGCGGTCAGGCTGGACCAGGCGATGAGCGCAACGGTCATGATATTGACGCGGCTCACCCGCTCGGCCAGGCGAGCGATGGGAAGACCGCCGAGCGCATACAGCATGGCGAACGCCGTGCCTCCCAGCAGGCCGAGCTCGGTGTCGGTGAGTGCGAGATCCGCTTTGATCGACGGCCCGAGGATGGAGATGATGCTCCGGTCCATGGAATTGAAGGTGTACGCGGCCATGAGCAGCAGCACCACGGCGCGCTGATAGGAAGCGGAATACGGGCTCATTTTTTCGTCAGCGGGTCCACCGGAGCAGAAAGGCGTAGGTGTCCGCGGCTTCGCGATCCTGCTGCGCGCGCGTGGAGCCGATGCCGTGGCCGGCGTCGAAATCCACGCGCATCAGAATGGGCTTTCCCGAGGTACTCGCGGCCTGCAGGCGCGCCGCCATCTTGGCCACGTGGAACGGCGCCACGCGCGGATCGGTGACGCCCATGGTGAGCAGCACGGCCGGATACGCCGTGCCGTCCTTCACCGACTGGTAGCTGTCGATCGCTTTGAGCGCGCGGTAGCCCGCCTCGGTCGAGATCGCGCCCCACTCCGGTTCCTCGCCGTAGCCGTTCTGCTCCGCCACGTAGCGCAAGGGATTCGACCAGCCGACACCGTCGATCACGGCCGCGAACAGATCGGGGCGCTCGGTCATCGCGCGCCCCACCGCGATGCCGCCGGCCGAGCGGCCGCCGATCGCAAGATGCTCGCGCGCGGTATAACCCTTCGCGCAGAGATCCTCGCACACGGCGATCAAATCCCGCCAGGTATTGGGCTTGTTGGCGAGCTGCCCGGCCTTGTGCCATTCGCGCCCGTATTCGCCGCCGCCGCGCACATTGGCGTAGCCCACGATGGCGCCCGCGTCGATGAGCGCGAAGGTGCGCGGGTTGAATGCCGGGCTGTAGGCGGTAATGCCGTAGCACCCGTAGGCGGAGATCCAGGTGGGATTGGCGGCGTCGAGCTTGAGTTCCCGGCGATAGATCAGCGTATAGGGAATCCGCGTCCCGTCGCGCGCGACCGCGAACTTCCTCACGGTCTCGTACGGGCTCACATCGATGTCGGGCTTGGGCGTGATTCCGGTGTCCGTCACGCCGCCCGCCGGCGTCACCGACCAGATGCCGCTCGGCGAGAGCCAGCCGGTCAGCGCGATGAGCGCGCCGTCTTCCGTTGGGTTGGTGAACACGGCACTGATGGTCCCGTCGAAGGGCAATTGGAGCTCGGTGACGCGGCCGCTTCGCTCGAGCCGACGCAGGCGGTGGATGCCTCCATCCATGATGCGCATGTAAAGGCCGTCGCGCGCGCGGGACAAATCCTCGATGACCGTGGGACCTTGCGGCACCACTTCGATGGCGGTCGCCAGACTCGGCGCCGATGCCTGAGTCTTGATGATGCGGCCCCGCGGCGCGCCTTTGTTGGCGATGAGGTAGAGATCCTCGCCGTCGAGCTCCGCCGAGGTGACCTCATCCTCGAAATCGGCCACGTGGGCCCAGCGCGCGCGGCCGGCGAGCACATCGGCGAGGGGCGCGACATAGAGCCGCGACTCCAGCCGGACATCGGTGAGCGCCAGCAACGCATAGCGCGACCCGGGGTAGGTCACGATGTAGGGCATCTGGATGGGCTCGAAGTCGATGCCCCGAACGAGTCCGCGATGCATCAAAATCGGATCGTCGGCGGGCTTCGAGCCCAAGCGATGGAAACGCGCGCGGCTGTCGAGAAAGCGCTCCGGCGTATCGACCGCGCCCGTGAGCTGGTTGTAGAAAAATCCCGAACCGTCGTCGAGCCACTGCGGAACCGCTTCCTGGGTGTTCGGAATGCTTTCACGCAGCGGGAGTCCATCGGCCACGGAGAGCACGTGCAGCGTCGAATCCTCGCTGCCGTCTTTCGACAATCCGTAGACGATGTAACGCCCGTCGGGTGATGCCTTCCACCAATCCATGGAAACATGGCCGCTGCGAACTCCGAGCTTCGTGGGATCGATCAATATCCGGTCGCGGCCGCCCTGTCGGACGAACAGCTTGAAATTGTCGGCGCCCGCGGGCCGCTGCTGAATGAACGTAAGGCCGGCCGCACGCTGAACCTTGTTGGTGAGCACCGTATCGCCGGAGACATGCTGAATGCGCGCGAGCAGCGCGGCGCGGCCGGGAAGGCGATCGAGTACCGCGCGGGCATGCCGGTTCTGGCCCTGGAGGAACGGCAGCCAATCTCGATCCTTGTCGTTCTCCATCCAGCGGTACGGATCGCTCAGCGTCTCGCCGAAATAGGTGTCGCGCACGATATCGATCCGCGCCACGGGCGCCGGCGGCAACGGCGGCGACCGCGGCACCGGCGCGCCGGCGGAAGGCGATGGCGGCGCATGGCCCGGGTCCGGCGCGGCCAGCGCGCGCTGCCGCCGGGGAATCGCCGCGCTCGCGAGCGCACCGACGCCGGCCGCGAGCACGTGACGCCGATCGAAGAGTTTCTCCATGCGGATACCATCCCAGATGCCCGGCGTCCAGTATGCGGCGAACGCGGTGGATTGAAAACGTTGTAATCTCTCGCCCATGGAACCCCTGAGGACCAGCGGCGGCACACGCGCGATTCTCGCCGCCTCGCTCGGCAATCTGCTCGAGTGGTACGACTTCGCGGTGTACGCGCTGTTCGCGATCTATATCGGCGCGAATTTCTTTCCGCATGAAAATCCCGGGGCCGACCTGGTGAAGGCCTTCTTGGTCTTCGGGTTGGGATTCGTCATCCGGCCGGCCGGCGCGGTCTTGATTGGAATCTACGGTGATCGCGCCGGCCGCAAGGCGGCATTGACCGCCACGATTCTGATCATGGCGTGCGGCACGCTCATCATTGCCGCAGCGCCCACGTACGCGGCGATCGGCCTCGGTGCGCCGCTGGTGCTGCTCGCCGGGCGGGTGCTGCAGGGTTTCTCGGCGGGCGGGGAAATCGGCAATGCGGCCGCCTTCTTGGTGGAGCACGCGCCTCCGGCGCGCAAGGCGCTGTTCACGGCCTGGCTGCAGGCGAGCATGGGCATGTCCAACATTCTGGGAGCCCTGGTGGCGTTCACCATTACCTCGTTCCTGCCGCAGAGCGAAATCGTGCGCTGGGCCTGGCGCGTGCCCTTCTTTATCGGGCTCGCCATCGTGCCCTTGGGCATTTATCTGCGCCGCACCCTGGAAGAGACCCCCGCCTTTCGCGCGGAAGTTGCCCGCACGGACCAGGCGGCCCATCGCAGCGTGCGCCAACCGTTGCGGCACGTGTTTCGCGAACACCCGTCCGAGCTTGCGGCGGGGTTCGGGATCTCCATATTGTGGGCGACCGAGGTTTACGTGCTGTTGATTTTCTTGCCGGTGTTCCTGCAAAAATCGCTTGGCTTCACGCCGGTGCAAGCCTTCGGCAGTTCACTGATCGAGAATGTGGTGTTCGTGACCGGCTGTTTCGCGTTCGGCGCGTTGGCCGATCGGGTGGGCTCCCTGCGCGTACAGGCGTACAGCGGCGTGCTGCTTCTCGTCACCGTGCTGCCGTTGTTCGCCTGGCTCGATCATGCGCGTACGATGGGGGTGTTGATCTTGGTCGTGTCGGCCTGCGGCCTCATGGCGGCGGGTTTCTCGGGTGTCGCGCCGACCACCCTGTCGGAGTTGTTTCCGACCCCGGTGCGCGCGACCGGCGTTTCGCTCGCCTACAACGCGGGCTTCACGCTGTTCGGGGGATTCGCTCCCGCGATCCTGGCGTGGTTCGCCGCGCGCGGCGCGGGCTCGACCTACGCGCCCGCCTGGTTCGTGATGCTGGCGGCGATTCCCGCGCTCGCCGCCTTGAGATTCCAGGCGGGGCGCCGCGCCGCCGCCGCGCTGGTGGCCCTGGAGTCGCGCTGATGGCCGAGGAAGCGTGGCCGGATACCCCGGGCCTCGATCGAGAAGCACTGCGCCGCCTGTCGCGCCGCTCCGATGCGCTCGGGCTCCGGCAATTGTGCCTGCATGCGCTCATGCTCGGCGGCACCGCGTGGCTCGTGTTCGCGAGCCGCGGACGGCTCTGGCTGGTGCCCGCCATGCTGCTTCACGGCATCGTGCTCGATTTCCTGTTCTGTGCGCTGCACGAGAGCGTTCACCGGACCGCCTTCGCGAGCCGCAGGCTCAACGACGCAGTCGCCTGGGTCGCGGGCGCGGCGCTGCTCCTGCCGCCCGAGTTCTTTCGCGCGTTTCACTTCGCCCATCACCGCTTCACGCAGGATGCCGCGCGCGATCCCGAGCTCGCCCGGCCGCCGCCGGCGACGCTCGGCGCCTATCTCTGGCATATCTCCGGCATGCCGAACTGGAGCAGACGCCTCAGCGTCACGCTGCGGCACGCGGCGAGCGGCCGGGTGCCGGAAGCTTTCGTGGCCGACGCGAAGCGACCGTCCATCGTGCGCGAAGCGCGAATCCTCTGGGCGCTTTACGCCGCCATTCTCGCCGTCTCGCTCATTTTCAAATCCGACGCCGCCCTGATCTACTGGATCGTGCCCGCGATGCTCGGGCAGCCGTTCTTACGGATATATCTGCTGGCCGAGCATACGGGCTGCGCGATGAACGATGATCCTTATGCGAACACGCGCACGACTTACACCAACCGCTTGGTGCGGGCGCTGACCTGGCAAATGCCGTTCCACGTCGAGCACCACGCGTATCCGGCGGTGCCGTTCCACGCGCTGCGCCGGGTCAACGAGCTGATCCGCGGCCGCATCGAGGTGAGCGCGCCGGGCTATGTGGCGGTGCATACGGCGCTGATCCGCCGACTGCGGATGCGCGGCGCGTCGTCGCCTCGGGAAGCGGCCTGATGTGCGGCCGGTACGTGTCGCCCGAGGAGGCCGCGATCGAGCGTGAATTCAACCTGCTGCACACCGAGTGGCAATTTCCGCCGAGCTTCAATGTGGCGCCCACCCAGCCGGTTCCGATCGTCCGGATGCGCGACGGCGCACGGCAGGGCGTGCGGCTGCGCTGGGGATTGATCCCCTACTTCGCCAAAGGCGTCGCTCCCAAGTACTCCACCATCAACGCCCGCATCGAGACGGTACGGACGGCGGCTTCCTACCGCGGGCCTTGGAGCCGAGGCCAGCGCTGCCTCGTGGCGGCGCGCGGCTTTTACGAATGGCAGACGCAAGCCGACGGCAAGACACGCGTGCCCTACTACATTCATCTCAACGACCAGGATATCTTCGCGTTCGCGGGACTCTGGGATTCTTCCCGCAACGAGCTCGGCGAATGGATCGAGTCGTGCACGCATCTCACGCTGCCCGCGAACGAGCTGCTCCGCGAGATTCACAATACCCAGCACCGCATGCCGGCCATCTTAGCCAGGGAAGATCGCGAGGCGTGGCTCGAAGGCACGCCCGAGGAGGCCTGGGCGGTGCTCCGAGCGTATCCGGCCGGGCACATGGTGGCCTGGCCGGTGAGCACGCGCGTCAACAAACCGGCGAACGACGATGCCGGCCTCATCGAGCCCGCGGATCCGCCTTCAGCTCGCGTTGATACTGTTTGAGTCGCGCCATGTAATGGTCCGCGATGAACTCGATCATCTGCAAGTCGCGGTCGTTGACTTGACGCACGATTTGTCCCGGCGAACCCATGACCACGGATCCATCGGGAATCACCTTGCCCGGCGTGACCAGCGCGCCCGCCGCGATGATGCAATGGCTGCCGACCTTGACGCGATCGAGGACCATGGCTCCGTTCGCAATCAGCGTGGAGGCGCCGACGGTGCAGCCGTGCAGCAGCGCGCGATGCCCGACCGACACCCGGGGTCCCAAGGTCACGGGCTCGCCCTCGTCCGTATGAATGATGGTCCCGTCCTGGACGTTGACGCCGTCGCCCAAGTTGATCCAATCGCTGTCGCCCCGCAGTACGCAGTTGAACCAGACGCTCGCGCCGACGCCGAAGCGCACGCTGCCGATCACGCTCGCATCCGGCGCGACGTAGTAGTCCTCGCTCGCCGTCTCGATTCGCCGCTCGCCCAGGGTGTAGATCATGCGTTGCCTCCGGACTCGGCGCTGATCAGCCGCCTTCCTCGCAGCGCCAGCGCTCCGTAGTACACGGCGCCGAGCACGATCCAGCAGGCGCCGAGGATCTTCGCCGCACGATCCATTTCGTACAGCACGTAGAGAATGATCGCGAGACCGATGAGCGGAAAGGCCAGATGCCGGAGCCAATCGCCGCTTCGCTGCCGCAGGAAGAAGTGGTTGATGACCGACAAGTGCAGGAGCACGAAACCGCTCAGCGCGCCGAAGTTCACCACCCGGGTGAGGTCGTCGATTCTCTGAAAAAAGAAGCACCCCACCAGCACCGACACGCCCGCGACGGCGAGCGTGCTGATGTACGGCGTCTTGAACCGCGGATGCACCTTCGCGAGCACGGCGGGGAGCTTGCGGTCGCGAGCCATGGCGAACAGAATTCGTGCGACCGCCGCCTGCGCGGCCATGGCATTGGCGATGGCCGAGGCGAACACCACGGCGACGATGACGAGGAGCTTGAGCCAGGCGCCGCCGGCGAGGTCCGCAATGTCGTAAAACGCGGTCTCCGGCGAGGAGAAATGCATTCCCCGGGCAAGATCCGTGGCGACCCAGGTCTGCAGCATGAATAGCGCTCCGACCAGGAGCAAGGCGATCACGGTGGCGCGCCCGACACCATTCTCCTTGCCGCGATTCTCCTCGGATAGCGTCGATATGCCGTCGAAACCGAGAAAAGAGAGCACGGCAATCGAGGTCGCCCCGCTCACCGTCGCCCATGAGAACACCCGCGGATCATAAACGGGCGTCCAGGTGAGCCCGCCCGCCCCCTCGCCGCGGTGGTACAGCGCGATCAGTCCCATGGTCACGAATGCCGCGAGCGTGATGAGCTCGAGGACCAGCATGTAGCGGTTGAGCCGCGCCGTGAATTCGATGCCGATCATATTGGCGGCGGCGTTGAATGCGATGAATCCGCCGAGCCACAGCCAGGCCGGGACGGCGGGGAGGAGCGGACGCAGCGCGACCGCGCTGAACAGATACAGGAGCGAGGGCACCAGCATGTAGTCGAGGAGGATGAGCCAGCCGGAAAAAAAGCCGGCGGCTTCGTGCAGTCCGCGCCCTGCATAGGTGTACACGGAGCCGGCCAACGGAAATGCCCGCGACATGGCGGCGTAGCTCAAGGCGGTGAAGATCATGCCGACGAGCCCGACGAGGTAGGCCAGCGGCACCATGCCCCTGGCGTTGTCCCACACGAACCCATAGACCGAAAATGGCGCAATGGGCACCATGAAGACCATGCCGTAAACGACCAAATCCTTGGTCGTCAGTGCCCGGCGCAACTCCTGGCGATAACCGAATTCTTCGAGGGACATGGAATCCTTTGAGGGTGGCCACCGTGAAAACCGATCGCGCGCTAGCTTAGCGCAAGTTCCGAGGGAGAGGCCGTCCGTAGGGCACCGCCGCGAATCGAGTTTACGTACAATGGAGCACGGGCCTTCAAGTTGCAGGCGGGTATCCATAGGCGGGAATCCATGGCACATCGACATACCATCCATCGACATCATTTCGGCTGGGACAACAGCTTCGAGCCGGCGCTGCGTATCGCCCCGGGCGAATCTCTGGAGTTCGAGGTCTCCGATTCCTCGGCCGGCCAGCTCGGGCCGGCCGCCACGGTCGAGGACGTGGCGCGATTGGATTTTGGCAAGATCAATCCGGTAACGGGTCCGGTATTCATCGAAGGCGCGCGGCCGGGCGATGTGCTCAAGGTGACGCTGTTGTCGTTCACGCCGTCCGGGTGGGGCTGGACGGCGAACATTCCGGGATTCGGGCTGCTCGCCGATGAGTTCAAGGAACCCGCCCTGCACGTATGGAAGTACGACGCGGCGACGCTCGCACCCGCTTTATTCGGCCGCTGGGGCAAGGTGCCGCTCAAGCCCTTCACCGGCACCATCGGAGTCGCGCCCGCCGAGCGCGGGACGCACAGCATCGTGCCGCCGCGGCGGGTCGGCGGCAACATGGACGTGCGCGACATTTCGCAGGGCACGGAGCTCTACCTGCCGGTGGAAGTCGCCGGTGCGTTGTTCTCCGTGGGCGACACGCACGCGGCCCAGGGCGACGGGGAAGTCTGCGGCACGGCCATCGAAAGCCCGATGCGAGTTGCCCTGCAGTTCGATTTGATCGAGCAGCAACCGCTCGCTTACCCGCGCTTCAGAACGGCGGGGCCCGTCACGCGCCACCTGGACGAGAAGGGCTATGACGTGGCGACCGGCATTGGTCCCGACCTGATGCAGGCCGCACGCGCGGCGGTGCGCTCCATGGTCGATCTGTTGACCCGCCGTCACGGAATGCCGGCCATCGATGCGTACCTGCTGTGCAGCGTGTGCGGCGACCTCAGAATCAGCGAGATCGTGGATCTGCCTAACTGGACGGTATCGTTTTATTTTCCGCGCGTGGTGCTCGAGTGACGGACTTCTTGCTCGAGGCCGGCGCCGCGGGCGCCGGGGCCGCGGGCGCCGCCTTCTTCGGCTGCGCGTCCTTGAGCGCCAGCGCGAGCGCCTTGCGCGCCTCGGGCTGAGTCGTGCGCAGACGGCAGGCGGTCAGCTCCTGCAGATCATCCACCGGCCGCTGACCCTGGTAGACGGCGCGTTCGAAGCCGGCGCTCCAGCCGCATTTTTCGGTCAGGTACTTGGCGAATGAGGGCGACTTGGGCGTGAGCGCCGACTCCTGCTGCTCGCTCAGCCAGTAGATGTCGGTCGGCGGTCGCTCGAACATGGCGTCGACGATGTCCGGCGGGACTTCATTGTCGCTCAGGAACGTGCGCACCGGCGCTTGCATGCCGTCTTCGAGGAGCGCCGCTTGCGCGGTCGGCATCGCCGCCCACTCGGACTCGGCGAGACCGGGGCGGCTCACGCCCAGCAAATTCTCGCCGTCCGTGCCGCGCTGCGCGGCGGCGGCGTAGATCAGGAAACAGGCGCCCGCGCATCGCCCCGTCAGCGGGCCTACGATCACCTCCGTGTACAGGGACTTCACCAGCCTGGCGATCTTCATCGCCTCCTCGGCGTTGCCTTGGGCAGATGCCAGGATGAGCTTGTTCCGAGACAAGAAGCGGTTCTGATCCTCGGCGATCTTCGCGAGGAGATGGGCGTAATCCCCTGGGGCGATTTCGCCTGACAGCACCAGCGGGCCCACCGGTCCCACGTATTCGTTGCTGAAGGCGTCGCGGTCCATGTAGAAGATTTCGGCGGCCGGCGCGGGATCGCTCGACAGCGCGGACACGCTCAGCAGGATCAGCGCCAGGGGTACGGCACGGCGGCTCATGGAATCACATTTTGCCGCATTTCGCGCCGAAGACAGCCGACCGCATCACATGAGCTCGACGGGCTCACCGTTCGCGGCTCACTCGAGA
This sequence comes from Steroidobacteraceae bacterium, assembly GCA_050012315.1. Classification (GTDB taxonomy): domain Bacteria; phylum Pseudomonadota; class Gammaproteobacteria; order Steroidobacterales; family Steroidobacteraceae; genus Bog-1198. Next base: position 16,169 of record JBEKHK010000010.1, on the reverse strand, counting down.
CGGGAGATCCGGCACAGCAGGATGTTGCGCATCGGCTCAAAGCCCAGACGCCGATACAAATCGATCGCCGTAGTATTGGCGGCGCTCACGTGCAGCCACGAGGTCAGACCGGCGCGCCGGTGCGCCTGCACGCGATGGCCGATGAGGCCCGCGGCGAGACCCTGGCCGCGATGCTGCGGATGGGTGCAGATCCCGCTGAGCTCCGGGTACCCCTCGAGGCGCAGCCGCTCGCCGGCCATGGCAATCAGCCGGCCGTCCCGGCGAATGCCGGCGTAGGAGCCCATTCGATAGGTCGCCGGCCGGAAAAAACCGGGAAAGGCCACGTCGGTGAGCGCCACCATCTCCGCCGCGTTCGCGCCGGACAGGGGAACGATGTCGGTGCCGGACGGAGGGAGCGGCGCCGCCGAGGGCAGCACCATCTGCACGCACTCGAGCTCTTGCTCCACGCGGAGCCTGGGATGGTTCGGCAAGTCCGCGATCCAGAGCGACTCCCCGACGCCGAGCAGTGCATGAAGCTGCCGTTGGGCCTCGGCACTGCGCTCCTGCACGGCGGCGAACGGCGCCACGTCGGCCGGATAGCGGCAGGCGGCGGCACCGCCGATCGCGAGGTGGCGGTGCGGTCCCTGCAAGGCATGCCAAGCGGGATTGAGGAAGCGCGGGTCGGATAGCTCGATCATGCGCCCGTCATTTTAGCCGGTAGCCGGGCCGACGGTACTAGGTCGACCGTATCTAGGTCGACCGTATCTAGGTCGACCGTATCTAGGTCGACGGCGTCTTCAGCACCCCGCGTCGAATCTGATCCCGCTCCATGCTGACGAACAGCGCGCGAAAGTTGCCCTGCCCGAATCCCTCGTCGCCGCGCCGCTCGATGATTTCGAAAAAGATCGGCCCGATGAGCGTCTCGGTGAAGATTTGCAGCAAGAAGCGGCCGTCGGCGCCGTCGAGCAGGATGCCGCGCTTTTTGATCTCTTCCACGTCGACGCCGTGACCGGGCACGCGCTCGTCGAGCATTTCATAGTAAGTGGCGGGCGGCGGCGTCATGAATTTGACCTGATGCGCGCGCAGGCGGTCCCAGGTCGCGAGGATGTCGTTCGTGCACAGCGCGACGTGCTGGATCCCCTCGCCGCGATACTGCTGGATGAACTCCTGGATCTGGTCGACCTGATCGCTGCCGCCTTCGTATTTGGATTCGTTGATGGGGATGCGGATCTTGCCGCACGGCGAGGACAGCGCGCGGCTCGTGAGACCGGTGTATTCGCCCTTGATGTCGAAATACTGGTGCTCGTGGAAATCGAACACGCGATGGTAGAAGTCCTGGAAATAATCCATGCGGCCCTTGCCGACGTTGTGCGTGAGATGGTCGATTTCCTGAAGACCCGCCCCCGCCACGACCGGCTCGGCGCCCGGCTCCATCACGAAGTCGATGTCGTAGATGCTCGGGCCGGTCTGGCGGTCGACGAGGTAGATCAGGCTCCCGCCCACGCCCTCGATCGCCGGAATATTGAGCTCCATCGGACCCACGGTGCCCTTGACCTCCTTGGCGCCGGCGGCCACGGCGTGAGCGAGGGCACGCGCGGCGTCCTTGACCCGAAAAGCCATGGCGCACACGCTCGGTCCGTGCTCGCGCGCGAAGCGCTGCGCGAGACTGTTCGGCTCGGCGTTGACGATGAAGTTGATGCGGCCCTGGCGATACAGCGACACGTCCTTGGATCGGTGGCGGGCTATGCGTTTGAAGCCCATCGCCTTGAACAGCCGGCCCAAGTGCGCCGTATCGGGCGCGGTGTACTCGACGAATTCGAAGCCGTCGGTGCCGAGCGGGTTCGCCGGCGGCGTCTCTTGGGTGGTTGAGCTCATGGCGTCGTCTCCTCCATGCGGCATCCCGCAGATGATGGACCCGCAGATGGTGGAAACGATAAAGGGAAATCGTCGGCGGTAGTTGCCGCATTGGTCCGATTTCTGTCAGCATAACGGCGGAATATGCCGAAAAACAGCAAAATCGTGGAGCAAGGCGCCATGCAGCTGCGCGCCGCCGACCACCGCATCCTGCGCGAGCTGGGCCGCGACGGGCGGCTATCCAATGTCGAGCTGGCGCGCCGAGTCCGCATGTCCGAATCGGCCTGTCTGCGGCGCGTCCGCGCCCTCGAGGAGAGCGGAGCGATCTCTGGCTACCGGGCAACCATCAACCCCCTCGCCTTCGGCAAAGTCCTTTCCGCCTATATGTTGGTGAATCTCGATCAACGCGGCGCCGCCGACGCGAGCGCGTTCTTGCAGGTGATGCGCGACGACGATCGCATCATCACCTGCGCCGCCGTCACCGGAGAATACGATTTGATCCTCGAGGTGGCGGTCAAGGATGTCGCCGACCTCACGAATCTCACGCTCGACACGCTGTTGAAGCTTCCGACCGTGCGCGATGTCGTCACCTGCCTGTCGCTGCGAAGGTACAAGGCGGCCGGAGAGGCTGGATATTGACAAGGCGGCGCGCATCCCTAAGGTGACGGATATCGCAAGTTCGCCCGGGGGCGCGCCATGTGCAGGAACATTCGAACGCTGTTCAACTTCGAGCCGCCGGTGACCGAGGCGGAGATTCGGGCCGCCTCGCTTCAGTTCGTGCGCAAGATCTGCGGCTTCACCAAGCCGTCCAAGCCCAACGAGGCGGCCTTCGCCCTGGCCGTCGAGCAGGTCGCCGGCGCCTCTCGCGCGCTGCTCGCCTCGCTCGAGACGCACGCGCCCGCCAAGAACCGAGAAGAGGAAGCAGCCAAGGCAAAGGCGCGCGCGGCGCTCAGATTCACTCCCGTGGGCTCGTAGACCGAGCGGGTCCGCGCGGTTACGCCGGCGCCGGCATCGCACCGCTGCGAGTTTTGACCGTACACTACGCCGCGGAATATTGGATCGAGATGGAAACCACACACCGTTGAGGGAATGTCCGACATGCTTTCGAGGTCGATAGACGGCACGGCGCGCAGCCTCTGCGCCGGTTTATGCTCCTTCCTGCTGCTGCACCCGGCGTTCGCCGCCTCGCCTTCCGAGCAGACGCGCACGCCCATCAAGCACTTGGTGGTGATCATCGGCGAGAACCGCACCTTCGACCACGTGTTCGCCACGTACCGGCCCGCGCCGGGTGAGAGCGTTTGGAACCTTCTTTCCCAGGGCATCGTGACCGCCGACGGGGCCCCCGGGCCGAACTTCGCCAAGGCGGAGCAGCAAACGGCGGCCGATCCCGCCACGGATGCCTTCCTGTTGGGTCCCGCCAAGAAGCCGTTCGTCCATCATGTGCTGCCGGCGCCTCTGGTCGGCGGCCCGAAGGAGTCGTTCTTCGAGGGCAACAGCCTGCAACTGGCGAAGGATTCCGAGAACGGGTTGCCGGATGATTACTATCGGTACTTGGTCACCGGAGGAACGGGGCTGCCCCCCCAGACGGCCGACACGCGCATCGATCATGCGGACTCTCTGCCGGCGGGCCCGTTCCAGCTCACCAACGGCAAGACATTGACCTATGACGACTATTCAGCGAGCCCCGTACACCGCTTCTATCAGATGTGGCAGCAGCTCGACTGCAATGTCGAGCACGCCACACCCGACCGGCCGTCGGGCTGCGACGGGCAGCTGTTCGCCTGGGTCGCAGTCACCGAGGGCCCCGGCTCGAACGGCCGACAGCCCGCGCCCAATTTCAGCACGTACTATGCGCCGGACGCTGCCACCACGGGCGAGGGCTCCGAAGCGCTCGGCTTTTACAACGTGCAACACGGCGACGTGCCCTATTTCAAGGGGCTCGCGGACCGGTTCGCGATGAGCGACAACTATCACCAACCAGTCAATGGCGGCACGGGCGTGAATCACATCGTGCTCGGGCATGGCGATCTCATTTGGTACAGCGACGGCGCGGGCCATCCGCTCGCGCCGCCTCACGATGTGACCGTGGCGGCCGGCACCCCCAACGAAGGCAAGGTCGATGAGATCGAGAACCCGAATCCTGCACCGGGAACCGACAACTGGTACGTTGAGGACGGATACGGCGGCGGCTCCGCCGGCAAGCCCTCCTTCGGCGGCGGCTCGTACACCAATTGCGCCGACCTTGCGCAGCCGGGGGTTTCCGCCATCGTGAAGTACCTGCAATCGCTGCCGCGGCCGATCGATCCGCGTTGCGAGGCAGGCCATTACTATCTGCTCAACAACTACAGTCCGGGTTATTTCGGCGACGGCCGCAACGCCTTCACCGACACCAATCCGCACAACACGGTGTTCACGATCCCGCCGGTCTCGACCCGCAGCATCGGCGATGCGCTCATCGCGAAGCACGTCTCCTGGAAATACTACGGCGATCAGTGGAACAACTACCTGTCGGATCCGTATCAGCTCAACTACAAACCGATCGGCGCGAAGACCGACGAGTACTGCCCCATCTGCAATCCGTTCCAGTACGACACGTCCATCATGACGCATCCCGAGATTCGCACGGAGCATCTCAAGGACACCCTCGATCTCTACCAGGATATCGCCCGGGGCACGCTGCCCGCGGTGTCGTTCGTCAAACCGAGCGGATTGGTCGACGGCCATCCGGCCGACTCGAAGCTGGATTTGTTCGAGGGGTTCTCCAAGAAAATCGTCGATGCCATCCGGGCGAACCCCAAGCTCTGGAAGAACACCGCGATCCTCATCACTTTCGACGAGGGCGGCGGCTACTACGACTCGGGCTACGTCCAGCCCCTCGACTTCTTCGGCGATGGTCCGCGCGTCCCGCTCATCGCGGTGTCGCCCTACACGAAGCCGGGGCACATCTCGCATGAATACACGGACCACGTGTCGATTCTGAAATTCATCGAGAGGAATTGGGGCCTCGCGCCGGTGACGAAGCGGAGCCGGGACAACCTGCCGAACCCGGTCCCGGAGGCGTCCAATCCCTACGTCCCGGTCAACACTCCGGCAATCGGCGATCTCTTCGATCTGTTCGACTTCGCGCGCCGATAGCCGACCGTTGCAGCGTCCCGCCTCCGTACTGTCGGCGCCGAGCCACTCCTCTTCGATCGAAGAGATCTCGCAATTCATCCGCTTGCACTACGGCGTTTGCGGCGTTCTCGCCAAGCTCGGGTCCGAGCGCGACGAGAATTACCGCATCACGCTGGCCGACGGCTCGCAGCGGCTCTTCAAGCTCACGCATGTCTTGGAGGATCCGGCGCTGGTCGATTTTCAGACCCAGGCGCTGCTGCACCTCGCGGCCGTTGCGCCGGATCTGCCGGTGCCGCGCCTGCTGCGCTCGCTCTCCGGCGACATCGAGCTGAGCGCACTGGGATCGGACGGGTGCTCGCGCCGAGCTCGGATGTTCACCTTCCTCGCGGGCGCACCCTTGAGCGGCTTTCCCCGAAGCGCCGCGCAGGCGGCCCGACTCGGCGTGCTTGCGGCGCAGCTGGACGCCGCGCTCGCGAGCTTCCATCACCCGGCCGCGGGCCACGAGTTCCTGTGGGACATCCAGCACGCGGCGAGAACGCGGGAATTGTTGACGCATACGCCATCCGCGGCGGACCGGGATCTCTGTGAACGCACCCTCGACCGCTTCGAGCGGGGCTTGGCGCGCGAGCTCGGCGGATTCCGTGCCCAGGTGATTCACAACGACTTGAATCCTCACAATCTGCTGGTCGATCCGGCGAACCCGGACGAGCTGACCGGCATCATCGATTTCGGCGACATGGTGCGTGCGCCGCTGGCCGACGAGGCGGCCGTGGCGTCGGCGTACCTGTTGACGGCGAGCCCGGCTCCCTTGGGGACCGTGCCCGAATTCGTCGCGGCCTATCACTCGATCGTCCCGTTCCGCGCATCGGAGATCGCGGCCCTTCCCGAATTGATCGCGTTGCGCCACGCTATCACCATCCTGATCACCAATTGGCGCGCGGCCCGGTATCCGGACAACCGAGACTACATCCTGAGGAATCAACACCATGCCGTCGCAGGACTTCAGAAGCTCTCCTCACTGCCCGAAGCCGCCGTGCATGAGCGGCTGCTCGGCGCCTGCCCGGGAGTAAGACCATGAGCAGGGACCCCATCATGATCAACTCATTCGACCCCGGCCGCTCGAGCGAGCTGCCGGACCGCGAGCAGGCCTTGGTGGCCCGCCGGCAACGGCTGCTGGGTCCGGCGTATCGACTCTTCTACGAGCATCCCGTGCATTTCGTCCGCGGCGAGGGCGTCTGGCTGTACGACGCCGACGGCGCCGCCTACCTCGATGTCTACAACAACGTGCCTGCGGTCGGTCACTGCCATCCGCGGGTGGTCGAGGCGATTGCGCGGCAGGCGGCGCAGCTGAATATTCACACACGCTATCTGCATGCCGGCATCTTGGATTATTCCGAGATGCTGCTCGCGACGTTTCCGAGCGAGCTCAGCCAGGTGATGTATACCTGTACCGGCAGCGAGGCGAACGATCTGGCGGTGCGGGTTGCGCGCCAGTTCACGGGCGGCACGGGATTCATCGTGACGCAGCTTGCCTACCACGGCGTCACGGATACCATCGCCGCCATGTCGCCCTCGCTCGGCGCGCACGTGGTGCTCGGGCCTCACGTGCGCACGGTGCCGGCACCGCGCAGTGCGAGCGCCGTGGGGGCCGGCGGGGGCGCGGGCGAGGACGTCGGCCGCGCCTTTGCGAGCGGGGTGGAAGCCGCGCTCGAGGACATGGCCCGCCATGGGATCAGGCCCGCCGCGCTCCTCGTCGACACCATTTTTTCCAGCGACGGGGTGTTTGCCGATCCGGCGGGATTCCTGCAGCCGGCGGTGGATGCGATGCGGCGAGCCGGAGGCTTGTTCATCGCGGACGAGGTGCAGCCCGGGTTCGGGCGCACCGGCGATGCCATGTGGGGATTCCAGCGCCACTCGCTCGTGCCGGACATCGTGACGTTGGGAAAGCCGATGGGCAACGGCTACCCGGTGGCCGCCCTGGTGGCGAAGCCCGAGGTGCTCGCGCCATTCGGCAGTCACTGCCGCTACTTCAACACGTTCGGAGGCAACCCCGTGGCGATGGCGGCGGCGCGCGCGGTGCTCGACGTGATTCGCGAGGAGCAGCTGCGGGAGCGCGCTCTGGACACAGGCCACTATTTGCGCCGCCGGCTCACCACTCTCGCGGAGAGGTTCGAGGTGATCGGCGATGTGCGCGGTGCGGGACTGTTCATCGGCGTGGAACTGGTCGCCGACCGCGCAACGCGCTCCCCCGCCACCCGTCTCACCGCCGAGGTCGTCAATGAGCTGCGCCGCCGGCGCGTGCTCATCAGTGCGGCGGGGCCGCACGCCAATGTACTCAAGATCCGCCCGCCGCTGCCGTTCGGTCGGCCGGAAGCGGATTTATTCCTGGACGCCCTCGAAGCGAGCCTCGCTCACGTACAGAGTTGAACCCGGACGCCTCACTGCAGGAGAGTGCGGCGCAACGCGGCCTGCCAACCGGCGATGGCCTCGGTGCGGCGCGCCGCGGTCATTTTGGGCGTGAACCCGGCACCTCGGGCCCACGTGGCCGCCACGGCATCGAGGTCCTTCCACACGCCGGTCGCGAGGCCGGCCAGAAAGGCCGCGCCGAGCGCCGTCGTCTCGAGCTCGGTCGGACGCTCGACGCTCGCATCGAGCACATCGGCGAGGAATTGGCAGAACCAATCATTGGAGGCCATGCCGCCGTCAACGCGGATGGTGGCCGCACGCGCGGCGCCGTCCCGCGCCATGGCGGAGGCCAGATCGAGCGTCTGATACGCCACCGACTCGAGCGCGGCGCGCGCAAGATGCGCACCCGAGGAATCCAGCGTGAGGCCGCAGATGAGCCCGCGCGCGTTGGGATCCCAGTGGGGGGCGCCGAGTCCGACGAACGCGGGAACGAGATAAACGCCGTGATTCTCCGGCACCTGCTGCGCGAGCGCGGCGGTGTCCGAGGCTTTGCCGACGAGACGCAATCCATCGCGCAGCCATTTGACCGCGGCGCCGGCGACGAAGATCGAGCCTTCCATCGCATAGGTGGTACGGCCTTTGATGCGGTACGCCACCGTCGTCAGCAGCCGGTTTCGCGATTCCACCGGCGAGTCGCCGGTATTGAGCAGCATGAAGCAGCCCGTGCCGTAGGTCGATTTGACCATGCCCGGCTCGAAGCAGGCCTGACCGACGAGTGCGGCCTGTTGGTCGCCGGCGATGCCCGCGATCGGGATGGGATGCTCGAACAGGCCGTCCGCGGTCTCTCCATAGATCTCGCTCGAGTCCCGGACCTCGGGGAGCATCGCGCGCGGCACGCGAATGAGCCGCAACAACTCGTCATCCCAGACCTGGCGGTGAATGTCGAATAGCAGCGTGCGCGATGCGTTGGTCACGTCGGTCGCGTGCGTGCGCCCGCCGGTCAAACGCCAGAGCAGGAAACTGTCGATGGTGCCGAAGGCCAGCTCGCCGCGCTCCGCGCGGCCCCGCGCGCCCGGCACATTGTCGAGCAGCCACGCGACCTTGGTGCCGGAGAAATAAGGATCGAGCAGCAAGCCGGTTTTTTGGCGCACCAGGTTCTCGGCGCCGTCCCGCTTGAGCGTCGCGCACACGTCCGCAGTGCGCCGGTCCTGCCAGACGATGGCCCGATGGATCGGTACCCCGGTACTGCGATCCCAGACCACCGCTGTCTCACGCTGATTGGTGATGCCGATAGCGGCGATGCCGCGGGCGCCCAGGCCGGAGCGCGCGAGCGCCTCCCGCGCCGTGGCGAGCGTATCGCGCCAGATGTCCTCGGCGTCGTGCTCCACCCAACCGGCCGCGGGGTAGTGCTGCTGAAATTCGCGCTGCGCGACGGCGATGTTCCTGGCCTCATCGCTGAACACGATGCTGCGCGTCGAGGTCGTGCCCTGATCGATGGCGAGTATGTGGCGGGCTCGAGTCATGATTTGCTTCCCTCACTTCCGGTCCTCGCCTTGCGGCGGGCGGGCAAAAACGGGCGAATCGCCGCTTGGTAGAGTCCTCCGCCGGCAACGCCGCCGAGGAGCGGGCCGGCGATCGGCACCCACCAGTAATTCTGGGGAGCGGGGAAGGCTTGCGCTCCCCACCCGGTGAAATAGCAGAACAGGCGCGGCCCGAAGTCGCGCGCCGGGTTGATGGGCCAGGCCTCGAGGTATCCGGCGCAAGCGCCGATGGTCGCGACCAAGAGACCGATCAGCAGGGCCCCGGCGTTGGCGGCGGGCGCGAGCGTATTGAATTCCTCCGTGATGGCGAAGATACCGAGGACCAGGATGCCGGTGAGCACGATCTCATCGACGAACGCGTGGAGCGGCGTGATGGCGAGCCCGGGATGCGTGAAGAAAACTCCCGCGGCGCCGCCGTCCACGCCGCGGCTCAAGTGGTGCAGGTCGTTGTAGTGATCGATGACGGGGGAGAACAACAAGTACACCATGGCCGCCCCCAGGAACGCGCCCAGAATCTGAGCGGCAGCATAGGGCAGTATCTTGCTGCGCGGGAATCCTCTAAACACCGCCAGCGCCAGGGTGACGGCGGGATTGGCGTGCGTGCCCGACACGGCCCCGGTCACGTGGATCGCGAGGGTCACCGCCAGACCCCAGGCGATGCAGACGCCCCAGTAGGCTTGGGCGTACGGGCTTGGATCGTAAAGCACGTACATCGCAGCCGCCGAGTCGCCCAGCGCCAAAATGATGAATGTGGCGATGCACTCCGACAAGAATTCGCCGGCGCGTATCCTCGCGGACGCGTCACTGGCTTCGACTTCGCTCCCCATGCTTTCTCGCAACGCACAGCCGGGCCGCGACCTGCCGCCCCGATGATCCGACCGCGCGGTCGCCTCCCCCTCTGGAATGTTATGATGCAGATTCAGCCTAACCCGCGTACCGAGCCCTTCGCAAGCAAGGCCCTCGAGCGGCGGGCACCCTGTCAGCGCAACTCGGACAGGAGATCGCGGGCTTGGGACTCTAGCCCTGCCGCCCGAACCCGACATACTGCGGGCACCCGGGCAGAAGAGCTTGATCACTCGGAGAACAACCGTGAATCGATTACCCGCAGTGATTGCAATCGCAGGCAGCGTACTCGGGGTCTCCCCCTCGCTCGCCGCCAGCCCGGCGCATTCCTTTTCGGCCAAGCGCCAGTTCGTGAGTCAGGTGATCGGCTGCATGCGAAAGCGCATGGCGGTCGACAAATACATCACGTACAACCAGGCGGCCAAGGAGTGCAAGGATCAAGTGCGCAAGCAGACTGAAGGCGCCGACGCCGGACCGCTGGTCGCCGCCGACACCAAGCATTGAGGCCCGCGCCCAGCATTGAGGCCCGCGCCGAGCGTTGAGGCCGACGCGAAGCATTGAGGGCGACGGGTCCCTATCGGCAAAGCCATCCGTTAAGATGACCGCGTGCGCATCGTCACCTACAACGTCAACGGGATCACCGCCCGTCTTCCGAACTTCCTGCGATGGCTGAAGGAAACGACTCCCGACATCGTGTGCCTGCAGGAACTCAAGGCGCCGCAGGATAAATTTCCCGAAGCCGAGATTCGCCAGCTGGAGTACGGCGTGATCTGGCATGGCCAGAAGAGCTGGAACGGAGTCGCCATCCTCGCGCGCAACGCCGAGCCGGTCGAGCTCAGGCGGGTGCTGCCGGGCGATCCCGAGGACGAACACAGCCGGTACATCGAAGCCCTGGTGAACGGGGTCGTGATCGGATGCCTCTATCTGCCGAACGGCAACCCGGCGCCGGGACCCAAGTTCGACTACAAGCTCAAATGGCTCGCGCGGCTCCTCGTGCATGCCGGGACTTTGGCGTCGAGCGCGTCCCCCGTGGTGCTCGCGGGCGACTACAACGTGATCCCGACGGAGCGCGATGTGTACAAGCCGGAGCGTTGGGTGGATGACGCGCTGTTCCGGGTCGAGGTACGTCAGTCGTTTGCTACCTTGCTCCAACAAGGATGGACGGACGCGATTCGATTCCTTCACCCCGACCAGACGATTTATACGTTCTGGGATTTCTTTCGCAACGCCTATGCCCGGGATGCCGGATTGCGCATCGACCATCTCTTGCTGAACGCCCCTGCGGCGGCGCGCCTGAAGGCCGCCGGGGTGGAGCGCGAGGTACGGGGGTGGGAGAAGCCGAGCGACCACGCACCCACCTGGGCGGAGTTGCGCGACGGTTAGGGGATTCGCGGCCGTTCGGATTCGGGGCCGTCCGGCGACATCCGCGCTCTTTGCTTCGGCGCCGCCGTTGCCAAAAGCAATCTCGAGCCCACGAGCTATATACCCCGCGCGCCGGGAGGGCCGTCAAGACATGAATGCCGCCAGTATCGTCAGAAATGTGCCGGGGCGGCCTACCGGGCTACGCGGCCGCCGCCCCTGTCGGTTGCCGGCCCGCGGTATGATGGCGGCATCGTGGCTCCCGGCGTGAACTCTCCTATTCAGGACGTCTCCGACACAGCGTTCTGGATTGCGTATCACCGCGCCGTGGAGAGCGCGCGCCCCGATGCGCTGTTTCGCGATCCATTCGCGGCACGGCTCGCCGGCGAGCGCGGCCGACGGATTTCCGAGGCCATGCCCACCTCCCGCATCGTCGCGTGGATGGTGGCGTTGCGCACGCGGATCATCGACAACTACATCGCGGCCGCTCTGCACGCCGGAATCGACACCGTGCTGTGCCTCGGCGCCGGTCTCGATGCACGTCCCTATCGATTGGCGCTGCCGCCGGACCTTCGGTGGATCGAAGCCGATTATCCCCACGTCATCGACTATAAAGAAGACATTCTGCGGCAAGAGACGCCGGCCTGCCGGCTGGAGCGCGTGCGAATCGATCTGGCCGATGTGGACGCGCGCCGGCGCTTGTTGGAGCGCATTGATGCAGCATCGCAAGGCGGAGTTCTCGTGCTGACCGAGGGAGTGATTCCCTATCTCTCGAACGACGAGGCCGCATCGCTCGCCGACAGCTTGCACTCCATGCATCATGCCCGCCTCTGGATCGTGGACTATCTCTCCGCGCGGGCGGTCAAATTTCGCCGCCGCCAGCACGTCCGCCGCGCAATGCAAAATGCCCCGTTCAAATTCGCCCCGGGCGACTGGTTCGCGTTCTTCCGACAGCACGGCTGGCGCGTCAAGGAGATCCGTTACTATCCCGTGGAAGGGGCGCTTCGCGGCCGGCCCGTGCCGCTGCCGGCGTCGGCACGGCTGGTGATCGCAGTATCCCGATTATTCGTGAAAGAGAGGCGGCTGGAAGGACTGCGCCAATTCGGCGGCTATGCGATGCTCGAGCCCCTCGATGCCGACGGCATGAGTGTGCGCGAAAGCGATGCGCGCCGCCCGTTCTAGACCTCGTCGGTCCAGACCCGGAACACCTGCAGTACGTTCGGCCCGAATGCGGTGCTGATGGCCACGTCCGCCGCATCGCGTCCGCGGGCGATCAGTATCCGGCCGATGCGGCGCTGGTTGTTGCGGGGATCGAAGGTGTGCCACGCACCGCCGACATAGGCCTCGAGCCATCCGGCGAAATCCATGACGGCATCGGTAACCGGCACGCCGATGTCGCCGAGATAGCCGGTGCAGTAGCGGGCCGGGATGTTCAGACAGCGGAGCAGCGTGATGGCGAGGTGTGCGTAGTCGCGGCACACACCCTGGCGTTCCGTATACGTCTCCGCAGCCGTCTTGGTCGGCCGCGCAAAGGGGTAGCCGAACGTGATGTGCTGGTGCACGAAGTCGCAGACTGCCTGCACCCGCCCCCAGCCGGGGGCGACAGGGCCGAACAGCCGCCACGCCTCGTCCATGAGGCGCTCGGTCTCGCAGTAGCGGCTGCCGAGCAGGAACACCAGCGCATCATGGGGCAGCAACTCGACGGGATGCTCCTGGGCATGCAGATAAATCGGATCGGGAAGGCCGGAATCGCGGATCAATGCATCGGCGGTGATCCGGATGCCTCCGGCCGGCGCGACGAACCGAGTGCAGGTATTGCCGAAGGCGTCCACATAGACGTCGAGCGGCACATCCGGCTCGGTGGTCATGTGGTCGGGATGCAGCAAGTCGGCGCTTCGGCCGTGATGGGCGCGCAGCATCAGGATCATGGGCAGTGGCTGGGCGCAGGTGTATACCAATTCGTATCCGAAACGAATTTTCATGCCGGGTGCCTAGGATGAGCCTCTTCGATGGGGCAAGCCTCGGCCTTTATGGCACCGCCCACCCGCGAACCGCGTAGGAATTCGGAGGCTTCGGCCGTAGGCGCCCCGCGTGACTCGCGGTGGGCGCAAAAATGCGAGATTTCCCCCCGGTCGCCTCGCTTTCAAAGACAATGAACGATCTCGTGCCGAGATTGGCGATGAAGACATTTCACTGCACCCACTGCCAAAATTTGATCTTCTTCGAGAATGTACGCTGTCTCAACTGCGGCCGCTCGCTCGCGTTCGTGCCCGACCGCAGAGCCATGGCGGCGCTCACCCAGAGTCCGGACGGGCTGTGGCGATCGGAGCTCCAAGGCACCGAGTCGCAGGGCTATCGGCTGTGCGCAAATTACGACCGGGTGAGCGTGTGCAACTGGGTCGTCCCCGCCGCGGATGCCGATGATTTCTGCCGCTCGTGCCGGCTCAACCAGGTGATTCCCGATCTGTCCACGGAACGCAATGCCGTCGCCTGGTTTCGCCTGGAGGTGGCAAAACGCCGCATGCTGTATACCCTGCTCGGTCTCGGCTTGCCGGTGGTCCCCAAAAGCGAGGATGCGGCGCAAGGGCTGGCGTTCGAATTTCTCGAGAATTATTCCGACGGCGACGCCAGGCGCGTACTGACCGGTCATGACAACGGACTGATCACGCTGAACATCGCCGAAGCCGACGACGTTCACCGGGAAAAGGAACGCACGCTGCAGAAGGAGCCGTACCGCACTCTTTTGGGGCACTTCCGTCATGAGATCGGCCATTTTTTCTGGGATCGGCTGATCGCGAATGGTCCTTTGCTGGAGCGCTTTCGTGCGGCTTTCGGCGATGAGCGCGCCGACTATCAGGCGGCGTTGCAAAGGCATTATCGGGACGGTCCGCCGGCACGTTGGGAGCGCAGTTTCATCAGCGCCTATGCCACCATGCATCCGTGGGAGGATTGGGCGGAGTCCTGGGCGCATTACATGCACATGGTCGACGCGCTCGAGACGGCCGGCGCCACGGGCTTGGCGCTCAAGCCCAAGCGCAGCGATGAGCCGCGCATGCAGCCGCCGCCGGATCCTTTGAACCCCGCGCAGCGCGATTTCGACTCGATGGTCGAGTCCTGGTTGTCGCTGACCTACGTGCTGAACAATCTGAGCCGAGGACTGGGACTGCCCGACAGCTATCCGTTCGTGCTCTCGGCGCCGGCGATCGACAAGCTGCGCTTCATCCACGACACCATCGACCGCCGGAGACTCGCATGTCGATCCACGTCGCCCTGAACCACGTCATGCACTATCGATACGACCGGCAAGTCGTGCTTGGGCCGCAGATCATTCGCCTGCGTCCCGCCCCGCATTGCCGCACCCGGATCCTGTCGTATTCGCTGCGCATCGTGCCCGGCGAGCATTTCATCAATTGGCAGCAGGATCCTCAGGCGAATTATCTGGCCCGCGTGGTGTTCCCCAAACCGGCCCGCGAGCTGCGCATCGAGGTGGACCTGGTTGCCGAGATGGCTGTGCTCAATCCCTTCGATTTTTTCCTGGAGGACTATGCGCAGAAAGTCCCCTTCCGATACGAGGCGGCCGAGGAGCGGGGCTTGGCGCCGTTCCGCATCACGGGCCCGGCGACGCCCGCGCTGACGAGATATCTCGCCGGCATTGCGCGAGAGCCGCAAGCCACGGTGGATTTCCTGGTGGAGCTGAACCGCCGCCTCGCGGCCGAGGTGAAGTACGTGATCCGGCTGGAGCCGGGCGTGCAATCGCCCGACGAGACGCTCGAGAAGCGTTCGGGATCATGCCGGGATTCGGCCGAGCTCCTGGTGCAGATCCTGCGTCACCTGGGGTTCGCCGCCCGCTTCGTGTCCGGCTACCTCATCCAGCTCACCGCCGATTTGAAGCCCACCGACGGGCCGGCCGGCCCCAGCCAGGACTTCACCGATCTGCACGCGTGGTGCGAGGTGTACTTGCCGGGCGCGGGATGGATCGGCCTCGACGCCACCTCGGGATTGCTCACCGGCGAAGGGCACATCCCGCTCGCGTGCACGCCGGAGCCGCAGTCCGCCGCGCCGCTCACCGGCATCGTCGGGGCCTGCGAGACCACTTTCGAATACGCCATGAAGGTCGCGCGCATCTGGGAGGCGCCGCGCGTCACCAAGCCTTATACGGAAGCGCAATGGCAGGCCATCGATGCTCTCGGCAAGCGGGTGGACGAGACGCTCCAGTCCGACGACGTGCGCCTCACCATGGGCGGCGAGCCCACCTTCGTGTCGAGCGAGGACGCGCTCGCGCCCGAATGGAACACGGCGGCGCTCGGCGAGAACAAGCGCAGCATCGCCGCGCAGCTGTTCCGCCGGCTGAAGGAGCGCCATGCGCCGGGCGGCCTTGCGCACTTCGGCCAGGGAAAGTGGTACCCCGGCGAACCGTTGCCGCGATGGTCGCTCAATTGCTTCTGGCGCAAGGACGGCGAGGCGATCTGGAACGACGCCGCGCTCATCGCCGATGAGTCCCGCGACTATGCGGGCGCCGCCGGGAATGCGCCGCGGCTGCTGTGCGAGGTCGCGCGGCGGCTGAAGATCGGCGACGATCACGTGTTCGCGGCATTCGAGGACGCACTCTACTATCTGTGGCGCGAGCGCAAGCTCCCGGCAAATGTCGAGCTGTCGACCGCGACGCTCACCGATCCGCAGGAGCGCGAGCGTTTGGGGCGCATCCTCGAGCGCACGATCGACCAGGCCACGGGCTATGTGCTGCCGCTCGCCAAGCCGGCCGAAGGCGCCCCCTGGCGAAGCGGGCCCTGGCTCAAGCGCAGCGAGCGGTGCTACCTGGTGCCCGGCGACTCGCCGATGGGCTTGCGGCTGCCGCTCGATTCGCTGCCTTGGGTGAGGCCGAACGACTATCCGCACGTGTATCCCCCGGATCCGACCCAATCCTTCGAGCCGCTCGCAAAACCCGCGCGCGATCACTCGGCCCGCGATCGCGAGTTGGATGACCGGCGCACGGACGCCGCGATCGCGCGGGCGAGCGGCGGCGCGCTCGGCGCCGAGGCCGAGGCCGCGACGGCGGCGGCTGCGGCGGCTGCG
>JBEKHK010000009.1:0-181855 GCA_050012315.1 Steroidobacteraceae bacterium | reverse complement strand
CGGGGTCCTCGGGCGCGGTCGCCATATTGGCGCCTTTCAATTTGCCGCTGCCGGTGATGGCGGCCTCCGTCGGCCGCGCGCTCGCGGCCGGTCGCAGCGTGGTCTGCAAGCCGCCTGCACAGAATCCGCTGACGAGCCTGCAAATTGCGCGAGCCTTCGAGCTGTTGCCTGCCGGCGTCGCGAACCTCGTCACTGGGGGATCGGAGGTGGGCCGGGCGCTGGCCGCGCATCCGGGGATAGACCGGGTCATGTTTACCGGATCGATGGCCGCTGGCCTGCAGATCGAGGCCTCCGCCGCAGGCAAGCACCTCGAGCTCGAACTCGGTACCGTCGGTGCGCACATCGTGTGCCGGAATGCGGATCTCGATCTCGCGGTCCCGGCCATCGCATGGACCCGCCTCATGAGCGGCGGACAAAGTTGTATGTCGGGGGGGCATCTATACGTCGATCGTTCCATGGCGGCCGAGTTCGTGGATCGCATGCACCAATGCGTGGGGTTTCTCGATGTGGACGATCCGGGCAAGCCATCGACCGATTTGGGGCCGTTGATTTCACTCGATGCGGCCCGCCGGATCGAAGACCAGGTGGGCCGGACACTGCGTGCCGGCGCGAAGCTCATCCTCGGCGGCCGGCGGTTTCGGCCGTCGGGATTGCCGGGACATTTCTTTCAGCCCACGATTTTGACCGACGTAAAGCCCGGCTCCGTTCCCATGCGCGAAGAGATCCTCGGCCCCGTGATCACGGTCACGCCGGTGACGGATCTCGCGCAGGCACTCGAGTTCTGGAGGGAATTCGCCTCGAGCCGCGCAGTCTCGCCCGCGGGTGCCTCGATCCATACGGGTGATGCCGAAGCCGCCGTCCGCGCGGTGGAGTCGATGGCGGGGGGCTTTTTCCGGATCAACGATCCCTCGCTCGGCGCTCTGGGCCCGTTCAGCGGACTGCGCCATCGCGGCATCCGGCTGGCGCTCGGCGCCGACCCGGAGGACGTATCGGCGCGAGGGGCCAAGCAGGTCGAAATCTCGCGGACGATCGAGCGCAAACCGTGGTGGTTTCCCTACGCCGATCGTGCGCGCTCGCCGTGATTCGACGTAGAATCTGCCGCCGGCGCCGAGCCCCTATCGTTGGACTGTACCGTCGATGCGTTACTCGATCTTCAACCTGATTCGCCAAGCCTTCACCCATCATCGCGGCTGGGCTCCCGCCTGGCGCGACGCCGCTCCGAAACCCGCCTATGACGTCATCATCGTGGGGGGAGGGGGGCATGGTCTGGCGACGGCACACTATCTCGCCAAAGTTCACGGCATCCGCAACGTCGCGGTGGTCGAGAAGGGCTGGATCGGCTCGGGCAATGCCGGCCGTAACACGACCATCATCCGCTCGAACTACCTTCTGCCGGGCAATAACCCGTTCTACGAGTTGTCCATGAAGCTCTGGGAAGGCCTCGAGCAGGATCTCAACTACAACGCCATGGTCAGCCAGCGCGGGGTGCTCAACCTGTACCACTCCGATGCGCAGCGCGATGCGTACGCGCGGCGCGGCAACGGCATGCTGTTGCACGGGGTGGACGTCGAACTGCTCGACGCGGCGGCCGTGCGCCGAATGCTGCCGCTTCTCGATTTCGACAACGCCCGCTTTCCCATTCAGGGCGGCCTGCTGCAACGCCGGGGAGGCACCGCCCGGCATGACGCCGTCGTCTGGGGGTACGCGCGCGCGGCGTCGAGCCGCGGCGTCGACATCATTCAAAACTGCGAGGTGACGGGGCTCATGCGGGAGGGCAGCCGCGTCACCGGCGTGGAGACCACACTCGGCTCGATCCGTGCCCAGAAGGTGGGCCTCGCCGTCGCGGGCAACACCTCGCGCCTCGCCGCCATGGCGGACCTTCGGCTGCCGATCGAAAGCCATGTGCTCCAGGCATTCGTGTCCGAGGCGATCAAGCCGTTCATTCCGGGGGTCGTGACTTTCGGCGCCGGCCATTTCTACATCAGCCAGTCCGACAAGGGCAGTCTCGTGTTCGGCGGCGATCTGGACGGCTACAACTCCTACGCGCAGCGCGGAAACCTTCCCACGGTGGAGGACGTCTGCGAGGGGGGCATGGCGTTGATGCCGGCCCTCGGCCGCGTGCGCGTCCTGCGCTCGTGGGGCGGCATCATGGACATGTCGATGGACGGCTCGCCCATCATCGATCACACGCCCATCCCGGGGCTCTATCTCAACGCCGGCTGGTGCTATGGCGGGTTCAAGGCGACGCCCGCATCCGGCTGGTGCTTCGCTCATCTGCTGGCGCGCGACGAACCTCACGAGGTGGCGCGCGCCTTTCGCCTGGATCGATTCGCGACGGGCCAGCTCATCGACGAGAGAGGCGTAGGCGCCCAGCCGAATCTCCATTGACCCGAGACGAACACCCAATATCCACTCAAAGGCTTCGGTAGATCGATGCGCATTCAATGTCCCTTCTGCGGCGAACGTGATTTGAGCGAATTCTCTTATCGTGGCGACGCTGGGTTCAGGCGTCCCGATGCCGCGGCACCCGATGCGGGGCCGCGATTTTTCGAGGAGGTGTACCTGCGCGCGAACCCCGCGGGTCCCCACGAGGAGCTTTGGTATCACGTGTACGGATGCCGGAGCTGGCTCAAGGTGATGCGCAACACCCGCACCCACGAGATTCTCGCGGTGCTGCCTGGAACAGGCGTCGAAGCCGCGGCTGGCCGGCCATGACCGCCGCCCGCCACCGGATCGCCTCGCAACCGTATCGGCTGCCGAATCACGGGATCGTCGATCGCGCGCAACCCCTCGAATTCCGGTTCGACGGCCGTCGATACACCGGGTTTGCCGGCGATACGGTGGCCTCCGCGTTGCTCGCCGCGGGCGTGCGCCTCGTCGGTCGCTCGTTCAAGTACCACCGCCCGCGCGGTATCGTCACGGCGGGCTCCGAAGAGCCGAATGCGCTGATCGAGCTGCGCAGCGGTGCGCGGCGTGAAGCCAATACTCGCGCGACGGTGGCCGAGGTCTTCGATGGGCTCGAGGCGCGGAGTCAAAACGCGTGGCCCAGCGTCGCTTTCGATATCGGCGCGGTCAATTCGCTGCTGTCGCCGATCTTCGTCGCCGGTTTTTACTACAAAACCTTCATGTGGCCGGCCGCGCTGTGGGAGAAGCTCTACGAGCCTCTGATTCGACGCGCGGCGGGTCTGGGTCGCGCGACCCATGAGCCCGATCCGGACACCTACGACAAAGCCCACGCGTTTTGCGACGTACTGGTCATCGGCGGCGGTCCGGCGGGCCTTGCCGCGGCACTGGCGGCCGGTCGATCCGGCGCGAGGGTCATCCTCTGCGATGAGGATTTCAAGCTGGGTGGGCGGCTGAACGGCGATCGCCACGTGATAGACGATCTCGGTGGCCGCGATTGGGCCTGGCGAATCGAATCAGAACTGCGTTCGATGCCCGGCGTGCGGATTTTTCCCCGCACCACCGTGTTCGGCACCTACGACGGAGGCCTGAGCGGCGCCCGTACCTACGGTGCGCTCGAGCGGGTTTCGGATCATCTGGCCGTCCCGGAGGCGCATCGGCCTCGGCAGCGGCTGTGGAAGATCATCGCCAGGCATTGCGTGCTCGCCGCGGGAGCCGTGGAGCGGCCCATCGTGTTCGGGGGTAACGACCGGCCGGGTGTGATGTTGGCCTCCGCCGTCCGCACTTACGTGAATCGATTCGGGGTCGCGCCGGGACGCCGCGCGGCGATTTTCACATCCGGCGACGATGGATGGAGAACGGCGGCGGATCTGGCGCAAGCCGGCGTCGCGGTGGAAGCCGTGATCGATTCGCGAGCCGAGGTCGATCCTGCGCTGGTGAGAGCCGCACAACGCGGCCATGTGCAAGTCCTGCTGAACGCTCGAGTCGTCGGCACCGGCGGCGGGCAGCGGCTCTCGCGTATCTCCGTGCGCGACGGAGCGGGCCGGATCACACGATTTGCGGTCGATCTGCTGGCGGTATCCGGCGGCTGGAATCCGAGCGTCGCACTTTCGACGCATCTTGGGAGCAAGCCGCAATGGTCGCAGGGCATCTCGGCCTTCGTGCCCGGCGATCTGCCGCGCGGGATGAGTGCGGCGGGCGCCTGCACCGGTTCGCTGGCGCTCGCGGATTCTCTGAAGGGGGGCGCGGAGGCCGGCGTGCGCGCCGCCGCCGCGGCCGGATTTCACGTGGATTCAACTCCAGCCTGGCGAAGCTCGCCGGATCGAGTCGACCTGCGTCCGCTCTGGTTCGTCGAGAATTCCGAGGGCAAGGCATTCGTGGATTTTCAACACGACGTTACCCCCGAGGACGTGGCGCTCGCCGCGCGCGAAGGCTACCGCTCCGTCGAGCACCTGAAGCGCTATACGACGCTCGGCATGGCGACGGATCAAGGGAAGACCTCGAATGTCAACGGACTCGCCATCATGGCCGCGCTCACCGAACGCTCCATCCCGAGCGTCGGCACGACGACGGCGCGCCCGCCGTACACCCCCGTGTCCATCGGTGCGCTCGCGGGTTCGCACCGCGGCAAGCATTTCCGGCCTACCCGCCTGACGGCCGGGCATGACTGGGCGCAGGAGCGGGGCGCGACCTTCGTCGAGACCGGTCAGTGGCTCCGCGCCCAGTGGTTTGCGGCGCGCGGGGAGTCGAATTGGCAGGAGACGGTCTCGCGCGAGGTAGGTGCCGTTCGCTCCGGCGTCGGTGTCTGCGACGTGTCGACCCTGGGAAAGATCGATATCCAAGGGCCCGACGCCGCCGCATTCCTGGACCGTGTCTACATCAACGTGTTTTCGACGCTGCCCGTCGGCAAATGCCGCTACGGATTGATGTTGCGCGAAGACGGGTTCGTCATGGACGACGGCACCACCGCACAACTCGCGAAGGGACGCTATGTGATGTCGACGACCACCGCGAATGCGGCCGGCGTCATGCAGCACCTTGAGCACGCTCGGCAGATTCTGTGGCCGGAGCTCGACGTTCAGATCGTCTCCGTTACCGAGCAGTGGGCGCAGTACGCCATTGCGGGCCCGAAGTCGCGCCAGCTGCTCGAGCGGCTTATCGGCGAGGCGTTCGATGTATCGGACCGCGCCTTTCCCTACCTTGCCTGCGCTGAATTCTCCTGGCGAGGCATGCGCGCAAGGCTGTTCCGCATTTCCTTCTCCGGCGAGCTCGCATACGAGCTCGCGGTGCCGGCCCGCTATGGCGATGCAGTGATACGCGCGATCATGAGCGCCGGGGAAACACTCGGGGTCACGCCCTACGGGACCGAGGCGCTCGGCGTCATGCGCATCGAAAAGGGGCATGTCGCCGGCAATGAGTTGAACGGCACCACGACCGCCGCCGACCTTGGATTCGGACGCATGATGTCGAAGAAGAAAGACTTCATCGGCCGGGTGCTGGCCGAAAGACCGGGTCTCACCGATCCGGAGCGTCCGGCGCTCGTCGGCCTGAAACCGGTCGACCGATCCTCGCGATTGTACGCCGGCGCACATTTCCTCGAGGTGGGTGCGGCGGCGAGCCTGGAGAACGATCAGGGTTACCTCACCTCGGTAGCTTATTCGCCGATGCTCGGGCATTGGATCGGCTTGGGGTTCCTGAAGCGCGGGCCCGAGCGGCACGGCGCACGTCTTCGCGCCTTCTGCGCGATTCGCGGCAGCGACGCGGAGGTCGAGGTCGTTTCACCGCTGTTCTTCGATCCGGAAGGAGGTCGTCTCAATGTCTGAAGCCCGTTCGTTCGCGGCCCGATCGCCTTTGTTGGCCGATGTGCCGCTGTCGGGAAGCGCTGCGGGGATCACGGCGGTGGTGCGCGACGGCCTCGGGCTGGCGACGGTTCTCGCGAGAAAAGGCGCGGCGGAAGCCTTGACGGCGCGGGTGCGCCAGCGCTTCGAGCTGGAATTGCCGGTGAAGCCGCGGCGCGCCGCTGCGTCCGACGGGGCGTTTGCATCCGACGTGGCGTTCGCCGGCACGGGACCCGGTGCGTGGCTCGCGATTGCCGAGCGAGGCGGAAACGAGTTTGCCGCGAGGCTGATGGATGATTTGGAGGGGCTCGCCTCGGTCTCGGACCAAAGCGACGGCTACGTACTGATTCGGCTGATGGGTGGCCGCGTTCGCGATGTGCTGGCCAAATTGGTTCCGATCGACGTGGATCCGCGCGCATTTCAGGTCGGGGACGTCGCATCCACGGTCGCCTCGCACATGGGAGTCACCTTCTGGCGATCGCCGGATGAGCGCGATGCGTCGCCGGTGTTCGAGGTCGTCATGTTTCGAAGCCTTGCGCGGAGCTTCTGGCACGCGCTGGTCGAGGCGGGCGCGGAATACGGCTTCGTGGGGAGAGTCCCATGAGGCCGGCCGAGCATGGTGGCGAATAGGCAGGAGCCTTTAGGCAGGAGCCTTTAGGCAGGAGCCTTTAGGGCGAAGCCTTTGGCGCAAAGCCTTTGGCGCAAAGCCCCCGGGGCAAATCTGGCGAAAGCCGCCAGAAAGAGTGCTTGACGGCGTTCGGCGCGCGCGGCCTTATAGCGATACACGAAGACTGCTACCGCACTGGGGCGGAAACTGGATGAGGGCAGTGTCGGGCAAGGCGGTACCTGCCGGAGCACCTTCCCCGATCTCCCCGATCAAATCGTTTTGGATGATGCCCCCGTTCGACCGCCGACCAGGAGCGGTTGCGCGGCGACGGATGTGCTCGAGCCGCGCTTCAGGGGACTCGATGGTCGGGTGGCCGGCGAGGCCGTGGCCGCGCGCCGCCGCGCATGGCCGGTCACTTCGGAATCAACACTCCTTGCTCGGTCACGATGAGGTTCATGGGGATATCGTGAGGCTGAGGGTAGATGGTCTCCAATTCAGCGTTCGAGTAACCGAGCCCGATCGCCTGGGGTTGCGGTGAGGCTGCGGCGAGGGTGCGGTCAAAATAGCCGCCGCCATAGCCCAGGCGGTAACCGCGCGCATCGAATCCCACCAACGGGGCGATCACGGCATCGGGTATCAACACGTGGCGCTCTGCCGGTATCGGAATATTCCAGACTCCGGTCCGCATGGGCATCCCCGGACGCCATCTCCAGAACTCCAGCGGGGCCGAGGGAGCGACCGCGACCGGGAGCGCGACCTCGCCGCCCCGCGCCGCATGACGCTCGGCGATGCTCCGTACGTCGAACTCACCCTTGATCGGCCAGCAGAAGGCGAGTACCTCGATGGACCGCCAATCGACGGCCTCAACGATCCGGGCGCAGGCCTCTTCGGCCATCCGTCGGCGCACCCGCGGAGCGATCTCCGTCCTGCGCCGAATCAGCTCTTCTCGTACGCCTTTGCGCCAGGAGCGAATCGCGTTCCAGTCATCGGAGGCCGCGGGCGGGTGGATGCCGGGGGGCATTGTCATTTCGGGTTACTGCATCTGCGCCATGAGTCGTTTCAGCAGCGGGGCCAGCCGGCGCAGTTCGTTCCTGTGCACGTGCGATAAGCCTTCGAGAAGCTCCAGGCCCTTCGGCGTCAGTGCGAGAGCTACTCGGCGCGCGTCTGCCGGATCGCGATGCCGGCGCACCAGGCCCTTCGCGCTCAATCTGTCGACCAGCCCCACGACGCTATGATGACGCAGGTCGAGCCGCTCCGCCAACGCGCCGACCGTAACGGGCTCCGCGCCCGAGAATCCGTGAATCGCGAGCAGCGCCTGATGGTGTCGAGGCGTGAGTCCCGCGGATTGCGCCGCCGATTCGCTGAAGCTCAGGAATTTTCTCAGCAGATACCTGAACTGCGCGAGCGATTGGTAGTCGGCCTTCGATAGATTTCGGCGCGATGGCGCAGGTTTCCTGGTCATGGATTCAGCATGGAGGTCGGGTGAGTTCGCCATATATCGCAGTACGATATATTGTAGCGCATGCGTGAGATTAAGACGGTCGATTTGGGCGATTTCAATGCCGACCGGCGGTTGATGCTGGCCGCGGCAATGGCAGTAGTGGTCGGGACCGGTGGAGCGGCGGCGGCTTGGGGTCTGTCACATCTCATCAACGCGGTTACGAATCTGGCCTATCTCGGAAAATTCTCCGATGCCCCGGTCTCGATCGGCGGCAGTGGATTGGGCTGGCAATCCGTGCTGATCCCGGTGGCCGGATGCATCATCATCGGCCTCATGGCGAGATACGGCTCGGAGAAGATCAGGGGCCATGGAATACCGGAGGCGATAGAAGCGATCCTGCTCGGGTCGCTGTTCGACGGATCGCATGGTGGATGCGGATTGCAGCCGCATTCCCATCCTGCGGCGCGCCGACGGCGCGCTGGTGGGCATAGTGGCCCGCAGGGATGTTCTGCGGGTACGCGCCGGCGTGGTCCACAACGAAAATCAGCGCGAAGTCCTCATGAGGATCGGCGCGCGGCGCCCGGCCCTCCCCGAGGGAGAGCCGGGCTGATGTCGGCTAGCCGGCCGGGCTGCCCTCGACTTGTATCTGAAGTTTCACCCACATTTTGAACCCATAGCTCTTTCCGAAGTCGACTCCATAGTCGGATCGGTCGAAGGTCGCCGATGCATCGGCTCCGCAGACCTCCTTGTGAGTCATGGGACTTTGCATGCATTTGAAGGAATCGATCTTGAGCGTCAGAGGCTTGCTCACGCCGTGCAGCGTGAAGGTGCCCTGCGCTTCCGTCGGGCCGGTCGCGTTGAACTTGGTGAATTTTCCGGAGTACGTCGCGGTGGGGTACTTGGCGACGTCGAAGATTTCGTTGGACTTCGCGTGCTCGTCCAATTTGGCGTTGCCGAAGTCGACCGAGCTCACATCGACGGTCACGTCGATGGTGCCGGACTTGGCCTGCTTGTCGTATACGACTTGGCCCGTCGTGCCGGTGAACTTCCCGCGCCAAACGGACAGACCTCCCATGTGATCGGCCGCAAAGCTGGGATAGGTATGTTTGGGATCGAGCACATAGGTGACCGGCGCTGCGAAAGCTGCGGTGCAGACGAACGCGGCGAGCGGCGCCAAAACGATACGCTTCATGAGGGCTCCTTGAAATACAATGGGTATGTTCGCATCGACGAGACATCCCGAGTGGAGCGACCTCGCCGATCCCAGGAATCATAGCCGATTGCTCCGCTCATCCCGTTTTTTTTGTGCTGATCGAAGGAATAGATGAATTTAATCGAAGCAATTGATACCAGATCCTCGGCGGGCCGATTGAGCGAGCCGGGCCCCACCCCCGAGCACCTCGATCTGATCCTGAATGCCGCCAGACGCGCCCCCGATCACGGCCGCTTGAAACCCTGGCATCTGATCGTGCTCGACGGCTCGGCCAAAGAGCAGTTCGCCGCGGCCGCCGCCGAGGCCAAGCGCCGGCGCAATCCCGCCTTGACCGATGAGCAGGTCATGGCCGATCGCGAGAAGATGCTGCGCTCGCCGACCATCATCATCGTGGGTTGTTCCGTGCGCGAGCATCCGAAGGTGCCGGAGATCGAGCAGATCGTCGCGGTGGGAGCGGCCGCCGAGAATCTATTTCTGGCAGCGCACGGACTCGGTTACGGCGTCATGTGGAAGACGGGGGCGGCGGCCTACGATCCCGACGTGAAGACGACGCTGGGACTCAAGCCAAACGACCATATCATCGGAATCATTCATGTGGGAACGCGGGTGAAGTAATCCCGCGCAGGGACACCGACTTCACCAGGGCCCAGACAGGCTTTCCAGCTACGAGCGCAAGCTCGCGGGTGGCGGCTTTGGTGACTCTCGCCAGAATCGTCGGCCCGCCGGCCCCGGCCCCGGCCCCGTCGCCGTCGCCGTCGCCGCCGACGCCGACGTCGATCGAGATCAGATCTGAAACGCCGTCGTCTTCCAGGCCGGTAACGACGCCTTTCAAGTGGTTGCGCACGCTCAGGAACTGCGGCATCTGAGTCGACACGATGATGTCGCGAGCCAAGAGTTGCACGCGTAGCGTCGTGCCGGGTTCCGAGTTCGGGGCGTTCACCCGGATCTCGCCTGCGCCGACTCGAACCCGGAGCAACGGTCCTTCGCGGCCGATCACCGCGCCGTCGACGATGGCGCCGACCGCGTCGGGACCGATCATGGCGCGCAGCCGGCGGTCGAGGCTCATCGCGCCGATTCCACCCTGCGCGGCCACGGTTCCGGATTGCATGAGTACGATGTGGGTCGCGAGCCTCAGCACCTCGTCGAACTGATGGCTGACGTAAATCATCGGGACCGCCAGCTGATCCCGCAGGGTCTCCAGATAAGGCAGCACTTCCTCGCGGCGCTCTCTGTCGAGGGCGGCGAGCGGCTCGTCGAGCAGCAGCAGCCGGGGCTGCGAGAGCAGGGCGCGGCCGATGGCGACGCGTTGCTTTTCACCGCCTGACAATTGATGAACGCGGCGATCCATGAGCGGTTGGAGGTTGAGCATGCCGACTACGCGATCGAATCCGATGTAGACGTTGCGTGCCGCCGCCCTGCGTTCGGCGAACTTGAGATTGGCGGCGACATTCAAATGCGGGAACAACCGGCCGTCCTGAAAGACATAGCCGATGCCGCGTTTCTCCACCGGTACGTCGATGCGCGACTCGCTGTCGAAGAGCACCGTGTCGTCGAGCATCACGCGCCCGCGGTCGGGCCGGAGCAAGCCGGCGACGATGCTGACCGTGGTGGTCTTGCCGCATCCGGACGGACCGAACAAGGCGACCACGCCGGGTGTCGGCGAGTCGAAGCTCACATCGAGGTTGAACGCCTCGCGCTGCTTGGTGGCGGCTACCGTGAGCATCAACGCCCCAACATTCGGCGCACCCGGCGCGCGAACCATTCGGACACGAGCAAGCCGCCCAACCCCAATGTCACCGACAAAATCGCGAGCCGGGCCGCCGCATGTTCCCCGCCGGGCTCCTGCAACGCCGAGTACAGCGCCAGGGGCAGCGTGCGGGTCTCGCCGGGTATGTTCGACACGAAGGTAATCACGGCCCCAAATTCGCCCAGCGCGGCTGAGAACGCCGTAATGGCGCCGGCCAGCAGACCCGGCAGCATCAGCGGCAGGCTGATGGTCGCGAAGCGGTCGAGAGGGCCCGCACCGAGGGTGCGCGCGGCCTCCTCGAGCCCACGGTCGGCGCTTTCCAGGGAAATTCGTATGGCCCGCACCATCAACGGGAAGGACATTACCGCGGTGGCGAGCGCGGCGCCGTTGCGTGTGAAGATGAGGTGGATGCCGAATGTGCGGTCCAGCCATGCGCCGATCGGTCCCCGTGCGCCGAATAGCAGCAGCAAGACATAGCCGACGGCGACCGGCGGCAGCACCAGCGGCAGATGCACCATGGCATCGAGCAGCGTATGGCCCAGGAAACGGCGCCGCGTCAGGATCCACGCGACGACGAGGGCCGCCGGCGCACTGATGGCGACGCTCCGCAGAGCGACGCTCAGGCTCAGATGCAGCGCCTCGGTTTCGTCGGGGCTCAACCAGATCATGGTGCGTTGCGAGGATTGATCACGCACGCAGTATACTGGGCGCGCGAAGGGCGACCGGGATCGCTCGAGGAACTGAAATGCCCTATTACCGCGCCGTGGCGCCGGCGGCAGCCGCGACGCCGGACCGAATTGGCGTGCTGCTGGTGAATCTGGGAACGCCCGATGCACCCACCTATTTCGCGGTACAACGGTATCTGCGCGAGTTCCTCGGCGACCGCCGCGTCATCAATACCTCGCGTTGGATCTGGATGCCGATACTGTACGGCATCGTGCTGCCGCTGCGGCCGCTCAAGAGTGCCCGCAACTACCGGCAGATCTGGATGCCGGAAGGCTCGCCGCTGGCGGTATACAGCACGCGCCTTTCGGACAAGATCGAGAGCCGATTGCACGATCTGCTGGGCGATAGGGTACGGGTGGCGCTCGGCATGACCTATGGCAACCCGAGTATCGATCGGGCGATTCACGCCCTGGCCGAACAGAACGTCAAGCAGTTGCTCGTGCTGCCGCTCTATCCCCAATATTGTTCCTCGACCACGGGTTCCGTATTCGACCGGACCGTTCGCGCATTGGGCCGATGGAGATGGCTCCCGGAGACCCGCTTCGTGAACGACTATTACGCGGATCCGGCCTACATCGACGCGCTGGCTGCGCGTATCGAGGAGCATTGGGGACGGGCCGGAGAGCGCTCTCATCTGGTGTTCTCCTACCACGGCATCCCGCTCGACTATGTGCAGCGGGGCGATCCGTATCGTGCGCAAGCCGAGGCGACCACCCGAATGGTTGCTGCGCGGCTCGGGCTGAAAGAGGGGGAATGGTCTCATTGCTATCAGTCGCGCTTTGGTCGCGTGGTCTGGCTGCAGCCGTACACGGAGGACACCTTGCGGGAGCTCGCCGCACGCGGCATCGGCAAGCTCACGGTGGTGTCTCCGTCGTTTGCGGTCGACTGCCTGGAAACGCTCCAGGAAGTGGCGATCGAATATGCCCATAAGTTCGTGGAATTCGGCGGCGAGCGATTGAGCCTGGTGCCTGCGCTCAACGATGACGATCGGCATGCCGACGTGCTGGTCTCGGTGATCCGCAGCCGTCTGAGCGGCTGGATCTCCTGACCGCCCATGACGGCTCTAGGCCTCCTCTGCCTGGCGGTGTGGATCTATTTGTTTCTCGGCCACGGCAAGTACTGGCTCTCGCGGCCTGAACTCGGGCCCGCGCGGCCCGCTCACTCTCCGCCGGTGGATGTGGTGGTGCCCGCGCGCGATGAGGCTGCGACGATCCAGCCCGTGATCGCCTCGCTCGTGGCCCAGGATTATGCCGGCTCGTTCCAAGTGTTTCTGGTCGATGACAACTCCACGGACGGTACGGCCGAGCGGGCCGCTACGGCGCCGAATCTCTCGGTCCTGCGGGGCCGGCCGAAGCCGCCCGACTGGTCCGGAAAAATGTGGGCGGTGAGCCAGGGCGTGGCCGCCGGCGCGGCTCCGCTCGTGCTCCTGACGGACGCGGACATCGTGCACGACCCCCGGCACCTGTCGGCGCTGGTGGCGCAATTGCAGGCGCCCGCCGCGGGCGGAGCGTCCCTGGACATGGTGAGCGAGATGGTGCGATTGAATTGCACGAGTCTCGCCGAGCGAGTGCTGGTGCCGGCCTTCGTGTATTTCTTCCAGATGCTTTACCCGTTCGCCAGGGTCAATGATCCGCGTTCTCCGGTCGCCGCGGCCGCGGGCGGAACGGTGCTCATTCGGCGCGACGCCTTGGAGCGCATCGGCGGCATCGAGGCGATCAAGGCCGCGCTCATCGACGATGTGACCTTGGCGAAGGCGGTGAAGGCGGGCGGCCGAGCCATCTACCTGGGTCATTCGGGGCTGGCTGCCTCGATCCGCCCCTACCCGCGGTTCACGGACATCTGGCAGATGATTTCGCGTACGGCGTTCACCCAGCTGCGGTACTCCGCGGCGATACTCCTGTTGACGGTGCTTGGGCTGACGCTGGTGTGGCTGGTTCCCGTTTGGCTGGCCCTGTTCGGACACGGCTGGCAGCGCGCTTGCGGGATCGGAGCGTGCGCACTCGCGGCGATCAGCTACCTGCCGACGCTGCGGCGCTATGGACGCAGCCCGGCTGGAGCGATTGCGCTGCCGCTCATCGCGCTTTTTTACATGGCCGCCACGGTGGGCTCCGCGCTCGATCATTGGCGCGGGGCGGGCGCGCGCTGGAAGAACCGCTCCTACGGCGGCGGTTGAGTACCCGCCAAAACTCGCTAGCCCGGGAAGGCCCGGTCGAGGAGGGCTCCCGCATCGACCGGCGCATTTCCGGCGCCGAAAACCGCTCCCCACCCGGAATCGCGATTCAGACGGGTCGCGCAGAAGGCTTCGGCTGCCGCTCGCG
Source organism: Steroidobacteraceae bacterium (assembly GCA_050012315.1). Taxonomy (GTDB): domain Bacteria; phylum Pseudomonadota; class Gammaproteobacteria; order Steroidobacterales; family Steroidobacteraceae; genus Bog-1198. Next base: position 168,062 of record JBEKHK010000009.1, on the reverse strand, counting down.
CTCCGGCCGATGCCTCGGCCGCGCCCAGCAGGAGCGCCGCTTGCATCAGGACGACGAACCCTTGCGCGAAATTTCGCGCATAGGCATCGGCCAATGCGTCGCTCGACAGCGCCGCAGCGAACCGCTCGAGCGCGATATCGAAGTGGCGGTCGAGTCCGCGCGCCATCGACAGCTCGCGCAGCACGACCTCGCAGGTCGCGGGCGACTTGGAGAACGCCCGAAGAACGTCCAGGCACATGATGTTGCCTGAGCCTTCCCAGATGGAATTGACCGGCATCTCGCGCACGATTCGCGCCAGCGGCAGCTCTTCGGTGTAGCCGTTGCCGCCGAGCACCTCCATGGCCTCCGCCGCCAGCTCGCAGCCGCGCTTGCAGACCCAGAATTTTGCAGCCGAGGTCAATGCGCGTCGCAAGGTGGTTTCGCTCGGAGAGTCGCTCTCGAAAGCTCTGGCCAGCCGCATCGCCAGCGCCGTCGCGGCTTCGGATTCGATGACGAGGTCGGTGAGCACGCTGCGCATCAGCGGCTGATCGATCAAGCGGGCGCCGAAGGCGCTGCGGTGCCGGGCGTGATGCACCGCCTGAACCACGGCGTGGCGCATCATGCCGGCGCTGCCGATAACGCAATCGAGCCGCGTGTAGGTGCCCATTTCGAGGATGGTCGGGACGCCGCGCCCGGCCTCGCCCAACAGGGACGCCCAAGCATCCCGGAATTCGACCTCCGCGGATGCGTTGGACCGGTTGCCGACCTTATCCTTCAGGCGCTGGATGTAGATGCCGTTCAAGGCGCCGTCGGGAAGCCGGCGGGGCATGAAGAAGCACGATAGTCCGCCATCGGTCTGCGCGAGCACGAGGTGAGCGTCGCACTGCGGAGCCGAGAAAAACCATTTATGGCCGTTGATCCGATAAGAACCGTCGGCCGTCCGCTCCGCGCGCGTCGTGTTGGCGCGCACGTCCGAGCCGCCTTGCTTCTCGGTCATTCCCATGCCGATCAGGCCGCCGTGCTTCGAGGCGATCGGGATGTCGCGCGGATCGTAGCGGCGCGTCACCAGCCGCGGCACCCATCCGGCGGCCAGCACGGAGTCCCGGCCGATTGCCGCGATCGCACCGTAGGTCATGGTGGTGGGGCATAAAGTCCCGGACTCGATTTGAGCCTGCATCAAGTAGCCGGCGGCGCGACCGACGTGCGCGCCGCCGCCCGCGCCTCGCGCCCAGGGAGCGCTGTGGTAGCCGCGCGCGGCGATGCCCTCCATCAGGGCGTGCCAGGAGGGGTGGAACTCCACGGCATTGATGCGCTCGCCCTGCACGTTGAAATTCTGCAGCACCGGCGGATGGCGATTGGCGAGCCGCGCGTGCTCGAAATTCGCCGCCGTACCCATGGTTGCGCCGTCGCGCGCCAATTGCTCGGCGCATACGCCGGCACCTTCTCTCGTGACGGCCTCTTGCAGCGCCTGGTCGGTGGTGAACAAGTTGTAGTCCACCAAGGGCGGCGTCTGGTTGAACGGCTCGGTCGACGAAGGCGGCATGCGGGGGACCTGCTTTGCTCTTGAGACTATAGTACCGCCGGTTTGACTTGCGAAAGCGCCCGGCGCAATGCTAGATTCGGTAAAGACATGCATCCGGCAACCCCAGAATACGGCGATTTGCGCGGCCTCACCGGCGGGTTGACCCGTGCGGCGCGCCTCTGCTCGCTTGAACTGCTGCTGCGCCGCTAGGCGCCACATACTTGCGCCATCGGTCGGCGCCAACAAGACCGAAAACCAGACTCCTCGATGCCGAACCCTCGCTCAAACGCTGGTTTCGCCACGAGATCTTAAGACCTGACAGAGCAGAGACCGCCATGTTACGCACGCCATCCGCCAAGTATCGCCCGTTCGCTCCCATCGTTCTCAACGACCGCACCTGGCCGAACGCAGTCATCAGCGCGCCGCCGACCTGGTGCAGCGTCGACCTGCGCGACGGCAATCAGGCGCTGATCGAGCCCATGGACGCGGCCCGCAAGCGCCGCATGTTCGACATGCTGATTCGGATCGGATTCAAGGAAATCGAGGTCGGCTTTCCCGCCGCTTCGCAGACCGATTTTGATTTCGTGCGTGAGCTCATCGAGAAGCGGCTGGTGCCCGACGACGTGACGATTCAGGTGTTGACGCAGGCGCGCCCGGAACTCATTGCGAGGACCTATGAGTCCTTGAAGGGCGCCCGGCGCGCCATCGTGCACGTGTACAACTCCACCTCGGTCGCCCAGCGCCGGGTGGTCTTCCGCACCGACCGCGCGGGCGTCGTCGACATCGCGGTGCGCGGCGCGGCTTGCGTGCGCGAGCACGCAGAACGCGACCGCGGGACGGAATGGATATTCGAGTACAGCCCCGAGAGCTTTACCGGAACCGAACTCGACTTCGCGGTCGAGATTTGCGATGCCGTCAATGCGGTGTGGGAGCCGACGCCGCAGCGCCGCTCCATCTTGAATCTGCCGGCCACCGTGGAGATGGCGACGCCCAATGTGTACGCGGACCAGATCGAGTGGTTCGGGCGGCACATCGGCAAGCGCGACAGCATCGTATTGAGTGTCCACCCCCATAACGATCGCGGGACCGCGGTCGCGGCGGCGGAACTCGCGGTCATGGGAGGCGCCGAGCGGATCGAAGGCACGCTGTTCGGTAACGGCGAGCGGACGGGCAATGTGGACGTCGTGACACTTGCCCTTAACCTTTACACGCAAGGCGTTGATCCTGGGCTGGATTTCTCTAACATAAACGAGGCCGCCCGATGCGCGGAGGGCTGCAATCAGCTGCCCATCCATCCTCGGCACCCGTATGTCGGTGATCTGGTGTTCACGGCGTTTTCCGGCTCCCACCAGGACGCCATCAAGAAGGGCTTGGCGGCGCGTACGGAGGGCGAGATTTGGGACGTTCCCTATCTACCCATCGATCCGAGCGATGTCGGCCGGTCTTACGATTCCATCATCCGGGTCAACAGTCAGTCGGGCAAAGGCGGCGTGGCCTACCTGCTGGAGCGGGACTATCAACTGGTGATGCCGCGCCGGCTTCAGATCGAGTTCAGTCAGGTCGTACAAGCTGCCGCAGATATCACCGGTAAGGAATTGACTTCCCAGGAATTGTGGGACCTGTTCACCCGGGAATATCTGGCTCCGCGGGCGCCGTTTGTGTATCGCTCCCACCAGCTTTCGGCCTCCACGGACGGCGCCGACAGTGAGCGGCTCTCCTTGCAAGTCGAGCGCGAGGGGCGGCTGGAAACCCGGCTCGGTCAGGGATCCGGGCCCATCGACGCCATGGTCGCGGCGATCGCTCTGCCGTTCGACGTGCTTTCCTATGAGGAGCATTCGCGCGGCCAGGGCAGCGCCGCGATGGCGGTGTCCTATATCGAAATCACGACGCGTTCGCGGCGCACGTTATTCGGCGCCGGCATGCATTCCAACATCATCACGGCTTCGCTCCTCGCGATTCTCTCGGCCGTGAATCGTGCGATTGCCCTGGGAGCGCTGGCGGCGCAGGCGGATGCAGCCCGCACGGGAACTTGATCGGGACCCCGATGCTTCCTAACTAATTGAATCGAAAGGCTAAGCGAAGGCCCTTGAAAACGTCGCCGCCGCCCCGACACCGGCGTTAGGGCCATTCCGGCAGCTTGCGCTAGTTGAATGCGATGCAAAATCCGCTATAGTGCGCAGCTTCAAGATTCGGCCTTATCGATCCCATTGATTTCAAGGGCTTTTCTCGAGCAATGAGCGAACGCGAAGACGAACATTTCGATATCGACGATGAGTTCCTCGGCGAGGCTGAGGAATCACACGACTTCGACCCCGTCATGGAACGTGCGGAGCGCCGACCGAAGGCGACGCCGACGGGCAAACGCGGCAAGGCCGCGTGGAGCCGAGTCGAGGACGTCTTGGCCGAGCGGCAGTTGGAAAAAGAGCTGCGCGACATCTTCGAAGACGATTGATCCCCTTGAGCGCGCTTCCCTGGGTGGTGCTCAAGTTCGGCGGCACCAGCGTGTCGTCGGCTTCGAATTGGCACAACATCGCCGGAGTACTGCGCCAACGCATCGATGAGGGCCTGCGTCCCGCCGTCGTGCACTCGGCCCTCTCCGGAATCACCGATCGTTTGGAGTCGCTGCTCGCGGCCGCGCTGGCCGGCGAACATAGCGCGGCTCTCGATCGAATCGAGCGCGCGCACCGCGAATTGGCGCAGCGTCTCGGCGTCGTTCCCAACGAAGACTTCGAGCGTTTTCTGAACGAGCTGAAGAGCCTGGCCGCCACGGTGGGGCAAACCCGCCAGGTCGACGACAGAATGCGCGCGAATGTCATGGCGATGGGCGAGCTCATGGCCACTTGCCTCGGCGCCTCGTTCCTGAACGCGCAGGGAATCCCGACAGCGTGGGTCGATGCGCGCAAGGTCCTGCACGCCGAGCGGCGCCATGGCGCGAACGTGAGGGCCGGTCTGTTGTCCGCCACCTGCGACTTCGCGCCGGATGAAGCGCTGCAGACTTCTTGGCAGGCGCTCGATCGAGTCATCATCACCCAGGGATTCATCGCCTCGAACGATGACGGGGAGACGGTACTCCTCGGCCGCGGAGGCTCGGATACCTCGGGCTCGTACTTCGCGGCCAAGCTCGCGGCGGCGCGCCTCGAGATCTGGACCGACGTGCCGGGAATGTTCAGTGCCAACCCGCGGGCGGTCCCCACGGCGCGGCTTTTGCGCGCGCTGCATTACGACGAGGCCCAGGAAATCGCGAGCAACGGCGCGAAGGTTCTGCATCCGCGCTGCGTTTTGCCGGTCCGCCAATACAAGATTCCGCTGCATGTCTACGCCACTCAGGCGCCCGGCCTGGAGGGCACCATCATCCGTGCGGATGTCGCCGACAGTGCCGCGCAGGTCAAGGCGATCGCCATCAAGAAGGGCATCACGCTGGTCTCCATGGACAGCCCCGGCATGTGGCATCAGGTCGGATTCCTCGCCGACGCGTTCCAGGTATTCAAGGCGCAGGGCATGTCGGTGGATCTCATCTCGACCTCGGAGACCAACGTCACCGTCTCCCTGGATCCGTCCGCCAACACGCTCGACCCGGCAGCGCTCGCCAAGCTCTCGGCCGCGCTGGGCGAGCTGTGCCGGGTCGAGATCCTCGGCCCCTGCGCGTCGTTGAGTCTCCTCGGCCACAACATCCGCGGGATCCTGCACGAGCTCGGCTCGGCGTTCGAGCTGTTTCAGGACCACAAGGTCTACCTGGTGAGCCAGGCCGCCAACGATTTGAATTTCACTTTCGTGATCGACGAAGCACAGGGCGACCGCCTGATGCAGCAGTTGCACGAACGCCTGATCCAAAGCATCGGCTCGGACAAGGTGCTCGGCCCCACGTGGCTCCAATTGTTCGCTCCCAAGGACGCCGCCGCCGCACCCGCGGCGAACTGGTGGGAAGATCCCGCCAAGCGCGGCCGATTGCTGGAAATCGGCGCGCGCGAATCCTCGGCATTCGTGTACGACATGGCCAGTGTCGATGCCGCGATAGCGGCGGTGCTCGGCGTGAAGTCGGTCGCGCGCTGGGCCTATTCGATGAAGGCCAACTGGCATCCCGCAATCCTGAGGCGCATCTACGCCGCCGGTCTGACGATCGAATGCGTCTCGCAAGGCGAGCTCGAGCATGCATTCGCCGAAGTGCCCTCGCTCGAGCCCGCGCGCGTGCTCTTCACCCCCAATTTCGCGCCGCGCTCGGAATACGAATATGGATTCCGGAAGGGCGTGCACGTCACGTTGGACAATCTTTATCCTCTGAAGGCGTGGCCCGAGGTATTTCGCGGCCGCGAGATCTTCGTGCGAATCGATCCCGGCTTCGGACGCGGACATCATCACCACGTGCGTACCGCGGGCGTGCACTCGAAGTTCGGGGTGCTGCCGAGCGAAGCGCAAGAGCTCGCCGCGTTGGCTCGTGCTCACGGCGTGCGCGTGGTCGGCCTGCACGCCCATACGGGCAGCGGCATCCTCGATGTCGCCAATTGGACCGAGACGGGCGCGCTCCTCGCCGAACTCGCGGAGCGGTTCCCGGACGTTGCCGTGGTGGATCTCGGCGGAGGAATCGGCGTGCCGGAGCAGGCCGGGCAGGCCGGTATCGATCTCGCCGCCCTGGACGCGGGCGTCGCGAGTCTTCGCCGGCGTTTTCCGCGGATCGAGTTCTGGATGGAGCCCGGACGCTTCCTGGTGGCGAAGGCCGGCGTGCTGCTCTCGACCGTCACTCAGCTGAAGAGCAAGGGCGACGTGCGCTACGTCGGCATCGCGACCGGGATGAATTCCCTGATCCGTCCGGCCCTCTATGGCGCACATCACGATATTCGCAATCTCTCGCGGCTCGGCGAGCCGCTAACTGATAAGGTGACCGTCGTGGGTCCCATCTGCGAGAGCGCCGATCAGCTCGGCAGCGATCGCTGGCTGCCGGCGACCCGGGAGGGCGACGTGCTGTTGATCGCCAACTGCGGCGCCTATGGATACGTGATGGGGTCGAATTATAATCGTCGGCCCCCTGCCAAGGAGTTCGTGCTCGAATCATGACGGAAGTCGGAATCATCGGCTGGCGGGGCATGGTCGGATCCGTGCTGCTCGAGCGCATGCGCGCCGAGCGGGATTTCGACTTCGTGGATCCCGTGTTCTTCAGCAGCTCGCAGGCCGGGGGCATCGCGCCGGATATCGGCCGGGCGGCCAAATCGACGGTGCAGGATGCGAATGATCTCGCCGCGCTCAAACGCCTGCCGATGCTCATCAGCACCCAAGGCGGAGACTACACCCAGGCAGTTCATTCGCGGCTTCGCGATTCGGGCTGGCAGGGCTATTGGATCGACGCCGCATCCACCCTCAGAATGGCGAAGTCGTCGGTAATCGTTCTCGACCCGGTCAATCTTTCGGTGATGCAGGCGGCTCGCGACGCGGGCATCAAGGATTTCATCGGCGGCAACTGCACGGTGTCGCTGATGCTCATGGCCGTGTGCGGCCTCATGCATCAGGGCTTGGTCGAATGGATCAGCGCCATGACCTACCAGTCGGCCTCGGGCGCCGGCGCCCAAAACATGCGCGAGCTTCTCGACCAGATGGGTGCGCTGCATCGCTCGGCGGCGGCGCTGCTGCAGAACCCCGCATCGGCGATTCTCGACATCGATCGCGCGGTGACGGGTGCGATCGGCGCCGCGGATTTTCCCAAGGCCCACTTCGGTGCGCCGCTTGCGGCGAGCCTCATCCCCTGGATCGACAAGGATCTCGGCGACGGACGGAGCCGCGAGGAATGGAAGGCGGGCGCCGAATCCAACAAGATCATGGGCACCGAGGGCGCGCCCGTGCCGGTGGAAGGCATCTGCGTGCGGGTGAGCGCCATGCGCTGCCATTCCCAGGCGCTCACCATCAAGCTGAAGCGCGACATCCCGCTCCCCGAAATCGAGGACATCGTCGCCGGCGGCAACCCGTGGGTGAGGGTGGTCCCCAATCAGCGCGAGCCCTCGATCCGGGAGCTCGCACCGGCGGCGGTCTCGGGAACGCTTACCATCCCCATCGGGCGGATGCGCAAGATGGCGATGGGCGGCGAATACCTTTCCGCCTTTACCGTGGGCGATCAGCTGCTGTGGGGTGCCGCCGAGCCGCTGCGCCGAACGATGCGCTTCCTGCTTCGCTCTGCGTAAGCAGGTGGATCGGCACCTGGCGCACGCGCCAGATATCCGAGCAGTACTCGCGGATCGTCCGATCCGATGAGAACTTGCCGCTTCGCGCCGTGTTGAGGATCGCCATCCGCGTCCAGCGCTCGCTGTCGCGGTAGACCTCCGACGCCTTCGCCTGGCATTCCACATAGGATGCGAAGTCGGCGAACAGCATGTACGGATCGTAGTACATCAAATTGTCCATCAGCGGCCGGAACAGTTCCGTGTCGCCGTGCGAGAAGAAGCCGCTGCGGATGAGATCGACCACTTCCTTGAGGTGCGCATTGCCCGCGTAGTAGTCCATGGGCCGGTAGCCCTCGGCCTTGCGCGTATGCACTTCCTGCGCGCTCAATCCGAACAGAAAGAAGTTTTCCGCACCGATTTCCTCGCGCAGCTCGATGTTCGCGCCGTCGAGCGTGCCGATCGTGAGCGCACCGTTCATGCAGAATTTCATGTTGCCGGTGCCCGAGGCTTCCTTGCCGGCGGTCGATATCTGTTCGGATAGGTCGGCGGCCGGGTAGACGCGTTGCCCGTTGGTGACATTGAAATTGGGCAGGAACACCACCCGCATGCGATCGCGCACGTCCGGGTCTTGATTGACGACATCGCCCACCGCCGTAATCAGCTTGATCATGAGCTTGGCCAGGTGATATCCGGGCGCCGCCTTGCCGCCGAAAATGAAGGTGCGCGGCTCGACGGGAAGCGCCGGATTCGACTTCATGCCGAGATACATCGACACGATGTGCAGCACTTTGAGGTGCTGGCGCTTGTATTCGTGAATGCGCTTCACCAGCACGTCGAACATGGAATTCGGATCGATGACGATCCCGGTGCGCTCCGCGGCCAGGGCCGCGAAATTGCGCTTGTTCCCCTGCTTGATCTCGCGCCAGCGCGCGCGGAATGCCGGATCCTCGGCCAGCGGCTCGAGGCGCCCGAGCTCGGCAAGATCCTTGATCCAGCCGTCTCCGATGTGCTCGGTGATGAGACTCGACAGGCGCGGATTGGAGAGCGCCATCCAGCGCCGCGGTGTGACCCCGTTGGTTTTATTGCTGAACTTGCCGGGCCAGAGCTCGTGGAAATCCTTGAGTACATCGCGCTTGAGGAGTTCGGTATGCAGCTGCGCCACGCCGTTGATCGCATGGCTGCCGACGCACGCGAGATGCGCCATGCGCACGTAGCGCTCGCCGTTCTCGTCGATGATCGACATGCGCCGGATGCGGTCGTCGTCTCCCAAGAAACGCATGCGCACCTCCTGCAGAAAGTGCGCGTTGATGTCGTAGATGATCTCCAGGTGGCGCGGCAGCACGCGGCCGAAAACCTCCAGCGACCAGCGCTCGAGCGCTTCGGGCAGCAGCGTATGGTTGGTATAGGCGAAAGTCCGGCAGGTGATGCTCCACGCCTCGTCCCAGGCGAGCGCGTACTCGTCGATGAGCAGCCGCATGAGCTCGGCGATCGCGATGGCCGGATGCGTGTCGTTCAGCTGTACGGCGAATTTCTCGTGGAATCGGCTGACCGGCAGCTGCTGGGTTCGGAGGATCCGGAACATGTCCTGGATGGAGCACGAGACGAAGAAGTATTGCTGCTCGAGCCGGAGCTCCTTGCCGCGCAGCTGCTCGTCGTTCGGATAGAGCACCTTGCTCAGGTTCTCGGACGTGACCTTCTGGTTCACCGCACCGTAGTAATCGCCGCTGTTGAAGATCGCGAAGTCGAACGACTCTGGGGCCTCGGCGCGCCAGAGCCGCAAGGTGTTCGCGGTGTTCGTGCGATATCCCAGGATGAGGGTGTCGTAGGGAATGCCGTGAACGATCTTGTGCGGCACCCAGCGCACGCGTATGCGCTCGTGCTCATCGACGTATTTCTCGGTGTAGCCGCCGAACTTGACGCTCACCGCCCATTCCGGACGTATCAATTCCCACGGATTGCCGGAGCGCAGCCACTTGTCGGTCTTCTCGATTTGCCAGCCGTCGACGATTTCCTGATGGAAGATTCCGAACTCGTAACGGATGCCGTAACCGACCGCGGGAATCTCCAGCGTCGCGAGCGAGTCGATGAAGCATGCAGCCAGGCGGCCGAGGCCGCCGCTGCCGAGGCCGGGCTCTTCTTCCTGCTGCAAGAGCTCGTCGAAATCGAGCCCCAGCTCCTTCATGCATTCGCGCACCGGCTCGAGGATGCCGAGATTCAAGAGATTGTTGCCGAGATGCGGGCCCATGAGGAATTCGGCCGAGAGATAGGCGACGGTCCGCGATCCGTACTTGGTGTATTCGGACGCGGTGCTGATCCAGCGGTGCAGCATGCGGTCCCTCACCGCGTATGCCAGCGCCATGTAGTAATCGTTTTTGGTCGCGAGGGCGGGGAATTTGCCCTGCATGTAGAACAGGTCGTCCAAAAATGAGCGCTTGATGGCCTCCTTGTCGAGGGCTGTGCGGCCGTCGCCGATTTCCGTCATGGCGCCCAGACCACCTCGACGGGCACGCGGTTCTGGCGCAGCACCGCCCGCACGGGCATCTGTTCGACGGCGCCGTCGCCGCTCGCCGCCTCGTAGGTGCGGAGCTTCGCGTCGCCCTCGATGAGAATCAGCAGCCGCCGCGAGCCGAGAAGCGCGCTCAAGTTCAAGCTGAGCCGCGGCTGCGGCGGGGTGGGAGCCCACATGCCGACGCAACCGGCGGCAGCCGAGAGATCCAGCGCGATGCGCAGATTCGGCGATCCCGGAAACAAGGAGGCGGTATGTCCGTCGTCGCCCATTCCGAGCAGGGTCACGTCGAACGGCCGCGGAATGCGCGCGAAGGTCTCCCAGGCGGATACGGCGCCGAGATCCGGAGAGGGAGCTGCATTCTTCAGGCCGGCGAAGCGCGCTTCCGCCGCCCCGTCCTTGAGCAGAACCTCGCGGACCATCCTTTCGTTGCTGCCGGGATCGCTTGGATCGACCCAGCGCTCATCCGCGAGCGCGATGCATACCCGGCGCCACTCGATCGGCTGAGTGCGCAGCCGCTCGAAGAACTTGACCGGGGTCCTACCGCCGGAAACGACCAGGCTCGCGCCGCCACGCGCGGCGATCGCGCGCGCCAGGCTTTGCGCGACATCCGAGGCGAGGTCCGGCGCGAGCTCGTCCATGCCGTTGAAGCGCTTGAGTCGAGTATCGGAGGTCGTCATGCCAGGAGAATCCGTCGCTGCTGATGCAACAGCGTAGCACTTGCGTGCACGTCCTAGTAAGGGTCGGAGGTATGCTATAAGCGACGCGCATCGGAAGGAGACGATAATTGCAATTGAAAACGTTCATCGAATGCGCGGGTTGGCTGGCCATGGTGCTCATTCTGGGCGCTTATGCCCTGGTCACCACGGGAAAGTTGCACGCCCGTTCGGCGCTGTATCAGTGGATGAATATCGTCGGCGCGGTCGGCTTCATCATCAACAGCGGCTGGTACAAGGCCTGGCCGTCGGCGTGGCTCAACGTCATCTGGCTCGGCATCGGGATCTACGGCGTGAGGCGCAGTCGTAGAGCCGCTTGAGGGCCCGGTCATCCCATCGGCGGCCGCGCTTTACGGGGTGATGATGACCGGTGTACCGATGGGGGTACGCTCGAAAAGTTCTTGCATCGCGGAATTCTGCAAGGCGATGCAACCCCGGGTGCCGTGGGCTGTCCCTGCACCCACCGGTGGCGGACGGGGATCCTCGCCGTGGATGTATATCTCCCCGCCCAACCGGGTGTGCTGGGGCGGCACGGCCCGGCGGAGAATTGCCTCGAGAATGGCGCCATGTTCGGCCGGGGTGATCAAGTTCGCCGCGAGCCCCCGCTCCGCGTCTTCGGCGTTCGGGTAGCTGATGCACATCGACAGGAAGAACCTGCTGCGCGGGTTCTTCGCGCAAACGTAGAATTCGCCCAGCGGCGTCGCCTCGTCTCCCTCGGTCGCCTTGTCGGCGGCCCAGTTCCTGCCCAAGGTCACCGGATAGCTCGATTGCGGGCGGCCGTCGACGAACACGAGGAGCAGGCGCGCTTCCTTCCGAACGATGATCTGCATGATCCCGGAAATCGTTACCGCGCGCGATGCCGCGCCTCGAGCTCGGCGACGACCCGTTCGAGCGACAGATGTTTCGATTGCAGCAGCACGAGCACGTGATAAAGAAGATCGGCCGCCTCGCCGATGATCTCCGCCTCGCCTTGCGCCACGGCGGCGAGCGCCAATTCCACGCCTTCTTCGCCCACCTTCTGCGCCACGCGCCGGGGGCCTTGCGCGAGGAGCTTCGCCGTGTAGCTGTGCGGCGCAGGATCGGCGATACGGTCCGCAATGACCTCTTGCAGGGTGGTGAGGAACGCCAGGGATTCGGCGGTTGCGCGAGGCGGAGTCTCGCCGAAACAGGTGCGTGTGCCGAGATGGCACGCCGGCCCCGCGGGGCGCGCCAGTATCAACAGGGTGTCGCCGTCGCAATCGGCGGCGATCGACCGCACCTCCAGATAATTCCCGGATGTCTCTCCCTTGGTCCAGAGTCTGCCCTTGCTGCGGCTCCAGAACGTGACGCGGCCGCTGGCCTGGGTCGCCGCCAGTGCCTCCCGATTCATGTATCCGAGCATGAGAACCGCGCCGCCGGCGGCATCCTGCACGATCGCCGGCACCAAACCGTCGGTCTTGGCCCAATCCAACCGGTCGAGATCCGTCATGCTCTCACCTCGATGCCGTCCGCGCGGAGCTGCCGCTTGAGATCGGAAATAGCGATGTCGCCGGAGTGGAATACGCTCGCGGCAAGCGCGGCGTCGACCCCTGCGTCGCGAAACACGTCCGAAAAATGCCGTATGGCCCCGGCGCCGCCGGAAGCCACGAGCGGTACCCGGCATATGCCGCGAATGGCGCGCAGCTGCTCGATATCGTAGCCCTGCCGCACCCCGTCGCTCGACATGCAATTGAGCACGATCTCGCCTGCGCCGCGCCGCTGTACCTCGAGTACCCAGTCCAACGTGCCCCGGGAGGCGTCGCGGCTCAGGTTGACATCGCCCGTCAAGTGTTGGACTCGGTAGTCGTTGCCGATATTTTGACTATCGATTCCCACCACGACGCATTGCGCGCCGAAGCGCTCGCTGAGCGCGTCGATCAGCTCGGGATGGGCGATGGCGGGAGAGTTGATGGAAATCTTCTCGGCACCGCAGGCCAGGACCTCCTCGGCGTCCGCCAACGTCCGGATTCCTCCGGCGACGCAGAACGGAATGTCCAGGATACGCGCCACGCGCCGGATCCAAGAGCGGTCGACCGATCGCCCCTGCGGACTCGCGGTGATGTCGTAGAACACCAGCTCATCGGCGCCTTCGTCCCGGTAGCGCGCCGCGAGGTCCAGGATCTCGCCGACAATGCGGTGATCGCGAAAGCGCACGCCCTTGACGACCTGCCCGTCGCGCACGTCGAGACAGGGAATTATGCGTTTGGCAAGAATGGTCCCAACTCCTCGATTGGAATGCGCTCTTCGAGCAGCGCCTTGCCGCTGATCGCCGCCGCCGCGCCGCAATCGGCCAAGGCATACAGGTCCCGGGCCTCGCGAATGCCCCCGGATGCCTGCCAGGCGACCTGCGGATAGCGCCGCACCGCCTCGGCATACAGGGCCACGTTGGGCCCGGTGAGTGCGCCGTCCCGGCCCACGTCGGTGCAGAGCACATGCTCCAGGCCCGCGCCGATGAATTCCTCGACGGCCGCCCACAGCGACAAGGTCGACTGCCGCAGCCACCCGTGGGTGGCGACGCAGGGCACGCCGCCCGGATCGAGCCGCACATCGAAGGCGAGGGCGATGCGGCCGCTGCCAAAATGCCGAAGCCAGCGCCGTACCTCGGTGGGCTCCGTCACAGCGGCGCTGCCCACCACCGCCCGCGCCGCGCCCAGATCCAGCATCGCCCGCACCGCCCCCGAGTCGCGCAACCCACCGCCCACCTGCAGCTTGATGCCGAGCTCCGCGGCGAGCTGTGCGATCACCGGGCGATTGCCGCCGCTGCCGTCGCGCGCGCCGTCCAAGTCGACGACGTGGAGCCAATCCGCGCCGAATCCTCGATATCGCTCGAGCAGCTCCAGTGGCTCGGCTGCATAACGCGTTTCCGCCGCGAAGTCGCCTTTTAGAAGCCGTACGCAGCGTCCCGCCCGCAGGTCGATGGCGGGGATCAGGCGCACGGTGCTGCCTGCGTCCCCGCCGGGGAGAGATCGAGAAAATTCTTCAAGAGGCGCGCACCGACCCGGGCGGATCGCTCCGGATGAAATTGCGCACCGAAAAAATTGCGCCAGGCGACGCAGGCACTGAATTTGTCGCCGTAGCGGCAGCTCGCGACCGTGGCTGGGCTCATCGGCAGCGCGTAACTGTGCACGAAGTACGCGTAGTCCGCCCCGGTCAATCCGGTGAGCAGCGGACAGCTGCGCTCCACGTCGAGCGTGTTCCAACCCATGTGCGGCACCGGCCGTCCCGGCGCCTCGGCGAATCGCGAGGCTGTGCCCGGAATGATGCCGAGGCAGGGAGTTCCCGCCTCCGCGGTTCCGCCCTCCGCGGACGCCTCGTGCAGAAGCTGCATACCGAGGCAGATTCCGAGCACCGGCTGGGTCAGCGACGGAATCAGGGTATCCAGTCCATGGCCGCGCAGACGCGCCATGGCGTCCGCGGCGGCGCCCACGCCCGGCAGAATGACATGGGTCGCCGCCCGAATCCGCGCGGCGTCCGCGGACACCTCCGACGGCGCACCGAGGCGCTCCAGCGCGAACTGCAGAGAAGCGATATTCGCCCCGCCCGAGGCGACGATGACCACGCTCATGGGAGGCGCAGTGCGAGGCTTGCCGCCTCGGTTGATGTCACAGGACACCTTTGGTGCTGGGCAACTCGTTACCCTCGCGTCTGATCGCCTGCCGGAGGCTGCGGCCGACCCCCTTGAAGCAGGACTCGACCATGTGGTGACTGTTTTCGCCGCGCACCCGGATGTGGAGCGCTGCGCCCAGAGTCTCCGCCAGCGAGCGGAAAAAATGCGGCACGAGCTCGGTCGGCATTTCGCCGATGCGTTCGCGCTCGAAGCGGCCCTCCCAGACGAAGTACGGCCGCCCCGACAGATCGATGGCGACCTGTGCCTCGGCCTCATCCATCGCCAGCAGGAAACCATAGCGCGCGATGCCCTGTTTGTCGCCGAGCGCCTCGCGCAGCGCCGAGCCCAACGCGAGCGCGCAATCCTCCACGGTGTGATGCTCGTCGATGTGGAGGTCGCCGCGGCAATCGAGTTCCAGGGCGAATCCTCCGTGCTTGGCGATCTGTTCGAGCATGTGGTCGAAGAATCCCAGGCCCGTGGCAATCCGGCTCGGCCCCTCGCGCGACAGATCGAGGCTGACGGTGACCTGAGTTTCCTTGGTGCGCCGCTCGATCTTGGCGCGGCGCGCCGCGCCGATGATTCGCGCGGCAATCGACGCCCAGCTCTGCTCGGCGGTGCCGTTGACGAGCACCCGTAATCCGGTGACGCCCAGCTTGTCGGCGAACTCGAGGTCCGTGTCGCGGTCGCCGACCATGAAGCTGCGCGCCGCGTCGATGGGGTAAGACCGGACGTATTCCTCGACCATGCCGAGCTTCGGCTTGCGGCATCCGCAGTTCTCATGCTTGAAGTGCGGACAGACGAACACGGCATCGAAGACGATTCCCTGGGTGGCGAACAGATCGAGCACGAATCGATGCGCCTCGTCGAAGTCCTTGGTCGGCAGGCTGGACGTGCCGAGTCCGTCCTGATTGGTCACCATCACGAGCTTGAGGCCCGCCCGGCGGACATCGATGAGCGCGGGAATCACCCCGGGCAGCAGCTTGATTTTGTCGAGCCGGTCGATCTTCTCGTCCGGCGGCTCCTCGATCAATGTGCCGTCTCGATCCACGAACAAGACTCGGTCGCCGCTCACAGGTGTACCTCTATCATGCCGCCTCCAGGCTCGATATCAACGCGTCGTTCTGGGCGCGGGTGCCCACCGTGATCCTGAATGAATCGGGCAGTGCGGGGTTCGAGCGCATGTCGCGCACGATGGTGCCGCCGGCCATGCTCGAACGGAGGAATGCGTCCGGATCGCTGCTGTCGATCAGCAGGAAGTTCGCGTCGCTCGGCCAGATCCGCGTCACCGTCGGAATCGAGAGCAGGCGCTCGCGCAGGTATTCCCGCTCCGCGAGGAGCGCCCGCACTCGGTCGCCCGTCGCGGCGAGCTCCCGGGGCTCGAGCGCCGTGAGCGCGGCCTCGATGGTCGGCTGCGCGAGCGAGTAGGGCGGAATGATGCGCCTCGCCAGTTCGACCAGCTCCGCCGGCGCGATGAGCGCGCCGATGCGCGCGCCGGCCAGCGCGTGCGCCTTCGACAGGGTTCTCAGAATGGCGATGGTGGAGAAACGCCCGAGCCACGCCGTCAGGCTCGAGCGCGTCGACCACTCGATATAGGCTTCATCGATGACCACGACCGCCTTGCCGTCGAGCGCCGTGCACACGGCCTCGAGCGCGTCGGGCGCGAACGAGTTGCCGGTCGGGTTGTTGGGCGAGCACAGGTACACCAATTTGACGTTGGGCCGCCAGGCGGCGAGCAGCTGCTCCGGATCGAGCGCCCAGTCCCGCGCGCGGTCCAGCGCAACCTCGACGACGCCGGCGCCCTGGATGTGTGCGGCCACCTTGTACATGCCGAACGACGGTGTGCACTGCAGGATCGAGTCGGTGCCGGCGCGCAAATAGATCCGGGACAGCACGTCGATGGCCTCGTCGCTCCCGCGAGCGACCAGGAGCGATGAGGGCGGCACCCCGTACACGCTCGCGAGGCGCTCGATGAGCGCTGCCGGCTGCGGTTCCGGGTAGCGATTGAGGCCGGCGGCGGTGGCGTCTCCGGCCGGCCGCCAGGGCGCCTCGTTGGCATGCAGGCGGGTCATGGACGGAAGCCACGCCGCGTGCGAATAAGCTTGGATGCCGACGATGTCCGGCCGCGCCAGGGCGAGCAGGGAGCTCATACGGCCGGCTCCCCGAGGGCGGCCAGGCGAACGTCGACGGCCGCGGCGTGGCCATCCAATCCTTCCAGACGGGCCAGGATCCGAGCCGTGTCCGCGAGACCCTTCAAGCCGGACGGCGAGAGTTCCTGAACGGTGATGCGCTTCTGGAAATCCTCGACCGACAGCCCGCTGTGAGCCCTGGCGTAGCCATAGGTCGGCAAGGTGTGATTCGGCCCGCTGCAATAGTCGCCCATGGATTCCGGCGACCAGCTTCCGAGGAATACGGCGCCCGCGCACTGCACTTTCGGGAGCCACGAGCGGGGCTCGCGGACTTCGAGCAGCAGATGCTCGGGCGCATAGTCGTTCGCGATGCCGAGCGCGACCTCCAGGGACTCGACCACCAAGAGCCGAATTTCGCCCACGGAGGACTCGAGGATCCGCTGACGCGACAGCGTACGTGCCTGCCGCCTCACGGCACTTTCCACTTGCTCGGCGAGCGCCTCGGAGGTCGTGACGAGGAGGGCTTGCGCATCGGGGCCGTGCTCGGCCTGGGCCAGAAGATCGGCTGCGACGAATTCGGCGCGGGCCTCTGCGTCCGCGATCACCATGACCTCGGTGACCCCCGCAGGCAAGTCCGCCGCGGCGCCGGCCGGGTCGCATGCCACGAGCGACTTGGCGGCTGCGACCCAGGCATTTCCGGGACCGAACAGCTTGTCGCATTTCGGCACGGATTCGGTTCCGTAAGCCATGGCGGCAATGGCTTGGGCGCCGCCGACCTTGAATATCCGCTCGATGCCGGCGCGCCGCGCCGCGACCAGCACGGCGGAGTCGGCCGCGCCTGCGCGATTCGGGGCCGTGCACAACACCCGATCCGGGCAGCCCGCGATGGCGGCCGGCACCGCCAGCATGATGGCGGTCGAGGGCAATGGCGCCGAACCCGCCGGAACGTACAGACCCACCGCGCGCACCGGCACGTGGATGCGCTCGCAAATGACGCCGGGCGCCGTTTCCACGCGCAGCGGCGCGGGCAGTTGCGCCGCATGGAAGGCGTGCACCGTCTCGATCGCCTTGTCGATCGCCCGGTGCTGTGCGCCGTCGAGCGCGCGCTCGGCGTCGTCGAATTCGCGCCGCGAGACCGCGAGAGACTCGACCTCCGCCCCGTCGAAACGGCGCGTCAGCTCCCGAATTGCCGCATCGCCGCCGCGGCGCACGGCCTCGATGATGGCGCGCACGTCGCTCGCGGTGCGAGCAGAGTCGCGTTGCGCGGGCCTCTCCAGAACCCGGCGGCGCTCGTCGCTCGACAATGAATTCCAACGCAAAATGCGCATAGCCGGCCCCGCCCTCAAGCGAGCATCTTCTCGACGGGCAGCACCAGCACGGAACTCGCGCCGGCAACCTTCAACTGTTCCAGCGTTTCCCAGAATACGTTCTCGCGGCACACCGCATGGACCGCCACGCGATCCCCCAGTCCCTCGAGCGGGATCACCGTCGGGGCCTCGCTTCCGGGCAGGAGCTTCGCGATCGCAGGGAGCGACGAGCGCGAGGCGTGCAGCATGATGTACTTGCTGCCCTTGACCTGTTCCACGCCGTCGATGCGCATGAGGAGCCGCCGCGCCCAATCCTGTTTCTGCGCGGGAATCGGCACCGGCGTGCGAATGAGCACCGCCTGACTTTCCAGCACCACCTCGGCTTGACGCAGATGATTGGCGGCGAGCGTGGAGCCGGTCGACACCAGGTCGCAGATGACGTCCGCCCGGCCGAGGCGCGGGGCGATCTCGACCGATCCTGACAGCACCACGACCTCGGCGCGCACGCCGCGTTCGGCGAGAAAGCGCCCGAGGATGTGGGGATACGTGGTGGCGATGCGCTTGCCCTGAAGCGAGGCCGTGCCGCGATAGTCGAATCCGTCAGGAACCGCGATGCAGAGCTTGCAGCGCCCGAAGTCCAGCGTTCGAACGGTCTCGAACAGCGGTGCGATACCGCGCGCGCCGAAGGAGAGGCGCTTTTCCTCGACGACGTTCAAACCCACGACGCCGAGATCGCAGACATCTTCCTGCACGAGATCCGGAATGTCGTCATCGCGCACGAACAGCACGTCCAACGGCATGTTTTCGCCGTAGCACATCAACTGATCCTTGCCGCGGCTGTACTTCAGTCCGCAGCGCGACAACAGATCGAGCGAGGAATCGGTGAGCCTGCCGCTCTTCTGTACCGCGATCTTCAGGCGCACGGCCGCATTTTCTCCAGGGTTGATCATGCGTTGATCTTGAGGCGGTCGGTCACCGCCCGGTAGCCGCCGTTCCCCGACATGAGGTAGCGCGCGACGCGCCCGATGGTGGTGACGCTCACCCCGGTCTGACGATGGATGTCGCGGTAGGGCAGGCCGCGCTCGAGGAGCTCGACCACGGCCCAGCGGTCGGCCATCGCCTGGAGCTCGGTCGGCGTGCACAGATCGCGGAAGAAGCTGCGGCATTCCTCGACGCTCCGAAGCGCCAGGATCGCCGTGAAGAGCGCACGCTCATGCTGCTGTTCCTGCCGCAAGGTCACCGGACGGTTGGTTTTCATTCGGCTCGCCAATGTATTAACACACTAGTACATTAGCGCATTGGATCGCGACGTGCAAGCGGGAACCGCTTGACGGGAAAGGGCCGTGTGCATAACATTCGCATGCCTATCTAGACCGGCTGAGGGAAAGGCCCTTAGAAGCCGGGGCAACCACCAAGGCGTCTCGCGAGAGACTCCGAGGAACGGTGCCAACTCCTGCGGAGCTCGAGCGAATGCAATTCCGGCTCCGATAGATAGGCGGCGAGTTGAAAGGCGCTCCGTAGAGTTGCCGCAACGGCCGAAGAGCGGCGCCGCTCCCCAGGGGTTATGTCAACCTATGAGGAGAGCGAAAATTGCCGAAAGATCCACTCGACAAGTCCCCCGGTCCGGCTGAGGCGAGCGCCGCCGTCCGCGACGCGGTGCTCGACCTGCCTCGGCCCTGGCGGCTGCACTACGGCGACGATCTCGCCGAGCCGCGCATCGCGTATCGGCTGACGGGTCCCGAGCATGCGCCGGTCATCGCGGTGCTCGGCGGGATCTCCGCGCACCGCATCGTGGACGGCACGGAGGGCTGGTGGCCCGATCTGGTCGGTCCCGGTCACGGTATCGATACGCGGGAATTTCGAGTTCTGGGAATCGACTACCTCGGCGGCCGCGGCGGCAGCTCGGCGCCCGAGCCTCTCGCAAAATTCCCGCCGCTGAGCTCCTTCGATCAGGCGAACGCCATCGAGTGCATCGTCAGGCACCTCGGCATCGAGCGGCTGCATGCCATCGTCGGCGCATCGTACGGCGGCATGGTGGCGCTCTGCTTCGCCGAGCGGCATGCCGCGCTCGTGCAACGGATCGTCGTACTGAGCGCCGCGGACAAATCGCAGGTTTTGTCCACCGCGTGGCGCAGCGTACAGCGTCAGATCGTACGCGAGGCCATCGCGCGCGGGGACGGGCCATCGGGCCTGAAGCTCGCGCGGGCGCTGGCGATGGCGACATATCGCAGTGCCGTGGAGTTCGAGCTGCGGTTCGGCGGCGCGCCGGCCCGGCTTAATGACCGCTTCCGCTTCCCGATCGAGGACTATCTGTTCGCGCGCGGCGACGACTACGTGCAGAAGTACCGCGCCGAGACCTTCCTGGCCTTGAGCGAATCGATCGACCTGCATAGCGTCGATGCGACGCTCGTGCGCACGCCCGCGACGCTGATTGCGGTGCGGGAGGACCAGCTGGTTCCGTTCGCCGACATGCAGGGCCTCGCGGCGCGCCTGAATGGGCCGCGCCAGCTCATCGAAATCAATTCCATTTTCGGTCATGACGCGTTCCTCAAAGAGGGCGCGGCATTGACCCCGATCATCAAACGAGCCGTTTCGGAGCCTCTACTATGACCAGGAAAGATAAACCACGAAAGACTTCGGCCACCCGCGCGGTGCGGGCGGGACTGGAATCGGATGCTGAACACGGTTCCGTGGTGCCGCCGATCTATCTATCGAGCAATTTTGCCTTCGAGGGCTACCGCAAGCCGCGCAAGTACGATTACACCCGCTCCGGCAATCCGACCCGCGACCAGCTCGCGCAGGCGCTTGCGGACCTGGAAGGCGGTGTGGGGGCGGTGGTGACCTGTACCGGTCTCGCGGCGATCACCTTGATCCTCGCGACCTTGCCGCAGGGCGCGCGCGTGCTCGCGCCGCACGACTGCTATGGCGGCACGTATCGGCTGCTGGCTGCTCTGCAAGCGCAGGGCAAGCTGGTCGTCGACTTCGTCAATCAAACCGACGCGGCGGCGCTCGAGGCCGCTCTGGCGGCGAAGCCGAAGTTGGTCTGGATCGAGACGCCGAGCAACCCGCTGCTCAGGATCGTCGACATTCGCGCGGTGGCCGATGCGGCGCACGCACAAGGCGCCCTGGTGGTCGCGGACAATACCTTCCTGTCCCCGGTCTGGCAGCAGCCGCTCGCCCTCGGTGCGGACGTGGTGATGCATTCGACCACCAAATACTTGAATGGCCACAGCGATGTCGTCGGCGGGGCGGTCGTCGCCTCCAGCCAGGAGCTGGCGGAGAGCCTTTCCTGGTGGGCCAACGTCATCGGGGTGACGGGCGCTCCGTTCGACAGCTTCCTGAGCCTGCGCGGGATACGCACCCTGCACGCGCGCATGCGCGCTCACGAGGAAAATACCGCCGCCGTGGTCGAACTGCTGCGCAATCATGCCGCGGTAACGCGTGTGTATTATCCGGGGCTCGCCGATCATCCGGGCCATGCGATCGCGCGGCGTCAACAGTCGAGCTTCGGCGCCATGCTGAGCTTCGAGCTCGCCGGCGGCGAGGCGGCGGTCACGGCCTTCCTGCACGGACTTACCTGTTTCACGCTGGCCGAGTCGCTCGGCGGCGTGGAGAGCTTGATCGCGCACCCCTCGAGCATGACGCACGCCGGCATGGACGAGGCCGCGCGGCAGCGCGCGGGCATCGGCGAAGGCCTATTGCGGGTATCCGTGGGGATCGAGGATGCGGGCGATCTCGTCGCCGATCTTGCGGCGGGCCTCGAGCGGGCCGCCGCTATAGCGCAGCCAGCACCGCATCTCCGGCGGCACGCGTCGTAACCGAGGGCGCGCCGGGAGCCGCGAGATCCGCCGGCAGGAGGCCGGCGGTGACCGCGTCGAAGACCGCCGCTTCGACGCGTCCCGCCTCGGTCTCGAGCTGGAGCGCGTATCGCAGCAGCAGCGCGGCGCTCAATATGGCGGCATAGGGATTCGCGATGCCGCGGCCGGTGATGTCGGGCGCCGATCCGTGGATGGGCTCGAACATGCCCCCGCGCGTTTCCGCGCCGAGCGATGCGGAGGGCAGAAGCCCCATCGAGCCCGCCAGCATCGACGCCTCATCGGTGAGAATGTCGCCGAACATGTTCTCCATCACCATCACGTCGAAGTCGCGCGGCCGCTTGATCAGATGCATGGCTGCCGAGTCGACCAGCATGTGCTCGTAGGCGACATCGGCGAATTCGGCCGGCATGATTCGATCGACTACCGAGCGCCAGAGCCGCGATGTCTCCAGCACGTTGGCCTTGTCGACGGAGGTCAGTTTGCGACGCCGCCCGCGCGCGAGCTTGCCCGCGGTGCGCACCACGCGCTCGATCTCAGTGACCGTGTAACGGCAGACGTCGAACGCCTCGGTTGCGGTGCGCTGCCTGTCCCCGAAGTAGATCCCTCCGGTGAGCTCGCGCACGACCATGATGTCGACGCCCCGCAAGAGTTCGGATTTGATCGGCGAGGCATCGAGTACGGCCGGATGGGGCACGACAGGGCGCAGGTTCGCAAACAAGCCGAGCTCCTTGCGCAACTGCAGCAGGCCTTGCTCGGGGCGCACCTTGGCGTCGGGAGCGGACCATTTCGGACCGCCTACCGCGCCGAGGAGAGTGGCGTCCGCGCGCCGGCATAGCGCCAGCGTGTCGGCCGGCAGCGGTTCGCCGGTGGCGTCGATAGCCGCCCCGCCGACCAGCGCCGATTCGAATCGAAACGAGTGGCCGTGGCGGTCCGCGACGCGCGACAGTACACGCACCGCCTCCGCGGTGACTTCGGGGCCGATGCCGTCGCCGCCCAGCACTGCGATCAGAGCTTGCATCTTGGTTTCTTCCTTTGAGTGGGTCAGGCGGCGGAGGGGCGCGAGGCTTCGTAGCGCTCGATGTCCGCGAGCTTGCTCTGCAGATAGCCGAGCTCGTCCACGCCGTTCAGCAGGCAATGGCGCGCGAAGGCTTCGATCGGGAAGGGGACGGCGACGCCGGTCGGCAGGGTCAAAGTCGCGCTCTCCAGATCGATGCTCACATCGGCGCCCGGGTGCTCGATGAGCCACTTCGCGGTGGCCTCGTCGACAATCACCGGGAGAAGGCCGTTCTTCAACGAGTTGTTGCGGAAGATATCCGCGATCTCGGTGCTGACCACGGCCCGAATCCCATAATCCAGGAGCGCCCAAGGCGCATGCTCACGCGATGAGCCGCAACCGAAATTGCGGCCGGCCACGAGTACTTGGCAGCCCAGCGCGGGCGCTTGATTGAGGATGAAGTCGGGATTGGGAGCCCCGTCCGATCGGTAGCGCCAATCGGCGAACAGCTGCTTTCCCAGCCCCTCTTTGGTGGTCGTGGTCAGGAATCTCGCGGGAATGATCTGATCGGTGTCCACGTTGGCGAGCGGGACGACGACGGTCCGCGAGCGGACGATTCGCAGGGGCTCCATTACAGGAACTCCCGCGGATCGGTGATGCGGCCGCGGACGGCACTGGCCGCGGCGGTGAGCGGACTCGCGAGCAGCGTTCGGGCGCCGACGCCCTGTCGCCCCTCGAAATTTCGGTTGCTGGTGCTCAACGAATACTGGCCCGCGCCGACGGTGTCGCCATTCATCCCGAGGCACATGGAGCAGCCCGACTCGCGCCAATCGGCGCCTGCCGCACGAAACACATCGGCAAGGCCTGCCGCCTCGGCATCGCGCTTGATCTGCTGCGATCCCGGCACGATGAGAAGATGAACACCCGACGCCACTTTGCGTCCTTTGAGCACCCTGGCCGCGGCCTCCAGATCCTCCAGGCGTCCATTCGTACAGCTGCCGATGAAGACGGTGTTCACCGGCTTGCCCAGCATCGCGTCGCCGCCCCGAAATCCCATGTAGCCGAGCGCTTTGTCGTGGATGGCATCGCCGGCCGAGTGGGGGATGGCGCCGCCGATGGGCACCACCATGCCGGGATTCGTTCCGTAGGTGATCATGGGCTCGAGCGCCGCTGCATCGATGTCGACCGACAAGTCGAAGGCTGCGCCCGGATCGCTGGCGAGCTGCTTCCAGCGCGCGAGGCTCTCCTCCCAATCCTTTCCCTTGGGCGCTCGCGGCTTGCCGTCGAGATAGGCGAAGGTGACTTCGTCCGGCGCCACCATGCCGGCACGCGCTCCGGCCTCGATGGACATATTGCAAATCGTCATGCGCTCATCCATCGACAGCCCGCGGATGGTCGAGCCGCGGTACTCGAATACATGACCCGTGCCGCCGGACACGCCCACCTTGCCGATGATGGCGAGGATGAGATCCTTGGCGGTGACCCCCGGCGGCAGTTTCCCCTCGACGTTGATGGCGAAGGATTTTGGTTTGCGCTGCAGCAGGCACTGGGTCGCCAACACGTGGCCGACTTCGGTGCTGCCGATGCCGAAGGCGAGGGCGCCGAACGCACCGTGGGTACTGGTGTGGCTGTCGCCGCAAACGATGGTCATGCCCGGCCGGCTCGCGCCGAGCTCGGGACTGATGACATGGACGATTCCGCGCCGTGCGTCGCGCATACCGAACAGCTCGACGCCGAAGTCGGCGGCGTTCTGCTCCAGTTGCCGCACCTGCTTGGCCGCCGCGTCCACCTTGATCGGGACCTTGCCGAAAACCTGGTCCGTCGTGGTCGGAGTGGAATGATCCATGGTGGCGAGGGTGCGGTCGAGGCGGCGTACGGGCAGCTTGAGCGACCGCAGCACACTGAATGCCTGAGGCGATGTGACCTCGTGCACCAAGTGCAGATCGATGTACAGCACGGCCGGAGTAGCCGCCGTCTCCGGCACCACTTCATGCGCTTTCCAGACCTTGTCGAACAGCGTGCTCGCCGCCATGACCACTCCCGGCTCGAAACCTAGGCCTTGCCGGACTCGAGCCAGGGCATGCGTGCGCGCAGCTTCGAGCCGACCTTTTCGATCGAATGGCCAAGATCGGCCTTCAGCAGCTTCGAATACTTGCGCCGGCCGTTCTTGGTCTCCGCGATCCACTGGCGCGCGAATTTGCCCTGCTGGATCTCGCCGAGAATCTTCTTCATCTCTTTCTTCGTGGCTTTGTTCACGATCCGCGGCCCGCGAGTGAGATCGCCGTACTTGGCGGTCTCGCTGATGAAGCGGTGCATCTTGGTGATGCCGCCTTCATGCAGCAGATCGACGATCAGCTTGAGCTCGTGCAGGCACTCGTAATACGCCACCGCGGGCTGATAACCGGCCTCGACCAGGGTCTCGTAGCCCTTGACCACGAGCTCCGTGGCTCCGCCGCAAAGCACCGCCTGCTCTCCGAACAAATCCGTCTCGGTCTCCTCGGCGAAAGTCGTCTCCAGGACGCCGCCGCGCGTGCCGCCGATGCCGTCGGCATAGGCGAGCGCAATGGCCTTGGCGTTCCTGGTCGCATTTTGCGCGACCGCGATCAGGCAGGGCACTCCCCGTCCTTGCTGATATTGGCGGCGCACCAAATCGCCCGGGCCCTTGGGTGCGATCAGCACCACGTTGAGGTCCTTCCGCGGCTTGATCTGCTTGAAGTGCACGTTGAATCCGTGCGCGAACAGCAGCGTCGCGCCCGGCTCGATCACGGTCTTGAGTTCCTGGTAGAGCGCCTTCTGCGTCATGTCGGGAACCAGCATCGCGACGAGACGCGCGCCTTGCACGGCGGCCGCGGGCTCCGTCACCTTCAAACCGTCCTTCTTGGCCTTGTTCCAGCTGTCGCCCTTGCGGACGCCGACGACTACATCGTAGCCGCTGTCACGCAGGTTGAGCGCGTGCGCGCGCCCTTGGCTTCCATAACCGAGAACGGCGATCCGCGCTCCGCGCAGTGCTTTTTTGTCGACGTCTTTTTGCGAATACAAACGCATGAGGTGCTCCGTGAAAGTAGCCGCAAATAGCACCACAGAATCTCTTATCATGCAAGAACCGCCCGCGGCCGTCGCCGCGGCTCCGACTGATCGAAGGATGAATGCATGACCGTCGAAGCGCGCGCCGTCATTCCGCTCTGGCTTCTATTTGAGGAGGAAGTGGACGACTGGCGCAAAGGCCAAAGCGCGCCAACCGCGAATTGGTTGGGCGCGAATCATTTCAAGGGCGAGAAGCACCGCGTGCTGGCGATTCCGGATGCAAGCGGCGGCGTTTCGATGGCCGTCGGCGGATTGGGCAAGCGCCAGGGCGGAATATCGCTGTGGCATGCTGCGGGATTCGCTGAACGCTTGCCGGCGGGCACCTATCGCCTCGCTCAGTCGTTCACCGATGCCGAGGCGACTCAGATCGCGCTCGGTTTCGCCTATGGGGCCTATCGGTTCGAGCGCTATCGGCCGGGTCGCGCCGAGCGCGTGGCAGTGCTCGAGCCCCCGTCGAACGCCGACATGCGCTACGTCGAATCGGCGGGCGAGGCGCTCACCTTGGCCCGCGACCTGATCAATACCCCAGCCTCGGATCTGGGCCCCCCCGAACTGGCGGCGGCCGCGCGCCGGCTCGCCGAGCGCCATGGGGCAGAGTTTCACGAATGGGTCGGGGAGGCGCTCCTCACCGAGAACTTTCCGGCCATTCACGCCGTGGGACGCGCCAGCGCGCAGGCGCCGCGGCTGATCGAAATACGCTGGAGTCCGCCCGGCGCACGAGAGCCTGCCGCCTTGCCGCGAATCGCGCTGCTCGGGAAAGGGGTGTGCTTCGACTCGGGCGGACTCGATATCAAGCCGGCCTCCGGCATGGCGCTGATGAAGAAGGACATGGGCGGGGCGGCCGTCGCGCTCGCGCTCGGCCATATGCTGATGGGGGCCGGTATT
The DNA here is from genome assembly GCA_050012315.1 of Steroidobacteraceae bacterium. Classification (GTDB taxonomy): domain Bacteria; phylum Pseudomonadota; class Gammaproteobacteria; order Steroidobacterales; family Steroidobacteraceae; genus Bog-1198. Next base: position 141,357 of record JBEKHK010000009.1, on the reverse strand, counting down.
CGGGCGGAGCTGCGAATTCTGATCCCGGCGGTGGAAAACGCGGTCAGCGGCAACGCCTACCGCCCGGGCGACGTGCTCTCGACGCGCAAGGGACTGAGCGTCGAGGTCGGCAATACGGATGCCGAAGGCCGGCTGGTGCTATGCGACGCGCTGGCGCTGGCCGACGCCGGGCAGCCGGATCTGATCATCGATTTCGCCACCCTGACGGGCGCCGCGCGCGTCGCGTTGGGGCCGGAACTGCCGGCGCTGTTCGGCACGGATGAGCGGATGGTGGCCGATCTCACGCGAGCGGCCGCCCTGGAACACGACCCTTTGTGGCCCATGCCGCTCTGGATGGGCTACGACGATGAGCTCGGCAGCAAGATCGCGGACCTCAACAACGTCGCCGCGTCGGGCCTCGCCGGGGCGATATTCGGCGCTTTGTTCCTCAAGCGCTTCGTGACCGCGACGGCCCATTGGCTGCACCTGGATTTGTACGCCTGGAATTCCAAGGACCGCCCGGGCCGCGGGGTTGGAGCCGAGGCTCACGCCGTTCGCGGCGTGTATCGTTATCTTTTGCAACGTTACGGTACGGTGTGATTATGAAAAATAAGACGAAATCCGCCACGGGCGGTCCCCTCGATCCTCGCCGCTATTCGCGCCTGGTGGTTGACGGCATCAAACAGGCGCCGGCGCGGGCCATGCTTCATGCCGTCGGATTTGCCGAAGCCGATTTCGACAAGCCGCAGATCGGCATCGCCTCGACCTGGAGCAACCTGACCCCCTGCAACATGCACATCGACGGGCTGGCGCGTCTCGCTGCGCAGGGTGTGGAGGGGCAGGGCGCCAAGGCGGTGACCTTCAGCACCATTACCGTGTCCGACGGCATCTCCATGGGAACCCCCGGCATGCGCTATTCGCTGGTATCGCGCGAGGTAATCGCCGATTCCATCGAGACGGTGGTCGGAGCCCAGGGCTTCGACGGTGTGGTGGCGATCGGCGGATGCGACAAGAACATGCCGGGATGCCTCATGGCGCTGGCGCGCCTCGACCGTCCGGCGATATTCGTCTACGGCGGCACGATCCGGCCCGGCGCCGAGCGGCGCGACATCGTCTCGGTGTTCGAGGCGGTCGGCGGCCATGCCAAGGGTACGGTCTCGGAGACTCAGCTAAAGTACATCGAACGCACCGCCATCCCGGGACCCGGCTCGTGTGCGGGAATGTATACGGCGAACACCATGGCCTCGGCCATCGAAGCGCTGGGTATGAGTCTGCCGAACAGCTCCGCCCAGGATGCGATTTCCGATCACAAGCGGGCGGATTGCACCCGCGCCGGCGCCGCCGTGGTCGAGCTCATCAAGCGCGGCATTCGACCGCGTCAGATCATGACGCGCAAAGCGTTTGAGAATGCCATCACCGTCTGCATCGCGCTCGGCGGCTCGACCAACGCCGTGTTGCACCTGCTGGCAATCGCCTCATCGGCCAATGTCAAATTGCAACTCGATGATTTCACTCGTATCGGCCGGCGCGTTCCGGTGCTCGCCGATCTTCGGCCGAGCGGACGATATTCGATGTCCGAGCTGGTTGAGATCGGCGGCATTCAGCCGCTGATGAAAACGCTGCTCGAGGCGGGGCTCCTGCACGGCGATTGCCTGACGGTGACCGGCGCGACGCTCGCCGAGAACCTGGCAGGCGTCGCTCCCTATGATGCCGGGCAGCAAATCGTCCGTCCGATCCATGATCCGATCAAGAAGGATAGTCACCTCGTGGTTCTATACGGCAATCTCGCCCCGGAGGGCGCGGTTGCCAAAATCACCGGTAAAGAAGGGCTGAAGTTCACCGGCACCGCGCGGGTGTTCGACTCGGAGGAGGACTCGTTGCAGGGGATTCTCGGCGGCAAGGTCAAGGCGGGCGATGTGGTCGTGATTCGATACGAGGGCCCCAAGGGCGGTCCGGGCATGCGCGAGATGTTAAGTCCGACGGGAGCCATCATCGGCAAGGGGCTGGGCAGCGAAGTCGCATTGATCACGGATGGTCGCTTTTCGGGCGGCAGCCACGGATTCGTGGTGGGCCACGTCTCGCCGGAGGCGGCCCTGGGTGGGCCGATGGCGCTCGTGAAAAACGGCGATGAAATCACGATTGATGCAGAGCGTCGAGAAATCAGCTTGCACGTGAGCGCAGCCGAATTGAAGCGCCGCCGCAAAGCTTGGAAGGCCCCGAAGCCCTACGCGCGGCGCGGCGCGCTCGCCAAATATGCCAAGCAGGTCAGCAGCGCATCGCTCGGTGCGGTGACGGATCAAGAATGATGTGCTCGCGCTGCAAGTCCTGCTTGCAGTGCGGGCGGCAGGTGTGTCAACCTCTTTACTTGCCGTAGGACTTGAAGGGACGCCGCTCAAACAAGGGAAGCGGCAAGCGGCTCGCGCGTTTTAGCCGCACATGGCAACATCGGGTGTCAAGCGCGTACACGTGACGGTATCGAATTTAAGCTAGGGGCAGGTCGAAACAGACTTATGTATACATACGAGCAGCCATCGTTGTTTTCGGGCACGAGGGGCATCGCCCTCATCGCCGTCATCATTCTCCACATATTTGTCGCTTGGGCGTTCTACACGGGTTTGGCCGGCAAGCTGATGCAGAAAGTCATTCCCCCCGTAGAAATCGCCCAGATCGACAAGCCCAAAGAAGTCGACAAGCCGCCACCCCCGCCGCCGAAATTAGAAGAGATCAAGCCTTTCGTCCCCCCGCCGGAATTCGTCGACATCCAGGCGCCGCAGCAGCAGACGAACGCGATCTCGCAGACCACGCAGGTGCAGAGACCGGCAGCGCCCGCCGCGCCGCCGCCCGTGCAACACAACATCGTCCGCGCTTCCGTCGATCCCAGGCATCCATTTCCGAATAGCGAGGATTATTATCCCGACGCCTCGAGGCGGGCCGGCGAGGAGGGCCGCTGCACCGTGCAGTTCACCGTCGCCGTCGATGGACGCATCACCGATCCGGAGGTCACCCAGACCAGTGGTCACCCCCGTCTGGATGAGGCTTGCCTGAAGCTCATCAAGGCGGCGCCGAAGCTGAAGCCGGCCAGTGAAGACGGCAAGCCAATCGAGAGCAAATTAAGTGTCCCTATCGTCTGGAAGCTTCATCAGTAGCGCACGACGCTGGAGCTCGAAACTTCGTCACCACCTTACTCAAGAATCTCGCTCGTTAGAACTGTTACTACGCTCAAACAAAATGTAGAGGAAATCGGTCAATGCAAGAGACAGCTGTTGAAAACCCATATGGCCTTGGTGCCCTGATCCAGAATGGCAATATCGTTTCGAGATCGATTCTCGCCATTCTGTTGATCATGTCGCTCCTGACGTGGTTCATCATGATCACCAAGTTCTTCGATCAACGGAAGACGCGCCTGCAGGCGATCGCGGCCGAGAAGGAATTCTGGGCCTCCTCCAGCCTGACGGACGCCATCTCGAAGCTGAAGGGAACCTCCAATCCGTTCCGCGCGCTGGCCGAAACCGGCAAGCAGGCGTACGAGTATCACGAGACCAACAAGACGCGCTTGTCCGGCGCGATCGGCACCAGTGAATGGATCACCGAGTCGCTGCAACGCACTGCGGACATGGTCATCAGCCGCATGCAAGCGGGTCTGCCGGTCCTCGCCTCGGTCGGCGCCACCGCGCCGTTCGTCGGACTGCTCGGCACCGTCATCGGTATCTACAACGCGCTGATCGCGATCGGCGTCGCGGGACAGGCCTCCATCGACAAGGTGGCGGGACCCGTCGGCGAAGCATTGATCATGACCGCCATCGGTCTGTTCGTCGCGGTGCCGGCGGTGTTGGGATACAACATCCTTCTCCGGCGCAACAAGCAGGTCCAGGAGCGTGTCAGCCACTTCACGCACGAGCTGCATGCGTATCTGATCGCCGGCGCGAAGATGGGCCTCGGCATGGACAAGGGAGCCATTCCCGCCGTCAAGCCCGCGCCCGTCGCGGCCCGCTGAGGTAGCGCGCCATGGCGATGAACGTCGGTACGAATGAAGAAGCGGAAGCGATGTCCGACATCAACGTCACGCCCCTCGTGGACGTGATGTTGGTGTTGCTCATCATCTTCATCATCACGATTCGAGTCATCATTCAGCAGGTGCCGGTGCAGCTGCCGAAGGCGACCAATCTGCCGACGCAGACCAAGCCGGAGAACATCACCATCGCGATCGACAAGGACGGCGACATCTTCTGGAACACCCAGAAGCTGGCGGGCACGGACGATTTGAAGCAACGGCTTCGAGTCGCGGCCCGCCAGGAGCCGCAACCCGAGGTGCACATCCGCGGCGACGCCAATGTGCGCTATCAGTTCGTCGGCCAGGTGCTGGTCGCCACTCAGCAGATCGGAATCCGCAAAGTGGCGTTCATCACCACGCCGGATCATTTCGGTCCGGGAACGTAGACTAGGTACCAGGAGAGATTACGATGGCGATGGCAGTAGGCGGTAACGAGGGCAATTCCTATTCGGATATCAACATGACGCCGTTGATCGACGTCATGCTGGTGCTCCTCATTATCTTCATCATCACGATTCCCTCGCAGACGCACGCGGTCAAGATCGACAATCCCTTGCCGCCGCCGCCGAATCAACCGCCGCCGCCGCCGCCGGAAGTCATCGATCTGTCGATCGACTTCGACGGTACGCTGCTGTGGAACAAGACGCCGGTCGATCGTGCCACGATGGATGGCTACATCTCGTCGGAGGCCACCAAGGATCCGCAGCCCGAGGTGCACATCACCGTCGATAAGTTCGCGAAGTACGAGATCGTGGCGCAGACGCTGGCTGATTTGCAGCACCGCGGTCTGAAGAAGATCGGATTCGTCAATAACGACTATTTTTGAGTAGGGTCCCAGCGGGTGTTACGGCGCGTCAACCCGAATTGCAGCGGGTTCACGCGCCGTTTGTTTGACGGCTCGACTGAAATACAAATCTGAAATCGCAAGTTGTGAAGGTGTGATCATGATTCATTCGATGAACAACAATGCAAATTCCCGGACGGGTGCGAAAGTCGCGCTCAAAACGCTGGGCGCCGCTTTCGCGCTCACGCTGACGGCCGCATGTTTTCTGCTGAGCACGAACGTCTCCTCGGCCGCCGACGCCAAGAAGCAGGAAATCAGCCGCGTCATCGCCAAGGAAATGACGGCCGCGCAAAAGGCCCTGCAGGCGCAGCAATGGCAGGAGGCGCTCAAGAACCTGGAGGAAGCCGAGCAGAAGTCGCCTCTGACGCCGTTCGACAAGAAGACCATCTACAACTTCAAGGGCTTCGCGGACATCAAGCTCAACAACTTGAAGGCCGCGCAGGTCGAGTTCGAAAAGGCGTTGGCGTCGGGCGACGCGACTCCCGAGGAAACCACTCAGTGGACTAAAACGCTGTTCGGCATCGCGGCGAGCACGGGCCAGTATCAGAAGACGATCGACTACGGCAAGACCATGGTCGATAACGGCACGGCGACCAACGACAATCTCGCCATCATTGCCCAGAGCTACTATCTGTTGAAGGACTGCAAGGACTCGGCACTCTGGGCCGACAAGGCCATCGCGGCCGCCCGCAAGGCCGGGGAGACTCCGAAGGAGAATCTCTATCTGTTCAAGCTGCAATGCGCCTCGGACGCGGGGGACACCCCGGCGATGGACGCGGTGCTGTCGGACCTGATCAAGCTGAACAACAAGACCACGTACTGGAACACGCTGCTGCGCATCGAGCGGCAGGATGAGCGCGACGATCACAACACGCTGATGATCTATCGCATCATGTACAACACCAACTCGATGAATGCCGACACCGACTACATCGAGATGGCGCAGCTCCTCGGCGACGCTGCTCTGCCGGGCGAGGCGGCGGCGGTGCTCGACAAGGCGATGTCGACGGGCGTCATCAAGGACGAGCACAAGGAGCGCACCACCCGATTGCTGAACGCCCTGAAGGGGCGGGCGGACGCCGACAGAAAGGCTCTGCCGCAGGAGGAGACCGAGGCGAACAAGAGTGCGGCCGGCGAACTCCTGGTCAAGCTCGCCGAGGTTTACTACGGCTTCGGCGACTACCAGAAGGCTGCGGATGCCGTCAATCAAGGCCTGCAGAAGGGCCAGATCAAGCATCTCGACGAGGCCTATGTGTATCTCGGATTGGCCGAGGTGCAGCTCAAAAACACCGCCGAAGCCAAGAAGGCATTTGCGAAGCTCAAGGACGTTCCGAACATCAGTCCGCGGGTGCTGAAGCTGTGGACGCTGTATGCGGCGACGCTCGGCATGGGCGCCGGCTGAGAGTGGCTAAATAGTCAGGAGAACTCGATGACCATCAAAGCTGGCGACAAGATGCCCGAGGGCAAATTCACGCGCATGACCAAGGACGGTCCGCAAAAGCTCACCACGGACGATCTGTTCAAGGGCAAGACCGTGGTGCTGTTCTCGGTTCCCGGCGCCTTCACTCCGACGTGCGATGCGAAGCATCTGCCGGGGTTCGTCGAGCTGGCCGATCAGATCAAGGCGAAGGGTGTCGATACCATCGCCTGCACCGCGGTGAACGACGTATTCGTGATGAATGCGTGGGGCAAGTCCGGCGGCGTCGGCGACAAGATCTTGATGCTGGCAGACGGCAACGGCGACTATGCCAAGGCATTGGGGCTCGAGTTGAACGCCACGGGCTTCGGGATGGGTATTCGAGGGCAGCGCTTCGCCATCATCACCAAGGACGGTGTCGCGACGCACGTCAACGTCGAAGCGCCGGGCGAGTTCAAGGTGTCGGCCGCGGATTTCGTCCTGAAGCAGCTCTAGCGGCTGCGCCTGCCTTGTTAGCTCTTCGGACTTCGCCGCCGGTAATCTCGGCTGCGCAAGCCGAGCGCGTGGCGCGCGACACGTACGGACTCGTCGTGTCGGTGCGCGCGCTGCCAGGCGAGCGCGACTGCAATTTTCATCTGGGCACCGCGGACCAGCGCGAGTACGTCCTCAAGATCATCGATCTCGAGGCCGCGCCGGAGACCATCGATTGCCAACTCGCCGTGCTGCGTCACCTGGCCGAGCAGGATCCCTTGCTGCCCGTCCCGCGCCTGTTTCCGACCATGCTCGGCGAGGAGATCGGCAAGTTCATCGGCCATGACGGTGTCAAGTACACCACCTGTCTCATCGGGTTCCTGCCGGGCCGATTGCTGGCCGAGGCGGCGCCCGATCCGCGTCTCCTGGACAATGTGGGGGACACTCTCGCGCGCCTCGATCGCGCTTTGCAGGGGTTTTTTCATCCGGCGCTGGGGCAGCGGCTGGCGTGGGATGTCCGGCGGCTCCCTGAGCTGGCGCCGCACGTTCAATACATCGAATCGGCTGCGGTGCGCAGCGACATCGAGAACGTCGTGGCCGCATTCCGGGAACGTACCTCGGCGCTCGCCGGCTTGCGCAGCCAGGCGATCCATGGCGATTGCCACGGCCAGAATTTGTTGGTCGATTCGGCGGCCGGCACCGTCAGCGGCATCCTGGATTTCGGCGACATGATCCATGCGCCGCGGGTTCTCGAGCCCGCGGTGACGATGTCGGAGCTGCTCACCGAAGACGTCACACCGCTCTCGGCGGTATCGGCCGTCCTCGCCGGCTACACTCGCCGGCAGCCGCTGGAGGGCGCCGAGATCGAAGTGCTTTACGATCTCATCGCGGCGCGCCACGCCCTCACCGTCCTCGTCCATGCGTGGCGCAGACGGCACGATCCGGCGGGAGCTCGCGTGCTCGATCAGTCCACGATCCACGCCGCGCGATCGCTCCGTGCTCTGCTCGAGACGGGCCGGGCAACGTTGACCGGGCAATGGCATGAGGTCGCGGGCACACGGAGCGAGCGATGGGCCGGAGCCGCCGCGTCGGCCGAGCTGCCGCGGCGGCATCGATTGATGGGCAAGGGATCGGAGCTTTTCTACGAAAAGCCCCTGCATCTGGTGCGAGGCTCGGGAGTTTGGCTGTTCGACCCAGAGGGCCACGCCTACCTCGATGTGTACAACAACGTCCCGCATGTCGGGCACGCCCACCCCGCCGTAGTACGCGCGGTGCAGAGCCAGGCCGCGATCCTGGCGACCCATACCCGATATCTGCATTCCGGGATACTCGAGTATGCGGAACGCTTGATTGCCAAGGTCCCGGCGCGGCTCAACGCCTGCATCTTCGTGAACTCGGGCAGCGAGGCGAACGATGTGGCGTGGCGCATGGCTCAATTCGCAACCGGCCACAAGGGCGCCCTGGTCATGCAGAACGCCTATCATGGCATCACCGATGCCGTGGCCGCGCTCACGCCGGGTGTCGGCCAGCCGCGCGAGCCGCACGTCGTCACGATCGGCAATCCGCAGCCCGGGCTGCAGACCCACGCGGCATCCGGTGCCGCGCAGATTGCCGCCGCCCGAGCGGATGCGGATGGCGCCGTACGGACGCTGGCGCAGCGCGGCTTCGAGCCCGCGGCGTTCTACATCGACACCGCCTTGACCAGTTCGGGGGTCTACGACCCGCCGCCGGCGTGGGGGGCCGCGGTGTCGGCGAGCATCCGGGCCGCCGGGGGCCTCATCGTGGCGGACGAAGTTCAATACGGAATGGGCCGGCCGGGGTCCAATTTCTGGGGCTTCGAACGCCGCGGCCTCGATCCCGACATCGTGACCATGGGGAAGCCCGTGGCCAACGGCTATCCGATGGGCGTGGTCATTGCCAATCGCGATCTGATCGAGGCGTTCCAGGCGAAATTCGGATTCTTCTCGACCTTCGGAGGCAGCGCGGTGGCGGCCGCGGCGGGCCTCGCGGTACTCGATGTGCTCGAGCGCGAAGAGCTCGTGGCCAATGCGGCCAACACCGGGGCCTATCTGCGCCGGCAGCTCGAGGCGGTCGCCGCCAAGCATGCCTGTCTCGGCGAAGTGCGCGGCGCGGGCCTGCTGTACGGCCTGCAAGTGAACGCCGTGGGCGGCCTCACGGCGCGTCAATGCGCGAAGCGCATCATCAATACGTTGGCCTCGGAGGCCCGCGTACTGATCGGCTATGAAGGTCCCAACGCCGACATCCTGAAGCTTCGGCCGCCGATGCCGTTCCGGGGGGAGCATGTGGATCGGTTGGTGGAGGCGATTGACCACGCTGCAGGCAAGCTGACCGCTTAGGACGGTCACCCCTGTTGCGCCAAGGCCGGAACGGACAGGCATTTCCCGGAGCGCCGTGAATCCTTCCATGGAGGCTTCGGGGAAAACATCCATGTTTTCCACGATCCGGGACATGCCTGTCCGTTCCGGCCTCCGTGTAATGGAGGGGCCGTTCTGGGCGGTCCATCAGCGGGTGGGTGGAGAAGAACGGCAGCCGATCGGTGGGGCGAGGGCCGATCGACTGCCCGCCAGGGGCGCTCAGGGCGCGGGTGGGCTGCTCAAAGAGGCTGACTGGCTCCCAGTGCCAGTGGCCAGGTTGCGGCTCTGAGCGGGGCGGCCCGCTCAGAGCGCTTGCTGGGGAGGGTCAGCCGACCAGGCGTTCCAGCTCGGGGACGATCTGGAAAAGGTCGCCTACGAGGCCCACGTCGGCTACCTCGAAGATCGGGGCTTCGCTGTCCTTGTTGATCGCGACGATGGTGCGGGCGTCCTTGATGCCGGTCAGATGCTGGATGGCTCCGGAAATTCCGATGGCAATGTACATCTCAGGGGCGATGATCTTGCCGGTCTGACCCACCTGCATCTCGTTTGGGGCGTAGCCGGCATCGACTGCCGCGCGCGATGCGCCGACCGCAGCGCCGATCTTGTCGGCGAAGCTGAACAGGATCTTGAAGTTCTCGGCGCTGCCGAGCGCGCGGCCGCCCGAAACCACCTTCGAGGCGGTCTGCAGATCGGGGCGGTCGGTGGATCCGGATTTCGCGCCGATATAGCGCGTGTGCGCCGGTAGAGCGACGCCGAGGCTCTTGGATTCGATCGACGCCGAGCCTCCGGTGCCGGCGGCCTCGAACGAGGCGACGCGCACCGTCGCGACCAGCTTGCGGGCCGGATCGGCCTCCACCGTCACGATGGCGTTGCCCGCATAGATGGGCCGGCGAAAGCGATGCGCGCCTTCCACCGCCATCAAGTCACTGATTTGCGGCACGCCGAGCAGAGCCGCGATCCGCGGCGTCAGGTCCTTGCCGAAGCTGGTGGAGGGCCCGAAGAGGTGGCTGTAGTCCGCCGCCAGCGCGGCGATCTGGGGCGCGAACGTGGCCGCCAGCGGATGGGCATTCTCCGCGCGGTCGACGCGAATCACCGATTTCACGCCGGCCAATGCGGCGGCTTGCGCGGCGACAGCGGCGGTATCGGCGCCGAGCAGCGCGATGGTGATTTCGGCGTCCGGAATCGACTTCGCGCAGGTGACGCATTTGGCCGTGGCAGGATTCAGCGCCTTGCCGTCGTGTTCGCCGATGATGAGTATCTTGCTCATTAGATCAAACCCTTCTTTTTGAGTACGTCAACCAGCTCCGCCACATCCTTCACCATGATGCCTTTCTGCCGTTGGGGCGGCGGGTCGGTTTTCACGGTCTTGATCAGCTGTCCGGCGCTGATGCCGAGCGCATCGAGCGTCGTGACATCGAGCGGCTTCTTCTTCGCCTTCATGATGTCCGGCAACTTCACGTAGCGCGGCTCGTTGAGCCGCAAATCCACGGTGATTACCGCGGGCAGATCGACTTCGATCGTCTCGAGGCCCGCGTCGACTTCGCGCGTGACTTTCGCCTTGGCGCCGTCGATCTCCACCTTGGACGCGTAGGTTGCCTGCGGCCGCTCCCAGATCGCAGCCAGCATCTGGCCCGTCTGGTTGGCATCGTCGTCGATCGCCTGCTTGCCGAGGAAGATGAGATCCGGATTTTCCTTCTTCGCGACCGCCAGGAAGGTCTGTGCCGCGGTGAGCGGCTCGATGGCGGCATCGGTTTGAACCAGGATCGCCCGGTCCGCGCCCATGGCGAGGGCGGTGCGGAGCTGTTGCTGAGTGTCGGCGACGCCGATGCTCACGGCCACCACTTCGACGTTGCCCACGCGCTCCTTGATGCGCAGGGCCTCTTCGAGCGCGATCTCGTCGAACGGATTCACGCTCATTTTGACGCCGTCGAGCATCACGCCGCTGCCGTCCGGCTTGACGCGCACGCGCACGTTGTAGTCGACGACGCGCTTGATACATACCACGATCTTCTGCATTTGAAACTCCTTAAGCGGCCCGTTCTGGCGCGCCCTTGCGTTGCGCCTCGGCTTGTTGTTCAACGAATGAATGACTGATTTTGGACGCGCACTGCCTGAGCTTGGGCAGAAAACGCTCGATGCCCGCCTTCTGCGGCAGGGCGTTCGCGGCGAATCGCACGGTGAGGCACGCAAGGATGCGATCCTCCGACAGCACCGGAACGCTCAGGCTGATCTCCTCGACCAGCCGGCGAATTCGCGAGGTGGATGAATATCCATGAGATCTGATCTCCGACAGGATTCTCTGCATATCCGTGCGCGGCGCGCGGGCGAGACGATCCTCTTCCTTGCCCGATCTCGCCAGTAGGTCGATGAGCGTCTCGCGCTGGGCTGCGGAACAAAAGCTCAGGTAGACGCGGCCCGCGGCCGTGGACAGCAGCGGCAATCGGTGTCCGGCCGAGTAGCGCTCGACGTCGAGAAGAGCGCTCGAATTGGTCTCGCGCACGACCATCGTAGATCCCAGGAGTGTCGATATCGAGATCGGCCACACGATCTCGCGACCCAGATCGGTGATCAGCGGCTTCGCGATCTGGGTAACCCAGGCGTCGTCGTCGAAGCCCCCCGAGAGCGCACGCACCATGACGGTCAGGCGGTAGCGGTCGTCGCTTGCGTCGCGGAATATGAATCCCGCGGCGCAGAGAGTCTCGAGAATCCGATAGACCGTGGTGCGCGGCAGGCGAATCTCCTGCGCCACCTCCGACACTGTCGCGCCATCGCGCGAATTGAGCACCGTCAGCGCGTCAAGGCCGCGAATGAGCGCACGGATGGGGCGTGTCGATTCCATGAAACCTCAGACAGGGCGAACTTCGTATTTTAGTGGGCGCCCGTTTACTTGTCCACCTTGCGGTCAGTCGATAGACTCGCGTCGATGCTCCGTTATTTCCTAAAGCGCTTGGGGGGCGCAATTCCGACGCTGTTCATCATCGTAACGCTGTCCTTTCTGCTCGTCCGGATCGCGCCCGGCGGCCCCTTCGACGAGGAAAAGACGCTGCCCCCGGAGATCATGGCGAATCTCGAGAGCGCGTACGGCCTCGATCAGCCGCTATGGGTGCAATACACGCGCTACCTTCACTCGCTCCTGCACGGGGATTTCGGCCCCTCGTTCCGGTACAAGGACTTCACGGTGACCGAACTCATCGGACAGGGACTGCCGGTCACGGCGGAGATCGGAGTCGCCGCTCTGTTTCTTGCGCTCACGCTCGGCGTGCTGATCGGAGTATTCGCGGCGCTCCGGCAGAATCTGGCGGCCGACTACACCGTCATGGCCGTGGTGCTTGCCGGCATCGCCGTGCCGTCATTCGTGGTACTGCCGCTGCTCGGGCTGCTGTTCGGCATCTACGTTCACTGGCTGCCGGTTGCAGGGTGGGAGCCCGGATCGATCCGGCATTTGATCCTCCCGGTGATCGCGCTGACCTTGCCGCCGTTGGCTTACGTCGCGCGCCTGACTCGCGCGAGCTTCCTGGAGGTGCTGCAGCGTCCCTTCATCCGCACCGCGTTCGCAAAGGGGTTGCCCCTGCGCACGGTGATCGTTCGGCATGCGCTGCGCCCCGCGCTGATCCCGGTGGCGGGCTATCTTGCACCCGCGGTCGCGTCGATCATGACGGGATCGCTGGTGGTTGAATCGATTGCCGGGCTTCCCGGGGTGGGCCGCTATTTGGTGCAGGGGGCCATCAACCGCGACTACACGCTGGTGCTCGGCATGGTCATTCTCTATTCCGTCATTCTCATCGGCATGGGCCTCGTGGTGGACCTCTTGTACGCATGGCTGGATCCGCGGGTCAGGTTCGAGCGGTGACCGGAACATACTGGAGCGGCGCAAGGCGCCGCCTGCTCGCAAATCCGGGCGCACGCATATCGCTCGGCATCGTCGCGGCCCTGGTGGTGCTCGCGGTGGTCGGACCTTGGCTGAATCCCAACAGCGCGCAGGCGCTCGATTGGTCGCATGTCGCCACGGACCCGGGTATGGCGAACGCACATTGGTTCGGCACGGACCGCCTCGGACGCGATCTTTACGTGCGCACCCTGGAGGGTGCGCGAGTCTCCATGATCGTGGGCCTGGTGGCGAGTGCGGTGAGCCTCACTCTGGGATTGGTTTACGGCGCGGTCGCGGGGTATGTCGGCGGCCGCACGGATGACGTAATGATGCGGATCATCGAGATTCTCGGCGGCCTGCCGCTGATCTTCTTCGTGATCTTCCTCACCGTGGTTTTCGGCCGGAACGAGTATCTGCTGTTCGTGTCGATCGGAGCGGTCGGCTGGTTGACGCTTGCGCGAATCGTGCGCGGTCAAGCGCTGAGCATCAGACGCCAGGAGTACATCGAGGCAGCGATCGCGTCCGGAGCCGGCACCGCCCGCATCATCTACAAACACGTGCTGCCGAACGTGGTCGGACCGGTGATCGTATATGCGACGCTGACCGTTCCCCAGATCATTTTGCTCGAGAGCTTTCTGAGCTTTCTCGGGCTCGGGATTCAGGAGCCGGGCGCGAGTCTCGGGACGCTGATTGCGGAAGGCGCCGGCGAGATGGAAGCGGCGCCGTGGATGTTGCTCGCGCCCGGCGCTTTTCTGACGGTTCTGCTCGTCTGCCTGAACCTCTTCGGCGACGGGCTGCGCGACGCCTTCGACACTGCGGGGCGCCGATGACGGCGCATCCAACGGCGCTTTCGACTTTGCGCGCGCGGGAGCTTCGCGTCGAGTATCCGATCCCCGGGGGCGCGGCGGCCGCCGTGCGCGGCGTTTCGCTTTCGGTGGATGCGAACGAATGCCTCGGCGTGGTCGGCGAGTCGGGCTCGGGAAAAACTCAGCTTTTTCTGGCTGTGATGGGTCTGTTGCCGAGCGCTGCGCGGGTGGCGGGCAGCGCGCTCTTCGAGGGTGAGGAGATTTTGGGGCGCGCGCCGGACGATCTCAATCGGGTTCGCGGATCGAAGCTCACCATGGTTTTCCAGGATCCGATGACGTCGCTCACCCCGCATTTGAAGATCGGCGTGCAGCTGGCCGAAGTTCTGGTTCATCATCGCGGCGCGTCCTGGGGGGAGGCCGAGCGCATGGCGCTGCGGGCACTCGATCGCGTGCACATTCCGGATCCGCAGCGCCGTCTCAAGCAATATCCTCACGAGCTCTCCGGCGGCATGCGACAGCGCGTCATGATCGGGATGAGTCTCCTGTGCGAGCCCGCGCTCGTGATCGCCGATGAGCCGACGAGCGCGCTCGATGTCACCGTGCAAGCGCGGATCCTCGATCTCTTGCGCGAGCTGCGCGCCGCGACGGGAATCTCGATCGTGCTCATCAGCCATGACCTCGGGGTCGTCGCCAGTCTCGCGGACCGCGTCGTGGTGATGTATGCCGGCCGAGTCGTGGAGAGCGCCAAAACCGCGGATCTGATGCGCGGTGCGCGTCACCCCTATTCGGCGCTCCTGTTGCAATGCGTGCCCGACCTTCGTCAGCCGCGCACCGATCGCATGCCGTTTCTTCCCGGACAGGCGCCCGGCGCCGCGGCGCCGGAGCTCGGCTGCGCCTTCGCGCCGCGCTGTCCCCGTTCGACGGAGCGTTGTGCCTACGAACGTCCGGCGCTCGAGAACGTGGGCGCTGCCTCCCAGGTCGCATGTCACCATCCGCTGCCATGAGCGAGCCGCTGCTCGACGTTCGCGGGCTCGGCGTGGACTTTCGCGGCATTCGCGCGCTGGGCGAGGTGAGCTTCGAGATCTACGCGGGCGAGACGCTCGGCCTGGTCGGAGAGTCAGGATCCGGTAAATCCACGTTGGCGCGGGCGCTGCTGCGATTGGTGCCGGCATCCCGCGGCCAAGTGCTCTGGCTCGGATCGGATCTTCTGCGATGCGATGCAGCCACGCTCCGAAGCCGGCGGCGCGAGCTGCAGATCGTCTTTCAGGATCCGACGGCAAGTCTCAATCCCCGCATGACCGTGGCCGATACCCTGGCCGAGCCGCTCCATATCTTCGAGCGGCATCTCGCGGCGAGGGAGCGTGGGACGCGAATCGCGCGGATGCTCGAGCGCGTCGGTCTCGCGGAGTCGATGCTGGGCCGATACCCGCATGAACTGAGCGGCGGTCAGTGCCAGCGCATCGGCGTCGCACGGGCGATGATGCTGCATCCGAAACTGCTCGTATGCGACGAGCCGGTGAGCTCGCTCGACGTGTCCATCCAGGGACAAATCGTGAATCTTCTCAGCGATCTGCAGCGCGAGCTCGGCACCGCGATGTTGTTCATCAGCCATAACCTGGCGGTCGTGCGGCACATCAGTCATCGAGTCGCGGTGATCCACGAGGGCAACCTGATCGAGTCTGCGGCGTGCGATGCGCTGTTCGCCGCGCCCACCCATCCGCATACGCGTGCGTTGCTGGCCGCCGTTCCGGATCCGATCGGCCGGCACGCCGCGTGAGCGGAGATTTCGTGATATCTCGACTGATCGACGCGGTGGATTCGGGCCGTACCGTGCTCGTGCCGAACACCGAGCTTGCCGCGGCGCTGGTGGATGCGGTTGAACGCTCGCATCGGAACCTGGGGCGCGAGATCTGGCCCACCCCGCGCATACGCGATTTCGGGGGGTGGCTCAAGGATCGATACGTTCGGCGGCAGCTGCTCGACGCGACGCTTCCGCGCTGCCTCACGGACGTCGAGGAGCGTGAGCTCTGGCGCGATGCGGTTCTCGACAGCGACGCGGACCGCCGTTTCCTCGAGCCCTCGGGCGCCGCGCGCGCCGCCAGAAGGGCGCGCCGGGCGACCCATGAATACGGCATTCCGATGGCGGAGGTTGCCGCCGATGGGGGCGAGGAATCGGCGATGTTCGTGGAGTGGAGCGCTCGTTTCGCGGAGCGTTGCCGCGATCTCGGGTGCATCGGCGCGGACGATTTGCTCGGGGGAGCGGATGCGGATTCGACGCTCCATGGCGAGAGCGATGCGGGTGTCGCGTGGATCGAGAGTCCGCTTTGGCGGCCGGTTGCGCGTCGCTGGCTCGAGCGCCACGCCGGCGCCTCGTTGCCGCCGGCCCGGGCGGCGCGTGGGGCGCAGGGCGTCGTGCAGCAAATTCTTCGTGCGCAGTCGCCGGCCGCGGAGCTCGCGGCGAGCGCGCGGTGGGCGCGCGCCAATCTCGAGTTGCGCCCGGATTTTCGCGCTTGGGTGTGCATACCCGATCTCGCCCGCCGCCGGCCGGAGCTCGTGGATGCCTTCGACGCCGAGTTGGCCCCGCACCGGTTCGCGCTGTCCGAGGCGGGGGCGGGCGTTCCGTACGCCGTGGCCGGCGGGACGCCGCTTGCCGACTACGCGCCGGTTCGGGCGGCGCTCGAGCTGTTGTCGGCGGCGAATGGACGCATCCCATTCTCGAGGTTCAGTGCGCTGTTGCGGGCGCCCGAGCTCAGCGAATCCGCCTCGGAGGCGAGCGCCGCCGCCGGTCTCGACGTCGCCTTGCGCTCCAGGGCTCCCTCCGAGACTTTTCTCACCGACTGGCTGACGCTCGCCGAGGAAATCGAACGCTTGCAGGAGCTTCCGCCGGTGGCGGCGCTGCGCCGCTTGATGGCCGCGTTGCGCCCTCTCGTCGAGCTGACGGGCAGCCATCCCATGAGCCGCTGGCTATCGGTCTGGATCGCCGCCTTCGAGAACGGTCCTTGGAGTCTCAAGCATCGATGGTCGAGCAACGAGTACCAGGCTGCCGAGCGATTCAGGGAGCTCTTGGCGACCCTCGCGCTGGGCGATGCGAGTTTCGGCGCTCAGTCGCGAACCTCGGCCGAGAGCGTTCTGCGGCGAGCCGCACGGGACACTCCGTTCCAAGTGCAGACCGGAATTCCGCCGATATGGGTGAGCGGACAATGGGCGGATCCATGGCTCGCCTACGACGGACTCTGGGTCGCCTCATGCGATGAGACCCATTGGCCGCCTCCGGTGGATCCGATCCCGCTGTTGCCGGTTCGCCTGCAACGTCGATACGGTGTGCTCGCCGCGGCGATGGAGTCCCAGCTGCGATTCGCCGAGGACCTGCAGCGTCGTTG
Source organism: Steroidobacteraceae bacterium (assembly GCA_050012315.1). GTDB lineage: Bacteria > Pseudomonadota > Gammaproteobacteria > Steroidobacterales > Steroidobacteraceae > Bog-1198. Next base: position 124,166 of record JBEKHK010000009.1, on the reverse strand, counting down.
GCTCGAGCGGGCGGCTGTGTGCGTGTTCAGCTGTGCGGACACGGAGGACGGGCGGCGGGCGGCGCCGAGCCCACTGATCGCAGCTTCCGAACAACCATGGGACCGCTCGGCGGCGGGGCCGTCGGCCGCGGCTGCGGCGCCCGCGGCTGCGTTGCCCACGGTGTCGCATCCGCATTGGCTGGCGCAGCTCGAGCGCGCGCCGGCAACCGAGCGGCTGGAGGACGAGTGGGCGCCGCCGTTCGGCGACGGCGAAAGAACCCGGGGAGTAGCGACGTTGAAGGCGCAATCCCGGTGCGCTTTTCGAGGGTTTGCGGAGACCCGCCTGCGGGCGGAGCCGCTGGAGTATCCGGTGCCCGGCTTCAACGAACGGGAGCGCGGCGAACTCGTCCACGATTCGCTGGAGCAGATCTGGTCCGAGCTGCGCGATTCGGCCGGACTCGCCGCGATCTTGGCGCAGCCGGGGGCTCTCGAGCGCCTGACCGCAGCGAGCGCGCGCCGCGCGATTGCCAAATTATGCGCGCGCCGCGATCCGGGCGAGCTCTGGCGCGAACGCGAACGGGATCGATTGACGAGGCTGCTCGCCCGGTGGCTCGAGCTCGAGGGACAGCGCGACTCGTTCGCGGTCGAGCGGTTGGAAGCGGGAAGCGAGATCGCCCGGCATGCGGGGCTTAACTTCTCGGTGCGCATCGACCGCATCGACCGTCTGTCCGACGGGTCGCGGCTCTTGATCGATTACAAAACCGGCGCGGCGAACCGCGACTGGCAGGGTGAGCGTCCCGACAATCCGCAGCTGCCGCTCTATGCGCTTCTGCATCGGAAATCGTTGATAGCCGTGGCCTACGGCAAGATCAATGCGGCGGAATGCGCTTTCGTCGCGGAATCGGAACGCAAGGGAGCTTTTTTGCCGAGGAAGCTCGCCACTCGGATGGAAGGCATGGGAAGCCTTGCGGAATTGATGGAGCTTTGGGCAAAGCGGATCGAGCGGCTGGCCCTCGAATTCGGCGAGGGGCGCGCCGCAGTCGATCCGACCCTGACCGCATGCCGAAGCTGCCATTTGCACGGGTTGTGCCGGGTGCCCTCGACCATGGACCTGTCGGAATCGCTCGACGAGCCCCCGGAGGAAGCGTGAGCCGCGCCGTGCCGAGAGACTCGGGCGCGCGTGCGCATGCCGTCAATGACGGCGGCTCGGTGCTGGTGCAAGCGCCCGCCGGCAGCGGCAAAACCACCCTGCTGACCCAACGCTACTTGAGACTGTTGGCGAACGTCGATGCGCCGGAACGTGTCTTGGCGCTGACCTTCACGCGCATGGCCGCCGAGGAGATGCGCCAGCGCGTGATCGCCGCACTGAACATGGCGGCGCTTGCAGAATGTCCGCCGGGCTTCAACACCGACACATGGAGGTTGGGTGTCGCCGCCCGAGAGCATTTGCAGTCGCTTCGGATCGACGTTGAACGTCAGCCGTCACGCCTGCGCATCGAGACCATCGATTCCTTCAACGCCTGGCTGGCCGCCCAATTGCCCATCGCCTCGGGCGCCGGCGGAAGGCTGAGTTTGCTCGATGATGCGCATCCATCGTACGAAGAGGCGGCCAGGCGCGCGCTGGCGCACGAGGGGGAGAATTCCTTTGGCGCGGCGGTCGAGCGCACGCTCGCCGTCGGCGATCAGCGCTGGCGTCAACTCGTCGGGATGATCGCCGACATGCTCAAGGGCCGGGATCGCTGGCTGGCGCTTCTGGCGGGACCCATGGGCGCGGCGGCAACGCTCGATGCGGCGCAGCTCGAGCGCGTGAGACGGCATTTCGACCAGGATCTCGCGCTCTTGGTCACGCGCATGCTCAAAGGCGCCCTGGAGATCCTGGGAGGCGAGGTGATTGCGAGCCTGCCTCCGCTCATGCAAGCCGCAGCAAGGCGGCTAGGGCCCGAGCGGCCGGATTTGGCGGTATGGCTCGCGCGTCCCGGTGCGCTCGCCGCAGACGCTTCGGATATGGAGCGCTGGCGCACGGTCGCGGAGCTGTTCCTGACCAAGGACGGGAAGTTGCGCAAGCGATTCACCAAGAAGGAGGGATTTCCTCCGGAATGTGCGGAGCGGCAGCCGATGCACGATTTGTTGGAGCAATTCGACCGCCGTCCCGGCGCGGCTCGCGCGCTCGAGGGTGTTCGCGGGCTGCCCGACCCCAAGTACGGCGACGAGGACTGGATCCGGGTGCGCGATGCGGCCGAAGTGCTCGTGCTGGCCGCCGCCGAATTGGAGGAGGTGTTTCGCGAGCAGGGTGCCGTGGATTTTCCGGCCGTATCGCTGGCCGCGCTGCGCGCTCTCGGCACCGACGACGCGCCGACGGATCTCGGTTTGCGGCTCGACTATCGGCTGCAGCATCTGTTGCTCGACGAGTTTCAGGATACCTCGGGCGCACAGCTCGAGCTGGTGCGAATGTTGACCGCCGGCTGGCAGCGAGGCGACGGACGCAGCGTATTCTGCGTCGGAGATCCGATGCAGTCGATCTACGGATTTCGCCAGGCGGAAGTCAGAGCGTTTCTGGAGCTCGCCGAAATCGGCATCGGCGAGCTGAAGTTCGACGTGCGGCGCTTGTCGAGCAACTTCCGCTCGGTCCCTGCTCTGGTGCAATGGATCAATGGCTGCTTCGAGAGAATCATGCCGCGGACCGATGACCGGCAACGCGGCGCAATCGCGTTCCGCCCGAGTGATTCCGAGGTGGAGGCGCCGCAAGCGGGCGGGCGGGCGGCGGTCACTCTGCGCGGATTCATGAGTGCCGCGGCGGAGGCGAAGGCGGTCGCCGAGCTCATCGAGGCTCGGCGCACCCAACATCCCGAGTGGCGCATCGCCATCTTGGTGCGCGCCCGCACGCATGCCCGGGACATCGCGCTCGCCCTGCGGGCCCGCGGAATTGCATTCCGAGCCGTGGACATCGAGCCCTTGCAGGACCGCGCCGTGGTTCGGGATCTGGTCATGCTGATCTGCGCGCTCGCCCATCTCGGCGACCGCACGGCCTGGCTCGCGCTCTTACGAGCGCCGTGGGCGGGGCTTGTGCTGTCGGATCTGCTCCTCATCGCGCGCGCCGGCCCGATCGTATGGGACGCGCTGGGCGATGAGCGCGTGCTCGAAAGCCTGAGCGCCGACGGCGCCGAGCGTTGCAGACGCCTCAAGGGGATACTCGATGACGCATTTCGGGTTCAAAGTCACACGGGGTTTTCACGGTGGGTGGAGCGCACCTGGCTCGCGCTCGGGGGAGCGGCCTGCGCCGGTGACGAGCGCGGACTCGCCCGCGTCCGTACGGTGTTCGCGCGCCTGCGCAATCTCGGCGAGCACGGCCTTCCGGATGCGGCCGATCTGGTGCGACGGTTCGCAGACCTCTATGCGGACGGCGGCGCCGAGAGTCCCGTGGAGATCATGACCATTCACAAGGCCAAGGGTCTCGAGTTCGATCTGGTGATCGTGCCCGCGCTCGATCGGCACGCGAGACAGGGTGCGACCGCACTGCTGCTGACCCATCAGTTCGCGCGCACGGAACGCGATGGCATGGTCATGGCCGCCCGCCCGCCCGTGGGGGCGGGAAACAATCGGCTGTTCGAGTTTCTACGGGCGCAGGCCAAGGATGCCGCCGCGCTCGAAGCGCAGCGGTTGTTGTACGTTGCCTGCACTCGCGCAAAATCGGAGCTGCATCTGTATGCCGTTCTGGGGCTGCGCGAGGACCCGGACGCAGCCCCCGGCGAGAACGTCGCGGACGAGTCCTCCTCTCCCGACGTTCGTCCGCCCCATCCGGGAAGCCTGTTGGCGGTGTTGTGGCCGACGGTGTGCGAGCAGTTCACGGTCGACGCGCAGGGCACCTCGGATGCCGACGCGCCGGCGGCTCTGCGCGGTGGCCCGCTGCGCCGCGTGCCGGTCGACTGGTCGCCCGAGCGGCTATCCGAGGGGCTTCCCGCAGCGACGCTCGGGGCTGCCGATATGCGCGAGGAGACGCCGCTGTTCGATTGGGTGGGCGAGACCGCCCGGCGCGTGGGTAGTCTGGTTCATGCCGAGCTTCAAGTCATGAATCCCGAGACCCATGACGAGGCCGCCATCCGGGCGCGCGCGCCGCACTTCAGGCGCTGGCTCGCACTCAACGGCGTACCGGCCGAGCATCTTCGCGAGGCCGGCGAGCGGGTGATTGCAGCGCTCACCGCCGTGCACGGCGATCCGCGCGGCCGCTGGATTCTGAAGCGGGGCTATCGGGACGATTTCCGTGAACATGCCGTGTCGGGTCACTGGCGCGGCGAAGTGGTGCGCGCAGTATTCGACCGGAGTTTCATCGACGAGCAGGGCATACGCTGGGTCATCGATTACAAGACCAGCCGGCACTCGGGAGGCGGGCTCGCGGAGTTCCTGGAACGCGAAGTCGAGCGCTACCGCCCGCAGCTCGAGCGCTACGCCGTTTTGGCGCGACGGCTCGGTCCGGAGCCGGTGCGCGTCGGATTGTATTTCCCGTTGATCGGCGCGTGGCGGGAGTGGGACCCGCAAGGCTGACTCGGTTGACCGCTGCCCTGGGAACGTCTAGTTTCGCGCGTATGGACGGAGATGAAAGCTCGAACGTGGAATCGCACCGCCGGCAGGACACGAATTCGCATCGCGCGGCGATCTTCGGGCTGATCATTTGCCTGGTGCTGGTGTTCGGCGGTCTCTTGCTCGTGTACAAGCTCAAAGCCATGTCGGAGCTGCAGGACTGCGTGATGCAGGGGCGCACCAATTGCGCGCCCGCCGACTCGAGCGACTGAGCTCCTGGCGGGAGGCGCGCGGTACCGCGACGATCGGGCCGCACGGGCGGGACGGATCCGGTCCGTGCGGCCCCTAGTCGTCAGCTTCGAACTTCGATGCGTCTTGGCTTCGCCTTGGCGTGCTTGGCGATCGAAATCTCCAGGACCCCATTGCGTCCCTTGGCCTCGACGTTTTCGGCATCGGCCGTATCCGGCAGGATGAACCGCCGGTGGAATCGGCCCTGCCGCCGCTCGCGGCGCTGCTGTTGAGCGGCACCTCCGTTGTTGACCGCGCGCTTTTCGTCGCGGCGCTCGCCGGACAGTGTCAGTAAGCCATTATCCAAAGTGATTTCCACGGCTTGGGGGTCCACCCCCGGCAGGTCGACCAAGAGCTCGAACCGGTCCTCGAATTCGCTCACGTCGACCGCCGGTTGCCACTCCGCCGTCGCGCTGCTGCTCTCGCCGTCATTCAGATTGCCAAAGACGCGGTTGATTTCATTTTGCAGCTGCGAAACCACCGCCCAAGGCTCGTACCGTAAAGTAGCCATCGAAACGCCCTCCCGATAGTTAAATGTTCCGACCGGCCGGCGCCAGACACACCGCGCCTGCCCTTCAGGGGGCCATATAGGGTCGTGCCCTTTTTTCTTCAAGTGGGGGGGCTTCAAGGGGTGGGACCCTCCGGCGCCGTGGCCAAACGCCCACAAAGCCGGCCGGCTTGCGACTCAGTGCGGCGGCGGACCTCGCACGACTTCGACCAGGTCGCCGGTTCGCACGTGCTTTGCGAACGCTTCTCGAATCTCCGGCGCCGTGATCGCGTAAAACTTCTTGGACGCGATGATGGGCTCGTTCAGCGGAAGATCGATCTCGGCGCGCGCCAGGAGGCCGTGAGCCACGCCTTCCTCGCTGGATTCATTGAGCACGATCTGCCGCAAGATCAGCGCTTTCGCCTGATGCAGTTCCTCCTCGGACACGTCCTGCGTGCGCATCTGATCGAGATCACGCTGAATCAACGTGCGTGCCTTGGATACGTTGTCCGGATCGCACCCATACGCGACGGCGTAGCTCGCGCGCGTCTTGGAGGCATCCAGCCGCACGTCGACGGTGTAGACGTAGCCCGCGACTTGGCGCAAATCGTGATAAAGGCGCGTCGCGTAGAAACCGCCGCCGAGCACGTGATTGCCGAGCTGCAGCGGATAGTAATCCGGATCGAAGCGGTTGAGATTCAACTGCTCGGCGAGGAACACCGAATCTTGCACTGCCTGGGGATCCGCGACGGACACCGACGAGGGCTTATTGGGACCCACCGGCGGCAGGGTGGTGTCGGGCTTGGATCCGCTCGCGCGCCACGTGCCGAACCACTTTTCGACGACCGATCTCGCTTCATCCGCCGATACGTCGCCGATCACCACGATGGTGGTGAGGTCCGGCCGCACGGTGGCCGCGTAAAACGAGCGCACGTGCTCGAGCGTGACGTTCGCGACAGTGGCAGGGGTGGCTTGACGCAGAACGGGATCCCCGACGGGCAGCAGCGCGGTATCGAGCGCACGGAAGGTGCGGTATTCGGGACTCTTCAGATTGCCGGCGAGGAACTCGGAGGTCTGCCGCTTGACCACCGCGAACGCCTTCTCGGGCAGCGCCGGATGCAGCTCGTTCTCGGCGAGCAGCTGGACCCCCCGGGAGAAATTGGCGGTCAGCACGCTCAAGGAAAACTCGTAGCCCGCCGTTTCGTTGGCGGCGATATCGTCCAATGCCTTGCGGAACGCCAGCCGGTCGTGAGCCTCGCTGCCGTAGGAGAAGAGCGCGCCCAAGACATCGGAAATGCCGTCCTGTCCGCTCCGCGTCTCGAGGCCGAAATCGTGCTTCACGGCACCGTATACCGATACGGTGGGTGTGGTCCTGTCGGTCTTGACGATGAGGCGGATCCCGTTGGCCAGCGTCACGTCGGACACCTTGATGTAGTCGGCCGGAATCTTGAGCTTCTCGAGATCGGCGGCGGCCCAGGAAGGCAGTTGCACCGGCTTGGTGGGAGCCGATGTCACCTGTTCCGCGCCACCGAATCCCTTGGTGGAGACGGGCTGGCCCGTGGGCACCGGCTTCAGGACGGCGGTGATCGAATTTTGATCGGCCAAATATAATTTGGCCACGCGATTCACGTCCGCGGCCGTGACCCGCTTGACCGCCTCGATGTCCTCATCGGGCGTCGTTCGGCCTTCGGCCGCCAGCGCGTTCGACCACACATTGGCGAGCCCCGGGATCGAATTGCGCTCGAATTCGGCATCCGCCAGCTCATGGCGCTTCGCCGCCGCGACGAGTTCCTCCGGAACGCCGGTCTCGGCATAGTGCGTGAGGATGCCGCGCATTTCCTTGATGGCGCCATCGGCGTCGGCGCCGGCAGGCAGGGCCACGACCCCATACGCCACGCTCGCCTGCGTGTACGGCTCGGCGACGCCGAATTCCGCCGCGAGCGCCTTGCCCGCGGGAACCATTCCATACAGATCCGCTCGTTGGCTGCTCAGAACGTCCGCGAGGATTCCGGCGGCGGCGTAGTCCGATGAGCTGGTGCCCGGAAATCGGTAGGCAATGAAGCCGAGGACATACGGAAGATTGCTGTCCAGGGAGAAGGTCTCGGACTTCACGGGCTTCAAGGCCACCGCTGGATGGGCCGGAATCGCATGATTGGGGATGGTCCCGAACAGGCTCCGCACCTTCGCCATGGCCTCTGCCGGATCGATGTCGCCGACGATGACGAGAATGGCGTTTCCGGGCGCATACCACGCGCGGTAAAACGAATGCAGCATCTCGCCCGTGGTCGCGTCGAAAGAGGCCTTCGTGCCGAGTGGATCGTGCGCGTAAGGCGTGTCCGCGAACATGTCCCGGTTCAACCGGTCGATGAACTTATAGGTGGGATTGGATAGATCGCGCGCGACCTCCTGTTCGATGGCGCCCCGTTCTTTGGCCCACTCGGCCGGCGAGTCTTCGATACCCTGCAGGCAAGCCGCCTGAGCCCGCAGCGCGACATCCAAATCGGAGGCGGGCACGGTGGCGAAGTATTGCGTGATGTTCTGTTGCGTATCCGCGTTGTTCTGGCCGCCGAGTTCGGCATAGACCGCGGCAGTCTGATCCGCGCTCATTCCGGTGCAGCCGCGAAACGCCATGTGCTCCTGGGCATGGGCCATTCCGGGAAAGCCCGCCGGAGTCTCGTCGCCGCCGACCATGAAATTCATCTCGACCGTCACCACCGGAGCGAGCGAATTTCGGACGATCACCACGCGCAAGCCATTGTCGAGGGTGGCCTCGAGGTCTGCGCCGTGCTCGGTTCGGACGCCGGGTTCGGGTGTGCCGGCGGGTTCGGGTGTGCCGGCAACCGCGCTGCCCAGCAGCAAAGCGAGTCCCGTCGCGGCGGCCAGGAGTACAAGTCTTGCGGGCCGGAGCGCGCGCTGCATGTCAGTCATCATCCAGATATTTTAGCGCGTCTTTGGCGCGGCGAGGAACTCAGCGCTTCAGCGCGTCGAGGGGCTCAGCGCTGATCGCCGCCCAAGGCGCCGAAGCGGCGTTCGCGTCCTGCGAAGGCGTCGAGGGCTTGGCGGAATCTGCGCTCGTCGAAGTCCGGCCACAGGCAGTCGGCGAAGTAGAGCTCCGCGTAGGCGCATTCCCACAGCAAAAAATCGCTGAGGCGCTGCTCCGAGCCCGTGCGAATCAGCAGATCCACGTCGCCCGCAGGGTACGCGCAGTAATCGACCTCGTGCAGCAGCCGTTTGAAGCCCTCGGCGCTGAAATCGGAATCGCGCGATGCGCGCCGGGCGGCCTCGACGATGCTGTACTGGGACGAATAGTCGACCGCGATGCGAAGATGCATGCCGGTGCCGGCCGCGCTCAGGCGCTCGCTCTGTTCGATGGAGCGCAGCAGACTTTCGTTCAATCGGTCGCGGCGCCCGATCACGTTGATGCGGATGGATTGCTCCACGCAGCGGCGCGTCTCGGTGAACAGATATTGGCCGAAAAGACGCATCAGCGCCGACACCTCGCTCGATGGGCGCGCCCAATTGGCGGCGGAGAAGGCATAGATGGTCAGCGTGTCGACTTGCGACTTCGCCGCAACCTCGACCACCTTGCGCACGGTCTTGGCGCCTTCGACGTGCCCCACGCTGCGCGGTAGGCCGCGCTCGGTGGCCCAACGGCCGTTTCCGTCCATGATGATGGCAACGTGCATGGTCTGGATGCGCTTCAGATGCGCCGCGTGGCCTTGATCACGGCCTCGATGTGCTCGAGATAGCGCAGCAGCGCCTTGCGGCCCGCCGCCGTGATTCTGTAGATCGATTTTGGCCGTCGCGCCTCAAAGGACTTGGTGCAAGCCACGTAACCCGCTTCCTCGAGCTTGCGCGCATGTGCGCCGAGATTGCCGTCGCTCGCGTTGAACAGCGATTTGAGTTCATTGAAGGTCAGTTCGTCGTTGGTGGCGAGCGCGCTCATGATGCCGAGCCGCACCCGTTCGTAGATCAGCCGGTCGAAGCCGGACTGACCGCTCGCGGCCGTGCCATAGACGGCGGGCGCCGGCTTCGACGCGCCCTTCGGGGCGTTGGCCCCGTGCGCCTCATGGCGTTTGGCGGTGGCCGCTCTAGTCGGCACGGCCGAGACGTCCCACGAGAATGCCGAATACGATGTGCAGGACCCCGAAACCGACGCCCAGCATCGCCGTGTGAGTCTGCGCGGGCAGGACGAAGGCGAGCGTGCCCAGCACGACGAAAAGCGCACCCATGATGGCGATGAGCCGCATCGTGCTCGGAATGGTCACTGTGCTCGCCGAGAGCACCGCGCAACCGTAGAGCAGCAGCCAGGTGCCCGGCAGGAGCGTGACCATGCCGGCATGCCACAACACGGCGGTCAGCACGACTCCCGCGAACAGAGCGGGGCACAGGCAGAGCAGGAATTTGCGCACCGGGCCGAGATAGCGGGCATGCCCGGAGAGCGCCGTCTCGCGCGCCATGAGCGCCCCGCCCACCAGAAACGCCGTGGCGCCGGCCAGCATCCAAATGTCGGGCCAGCGCGGCGCCCACTGGGGCGTGGATGCGGCCAGCGCGGCGAGCAAACCGATGCATCCCATGACCACCCCGGCCATCCCCGGCACCGCCAGGGAGCCGGATGTCTCTATCGACCGGCGGATATAGGCAAGCGTGCCGAGTGCGCGGGTTTCGATCGGGACGGGAATCTCGGATTGCATCGGTGGCACGCGATTTTCCTTGGAGGGAGCCGCGAATTTAAGACCTTCATGCTGTATCGTCAAGTACTCTGCGATGTAGAGCGTATTGCGCGAAGAAGCGCCGTCTCGGGCTCTTTCAGTTCTGCCACATCACGATGAGCACATATACCAGGGCGATTATCGTCAAGCCCACATGTCCCAAAATGGGATTGGCGTAATTCGGGCCTTGATCGGGCTGCTGCGCGCGGGTGGGGATGAGATGCGCAATGATGGCGAGCAACAGCATTCGACAAACCTCGGATTGGTGGCTGATATCACGATAAACGTACTGTAGGGCAAAAGAGTGACCGGCTTCACACCGTCAAAAAGTGAATTCCAAATCGACCGGAAGGCGGCCCTGAGCATCGCGGGCGTGAAGCTGCGCGAGGTTGTCCAGCTCGCTTCGGAGCGCGGGCGGCGCGTCGGGGCGCTCCTTGAGAGTGCCGGAAAAAAGCCCGCTTCGCGTCTTCATCGAGAGCTGAATGGTCGCATTCACGGCCAAAGGTCCGCCGGTGTCGGTCAAGGCGGCGCTGAAGTCCGTGCCGGATGCGGAGCCGGGATCGTTGAAGTTGAGATCGTAGCTGCCGAGGTTCGCTCCCGAGGCGACCTGTGCGGACGATACGTCGGATAGGGTGATGTCGCCGACCGCCGACTTGAGCAGCGTCTGGGGTCCGGATACATCGGCCGTCAACTCCGTGATGCGCACGCCGGCGCTGCCGCGCCAGCCCGCGCCGAGTCCGAAGTCACTGAGATCCTGGAGTGGACCGCCGCCGGCGAGGTTCGTCGCCGCGATATGCGTGCGGCTCAAGTCGGCCGAGCCGTCCAGCACGAAGCCGCCCTTGACCCAGTGCAGATCGGTTACGACGTGCAGCGTGACAAGTGGCAGCGGGTGAACCTCCCATTCGAGCGCCCCCGCGGGCCGGCCGCCGGCGGTAATGCGGCCGACGGAGCCGTGCCAGATACTCCCGGAGAAATCCGCTGCCTGGATCGTCGGCGGGAGAAAGCGCGTGATCAGGGAGGCCGGCAGCACGCACACGACGACGACCACGATCGCCAGTGCGCCGATCAGGGCGAGGCGTGGCCAAAGGGAGCGGGGAGGAGCCGGCCGCGCAGCCGGCTGTTGCGCCTTAGCGCCGCGTCGCGGCGAAGGTGATATTGGCATTCACCACTCCGGGACGTGCCGCGCGATCGACGGTGATCGAGTCGATCGACAGGCCATAGCGCTGATCGAGGGTTGCAATCCAGTTGACCAGCGTGTCGAAGGGCGCCGCCTCGAGCTGTACCCGAACTCCCGTGCCGCTCGGCTGCGTGCCGCGCAGCGCCGTGCCGAGGCCCACCTCGCGGCCGACTCGGTCCACCACCACCACCGGCGCCTCGCCGCTGGTGTTGAACTGAGTGGTGCCGGCAGCCGCCAGCTCCGCGGCGTTTTCGTGCATCCACGCCAAATCCTCGCGCCGGATTTCGGTGCGCTTCTCCGCAGCCGACACGGCGGACTCGAGCGGCAGGAGCACCCCTCCGGCCAGGATCAGTACGGCGAGCGCCACGGACCCGATGAGCACCAGCCGCCGCTCCCGTTCCTGAAGGTTCGTGTACCAGGCTTTCAATTTCTCGAGATAGAGGTTCATCGATGTGCCTTGACGCCCGGCGAACGAACTTGCATTTGCGCCTCGACGCCCGTGTCGACCGGCTTGGAGGACTGAATGTCTGCCTCGAGTCCGCGCTTGGCGACCGACTGCGACAGCTGCGAGAGCGCCGCGAGATTCGGTGCCGACACCTTCATGTCGAGCGATTGCTCCCGATAGCTGAGCGAGTCGATGGTGATTTTCGGTGCGGCGGATACGGCGCCGCTGAGCGCTTCGAGCGTGCGCAGGAAATACTGCGGGCCGGCCCCCGAATGCCGGATACGGTCGAGGCGGGATTCCATCTGGTGCCGCGGATTCTGCAATGTCTCGGTGGGCATAGTCTGAGCAAAAATCTGCGCAATTTCACCGTCCAGGGCCTTGGATTCGTGATTCGCCTGATGGATCTTGAGCGCCGCGGCGGCGACATGCGCCACCAGCAATCCCGCCGCCAGCATCGCGGCGGTGCGCCATTGATGCCAGCGGGCGCCGTAGTCGGTGGCGCGCGCAAACTCGCCCTGCAGGAGATTGACGGCATCGGCGGCGCCGCGATGCCGCGCCAGCCACGGCAGCGGTCCATCGGTGAGAATCTGAACCTTGAGCGAGGCGAACTTATCGCCGAGGCTCTCGAATTCACCCTGCACCCGTACCCAATCCTCACGGGTGATGTACAGAACCGCGCTTTCGAGGGGTTTCAGCTCCGGGTCGCCCTCGGGAGATTCGGCAAGCGCATCCGGGATGACCCCGGCGACCACCAGCGCCTCCGCGACCGGCGTGAGCTCCACCGCGAACGGGAGTGCACCCGGGCGCCGAACGGCCAATCGCGACCCCTCCAGCCAGAGGATGGTTTGTCCGGGATTGTCGGGCATCAGCGAGATGTCGGCGTAGATCCCGGCGGGCTCGATCCCCGCGGCAGCCAGCTCCGCCAGCCACTCTTGAAGCACGTGGCGCGACACCACGGCGACCGGCGCGCGGCCGGTCGACTGACGATGGCCGATCGCGAAACTTAGCTCATCGATATCCTCGGTGAGTTGCTCTTCCAGCGCGAAGGGCACTGCCCGGGCAAGCTTGACGCCGCTGCCGGGCGGCAGTTCCGGCTCGGCGAGCAGGATCTGCGTCGCGGGCGCGAGCACGATGACCTTCGCGCTGCGCGCCAAGACCGCCGCCAGGCTCAGCGGCCCGCGCTGTTTCGCGGTGATCGACGATCCGGCCTCGTCGATGCTCAGCCACTCGGTTTCCTCGTGGCCGGGCGCGGGCAGGCGTAGCAGCAAGATTTGAGGCATGTCGTTAGAGTGTCCCGAAAGAGCGCAGCAGCGGCGTCACCTTGCCGCCGGGCCCTCGATACAAAAGACTGTACAAGGTGAACTCGGTAGTGCCAAGCGTGACCCGTGTAGTCAGGCGGAAAAACTGGCTCGTGTCCGCGAACTGATTCGCGATTTGGCCTGCGTTTTGCCCGAGCACACGATTGAGCGTCGCCACGTCCGGAAAACACCCGGTCTGCCGGCCGGTGGCGAGCGTTTGCGCCGAATACTCGCCGCTCAGATTGTCGGCGAGGCTTTCCAGGACCGGTGATGGGGCAGTACAAATATTGATCTTGGTGTTGGCCGAGGGCAGGGCGGTCACGTAGGGAGCGATCTTGCGGTAGCGATCCGCGCCGAATCCGGGCATGTTCATGAGCTCCGTCGGACTCATCATCGGCCAGTTGCCGGTCCGATAGGGCGGATTCTGCATGGTGTAGACGCTGTCCTCCGCGCCGTCCGGCTGCCCGGGCTGATTGTCCGGATCGATCCAGTCGCGCGCGATACCGGCCCATTTCGGCTCGAGGCCGACGGCGGTGAGCAGCCGCTGAAATTGCGCCAGCGGCTGCGGATCTTCGATCCACTGCCCGGCTTGCCCGTTTGTTCCGGTTTGCTGGATCATGTGCGCCAGGTTGTTGAGATTGAACCGGCCTTGCATGTCCTCGAGAGCGGCCTGCAGGGTGCCGATCGGCTCCGCCTCCGGGTCGTCCGGCGAGGTGATGGGCAGCGGCTGCGTGGGCTGCGCCCAGGGTTGGGCGAGCGTCACCTGCTGGGCGCTTTGCCCGGGCACGACGGGCGCGGCGGTGGTGGTGGTGCCCGACGTTCCCGGCGGCGTGTTTTGTCCGATCTGATTGAGGGCATCCGCCGCCAGGGCCTCCGCGCCGGTGCCGAACTGATAGGCCTGCTCGGCCGCGATGACGCCGATGGTGCGCCGCCGCTCGAGCCAGCCATCGAAGCTCAATTTGGTCGCGAGAATGGTGGCGAGCGCCACCAGAATGAGCGCGATGATGAGCGCCACGCCGCGCTGCCGAATGGGTCCCGCGCGCCGCATCGAACGGCGCCTCATCCCGCCACCTCGATCAGGCGGCGCACCGTTCCCCAGTCCTTGAACTCGATGGTGATTTCCACCGCCACCGGCCGGGTCCACAAACTATCGGTAGAAAATGACGACGAGAGCGGCGGCCACTGGTTCTGCCAGGCTTGATTGCCGTCGAGGTATCGAAGCTGCACCGTCTTTATGCCGGTGAGCAGGTCCTGCACCTGCGGCTGGGTGCCCTGCATGATGTCGAGCGAGGTGGTGTAGCTGCGCTTCAACACGCCGTTGACCAAGGCATAGGACACCCGCTGCAGCGTGCCGCGCTGCTGCCCCGCCGTATTCGACCATCCGGTGCGCGTGAGGTCCACGAGCGCGAGGGTGCTGGAGCTCGAATTGGAGAAGCTCGATTGAAAGCCCGGGTCCGAGTTGAAATGCATGGTGCTGCCGGCGCCGAGCGGGGCCGCCGTACTGCCGGATAGCGAGCCGTTCGCGCTCGTGCCGTTGCCGGAAAAGCCGTGCAGCGCCGGGATGCGCGTCTGGCCGAGCGGGTCGCGCACCGGCCGCGGCGCGATCTGCGCGAAATCCATGACGAGCACACGCATGCCGAATTCGATCTCGCGCGAGCGCTTCAGGGACTCCTCGGTGCGCTCGGCGGAAATGCGCGCCGCCCGATACGTTTCATACCCGAGCGCGGTCATGATGCCGAGGATCAGGAGCGCGACCATGATCTCGATGAGCGTGAAGCCGCCGAGCCTGGGTGCGCCGAGCCTGGAGCGCCGCTGCCGGGGGGGTCTCATTCCAGGTCCGTTCCGCCGAGCGAGGTCGGCGGGGCCGCGACTTGAGGGACGGGGGCTTGAAGAGTCCCGTTGTTCGGGGTGCAGTTCGCCATGCCGCTCGTGGGTGGGGTCATGCCGCCGTTCGTGGGTGTTGAGCCGGGCGGCGGGCAGTTCGCCGATGCGGCCGTGTTGCCTTGAGTCCAGTCGATGGCGTTCGAGTTGCCGGGCACACTCAATCCGATGCCGAAAAAGCCCGTCGCCTCCGCCAGCGGATTGCCCTTGGTGTTGGCATCGCCCGCCCACACGCGGACGACGATTCGCTTCGTGCTCTGGAACGTCGTGTCGAAATACCTCGTGTCGTAGTGCCAGGTGCGGCCCGCAAACTGCAGCTGGCCGGTATCGTTGTTCTGAGTGCCGCTGCTGAGGGGGCTGCTGGATTGAATGCCGCTGGATTGGCTGCTGCTGGATTGACCGCCGGTGGATTGGCTGCCGGTGGATTGGCTGCCGCTGGATTGAATGCCGCTGGATTGAGATTGCATGCCGATGGTCTGAATGCTGCCTTGAGCCATCTTGTTGACGGTCAGCCTGACTTCGGCGAGGCGATTGAGCGCGATCCATTGGGCGAGCGTCTTATCCCGCAAATAGCCGCTGGTGCGCGCCGTCCCGGACACCGCGACCATGAGCGCCGCCAGCCCGATCGCCACGACCACCAGAGCCACCAGCACCTCGACCAGCGTGAATCCGCCGTCCGGCCGATGTCTCACGAGCGCTTTCCCGACGCATGATCGGAACTCTCGTGGCTGGTCTTGCCGAAGGAATCGCCGTCGACCGACGCGTGCGCCTGCGTCGCATCCCGAAGCAGGGTGAGGCGGAACGGGGTCCCTTCTCCGCTCGCCGCGATCGCGAGCTGAGGGGGAGGGGCCGGTCCATCGCTCAGATTGGTATCGGGCGCCTTCAAAACGACGGCGACCGAGTCGAGCTCCAATTGAAAGGTGACTCCTTTGGGCAGGATGCGACGCCGGAACTCGCTTTCGTCGTTCATGTTGAGCCAGCGGTCGCGGTCCGGGTCGTATACCGCAAACTCGTACGCGGTGGGTTCGATGCGCACCCCGAAATCACGGCCTTCCAGCACTGCTCGTTCGTGCAGGATGTCGATCAAACCCTCGATGCGCCTGGTTTCATCGTCCAGCTGGGAGTCGCGTCCGGTCACGCCGATGGAAAGAACGGCGAGCGAGACCACGATGGCCATGATCACGACCACCACCAGAATCTCGACGAGCGTGAATCCCCGGTTGCGCAAAGCGCCCGGCACCGCGATGGGCTCGCTACCGCTGCTCGAGTGTCGTGGTGCTGATATCGGCGTCGTAGCCTTCGCCGCCCGGCTTGCCGTCGCGACCATAGCTGATGATGTCGTAGTCACGACCGCCGGCTCCGGGACTCACGTATTGGTAGGGATTGTTCCACGGATCCTTGGGGAGCGACGGCAGATAGCCGCCCGAGCGGTAATTGGTGATGGTAGGGTCCGAGGGCTGAGTGACCAGGGCTTGCAGGCCTTGTTCGGTGGTCGGGTATTTGAAATTATCCAGCCGGTACAGATCGAGGGCGGTCTGGATCGCGCGGATGTCGCTCGCGGCTCGGGTGACGCGGGCCTTATCGACGTTCTCCAGAATCTTTGGCACCACGAGCGCGCCCAGCACTGCGAGAATGACGACCACGACCATGATCTCGATGAGAGTGAAACCGCGTTGGCGAATATGCATAGTGACCTCGGACATTCCCCGAATCATACCAAAATAGGAGACAGCGATGTCCGGTGAAGGTGCGAATCGGCGCGGACAGATTGCGGATTGGTTCGCACATGTTGCAAGGGCGTTGCAGTGGGACCGCGGACGGTGGATTTGGTTGCTCGCCATCGTGCTGTTGCTCCATCTTGTGTTGGGTCTTGGCGACAGTGCCAACGCGTTGTTGCGCTACGACCGCGGGGGCATAGCGGCCGGCGGGTGGTGGCGGTTGCTTACGGCCCACATCGTGCATTTGGATCTGCATCATCTGCTGCTGAACGAGCTGGGCCTGGTGCTGATGTGGGCGCTGTTCGCGCAGGATTACGACCCGGTGGAATGGTGCGTGATCGTCTGTGCGGGAGCGCTCGCGATCAGCTGCGGGCTGTGGTGGCTGAGCCCGCGGGTGACCTGGTACGTGGGCGCCTCCGGCGTCTTGCATACGATCATGGCCGCCGGCGTCGCGAGGCATCTGCTCGCCGGGGAGTGGGACCGCTGGCTCCTGCTTGTGTGCATCGTAGGCAAACTGACTTTCGAACAACTCGGCGGTCACGAGCCGCCGCTGGTGGTGGTGGATGCGCATCTGTACGGCGCCGCGTGCGGATTCGTGATCGGAGCTGCACTCTCGTGGCGGCTGGCTATAATCCGCCTCCATTCTCGCGCCGAAAGGATCCATTGAGCATGTCGTTAGCGTTCGTATTCCCGGGCCAGGGCTCTCAGTCCGTCGGCATGATGGCCTCCTTGGCGCAGATCTCGCCGGTCGTCGAAGCGACCTTCGCGGAAGCCTCCGAAGTGCTCGGGTACGATCTGTGGATACGCGCCCAGCAAGGCCCGGCCGAGGCCTTGAACGCGACCGAATGCACCCAACCGCTGATGCTGACCGCCGGGGTCGCGACCTACCGGCTGTGGCTCGAGCGCGGGGGGCCGGTGCCGAAGCTCATGGCAGGCCATAGTCTGGGGGAGTTCAGCGCGCTCACGGCGGCAGGCTGCCTCGACTTCAAGACCGCGGTCGATCTGGTGAAGTTTCGAGCCGAAGCGATGCAGGCAGCGGTGCCGTCCGGGCAGGGAGCCATGGCTGCCATCCTTGGGCTGGAGGACACCGATGTCGAAGCCGCATGCGCCGAGGCCGCCCAGGGCGAGGTGGTGGAAGCGGTAAATTTCAACGCACCGGGCCAAGTGGTGATTGCCGGAACGGCCTCGGCAGTCGCGCGCGCCATCGAGGCGGCCAGCGCCCGGGGCGCACGGCGCGCCGTGGCGCTGCCCATCAGCGTGCCGGCGCACAGCTCTTTGATGGGGCCTGCGGCGGAGCGCCTGCGCGAGCGCATCGAGGGAATCGCCGTGACGCCGCCGGCGGGCATCGCGGTTTACGGCGTGGATGTGAAGACGCATAAGACACCCGCCGACATTCGCGCCGCCGTGGTCAAACAGCTGCATACTCCGGTTTATTGGGCCGCCACCGTGCGAACCATGATTTCCGCCGGTGCGACCCAATTGATCGAATGCGGCCCGGGCAAGGTGCTGACCTCGTTGAATCGGCGAGTCGACAAGAACCGCGACATCAAGATGCTGGCGCTCGAAGATCGCCAATCGCTCGGCGATGCGCTCGCGCAACTCAACGCCTGATAGTGGAACGGGGCCAAATGCAGAAAGGAGCCACATGCTGACGGGAGAAATCGCGCTGGTCACGGGCGCATCGAGGGGAATTGGAGCGGCCATCGCCGCGCGCCTGAGCGCCGACGGCGCCCGCGTCATCGGTACCGCGACCACGCCCGACGGTGCGGCGCGGATCGGCGAGGCGTTGCAAGCCCACGGAGGCCGCGGGGCGGTGCTCGAGGTTACCAGCCAGGCATCGATCGATGCGCTGATCGCGGACATCGAATCCAAGGAGGGTGCGATCTCGATTCTTTGCAACAATGCGGGGATTACGCGCGACATGCTGCTCGTGCGCATGAAGCAGGAGGATTGGGACGCGGTCATGCAGACCAACCTCGCCTCGGTGTTTCGGCTGTCCAAGGCGGTACTGCGCGGCATGATGAAGGCCCGGAAGGGGCGCATCATCAGCATCGCCTCAATCGTGGGTCTCACCGGCAACCCGGGCCAGGCCAATTATGCGGCCGCCAAGGCGGGCATGATCGCGTTCACCAAGTCGCTGGCCCGCGAGGTCGGATCGCGCAATATCACCGCGAACGTCATCGCGCCCGGCTTCATCGACACCGACATGACGCGCGCGCTGAACGAAACGCAGCGCGCGAGCCTCAGTTCCCAGATACCGCTGGGCCGCCTGGGTCTGCCGGCCGACATCGCGGCGGCCGCCGCATTCCTGGCGTCCGCCGAGGCCGGATATATCACCGGGGAGACGCTGCACGTGAACGGTGGGATGTACATGGCCTAAAGGCCGGCATCGTCTTGGGTCGGTGCCGGTCATACCAACTGCCGGCGTTTGTCAAGGCGAGTTGAGTCATGGGCCGGGCAATTGAGGGGCCATGGTAGCCGTCTCCGTCGCGTTCACATAAAATACGCGCCCTGCCGACAAAAGGCTGGCCGCGGGCCCTAAGAAAGGCGGCATGTGTTTAATATTTTTCCCGAAAAGGGGTTTTCCCGAACGGGCTTTCCCGAAAGGACACCATAACGATGAGTACTGTTGAGCAGCAGGTTAAGAAGATCGTGGCCGAACAGTTGGGCGTGAAAGAAGAAGAAGTTACCAATGATGCCTCGTTCGTCGATGATCTCGGCGCGGACTCGCTGGATACGGTTGAGCTGGTGATGGCGCTCGAAGAGGAATTCGAGACCGAGATTCCCGATGAGGATGCGGAGAAGATCACCACGGTTCAGCAGGCCATCGATTACATCAATTCGCACAAGGGCAAGGCCTGACGCTGGTCGGCGCCAGCGCCTCGGGCGGGTCGGGTAGCATGCCGGTTGGACGGCCGGTCATCGAGCAGGGTGCATCGCTTGTCCGCCGTTCAAGCATGCTTTTGAGGAGTTGCCGTTGAGCAAACGACGGGTCGTGGTTACAGGGCTAGGGATCGTTTCTCCGGTCGGCAACGAAATCGCCGCTGCCTGGGATGCGATCGTCGGGGGCCGCAGCGGCATCGGACCGGTGACGCGGTTCGAGGCCGTTAATTTCCCTACGCACTTCGGCGGGGAGATCCGCAATCTGGATCTCGAGCCGTTCATGAGCGCCAAGGACGCGCGCCGCATGGACGCCTTCATGCAGTACGGCGTGGTGGCCGGCATGCAGGCGATGCGCGACTCCGGGTTGGCGGTCAACGAGACCAATTCGGACCGCATCGGCGTGCTGATGGGGTCCGGGATGGGCGGTCTGGAGTCCATCGAGATCACCTACGACAAGTATCTCGAGACTCATTCGCCGAAGAAGGTCTCGCCGTTCTTCATCCCCGCCAGCATCATCAATCTGGTGAGCGGCCACTTGTCGATCGCCTTCAATTTGACCGGGCCAAACCTGGCCATCGCGACGGCATGTACCACGTCGACGCACGCCATCGGCATGGCGCTCAGGCTGATTCAATTCGGCGACGCGGACGCCATGCTGGCCGGCGGGTCCGAGATGGCGACGTGCCCGACCGGCATGAGCGGCTT
Source organism: Steroidobacteraceae bacterium (assembly GCA_050012315.1). Lineage (GTDB taxonomy): Bacteria > Pseudomonadota > Gammaproteobacteria > Steroidobacterales > Steroidobacteraceae > Bog-1198. The sequence goes on along the minus strand of JBEKHK010000009.1, from coordinate 104,078 downwards.
CGCACAGGCCAAGGCGTTGTCACTGCGCAATGACAACCCACAAGCGGCGAGCCGTCCTTGGGACAAGGATCGGGACGGCTTCGTGATGGGCGACGGCGCCGGCGCCATGATGCTCGAGGAGTACGAGCACGCGAAGGCGCGCGGCGCCAAGATGTATGCGGAGATCATCGGCTTCGGGATGAGCGGCGATGCGTTTCACGTCACCGCGCCGCCCGAGGACGGGGAGGGCGCGCGCAAAGCCATGGCCAATGCGCTCAACGATGCGAAAATCACCCCCGATCAGGTTCAGTACATCAACGCCCATGCCACTTCCACCGAACTCGGCGATCGGGCGGAAACCACGGCGATCCATCGAGCCTTCGGCGCCGCCGCGAAGCGGCTCGCCGTGAGTTCGACGAAATCCATGACCGGGCATCTACTCGGGGCCGCGGGAGCGGTGGAGGCCATATTCTCCGTGCTCGCGCTGCGCGACCAGATCGCCCCCCCGACCATCAACTTGGACCAGCCCGGAGAAGGGTGCGACCTCGACTACGTGCCCAAAGAGGCGCGGCAAATGAAGCTCGACACCGTCTTGTCCAATTCGTTTGGCTTCGGTGGCACCAACGGTTCGCTCATTTTCCGCCGAATTTGAGCCCCTGGGCCTGATCTCGAGGCATCCCGAGCGCTACCCGGGATTGCTCGAGAGCAGCGCACCCATCGGCCCCGCGACGGTCGGCGGCCGCTTCGATGTCCTCCCGATCTCGAGCGGCGAGGTGCTGCGCCAGAGCGGCGGCGGCCGGATGTCCGGGCCGTTCATACAGAACACCGGCGGCTTCCTCGCAGCCCTAGAGCGCTGGTGGCAGGCCTTGCGCATCCCGGCAGAGGCCGCCGCAGTACCGTTCACCGGCGGCTGGCTGGTGTACCTCTCCTATGAAATCGCCCGCGAGATCGAGCCGTCGTTGACGCTTCCGCCGAGCGCGGATCCGTTGTCGGCTCTCGCGATTCGTACGCCCGCCGCATGGATCCGCGACCGCCAGAGCGGCAGGTCGTGGGTGATCGCCGAGCCGGGGTTCGAGGGGCTGCTCGAGCGCTTTGCCGAGGATGTGAGGCGCTGCGGGGAACTGCCCAGCACGCGCATGACTGATTTCGATGTCGAGGAGGAAGATCCGGCCCGGTTCATCGCGTCCGTGCAGCGCGCGCTCGACTACATTGCGGCGGGCGACGTGTACCAGGCGAATCTGTCGCGAGGCTGGCGCGGGCGGTCGGCCGCGGCGGTGGATCCGGCCGCGCTCTACCGTGCGCTGCGCGCGGCAAATCCCAGCCCGTTCGCCGCGCTCCTTCGGGACGGTGACTTCGCGGTGATCAGTTCCTCGCCGGAGCGTCTGGTCTCGGTCCACGGCGGTATCGTCTCGACGCGACCCATCGCCGGCACGCGGCCCCGCGGCGCATCGCCCGAGCGCGACGCGGCGTTGATCGAGTCGCTGCTCAATAACGAAAAGGAGCGGGCGGAGCACGTCATGCTCATCGATCTCGAGCGCAACGATCTCGGGCGGGTGTGCGTGGGCGGCTCGGTCAGGGTCGACGAATACATGACGGTCGAGAGCTACGCCCACGTCCACCATATCGTCTCCAATGTCAGCGGTCTCAAGCTCGACGCGGTTTCGCCGGTGCAGATCGTCCGAGCCATGTTCCCCGGCGGCACCATCACCGGTTGTCCCAAGGTTCGATGCATGGAGATCATCGCCGAGCTCGAAGGGATGGGACGCGGCGCCTACACGGGCGCCATCGGCTACATCAACCGGGACGGGAGCTGTGATTTCAACATCTTGATTCGCACCATCACGGCGCACGGCGATGCGCTCGGCTTTCGAGCCGGAGCCGGTATCGTCGCCGATTCGATCCCGGAGCAAGAGCTCGCGGAGACTCGCGCGAAGGCCGAAGGCCTGCTGCGCGCCGTGAGGGCGACCCGATGAGGCCGGCCCGACAGGGTACCCCGGCGGCACTTGGTTTTCAGGGAACGTGGATCAATGGCGCCGCGGGCCACCGTATCGACTGCCGCGACCGTGGATTGCAGTACGGCGACGGACTGTTCGAGACCATGCGGGTGCGAGACGGGCGGATCAGGCTGCTCGAGTATCATCTGGACCGCCTGTTCGACGGCTGTCGCAGGATGTCCATCGATGCGCCGCGTGCCTCGGCGCTACGACGCGAGCTCGTGCTGCGGGCGCGGCCGCAAGCCGATGCCGTCCTCAAACTCATTCTGACGCGTGGTTCCGGGGCGCGGGGATATCGACCGAGCGGCCGGGAACGCTGTACTCGAATACTGTCGCTGTCCGCCGTTCCACCCTTTGCCGCGGCGCAGTCTTTGCAACGCGTGCGGATTTGTGCGACGACGGTCGGATCGAATCCGGCGTTGGCCGGCCTCAAAACGCTGAACCGGCTGGACTCGGTGCTGGCGCGCTCCGAATGGAGCGACGAGCGTGTTTGGGAGGGACTGATGCGGGATATCGACGGCAACCTGGTATGCGGCACGATGTCCAATCTTTTCGTACGGCGCGGCTCCACGCTGACGACTCCCGCGCTCGATCGCTGCGGCATCGCCGGAGTGATGCGGCGCTGGGTGCTCGAGCAGGCGGAAAGGCTGCGTTTGCGTCCCCGGCAGGGGACAGTCGGTCTCGAGCAGCTCGATCTTGCAGCAGAAGTCTTCATGACGAACGCGGTCGCCGGCGTCGTGTCGGTGAAAGTCATCGAACATGGCAGGCGACGTATCCGCATCGGCTCGTCGAGCGCCGCGGATGGATTGCGGGCGCGCTTGGAGCTCGAATGAGGGCGCGGCGCATATTCGCCGCGGCGGCGTTGCTCCTCGGGGGATTGGCGATCGTCGCGATGCTCGTGATGGCGGGTCTGAGAAGTCTGGATCAGCCTTTGAACGTCTCGACTCCGGTTCGATTCAAGGTCTTGCCCGGCAGCCGGTTCGCGCGCGTTGCCGCCGAGCTGGCGGAGCGGGGTGTGATTTCACAGCCGAGGGTTTGGTTGCTATACGCTCGATTGAAAGGCCTCGCGTCCGGCATCAAGGCCGGGGAGTACGAGATCGAGCCCGGAGCGACGCCCCGCTCGCTGCTGCACAAGATGGTCATCGGCCAGGTGTTGCTGCACTCATTTACCATCGTCGATGGCTGGCGCGTTCAAGACATGCTGGCGGCGATCAAAAAGAATCCCGATATCACGGCGACGTTGCCCGATTCGCCGCAAGGCTTGATGGACAAGCTTGGTGCTCCCGGCACCGACTCCGAGGGGCAATTCTTGCCCGAAACGTACCGTTTTCCGAGCGGCACGACGGACGTGGATGTTCTCAAGCAGGCGCATGCGGCGCTGGCGCGCGAGCTGGATGCCGCCTGGAGGGGCCGAGATCCCTCGGTGCCGCTGCGAAACGCGGAAGAATTGTTGATCGTGGCTTCCATCGTTCAGAAGGAGAGCGGCGTGCCCCAGGAGCTGCCGAAAATCGCCGGTCTCTATCTGAATCGGCTGCGCATCGGTATGCGTTTGCAGGCCGATCCGACCGTGATCTACGGGCTCGGCGACCGTTACGACGGCGAGTTGCACACCGTCGATCTCCATGCCGACGGTCCGTACAATACCTATACGCGCGCCGGCCTACCGCCGACGCCGATCGCCCTCGCGGGGGCGCCGGCCATCGATGCGGCGGCGCACCCGGAGTCGACCGACGCACTGTATTTCGTCGCATCCCCGAAGAATGACGGGAGCCATGTATTTTCGGTGACGCTGGAGCAGCAAAACGCGGCGGTCGCGCGCTACGTGGCGCATCTGCGTGAGAAGGCGTCGGAGGTGTCCAAATGAGCGGGCGAGGCCGCTTTCTGACTTTCGAGGGGATCGAGGGTGTCGGCAAGACCACCCAGGTGGCGCGCCTCGCGCAGGCAATGGCCGATCGCGGCATCGCGCACGTCGTGACACGCGAGCCCGGCGGCACGCCGCTGGCCGAGCGGATCCGCGAGCTGGTGCTCACGCCGGGCGCGGAGCGCGTGCCGGATGCCGCCGAACTGCTGCTCATGTTCGCGGCTCGATCAGTGCATCTGGAAAACCAGATCGAGCCCAGTCTGGCGGCGGACCGCTGGGTGATCTGCGATCGATTCACGGATGCAACCTATGCGTATCAGGGCGCCGGCCGGGGGCTCGCTCTGGACGCCATCGCTCAACTGGAGCGCCTGGTGCAGGGCCCACGCCGCCCCGATCTCACGTTTCTGCTCGATGTGCCGGTCGGTATCGGCCTGGCACGCGCTCGTTCGCGTCATTCGGCCACGCAAGGCGCCGTGGATCGATTCGAACGCGAACGCATCGAGTTCTTCGAGCGTGTGCGCGCCGGTTACCTCGCGAGGGCCGCGGCGGAGCCCGCGCGCATCGCGGTCATCGACGCGAGCCGGCCCGAGGATGACGTGACTGCGCAAATCATCGGCGAGCTGGAGGCTCGGACGTGGATTTCCTGAGCGTCGATTCCCTGCCTTGGCTGGGCGACGCGCAGCAGCGCGTGCGCGCCGCGAGGGCGGCGAACCGCTTGCCGCAGTCGCTATTGATACTGAGTCAGCCCGGTCTCGGCGCCGAAGCGCTCGCTGCGTGGATCTGCGCATTGGCGCTATGCGAATCGGCGGCGCCTGCGCCTTGCGGCGTCTGCGGCTCGTGCGTACTGCTTCGCGCCGACAATCATCCCGACTTCCATGTCGTGCGGCTCCTCGACGAGGCCCAGCAGATCAAAGTCGATCAGATCCGCGAGCTCATCGAGTCGTTGTCGCTGTCGAGCTTTCGCGGAGGCCGTAAGACGGCGGTGGTGGAGAACGCGGAGTCACTCAATGCCAACGGTGCGAACGCCTTCTTGAAGACCTTGGAGGAACCGAGCGGCGACACGTTGCTGATCCTCGTCGCCAAGCCCAGCCATCGATTGCCGGCGACCATCGCCAGCCGTTGCGTCAGGCTTCAGCTGCGCCCGCCGCCGCGCGACGCGGCGCTTGCATGGCTCGCGGAGCGTGACGCCGGTGCGGGCGGTTGGGACGCGGCGCTCAAGCTGGCCGCCGGAGCTCCGCTCATGGCGCTCGAGCTTCCGGCAGCGGATATCGCGCGTCTCGACACGGATATGCGCGAGGGTCTGAAGGGCCTCGAGGGAGGGAGCGTCGATGTCACGGTGCTCGCGGAGGCCTGGACGAAGTCCAACATGAGCCTGCGGCTCATTTGGCTTGAGAACTGGATCACACAGCGCATACAAGCGGATGTCGGCGGCGCCGTTTCGCTTCAAACTGCGGAACCCGTCCGCTTGCCTGCCGCTTTACTTAAGCCCAAGATAAGAGCCTTATTTGAGCTGCTGGACGCCGCCCGGGAGTTGAGGCGCCTCGCCTCGACCGGGTTGAATCAACAATTGGCGCTGGAAGCTCTGCTGCTTGGCGGCCGGGCGGCACTCTCATTGCGGAAGACATAAGATTGCGAAGTCCAAGTAACAAACCCGGTCTGCTCACGCTCACGATCAAGGACAAGAGTGCGCTGTACCTCGCCTATATGCCGTTCGTAAAGAACGGCGGGCTGTTCATCCCGACCAACAGCAACTACCGGCTGGGCGATGAGGTCTTCATGCTGCTCAATCTGATGGGCGAGGAGGAGAAGCTTCCCGTCGCCGGCCGCGTGATCTGGATGACGCCGAAGGGCGCCCAGGGCAAGCGCACCGCCGGCATTGGCGTGCAGTTCAGCGATCAGGATCGCGGCAATACGCAGAAGAAAATCGAAAATTATTTGGCGGGTGCGCTCGGCGGCGACAAGCCGACGCACACCATGTAGCCTTAGGCCGAGACCCCGGCCGTCAGCGCTTATCCTTCTCCGGCAGCGCTTCGATATAGATCGGCTGCGCCGAACTTGCGGCGTCTCGGTCGGGCGGCTGCGTCGACTCGGGCGCGGCGCGAACGGTAGACGCTGCGGACATCGCGCCGGCTTCGGCCCCCGATGCTGCGCGTCGCGGCGGCGCATGCAGCACTCTCCACCCATATCCAATGCACCCGAGCAAGATCGCGGTGAACAGGATCGCCAGGCCCTTGTGCTCCGCGAGCAGGGAGGGCGGCCTATACTCGGGCGGCGGAGGCTTGTAGGGATTCTGCTCGCGATACGCGCTCGGCGACGGCGTTTCCCGCGACTCACTCAAACTGCTCAGATACGCTCCTAATCGCCGCGCGAGCGCGCGGCTTCGGTACCGGCCAAGCCGCCTTTCAGGACGTACGCTTCGAAACCACGCTCGCTCAGGATATAGGCGGCGGCGGAGCTCCGGCGGCCGGTATCGCAGCAAACGACGTAAGGCGTCTTCTTGTCGAGCGCATTGATCTTGAGCCGAATGAAATACAGGGGAATATTGACCGCGCCTTCGATTTTGAAATTCTGGAACTCGCTCGGCAGGCGCACATCGAGCCACTTGCCTCCGCCCGCGACGATCTCCTTGGCCCGGTCTTGAGAGACCCATTGCAGCATCGGCTCGTTCAGCAGGGTCTGGAAATCATTCTTTCCAAGCCTCATCAGCGTGCCGTCGGTCGACATCGTGACGGTGGCATTTCGCTTCGCCTCGGCGATCAGCGCCTCCTCCCCGAAACTATCTCCCGGGCCTAGTTCCGCGAGCTTGATGCCCTCCTTGTTGAGCGGTGTCTCGCGCGTGACCACGCACTTGCCGGCCACGACCACGTAGAAATAGTCGCCCTCGGTGCCTTGTTTGATCACCACATCGCGCTCGCGATAGTTGATCCGCTGCATGCGCATGAAGATTGCCTGGATGTTGGCGGGCGGGATCCGATGGAATGCTTTGGTCTGCAGGAGCGTCGTCATCCAGTCGCCGGTCGCGTCGAGGCCATCGCCATGCAGCTCGGCTACCTCGTATTGACCCGTCTGATCCCACGTGAGCAGCACGTCCAGCAAGTCGCTATCGATCATGATGTAGGACAGATCGGTGACCGCTCGGGCCGTGAATTTACGCGGCAGTCCGGGGGTGAGCGCCGCACGGGCCTCCGGGGTTCCGGCGCGGACGGTTGCTATCACCCGCTCATCCGACCGCAGCTCCACGCTGCCCGAGACCAGGTAGAACGTGCGCTTGTCGGAATCTCCCTCTTTGAACAGGACGCGGCCGGCGCCCAAGTCGCGAATATGCGTTTTGCGCGCGAGCGCAAGCAGATTCTCCGCCTTCAGTCCGTCGAGGGGCGAGAAGTTTTTTAGAATCGAGAGTTCGACCGGTCGTTCATCCATCGGGAAATTCTTAAGCTCCGTCGGGCAACCCTATGATTTTGCCCGAGAAGGCTATCACAGGTAACTTAAGATACGTCCAATTGAGTCACATTGACGCACGATCTGCGTCGCTTAGCAGGCTCCAACCGGCATCCGGCCGGAAACGCTCCCCATACCGCGTGGCAAGCTGGTTCAAACGCTGGATGGTCTGAGAGATACCCCTCGCTTTGGCGTATTGCAACGGTCCCCCGCGAAAAGGGGCAAAACCGGTCGCGAACACCGCGCCGGCATCCAGCAGGTCGGCGTCCTCGATGACGCCTTCCCGGAGGGCTGCCACGGCCTCGTTCAGCATGGGCAGGATCAATCGGTCCTCCAGATCGGCCGGAACCGTCACAGGGTGGGTCGGCGCGTGCACCGCCTTCCCGTCCCTCCAAAGGTAGAAGCCCTCCCCACTTTTGCGGCCGAGCTTCTTGTCGTTCACTTGTTTGACCAAGATCTCGGGCACCTGCCTGCCGAAGGCGGCCGCCAGCACCCCCCCGACATGCAGGGCAACGTCCAGGCCAACCACATCGGCGAGCTCGATGGGGCCGACCGGCATGCCGAATCGCGTACCGGCCTTGTCGATCACGGCGGCGGGGATGCCCTCCGACAGCGCGAATAGTGCTTCATTGATGTAGGGCATCAGAATGCGATTGACCACAAAGCCGGGCGCGCTTTTGCAGGGCAACGGCAGCCTGTCGAGCTTGCGGGTGAACCAGAGAGCCTTTTGCAGCCACTCGGCATTCGTGCCGGCGCCTTGGACGATCTCCACCAGCTGCATCTGTGGGACCGGGTTGAAGAAATGAATTCCGACCAGCCGCCCGGGATCGCGCAGCTTCTCGGCGAGCAGCTCGATCTCGATGCTGGACGTGTTGGTGGCCAGCACCGCCCCCGGCTTGAGCTTGGGCTCGATCTCCGCAAACAGCGCGCGCTTGGCGTCCACGTTCTCGACGATCGCCTCGATCACGGCATCGGCCGAGGCCACACCGCTTCCGGCCACATCTGCGCTCAGCCGTGCGACGGCGGCCGCTGCCGATTCGGGGTCTTTGAGACGCTTCTCGAACAAAGCGCCGGCGCGCGCCAGGGCCGGCGCGATCAGCTCCGCGCTGCGATCCTGCAGCGTCACCGTCATGCCGCGCAGCGCAGCCCAGGCCGCGATGTCGCCGCCCATCACGCCGGCGCCGATGACGTGCAGGTGCCGGAATTCGGCGTTCGGTTTTCCGCCCAGGCTCTTCAGTCGGGATTGGAGCAGGAACACACGCACCAGGTTTCGGGAGCTGGGCGTGCACATGAGATCGGCGATCGAGCGAGCCTCGGCCTCGTAGCTCTCGGTGCCGGCTGCGCCGTATTTGAGCCAGAGATCGACGATGGCGTAGGGGGCGGGGTAGTGCTCCCGGGGCACCTTCGCGGAGAGCCCCGCCGCCGCCTGCCGCGCGATGAAGGGCCGCATCGCGCGGAGGTTCAACAGCTTCTCGACGAACGGCGCCGATTTTCTTGCAGGCGGGTGGAGCAGCAGCCGCTTCGCCGCCGCCTCGATTTCCGATGGCGGCACCAATTGATCGAGCAGGCCGACCTCGAGCGCACGCGCTCCCTTGAAGGGTTTGCCTTTGAGCATCAACTCGAGCGCCGGCCGTACGCCGATCAGGCGAACGCTGCGCACGGTGCCTCCGAATCCGGGGTGAATACCGAGCTGGACCTCAGGCAGTCCGAGCGCCAAGCTCGCGTCGTCGGCGCCGATCCGGTAGGTCGCGGCGAGCGCAAGCTCCAAGCCGCCGCCGAGCGCGAAACCGTGGATGGCCGCAACGCTCGGGCAGGCGAGGTTCTCGAGCCGATCGAGCACCTGCTGGCCGCTGCGGATGAGCGCATAGGCGTCCTCGGGGCTGCGAAGCTCCACGAACTCCTTGATGTCCGCTCCCGCGACGAAGCCGCTGCGCTTTCCCGAGCGCACCACCACGCCGCGGGGCTCGAGTTGCGCAATCTCCGAAAGCGCGGCCGCAAGCTCTGTGAGCACGGTGGCCGACAGGACATTGGTGGAGGTGCCCGGCGTGTCGCAAGTCAGCCACGCGACACGGTCGACGTCGACCTCGAATTTCCAGCTGCCGCCCTGCATGGGCCCTCAGGCCGCCGCCCGGCTCGATTCGCGGATGGTGAAATCACAGATCAGCGGGAGATGGTCCGATAGCTGGATATCCGGAATCTGGAACCGGTCGACCTCGATCTCGCGGCTATGCAGGATGAAGTCCAGCTCTTTGCGCGGGCTCGAACTCGGGTAAGAAGGCAGGCCGCGCGCATTCGCGTTCTTGAGCCCGGCAGCCTGCATGAAGAGGTAGATCTCGTGATCTCCCCAGTAGGTATTGAAGTCGCCCGCAACGATTACCGGCTTCGCGGTCTTGCGCACCAGATCGTAGAGGTACCGCAGCTGATATTGGCGATGCCGAAACTTGAGCGACAGATGCACCAGAAAGATGGCGATGTCATCGAGCTCGAGCTCGATGATCAGGCGCTTGATGCCGGTATCGAAATAATGAAAGCGCTCGCCGCGCACCCGCGGCGCCGCCAGAAAGGCATTCGCCTGTTTGCGGACGATCGGGACCATCTGGTTGACGGAGAACTGACCGTACTTGCACTCGAAAGTCGAGTAGTGGCCCAGCGAGCGGGCGATGAAGTCCGCTTGATTCACCATGCCGGTGCGGATCGACCCCGTGTCGACTTCGATCAGCCCCACCACGTCGGGATCCTGGCCCTTGATGAAGTCGGTGATTTGCGACAGAACGTGCCGGCTAGACCGCAAGTAGCCCGCTCCCGGCAGGGGAAGATGGAATGCGGGGCCCGTTCCGGTGGCGTAACGGATGTTATAGATGATCAAACGCACATCACCCATTCTATCGACGGCTAGAGCTTCGCGCTTGACCATCGTCGCGATAAACTAGGCCCATGTCGACGCGTGTGAATCCGATCCGCTTGTTCGTGACCCACTCCTGGGAAGAGAACGACGACTACGCGCGCGTGTTCGAATACCTGGAAGCGTCGGGTACTTTTTACTATCACAACACCGGACAGGCCCATGGGAAGCGCCCGATCGACAAGGAAGCCGAGCGGGAGGAGCTGCGCCGCCAGATTGCGCCCTGCGAGGTCGTCATCGTGGTGCCGGCCGCCTATCGAGCCGCGCCGGATCTGGTGCTATTTCAAATGAATTTTGCGAAGGCGGCGGACCGTCCGATCGTGGCACTGGAGAATTTTGGATCCACCGAGCCGCTCGCCAAGGCCATCAAGGAGCTGGCGGATGAGGTGAGCGGTTGGAACGAGCGCAGCTTGATCGATGCACTGAAGCGCCAGGCGCGTCATCAGGAATCCACGCGCTGGGACAGCATCGAATTCAAGCTCGACTGACGAGTCGGCCTCGATTGAGGAGGCAGCCGGACAGGGTGGTCAGTTCGCGACGGTCAGGACCGGCGCCTCGAAATCCGCGGGTGCACAATCGACGCTTCGCAGCTGCACCACGGCAGCCGTTTGACGCTGGGTGCCGGCATCGCCCATCGCACGAGACAACATACCCCAGATCTCGACAATGAGCGCTGCGCAGTCGTCGGCTTCTTGATTGGACATCTTGCGAACCGAGGCAGTCACGGCATCCTCTCCGCGAAGAGGCGGGACGCCCGCAAGGCAGCGCATGACTTGGCCGAATGAGCCGCGCGCGTCGGGCGGAAGCTGCTCCTCATGGATCGAGGACAGATGGCGCCGATAGGCAGCGATCAATCGCTGTTTGATCGGGGTGGAGCGAACCAGCTCCAGCGTCGCAGAGTGCAAGCTTTCCCACGCACTGACCATGTAAACTCCGCCACAAATTCAAGAAGTTAAAGTAATTTCGAGGTTACAACCCGCCCTCGGAATCTTGTTAAATCAATACACTGCGGTTGGAATATACAAGACAATCGACAAAACGCAACGCGGAGTTTGTCAAGGTTTTGACGACTTGTTTGCGAGGCGTGCCCTGATGTCGGCAGGCGCTCGCGACAAATTGAGGGGGCCGTGTTCCTAGAAATGACTTAGTAAAACACCTGTAACAATTTGAATGATAAGTGCGGCGGCCACAGCCGCGGTCCCCTGTCAAATCCCGAGTTCACGATCAGGGCTCGGTTTGGAGCGCGCCTTCGGAGTGAGTCGCGCCGATCATCACGTACACAGCGGGTACGACGAACAGGGTGAACAGGGTACCGATGCCGAGGCCGGTGGAGATCACCAGGCCGATGGCATAGCGCGAGGCGCCCCCTGCGCCCTGCGCGAAGACCAGGGGAATGACGCCCAACACCATGGCCGCCGTCGTCATGAGAATGGGCCGCAGCCGGACGCCGGCCGCTGCGATGATGGCATCCCGCTTCGATTTGCCGCTGAGCTGCTGCTCGTTCGCGACTTCCACGATGAGAATGCCGTGCTTGCTGATGAGACCGATCAATGTGACGAGACCCACCTGGGTGTAGATGTTCAGCGAGGCGCCGTGTACGCCGAGCGCGATGAAGATCAGCGCGCCTGCGATGGAGAGCGGCACCGAGATCAAGATCACCAACGGGTCGCGGAAGCTCTCGTAAAGCGCGGCAAGCGTCAGGAAGGCGATGACGATGGCGAACCCGAACGTGCCCATGACTCCGCCGGACTCCTGCACGAACTGCCGCGACGGGCCGGCATAGTCGACGGTATAGCCGCTCGGCAGCGTGCGTGCCGCGAGATCCTTGAGGTAATTGAGCGCATCCGCCTGCGAGACGCCCGGCGAGGCGACGCCGGCCAGCGTGGCCGAATTCAGCTGCTGAAAGTGGTTCAGGGTCTCGGGAACCGTCTCGGTGCGTATCTTCGCGATGGTGGAGAGCGGTACCGGAACACTGCCGATGTTGGCGATCGGATAATCGAGCAGCTGACTCACGTTCAGCCGGGAGACCCGCTGGACCTGGGGGATGACTTTGTAGGAGCGCGTCTGCATGCTGAAGTAGTTGACGTAGCCGCCGCCGAGGAGGCTGCCGAGCGACGAGCCGACCTGACTCATGCTCAGTCCGATCTGCGCGGCCTTGTCGCGGTCGATCTCGATCACCGATTGGGGCAGGTCATACTTCAAGTCCGTATCGATGAACATGAACATGCCGCTCTTCTGCGCCTGCGAGAGAAAGTCCCGTGAGACCTCGTTCAGACGCAGCGCGGGCTCGGTGGTCTTGATCACGAACTGCACCGGCAAACCCTGGGAGCCGGGCAGCGGCGGAAACTGGAACATTACGATCTTCTGACCGGCGATCGCGCCCAGTTTTTGCTGCAGGGTGTTCTGAATCTCGGTCGCGCTCGCACGTTTCGCAAGCGGGCCGAGGATCAAGCCGTCGAAGGATTGGCCGGGCGCCTCGATTTGGAAGATCGTGTCGACGCCCGGCTGGTTCTTGAAGATCTCGTACGCCTGATGGGCATACAGGAGCTTGCGCTGGAGCGTGGCATCGGGCGCCGAGGTGGGCTGTCCGCCGACGAATCCCTGATCCTCCTCGGGCGCGAGCTCGCTCTTCGCGCTGCGATAGAGCAGCGCAATGCTCACCAGCACCAGCACCACCAGGAGCGCAGTCACCGGCGTGTAGTGAAGACTTCGCGCAAGCTTGCGCTGATACCACCCGCGCAAGCGCTCGAAACGGGCGTCGATGAACTCGACGACCCGGCTCTCCCAGCCGCTCTCGCCGGGGTGGTGCGGCTTCAGGAGCTTGGAGCACATCATGGGCGAGAGCGTGAGCGCGATCAGCGCCGACACGGTCACGGCGCCGGCGAGGGTGAAGACGAATTCGGTGAACAGGGCGCCGGTCAGGCCGCCCTGGAAGCCGATGGGAATGTAGACTGCGAGCAGCACCACGGTCATGGCGAGGATCGCCGTGCCGAGCTCCCGAGCGGCCTGCATGGCCGCGGCGACCGGCGCCATGCCCTCCTCGAGATGCCGGTTGACGTTCTCCACCACGATGATGGCATCGTCCACGACCAGACCGATGGCGAGCACCAGCGCGAGCAGCGTCAGCAGATTGATCGAGAAATGGAGCGCCAGCATGATGCCGAGCGTACCCACCAGGGAGAGCGGGATGGCGACCACGGGAATCAGCACCGAGCGGGGCGACCCGAGGAACGCGAAGATCACCATCATGACGATGATCAGCGCCTCGACCAGCGTCACGGCAACCTCGTGGATCGAGGCGTTCACGAAGTCGGTCGAATCGTACATGACCCGGCCTTCGAGTCCGCGGGGCAGTTGCGACACGATGCCGGGCAGCGCGTCGCGCACCCGCTTGATCACGCTCAGGAGATTGGCCGAGGGGGCGATCTGGATGCCGATGAAGACGGCGGTCTGCCCGTTGCGCGCCACGCTCGCCTCGTAGCTGTCCGCGCCGAGAGTGACCTGCGCCACGTCGCGCAAGCGCACATTGGCGCCGTTCACCGACTTCACCACGAGATTGCGGAAGTCCTCGAGCGAATGCAGATTGGTGGTCGAGGTGAGGGTCACCTGGATCATCTGGCCCTTGGTGTTGCCGACCGCCGAGATGTAGTCGTTGCTCGCCATGGCATTCGACACGTCGCTGGCGGTGATGCCGTAGGCCTGGAGCTTGTTCGGGTCGAGCCAGGCGCGCAGCGAGAAGGTTTGACCGCCGATGATCTCGGCGGTCTGCACGCCCTCCAGCGACTGCAGCTTCGGCTGCACCACGCGGGTCAGGTAATCCGTGATCTGATTGGAGGCCAGGGTGTCGCTGGTGAATCCCAAATACATCGCATCGATGGTCTGGCCGACCGTGACCGTGATGATCGGCTGCAGCGTCCCCGCCGGCAGCTGGTTCAACACGGAGCTCACCTTGATGTTGATCTCCGCCGCCGCCTTCGAGGTGTCGTAGTTCTGCCGCAGGTAGGCCGTGATGGTGCTGGTGCCGCTCTGGCTGATCGACTGCATGTAGTCGATGCCATTCGCCTGCGCGACCGCGGTTTCCATCGGGGTGGTGATGAAACCGGCGATCGAGTCCGGATCGGCACCCGGAAAGCTGGTCGTGATGGTGACCACGCCGTTCTCGGTCTTCGGATACGCGAGCACCTGGAGCGAGCTGAACGAGCGCATCCCCACCACCAGGATCACCAGGCTCACCACGGAGGCGAGTACCGGGCGACGGATGAAGAGATCGGTGAACTTCATGGGCGACGGCTCATTCGTTGGGCGGAGTCGGATGCAGGTCGTCGGTCGGCTGCACGCTGTTGTTCACGACCACCGGGGAGCCGTTGCGCAGCTTGATCTGTCCGGCGGACACCACCACATCGCCCTCATTGACGCCGGAGAGGATGGCGACCTGATCGCCGCGAGTGGCGCCGAGCTTCACGAAGTGCTGCTCGACCGTGTCCTTCGGCTTGCCGTCGCCGCCCTTGCCGTGAACCAGGATGTACACCGTGTCGCCGTACGGGTTGTACGTGATGCAGGTCTGCGGCAGGGTGATCTCGGTGGACGAGGCGCCCGAATCGATCGCGACGTTGGCGAACATGCCGGGAACGAGGCGCTTATCGGAATTCTTGAACGAGGCCCGTATCTGGACATTGCGGCTGGCGTTGTCGACCTTGGAGTTGATCGACTCGACGATCCCCTTGAAGCTCTCGCCCGGATAGGTATCGACCGTCGCCGTCGCAGCTTGTCCGACTCTCAAATGCTCGAGCGCCTGCTGGGGCACGTAGAAGTCGATCAGCATGGGATCGAGCGCCTGCAGCGTGACCACGGTCGTCCCCGCCGCCAGGTACTGGCCCAGGTCGACCTGACGGATGCCGAGCCGGCCGGCGAAGGGCGCCTTGACGATTTTCTCCTCGATCAGGGCCTGCTGAGCGAGCACCTGCGCGTTCGCGGATTTGAGCGTGGATACATCGGTGTCGATCGTCGCCTGACTGATGGCCTGCGCCGCGAATTGCTCGCGGTCGCGTTTCAGCGTCTGATCGGCGAGTTCGGCCGCCGCTTGCAGCTGCTCGAGCTTGGCGTAGTCATCGTTCGGCTTGAGCTTGAGGAGCACCTTGCCCGCCGGCACGTCGTTGCCGGAATCGAACGCGATGTCGTCGACGACGCCCGAGGCCTGCGCGGAGAGATCCGCACCGCGTACCGCGCGCAAACTCCCGATGGCGGCGATCTGCGCCTGCCAGGTCGATTTCCGGGCGACCACCGTCGACACGGTCTGCGGCGCGCTCGCGGTCTGAGCCATGAACTTACCGACCATCTTTCCGATGAAGGCTTGCCAGCCGAACACGCCGCCGATCACCAGGGCCACGAGCAGCACCATGACGATGAGCGGCTTGATCATCGATTTGAACTTGACGGGCGCGCCGTCCTCGGGGGGTTGAGTCAGTACTGTGCTCACGGGGTTCCTTGAGTCTTTGGCGGCGCGTTGCCGGCCACGTCGGTGCGGTTCCACCAGCCGCCGCCCAACGCCTGAAACAGCGCCGCGGTGTCGGTGAATCGTTGCGCGCGCGCCTTGACCAGCGCGACGGCGGCATTCTGATAAGTCTGTTCGGCGGCCAGAACCTGCAGGTAGCTGGCACCTCCGGCTTTGTACTGCGCCTGAACGAGTTCGAGGCTGCCGGCGGCGGAGCGCTCGGCCGTCGTCTGCGCCGCCAGGGCATCGGCGTCTCCCTGCAGCGCGAGCAGCGCATCCGCCACGTTCTGGAAGGCGGTGAGGACGGTCGCCTTGTAATTGGCGGCAGCTTCCTGCGCAGCCGCCACCGCCGCGCGGCGCTGATGCATCAGCTGGCCACCCTTGAAGATCGGCTGGGTCAGCGACCCGGCGAGGCCCCATACCGTCGAGGCCGGCGAGAACAAGTCCGCGAACCGCGCGGCATCGCCGCCATAGTTGCCGGTGATCGTGAGCTGCGGCAGCATGTTCGCCGTCGCCACACCCACCTGCGCGGTCGTTTGATGCAGCAGGGCCGCGTATTGCCGCACATCCGGCCGTTGCTCGACGAACTTCGACGGCAGACTCACCGGCAGCTCGACCGGCAACTTCAAGGTGTCGAGCTGAAATTGCGAATCGCCGTACTCGGCCGGCAAAGCGCCCACGTAGGTCGCGAGCAGATCGCGCTCCTGGGCGAGCTGGGTGCGCAGGGTGGGGAGCGTCGCGAGAGTCGCCTGCAGGGTCGCTTGCTGCTGCAATACGTCGGTGCGCGACGCGCCTCCGGCGATGACCCGACGCTGGGTGATGTCGAGCGCGGATTGCTGTGCGCGGGCGATGTCCTCTTGCGCTGCAATTTGCGCCCGCAGCGAGGCTTCGGTGATGGCCGCCGCAACCACATTGCTGGTGAGCGTGAGGTAGCTCGCCTCCAAGGAGAAGCGCGCATATTCGGCCTGTGCCTGCAGCGCCTCGATCTGCCGGCGAATGCCGCCGAAGGCGTCCAGCGTGTACGACACGCTCACGTTGGCGCTGTTCAAGGTGTAGTAATAGCCGCCCGCCCCGGGGAGCCCGAACTCGGCCAGTGTGCCCCGGTTGCGCTGCGCCTCGTAGTTGCCGGAGAGGCTGGGCAGCAGCGCTCCGCGCTCCGCGGCCACGTTCTCGTTGGCTTCCCGCAGCGCCGCCTGCGCGGACTCCAGCGTGGGGTTTTGCTTCAGCGCGCGCTCGATGAGCGCGTTGAGCTCGGGCGATTGGAACAGCGTCCACCATTGACCCGGAATATCCAGGCCGTCGACGAAGTGCTGAGCCTCGCCTCCGGCAAGCGGCGCCGAGGCGGTGGCCGCCGCGGGCGTGTTCCCGGCCGGAGTAAAGCCGCCGTTGGCCGGAGCCGCGGGCGCTTTGAAATTGGGTCCCACGGTGCAGCCGGCCGGTATGCCCAGGGCGAGCGCGCAGAGCATCAGCAGGTAGAGCGCGAGGGCCGAACGGCGATCTCGCGCCACGGCAGGTTTCGAGGTGTCGGACATGGTGCTAATCGCTGGTTTCGAGGTCGCGGCGCGGCGCAGCGCCGTTCAGGAAGATATCCACCACTTGTTGCAAATGCGCGGCGAAATTGAGCCTGGCCATCTCGTCCGGCGACCCGAACAACAGGCATTCGTGCAGCTCCGCACACACCATTTGCATGAACAACGCTGCCGCGCGATCGGGGTCCGCCAGGACGAGCCTGCCGCGCAGCACCTGCGCGCGAAAATAATTGGCGACGGCGTTGACCACGCGCGCCTTGGTCCCTTCCCGCATCTGGGCGGCAAGAGCGGGAAAGCGTTGCGCCTCGGCTGCAACGATGCGGAAGAGCGCCGCGGCGTCCGGTGCGCACGCCCGCCCGGTGATAGTCTCGCCGATCGTGATCAGCGCCTGCCTCGTGGGCATTCGATCGAGCTCGGCGGTCCCCAAAAACGTCACCATGTCCCGCTCGACCAGCCGAGTGATGACCGAGGCCATCAGATCGGCCTTGTTCTTGAAACGCTCGTAAATCGTACGGGTGGAGACGCCGGCCTCGTGCGCGACCTTGTCGATGCTGGCGGCGCCATACCCCTCCCTGAGAAAAACGCGAGTAGCCGCAGCGATCATTATGTCAAGTCTCCCTGCTTCAGTTCCGCGGCGAGGACGGCCCACTCGGGCTATCGGCGAGGGTCTGACCGTCCCAGCGGGGCTTTTTGGTTGATTCCCCATGCGAAGAAAATGACACGTGTCGTTTTTCAACGCAAGCATTTATTGCGACGCGGCGGGGTTCGAGCCGCCCAATGCGAGAAACAGCTCCACGGTATCGAGGTACCGCTGCACGAGGGCGCGCACATAGCCGAGGCGCGCCTGCTGGTATAGACGCTGCGCGTCAAGGACCTGCAGTACTCCGGCATTGCCCTCTTTGTAGCTCGCGCGCGCCAAATCCAGGCTGCTCTGCGACGCCTGTTGCGCTTGGGTCTGGGCATCGAGCTGTTCGGCGTCGTGATCCAAGGCCTCGAGCGCATCGCCGACTTGGCCGAACGCTTCCAACACCGTCTCCTCATACTCGGCGGCATTCGCATGCATGGCGTCCAAGGCTGCACGCTTTTCGGCACGGAGCGTTCCGCCGTCGAATATGGGTGCCGTCAAGCCGGAGATGAGGCTCCAGGCGGTGTTCGCGCCATTGAACAGATGCGAGGGGTCGACAGCCTGTTGCCCGACGGTCGCGGTCAGTTGAAGCTTCGGATACAGATTGGATTCGGCGACGCCGACCGCGCTGGTCGCGGCGTGAAGCCGCGCCTCCGCGGCGAGAATATCCGGCCGGCGGTGCGCGAGTTCCGACGGCACGCTCACCGGAATCTCCAGCGGCAATGTGATCTGCTCCAGATCGAGGTCGGGAGGCAAATCGTTCTGCGGAACTCGGCCGAGCACCACCGAGAGCGCGTGGTGGGCCCTGGCGAGATCCTGGCGCAGCGGCGGCAGGAGTCCCAAGTCGCTCGCTATTTGGCTCTGCGCCGTGACCACGTCGATGCGTCCGACCGAGCCGGCCTCGAAGGCGGTCTGTACCAGCTTCAAGTTGTCCCGGTCTTGGGCAAGAATCGTATCCACCGTCGCGATCTGGGCGCGCGCGGAAGCGATGGCCAGCGTCTGTATGACTGCTTGACCGGTGACGGACAGATACGCCGCATTCAACTGCTGCTTCGCCACGTCGACCTGAGCATATTGCTCCTCGACGCTGCGCGCCACCCCACCGGTCCAATCCACGTTGTAACTGACGGTCGGGCCGACCGCAAAATAGGTAAAGGGAGGCAGGTTGAAGAAATTGCCGAGAAACTCTTGTCCGTACTGCTGCCTGCCGACGCCGCCGGCCAGGCCAATTTGAGGATATCTCGACCCCTGCTGAGCGGAGGCGAGATCCTTGGCCTGCTCCAGGGTCGCGCGCGATGCAGCGAGGCTGCGATTGTGGCTCACCGCCTCATGGACGACCTTGCCGATGGCGTCCGAACGGAACAAGTCCCACCAGTCACCCTCGATCTCTCGGCCGAGAGCGATGTGTTGCGTGGAGCCATTCGCCGGGGCCTGCTCGCCTGGCAGGATTGCGTGCGTATAGCGCGTCGCCGCCGGAGGCGTCGGTCGCGAAAAATTCGGGCCCACGGTGCACCCATAGGCAGCCGCGCCAACGAGGCAGATCAGCGAGAAGGCGCGCAGCCTTCGACCATACGTCGGTCCGGTGGCGTGGTGCATGGTCATTCGAGCGCGAGCGGCTCGGCCGCGCCGGCGTTGCCCTTGCGTATCAGCAGCGCCAGCGGAAGCGCCGCCAGGGTCAACAGCATCATCAGCTTGAAATCGTCGAGATAGGCGACCATCGCTGCCTGCTCGGTCACGCCGGCGTTCAGTTCCGCGAGGCTTTGCAAGGTCGGGGATTGTCCGTGAAGCTGCGCCTGCAGCAACGGTTGGTAGGGGCTCACGTGCTCCGCGAGCCTCGCATGCACGATCTGCGTGTTGCGCGTCAATAGCGCCTGGACCGCCGATATTCCGATGCTCGAGCCGAGGTTTCGCATCAGGCTGAAGATGGCGGTGCCTTCATTGCGCAGCGATCGCGCGAGCGTCGTAAAGGCGGCCGCCGCGATCGGCACGGTGATCAGTCCCGTTCCCAATCCTTGCGCGACTCCGGACCACAAGACTGCCGAGGAGCTCATCTGCAGATCGAAGCCCGTCATCTGCCACAATGAAAAGGCGGTCAGGGCGAAGCCTGTGCCGATGATCAGCCGTACATCGATCTGATCCATGAGACGACCCGAGATGAACATCGCAACCAACGTACCGATGCCTCGCGGCGCCGTGACCAGACCCGTGGTCAATACCGGGTAGTTGAGCAGGCCTTGCAGCAAGGGAGGCAGCAGCGCGAGCGTCGCATACAGAGTTGCGCCGACGACGAACATCATCGTAATGCCGATGACGAAGTTACGATCCAAAAAAATCTCCGGGCTCACGAACCGCGCCCGAGTCGCGGTGAACATATGCACGACGAACAGATAGATGGCGACTCCGGCCACCGTGCTCTCGATACAGATCTCCGTCGAACTGAACCAGTCTTTCAGCTGGCCGCGATCGAGCAAGAGCTGCAGAGCGCCTATGCTGACGCTCAAGACGGTGAAGCCAAACACATCGAAGCGTGACCGGTTCGTCTCGGTCTCCCGCACCGAGCTCAAAATGCCCAGAAAGGCCAAAATGCCGAATGGCACATTGATGTAGAACACCCAGCGCCAGTCGTAATTATCCGTCAGCCAACCGCCGAGCGCGGGGCCGATGATCGGCCCTACCATGACTCCCATTCCCCAAACGGCCATCGCTCGGGCATGACGCTCGGGCGGGTTGATATCGAGCAAAAGTGCCTGCGACATGGGGACCAGCGCCGCTCCGAAGAGGCCTTGCAGCACGCGCGCCAGCACGATCTGCGTCAAGGATTGCGCCACCCCGCATAGCATGGACGCGACAGTGAAGCCGACGATGGAGATCGCGAACACTCGCTTGCGGCCGAACCGCCCGGCGAGCCAACCGCTCAGCGGAGTCATGATCGCGGAGGCGACGATGTAGGAGGTCAGCACCCACGATATCTGATCTTGGGCGGCCGAGACCGAGCCTTGAATATGCGGCAGGGCGACGTTGGCGATGGTCGTGTCGAGCGTCTGCAGGATCGAGGCGAGCATGACGGAAACCGTGATCATGGCCCGGCGCGGCCCATCGATTTCGACGGAGGCCGGCGCGGCGGCCACGCTCAATCGGGCACCTGCGCTTTGGATGCGGCCGCCGCCTCGGCGGCGGCCGTTTTGGCGGCGGTGACGGGTGCTTCGGCGGCGGTGACGTTGCTGCTGCGCGAATGGATGTCGACCGTCACATCGGCGCTCAACCCGGCTTGCAGATCGACACCGGCATCAACGTTCGTGAGCTGCAGGCGAACGGGTACTCGCTGCACGACCTTGACCCAATTGCCGGTCGCATTCTCCGGCGGTAGCAGCGAAAACTGCGAGCCGGTGCCCGGGCTCAAGCTCGTCACCACTGCCGAGAAGCGCTTCTCCGGAAATCGGTCGATCTTGACGCTGGCCGTTTGGCCGGCATGCATGCGCGCGAGCTGCACTTCCTTGAAGTTGGCTTCGATCCAAACATCTTGGTTCGATACCAGCGCGAAGACGGGGGAGGCGGCCCCGATATAGTCGCCGACCTGCAGCTGCTCGACCTTCGTGACGATTCCGTCGGTCGGCGCCGTAATCACCGTATAGGACAGGTTCAGCCGCGCCCGGTCGAGGGCCGCTTTCGCTTGCAGCACCAGCGGGTGCCTATCCGGCGGGATGTTCGGATCTCCGTCCAGATTCGCAAGCGCGGCGGCGATCTGCTCCTGTACGTTCGCGACTTGCTGCCTCGCATCGTCCAGCGCATGCGAGGCCTGATCGAACTGGGCTCGAGACGCTATCCCGGACGCGAGCAGCCGCTTCTGCCGGTCGTATTGCTGCTGCTCGAAGGCGAGACTGTCGCGCGCCTCGCGCGACGCCACCACCCGCTGCCGATAGGTCGATTTCAGGGATTCGATATCGAGCCGGGTTGCCGCCAGATGGGCGGCGGCGTCATCGACCGCGATGCGAAAAGGCGCATCATCCAATCGAAACAGCGTGGCTCCGCGATGGACGAGCTGATTATCGTGAACATCGAGCTCGATGACTCGTCCCGCGACGTTCGAGCTGATCGACACGGTCGCGGCCTGGGTATACGCATCGTCGGTACTCTGGTACCGGTTGCTCATGACGTAGAAGTACGCTGCCCCGGCCATCACGACGACGACCGAAAGCATCATGAGAGGCCACCGCCAACGTTGTAGCCGGGTTCTGCGGACTGCGCCAGGCCGGCTGCGGTCATCATCCGGCGAGTTGAGATCGCCGGCGCTCATGATCGTGATCCCCGGCCTGCGCGGCGAGATTTCGATGCGGGCGTTCGGCGCCGCCCCGGCTTGTTTGCCTTTGGCGCCGCGGCGGACGCCGCCAGGGGATCGAGTGTGGCCAGATTCCGCTGCACCTTCTCCAGCAGCGTGATCAAGAGCTCCGCCTGCTTTTTTGGAATGCCCGCAAAAGCCTCCTGGCGCGTGAGCTCCACGAGTCGCCATATGTCCTCGACCAGCGGCTTGCCCTCGGCTTTGAGATAAAGACGACGTGCGCGGCGGTCCGCCGGATCGGCGCGCCGCTCGAGCCAGCCGTCGGATTCCATCCGGTCGAGGATCCGCACCAGCGTCATCGGCTCGATATCGGTGATTTCCGCCAGATGAACTTGGCTGATCCCTTCATTATTGGCCAGATACAAAAGCACTCTGCACTGCGGCAGAGTGAGGCCGAGGCTCCTGGCTCGCTCCTCGAAGCGCTGTACGTTGCGCCGGCTCACATCCTTCAGGAGAAAACCGAACGTTCTTCTTAAAGATTCCAATCAATCTGGCCCATGGATGCGTGGTGCCGCCGGCTAGGCCGGGCATAGTAACGAGTGTGATGATACCACGCGTTATCAAGTGTGCGCGATTCCAATGGGCGCACGGCCGGCGCCCGTACGCAAAGACGGCGGTCTTGGCGGCGACTATCTACGCCGCGCCAAGGCCATCTACGGGAGGAGGGGCGCCAGATGCGCCGCGGTGGCGCCCCGCATACCCGCGGCCACCGCGGCCGGCGTGCCGCGCGCGACAATGCGGCCGCCGCGGTCGCCGGCGCCCGGGCCCATGTCGATCAGCCAGTCGGCTGCCGCGGCGACGCGCATGTCGTGCTCGGCGACGATGACCGTATTGCCGGCATCGACCAAGGCATTCAACTGTGCCATGAGCTTGTCGACATCCGCGGGATGCAAACCGATGGTGGGCTCATCGATCACGTAGAGGCTCTCGCCGCGTTGCGCACGTTGCAGCTCGGTGGCGAGTTTGATCCGCTGCGCCTCGCCGCCGGACAGTTCGGTGGCCGGCTGGCCGAGCCGCAGGTATCCGAGGCCGATATCCCGCAAAAGCTCCAGCGAATGCGCCACGCCGGCGCTGTCGCGGAAGAAATCCAGCGCCTCTTCCACCGTCATTCGCAGGACCTCGGCGATGTTCTTGCCGCGATACGCGACCTCGAGCGTCTTCTGGTTATAGCGTGCGCCATGGCAGGCCGGACACGGCGCGTAGACGCTTGGCATGAACAAGAGCTCGACACAGACGAAGCCCTCGCCCTCGCAGGTGGGACACCGGCCTTTGGCGACATTGAAGGAGAAGCGGCCGGCATCGTAGCGGCGCGCTTTTGCCGCCGGTGTATCGGCGAACAACCGGCGCACGCCGTCGAAGAGGCCGGTATAGGTCGCCAGGTTGGAGCGTGGCGTCCGGCCGATGGGCTTCTGATCGATGGTGACCAACCGCTTGATTCCCGAAACGCCCGCTTCGATCGATCCGCCGATCGGACCGGTGGAGGCGAATTCGAGTTCCTCGGCGTCTTCCGGCCTTTCCGGTTCGTGGCCGAGATGCCCGGCGACCAAGTCCACCAGCGCCTGGCTCACCAGGCTGGATTTACCGGAGCCGGAAACGCCGGTGACCGCAGTGAACGCTCCCAACGGGAACGCCACGTCGATGCCCCGCAGGTTATTCCGCGTAACTCCTTTCAATTTGAGCCAATCTCTCGCCGGCCGCGGCGTGTGGCGAATGCGTTCCGGATGGTTCAGATAGCGCGCCGTCGACGAGTCGCTCGCCCGAATGAGTCCCTCGAAGGGACCGTTGTAGACCACGCGGCCGCCGTGCTCGCCGGCTCCGGGGCCCACGTCCACGATCCAGTCGGCGCGGCGCATCACCTCGAGATCGTGTTCGACCACGAACAGCGAGTTGCCGGATGCTTTGAGCTGATCCAGCGCAGCGAGCAGGGCCTCGGTGTCCGCGGGATGCAGCCCGGCGGAGGGCTCGTCGAGCACATAGACGACGCCGAAGAGATTGGAGCGGATCTGCGTGGCCAGCCGAAGGCGCTGCAATTCGCCAGGCGACAAGGACGGCGTGCTGCGGTCGAGCGACAGATAATCGAGTCCCAGAGCGCTCAGCGCTTGGATACGCTCGACCACGTTCGAGGCAATGCGCTGCGCGGCGATGCGTTTTTCTTCGCTGAGAGCGGGCGAAGCATCGTGCCGGCCTGCGGCCGTAGGTTCCAGGATCGACTTGAGATCGGCCAGCGACTTCTGCGACAGGGAGCCGATGTCCTGACCCGCGAACTTTACCTCCAAGGCCTCGCGCTTGAGGCGTTTGCCGTGGCAACCGGGACAGAGAGTTCCACTCATGAACCGTTGGACCCGCCGCTTCATGAGCGCGCTTTGGGTGGTGGCGAAGGTTTGCAGGACGTACTTGCGAACGCCGGTGAAGGTACCCTGATAGCTCGGCTCTTCCTTGCGCCGGAGCGCGCGTCGAGTCTCGGCCGGAGTGTAGCCCGCATACACGGGCACGGTGGGTTGCTCTTCGGTGAAGAGGATCCAGTCGCGATCTTTTTTCGGCAGGTCGCGCCAGGGTTTGTCCACGTCGTAGCCCAAAGTGACGAGGATGTCGCGCAGGTTCTGGCCGTGCCATGCCGGGGGCCACGCGGCAATGGCGCGCTCGCGGATGCTGAGCGAGGGGTCCGGCACCACCGAGCGCTCCGTCACATCGTAGATGAATCCCAGCCCGTGACAGGTCGGGCAAGCCCCCTGAGCCGTATTGGACGAGAAGTCCTCGGCGTGCAACATCGGGCGCCCCCGGGGATAGACGCCGGCGCGCGAATACAGCATGCGCAGAAGATTCGACAGGGTCGTTACGCTGCCTACGGTCGAGCGGGTGCTCGCGCTGCCCCGGTGTTGTTGGAGCGCGACGGCGGGAGGAAGTCCTTCGATCGAGTCCACCTCCGGTACGCCGGCCTGCTCGATCAGACGGCGCGCGTATGGCGCGACCGATTCGAAGTAGCGGCGCTGGGCCTCGGCATACAGGGTGCCGAAGGCCAGCGAGGATTTTCCGGAGCCGGATATTCCCGTGAATACCACCAGCGCGTCGCGCGGAAGGTCCAGATCGACGCTCTTCAGATTGTGCTCGCGGGCACCGCGAACGCGGACGAATCGATCGACGGGAAAGCGTGGCTTCATGGCTTCAACCCTACACAGTTATCGCTTAAAAGATAGGCGCCCGGCCGTCGGTCGGGCGGTCCGGCGTCTGACATTGGGACGGCCCCCCGACCTACAAGAGCGCCGGGACGAGGGTGCGATAGTGTCACGGCATTTGGGGCGGCCCTTGGGGGTCCGCGAGATGCGCGGGTCGGCCGCATGCCGATGATTACGCAGGAGCCAGGACATGGGCATCAATAAAGACCAAGTGGACGGCCGCGTGAAGGAAGCCGCAGGCAAGGTTCAAGAAGTTGCGGGCCGGGTGGTCGGCAGCCCGACGCAAGAATTGAAGGGCAAGGTGAAGAAGGTCGTGGGCACGGCGCAGGCCGGATTCGGCGACGCCAAGGAGAGAGTCAAGGATGGCGCCAGAGAGGAGGCGGACCGGGAGGCGAGGGACACCCGGCGGCCGTGATTCGGTGAGCTGATTCCCGCCGCCGCGCACGCCGCCGAGGGCAGCAATGCCGATCGGCGGGTGCGTGCCGGCGCGCGTTCTCGATGGACGCGTTGCACTCGATTCGTGACAATGGGCCCCCATCTTCGGAGGCGCCAATGCTCGGACCGATTCGCACCGTGGTTTGCCGCGCGCTCGTCTTGGCCGCGGCCCTCGTCGCTTTTCTTCCCGCGAGTTCGGAGCCCGAGACAGCAGCTTCCCCGTATCCCTTGCTCGGATACGACAGTCAGTCGGCGGTTCGCGAAGCGCAGCGGGAGCAGGAGTTTCGGGCTCTCGTGTCGCCCGACCACATCCGCGAAACGATGCGGCGATTGTCGGCGAGGCCCCATCACGTGGGGTCTCCCTACGACAAGGATAATGCGGAGTGGATTCTCGCACGCTTCAAGGAATGGGGGTTCGATGCGAAAATCGAAACTTTCGACGTGCTGTTCCCGACTCCGAAGACACGGGTGCTGGAGCTGCTCAAGCCGACGCCGTTCCACGCGCGGCTCCAAGAGCCGGCCGTACCCGGCGATCCGACCTCCGGGCAGGTCGCCGAGCAGCTGCCGACCTATAACGCCTACTCCGCCGATGGCGACGTGACGGCGCCTCTGATCTACGTCAATTACGGCAACCGCGAGGATTACGAAGAGCTCGACCGGCTCGGCATTTCCGTCAAAGGCGCGATCGTGATCGCCCGCTACGGCGGGGGCTGGCGCGGCATCAAGCCCAAGGTCGCTGCGGAGCATGGCGCGGTGGGATGCATCATCTACTCGGATCCGCAGGGCGATGGATATCACGAGGGAGATGAATATCCCGCCGGCGGATGGCGGCCGAAGGAAGGCGTCGAGCGCGGGAGCGTCATGGATACGGAGTATCCCGGGGATCCCCTGACGCCGGGCGTTGGCGCGACGGCGAATGCCAAGCGCCTCGCGCTCAAAGACGCGAAGACCATCACCCGCATCCCGGTGCTCCCCATCTCATCCGCGGACGCGCTGCCCCTGCTCTCGGCGCTGCAGGGTCCGGTGGCGCCGGGCCCATGGCGGGGCGCGCTCGGAATCACCTACCACATCGGCGCCGGGCCCGCGCTCGTGCATCTTGCAGTGAGCTCGAACTGGGACATCAAGCCGGTCTACGACGTGATCGCGACGCTGCATGGCTCGACTGCGGCCGACGAGTGGGTCATTCGCGGGAATCATCATGACGCCTGGGTCAACGGCGCCGAGGATCCTCTTTCCGGGCAATCGGCCATGCTCGAGGAGGCTCGCGCGATGGGCAATCTGCATGCCCGTGGGTGGACTCCGGCGCGCACCATCATTTTCTGCGCGTGGGACGGCGAGGAGCCGGGACTGCTCGGTTCCGTGGAGTGGGTCGAGACCCATATCGATGATTTGCGGCGGCACGCGGTCGCCTACATAAATTCCGATATGAACGATCGGGGCTACCTGCTGCCGGGCGGCACCCAGGATCTCGAGAGCCTCATCAGCGACGTGGCTCGAGCGGTCGAAGATCCGGAGACGCACATGAGCGTTTATCAGCGCTCGCATCTTTACAGCATCGCGCACGCGCGCAACGCCGAGGAGCGCAGCGAGGTGCGCAAGCGCGGCGACCTGGAGTTGGAAGCTCTCGGGGACGGCTCGGATTTCACCGCTTTTCAAGATTTCGCCGGAATTCCCAGCTTGGACCTCGGGTTCGGCGATGAGGACGACGGTACCCAGTATCACTCGATCTACGACGACTTCTATTGGTACACCCATTTCGTGGACAAGGATTTCGCCTACGGACGAGCGCTGTCGCAAACTGCCGGCACGGCCATCATGCGTCTGGCGGACGCGGACCTGATTCCGGTCGACTACGCGCCCCAGGCCGAGGCCATCGCGAAGTACGAGGCGGATCTCGAGAAACTGCTCAAGGACAAGCAAGAGGAGTTTTCCGAGCGTAACTTGGAGCTGCAGGAGGGCGTCTTCAAAGCGACTCTCGACCCGCGCCGGCCGATGTTGCCGCCGCCCGCCGAGACAGTGCCGCCGTTCATCAACTTCGCGCCGATGAAGAACGCCATCTCCCTGCTGAACGAGAGCGCGGACCGATATTCGGCGGCGCTTGCGTCCTTCGCCGCCAAGGGTGCGCCGGCTCTGCCGCAGGCCTCGCTTACACTCATCAACGGCGATCTCTTGCGGGTGTCGCGCGCGTTTCTCGACCAGAAGGGTCTGCCGGATCGCCCTTGGTTCAAGAACCAGATTTACGCGCCCGGTGCCTATACCGGATACGGTGCGAAGCCGATGGCCGCCGTCCGCGAGTACATGGACGAGCGGCGCTGGCGCGATGCGGAGTCTGAAGTGCCTCAGGTCGCGCGCGCCATCGAGAACGCCGCGGCGGCCGTCGACAAGGCCGCGGCGGACTTCGAGCGAGCATTGGCGCGGCTCCCTTGAGCGCGCTTTTGCTTGAGCGCTGCCTGCCTCCCTTAGGGGAAAGGAGTAACGGACGAGCGGCTGGAGAACTGTGAACCTGGCTTTAGTTTTGGCCCGCGGTCGCCGATATCCTCGGTTAGATCAATGCCCCACGGGACACCGGTGCCTGACTCAATCTCCACGCCTGCCATTCACCGCGTATTGCTGATCGACGATAACGAGGCGATTCACGGGGACTTTCGCAAGGTGCTCGGAAAAACGGAGGATTCGGGGCGGTCGGCGCTGGCGCTGTTGGAGGCGGACATCTTCGGCGAGGCTCCCGGCGTAGCCGAGCGCCCGAGTTTCGAGATTCACTCCGCGTATCAGGGCCAGGAAGGGGTGGAGATGGCACGTTCCGCCCTTGCCCGCGGCCAGCCGTACGCCACGGCCTTCGTCGACATGCGTATGCCCCCCGGATGGGACGGCCTCAAGACGATCGAGCAATTGTGGATCGCGGACCCGGATGTCCAAGTGGTGATCTGCTCCGCGCACGCCGACTATGATTGGTCCAAAGTAGTGCAGGGGCTCAATTACTCGGACAAGCTTCTCGTGCTGAGAAAGCCGGCCGAGCCCGTCGAGATCCTGCAATGTGCGACTGCGCTCAGCCGCAAGTGGCGGAACGAACGCCTGGCGCGTAGTCAATTGGACAGTCTCGAGCAGGTGATCAAGCTGCGGACCGGGGGCCTCGAGGCCGCGAATCGACAGCTTCGGCACTTGGCCACCCACGACTCGTTGACGGGCCTTCCGAATCGCGTCCTTTTGGACGACCGGCTGGAGCAGGCAGTGGCCCATGCAGACCGCGGTTCCTGCCCGTTCGCGTTGATGATGTGCAGTCTCGACCGATTCAAGCTCGTGAACGAGTCGCTTGGGCACAGCGCGGGCGATGAACTGTTGCGGGAGATTGCGCGCAGGCTCACGCGGCTGGTCGGCCCGGTCGATACGGTGGCCCGCTTCGGCGGCGACGAATTCATTCTGTTGGTCAATTCGTCGGATCATATCGATGATGCGAGGCGCCTTGCGGGCCGTGCCGTCGAAGCCCTTCAGGAGCCGGTGCGAATCAGCGGGATCGACGTGCGCACGTCGGCAAGCATCGGCATCGCGATGTATCCTTCCGATGGCGCGACGGCGGAGGCGCTCACCGCGCATGCGGAGGCCGCGATGCGTTGCGCGAAACAGAAGGGGCGCGGAGTGATTCAGCGCTTCGAGGGAGGCATGAGCGTGAGCGTCGAGCAGCGCGTGCAACTCGAGAGCGATCTGCATGCCGCCGTCGCCGCCCAGGGGCAATTCCAGCTGCACTACCAGCCGAAAGTGCACACCCAGACGGGCGTCGTGCGCAGCGCCGAAGCGCTCATTCGCTGGATTCATCCACAGCGCGGGCTGATCTCTCCGGATAGCTTCATTCCGTTGGCAGAGGAGTGCGGCTTGATCGGCGCCATCGGCGAGTGGGTCGTGCGCGAGGCGTGCAGGCAGGCGCGCGCGTGGCAGGATCAGGGCCTTGTGCCGCTTCGCGTGTCGGTAAATCTATCTGCATCGCAGTTCCGCGGCAGCGGCTTGACGGAGACCATTCGAGGCGCGCTCGAGGGGGCAAAGCTCGACCCGCAGTACTTCGAGGTCGAGCTCACGGAAAGCGCGGTAATGAGCGATCCGGAGGAATCCGTAGCGATCCTGGAGCAATTGAGCTCGATGGGCGTACTCGTGTCCGTCGACGACTTCGGCACCGGCTACTCGAGCATGAGCTATCTGCGCCGGTTTCCCATCGACAAACTCAAGATCGATCGCGTGTTCATCAGCGAAATAGCGAGTCGCCCGGAAGATGCGTCGATCGTGCGCGCTATCGTCTCGTTGGCGCACAGCCTGCGGCTCAAAGTGGTCGCCGAGGGGGTTGAGACCGCGGCGCAACTGGAGTTCCTGAAAGCCGTCGGCTGCGATGAATACCAGGGATATCATTTCAGCCGGCCGCTGCCGGCGTACGAGTTCGACCGGCTGATCCGCGAAAAGACCTCCGGGTCTCAGCCGCTGAGCCAAGAGGATGCGATGCGAACGCACAGCAAGCTCGCAGCCTATCGCCGCCGATGAGACGCCCGCCTCGAGGACCGGCGCGGGCTCGGAGGCCGCGGCCGGTTTGAGGCGCCGCGCATCCCCATGCTAAGGTGCGCCGCGATGACGCAACCATTCACGAATTCTCTGGCGGGCATGACGGCGCTGATCACCGGTGCGACTTCCGGCATCGGCCGGGCAATCGCCGAGCATTTCGCCGACTTGGGCGCGCGCTTGATGCTGACAGGCCGCAACGAGGCGGCGGGCAACGAGTTGGCATCGCGGCTCGGCGCCGGCTTTCTAGCCGGTGATATCACCGATCCCGGTTTTCCCGATCGGCTGGTCGCGCACACGCTCTCGGCCTTCGGCCGCCTCGATATCTTGGTGAACAATGCCGGCATCGCCCATCGAGGCACCCTTCTGGACACCGACGATGCGGCGTGGGTGCGAGTGATGGACACGAATGTGACCGCGCTGATGCGGTGCTCGCGCGCTGCCTTGCGGCACATGGTCGGTGCGGGGAAGGGTAATATCGTCAATATCGCCTCGGACTTCGCCGTCGTCGCCGGTACTCGCGCAGCCGTTTATTGCGCTTCGAAGGGAGCGGTACTGCAGCTCACTCGCGCGATGGCGTTGGATCATGGGCCGCAGGGCATCAGAATCAATGCGGTGTGCCCCGGGGATGTCGAAACCCCGATGTTGCTGGAAGAAATTCATTCCTCGGGCGAGACGTCCGCCGCGGGCCTGGCGCGCAAGGGAGCCGCCTTTGCGCTAGGGCGCGTCGGGCAGCCGCCCGAGGTTGCTGCGGTGGTCGGTTTCCTCGCGTCGGATGCCGCGAGCTACGTGACGGGCGCAGCATGGCTGGTCGACGGCGGCAATACCGCCGCCTAGGACATTTTAATGCGAGGGTTTCCATGCTGAAAGCGACTTCCGTGGTGCAGGTCAAAAGCGAACGCGTGCTCGTCACCGAATGGCGCTTCGCACCCGGCGCGCAAACCGGGCACCATGTCCACGCGCACGACTATGTGGTGGTACCGCTCACGAACGGCAGGCTGCGGCTCGAGGAGCCCGGTGGTACCCGCGAAGTGCAGCTGGCGGCGGGGGCCTCTTACGCCCGCCCGGCGGGCGTTTCGCACAACGTCGTCAATCCGAACGAGCACGAGTTTCGCTTCGTCGAAATCGAACTGCTGTAACCGGCTGCCAATGAATCGCTGGCGCCTCTTGATCGATCCGCTCAAAGGGCGGACATCAATCGGCAAGGTTATATGGGTGTACGGAGTCCTCGGCTCCCTTGCATACAGCTTGCTGGGTCTGTTGTTCGATGCGGCCGACGAGAGCTCCATGCGCATCTACACCATCGGCGGATTGTTATTCAGCCTCTACGTGACGGTCGCCACCTATCAATGCGCCCGCAACTGCAAGACTGCCTTTGGACGCGGACTGGTGCGCGTCTGCGCGGTGCTGACGCTCCTGCTATTGCCCTTGCTCGCGTACCTGGAGTTGAACGGGGCGCTCGGTCTTACCGGCCTTCGCGGGTTGGAATGAGCGCCATGCCCGGGCTCGAACGAGAAGACGCTACGGATACTTGTTCTGCACGGTATCCCGCACGAGGTGCGTGTCGTACACCAGCACAATGGACGAGATTCGTCCCGTGTCCAAGTCGAAGTTGAATACGTCCGCGCATTCGAAGGAGACCCGCGAACCGTCCTTCAGCCGCCAGTCGTAAAGGTAGTACGCCACGGCGCGCATATGCCCTTCGGCGCTCACCAGCACGTCGTGCACCGTCAGTTCGCTGCGGCCGGACGCCTCGGCGACTTTGTTCACGTAATCGCGCACCGGTATCCGGCCGAGAAAGGGGGATTGAACCCAGCCCGTGGGCGTGAATAGTGCGGCGGCCCTGTCGGCGTCGCCGGCTTCGAGAGCCTTGAGATACTTGCGGACCGCGTGTTGCATCTGCCTCTCCTTCGCGAAGTGTACAGCGCACGAGCTAGACCTCATCTCACGGCGCCATGGTAGCGCAAATTACGGGCATGGGCTCAATCTCCGATGGCGCAAAAGGCCCGACGGTGCGAATATTTGCCGGAATTTTGCAATCGGCTGCGGCTTGCTCCGGTCTTATCCCTCGTTATGCCCGAAAAACGCGGGCTTGGACGACAAAAAGGGAGCGTCTATGAAAATTCTGGTTCGCTGGCTGATCGACTGGCCCGAGGGCATTGCTCGCCATCTCGTATGGCTGGCGCCGCTGTTCGCCCGAATCACCGTGGGGTGGGTTTTCCTTTGGAGCGGTTGGGGGAAACTCAACAACTTGCCCGAGGTGACCGAGAACTTCATCGGCTGGGGCATCCCATTTCCCCACCTGCTGACCCCGTTCGTCGCGGGTGTCGAGTTCTTCGGTGGTCTGTTTCTGCTGCTCGGCGTGCTCACCCGCATCTCGGCGGGCGCTCTCGGCATTACCATGATCGTCGCCATCAAAAGCGCCAAATGGGCCGACGTGGATTCCCTGGAAACGCTGCTGGGGTTCGACGAGTTCGAGTATCTGGCGCTATTCCTATGGCTCGCCGTGGCGGGTCCCGGGCCGTTGTCTCTCGATCGCCTGTTGCAGCGTTTCTGGGGGCGCCGGGTTCCGAAATAGGCGCGAATTCGAGGTCCCTCGAGCGCCGGCGGCTGATTCACGCGCGTTTCGCCGTGCGCGCGGCTTCCAGCGGCACGATCGCGCAGCGCTGCTGTCTACCTCTCATGACGAATGTGGCAACGGCGACTTTGCCGGTGAACCCGAGCGCCTCGCCAAGCAGTGAGTACGCTTCCGTAAATCAGGCCGAAAGAGGTGGCGCCGCGCCAGGTAGACCGTTGCATGACAGGCTCCGTTCGTTAAAGCCGCATCATGCAACGGATTCTCGCCCACGGGGCGGCGTAAAATCCCGACTACCTCGAATATGCGTAAATCTCCTCGACGTGCGCGGCGACCCAAGCCGCGCAGAAAATCCGGCCGAGCTTCCCGCCTCGTCGCATTGCTGCGCAGGCTGCGAATTCCCAAGGGCATCGGGCGCGCCTTCAAACATGCGCCGGGGTTCGTACAGGGCGCCGTGGTCATCGCCTTCCTGGTGCTGCTGTGGCTCGTCGTGAACGGTCTCTACCAAGTGATTCGCAAGCCCTCCGAGCTTTTCTTTCCCGTCAGCGGCACGCTCAACAAGACGCCGTCGGAGACCTGGCGCGATTACGCTCCCCTGTTCCGCCGATTCTCGACCGATACCGTGACACCGGAGCTTCTGGCCGCGCTCGCGCAGGTGGAAGGGTCGGGCAACCCGGTGGCACGAACCTACTGGCGCTGGTCGTTCACGCCCCGGCCGTTCGAGGTGTACCGCCCGGCATCGAGCTCGGTGGGCATGTATCAGATCACGGACGGAACTTTCGCCGTGGCAAAGCGCTATTGCATCCGCGGCCATGCGGTCGTCGAGGACGGTCCCTGGAACGACTGGCGATCGTGCTGGTTCAACAGTCTCTATACCAGAGTGATTCCATCGCATGCCGTCGAGCTCACGGCCGCCTATCTGGATCGCAGCATCGCCGCAATTCTCGCACTCCATCCCACGCGATCGGCAACGCTCGAGCGGGAGCAGCAGCTCGCCGCACTGATCCATCTCTGCGGCGCGGGGGCGGGCGACTCCTACGTGCGGCACGGCATGCGCTTGGCCGATGGCCAGCGCTGCGGGGATCACGATGCGCGGGAGTATCTCTCCCGCGTCGATCAGACCAGGAGGGTGTTCCAGGCGCTCGAGAAGGAAGCGCGTCATTAAACCAGGTACTCTTATGCGGCAAACGATGAAGATTTCGGCAGGCGGTGCAGGCGGAATGAGGTGGCGCGGAACCGGCTGGGTGCTGGTTGCGGCGCTGGGATTGGCGGCGTGTGTGCCGACGCGCCCCATGGCCGGCGCTTCGGGCAGTGGGGCAGCCGAGCAGCAGAAGCTCCCCGCAAAGGCCCCCACCGACATCAATGGCCTCGTGGCGGCGGTGCAGGTCGCCGCGCGGCGCGGCGACAAGGCGACCGTGGTCGAGACGCTGACGTTGCTGGCCGAGCGCTGGCCCGAACGGGTCGCAGGTTTCAACGTCGATTTCATCGAGAGCGCCGTGGATGATGCTCGCAGAATGCCGGCCCGTGAGAGGTTTCCATTCCTGCGCGCGCTGTACGCGGCTCACTGGAAGCTCCAAGGAGGCATCGAACCGAGCGCCGCTTGGCGCGACTTGACCCTGCTGATGCTCGACCACGACCAGCGCGCCCAGGCACTCGAGGTCGCCTCGCATGTCACGGATCCGTACATCCTGATCGCGATGCGCGCCGACCGGCGCTTCGATTCACTGGTTGCGGTCAACACGGCGGAGTTTGATGTCGATGCGGCGGCGGAACGAGAATTCCAGGATTTGGAGGCCGCCTCCGACCGCCTGCCCCACTCTCTGGTCGTGCAGGTACTGGTGCTCGGTGCCTTGATGCATCAGCAGCATTACGCCGCGATGCTCGCCGCCGCTGATTCGGTGTTGACCGCGATCCGCTCGACGAATTTCCCCGAACGGTTGTACGACGATCTGGCGGACCAGGAGCCGTGGTTTCTCGAGTACCGAGCCGTCGCGCTCTATCGAGTCGGACGCTGGGATGAGGCCGTTTCGCAGATGAGCGACGCCGCCGCGCTTTTCGAGAATCATGCGGATAATGTCAGCCAACGGATCGATCTCGGCGAGCTCGATTGCGAGCTCGGCCGCCCCAAGGAGGCGCTCGCGGCGATCGCCGACATCACCGCGCCGGCGAGTCCGTTCGGAGCGATGCAGATCGAGAAGGTGCGGCTGCAGGCGGCCGTTCAGCTCGGAGATGCCGGCCAAGTGAAGCGCTCCCTGGAGTACTTGCGCACGCATCGCGCGGATTCTCCCGGGACTTACGAGGATGCGCTGATCGCGGCGAACGACCTCGATCGTGCCGCTCGTGTGCTGGTGCATCGTTTGGCCGACGCCAACGAGCGCCAGGCTGCGCTCGCGAGCGTGCAGGAATACGCGCCGGAACCGGAAGGCCCGGTGGCCGCCACCCTCGACGCACGCCTTCGTGCGGTGATCGCCCGCCAGGAGGTACAACGCGCGATCAATCGGGTTGGACGCGTGGAGCGCTACGACCTCGAGGCGGATTACGAGTGAGCCGCGCCTGGCGCAGCGCGCTCCTCCTCACCCTCGCGCTGGTGCCGTGGGAAGGAGGGAGCGGTGCGCCGGCGCATGCCGCGCCGTGTCCCGCGGCGACCGCCGATTCGCTCGAGATCCGAGGTTCCACCGTGTGCGTGATCATGGGCGCTGCGGCTCCCGCACGCCGCGAGATTCTGCGCACCTGGGTCGAGCGGTCGGCCCGCATCGTGGCGCAGTATTACGGGCGCTTTCCCGCCCGCCTCGTGCGGGTTGATCTCGACGAGACGGAGGGCGAGGGGGTGGGCGGAGGCCATACCAGCAACGACGACGGCCTGCGCATTCGGGTGAGGGTGGGAAGGGACGCCACCGCCGAGCGATTGGCGAACGATTGGGTGCTGGTGCACGAGATGGTGCACCTGGCGCTTCCAGAGGTCGGCGACGCGCATAACTGGCTCGCCGAAGGGCTCGCGGTCTATGTCGAAGGGGTGGCGCGCGCCCAGTTCGGCAACCGTGAGGTGGCCGATGTCTGGTCGGAAGATCGGCGCTCCATGCCCATGGGGCTGCCGCGCGAGGGTGAAGGCGGCATGGATCAGACGCGGACTTGGGCGCGAACGTACTGGGGCGGTGCGCTTTTTTGTCTGGAAGCCGACGT
Organism: Steroidobacteraceae bacterium; assembly: GCA_050012315.1. Taxonomy (GTDB): domain Bacteria; phylum Pseudomonadota; class Gammaproteobacteria; order Steroidobacterales; family Steroidobacteraceae; genus Bog-1198. The sequence continues at coordinate 68,024 of JBEKHK010000009.1, read as the reverse complement.
GACCATCCGGGAGAAAACGCACAATCGCCTGGGGTTGCAGGCGGCATTACGCGCGATCTTGAACAAGACCGGCGGCTACTCGTCGGAGCGCGAGATATCGGCGGTGTTGAGAATCGGCGATGAGGCTACCGGCACTCGCGTGCTCGAGGAGCTATACGATGAATACCGGCAGACGCCTCGTGCGCCGGACCTGAATCGCCTATGGGCTGAGCTCGGCGTGCCGGAGGACCCCACAACTCAGCCATTCGACGATCATGCGCCGCTCGCGGCGATACGCAGCGCCATCACCGCCGCGCCATCTGCGGCCGAGGCCGATAGGTTCGACGATGGGTCGTGACCGCGCTTCGGACCCGCTCCTGAAAATAGGCGACGGATTGTTCGTGCCGGGGGCTCAGGGGACCCGGGGTGTAGGCCCCGGAGGCATAGTTGTTCTGCGTGTGCTCGCAGATGCCGAAATCCTCGCGCACGATGCCGCAATTGATCTCGATGGTGTTGCGGCGCGATGCCTCGGTCTCGGCCGATAGATCGGCAAAGTAGAAATCATATATGAGATCGGTCGAGCCGACCGCCGTCGGGTTGATGCGGCTCGTGTTCATGCCGCCCGGGAACACCGACAGCGTCCAGTTCGGCCACATCCACAGCCATTTGCCGCCGTAGATGGAGCCATTTTTCTGCGGAGCCGTCATGCGTACCATGCCCTTGAGCGCAACGCTCTCGAAATTTGCGAAATCGATGACCTTCATGAAGCTCGGATGGATGCCGGGGATGTGGTAGCCCTCCACGAAATTATCCGTGTAGGTCTTCCAGTTGCTTCGCATGGTGAAGCGCCGCTCCTCGACGGGAAGGAAAGTCTCGATCGGATAATCCGCCAACTCTCCCGGCAGATCGCCGAGCTGATCGATCAAGGCGGCCTCGGGCTCGATGGCGATGAACAGCAGTCCGCGCCATTCGGCCAGATGCGCCTTCTCGAGGGGCCAGTCCGCGACGTTGAAGCAGGGATCCTCTCCGAACCACGGGGCCTGGCGCAAAGCTCCATTTTGCTCGTAGACCCATTGATGATACGGACAGCGCAGCAGCGGCGTCTTTCCCTGGCCGTCGGGCAAGAGCCGCGCGCCGCGGTGCCGACACACGTTGTGGAACGCTCTCAAGACCCCGTCCCCGCCGCGCATCGCGAACAGCTTCCAGCCCGCGACATCGACCGCGAGATAATCTCCGGGCTCGCCGAGCCGAGACACGGGTCCGAGCATCTGCCACTGACGGCGAAAGATGGATTGCCGTTCTGCCTCGAAAATGCCGGAGTCGACGTAGTAGTGCGTGTCGAGATTCGTCAGCAGCGCCGCCATGCGGGCGATCATATCAGGCGGTGATATCATGGACGAGGAGTCGAGAGAGTTCATGTGCCTGATCCTGCTGCTCTGGCGCGTTCGCCCAGAATATCCATGCGTGCTCGCGGCCAACCGCGATGAGTTTCACGATCGCCCGAGTGCGAGCGCCGCTTGGTGGCCCGGGCGCGCGGGAATTCTGGCGGGCAAGGATCTGAAGGCGGGCGGCACCTGGCTCGGCGTGGGCCGCGATGGGCGCTTCGCCGCATTGACCAATTTCAGGGACGGTACCTCCTCCGTCCGCGCCGGGGCTCCGAGCCGCGGCCGGCTGGTGACGGATGTGCTCGAGTCCGGGGACCCGGTTGCCGGCAGCTTGGATCGGCTGCGCACCGTCGGGTCCCACTATGGCCCGTTCAACATGATTTTCAGCGACGGCGAGCGCCTCGGCGTCTATGAGAGCGTCAGCGGCCACGGGCGCGAATTGGAGCCGGGAGTCTTCGGTCTGTCGAACCATCTGCTCGACACTCCATGGCCCAAGGTCAGGAACGCCAAATCGAGACTCGCGTCGGCACTCACCGACTTGCGCGACGAATCCAGCATTTTGCGCCTGTTGCGCGACGACCGTCCGGCTGACGACCATGAACTGCCTCGAACCGGTGTTCGGCTGGAATGGGAGCGGCTTTTATCGAGCGCCTTCATTCGGGGCGACGGCTACGGCACTCGATGCAGCACCGTATTTCGAATCGACCGGAGCGGCGGCGCACAGTTCGACGAATGGACTTGGGGTCCTTCCGGAGCCGAGGAGGGCCGTAAGAGCTTTCGCTTCGAGGTGCGCGCGAACCCATGAGTAGCGGAGCGAAAACGCGGTCAATCGGCGCGCGTGTGCGAGCCGCCGCCGTCGCGGGCGCTGCCGTCACGGGAATGCTGAGCATGAGCGGCTGTATCTCCTCCCGTGATCTTAGATCGCATGAGCTGATCGGCGGCGCCCGGCCGCCCATCTCGCCCGAGGCGGTGAAGCTTTACCTGGAGACGCCGTCGCGCCGCTACGAACAGATCGCCGTACTTTACTCCTCGAGCCGGCGATCCTGGTCGTTCAACTCGCAAACGAAGGCGGATGTCGTGATAAGGCGCCTCAAGGAAGAGGCGGCATCGCTCGGCGCCAACGGCGTCCTGCTGGACGAAATTTCCGACCGGGCCGGTATCGCCGTCGGCACCGACGTGGGCGCGAACTACATGGGTCCCCGGGGCACCGCCGACCTTGGGATCGGCGTCTCGGGGCTGACGTTCCAGCGCTATGGGCGCGGCATCGCCATCTACCTTCCGCCGTGAGACGGACTCACCGCTGAGCGGGGGCGGGGAAGTCGCGCGCCGCCGCGACCAGCCAGTCGCGAAAGTGCGTCACCTTGGGCAACGTCAGGTAATTGCGCGGGCACACGAAGTAATAGGCTGACCCGTGGGGCAGCGCCTCCTTGCTCGCCAATTTCAACGTGCCTTTCTGCAACGACCGGGCCACGAGAGTCCAGCGTGCGAGTGCGAAGCCGAGTCCTTCCTCCGCCGCGACCAACAATCCCGCGGTATCGTCGATGGTTGGCGGCCGCAATTGCCAGGCGATTTCATCCCCGGTCTTTTGCCATATGCGCCAAGGCGGCTCGTCGCCTTCGAGCAGGGGATAGCGGGTCAAGTCCGCGCCGCGCTCGATCATGCCGTGCTGCTTGATGAGTTGCGGCGCCGCCACGGGGACGATCCAATCGTCGAGCAGCTTTTCGCTGTGCAGATTCGGATAGTTGCCGCGTCCGAAGCGAATGCCGACGTGGACGGAGGTGCGCGAGAAATCGACGAGCTCCGAGGAGGTATGAAAGCGCAGCTCGATGTCGGGGTGCTTGCGGCGAAAGGAACGGATGCGGGGCACCAGCCAGATCTGCAGGAACGAGGTCAGCAAACTGATCTGCAGCGGACCGGATCGGCCGTGTTGCTTGAGCAGGTGCACGGCCGACTCGAGGGTGTCGAGGCCTGCGCGCACCGCAGGCAACAATTCGACACCTTCCTCGGTGATTTCCACCCGGCGCCCGTTGCGGCGAAAGAGCGGCACCTGCACATAAGCCTCGAGGCTCTTGATCTGCTGGCTGACTGCCGCGGGCGTCACGTTGAGCGCCTCGGCGGCCGCGGAGAAATTCAAATGCGCGGCCACGGCCTCGAACACGCGCAGCGCGCCGAGCGGCATCCGATCGTACGCGGCGGGCATTCTAAGTATTCCTTAATGGATGATCAGACATTGCATTTGTTGCGCGAGCCGCGGTGTTGCACGCTGTTCCTCGTTCGATCAACCTTGCCGGAGTATCCGTCATGAACGCCATTCCAGTCCTCACGAAGCTCGCTCAGCTGCTCTTGGCCGTGTTACTGACCGCGGTTACCTTGGCCTTCACGGGCTTTTTGTTCGTCGCGTGACGCGGCATCCCCGTTCGCCGCCTGTCCCAACCGGCGCGTCAGGAATTCCACCGTCGCCTCGTCGACTCGTAACCAGGAAGCGTGGCGGAGGAAGCCATGAATCTCGTTGGGAATCACCAGTTCCTCGTACGGGATGTGATGCATCTCGAGGCGGCGAGCCAGATCGACCGTCTGCTCGAAGGGCACGTTTCGGTCGTCGTCGCCCTGAATGAGCAGCACCGGGGATCGCCAGGCGTCGATGCCGGCGTCGGGCGAGGATTCCCAAGCTACCTTCATGGCTTGCTCCCGGTCGCCCTTTTCATAGCGCCCGGCGCCCTTGCCCACCCAGGCATCGAGCAGCCGCGACCAATCGTGCACTCCGTGCAGGTCGACTCCCGCCCTGAACAGATCGGAATTGCGCGCGAGCGCCAGGCCGGTCAAATAGCCGCCATACGAGCCGCCCCAGATACCGAGGCGCGCGCCATCGACGTCGGAAAGTGTTTGCAGGTAATGCGCGCCCGCGACGATGTCCTGATATTCCGCAGCGCCCGCGAAACCGGCGTGATCGGGCTGGTGGAAGGCGCGGCCGTAGCCGATACCCAGCCGATAGTTGACCGAAAGAACCACGAAGCCATGTGCGGCGAGGTATTGGTTCACGGCATACGCGTTGGCGTAGTAGTCCATGTAATGCCAGCCGAGCAGCATCTGGCGAGGGGGGCCGCCGTGCACGAACAGGACCGCGGGCTTTGCGGCCGCCGGTTCGCCGCCGGTATCGAATAACTGGCCGTGCACGGGGATGCCGTCGGCGGATCGGAAGATGACGCGCTTGGGAGTGATCAGGCGGCCGAGCGGGAAATCCGCCGGCATGGCGCCGGTATCGAGCTCGCCGCGGTGCGCGCCGCCGACATCCACGAGCATCACCGACGGGGGATGTCGAGACCCCGCTGCGATATACGCCACCCGGTTGTCCGAGGCGCCGATGGGTGTCCAGTCGATGCTCTCGCCCGACGACAGCGCCACGGATGCCGCGCGATCGACGGGCACCCGGTATATGTGCCGCCGGTCGTCGTCGCCCGCGCTCTTTCCCGTGTTCGCATCGTAGATCACGAAGCGCCGGTCCCGGCTCATCGCGACGTGCTCGACCATGTATGCGCCGGGCGTGAGCAGCATCGGCTCGCCGCCGGCCGCGGGGACCGAATACAGGTGCGGCCAATCGTCCAGATATGCAAGAAACACGAGTCGATCCCCGGCAGCCCACTGCAGGTTGGCCTCTCCCGCCACGTCCGGGTAGGAGCCCGCCAGCGAGTCGGGACTCTGCCATACGCGCCGTGGCGCGCCGCCGTTCGACGGCGCTACCCAGAGGGACCACGGGTGCGGCACCTGCGTGAGTATCGGCTCGGGCGGCCCGCCGTCGCCCGGCTGACGCACGAACGCGAGGCGGGAGCCGTCGGGCGACCAGCGAGGTGAGGAGTCGAGGTTGGTCGAGGGCTCGAGATACGAAATCGGCGCGCTCTTCGAGCTGTAGATTCCGATGAACGAATGATCGCCGCGCTTCGATACGAAGGCGAGCCGGCTTCCGTCCGGCGACCAGCGCAGATCGCTGTCCTTGCCGCGATCGAAGAATAGACGCTCGGGTTTGCCCCCCTCGATGGGCGCGCTCCAGACGTGATCGTCCTGGGTGTAGGCGAGTTCGCCGCGTGAGGAGATGGCGGGCGCGTCGCCGTCGGCGATTTTCACCGGCTCGCCGCCGGCGAGCGGGGCGGCCCAGATGGCGACCTGCGGCTGGCGCGTCGCCGACGCAGGGTCGGGGGCGAGATTGCCTTCGGCGGGCCAGTTGGCGTCGTGGTCGCCGCCGAGCACGTACACCAACCGCGAGCCGTCGGGCGCAAAGGTCAGTTGCGTGATCTCCTGGCCGTCGTCCTCCCGATAATTCGTGATCCGGACGGGCTTGAATTCCGGACCCCGCGCAATCCAGATGTTACGCACGCCCTCGAAGGTGCGCACCCAGGCGATCACATCGGCGTTTTCCGCCGCAGCCAGTTCGGAGGCATCGGGGTAGTCGAGCGCTTGGCTCATGCTGAAATCGGCGGCGGGTGCCGCGTTCGACACGGAGAGCGCCGCCCAGCTCGCGGCCAGCAACATCGAGATCACGGAACGACGATTCTGCATGAGGCGAACCCAGCGCAGTATGATGAGACTTGATGACCGCGGCTCCTGCGGTCAGTATATCCGAGTTGTTTTGACTCGAAGGGGAGAACCGCCATGAAAGGCTTTGCGCGCTATTTGGTTTGGGTGCCGTTCCTGCTGGCGGCCGCCGCGGGCTCGGCAAGAGCCGATTCCTACAGCGATACGATCGCTCTTTTCAAGAACGCGGGCGACAGTGCACGGTACTTCTCCAAGAGCTACGGCTACGCCGTGTTCCCGACGATAGGCGAGGGCGGGTTCATTCTCGGCGCGGCGCACGGCAAGGGCCGCGTGTACGTGAACGGCGCCCTGGCGGGCGATACCAGCATGACTCAATTGAGCGCCGGCTTCCAAGCGGGCGGCAAGGCGTACAGCCAGATCATCTTCTTCGAGGACAAGCGCGCTCTCGATGAATTCGAGTCGGGCTCGTTTGAATTTTCAGCCGGAGCGAGTGCGATCGCGGTGACTGCGAGTGCGAACGCGAGCGCCGGCACGACGGGCGCGACGTCGGGAGCGAGCGGCGGGGAAAAGGACGCGACCACCAGCAGCGCGGGCTATCAGAAGGGGATGCTGGTCTTCACTATTGCGAAGGGCGGCCTCATGTATGCAGCCGCGATTGCCGGACAGAAATTCAGTTACACCCCGCGAGCCCAGCATTGACGGAGAAGGCCGAGGCCCGCCCGATGGGCCCCCGCGCGCCATTTGCCTGATTCGACTCTCGGCGATCGGGGACACCTGTCACGCCGTCCCCATGGTGCGTGCGATGCAGCGTGCCTGGCCCGGATGCCGCATCACCTGGATCATCGGCCGCATCGAGGCGAAGCTCATGTCGCTCTTGCCGGGGGTCGAATTCCTGACCGTCGACAAGCGTAGGCCGGTCGCCGAGTTCGCGCGATTGCGCAAAGAGCTGCGCGGGCGCGATTTCGACTTGCTGCTTCACATGCAAGTGAGCCTGCGTGCCAGCCTCTTGAGCACGCTGGTGCGAGCTCCGATCAAAGTTGGATTCGATCGCGCGAGGGCGCGCGAGCTTCAGTGGCTGTTCACCAATCGGCGGATCGCAGCCCGGCGCCGCGAACACGTACTCGACAGTTTTTGGGGATTCACCGAGGCGATCGGAATCGCGGAGCGCCGTGCGGAGTGGGGTCTGCCGCTGCCTCGCGAGGCGCTCGACTACGCGGCTCGGATCATACCCGACGCCCGGCCGACCCTGCTCATCAGCCCGTGCTCGAGTCACGTTCTGCGCAATTGGCGCGCCGAGTTCTACGCGCAGGTGGCCGACCACGCCGTGACTCGTTGGGGGATGCGCGTGGTCCTCTGCGGAGGGCCGAGCGACATCGAGCGCGACATGGGCGAGAGCATCCTGGCGCACGCTGCGCATCCGCCCGTGAATCAGATAGGCCGCGACACGCTGCCGCAAATGCTTGCGTTGCTCGGCGCCGCCACAGTGCTGCTGACGCCCGACTCGGGACCCGCCCACATGGCGGCGATGGTCGATACGCCGGTCATCGGCTTGTATGCGCCCACCAATCCGGCCCGAAGCGGACCGTATTTGAGCCTCCATTGGTGCGTGGATCGGTTCGCGGATGCCGCGCGCGCCTTCCTCGGACACGAGCCCGAGGAATTACCGTGGTGGACCAAGATCGAAAAGCCGGGAGTGATGGACCTGATTCGCCCGGAACAGGTGATCGAGCGTCTCGATCAATTCATGCAAGATCCGCAACGCGCCCGCCGGGCGCGGAACGGGTAACTCCCGCTCCGCGCCGGCACGCGCGCGAACAGTCTCGAAATCCTCAGAAGGGCAATCCGTGCGCCTGGCCGCCCATGCACATGAGCATCGGGAGCGACAGTATGACGTTGATGCGCGAGGCCCGGGCCGCCACCTTGCGTGCCGCCGCCTTCTCGTCGTCCGTGGCGGGCACCAGGCCGAGAATCTTCTTTTGATTCGGCCAGATGAACACCCAGACGTTGAAGAGCATGATCGTGCCGAGCCAGGCGCCGACACCGATGGTGCGGTAGCCGGGCTGCAACGTGAAGGCGTCCAAGATCGCGCCCGTGTTGCCGGCGCCGTAACCGCTCATCAAGTAAAGCGCACCGCTCAGCCAGGTCACCACGGCGGCCCATCGAAACCAAAGGAGCGCACGCGGTGCGATGTACTTCGAGATCCCCGCGCCGCCCGGGCCTCCCTTGTCCGCGGCCGCGGCCGCGAGTCCCGGCGTTTGCACGAAGTTGAAGTAATACAGGAGTCCGATCCAAGTGACTCCGGCGAGAATATGCAGCCATCGATCGATTAGGACCGGGTGAATCGCGACGGCGTTTCCGGCCCAAAGCGCGAGGCCGATCCCGACGAGGACAGCGAGCACCACACCCGTCGTGATGGCGCCCTTGATGGTGTTGAGTGGATGCATGTGATTGGCTCCCTTAGTTGTTGGTGTTGTAGACCGAGACGCCGCTATCCACGATTTTCCGCGGCGCCAAGTCGGCGCGAAATTGTACGGGATGTCTTGCCGTCCGTCATGGGCGGCGCGGACGGCTCTCCGAGCCGTCCGGCAGAGGCTCCACTTGGTCGAATTTGCTGTAGTCGATGTATAGCGATCCGTCGGGGCGCGCTTCCAGAATGTCCCGGTACGTCTGGTTCCAGCGGATTGCGTCGCTCGGATACTCGGCGCGGGCCGTGAGAATCTGACCGGTGGTCTCGTCGGTGCCGCTCAAGCTCAGGATGAAGATCGCCTTGGTCGCGGCGAGCGACTCGACGCTCTCGGAGCGCAACGGGCTGGCCTCATCGATGGCGTGCATGATGTTCCAGCCCAGCGAGAACACCGGGTGCTTGGAGCGCAGCAGCGGCAAATCGACGACGCGGCGGAGCCGATAGCCTTCCTGCGTCACCTCGTCGCGCATCATCCGAAGCAGGGCGGAGGCGTCCTGGACGACGTTCTGGCGCGCATTCGCGGCGCGGAACATCAATGTGTTCTTGCCGTCGATGGGTCTGACGACCGCAACCTTCGCGAACAGGAAACGCGCCCTGGGACGCGAGAAGCGGGCGAACATGAGGCCGGTGATGAGCGCGAGCATCATCAGGCCGACGAAGATCTCGATCATGGCGACCACGTGGCCGTAAAGAGTTTGCGGGTGCATGTCCCCGTAGCCGACCGTCGCCAGAGTTTCCACGCTGAAGAAAAACGCGCCTGGAAAGCCGGGCGGGTTCAAATTGGCGATGCAACCGGGCACGAGGTGGTAGAGCCAGCCGAAGAGCAGATCGAACACCAGGAAGAAGGCGGCGATCGTGGTGAACAGGCGCGGCCAGCTCACGGTCATAAAGTGGTGGTAGAGGTCCTGCAGCACTCCCTCCGGCAGGCCTGCCGTGATGATTTCGCGCGTGGCCACGCGGACGCGGCGGGTGGCGGGCGAACGTCTCAGTCGGGGTCGGGCCATGCGTTTCGATGTCGGGCGGTCGAATTCGGGCGGTTGATGGGGCATGCGGAGTTTATACTCCGTCGGACGCGACCGGCCGAGGATTCTCGTGAATTATAGAGCGTGGATGGCGTTTGCCGCCTTGAGTGTCATCTGGGGGTTCCCGTACTTTCTCATCAAGGTGGCCGTGACCGAGGTGCCGCCGCTGATGATTGCGTGGAGCCGCGTGACGCTGGCGGCCTGCATTTTGGTGCCGATCGCCTGGCGACGGGGCGCCTTGGTCTCGCTGAGCGGGCACACCGCTGCGCTCCTGGCTTTCGCGTTCGCGGAGTTCGTCATTCCCTTTGCGGCGATATCGATCGGCGAGCAATGGATCGGGTCCTCGGTCGCCGGCATCCTCATCGCGACGGTGCCGATGTGGGTGGTGCTGCTATCTCGCTCGTTCGGGGTGCACGAGCGCCTCGGCGCACGGCGGTTGATGGGATTGACGCTCGGCTTCGTGGGCGTGGTGACGCTGCTCGGATTCGGGACCATTGCCGGCGCCCGAGGTTGGGCCGGCATCGCGTGCATGCTGATCTCCGCTCTCGGCTATGCCGTGGGGCCGCTCGTGATCCAGCGCCACATGAAGGAGCTCGATGCGATCGGTCCCTTGGCCGTTTGCTTGTCGATTTCGAGCGCGGTGCTGATCGTTCCCGCGCTTCTGGCCATGCCCGTCAAGATGCCCTCGGCGACGGCGCTCGCATGCATCGCCGCGCTCGGCATCGGCTGCACGGCAATCGCCATGATGCTGATGTTCTACCTCGTCAACCATGCAGGCGCGTCCCGGGCGACTCTGATCACGTATCTGAATCCGGCGGTTGCATCGCTGCTCGGAGTCTTGCTGCTGGACGAGAGCCTGGGGGTGAGCGGTCTGCTGGCGTTCGGTCTCATTCTGCTCGGATCCTGGCTGGCGACCCGCCGAGCGGAGCCAAAGCTCGTCGAACTGGCGGCGGAGCGGTAAGCTCCCGATACGCCATGCTCATCGTCTATTCGCCGCATCAGCGGGAACACTACCCCGATACCTTCCCAGCCGCGCAGGCACGCGGCGAGACCGGCTGAGCCGTGCCGCCCGGAGCGATCCAATACCCGCTGTACGCGGCGGGTATCACCACCCGCGTGGTTCAATGGGGCGATTCGGGACCGCCTGTCTTCTTCCTGCACGGCCTCGGATCCCATGCGGAAGTTTGGTCGGCAGTGGCTCCCGCGCTGGCCGCGGAGGGCCGTCGCTGTCTCGCGCTCGATTTGCCGGGTCACGGGCTGTCGAGCAAAGGGGGCGAGTTCTCCTACGATCTCGACGCTCACGTCACCTGGCTCGAGACGGCGGCCGACGCGCTCGGCGAGCCTGAGTTTCACCTGGTAGCCTCCTCATTGGGAGGTCTTTGGGCCGCAGGTTTCGCCGCGCGCTTTCCCCGGCGAATCACGAGCCTCACCCTCTTGGGCGCCGTCGGATTGCAGCCGCTCGCGCCCGAGCGCCGCGGCTGGACGGCCGACTATCTGCGCCGGATGGACCAAAGCTCGATCGCGGAGCGCTTGCACCGCGCCGTGGCGGATCCCGCCGTGATCGATGCGTCGTTCATTGAAGAAACCTACCGCATGAATAATTCGGCGGGCGCGGCGGAGGCGTTCGCGCGCATCGGGCGCTATTACCTCGAGCATCTCAATGACGATGTTCAACTCGACCGGCTGGCCGAGGCGGGCCTCGGCCGCCGGCTTCTGCTGCTCTGGGGCAAAGACGATGCGACCGTCGCGTATTCGGGAGCGGTCGAGGCGGCCCGGCGCCTGGCGGAATGCACATTGTTCGCGCTGGAAGGCACGCGCCACGTTCCGCATCTAGAGCGCCCCGCCGCCGTGATATGGGCGTTGTCTCGGCATCTGCGTCTCGAGCGGCTGCCGGTGGGCCGCCGCGAGGGCGGCGATATTTCGCGCGGCGGAGAATTCAAGGGAGTCTCGTGATCATGTTCTATCATTTCGATCGTCCCGACCCGCGGGTGTCGCCGAGCCCCTTCAAGGCGTGCATCGTGCCGCGTCCCATCGGCTGGATCTCGACGCTGAATGCTGCCGGAGTGCCGAACCTGGCGCCTTTCGGCTAATCTTGCGACCTGGCCGTTGCGCCAGGCAGTGAACCAGTCGAGCGCCGAGGTGAGCCGCGCTATCGATGAATTCGAACTCGCGGGGCTGACGCCGGCGCCTTCGCTTCGCGTCCGTCCGGCGCGGGTATCCGAATCCCCGGTCAGTCTCGAGTGCGTGGTGAGCGACATCTACGAGTTGCCGTTCGACGAATCGGCGGAGCTCGGGTGGATGGTGATGGGTCGAGTGCTCGGTATTCATATCGCCGACGAGGTCCTGGTCGACGGCCGGGTATCGATCGCGAAGCTCCATCCGATCGCGCGCCTGGGGTATCGCGAGTTCGCGGCGGTGGAGCGGGTGTTCACCATGGCCCGTCCGCGGACCTAGCGCGTCTATCGAACGATCGAGTCGATCCACGCCCCCAGCGCATCGGCGATTTGTCGCAGAACCTCAGCGTCGGTTCTGCCCGAGCGTGCAAGCACGTGAAACGCATGATCGGCCCCGTCGATCGGGATGAGGCTGGCGCGGTTCCCCAAGCGCTCGACCGTCAGCCGGGTGAGCTGCATATCCGCGAGGGCATCGCGCGTCCCCTGCAGAAACAGCATCGGGAGGTGCACCTCGGACAGATGGTCCGCCCGCGCGAGGGATGGCTTTTTGGGAGGATGCAGCGGAAATCCCAGGAAGGCGATTCCGCGGACCCCGGGCAAAGGCTCGGCGGCCTGTGCCTGCGAGGTCATTCGGCCACCGAAGGATTTGCCGCCCGCAATCAGCGGAAGGGCGGGCTGCAGCTTGCCGGCCCACGCGACCGCCGCCCTGACCGTCGCGTGGCAGAGTGCCGGCGGGTCGGGACGTCCGCCATTCTCTTCCATGTAAGGAAACTGATAGCGCAAGCTCGCGATCCCGCGCTCGGCCAAGGCGGCCGATGCCTGGGAGAGGAACGCGTGCCGCATCCCTGCACCCGCCCCGTGCGCCATGACGAAGAGCGCACGCGCATTCGCGGGGCGCTCCAGAAGCCCCGAGACCCGGAACCCGTTTTCCAGGTGCAGATCGTCGACGGGTTGGGGAGCTGCCGAATCCACCGCTCCATTATGCAATGAAGCGACATGGATATCGCGACCCCGCTGCGCCGGGCGGCATGAGCACCGGAGCCTTCAGTGTTTCGATTTCATTTGCTCGGTGTTCGAGTCGTCATTCCTGGCGTGCGACCCGGCTTGCTGCTCGGCTTGCTCGAGGGCCGCTTCTTCGCCGGGCTTGACGCGGGGCCCCTCCTTGATCTTCCGCTTCCCCTGTTCGGAGGCCACGAAGTCGCGCTCTGCCTTGTTGAATTCGGCCGCTGCCTCGGGATTGCCTTCGCCGTGATTGACCGGTGTCTTTTCCATTGTCTGCGCTCCTCGTCCTATGGGTCCATATCCCCCCGATGCGTCGGGGCCGCTCGTGAGGCGTTGAACATAAGCTTCGGGCTTGCGGAGCGATTATTCGAGTCGCGCGCGGAGGCGAGTGCTGTAGGCGCTGTCCGACCTCGGGAGGATGAAGGCCGGTTGACATAAACCCAATTCACCATTTATGTCGCGACTCAGAGACGCTGGTCACAGTTTCCTTTGACGTGGTTCGCCAATATCGCCGCCAACACTGAAGCTACTTCACGGAAATGCACTGATGGCTACACCGATCAATGGTCCGTTGACCAATGAGATTTGGCATCTGAGCATCGACGATCTGCTCGAGCCGACGGATCAACCGCCCCGCCTGGGCGGATCCGGGCCCTTCGTGATCAATCTCAGTGCGTCAAGCGCCCCCGTCAGCCCACCCGCCAAGCTATTCACGGCCGCCATCGGCGCGCATGTGTACCAGATTCAACGCGTGGAGGATCGGCGGCCGCGTTATCGGCTGCGGCTTGGGCCTTTTGCGACGGAGGATCAGGCCGACGCGATGCTCGCGATCGTGCGCGATGTCTATCCCAGCGCGTTGACGGCAACGGCCGAATCCGACGATCTGCGCGCGATCGCGGTGCTAAAACCCAAGTCGGAGGGCGCACCGCCCGCCGCTGCGCCTGCTTCCCGCCCGTCACCGGGGTCCGCGATGACGTCGATTCCCGTTCTCTCGGACTCCGTTGAAATGGTACGGCGGCCGGCTCCGACATCCGCTATGGCACCGCCGGTTGCGCCGCGCGCAGCGGTGGCACCCGCCGCAGCGGTTGCGCCGCGCGCCGTGGTGGCGCCGTCCGCGGCGGTTGCGCCGCGCGTCGTGGTGGCGCCGTCCGCGGCGGCTGCGCCGCGCGCCGTGGTGGCGCCGTCCGCGGCGGCTGCGCCGCGCCCCGCAGTTGCGCCGTCCGCGGCGGCTGCGCCGCGCCCCGCAGTGGCGCCGCGCCCTACGGCTCCGGCGGTGCAAGCGGCGGTTGCGTTGCGCCGCGCCGACTTACCGACTGCGCCGCGGCCCAGTGTCGAGTCGACGCAAACGCTGCGCGCCTTGACGGCTTCGGAACTGCAGGACTCCGGCGCGCGCTGGTACGCCATTCAGTTGTCGCTCTCCGGCGAGTGCTTCGATCCCGAGAGCTTGCCGAATCTGGATATTTTCAACGAGTATCCTCTGTACTCCGTGGCGGGCATCGATCAGGGGCGCATCATGCACGCGCTGCGGCTCGGCTTTTTTGCCGATGAAGGAGCCGCCGCGGCGGTGGCTCACTATCTTGGCGCCTTCTACGAAAAGCCGACGGTAAAGCGGATCAGCGTCGCGGAGCGCGAGCGGTTCAAGGATCAGCGGGTGGAAGCGCGCAAGGATATCGGTGCGACCGGCAAACATGCGGTGATCGAGATCACCGGCGAGCGGCACATACGGGAAAATCGCCTGCGCATCGCGACGGTGACGCCGTTGGCCCCCGCCGCGGCCGGTTCAGGTCGTATAAGCCGCGATTAGCGCCCGCGCCGCGTTCGCGGCGCCTTGAACGGGGCCATCCTGCCCGAGCGTGAGGCGCGACAGGTAGCTGCCCTCCCAGAGCAGCATCAGCGAGTCGCCGAGCGCCGCGGCATCGCGCGCCCTCATCTCACTCGCGAGTTCGCGAAACCGCCGGCGCAGTTCCGACTTGTATTTGGCGATCACCGGGCGGGCAGGGTGGCTCTCCTCCGTGATCTCCACGGCCGCATTGGCGAGCGGGCACCCGCGCGAGTCGTCCTTGCAGGCGCTCGTGACCAGCATATCGAACAGCGCTTCGACCTGGCCACGGGGATCCCCGGCATGCGCCTCGGCCGCCTCGTCCCAGCATGACCAGGCATCGCGTTCCTCCTCGCGCAGATACTCCGCCACCAGGTCATCCTTCGACGCGAAGCTGCGGTAGAAGCTCATTTTGTGGTGGCGCTGCGCATGATGCGATCGCGCACCCGCGTCTTCGCAACTATGGGAATAGCGTCCGTCGGTTCAGAGTCTGGCGACTTTTTGGATCGAGCCATCACGATCTCCGCTTGACAGGTGAGTTACCGGTCACTAACGTACCCAGCAAGTGACTGACCGGTAACGTACGAACATAGAGTCGGCGCGTTGCCGCCGTAAGTCAAGTCCCCCTCAGGAACTTGGCCACGGCTAGGGGAGGCGCGCAGCGCCGTCGGGATCATTCCGGCGGAGTTTCGGTTTTTCGCTCGGAGTTATCGATGCTCGATCAAATCATGGGTCGCCGGGTGGGCGTGATGTCGGTGATGGCCATCACTGCGATGGTGGCGTTTCTGGTCCTATCAGGCTTCGGCCATTCCAAGCCGAAACCCCCTTCACAGTCGGCCGCGACGGCGCCCGAGATCACCGTGGCCCAAGTCATTCACCGCCCGTTGCGCGAGTGGCAGGAATTCAGCGGCCGTCTGCAGGCCGTGAACACCGTCGAGGTCCGGCCGCGTGTGAGCGGTTATGTCGACCGCGTCGCCTTCGAGGATGGAGCGCGAGTCAAAAAAGGCCAACTGCTGTTCCAAATCGATCCGCGTCCATTCCAGGCCGAGGTGGATCGGTTGCTCGCGGAGCGAAGCCGGAGCCTCTCGGATTTGGAGCTCGCGCAAGCGAACCGGGCCCGCGCCGAGCGGCTGATCGGTGCGCACGCCATCTCGCGCGAGGAGTACGAGCGTGAGGTTGCCGCCGTATCCTCCGCGCAAGGCGCCTTGGGATCGATCGATGCGTCGTTGCAGGAAGCCCGCCTCAACCGCGAATTCACCGAGGTGAGGGCGCCCATCGACGGGCACCTGTCGCGCGCGATCGTGACCGCGGGCAATCTGGTCACGAGCTCGAGCCTCCTCACGACCCTGGTGTCCGATGATCCGGTGTACGTCTATTTCGATGCGGACGAGCAAACCTATCTCCGCTATACCAAGGCCGCGCACGGGAGGGGCAGCGCCGGCGTCCCTCCCGCATCCGTGTACATCGGCTTGATCGACGAGGAGGGCTATCCGCATGCCGGCAAGCTCGACTTCATCGACAATCAGGTCGACCCCGCGGCCGGAACGATACGTGCGCGTGCCGCCCTCGCGAATCCCGACGGCCGCTACACGCCCGGATTGTTCGCGCGCGTCCGGTTGGTGGGCGGCGAGGACCGCGACAGCGTGCTCATCGAGGACCGAGCCGTGGGCACGGATCTCTCAAAGAAGTTCGTGCTGACGCTCGGGGCGGATAACCGCGTCGAATATCGCCTGATTCAGCTCGGCCCCGAGATCGACGGGTTGCGCGTCGTGGAGCAGGGTCTCAAGCCCGGCGAGATCGTCGTGGTCAACGGGATGCAGCACGTGAGGCCCGGCCAGACCGTCGCGCCGGCGCGCGTATCGATGGGCGAGGAGCGCGCAGGCCTCTTGCAGGTGGCCGATCAACCACCGGGCGCGCAAGCGCAGTTGCGTCTCGCCGCCGCAGCCTCGCGCTGAGATTTGCATGAAGCTGTCGCAATTCTTCATCAGCCGCCCGATTTTCGCGGGCGTGCTCTCGGCGCTGATTTTTCTCGCGGGCCTGATCGCGCTGCCGCGGCTCCCGATCAGCGAGTATCCGGAAGTCGTGCCGCCGACGGTGGTGGTGAAGGCCACCTATCCCGGCGCCAACCCCAAGGTCATCGCGGAGACGGTCGCAAGCCCGCTCGAGCAGTCCATCAACGGTGTCGAGGGCATGCTCTATCAATCCTCGCAGGCGACCGCGGACGGCGTGATGACCTTGACCATTACCTTCGCGCTCGGCACCGACGTCGACAAGGCGCAGGTGCAGGTGCAGAACCGGGTCTCTCAGGCGCTGCCCAAGCTCCCGGACGTGGTGCAGCGGCTGGGGGTGATCACGAACAAGGCGTCTCCCGATCTCACCATGGTGGTGCATCTGGTCTCTCCGGATAACCGCTACGACACGCTGTACCTGTCGAATTACGCGCTCCTGCGCGTGAAGGACGAACTCGCCCGGCTCGACGGCGTCGGCGACGTCCAGGTGTTCGGCGCCGGTCAATTCTCGATGCGGGTATGGCTCGATCCGGAGAAGGTGGCGAGCCGGGGATTGACGGCGGACGACATCGTCAAATCCATCCGCGAGCAAAACATTCAGGTGGCCGCGGGCCAGCTCGGAGCGCCGCCTCTGCCGTCCGCGACCGAGTTTCAAGTGGCGATCAACGCCAAAGGACGGCTCACGTCCGAAGATGATTTCCGCAACATCGTGGTGCGGACCGGCGCGGCCGGACAGGTCACCCGCTTGAAGGACGTGGCTCGAGTCGAGCTCGGCGCCGATACCTATGCGCTGCGCGCGCTGCTCGACAATCAGGCGGCGGCGGCAATTCCGATCTTCCAACGTCCGGGCAGCAATGCGATCGCGATTTCCGAGCGCGTGCGCGCCAAGATGCAGGAGCTGAAGCGCGATTTCCCGCAGGGGGTCGATTATCAGATCGTATACGACCCGACGGTGTTCGTGCGCGGCTCCATTCACGCGGTGGTGCACACGCTGTTCGAGGCAATTCTCCTCGTGGTCGTGGTCGTCATCGTCTTCCTGCAAACCTGGCGTGCGTCGGTGATTCCGTTGATCGCCGTTCCAGTGTCGCTGGTTGGCACGTTCGCGGTCATGCACGTCTTCGGCTTCAGCCTGAACGCGTTGTCGCTGTTCGGTCTGGTGCTCGCGATCGGCATCGTCGTCGACGACGCCATCGTGGTCGTGGAGAACGTCGAGCGCAATATCGAGATGGGGCTCGCGCCCGTGGCGGCGACCCGCAAGGCGATGCGTGAGGTCACCGGGCCGATCGTGGCCACGGCGCTGGTGCTTTGCGCGGTATTCGTGCCCACCGCGTTCATCAGCGGCCTGACCGGCCAGTTCTACAAGCAGTTCGCGCTGACCATCGCGATCAGCACGGTGATTTCCGCCTTCAATTCGTTGACGCTTTCGCCTGCGCTGTCGGCGCTGCTGCTCAAGGAGCACGGCGCCCCGCCGGATTACCTCACGCGGGTTCTCGACCGCTTGCTCGGCGGGTTTTTCCGTCCATTCAACCGATTCTTCGCGCGCTTCTCGGCCCGCTACGTGAGTGTGGTCGGCCGGGTGGTGCGTGCCGCGGGCGTCGCGCTGTTCGTCTACGGCGGCCTGGTTGCGCTGGGCTACCTTGGGTTCGCGCGCACGCCGACGGGATTCGTGCCGCCTCAGGACAAGCAGTATCTGGTGAGCTTTGCGCAGCTGCCGGATGCCGCTACGCTCGATCGCACCGAGTCGGTGATCCGGCGGATGGGGGAAATCGCCCTGAAGCAGCCCGGCGTCGAGCACGCGGTGGCATTTCCGGGATTGAGCATCAATGGGTTCACCAACAGCCCCAACTCGGGAATCGTGTTCGTCACCCTCAAGCCGTTCGAGGAGCGCAAGTCGAAGGATTTATCCGCCGGCGCTATTGCCGCCGCGCTCAATCAGCAGTACGGCAAGATCCAGGAGGCGTTCATCGCGGTGTTCCCGCCGCCCCCCGTCATGGGCCTCGGCACGATCGGCGGATTCCGCATGCAAATCGAGGACCGCAGCGGGTTGGGATTCGAAGAGCTCTACAAGCAGACGCAAAATCTGATCGCCAAGGGGAATCAGGATCCCGCGCTCTCCGGTTTGTTCTCCAGCTATCAGGTGAACGTGCCGCAGGTGGATGCGGAGGTCGATCGGGAGAAAGCCGAGTCCCAGGGAGTGCCGATCCAGGAGCTGTTCGACACCATGCAGGTGTACCTGGGGTCGCTCTACGTGAACGACTTCAACGCCTTCGGGCGTACTTATCCGGTGAACGCTCAGGCGGAGCCGGGCTTTCGGCTGCAGGCCGAGGATATCGTGCGGCTCAAGACCCGCAACGCCGCGGGCGACATGATTCCCTTGGGCTCCTTCGTGACCGTCAAGCGCACCTCGGGCCCCGATCGCGTCATGCACTACAACTCGTACCCGACGGCGGAGATCAACGGCGGCCCGGGCGTGGAATACAGCACCGGCCAGGCGCAGGCGGCGATGGAACGGCTCGCGCGCCAGGAGCTGCCGAACGGCATGAGCTTCGAGTGGACGGAGCTCACCTATCAGCAGATCCTCGCCGGCAATACGGCGCTGCTGGTCTTTCCGCTGGTGGTTCTCCTGGTATTCCTGGTGCTTGCGGCACAGTACGAAAGCTTGAGCCTGCCTCTCGCGGTCATCCTGATCATGCCGATGGTGCTCCTGTCCGCCATCGCCGGCGTCCAGATCACTCACGGCGACAACAACATTTTCACGCAGATCGGTTTGATCGTGCTGGTCGGCCTTGCCGGCAAGAACGCGATTCTGATCGTCGAGTTCGCCCGAGATCGGGAGCTCGAAGGCGAGACGACGCCGCTCGAGGCCGCGTTGGACGCCGCTCGCTTGAGGCTGCGCCCGATTCTCATGACCTCGCTCGCGTTCATCATGGGCGTGGTGCCGCTCGTCATCTCGAGCGGAGCCGGTTCGGAGATGCGGCACGCCATGGGCGTCGCGGTGTTCTCCGGCATGCTGGGCGTGACCTTCTTCGGGCTCATGCTGACTCCGCTGTTCTACGTGATGGTCCGCAAACTTTCGCGGCGCGCGCTGGTGCGCCCGGATACGGACGCCGAGGCGCAGGCCGGCACGCGGATTCTTGCACCCTCCACCGAAGGCTCGACATGAACAAACTCGCCCTGCTCATCGCAGCATCCATGGCGCTCGCGGCTTGCACCGTCGGTCCGGACTATCGGACTCCGAACACGCCTCCGGCAACCGTGAAGAATGCCGGCACCACCGCATTCGCCGCGCAGACGCCGGAAGCGGCATGGTGGCAGGAATTCGCCGATCCCGAGCTCGATGCGTTGGAGCGGCGGGCGTTGGCGGCGAATCTGGATCTCGAGATGGCTTACGACCGGGTGAAGGCGGCGCGGGCGGTATTCGTCGAGACGAAGCTCGACTATGCCCCGCACGTTCAGCTCGATGCGGGATACTCGAACAGCGATGAGCAGGTACCGGGCTTCGGCACGCAGCGATACAAGGCGCCGAGCGACAGTGTGGGCTTCGATGCGTCCTGGGAGATCGATCTGTTCGGGCGGGTGCGCCGATCCGTCGAGGCTGCGCGCGCGGACCTCGGGGCCGAGCGCGCCAATTACGAGGACGCGCAGGTGACGGTGGCGGCCGAAGTCGCGAGGAACTACTTCGAGCTTCGCGGTGCGCAGAAGCGCCTCGACGTCGCTCGCCGCAACCTCGACAGCGAGCGGCAGACGCTCGATCTCACGCAGCTGCTCGACCAGACGGGGCGCGGCTCGGAGCTCGACGTGGAGCGCAGCCGGGCGCGGTTCAAGGCCACCGAGGCGGCGATTCCGCCGCTCGAGGCGGCGGAACGGCAGGCGGCCTATCGGCTGGCGGTACTGCTCGGACAGCGGCCGGGCATGCTCGACGAGGAACTGAAGGCTGCGCCGGTGGTGACTTACGCGAAAGCGCTGCCGGTCGGCGACTTGGCCGGGCTGTTGCGCCAACGGCCCGATGTGAGGGCGGCAGAACGGCAACTGGCCGCTGCGACGGCGCGCGTGGGTGTTGCCAAGGCGGATCTGTTCCCGCGGCTGAACGTCACGGGGTTCGTCGGCTTTCTGTCGGGGGACCTGGGCCGACTGTTCGACACTTCGGCCGGGATCGACGGGCGCGCCTGGTCGGCGGCGCCGACGCTGAGCTGGGCGGCATTCGATTTGGGCTCGGTACGGGCGCGGCTCCGCGCCAGCCGGGCGCAATCGGATGCGGCGGCGGCAAATTATGAGAAAGTCGTGCTCACGGCGCTCGAGGATACCGAGAACAGCTTTCTCGCCTACAACACCCGCCAGACTCAGCTCAAGAGCCTGATGGAGCAGGCGGCGGCGTCGCGCCGCGCGGCGGAGATTGCGGAGACGCAATATCGCGAGGGCGTGGCGGATTTCCTGGTGCTGCTCGATGCGCAGCGCACGCAGCTCGACGCGGAGGATGCGGTGGCGCAGGCGGAGGCGGCGGTCAACGTGTCGGTGGTGGCGATTTACAAAGCGCTCGGCGGGGTGGGTCAGCGGCTGGACGACGGCACGGGCGTGCGGGTGGCGCGGACCGAGTGAGAGCTGCGCGCTCCTCCCCGGCGGAGCGTCTTTGCAAAGTCAGCGCGATGCGAGCCATCGGGCGATGGCGGGCGGCACTTCGCGCTGGGCGCGAGCGCTCACGTACATGCCGATGTGCCCGAGGTCGAGCTGCAAGGTGGTGAAGTCATCGCTTCCCGCAAGCCGCTCGAGCGCGAGCGACGCCGCCGGCGGTACGAGATGGTCCCGCGTGCCGATGAGATTCAGCATCGGCATCCGCAGCGAGTCGAGCCGGATGGTTCGGCTCGCGATCTCCAAGCGGTCGCGCGCCAACCGATTCTCCTGATAAAACCAAGTGACGAACTCCCGAAATGCGGCGCCCGCCTGGTCCGGGCTGTCGAAAATCCACTGCTCGACGCGCATGAAATTCTCGATCCGCCTGGCCTCGGGCGGCCCACGCAGAAGCTCCACGTATTTTTGCTGCGTCAGCCGGAAGGGCATCAGCGACAGGAACAGCTGATTGAGGGTATCGCCGGAGATGTTGCCGTCGCCGACCCAGGCCGCGACGTCGATCTTTCTGACCCACTTGGACAAAAGGTCCGCCTGCGTGTGAAAGTCGACCGGAGTCACCATGGTGATCAGGTTGCGCACCCGTTCCGGGTGGAGCGCCGCGAAGCAGAGGCTCAATACCCCGCCCTGGCAGACGCCGAGCAGATTCAAGCGCTCGATACGATGAATTCTCAGGATCTCATCCACGCTTCCTCGAATGAAGTCCTCGATGTAGTCCGCGAGCGTCGTGAACCGGTCGGCGCCGTCGGGATAGCCCCAGTCGATGAGGTATACGTCCAAGCCCTGGGCGAGGAGACCTCGGATCAGGGAGCGGTCCTCTTGCAGGTCCATCATGTACGGGCGGTTCACCAGCGCGTATACGATGAGGAGCGGCTCGGCAGCGGCGGACTTGGCGATCGGCCGGTACCGATACAGCCGAAGTTTGCCCGATCGCCAAACCTCCTCCTTGTCGGAGCATCCGGCGACCGCGTGGCGGGCGGCCGCGAGCGCCGCGTAGAGATTTAAATTCGTCACGGCGTGCGGCTCGAACGTCGCGGCGGTGCCTTCCCTGAGCGCTGTACCTTCCCGGAGCGCCGCACCTTCCCCGAGCGCTGTGCCTTCCCGGAGCGCTGTGCCTTCCCGGAGCGCTGCGGCCGCTGGGACCGCTGCGGCTTGGCCGACCGGGGACCCGGTTTCGCCGCCGGGGGGGCCTTGCCGCCGGTTTGCTTTTTTAAGGCCAGCAGCTGCGCCTCGACCTCGCGCAGCCGCAGGTTGAGGGCATTGATCTCGGTGCGCGTGGGGAGATCGAAGAGCTTGGCCCATTCCTCGATGCCCGCCGCGGACTCCTTGCGCCACCGCCCGGTGGCGTTCACGTAGCCGGCTAGCGCATCGCTGAAGCCCTCGCTGTGAGCGGTGCGCGCGTAGGCTTCTTCGGCGCAGTCGATCCAGAGGTCGTAGAGCCGGTCGATCCCCTCGGCCGTGAGCGGCTCGGCCGGCACGGGCTGGAGCCGGGAGGTGAAGGTGGTGGCTGCATCGCGTAACGTGTCCGACCACATTCGATGCAACCGACCCTGCGCCTCCGTGACTAGCTTCCACGCCTCGGCACCGCGTTGGGCGCGCTCCCAATGCTCGCGTCCCAGCCCCAAAGCCGGCGCCGCGGAGAACGCGGCTCCGGTGGTTGCCGTGAATTCTGGCGGGGAAGCCCACGGCGGCTTGAAGAACCCGGCGAAATATTCGCGCAGAAAGCTGCTGAAGCCGTCCGCGGCGGCGAAGGACGCTCCGGAAGCCGCACCCGGCGGCAAATTCGCGCGCTGAGTCTCGGCAACGAATTCTCGGGCAGCTGCCGCGAAGCGCTCGGCACAGTCGGCGAAGGGTGCAAAGCCGGGCGGCGCAGCCGCAGACGCCCATGCCGAGGGGCCCGCGTTTTCTGGGCTCCAACCGAAGCCGCTGAGTGTCGAGAGCGCCTGCCACTGCCGCCAGAAATCATTGCTCATCGAGCCTCCGAGGACTTCGCCTTTGCGCTGCAAAACGACTTGGCGGCTGGGTGGAATCCCACACCTCTTGTCTGAAATGAGCGATAAATCATTGTTTAGTAATTAGATTAAATGTGACTATGGGCACCCGAAACGGCGCCTCGAGCTGCACAAGTTGTGCAATGCGAAGGCTTGGCTTAGGATGGGTTTGCAGGATTGGCATGCAGCAAGAACGTCTCATTCGCAAGTACTCGAACCGCCGTCTGTACGACACCACGGCCAGCCGTCATGTCACTCTCGATGACCTGCGGCAGATCATCGTTGCAGGCGATAGGATCAAGGTGGTCGACGATAAGTCCGGCGAAGACCTGACCCGATCGGTTCTCCTTCAAATCATCGCCGAGCAAGAGCAGTTTGGGATGCCGGTCCTGGGCTCCGAATTGCTGGAAATGATCATCCGCTTCTACGGCGGTCCCATGCAAGCATTGCTCAGCCGCTACCTGGAACAGGCGTTTACGTCCATGTTGCGCCAACAGGAGGCCATGCAATCGGAAATGGCGAAGGCGTTGCAGACGCCTTTTGCGCCCCTGGCAGAGCTCACCCGCAAGAACGTGGAGATGTGGGAGCAAATGCAGGCGGCAACTCGCAACGCATTCAAAGGCGAGGGCAGCGAGACCTCGAAGCCCGCGGACAGCGGCAACCCCCAATCGAAGAAAGGCAGATAACCCCTGATGGATCTACACGATAGAACCGTGATTGTGACCGGCGCGGGCCGCGGCATCGGCCGGGCAACCGCCGTGCAGCTGGCCGAGCAGGGCGCGAACGTCGCGCTGTTCGACCTCAATTCGGCCGATCTGGTCGAGACCGCGCGGCTTTGTGCCGAACAATCGGTGCAGGCGCGGCAATACCGCGTCAACGTCGCCGACGAGGCCGAAGTCGTCGATGCCATGAACCAGGTCGCAGCGGATTTCGGCCGTTTGGACGGACTGGTAAACAACGCCGGGATCGTGCGCGATGGACTTCTGGTCAAGGTCAAGGAAGGAGCGGTGGTCGGCTCGATGAGCCTCGATCAATGGAACGCGGTGATCGGCGTGAATCTCACCGGAGTTTTCTTGTGCGGCCGGGAAGCCGCCAAGCACATGATCGAGCGCGGCAACGGCGGCGTGATCGTCAATATTTCCAGCATCTCTCGGCTGGGCAATGCAGGCCAAACCAACTACAGCGCCACCAAGGCGGGGGTCGAATCCATGGCCGTGGTATGGGCGAAGGAACTCGCCCGGTACGGCATCCGTGCGGGTTCGGTGGCGCCGGGATTCACCCGCACCGAGATTCTCGCGTCCATGCGTCCGGAAGTCCTCGACAAGATGACCGCGCCGGTGCCGCTGAAGCGGCTCGGATTGCCGCAGGAAGTCGCGCAGGCCGTGCTGTTCATTTTCCAGAACGACTTCTTTACCGGGCGCTGTCTCGAGATTGACGGCGGCTTGCGCCTTTAATCCTGGTCCAAGCCGAGCGCCTGACAGATTCTGTGACTGGTGGCGATCACGCGGGTGACCGACGACGACAGTAAACCGTCCGTGGGCAGACTCTCCTCGCCCGCGCACGCGTCCGCCTCCGGGCGAGCGAATCCCAGACGCGCCATCACCAGCGCTTCCACCGCTTCGGCTTCGTATTCGAAGACCGTGCTCGCAGGGTTCGGCGCATTTTGACAGTCGCCCCGGTGCGCCAGCCAATGCGTCAGTTCGTGCACCAGCGCGAGCAGCTCCTGTTCCGGGCTCAATCGCGCACGTAAAGTGATGAGACCACCACCGATGCGGCCATCGACGGATTCGGGCAAATCGCTACGAATCAGCCGTGCGCCGCTGCGCGCCGCGTAGCTTTCCAAAGACTGAATGTGGCGAAGGATGGCGCTCATGTACCCCTCGATATGATTGAAGCCGGCGGTGAGCCCAACTCCATCATGCTCCACCGCAGGGGCGGCGTCGACTCGAGCTCAAATATAATGCGACGCATTATAAATAGGCGATATACTCGACTTATAAGTTATTAAAAAACGATATAAATCAACCATATAAATAATATTTGATACTGGAATATTGGACTTTACACTTCTTCTTGCGTTGCATACAAATTGAGGTATAATGGCTCCCAGAACACAGCACCACCCGTATCTCAAGGAGCCTCACATGAGCGACATTTCCTTCGATCCCAAGACCATCATCGAGTCCTACCGCAATGCCTTTGCTCCTGCCCTCAAAGTGCAGCAGGAAGGCGTCAAGGCGCTCGACCGAGTCGGCCGCTACCAGTACGCGGTTGCCGGCGACTATTTGGAGTGGAGCCTGGCCCAGGCCAAGGCAGCCATCGGGGCGCAGAGCCCGGCGGATTTCGTCTCCAAGCAAGTCGAGCTCACGACGGCGCTCAGCGAGAAGCTGCGGTCGCGCGCCGAGGAGTTCGTCAAGCTGGCGACCGATGCGCAGAGCGGCCTCAGCGAGGCGGTGAACGAGGGCGTGAGCAAAGTCGCCGCCGAGACCAAGCGGAAGGCGAGCTAATTTCGCACGTTGATTGGACGGGGCGCTTCACGGCGCCCCGTCTCTTCGTTTCGGCCTTTCCGGTCGACGCTGACCGAACCGCGCCTCATTGCGGCGTATAGTTGGCCCCGTGGATCAGAGTTCTCGAAACCCCGTACCCCCACCTTGCGATCCCAACGATCCGGAGGCACTCGCGCGCGCTTTGCGCGAGCAGCTCGCGGCCGTGACGGGTGGGCTCGCTCCGGATGTCTACGTCAATGCCTGGTGGGATTGGTATCTCAACGTGGCGAAGGATCCGCCCAAGCAGTTGCAGATCCTGCAGGATGCGGTCGCCAAGGCGGTCGACAACTGGGCCTTCGCGCTGCGCAGCGCCGCCGGTGAGCCGGTTGCGCCGGCCTCGGGCGACGCGCGGTTCGGCGGCGATGCCTGGACCCGGTGGCCGTTCAACGTCTACGCCCGCGCTTACACGAATTACGTCGATTGGTGGCAAAAGGCCTGGGCGAGCGTGCCGGGCGTGGCGCCGGAGTCTGCGCGCACCTTGGATTTCATGGCGCGCAATTCGCTCGAGACACTGTCGCCGGCGAATTATCTCGCCACCAACCCGGAGCTCTTGAACACAACGCGCGCGGAGGCCGGCAAAAACCTGGTCCGCGGCTTTGGTCATTGGCTCGAGGACATCGAGCGCACGCTCGAGGGAAAAGGTCCGAGCGGCACGGACAAGTTCGTGGTCGGACGCGACGTAGCCGCAACCCCCGGCAAGGTCGTGATGCGCAATGAGTTGGTGGAGTTGATTCAATACGCTCCGGCGACTCCCACGGTCTTTGCGGAGCCGGTGCTCATCGTCCCGGCCTGGATCATGAAGTACTACGTACTCGACCTGTCGGCGAGCAACTCGTTGGTGAATTACCTGGTTGCGCAGGGCCATACCGTGTTCATGGTGTCCTGGAAGAATCCGACGGCCGCGGATCGCGGGCTCGGCATGGACGATTACTTGCGCCTCGGCGTGCGGGCCTGTGTCGAGGCCGTATCGGCCATCGTTCCGGAGCGCAAGATTCACGCGGTCGGCTATTGCATCGGCGGCACGCTCCTGGCGATTGCCGCGGCGGCGTTCGCCGCGGAAGGCGAGGCGCTCCTGGCGAGCGTGACGTTGCTCGCGGCACAGACGGATTTCAGCGAGCCCGGCGAGCTGTCGGTGTTCATCAGTCCGAGCCAGCTCGACATGCTGGAAGCTGCGATGAGCCGTACCGGCGTGCTCAAGAGCGAGCAGATGGGCGGCGCCTTTGCGATGCTGCGGTCCCGAGATCTCTTGTGGACGCCGGCGGTCAACACCTACATCCGCGGTAAGCGCGACCAGCCCAATGATCTGATGGCCTGGAACGCCGACGGGACCCGAATGCCGTGCCGCATGCACGCCGAATATTTGCGCCAGCTCTATCTCAACAATGCGCTGGCGAAGGGCGAGTTCCTGGCCGAAGGCCACCGCGTCGATCTCGCGAACATTCGGCTGCCCATGTTCGTCGTGGGTACCGAGACCGATCATGTCGCTCCGTGGCAGTCGGTGTACAAGGTGCGAGGTCTCACGCGCTCGCCCGATTACACCTTCCTGCTGACATCGGGCGGCCACAATGCCGGCATCGTCAGCGGTCCGACGCACCCTCGACGGCGTCATCGGGTGCGCACCTGGTCGAACGACACCGAGACCCTGGACCCTCAGGCTTGGCTCGAGACCACGGCGCCCGCGCCGGGATCCTGGTGGCCGGTGTGGGAACGTTGGCTCGAGCAGCATTCGAGCGCGAAACGAGCGGCCGCTCCCGCTCTGGGCTCGCGGAAGGAAGGATACCCGGCCATCGCGGAGGCACCGGGCGAATATGTCCTGCAGAAATAATCCGCCCCTATTCGGAGACATCTCATGAACGACGTAGTCATCACCGCGGCCTTGCGCAGCGCCGTGGGCAAATTCAACGGCTCCATCGCCAAAGTGCCGGCGGCGGAGCTCGGCGCTCAGATCATCAAGGCGTTGCTCGCGCGCTCCGGCGTGAAGGC
The DNA here is from genome assembly GCA_050012315.1 of Steroidobacteraceae bacterium. Classification (GTDB taxonomy): domain Bacteria; phylum Pseudomonadota; class Gammaproteobacteria; order Steroidobacterales; family Steroidobacteraceae; genus Bog-1198. The sequence continues at coordinate 40,500 of JBEKHK010000009.1, read as the reverse complement.
CGAGCAGGTCTCCGAGGTCATCATGGGCCAGGTGCTCACCGCGGGCGTCGGTCAAAATCCCGCGCGGCAGGCGCTGATCCGCGCCGGGATACCGGAGAGCGTACCGGGTATGACCATCAATCAGGTCTGCGGCAGCGGCCTCAAGGCGACACATCTCGCCGCACAAGCCATTCGTTGCGGCGACGCGGACATCGTGATCGCGGGCGGGCAGGAGAACATGAGCGCCTCGCCCCACGTTCTCAACGGGTCGCGGGACGGCTTTCGCATGGGCGATGCGAAACTCACCGACAGCATGGTGTCCGACGGACTGTGGGATGCGTACAACGACTACCACATGGGCGTGACGGCCGAGAACATCGCCAAGCAATTCGGCATCTCGCGTTCCGAGCAGGACGAGTTCGCGGCCGCCTCTCAACAGAAGGCGGAAGCCGCGCAAACGGCGGGCCGTTTCAGGGACGAGATTGCCCCGATCCTCATCCGCACCCGCAAGGGCGACGTTCAATTCGACACCGACGAGTACATCCGGGCCGGGACGACCGTCGAGATGCTGCGCGAGCTGAAGCCTGCATTCAGCAAGGACGGCACGGTCACCGCCGGGAATGCCTCCGGCATCAACGACGGCGCGGCCGCGGTCATGATGATGTCGGCGCGCAGGGCGAAGGAACTCGGGCTGACGCCGCTGGCGACGGTGCGTGCCTATTCGTCGGCGGGCGTGGATCCGAAAATCATGGGCATGGGGCCGGTGCCTGCAAGCCGCCTATGCTTGAAGAAGGCAGGTTGGACGCCGCAGGAACTCGATCTCCTGGAGCTCAATGAAGCGTTTGCCGCCCAGGCAATCGCGGTCAACCGCCAGATGGAATGGGACCCGCGCAAGATCAACGTCAACGGCGGCGCCATCGCCATCGGTCATCCGATCGGCGCATCCGGCTGCCGCATCCTGGTGACGCTGCTGCACGAGATGGCGCGCCGCGACGCCAAGAAAGGTCTCGCGAGCCTGTGCATCGGAGGCGGCATGGGTGTTGCGCTCGCGGTCGAGCGCTGATCGCCGACGCCTAGCTCCCGGGGGGCACGGAGCGCGCGTGCTCCTCCACCAGTTGTTTCACGACTCCGGGATCGGCCAGCGTCGAGATGTCTCCGAGCTGATCCGATTCGTTCGCGGCGATCTTGCGCAGAATGCGGCGCATGATTTTTCCGGACCGCGTTTTGGGCAGTCCGGGCGCCCATTGGATCACGTCCGGTGTGGCGATCGGACTGATTTCCTTGCGCACCCAGTCTCTGAGCTCTCGCCGGAGCGGATCGCTGGGCTCGGAACCGGCGATCAGCGTCACGTAGACGTAGATGCCCTGGCCCTTGATGTCGTGCGGAAAGCCGACCACCGCCGCTTCGGCAACCTGCGGATGCGCGACCAGGGCGCTTTCGATCTCCGCCGTGCCGAGTCGATGGCCGGCGACGTTCAACACGTCATCCACGCGGCCGGTGATCCAATAGTAGCCGTCCGCATCGCGCTTCGCGCCGTCGCCGGTGAAATATTGGCCGGGAAACGCTTTGAAGTAAGTGTCGATGAAGCGCTGGTGATCGCCGTACACGGAGCGCATTTGCCCGGGCCAGCTGTCGAGCAGCACGAGATTGCCTTCGCACGCGCCGTCCAATATGCGCCCCTCGTTGTCGACGATGGCCGGCTTGACTCCGAAGAAAGGCAGCGTCGCGGATCCCGGTTTCAAATCGACCGCTCCCGGGAGCGGTGTGATCAATATTCCGCCGGTCTCGGTTTGCCACCAGGTGTCGACCACCGGGCAGCGGCCGTCGCCGACCACGCGGTGGTACCACTCCCAGGCTTCCGGATTGATCGGCTCGCCGACGGAGCCCAATAGCCGCAATGATTTTCTCGACCAAGCTTTGACGGGCGCCTCGCCCTCGCGCATCAGCGAGCGGATGGCGGTGGGCGAGGAGTACAGGATGGTCACCCGGTGTTTGTCGACGACCTGCCAGAAGCGGCCGAAGTCGGGGTAGTTCGGCACACCCTCGAACATCAGCGTGGTTGCGCCGTTGGCGAGCGGACCGTAGACGATGTAGCTGTGGCCGGTCACCCAGCCGATGTCGGCGGTGGCCCAATAGATGTCATCTTCCCGTAGATCGAACACCGATTGGTGCGTGAAGGCCGCATAGACGAGGTATCCGCCGGTGGTATGCAGGACGCCTTTGGGCTTGCCGGTGGAGCCGGAGGTGTACAGGATGAACAGCGGATCCTCCGCGTTCATCGCCTCCGGTGTGCAGGAGGTCTCCTGGATCGAGACGACCTCCTCGTACCAGCGGTCGCGGGAGTACATGGCGACTTGCGCGCCGGTGCGGCGCACGACCAGGACATCCTTGACGCATTCGGTGCCCGGGATTGAGAGCGCTCCGTCGACGTATTGCTTGAGCGGGATACGCTTGCCGCCGCGCAGGCCCTCGTCGGCCGTAATCACCAGCGTCGATTGACAGTCCGCAATGCGTCCGGCGAGCGCCTCGGAGGAGAATCCGGCGAACACCACGGAGTGGACCGCTCCGATGCGAGTGCAGGCCAGCATCGCGACGGCAATCTCGGGAATCATCGGCAAGTAGATGGTGACCCGGTCGCCTTTCTTGACGCCGAGCTGCTTCAGGGCGTTCGCGCAGCGGCACACCTTCTCATGCAGCTCGCGGTAGCTGATGCGCTCGGATTTTGCGGGATCGTCGCATTCCCAGAGGATGGCCGTCTTGTCGCCGCGGCTCTTCAAGTGGCGATCCAGGCAGTTGGCGGAGACGTTGAGCGTACCGTCGTAGAACCAGCGAATGCGAAAATCGGCTTCGGCGAAGCTCGAGTCCTTCACCTTGGAGAAGGGCTTGATCCAGTCGATCCGCCGGCCGATGCCACCCCAGAAGCGCTCCGGATCCTCGACCGATTCGGCATACAGCCGCTCGTAATCGGCCTGCTTGAAGCGGGCGTCCCTGGCGAAGGTTGGGGGAACCTTGTAGAGAGTTTGGTGCATGGTGGTCTCGGTTGCGTCACCGACGCTATAGTCGTGAATACTCGTCCATTGGAAGCCAGCGGGGTTAGTTTAGCGCACACTGGGATCGGTCGCGCGGCTGCGGCCACGCATGGTCCTTGTCGTTCACTCGTTCAACAAGGATTGTGCCGCGCGCGCGGCCGAGGCATAGTGTCGGTGGGACGAGGGAGGTCGAACGTGACAGCGAGGATACCGTGAGTCAAAGCTCGGGCGCACCGCGCCGCGGACGCGAGAATCGGCTGGCGCGCGCCCGGACGCAGGCCGCCAAATATCCTTATATCCGGCGCAAGCTTCCCGTCGTCGAGTTGCTGAGCAGTGAAGCGGTGGAGATCATCGAGGCGAATGCCGAGACCATTCTCGAGGAGATCGGGATCGAATTTCGGCGCGACCCCGAGTCGCTTCGTCTGTGGCGCGGCGCCGGCGCCGACGTGCACGGCGAGCGCGTTCACATTCCGCGCGGGCTCGCCCGGAAGTTGCTCAAATCAGCGCCGCGCGAGTTCATGCTGCATGCCCGGAATCCGGCTCGGAGCGTGCGCTTCGGCGGCGACGCGACGGTGTTTTCGCCGGTGGGCGGACCACCTTTCGTCTACGACATCGAGCGCGGACGCCGCTACGGGACGCTCGAGGATCTCCAGAATTTCATCAAGCTGGCGCACATGGCGCCGGCGATCCATTTCTCCGGCGGCTGCATGTGCGAGCCCATGGAAATCCCGCCGAACAAGCGCCATCTGGACGTGCAGTATTCCTTTTTTCGCTATAGCGATCAGGGCTGCGAGGCGACGCCGGAGACGCCGGGGCATGCGCGCGATGCGATTGCGCTCGCTCGGGTGCTGTTCGGCGCCGAATACCTGGATACCCATCCGGTGGTGCTCGGCAACATCAATTCCAACTCTCCGCTGGTGTTCGATGGGCGCATGCTTGGCGCGTTGCGGGAGTTCGCCGCCGCCAATCAGGGCACCATCGTCGTTCCCGCCGTGCTCGCGGGCGCCATGGGCCCCGTCACCGCCGCAGGGTGCCTCGCGGAGATTCTGGCCGAGACGCTGGCCGGGATGGCGCTCACCCAGATCGTACGGCCGGGCGCGCCGGTGATTCTAGGTTCCTTCGTCGGTGCGATCTCAATGCGCACGGGAGCGCCGACGTTCGGCACGCCCGAGGCGACGCAGATGATCTTCGCGACCGCGCAACTCGCCCGGCGCGTCGGTGTGCCGTGCCGCAGCGGCGGATCGTTGTGCTCCTCCAAGATCGCCGACGCCCAAGCGGCCTACGAAAGTGCACACACCTTGCTCCCGACGCTGCTCGCCGGAGTCAACCTCGTGACCCACTCGGCCGGTTGGCTCGAGGGAGGCCTCGTGGCCGGCTACGAGAAATTCGTGATGGACGCGGATCAACTCGCGATGATGCAGAGCCTCGCCCAGGGAATGGATCTGTCGGCGCGCGGTCAGGCGCTCGATGCTCTGCGCGAGGTCGGTCCCGGCAGCCACTTCCTCGGATGCGCTCACACCCAGGCGAATTTCGAGACCGCGTTCTACCAATCCACGATCGCCGATTATTCGTCCTACGAGCAATGGTCGATGGAGGGGAGCCTCTCCGCCGAACAGCGGGCCAATGCGGTCTGGAAGAGAATGCTGAACGAGTACCAAGACCCCGGAATCGACCCCGCAAAGGACGAGGCGATGCTGCAATTCATCGCCGAGCGCAAGGCGGTGCTCACTGATGCCGTCGAGGAAGAATAGCGGCATATAATCTGCGCTCGTCCAACCGCCAATGCAGAGTGCGAACACATGGCGCCGAATTTCGCCGCGCTGCGCCGGGAGTTCCCGGTGCTCGAGCGCAAGACCTACCTCAATAGCGGTTCCTATTGCGCGCTCGCGAACGAGGTGAAGGCGGCCTTCGAGGCATATCTCGAGGATCGTCTGCGGGTGGGCGCGGATTGGGATTTATGGGTCGCCAAGAATGAATCGGTGCGATCGCTGGTCGCCGCCCTCATCGGCGCCGCCCCCGACGAGATTGCGATCACTTCCTCGGTGTCGGCGGGGCTCAACTCGCTCGCGAGCGCGCTGGATTTTTCCGGGCTTCGCGACAAGATAGTCATCAGCGACTTCGAATTCCCGACCGCCGCGCAGATCTGGCACGCACAGGAGCGGCGCGGCGCGCGCATCGTGCACGTGCCGCGCGCCGCGGACGGCTACATCCCGGCGAGTGCTTTCGCGGCGGCGATCGATGAGCGCACGCAGCTCGTCGCAATCACGCACGTCTGCTTCCGCAACGGCGCCAAACTCGATGTCGCGGGGATCGTTGAACTCGCGCGTGCCAAGGGCGCGCGGGTGCTGCTCGATTGCTACCAATCGGTCGGCTCCATGGGCGTGGACGTGAGGGCATTGGGCGTCGACTTCGCGGTGGGCGGCATGCTCAAGTATCTTCTGGGCACCGCGGGAATCGGCTTCCTCTATGTTCGTGACGCTCTCGTGCCTTCGTTGATCCCGGCGAACAGCGGGTGGTTTGCGCAGGAAGATATCGGCGCCATGGATATCACCGCGAACCGACCTGCGCCGAGCGCGAGACGCTTCGAGGCCGGAACCCCGGCGGTGGTGAACTGCTACGCCGCCGAGGCGGGACTTCGGATGCTGCTTCGGGTCGGCACCGATGCGGTTGAAGGGCGAATCCGGGCGCTCACGGCTCGCTGCATGCGCCGGTTGCGGGAGATCGATTGGTCAAGCGTCACGCCGTCCGAAGACGATCGCCGCGGCGCCACCGTCGCCGTCCCCTCGCGCCATCCCGGCCGGCTGGTTCAGGAGTTGAAGGATCGCGGCATCGTCACCTCGTACCGCGACGACAACGTTCGAGCTGCCTTCCACTTCTACAACGATGAGGCCGACATCGATGCCTTTTGCGCGGCCTTGAGCGATTTGCGGGCTGCGCTCGGTCCGGCGCCGGAGCAGGCGGCCGATGTGATCGTGGATCGATTGCTGGACGGCGGGTGAGGGTCAACGGGGCGGCTCCGGCTGCCGCGGCGGGCTGATTTTCTTCTCGGCCCAGTTGACCAGCCAGACGACGGCGATGGCGACCGCCACTCCCCACCCGACTTCGGCGACCCGGTAGAGCATCATCCGGGCGCCGGAGCCCGTATGCGGCACGAGCATGATGATGGTGGCGGTCGACCCCGCCAAGCGCGCGGCCGTGGATACATTGAGCAGCCAGCACGCCAGCATCGAGAGGACCACCGCGAGTATATAGGCGGGCAGCTCTTGCCCCACGAAGGTGACGAGGATGGCGCTGATCAGGCCGCCGATGGCCGCTCCGGCGAATTGATCGCGGGCCGACGTTTGAGTGGCGCTGAGCTCCGCCTGCACGACGGCGATCGCGGTGATCGACGCCCAGAATCCCTCGCGCAGCCCGAGCGGCCTGGTTGGCAAGTACGCGATGAGGGCGGCGGCGGCCGACATGAGTCCTTGCGCGACACCGCCCATGAGGCGGGCGCGCAATGGAAGCTCTTTGCTGTGCTGCGCGCGTTGCGCCGTTTGCTTGATGCGTCCGGGCGGATTGAGGGCCGAGGCCGCCGTCGCAGCGGGCGGCTCATTGCCGGGTGGGGTCATGGCGGATAATGTATCTCAAGGCCACATTGGAAGGGAGCACGCCTCGTGACAGACCACATTGTTGTTTCGCAAGCCGCCCGGGTGATGGGGATTCAAATGAACCGCCCCGACAAGAAGAATGCGCTCACCCGGGGGATGTATGTGGCTCTGGCCGAGGCCATCGAGCAGGCGGAGAACGACCCGACCGTTCGGGTGATCACGATTACGGGAGTCGATGATGTCTTCACCAGCGGCAACGATTTGAAAGATTTTCTCGATGCACAGGCGGGAGGGCCGAATAATCCCGTGATGCGCTTCCTGGCGGCGATCGCCAATGCGCGCAAGCCGTTGATCGCGGGCGTCAACGGCTTGGCGGTCGGCATTGGCGTCACTCTGTTGCTGCATTGTGATCTGGTTTACGCGGCGGAGGGCGCGGCCTTCCAGCTGCCCTTCGTGAATCTCGGTGTGGTCCCCGAGGCTGCATCCAGCCTGCTGCTGCCGCGGATCATGGGCCACCATCGCGCGGCCGAGCTGCTTTTTTTCGGCAGCCGATTCGACGTGCATGCCGCTCTGCAGTTCGGGCTGATCAATGCCATCCACCCGCGAGACCAGCTGGATCGGGTGGTCCGAGAAAATGCAGGCGCGTTGGCGGCCAAACCGCCGCAGGCGCTCCGGCTGACCAAGGAGTTGCTCAAGGGCGGGACATACCGGTCGGACGTGGCCGCCCGGCTCGAGGAGGAGCGGGTGCACTTCGAGCGCCAGCTGAGCTCCCCCGAGGCACGCGAGGCGATGAGCGCCTTCCTGGAAAAGCGGATCCCGGATTTCTCCCGGTTCTCTTGAAAGCCCGAGGGTCGGGTTCGAGGGCATAGGTAGAATCGACTAATTTGCGGCGGTGCGCCCTCTATTGACCGTCGTGGAGCAAGGGCCTAACGTGAAATCGCCCGGCCGCACGCGGCCAGGGTGAATGGAATGCTCGCCGTGAGCCAACTCGGAGTAAGGGGGGGTTATGTCGACGGAAAAGCGAATAGCGCTGGTGACGGGCGGAATGGGCGGCCTCGGAGAGGCCATTTGCCGCAAGCTCGCCGCGCTCGGTTACACGGTCGTGACGACCTACTCCCCATCGAACACGAAGGCCGAGCAATGGTTGCGAGCGATGAGAGAGGAGGGATTTGAGTTTTACGCGTACCCCTGCGATGTGGTCGACTGGGCATCTTGCGATCGGTGCGTCGCCTGCGTGACTCGAGATCTCGGCCCGGTGGACGTGCTCGTGAACAACGCGGGCATCACGCGCGACATGACGTTCAAGAAAATGGACAAGGCCAATTGGGACGCGGTCATACACGCGAATCTCGACTCCTGTTTCAACATGACCAAGCAGGTATGCGATGGCATGGTCGAGCGCGGCTGGGGGCGGGTGATCAACGTGTCGTCGGTGAACGGCGAGAAGGGCTGCTTCGGCCAGACCAACTATTCGGCCGCCAAGGCCGGCATGCATGGCTTCACCAAGGCCCTGGCGCTCGAAGTGGCCCGCAAGGGAGTCACGGTGAACACGATTTCCCCGGGCTACATCGGAACGAAAATGGTGACGGAGATTCCGAAAGAGGTGCTCGACACCAAGATCATTCCCCAGATTCCCGTCGGCCGGCTGGGCAAGCCCGAGGAAGTGGCGGGCCTGGTCGCCTATCTAGCGAGCGAGGAGGCCGCGTTCCTGACCGGCGCGAACATCGCGATCAATGGCGGGCAGCACATGCATTGATCGGGCCGCCAAGCGAGCGGCGGCGAGGGCGGGCGCTAGCGCTCGTCAGGTCCGCCCGACGGCGCGGCTTTGCGAAATACCGTCCAAGCGGCCGCCGAAAAGACCAGCGCGTTCGCCACGATGACCGGCGACGCGCCGATGAGCAATCCGTACGTGATCCACAAAACGGCGCCGAGCATCTGAGCGGCTCGCAGCAGCGCGGGCCGCGAAAAGAAATACGAGCCCACGAAAACGGCCGTGGCGACCCAACCGAGGACGCTGGTCGAGGAGTGGCTCATCCGGCGAGCGCCTCCGCCTGTTCCGGAAGCGTCAACGACTCGATGATCTTCACGCGATCCGTGCGGTCCCGCTCCCAGCCGCTCAAGGTCAGACCGTATGACTCGAACAGGTCGCGGATGCGGCGCGTCTCCCAGTTCATGACCTGATCGAGAATCGGCACCAGAATGCTGAATGCGTTGTCGCTGAGCACCGTGCTCTGAGCGATTTGGGCGAGCTGCCTGTTTTCGGAAACCGCAATCGTGAAACCGCCGCGGTTATTCACATGCAGCATCACGTGTACATCGGAGCTTCCATCGCCCACGTAGATCATTCGGTCCGGCGTGATCGCCAGGCGCTGTTCCAACTCCTCGATCACGGCCACCTTGCCGTAACCGGCGGGCACGCGCTTGATCGCGCGGACTTCGCCCGATTGAGCATCGAACTCGAGTTCCGTGCCGTAGATGTGCTCGGGCGGCACGATGCCGTCGAGCGCCGAAATGACGATTTCGCGGGGCGCGGCCGAGATCACGAAGAAATCGAATCGACAGCCTTCGCCGCCCCGGGTCATGAATTCCATGAGAGCGGGAATCGCGTGCTTCAGCCGGATTCGGCGGCCCGCCTCCTGGAGATGTTCCCGGCGGACGCTGCGAAATTCAGGATCATGCCGGATCAAATAGGCGAGCTCGCCTCCCTGCTGCACCAGATTGCTGCGGGCAAGCCCGGCGACGCGCTGCTCGAAGCCGGATATTCCGAGGATCTCGGCAAGTACGATGCCCGAATCCTTGAAGCTCAACGTCTGGTCGAAGTCCGACGCGAGAAGGTAATGTTTGACCGGCGTTCGAGTCATGTCGGCCCTGAATGGAAATCCATGTTTCATCATACGCAGCGCCGGCGCGATGTCACACGAGAAATAAGCGCGCGACGTGCAACTAATGTCACCCGCCCGGGCCGCGAAAGCGTGACTTGGCGACTTGCAAGTCATCATCGGATCAGAAGCCCTCGGGGTAGAATGCCCGCAGCCATGAACTTGCCTGGTCTCAAAACGCTTTGCGCTTGCGCCATCGTCACGCTTTGGCCACCGGCGCTCCGTGCGCAGGTTGCGGCCTCGCCGGCGCCAATCTGGCCGGACACCTTTGTCTCTCGCATGGAGGCATTGGCGCTGCTGGAGACGTTCAATGCCGAGCTGCTGACTCATGACAGTGCGACGCTGACGCTCGAGCATTGGTGCGATCTGCATCGGCTGGCAGAGCCGCCGCGCGTCGTTGCCGACCGGATCCGCGATGCGGATAAGCCGCTGTCGTCCGATCAGCGCCGGGAGTTGGGCATCGGTCCGGCGGATGCCGTCCGTTATCGGCGCGTGAGGCTCAAGTGCGGCCCGGTGGTGCTGTCGGAGGCGGATAACTGGTACGTACCGGGTCGCTTGACCGCTGAGATGAACAAGCTCTTGGATACCACCGACATTCCGTTCGGCAAGGTGGTGCAGCCGCTTCATTTCCAGCGCCGCACACTGGCCTCGAAGCTGCTATGGCGTCCATTGCCCGACGGATGGGAGATGCAGGCTGCTGCCGGCGGCGATGGGACCGTGCGGCTCGCCATCCCGCCGGCGCTGCTCGAGCACCGCGCGGTATTGACGCTGCCGGACGGCACGCCCTTCAGCGAGGTGATCGAAACCTACACGAGCAGCATTCTTGCCTTCCCGCCGCCGCGGCCCTGAGGCCGCCGCCGGAATCACGCGATCAACGATAACCTGCTCGAGCGCGCGCCGCGATTCCTGAGCCGCGGCAATTTCGATGCGAATTGCGACCTGGCGCGCGGGGGGTGATCCCCGACGGTGCGCGCAGTTTCGGTGCGAATCGTCGTTTTTGTGCCCGCTGCCGGGGCACCAGCCGGTGAGTAGCGTGGATTCCCTGGTGTCGGAGGCACGCTGCCGATTGGCCTTTTGCAGCGCCCAAGCGCGGGAATGATCCGGTGACGGGCGCTGCCGCGGCTCGTTTGGGCGCCGCTGGTACGTTCCTTGCTGGTATCCGTCGACAATTCTAATAAGGGGATGCGACCATGGGATCACTGACAGTAGCCCCGGTGCCGCGGCATCATTCTGCCTCGAAGATATTGGGGTTGTGGGGAAGCCTCGTGGGCGCCGCTTGCCTGACCGGGATCGCCTGGGGGGCGCCGACGGCGACGGATGCGGCCGCGACGGCCACCGCTGACAGCGACTCGGGCCTCGAGGAAATCACCGTCACCGCCGAGCGATTCGTCTCCACCATCCAGAACACGCCGATCAGCATCTCGGCCTTGAGCGGGGACCAGCTGCAGGCCCAGGGCATCACGACCGTCCAGGAGATCGCGAAAGACGTGCCCGGCCTGTCCATGCGTTACGCCAGCCCGGGCCTCACCGAGTACGAGGCGCGCGGCCTGGCTTCCAACGGCGGCGCGGCCCCGACGGTGGGCTTCTACCTCGACGAAATCCCGTTGTCGCCCCCGGCGGTATCACAGTCCGGCAAGGTGGTGATCGATCCCGACCTCTACGACGTTGAGCGCGTGGAAGTGCTGCGCGGGCCGCAGGGCACCCTCTATGGCTCGGGATCCATGGGTGGCACGGTCAGAGTGCTCACCAATCAACCGCAGCTCGGGACCCTCGAGGGCTCGGCCCAGGCCACCGGCTCGGATACCGAGGGCGGCAGCGGCAACGGCTCGGCGAACCTCATGATGAATTTTCCCATCAGCGACACCCTCGCCGCCCGAGTCGTCCTGAGCTATCTCTATCGCAGCGGCTGGATCGACAACATCACCGTTCATCCGTTTCCGGTGACCCTGGGCGTGCCCACCTTCGGCAACCTGGCCGCCGCGCCGGTGACCAACGTCTACCACGATGCCAATGACGAGACACTGTATGGCGGGCGCACGAGCTTGCTCTACAAGCCGAGCGAAGACTTCTCGATTCTCGCCGAGGCGTTCACGCAGAGCCTGCACACGGGCGGGTACGACCTGCTCGACGGCACTGCGACCGACGCGGGGCCGGCGACCGTCTACGACGCGCACTACGAGGCATTCCCCATCAGGGAGGGAATCCGCGACGACATCTCGATCTTCGGCCTGACCGTCAAGGCCAACGTGGGCATTGCCGACCTGACGAGTGCAACCTCGTATTTCGGCCGCACGGGCGTGCAGGTGCAGGACGCCTCGACATCCATTTACTACACGAATGGGGGCGCGACGCCGTACGTTTCCATTCCGTATGCGGAGCGCGATCCGTCGCATCAGCTCAGCCAGGAGATCCGGCTGACCTCGCACGATGTCGGCGGCTGGCACTGGGTGGCGGGCGCCTTCTACAGCGACCTGAATTCGGTATGGAACGAAGTCAGCAACAATCCACTCGCCGCGACGCCGGCGGTTCCGGACGGATCGTTCTTTACCTCCTGGAACGCGTATGGGGTGCGGCAGTCGGCCCTGTTTGCCGACGGCTCGTACAAGTTCACCGATCAGTGGAAACTGTCGGCGGGCGCGCGTTATTACGATTACAAGAGCCATCAGGACGAGTATTCCTGGGGACTCGACGGCCCGAACAACACGCCGCCCGCCAATTCCCAGATCACCACGGCCGCGAACAGCGGCGCGAATCCGCGGGTGGATCTGTCCTACGCGCCCAATCCAGATTTGACCGCGTACGCGACGATTGCGAAGGGATTTCGGCCGGGCGGCGCCAACCAGATTCTTCCGCCGCCCACGTCACCGCCGTACTGCCAGAACGGCGCGCTGCAATTCGGACCAGACCGGGTCTGGAACTACGAGGTCGGTGAAAAAGCCCGGTTCTTCGATAGCTGGCTCACCATCAACAGCGACGTGTACTACATCAAGTGGCTGGGCGTGCAGCAGGTGATCACGCTGCCGTGCGGCTATCAGTACTACAACAACGCCGGCGACGGGAGCTCGTTCGGACCCGAGCTCGAGGTCGACGCGAAGCTGGCAAGAGATTGGAGCGCGGCGTTCAGCGGCGCCTGGACGCAGGCGATGCTCACGCACCCGAACGCCTCCTACACCAGCTTCCTCGAGAACGTGGCCTATCTCCCGGATGGCGTGAACCATCCCTGCACCGCAGGCACCCGGTGCGAGGTGCCCATCATGAACGTGGTCAAGGATACCGCCAGCCTGACGCTCAACTATGCCACCACCGTGATGAGCGACTGGAAGGTCACGGCGCACGCCAACTACGCGTTCGTCGGGTCCTCCTACGATGTGGCGTACTACTTCGGATACAAGCTGCCGGCGTACAGCCTGGTCAACGCGCGGGCCGGCCTCGGGCACGATAATTGGGAGGCGGACCTGTTCGTGGACAACCTGACCAACCGGGTCGCGTTGATCTCGGCGAACAACACGAGCTTCCAGTTCAACATTCCTCAGGTGGTGCGCTATTCGACCAACCAGCCGCGCACCGCCGGGATACAGCTCAACTACAAATTCTGAGTCCAGTCACCCATCGACCGCGGCCAAGGACTCCGGGAGGATTTGGCCGCCGTCGATGATGAGACTCTGAGCGGTGATGTACCCCGCCTCCTCGGTGGCGAAGAACAGGGCCGCGTTGGCGATGTCGTCGACTGATCCCAGGCGGCGCATGGGAACCGAGGCGGCCATGCCGCGTATGTATTCATCGCCCAAGGCGGTAAGACCCTCGGTGACCACATTGCCGGGCAATACCGCGTTCACGGTGATGCCGTGCATCGCCAGCTCGATGGCGGCGGTACGCATGAAACCGAGCTGCCCCGCCTTGCTCGCGCCATAGTGCGACCAACCCGGCAGGCCGGTCACGGGCCCCGTGATCGAGGAGGTGAGCACGATGCGCCCGAAGCGTTTGGCCTTCATGGCGGGCAGACAGGCGGACACCGAGAGAAAGGTGCCTTTGAGGTTCGTCCCGATCACCGCATCGAAGTCCGCCTCGGTCATCTGCCCAAGCTTCGCCTCCGGGAAGATTCCCGCATTGGCGCAAAGGATATCGATGCCGCCAAACTGCTCGAGGGCGAACTTCGCCATCGCCTCCATGTCCGATTGGCGGCTCACGTCGGCCGCAAACGGGTGCGCGATGCCGCCTGCGCCTCGAATCTCTGCGGCGACCGTGCTCGCCGTTGCCCGTTCGCGCGACACTACGAGCACGCCGCAGCCGACCGAGCCGAATCGGCGGGCAATCCCGCGGCCGATCCCCTTGCTGGCGCCCGTCACGATGACGCTGCGTCCTTTGAGCGAAGTGAACATCAAGAAGACTCCTTAGGAATGTGAGAGAAAGCGCCCGCGCAGCAGCTCTTCGGCCATGGTTACCGTGCCGTGGGTGTACGCTGCACCGAGCTGGCTCGCGAGCGGAACCTCACTGTGCGAGGCGAGCCACGCGCAGAGGAGTATGCGCCGCAGGGCCACGAAGGTCGGTATTTCCTCGACCTCCGGCCGCCCGAGGGTTGCGATCTTACGGTAGCCTCGAATCCAAGCCTCGAGCAGCGCAGGGACCTGCGGATCCTGTTCGATGAAGCTCACGGCCGTCGCGAAATCGTACATGAACCAGCTGAATCCGCAGTCATCGAAGTCGATGATGCGCAGTTGCCCGTCGTCGGCCAGGAGATTCGCGAGCCGGAGGTCCGCATGCACGAGCCCGAAGCGCTCGGGGCCGGCGCCGAACGCCTCGATGCGCCGGCGGATGAGACCGAGAGCCGCCTCGAGAATCTTCGTCCCCGCCGGATCGAGTCCTATGGCGGCGCGCCAGGGACCCCAGTAGCCGCGGGGTCCCACCATGGCATCCATATCCCATCGCTTGCGGTGAAATCCCTCCGGCAATTGCCATGCTTTGGCGTGGCGATGCATGCTCGCGGTGAGCTCACCGAGCCTCTCGAACCAGGGCACGGCATTGCTCCGAGGATTCGGCTCCGAGCCGGCGAGCCGCTCGAAGGCCACCGCGTGCCGGGGCGGCTTTCCAGAAGGCGATTCCAAACGTTGGACGAACTCGCCGTCACGGCCGGGCACCGGCCGCGCCGTGTCGACGACGCGATCCCGGCGAAGCGCCATGATCCAGGCGAGCTCGGAGCGAATCTCGTCGGCCGAGCAATAACCCACGCGATGCACGCGCAGCACGAGATCTGCCCCGCGGCCGGTTTCGAGCGCGAAGGTGGCATTCTCCGACAGGTTCAACAGGGCTACTGCGGTGTCGGGCGGCAGATCCCAGCGGCTCAAGGATCTCATCACCATGAGCTCGAGGTCGGCGACGACATCGGCTGCATATTCGCCGCTCATGCCGGAGGAGACCGCGAGCTCACGAATAATCGGCCAACGGCGTGCGCGCCACCTTCGGGCGCAGCCTGATGAGCGCGACCGATCCGATCACCCAGGCGAACGCGGCGTAGGGCCACAAATTATTGGGATACTCCGGCACCGGGTAGATATTGCGATAGAGAACCCAGAGCAACAGGATCGGCCCCAAGGTGCATGCGGCCGACCAGAAGGGGCGGCGATCGCGCCAGCCCTCGACGGCCTCCGCCGTGCCCACCGCGACATAGATGAGGATCAGCGCCAGCGTCCCGATGGTGCTCGAATCACTGTAATAGTTGCCGGCGCCGATCAGGGGCGCGCAGGCTAGATACGGCACGATGACGAGAATCGCCGTGAACGACACCGCGGAGGAGGGGGTCCGGTGCACCGGATGCACGTGCGCGAGCATCGGTGAAAGTCCGGCCCGGCCGAGTGCGAACCCCAGTCGCGCGGAGGCGGCAAGGCCGCCGAGCGCGCCCGAAAAGCAGCTCGTAGCCGCCGCGAGATCGAGCAAGACGGCAAGCCGCGGCGATGCGTAGCGCAGCGCGAGATCATCGAGAGGCGCCGGGGAGTTCGCGAGGTCCTTGAGGCCATGCGGACCGTACCCGATCACTTCGCAGTAAGCGACGAACACGAAGAAAATCCCCGTGAAGAGCACTGTTCCCAACAGCGCGATCGGAATATTCCGGCGCGGATTGAGGGTTTCCTCCCCGAGGGTCGCGGCGCCCTCGAAGCCCGCAAAGCTCAGGATGCTGAATACCATGCCGAAACCCAATCCGGACCAGCCGTTGAAACTCTTGGACGGCACGAAACTGGCATGGACCTGGGCGGCGTCGGGGTGGACCTGCCTGAGGATGTCGATGCACAACACCACGATCGCGATCATGGCCACGGCTTCGAGCAGCAGCATCAATCGGCCGGCGAGCCGCATGTCGCGGTAGGCGAGCCACCATGCCAGCAATTGCGAGGCGAATCCGATGCAGATCCACCAGGAACCCACGTCGATGCCGAGCTCTTTGAGGGCGGCCCCGGTAAAACTCCCCACCAGAGCGGCGAAGCCGGTGGCGAAGCCGAGATAGGTCAGGAGCAGCGTCCACCCGGCAATGAATCCCGCCCGGCTGCCGAAGGCGTGCGCAATGTACGCATAGGCGGAGCCGGCGTGTGCGACCCGGTGCGTGAAGGCCATAAAGGAGAGCGCGACGAGCGCCATCGCGACCATTCCGATCGCGAACGCCAAGGGCGCCGCCGGCCCCGTCGCCTGCACGACCAAGGTGATGTTGAAGGCGGCCGTCACTGTCGGCGAGACCACGGAGAGGGAGAGGCCCAGAGCCTCCGGCAATCGCAAGCGCGAGACCAAACTCGTCATATCCATTCCCCGAGCAGCGCCCACTCCCGTTGACGGACTATGTCACCCCATTTGAAACTGCGCCACGTCCGCGTCCGCGTCCGCCTCGCTCGAGGTCGGCGACGGCGTCATTTGCCCGTCAGGCGCGCGATCTCGTCCACCAGCTGTTGGGTGGTGCGCTGCCGGCAATACCCGCGGTTGTTGCGCAACGCCGAATCGTGCCGTTCCTGCGATTGCGTCACGACCGCATCGGTCGGCACCGTCACGAGATACCCCAGGTCGCAGGCGTCGCGGACCGCCGAATCGATGCATTGATCGGTGAGGCATCCGGCGATGATCAGATATCGGGTATCGAGATTGCGCAGCACGTAGTCGATATTGGTGGAGATGAACACCGACGAGGAGGTCTTCGGAAAGACCATCTCATCGCCGACGGGGGCCAATTCCTTCACCATTTGGGCGTCCGGCGAGCCTTTGGGCACATGAAAGCCCGTGATCTTGTAATCGAGCGAGCGATCCCGCCCATCCGCGGTCATGCTTTCGACCACCGTATAGGTAACTTCGATCCCGGCCCGGCGGCAGGCCGTTTGTAGCCGCACCATATTGGGCAAGGCGGTCTGTTGGAAGGTGCGGAAGAAATACCCATAGCGCTCTTCCTTCTCGGCGGCGCTCGCGTTGGCGTATTCACCGCCCTCCCAGGTGCAGTTGAAATTCTGGACGTCGACGAATAACAGGGCGGTGCGGGCGGGTTCGATCTGCACCTCGCGGCTCAATGTCTGACTCATTCTCCGAACTCCTCGTCAGTAAGCTTCCGCATAACGGCGGCAGATCTCGCCTTCGTCCAGGTCCTCGAGACCAGCTATTTCCGCACGCTTGAACGCGAGGTATGCGGAGTGAACCTCGGTTCCCAGCCATTCCGCCGCCGCCGGACTCGCCTCGAGAAGTCCGAGCGCTTCGCCCAAGCTGCGCGGCAATGCAGGCGGATTGTGGGTCTCGATTTCAAGCCCGCGCCGCACGCCGTCCAAGCCCGCCTGCACCAGCATGGCGAGCGCGAGATAGGGACTGGCGGTTGCATCGGCGACGCGAAATTCGACGTTGAATTGCCGAGCGTGCCGCGCCGGATCGCTGCCGGACAGCGGGCTGATGCGGATGGCCGCGCCGCGATCGAGCGGAGCCACGTCGGCTCTTATGGGCGCCCAGCGATTCGGCCGCAATCGAAAATACGAGGCCACCGACGGGGTCGTGATCGCGCACAGCGCCGGCAGATGATGTTGAACGCCGGCCACGAATTGACGCCCCAGGGGCGACAGCGCCCACGGCTCCGCCGCATCGTAGAGGACGGGCCGTTCGGCCTCGTCCAGAAAACTCCAATGGATGTGGGTGCCGTTGCCCGTAGCATCGGGTTCGGGAATGGGGCAGAAGCTCACGCGGTGACCCAGGCGGTACGCGACCGCTTGCGCGAGCTGGCGCGTGATCACGGCATGATCGGCGGCGCGTATGCCGAGCGCCGGGGCGGACGTGACTTCGTATTGCCGTAATCCGAATTCGGCCAGCAGGGAGTCCGGGACCACGCCTGCCTGCCGCATGGCGGAGACCAGCGCTTCGCCGAACACGCCCTGGCGCCGGTACGAGTCGAGGTCGAACGGCTGCCAGCCCTGCGCGGAGACGCCGCTATAGGTGAACTCTTGCTCGAACGTGCCGAGCAAGCGTAGGCGCGTCTCGCTCGTCAGCCGGTCGAGCGCGCGGCGCAGGATGTGGCGAGGGCAGAAATTCCACGGCGCGCCGTCCGAGGTCTTGATGTCTCCCACCAGGAAGTATTCCGGTGCGCCTCCCTCGAACGCGACGAACACCCGAGTCTCCACGTCCGGGATGAGAAACACCTCGCCTACGGTCCCGAACGTCGTCATCTGGATCGGGCCGAATGCGGAGAGGAAAATATTGGTCGGGGCGAGTCCCACGCCCCGCTGCAGCCGCGCGGGCAGATCTGCCGCCGGAAAGCTCTTGCCGCGAAAATGCCCGGAAAGGTCGCTGGTTCCGACGAAGACGATTTGTTCCCGCTGCATCAACTTGCTCGGGGAGAAGACGGTGGGTCGAGGCGTGTGCCGGCGCTATGAGAGGCAATGCGAGCCCGCGCTCGCGGCGACGCCTCGGCGCAACCGATCGGCGCCGGCCTCATGGGAGGATCGCGATGGCGCGCGCTGGAAACCCGGTTCCACCTCGAAGGGCGAGCGCAAGCAGGCCGCCCCAAAGCTTTCGATGGTTCAATTGCTGACTCCGCTGCTCCTAAGACCGTGAGCGCTCTCGAGCGGCCTCCGGGGGATCTTATTCGGCTTTCGGCTCCAGTGATACATTCTAATAAAGGCAACGACCTGTAAAGGCAACGACGTCTAAAGGTAACGACGTGTGAGAATATTTCACTTGCCGCCTTCGGCACCATGGGAGACTTGCAAATGACCCGACGTTTGATCAGTTCCGGTTCGACGTTCGAATCGCAAATCGGTTATTCGAGAGCCGTCGTCGACGGCGACTGGATTTTCGTGTCCGGCACCACGGGGTTCGACTATGTCACCATGTCGATGGCGGACGATGTGGTTGCGCAAGCGGAGCAAGCCCTGAAGAACATCGAGGCCGCTCTGCGCGAGGCCGGCTCGAGTTTGGCCGACGTGGTGCGAATCACCTACATACTCCCGGACCCCGGGGAGTTCCCGAGATGCTGGCCCACTCTCCGTCGATATTTCGGGGAGATCCGCCCGGCGGCGACCATGATCAGTGCCGGGCTGGTCGATGAGAGGATGCGCATTGAAATTGAGGTGACCGCGCGAATCCGCGCTTCCTGACGGTTGCACGCCACGGCGCACCTGTTTCGCCACGGCCGCTCCTTTGCTGCGGACGTACGCTAAGTGACGTTGTTGAACTGCGTAACGTGGTAATAGGCGTTGGCGCCCAGGTCGGCCGGGACCGTGGTTCTCAATTCATCGAGAAGGCGGGTGAATATCTGAGTCGGCGTGAGGGAGTCGTCCTCGATCTCGTACACGCCTTGGTAGTCGCCCACGCGGGCCGGTGGAGAGCCGCCTGCGGGGTCGTAGTAATAGAGATCTGCGGTATAGAAGTAATGGCGCGTCATGGAGCTACATACTCGATGGGTGTAGATGTTGCCTAGTTTAGCGCTCTCGGAGACGTTGAGATGCCCGATCTCGCCCCCACCATGTGCACGATGATCCCTTATTCCGTCCTCGATCTCTCCCCCATCACGCTCGGCAGCAACGCCTCGCAGTCCTTTCGCAACACCCTCGATTTGGCGAGAAACGCGGAACGCTGGGGATACCGACGCTTCTGGCTCGCCGAACACCATGGCATGCCGGGGATCGCGAGCGCGGCCACCGCCGTGCTGATTGGGCACGTGGCGGGGGGCACCTCCCGGATCCGAGTGGGTGCCGGGGGGGTCATGCTGCCAAACCATTCCCCGCTGGTGATTGCAGAGCAGTTCGGCACCTTGGAGTCGCTGTATCCGGGGCGCATTGATTTAGGCCTCGGCCGCGCACCGGGCTCGGACCAGCGCACCGCACAGGCCCTGCGGCGTAATCTCGCCTCCGACCCCGATGAGTTTCCACGCGACGTGCTGGAACTCGCGGATTACTTTTCCGCAGAGCCTCGTCAGCCGGTACGCGCCGTGCCGGGCACGGGGCTCAACGTGCCGCTATGGATCCTGGGCTCGAGCCTCTTCGGGGCGCAGGTCGCCGCCGCACTGGGACTGCCGTTTGCATTCGCCTCGCATTTCGCGCCGGCGCAGATGATGGCGGCAATCGCGATCTACCGCGCCCAGTTTAGGCCCTCTCCGCAGCTCGAAAAGTCCTACGTGATGCTCGGATTCAACGTCTTCGCCGCCGATTCTCTTGCGGAGGCGCGGTTTCGGGCCACCTCGATGCAGCAGGCGTTCGTCAATCTTCGCAGCGGCCGACCCACGCAGCTGCCTCCGCCGGTCGAGGGGTATCTCGAACGGATCGGACCGCAGGAGCGGGGGATTCTCGAGCAGGTGTTGTCTTGCGCGTCGATCGGCACGCCCGAGATGGTGCGCTCGGATCTGAGCGCTTTCGTGGAGCGCACCGGGGCGGACGAACTGATGATCACCTGCCAGATTTTCGACCACGCGGCGCGGCTGCGCTCCGTGGAGATTGCCGCGCAAGTCCTGTCGAGTTGATTTTCATCACGACCGTCCGCGAGAAGTCGTCGCGGAGGTGCGGAGCGCGGCTTCGTCTTATCCCGAACTGAGCTCGTCCATATCGGCCTGCATGCGCCGCTTGTACTCGTCTGACCAGTGAGCGCCCGGCTTCGGATCGACTTTCTTATTCACCGCAGGGGTTGCCGGCGGTTTCTGTGCTTCGGGGGATCTGCGCGCCGGAACTTTCAGCTTGAGGGTGGGGCGCGGTGAGGAGGGGGAGGACGGATCCGAGTTATTCATATGCTTGTTTGAGACACCTCGTGCAATGGGTCGGGTCGTTTGGAGCTCAGCTTTCGACTGACAGGAATTCTAGAGCGCGATTCTAGCTGTCAGCCATGACAGCTGTACATTTCTTTCGGGCGAATCGGTCACGGCCGGATCGGCGCGCGTCCCGGTGGAACCGGAGTTGCCGCCGCCCGATGCGACGGATGTTGGAGTTTTGCAACGTCGAGCTGCGCGAGCGAGCGCGTTGCTGTTCGGACCTTGCATCTTGCCGCGCTTGAACCGGGTAGCTCATGCACCGCAGCGAAGCGCGTCGCGTTCCGCCCACGCCGTGTGGGGAGACGCTCACGGGCTGGGCTCGAAACAGCTTACTATCCTCGGTGGATGCTCGTCGTTCATCATCTCAACAACTCCCGGTCGCAGCGGGTGCTATGGCTCCTCGAGGAGCTCGGCATCCCCTACGAGGTGAAGCGCTACGAACGCGACTCGAAGACGATGTTGGCTCCGCCGGAGCTGCTCTCGGTGCACCCGCTCGGGAAATCGCCGGTCATCGTCGATGCGGGCGTCACGGTTGCCGAATCCGGCGCCATCATCGAATATCTGATCGATAAGTACGGCAATGGGCGCTTGATTCCTCCTCCGGGCACTCCCGAGCGCTTGCGCTACACCTACTGGCTACACTACGCGGAAGGCTCGGTCATGCCGCCGCTGCTGATGAAGCTCGTGTTCGATCGCATCGCCGCCAACCCCGCGCCCTGGCCGGTCCGCGCCATTGCGCGCCGAATCGGCGGCGCGGTTCAAAGCTCCTTTATCACGCCCAACTTGAAGCGCCATTTGAACTACATGGAGGCGGAGCTGGGCGCGCACACTTGGTTCGCGGGCGATGATTTCACGGCGGCCGATGTACAGATGAGTTTCCCATTGGAGGCGGCGGTTTCGCGCGCCGGGCTGAACGCGAGTCGCCCCAAATTGATTGCATTTCTCGATCGCATTCATGCGCGCGAGCCCTATAAGCGTGCCTTGGAGCGCGGCGGCCCTTACGGCTTCTAGGCGTGGGCCGCCCGCGCCGATGCAGTAGTTCTGGTTTTTTGGCCGCCAAGGCATAAGTCGGCCGATTCGGCCGCAAACTGAAGGCCGGCAAGTCTTGTATTGCCGGCCGCGGGAGGGGAGCCTACCTGTTAAGCTCTAGGCAGGAGTGCGCCATTCCAAGGGAAGCTGAAATAATCGTCGACGGGACTCGGCTCACTGAAGTCGAGTCGAGGAGCATACGGGTGGCCGTCTTCACGCTGGCCTGCGTCCTGGCCGAAGACCTAGATGTGCATTGCAACGGTGCTCCCTGCGAGCGTCACCAGGCCTTGCTGCGAAACCTCCTGCGTTTCATGGAGAGCACGCCGCCTGCCTCGCACGAGACGTGAGGGACGGTGTGGCATGAGTGCTCCCCGCGGAGGCTGGCGTTTCTGGATCGACCGCGGCGGAACGTTCACGGACGTGGTCGCGCAGCGACCCGATGGCCGGGTCGTTCTGCACAAGCTTCTGTCGGAGCGTCCGGGCAGCGACGAAGATGCGGCCGTTCAGGGAATCCGCGAGTTTCTTCAGCTTCCGCACGGCCCTATTCCTCCGGGCTTGATCGCGGAGGTCAAGATGGGGACCACGGTAGCGACCAACGCCCTGTTGGAACGCAAGGGCGATCGTACGCTGCTGATCATCACGCGCGGCTTTCGCGATGCGCTGCGCATCGGCTACCAAAACCGCCCGCGGCTCTTCGATCGCAAGATCGTCCTGCCGACCCAACTCTACGAGCGCGTCGTCGAAGTGGACGAGCGACTGACGGCGCAGGGCGACGTGCTGAAGGGCGTGGACGAGGTCACGGTTCGGGAGGAACTCGCAAACGCATTCGCCGACGGCATTCGCTCGGTCGCCGTCGTTTTCATGCACGGCCACCGCTATCCCGCTCACGAACTCCTGGTCGCGACACTTGCGCGGGAGGTGGGGTTTAACCAAGTCTCCACCAGCACCGAGACATCGGCGCTCATCAAACTCGTCGCTCGAGGGGATACCACCGTCGCCGACGCCTATCTTTCGCCGATACTGAGACGCTACGTCGACCAAGTGGTGCGCCAGCTCGGCATGGAGGTGCCGTTGTCCTTCATGCAGTCGAACGGCGGCTTGATCACGGCGGTCCGCCTTCAAGGTAAGGACGCCATACTCTCGGGTCCTGCCGGCGGAATCGTCGGCATGGCACGTACTGCCCAGGCCGCCGGCTTCGACCGCGTGATCGGCTTCGACATGGGAGGCACCTCGACGGACGTGTCTCATTTTGCCGGTAGCTACGAGCGCGGTTTCGAGACCGTGGTCGCGGGCGTTCGACTGCGAGCGCCCATGATGAACATCTACACCGTGGCGGCGGGCGGTGGATCGGTTTGCCGTTTCGACGGCGCCAGGTTTCGGGTGGGACCCGAATCGGCGGGCGCCAATCCCGGGCCGGCCAGCTACCGGCGCGGCGGACCGCTCACCATCACGGACTGCAACGTCATGACGGGAAAGCTCCAGGCGGAGATATTTCCCGCCGTGTTTGGACCGGGCGGCGATCAACCGCTCGATGCCGAGACCGTGCACGGGAAATTTCAGGCGCTGGCTGATGAGGTGGCGGCCGCGACCGGCCGGCGCCTCTCCCCCATCGCCATCGCCGAGGGGTTCTTGACGATTGCGGTCGATAACATGGCCAACGCCATCAAGCAGGTGTCGGTCGCACGCGGCTATGACGTGTCGAATTACACTCTGGCTTGCTTCGGCGGAGCGGGCGGCCAGCATGCCTGCCTGGTGGCGGACGCGCTCGGAATGACGCGGATCATGATCCATCCGCTCGCGGGAGTTCTGTCGGCGTACGGTATCGGACTGGCGGATACCCGGTTGATGAAGCAGTCGATGGTAGAGGCGCCCCTGGACACCGATCTCATGTGCCGGCTCGAAGAACTCGTTGCGGAATTGACCCGAACCGGCTCGGCGGAACTTGCAAGCCAGGGCGTCTCGACGGATCGAATGTGCGCCGAGGCGCGGGCCCACATCAAGTATCGCGGATCCGACACCGCGCTCGAGGTTGAATTCGGCTCGCTGGAGGCTCTCGTGACGGGCTTCGAGGCGGGGTATCGGCGCAGATTTGCCTTCACCATGCCCGATGTTCCGCTGGTCGTCGAATCGGTCACCGTCGAATTGATCGGCCTTTCCGAGGGCAGCGCTGCCGTCGTGGCCCCCTGCACCGCGGTCGAGCCGGCCGAACCGGTACGTCAGGTGACGACCCACATGGCCGGAGCGGCCCATGCAACGCCCGTCTACGATCGAGCGACGTTGCCCGAGGGTCAACGCATCGACGGACCGGCTGTGATCTTCGATGCCGCGTCCACGACCGTGGTGGAGCCCGGCTGGGTCGCGGCGCATAGCATGCGCGGTGATTTGATCATGAGTCGAGTGGAGCCCCGCGCCCATCGCGCCTCGACCGCCGAGGCCGATCCGGTCAGGCTCGAGGTCTACAACAATCTGTTCATGTCGATCGCCGAGCAGATGGGCTTGGCGCTGCAGAATACCGCCTACTCGGTCAACATCAAGGAACGCCTGGATTTCTCTTGCGCCTTGTTCGACGCGGACGGGGCGTTGATCGCCAATGCGCCTCACATGCCGGTGCATCTGGGCTCGATGGGAGATAGCGTGCGGGCCGCTCTCGCTGTTCGGCCGAAGCCGGGCGATGTGATTGCGCTGAATAACCCGTATCGCGGCGGTACTCACTTGCCCGACATCACGGTGGTGATGCCGGTATTCGAGGAGGGCGGCCGACATATCCTGTTCAATGTCGCCGCGCGCGGGCACCATGCGGATATCGGCGGCAGCACGCCCGGGTCGATGCCCTCGAACAGCAAGAGCCTGGTGGAAGAGGGGGTGTTGATCGATAATTTTCTGTTGGTCAGCGACGGCCGGTTTCGTGAAGCGGAGTTCCGGGCTCTGCTCGCTTCGGGACCGTACCCCGCCCGTAACCCGGACCAGAACGTCGGCGACATCCGAGCGCAGGTGGCAGCCTGTGCGCGTGGCGCCGAGGAGTTGCTGCGCCTGATGTCCGCGGCAGGGCGCGACGTTGTGCTCGCGTACATGAATCATGTTCGCGCCAACGCAGCCGCCATGGTGCGGCGGATGCTGTCAAATTTGCCCGATGGGCACTTTCGCTACGAACTCGACGATGGTGCGGCAGTGGAAGTGGCGATCACGGTGGATCGGGATGCCGGGCGGGCTCGTATCGACTTCACCGGCACGAGCGCTCAACAGCCGAACAATTTCAATGCTCCCGCCTCCATCTGTCGAGCCGCGGCGCTCTACGTAATCCGTACCTTGTTGGACGATGAGATCCCGATGAACGATGGGTGCCTGGAGCCGATCGACCTGATCATTCCGCGGCACTCGCTCTTGAATCCGGAGTACCCGGCTGCGGTCGTTGCCGGAAACGTCGAAACCAGCCAGGTTGTCACCGACGCCCTGTACGGCGCCACGGGCCGCCTCGCCGCCGCCCAAGGCACGATGAATAATTTTACCTTTGGCAACGCCAAGCATCAGTATTACGAAACCATCTGCGGTGGATCGGGTGCGGGCCCGGGCTTCGATGGAACGAGCGCGGTGCACACCCACATGACGAATAGCCGGCTCACGGATCCGGAGGTTTTGGAATGGCGGTTTCCGGTGTTGGTCGAAGCCTTCCACATTCGCGAGGGCTCCGGGGGTGCGGGCCGCTGGCGTGGCGGAGACGGCGTTGTTCGCCGCATCCGGTTTTGCGAGCCGATGAGCGTATCGCTGCTCGCCAACCGCCGGCGCGTGGCGCCCTTTGGACTGGAGGGCGGCGGGACGGGAGCCCTGGGCGCCGCACGATTGCACAGAGCCACCGGCGACACCTTGGAGCTCGGTCCCAGCGTCGAGGTCGAGGTCGGCGCCGGCGATGTGTTCGTCATCGAAACACCCGGCGGGGGTGGCTTCGGTACGCCTACCCGGTCCTATCCGTGATCCAACGCCGCCGCATCGCGCGCGAGCGCCTCGATGCCGGCCCAGTCGCCCGCGGCCAGCATCTCCCGCGGCGCCATCCAAGCGCCGCCCACGCAAGCGACGTTGGTGAGCGACAAATAGTCGGGTGCCGTGGCTCGGGTGATTCCGCCCGCCGGCACGAACTGAACATCGGAGAACCGCGCGCCCAGCGCTTGCAGCATCCCGATGCCGCCTGCCTGTTGGGCAGGAAAAAGCGTGAGCACGTCGAATCCGGCATTACGGGCCGCTATGACCTCCGATGGTGTCATCACCCCGGGCAGCAGCGGGAAGCGCGCCCCTCGCGCCGCCGAGATCAGCTCCGGCGTGAGTCCGGGCGCCACACCGAACTGCGCGCCCGCCCGGGCGGCCGCCGCGAACTCGACCGCGCGGGTCAGCGTTCCGACGCCGACGATCGCCTCGGGCACGGATTTGCGCATCGCTTCGACTGCAGCGATGGCAACCGGACCGCGCAGCGAGATTTCGAGCACGCGCAGGCCGCCGGCCGATAGAGCGCGGGCCAGCGGCACTGCATGTTCGAGTTCCGTAACGGTCAGGACGGGTATTACCGGCGCCAGCGCGACAAGCTCACGAATAATCACTCGCTCAGTCTACCTCCGAAACAGGCGGCTCCGACATCGTTCCGGCCTCCGCCACGTCTTCCTCGGGCTGCGCCAGCGGCGGATGACCCAGCGGCAAGGTGAAGGTAAACGTGGCGCCGCCGCCGCCCGGCCGGCTGCGGCCCGTGATCTTTCCACCGTGCGCCTCGACGATGGCTCGGCAGATCGGAAGGCCCAGCCCGACGCCCGGGGTCGCCGATTCGCGTTCGCCGCGAGCGAATTTCTGAAACACGGCTTCCTCGCGCCCCTTGGGCAAGCCGGGGCCATTATCGGCTACGGTCACACTCAGGTGTTCGTCGAGAACCTCGGCGGACAGGGTGATCACGGTGCCGGGCGGGGTATATTTCGAGGCGTTCTCGAGCAGATTCGCGAGCACGCGCTCGATCAGCATGGCATCGAATCGCACCAGCGGCAGATCACGGGGAATCCGCAGGATCACTTCATGCGCCTTGAGCACGAGCTGCATGGCATTCAAGACCGTCCCGACCACTTCCTCGAATGACTGCCACTGCAAGTTGAGCGTTACGTCGCCGCTTTCGATGCGCGCCATGTCGAGCAAATTGGTGACGAGCGCGCTCATTCGCCGAGCCTCGTCCTGGATGGATTCGGCAGTCTCGCGCTGCTCCGCGGACAGCGGCGGCGTGCTGAGCGCCAGTACATCCGCCAATCCAATCAGCACCGTGAGCGGCGTCCGGAGGTCGTGCGACAACGCGGCCAGCAGGGAATTGCGCAACCGCTCCGATTCCATGCTGACGACCGCCTTTTGGGCAATGTCGACGTAGTGCACACGCTCCAGCGCGATGGCGATCAAGGCGGCAAAGGTGTCGAGAAGCCGGCGCTGCTCGGGAATGCGCAATAGGCGCCGATTCTGCGCCTTGATCGCCAAGACGCCGCGGGCATTCAGCGGTGCGCGCAACGGAATATACAGGACGTCGCTTCCGGGCAACGTGTCCGTACCGAAGCCTGCGGGCTCGCCTTTGTCGAAGGACCACTGGGCGATCCCGATATCCACGGCGAGCGCGCCTCGATCCCGGGAAGTCATGGCGATCAGCTGTGAACTGCCATTGGGCAACAGCAAGGCGGCTTGGGCTCTGAAAGTTCGCTCGATCGATTCGCCGCTGATGGCCACCACCTGATCGATTTGCACCGCACCCGACAGGTCTCTCGCGAACTCGTAAAGCGACTCCGCGCGCTCCTGACGATGCGAGGCGACACGGGCTTGAAACCGCAATCCGGCGGTCAGTTGACCGGTGATGAGACCGACGGCCAGCATGATGAAAAAAGTGAGCAGATACTGAACGTCGTTCACCGCGAAGGCGAAGCGCGGCGGCACGAACAAAAAGTCGAACGCTCCGACGCTCAATACCGCCGCGAGCGCGGCGGGCCCGCGGCCGAGCCGAACGCCGACGAGCACCACTCCCAGAATGAAGATGGCCACGATGTTGGCGGGGTCGAAGCGCACCGCCAAGGGCAGCGCCGCGACGGACGTGGCGACACAGGCGAGCGTCGCCCAGAGGTAGCGCAAGCTCTTGCGCCGACGGCGTTCAGCGGATTCCGGAGAATCCATCGCGACGCGTCGAACCGGCAGGCTGTTGGACGGCGCATTCGATTGACCGATCTCGACCAAATCGATATCCGGCGCAAGCATGGCGAGTTTTTGACCGTTCGAACGCTGCCAGGGCCACATCCGGCGGGTAGGATCGCGGCCGATGACCAGCTTGGACAAATTGTGATCGCGAGCGTATGCGACCACGCTTTCGGCCACTTGCGCATTCGCGATCACGGCGGTGACGGCGCCGAGCTCCTGCGCAAGGCTCAGAGTCGCCAAAATTCTTTCGCGGCGCGCGGGGGGCAGGCGCTGCAGGCTGGGTGTCTCGACGTAGATCGCATGCCAATCGGCGTTGAGCTGATTCGCCAGGCGGGCTGCGGCCCGGACGACGCGCTCCGCCCCGGCATCCGGACCGATGCACGTCAATATCGCGTTACCCGTCTTCCAGACCGATCCTATCGACTTGTCGACGCGATAGGCCTGTACATCGCCTTCGACCCGGTCCGCCGTTCGGCGCAGCGCGAGCTCGCGCAGCGCCATGAGATTGCCTTTGCGGAAAAAATTATTGGCAGCGCGTTCGGCTTGATTGGCGACGTAGACCTTGCCTGCCCGGAGCCGGGCGAGGAGCTCTTCCGCCGGGATGTCGACCAGCACGACCTCGTCCGCCTCGTCGAATACGGTATCCGGCACCGTTTCCCAGACGCGGACGTTGGTGATTCCGCCGACGACGTCGTTGAGGCTTTCCAGATGCTGCACGTTGAGGGTGGT
Organism: Steroidobacteraceae bacterium; assembly: GCA_050012315.1. Lineage (GTDB taxonomy): Bacteria > Pseudomonadota > Gammaproteobacteria > Steroidobacterales > Steroidobacteraceae > Bog-1198. The sequence continues at coordinate 11,831 of JBEKHK010000009.1, read as the reverse complement.
AAAGACATCGACGCCGGCGGCGAGCAGCTCTTCGACATCCTGCCAACGCTTCGGGTGCCGCATTCCCTGGACGTTCGAGTGCGCCAACTCATCGACGAGAATCAGCGCGGGGCGCCGCTTGAGCGCCGCGTCCAGATCGAATTCAGTGAGTTCCTTGTCGCGATAGGCGACCACCTTCGGCGGAATCAGCGGCAGACCGTCCAGCAGGACGGCCGTTTCGGCGCGACCATGGGTTTCGACGACCCCGACGACGACATCGTGCCCTTCGCTGAAGAGCTTTCGGGCGGCTACCAGCATCGCATAGGTCTTTCCGACCCCTGCGGATGATCCAAAGTAGATCCGCAGCTTGCCGCGTTCGGCGTCAGCCTCTTGTTGCTTGAACTTCGCGAGCAGCTGATCGGGGTCCGGACGCTGGTCGGCTTCGCTGCTCATCGTCTGCTACTGCGAGCGGTCCAGATTCAAATTGAGCAGCAAGACGTTCACCCGCGCCTCGCCGAAAACTCCCCATTGCGGCTGCTCGATTTGCGACAGGACGAGCTGGCGGACCTTGTCGGGGTCCAGATGCCGCGCACGAGCCACTCGTGCGACCTGATACAGGGCCGCGGCGGGACTGATATCCGGATCGAGTCCGCTGCCCGATGCAGTCACCAGGTCCACCGGGATCGGCAGGGTATTGTCCGGATCCGCCGCCTTCAAGGCCTCGATCCGCGCCTTGACCGAATCGAGGAGCGCCGGATTGGTGGGCCCGAAATTCGAGCCGCCCGAGGCGAGGCCATTGTTCGGCATGGGGGAGGTGGCGGACACGCGGCCCCAAAAATATTGAGGTTGTTGGAACGACTGAGCGATCAAAGAGGAGCCCACGACCTTATGATCGCGCACGAGCAGGCTTCCGGCCGTCTGATGCGGAAACGCCAATTTCCCAATTCCAGTCACGACCATTGGGTAAACCAAGCCGGTCAGGGCGGTCAACAACACGAACAACACCAGCAGCGGACGCAACATAGCACTCATGATGGGGTTCCTCCAGCCTAGACCAAGCGCAGGGTGGCCAGCGCCATATCGATGAGCTTTATACCGGCGAAGGGTACTAGGATGCCGCCGACGCCGTAGATCAACAGATTCCGGCGCAGGAGCGAGGCTGCCCCAAGCGCCCGATATTTCACGCCTTGAAGGGCCAGCGGGATCAGCGCCACGATGATGAGCGCATTGAAGATCACCGCCGACAGAATGGCCGAATTCGGGCTCGTCAAACGCATCACGTCGAGCGTTGCGAGCTGCGGATAGGTCGTTGCAAACGCGGCCGGGATGATGGCGAAATATTTGGCCACGTCGTTGGCGATGGAGAACGTGGTGAGCGACCCCCGGGTAATCAGCAACTGTTTGCCGACCTCGACGATTTCGATCAACTTGGTCGGATTCGAATCCAGGTCCACCATGTTGCCGGCCTCTTTCGCAGCCTGAGTGCCCGAGTTCATGGCAACCGCGACATCGGCCTGGGCGAGGGCGGGCGCATCATTGGTCCCGTCCCCGGTCATGGCGACCAGCCGGCCCTCGCTCTGGTACTGCCGGATGAGCTTCAGTTTGGCCTCCGGGGTCGACTCCGCGAGAAAATGGTCGACGCCCGCCTCGGCCGCGATGGCCGCCGCGGTCAATCGGTTGTCGCCGGTGATCATGACGGTTTGGATGCCCATGCGGCGCAGCTCGCCGAAGCGCTCCTTGATGCCGCCTTTGACGATGTCCTTCAGTTCGACGACACCCAACACGCGACCGTCGTCCGCCACCACGAGGGGCGTGCTGCCCTTGCGGGCTATCTCATCGACGTGCCGGGAGACACCGGCGGGGAACGTCAATCCTTTGGCCTCGATGTATTGGCGGACCGCCGTGGCCGCTCCCTTGCGCACTTCGCGTGCGCCGATGTCGACGCCGCTCATGCGCGTCTGAGCCGAAAACGGCACGAACACCGCCGCGAGCTCGCCCATATTGCGCTCGCGCAGGTTGAAGCGTTGCTTGGCCAGCACGACGATGCTACGGCCTTCCGGCGTCTCGTCGGCGAGCGAGCTCAATTGAGCTGAATCGGCCAGCTGCTGCTCGGTGACCCCGTCGGCCGGGATGAACGCCGCCGCCTGGCGATTACCGAGCGTGATGGTTCCCGTTTTGTCCAATAGCAGGACATCCACGTCGCCGGCCGCCTCCACCGCGCGCCCGGAGGTTGCGACCACGTTGGATGCCATCATGCGGCTCATCCCGGCAACGCCGATGGCCGAAAGCAGGCCTCCGATGGTCGTCGGAATCAGACAGACCAACAGGGCGACCAACACGGTAATCGTCACCGGTACGCCCTGCTTGGCGACGTCCACGCTAAACGATGAAAACGGCAATAGTGTTGCGGTCGCGAGCAGGAATACCAACGTGAGCGCAATCAGCAGGATGGTCAGGGCTATTTCATTGGGCGTTTTCTGGCGCTTGGCGCCTTCTACCATGGCGATCATCCGATCGATGAAGGCCTCGCCCGGATTGACCGCGACGCGCACCACCAGCCAGTCCGACAACACGCGCGTACCGCCGGTCACCGCGCCAAAATCGCCGCCCGCCTCGCGCACGACAGGGGCCGACTCTCCGGTGATCGCGCTCTCATCCACCGAGGCGATGCCTTCCACCACCTCGCCGTCCGCAGGGATCACATCGCCCACCTCGACCAGAAAATAATCCCCCTTGCGCAGCTCGGAGGCGGGCGTGGGATTCCACGGCGAGCCGAATTGGGGGACGGCCATTTTCTTCGCCGTAATCGATTGCTTCAGGCCCCGCAACGAGGCCGCCTGGGCTTTGCTGCGGCCCTCGGCCAGAGCTTCGGCGAAGTTCGCGAAGAGCACCGTGAACCAAAGCCACGCCGCGATCGCGAATATGAATCCCGCCGGCGCCTCGCCTCGACCGCTCAGTGCGTGCAGAAAGAGAATGGTCGTCAAGATACTCCCGATGTACACCACGAACATCACCGGGTTTCGTATCTGCACCTTGGGTGAGAGCTTGCGGAAGGAATCCTTGACGGCGGGCCCGACGAGGGACGAATCGAACAACGGCAATGACTGTCGAACCACGGTTGAATCCTCAATGAGCCGCGTGCAGCTGCAGGTGCTCGATGACCGGGCCGAGCGCGAGTGCGGGTATGTATGTCAACGCGCCGACCAGCACCACCGTGCCGACCAGCATCACCACGAACAGCGCTCCGTGCGTCGGCAGCGTTCCGGCGGTGGCCTCGAGGCGCGTCTTTTTCGCGAGCGATCCCGCGATGGCGAGCACCGGAACGATGAATGCGAATCGACCGAACCACATCACGACGGCGAGCAACGAGTTGTAGAAGGGGGTGTTGGCGGACAATCCGGCGAATGCGCTGCCGTTGTTGTTGGCGGCCGAGGAGAACGCGTACAGAATTTCGGACAATCCATGCGCCCCCGGGTTGAATACGCCGAGCCGGCCTTGCGGCGCCATCACCGCAATGGCGGTACCCACGAGCACCAGAAAAGGGGTGACCAGGATGACGATCGAGGTCATCTTCATCTCGAAGGATTGGATCTTCTTGCCGAGATACTCGGGGGTCCGTCCGATCATGAGACCCGCGATGAAGACCGCCATGATGGCGAAGATCACCATGCCGTACAGGCCCGAGCCGACCCCGCCGAAGACGACCTCGCCGAGCTCGATCAGCCACATCGGCACGAGGCCGCCGAGCGGCGTGAAGGAATCGTGCACGGCGTTGACCGCGCCGCAGGAGGCCGAGGTCGTGATGGTCGCGAAGAGCGCCGAGGAAACGATTCCGAAACGCGTCTCCTTGCCCTCCATGTTGCCGCCGGCCTGGAGGGCGGTGTGCGCTTGGTCCACGCCGAGCGCGGTGAACCCCGGGTTCCCTTGCTGCTCGGCCCAGATGGCGGTGACGGCCATGACGACGAAGATGATGGTCATGGCGCCCAAGATGGCCCAGCCCTGGCGGATATCCCCCACCATGCGCCCGAATACGAAGCAGAGGGCGGCCGGAATGAGGAACATCGAGATCATTTGCACGAAGTTGGTGAGCGGCGTCGGATTCTCGTACGGATGAGCGGAGTTCGCGTTGAAGAAGCCGCCTCCATTGGTGCCGAGCATTTTGATCGCCTCTTGCGAAGCCACCGGCCCCATGGGGAGCGTCTGGGTCTCGGTCGTCACGGATTCGGTGACCGGGCTGCCGTGAGCGTCCACGATGGGGGCGCCTGCGGCGTCGAGCTTCGGATTCGCGTAGGTCAGCGGCTCCACCGTGCTCACATTGCGGTAGGCGTCGAAGTTCTGAATGACCCCCTGCGCCATGAAGATCACCGCCACCAGGGTCGATAACGGCAGCAAGACGTAAAGGGTGCTGCGGGTCATGTCGACCCAGAAATTGCCGATACCGTCCGCCGAGCGGCGCGCGAAACCCCGAATCAAGGCGAATGCGACTGCCAGACCCGTGGCCGCGGAGAAGAAATTCTGTACGGCAAGCGCGAGCATTTGAGTCGCATAGCTCATCGTCGACTCGCCGCTGTAGCCCTGCCAATCCGTATTGGTGACGAAGCTGATCGCGGAGTTGAACGAGGAGTCCGGCGACACATTGGCGAACCCCTGCGGATTCAAGGGCAGCCACGCCTGCAGGCGCTGCATTGCGAATACCACGAGCACGCCGAGCGCATTGAACAGGAGCACCGCCACGGCATATCGGGTCCAGGGCATGTCCTGGGCCGGATCGACTCCCGCGCTCCGGTAAAGCACCCGCTCGAAGCGGCCGACGATTCCCCGGATCGGCGCGGGATTGCCGATCCGCGCCACATAGATCGCGAGCGGATACGCCAGGGCAAGGAGCACGGCAAGGTACAGGCCGAGGGTGAGCCATGCGTGAGGAGTCATTACAAATCCTCCGCACGTACCAGGGCGACCACCAGATAAATCAACAAGGCCAGCGTGATCACGCCGCTCAGCACGTAAGCCCAGGTCATTTCTTTTTCTCCAGCGCCGCGCAGCCCGCGACGAGCGCGAGCGTGACGGCCAGCATTCCGGCTAGGATCAGTAGATAGGCTATGTCCATCGCTCAACCTCAAAAATGGAAGATCGCGTCCATGGCCAGCATGGCCTGAGAGCGCTTGCCGCCGTTCTGCTCGAACGTCGCGGTGCGCCCGCCGCTCGAGAAGGTGCAGGTCGGGCTCGCGGGATTTGAGGCGGCATAGCACGGGTTGTCGTAGGCGAAGCCCGTGATCGCGGCATTCGGCGCCGACATCTGCCGCTCATAGCGCGCCTCGGGGCGCAGCTCGAGCGCATCGCCCACCCAGTGCGTGTAGCCCAGATCGAATTCGAGGAACGTGCCCTTGAAGCCGGTGCGCTGACCGGTCCCGTCGTTCAGGTAATCCGTGCGCCAGGTCCAGATGTTGTGGGGATCCTGCGTATAGTTCAGATAGTTCACCATCGCCCACTCCCACGATTTGCAACGCACCAGTGTGATGTTGGAGCACTGGGCGCCGTCCGGCGCGCCGATGTTGTACTGGGGCGGGGGGAACATGGCCGCCAAAAGCGCCTCGCCTTGCGGATTGGACGAGTCAGGGGTGTTCTTCTCCCACATGTACCAGAGCTCGGTGTCGGTATGCCAATGGTCGTTGATCTTGTGATACCAGGTGCCCACCGCGTGCTGGATGTTGTTCCAGCCGAAATTTTGATTGTTGATCCCGTTCATGCAGGGATAGAACGCATCGTTGCCCGAATTGGTGGTGTAGATGACGCAGACCGCCGGGGTCCACTGACGAAATTGCGTGTCCGTGGGCGAGATATCGTTGCCTCCCGAGATCTCGAGCTGCACCTTCCAGTTCTTGCTCAGCATGGTGGTCGACACGATGCCGTTCTGCGTGTACGGATCGTAGGTGTAAAGGAGCGAGTGGCTGTACGTGATGTTGTTCGGGGCGAGCTGAGCCTCGATGTCGGGAATGGAGATGTATCGCCCAACGCGCAGGTTCTCCCCGTCGAAGAACCTCGGAAAATAGAAGTCGAGGTAGTACATCACCGGATCGAAGCCGTAGAGCCGCTCGTTCTCGGTGTACTGATTGCTCAGGATGCCGTTCGAGAAGGTGTATTTGTAGTCGGTGCCATACAGCAAGGCGACGCGAAAGCCCCAGTCGAAGTGCTCGCGCTGGATCTCATCGGGCGTGCGCTCGAAATACAACGCCGCCTGATCGAGCTGGATCGTATTCGGCTCATAGGAATAGGCCGCCGGATAATTGCCGCCGGTGCCCGATAGCTTGTTGAAGCCCAGGTTGGAGGTGCTGATGTTCCCACCCGGCTCGATCCAGCCGTAGATCGTGAAGCGGCTGTCCTTCCACGCCTTGCCGTGCTCGCCGCAGTAGATCGCATCCATCAATGCGTTGCTGTACATGTTTTCGTAGCCGATCAGCTGCGTGCCCCCTTCGTTCCAGACCGAGTACGGCCATGGAGGATTCGACTCCGGCGGCGGCGGCAAGTCCTGTCGATAGCCGGCGGCCTGTTCATCGAACGGCGCATTGGGATCCGGCGCGGCCGCCGGGGCCTGAGCGTCGGGAAACAAATGCTTCTTGTAGCTGTCGCTGAGACGCTTCCAAAAGCTGGCGGACTCCGATCCATTGGGGCAACCGTCGACGGGGCCGCTCGGTTCATCCGCATGCGCGACGTAAGTTGCCATAGACAGCAAGGTAATTCCGATCAATCGGTTGATCGAGCGGGGGCACAATTTCATCGACTCCACTCCCTTCGAGCGCATCTAGCGCCATTTATTTCGCTGACGCACATCCTAGGTAAGAGCGTATAAAAATGATGTGGGTATTAGGCGACGGGGCGTAAAAAAACCATAAAAATGGCCGCCGCCCGCGCCCCTGATTCCCTCGCTCAGGCGAAGGTGATGACGCCGGCGGGCATCAGCCCCTTGATTTTTGCACCAACCGGTATCCCACGGCCGTTTCCGTGATGATGTGCTGGGGGCGGGCGGGATCGTTTTCCATTTTTTGACGCAAGTGGCCCATGTAGACTCTGAGGTAGTGCCCGTCTTTGGCGTGCGACGGACCCCACACGTCGCTCAAAATCTGACGGTGAGTCAAAACCCGGCCTTCATTGGCGATCAACAAGCACAGCAGCCGGTACTCGATCGGAGTCAGATGGACCGGCACGCCGCCCTTGCGAACCGTGCGCGTGCCGAGATCGACGCTGACATCGCCGAACTCGAACGGCACCGAGGGGTTCAGCCCCACGTCCTGGCGGCGACGCGTCGCTGCCCGCACGCGCGCGAGCAGCTCTCCGACGCCGAACGGCTTCGTCAAATAGTCATCCGCCCCGGCATCCAGCGCCTCTATCTTGTCATGCTCGCTGACGCGGGCAGATAGCACGATGACCGGCACTTTGGACCACCTGCGCAAATCGCGCAGCAGATCGATACCGTCGCCGTCCGGCAAACCCAGATCCAGAATGATGAGGTCCGGCCTTCGGGTGCTGGCGTCCGTCAGCCCTTGCTGCAACGTTTCAGCCTCGTGGACCACCCACGATTGCGCTTCGAGCGCGGTTTTGACGAAGCGCCGAATCTGGCGTTCGTCCTCGACGAGCAGCGCAACCGGCAGCGGGTCACCCATTCGCAATAGTCCTAGGCTGCGAAGACTCCATTGGGCGGAGGATAGCTCAGAAGCGCAGCGGCCGGCCCGACTATCGGAGCAGGAGTCTGTCTTCGGCTAATCCCGATATCCGGGGCTCAGGCGATCGAGCTTGCGCAGCAATCCGGGCCATACCAGGGCGCTGCCTTGATTTCGGGTGACTTGGCTCGCCGCCGCTCGAATCCCATCGAGAATCGGCGCCGGTATCTGGATCAATTCCTCGCCGCCGCCCTGGGCGCGGAGTTGGATCGCGCAAGCAGCCTCGAAGAGGTACATATACAAAAATGCGTCCGCCGGCGACGCACCCGCGGTGAGGAGCCCATGATTTCTCAGCATGAGGTAGGCCTTATTGCCGAAGTCCCGGACCAGCCGCGGCTGCTCCTCGGGATTGAGGGCGATGCCCTCGTAGTCATGATAGGCGAGGGAAGAGAGGACGAAGAGGGACTGCTGGGAAATCGGCAGGAGGCCGCGCTTTTGAGCCGAAACCGCGACGCCATTGAGCGAATGAACGTGCATGATGCACGCAACATCCTCGCGCGCCGCGTGGATGCAGCTGTGGATGGTGAAGCCGGCGGGATTGATGTCGTACGGCGAGTCCATCATCTTGTTGGCGTGTAGATCGATCTTGACGAGCGAGGAAGCGGTTATTTCCTCGAACATCATGCCGTATGGATTGATGAGAAAATGATGCTCAGGCCCCGGCACCCGCGCCGAGATGTGGGTGAACACCAGATCATCCCATCCCTGCAGCGCCGCCAGGCGATACGCTGCCGCCAGGTTCACGCGAAGCTCCCATTCGGTGGGACTCACCTGCCGTCGGACGGCAGAAATGCTCGGGATAGTGTTCATGGCTTGCGGCGGCGACTGATGGTGATCCGAGTCTACCGTTGGTGCAGCGCATCCGGGAAGGGCCCGGCCGGAGCGCGGCGGATTTGCCGAGCGATGATACGGCCGTTACCGAGCGAGCCGCTCATCGCAATTGTCTGCGCCGGCGCTGCGTCAGTCGACCGCGATCGCGCGCGGCTCTATGCCCGAGGCAAACGGCGATCCGCTCACCTGCGTCAGCGCCCCGCTCGTGGCGTCGACGGCGTATACCGAGATATTGTTGGTGGCTTCGTTCGCGAGGAGCGCGTAGCTGCCGCTCGGGTCGAGCACGATGCCGGTCGGCGTGTTGCCGGTTGAAATCGCCGTTCCGGACAACGTCAACGCACCCGTGCCCGCGCCGATGGAGTACGCAGCGACGGCGTTTGCACTATTGACGGTGGAAGCGTAGAGGTACCGGCCCGCGGGGTCTACTGCCAGCGACGTAGGGGCCGAAACGGCGGGTATCGGTGAACCGGACACGGCGCTCAAGGCACCCGTAGAGGAATCGATCGAGAATTCCGAGATCGATGCCGCCGACCCATTGGCGACATAGACGAAGGCGCCTACCGGATCGATGGCGATCGATGTCGCGCCGCCACCGGAGGCGAAGGGTGATCCGGAGACGGCAGTCAGAGCGCCGTTGCTCGCGTTGATCTGGAAGACGGAGACAGTTCCGCCGATTTGATTGGAGACGTACAAATAGTTACCGCTCGGGTCGGTTTGCAGCGAGCTCGGACCTGCGCCCGCGGCAAAGGGCGAATTACCGAGTTCCGTCAATAGGCCCGTGGCGGGGTCAATCGAATAAGCGGAGACGTTTGCGGACGCCGAATTCGCGACGTACAGATAGCTCCCGGTGGCATCGACGCATAGGGCGATGGGAGCGCCTCCGGCGGCGCTCGGGGTACCGGCGGGCGTTAGCGCGCCGATCTGTCCGCTGATGGAGAATACCGCGATTTCATTCGACCCGCTGTTCGCGACATAGAGAAAGTTGCCGTTGATCAAGAGGGCGGCGGGGGCGGTGCCAGTCGATGCAAACGGCGAACCGGCGATCGACGTTAAAGCGCCCGTGCTGGAATTCAGCGCATACACGGACACGTTATTCGACAGCATATTAGCCACATACGCGAAGTGTCCCGTGCCCTGACAGCTCACGCTCACGTTGGCAATATTGGCCGCGTCGATCTTGCCGGTACCGTTGCGAACGGTGCAGGTCTGCGCGGGAGCGCTCGGTTGGGCTGCGACGCTTACCGAGTAGGACGCGCCGTTATCGAGGCTGGCTCGGAATACGAATGCGCCGTTCGACGAGATCGACAAATCATCGCCGGAGTTGATTTGGAGCACGAGACCCGTGCCAGAGAGTCCCGTGACGGTGCCGCCGACGGAGTACGCCGAGGCGCCCAAATTGTCCCCACACGCTGTCACCATGGCGCAGGCTGCAGCGATGAGCGCGATGCACGGTCCGGTATTCACGAGCGGCCTCCCGATGCCGCGTTAGAGCGGTCACTTCCCTAGCGCGCCTCTGCCGTGAAGATACCTCAATAGTTTCGTTGCTACACTCCCCACGGGGGGATTTACCATATTCCATTGTCCGGGCCGGTCGTGGCGCCGGATCGGCCCGGCCGAGGGGCTCCTCGGCCGGCGCCATAGCTTCCAGTCGGTCGTGCCGTGACCGGGTCAGTCGTGCCGCGAGAGGCGCACGACGGACAGGGTGTTGGTGACGTCATCGACGACGGCGAAGTTGAATTGGGCATACCCGTCGTCCCAGGCATCGATACCGAACGCACCGCCTTCGCTCGAGTCCACGTTGTATTCGCGTACAAACTGTCCCGAGGTGGTGAACTCCACGATCTCGCTCGGATGCAGCGGGTCCGCGTTGACCGCGTCGCCATTCGCGGTCAGCAAGTGGCCGTTGGGCGCGAATCGCAATGCCAGCGGTCCCCGCAAGTGCGCATTCGAGAAAATGAGCTCGCCCTTGCCGGCGGTGCCGGATCTGCCACTAGCCTGTCCAACGGCGTAGATCGCGTTATCGGCGGTGGACGCGACGAATAGTGTATTTGACGCGGCATCGAAAGCGAGTCCGGTCGGCCCCAGAACGACGGCGGCCGCGTTCGGCACATGCGTGTAGCCGCTCGCAATGATCGTCTTCTTCAGCAGTGTCACGCCAGAGGAGGTGACCGCGATGTCGAGGCGCGACACGTTCCCATTCAGCACGCTGGAGACGAACACCGAAGCCCACGAACCGTGATCGTCGATGGCCAGATCCCATGGCCCGTCGAGAGCCACCGGGTCCGTCCATGCATGGAGCAGTTTGCCGTGTCGGTCGATCACCTGCAGGGCGCCCTGACCGATGGTTGCGAAGGTTCCGTCGGTGGTCGGGACGTTTCCGACGAGGACGAAACCGCCCTCGAGGACACCGAGCGCTGTGCTGAGCCCCGGCAGGGCGCTGGTGAAGAATGTAACGGCGCTGCCTGGGGGAGCAAGGGAGCCCTGCGGATTCAGGCGAACGATCGAGGTTCCGGTGCCCTGAATATTCGAGCTGGCATTGAAATTGCTGACCAGTACGTCGCCGGCGGCGAGGGCGCCGCCGGTGGGAAAGGCACGCGGGACGAAGGCGACTCCGTAGGGATTCACGTCTCCATTGGCGGGAATCGTCGAAGAATTGATTTCGCGTGGAATGAACGCTTCTTGAGCGCCGGCGCTCGCCGCTATCGCGATGCACAGTCCGGCGCTTGCCAGACGTGCGATGTGGAGGAAAGCCCCCGATCTGATCTTGGTTTGCATAACTGCTCCCTTGTGGCCTATGACCCTGCCGTCCGTATGTACCGGCAGCAAAGCCAAAGGTTTAAGTGGCAGCCAGATTTAATCTAGGCGAGGCGGTTTTCCATCGTCCGGTATTCCTGCCGCGCGGGTCCGGTATAGAGTTGCCGAGGCCGGCCGATCTTCATCTGCGGATCGGAAACCATCTCCTGCCAGTGCGCGACCCAGCCTGCGGTGCGGGCCACCGCGAACATGACCGTGAACATGGAACGCGGGATGCCGAGCGCGCTATAAATGATCCCGGAGTAGAAATCGACGTTCGGATAGAGCTTGCGCGATACGAAGTAGTCGTCCTTGAGCGCGATTTCCTCGAGCCTCAATGACAGCTCGAACAGCGGATTGTGGTCGTTGCCGAGCTTGGCCAGTACGCGATGACACATATCCCGGATGATCCGTGCGCGCGGATCGAAATTCTTGTAGACCCGATGGCCGAACCCCATCAATCGCACGTGGTCGGATTTGTCCTGGACCCGCGCCAAAAATCCGTCGATCCGC
>JBEKHK010000008.1:0-133376 GCA_050012315.1 Steroidobacteraceae bacterium | reverse complement strand
AAACTCCGTAGTCGGGTTAGTCCGGGGACCGAGTATATACACGAATAATTAATTTACAAGCAATACATCGCTCTATGGGTGCGGATGTGGTAGCGATGTGAGTGACATCACTCGAGAGTGAGAACGAAATCCCACTCCGCTTGGGTGACCGGAGTCACCGAGAGACGATTGCCTCGGCGCAGGATGACGAAGTCCGACAGCTCGTCGCTCGCATGCCGACGCAGCTCATCGAGCGTGATGATGCGCTTGAACTTGCGCTCGAGCTTCACGTCCACGACGTACCAGCGCGGATCGTCCGGCTTACTTTCCGGATCGTAGTGGTGGTGCTTGCGATCGAAAGCGGTCTTGTCGGGATAACCGTCCTTCACGATGCGTACGATGCCGGCGATGCCCGGGACCTCGCAGCTCGAATGATAAAAAAAGGCGGTATCGCCTTTCTTCATCGAATCGCGCAGCATGTTTCGCGCCTGATAATTGCGCACGCCGTCCCAGGCGCTCGTCTTGCCGGGCTGCGCCGCAAGATCGTCGATGCCGAAGGTGCCGGGCTCGGATTTGAGCAGCCAGTGGTTCATGAAATGTCCCTCGAGAAGTGCTGAAGTCCGGACTCCGTCGCGAGCGCATCCAAACGCACATCGAACGCTTCCGCGAAGACCGACTCGGCCCGCTGGCAATCGAAGGCGAAGCCGACCAGCTTGGGCCCAAGCCAGTGCCGCCGGCTGCGCCTGAACTCGAGCGCGCGATCGTAGAAACCCCCGCCCATTCCCAACCGACGCCCGTCGGCGTCGACTCCGACCAGGGGAACGAGAATGAGGTCGAACCATCGCGGACGCACGGCGTGGCGATGAACGATGCTCCGCGGCACGGAGATGCCGAATGTTCCGCGCCGCGTCTTGCCTGCGAGAGGGTAGAAGCGCAGCCGGCGATGAGCGAGATCGGCGACCACGGGAACATAGATACGTATGCCGCGGCGCTGCGCGGCGGCGACCAGCGCGCCCGGGTCGGCCTCGCCATCGAACGGAAGGTAGATCGCGACCCGCGCGCCCGATCTGAACGCGGGCAAGCGCGCAACGAACGCCGCGGCGACCCGGGAACGCCGGACGCGATCCGCGGGGAGCAAGGATCGCCGCTTGCGGCGAAGCTCCTTGCGAAGTTTCGCTTTCAGGGAGCCTATCTCGGGCATGGAACGTGCGCTGGGTATCGAAAGATCGAAACAGGGATGGCGCCGCCCGCCTGTGCCGTTTTGGACCGTTGCTCCCGACCTGAGCAACAGGTGGGGCTAACTGCCGACAGCTTTCCGCTCGAGGCGGACTTGCACAATGCTGCCAGCAAGCAATGGCCCCTGGGGTTTACAAATTAGGGTCAGGAGGTAACCCGATCCGCATCGAACACCGCAGGCGGCGCCAAAATCAACCTATGAAGCCTCGAGCTACAGCTCGAGCTGCCGGCCCTTCTCCAAGGCCGACTCTACGCGCTCACGCAGGATACGCAAGCGTCCGCCCACGTCCGAATCGAGATTGGTGTCACGGTTACGGAAGCGAATCAATTCATTCGCCATGTTCAGCGCGGCGATCACGGCGATGCGATCCAAACCCACCACCTTGCCGGTGTCGCGAATCTCGCGCATCTTGGAGTTCAAGAACTCGGCCGAATCGAGCAGGTCGGAGCGCTCCTCGATTGGGCAGGTAATGTGGTACTCCTTCTCCAGGATACGCACGCTGACTCGCGCCTGATTGTCGCTCATGCCTGCTCCATCGATTTCAAACGTCCGATCATCGCTTCGACCCGGGCGCGCACCTGCTCGTTCTTCTGCAGCAAGCTGGCGCGCTCGGCGGTGAGGGTCTCCTGCCGTTGACGCAGCGCGCGGTTCTCTTCCTTGACCTGGGCAACCGTTGCGATCAGGTCCTCGAGCCGCTTTTCCAGCCGCTTCAGCTCGAGCTCGACTGCGGACTTCGGATTGCTTTCGTTCATGACGCCAATATAGAGCGCGCGATTCCGCATTGCAAAGGGCAAGGGAGCGCCCGACGCGGTATTATTTGCAGAATCATGTTGGGCGAAATTCGATTCAAGGACTTCGAGGACGTATTGGCGGCGGCTGGGAGCCTGGCCGACGCGGCCGAGGCCCATGGGTCTTTGTGCGGCGCGTTGTGCTCCATGTCGCCGTACACGATGCGCGACTGGGTCAACGAGATCCTGCCCGACGGCGCCGGGCTGTCGGAGGAATCGTCGGCCATGATCGAGCGCGTGTTCGCGGCGACCGCCGCGTCGTTCGGCGAGCAGGGTATGGAGTTCCAGCCGCTGTTGCCGGACGACGAGCAGCCCCTCAACGGCCGGGCACACGCGCTTGCATTATGGTGCACGGGCTTTCTCTATGGGCTCGGTACCGGTCAGATATCCGACCTCGATGCCCTGAACGGCGATGTAGGCGAAATCGTACGCGACTTCACCGAGATCTCCCGCGCCACCGGGGACGATGCGGACGAGGACGACTCGAACGAGCAGGCCTACGCCGAACTCGTGGAATTCATCCGCGTAGCGGCCCAGGTGGTGTTCGAGGAGCTTCTTCCGCTCCGGCAGCAAGCCTATCCCGCCGCCCAGCAAACCTTGCACTGAGCTTCAGCCCCATGGAACGCAGGGAGTTCGCGCGCCGCAGGCGGCAGGTCATGCGCATGATCGGCAAGGACGCAATTGCCGTTGTGCCCGCCGCGCCGGTGCGCCACCGCAACGGCGACATCGAATACGCCTACCGGCAGGACAGCCAATTCTACTACTTGAGCGGCTTTCCCGAGCCCGATGCCGTCGCGGTGCTGGTGCCGGGCCGCCCGCATGCCGAGTACCTGCTATTCGTGCGCGAGCACGATCCGCTGCGCGAATCCTGGGAGGGCGTTTGGGCGGGCACGGACGGTGCGGTGTCCCGCTACGGAGCGGACGATGCGTTTCCGATAGCGGACATCGACGAGATCCTGCCCGGACTCATCGAACAGCGGTCGAGAATCTTCTACTCCATGGGCACGCATCTGGATTTCGATTCCCGCATGCTCGCCTGGGTGAACGGGATGCGCGTGCATTCGAGGCAAAGTTCGGGCACGCCGCAGGAGTTCGCCGCCCTGGCGCACGTGCTCGACGACATGCGCCTTTACAAGAGCCGGGCCGAGCAGGGAAGCCTCAAACAGGCCGCGCGCATCGCCATGGGGGCTCACCGCCGCGCGATGCGGTTCGCCCGGCCCGGACGGATGGAGTACGAGGTGATGGCGGAGGTATTGCACGAGTTCCGCTCGCACAATGCCGACGCGTCCTATCATCCGATCGTCGCCGGCGGGGCGAACGCCTGCATCATGCATTATGGCGCCAACGATCAGCGGCTCTGCGACGGCGATCTGCTGCTGCTCGACGCAGGTTGCGAGCATGAGTTCTACGCCTCCGACATCAGCCGCACGTTTCCCGTCAACGGCCGATTCACGCCTGCGCAGCTCGCCGTCTACGAGGTGGTGCTCGACGCGCAACTCGCCGCCATCGACAAGGCCCGTTCCGGCAATCACTGGAACCAGCCGCACGAGGCGGCGGTGCGCGCCATCACGGCCGGGCTGGTGAAGCTGGGACTCCTCAGGGGCACGGTGGCCCGGCTCATCAAGGAGCGCGCGTATCTGCCGTTCTTCAACCATCGAACCGGCCATTGGCTGGGACTCGACGTGCACGATGTCGGCGACTACAGGGTGGGCGGGGAATGGCGCGTGCTCGAGCCTGGCATGGCGCTCACCGTGGAACCCGGACTCTACATACGTCCTTCGCCCAAAGTGCCGAAGGAATTTTGGAACATCGGGGTTCGCATCGAAGACGACGTGCTCGTGACCGAAGGCGCTCCGGAGGTGTTGACGGCGGCGCTCGAGAAGACGCCGGAGGCGGTGGAGCGCATGGTGCAAGCGGCATGACCGAGTCCGTCGATATCGCCATCGTGGGCGGCGGCATGGTCGGGGCGAGCCTGGCCGTGGCGCTCGAAAATCTCGGAGTGACGGCGGCGCTCATCGAGGCGGTGCCGCACGATGCGGCGTCGCAGCCGAGCTTCGACGAGCGCACGACCGCATTATCGAACGGCAGCCGGCGGATCCTCGAGACGCTGGGGGTATGGCCCGGGGTCGCCGCCGATGCGACCCCCATTGCCAGGGTGCACGTTTCGGACCAGGGACATTTCGGATTCGCCCGTATCGATGCGGCGGAGCAGGAGCTGCCATCGTTGGGCCATGTGGTGCCGAATCGTTCGCTCGGAGCGGCGCTCTGGTCCTCGCTGGCGCGACGCCGCGACGTACGTGTGTTCTGCCCTGCCCGAGTCACACGCGTCGAAGCGCACGAGCAGTCGGTTGAACTTAATGTGACGGAGAAGCGCCCCGGGGGTTCGGGCGCCGCGGACGGCGACGGGACCTCGACATCCGTCCACGCCCGCCTGGTCGTCGCCGCCGACGGCATCGAATCGGCGGTCCGCCGGGCGTTCGGCGTGGAGACCGACGTACGCGATTACCATCAGACCGCGGTGATCACGACGGTGCTGCCGAATCGATTTCACGAGCACGTGGCGTATGAGCGCTTCACCGCATCGGGACCGCTGGCGCTCCTGCCGCTTGCGGACGGACGGTGCACGCTGGTGTTGACGCTGACGCGCGAGATGGCCGAACGCGCCATGGGTTGGTCGGATGAAGAGTTCCTGGGCGAGGTGCAGCGCCGATTCGGCTTCAGGCTGGGGCGCTTCCTCAAGGTGGGCCGACGTGTCGCCTATCCCCTGTCGCTGTCGCGTGCACGCAAGACCAGCGCTGGTCGCTGCGTCATCGTCGGCAACGCAGCGCAGGCACTGCACCCGGTCGCCGGTATGGGCTTCAACTTGGGATTGCGCGACGCCGCGAGTTTGGCCGAGCTCATCGCCGAGCATCGAGGCGATCTCGGCAGCCACGCTCTGACGGGGGCATATGACGAGTGGCGCGCGGCGGATCGCCGCGAAGTCATCGGGTTCACCGACGGGCTGGTGCGTTTGTTCTCGGCGCCGTGGGGACCGGTGCGGCACCTGCGCAATCTGGGGCTGCTGGCGTTCGACCTGCTGCCGCCGGCCAAAGCCGCGCTGTCGTCGCTGTCGACCGGCGCCGCAGGGCGGATCCCCAAGCTGGCGCGCGGCGTGCCCATCGCGGGGCGTGCATGAGCCGCGAATTCGACGTCATCATCGTGGGTGCGGGGGCCGTGGGGAGCGTCATGGCGGGGCTGCTGCTGGAGCGCAATCTCGCCGCGCCGGGGCGTGTGGCGGTGGTCGCCGAGCGGCTCTCTGCGCCGCCGCCGAGGGAAGCGGCGGCGAGGGCATCGGGAGAGCCGGGAGGAGCCGCCGACTCCGCAGGGATACCCTGGGGCTTGCGGGTGTTCGCTCTGAGCCGGGCCTCGCAACGATTGCTGCGGTTCTGCGGCGTGTGGCGGAACCTGCCTTCCGCACTCGTGTTTCCGTACGAGCGCATGTGCGTCTGGGATGAAAGCGGAGCGCCTCAGGGCCGGGGGTCTCTGACCTTCGACTGCGCGGAGCTGGGCGAGCCGGACCTCGGATTCATCGTCGATGGCCATGCGTTGCAGGAGTGCTGTATGCGGGCGGCGAGCGCCGCGGGCGCGGTGTTCATCGAAGCGGCGGTGCGCTCCGTCGAGGTGACCGAGCGCGGCGCACACGTCGCGCTCTCCGACGGCCGCGGGCTCGGCGCGCGGTTGGTGATCGCCGCCGACGGCGCGGCATCGAAGACCCGAGAGCTTCTCGGCATCGCCACCGCGGGACATACCTATCATCAGGACGCGCTGGTGGCTCACGTGCGCACGGCCCAGCCTCATCGAAGCACCGCGTGGCAGCGGTTCTTGCCGAGCGGACCGCTGGCGTTCCTGCCGCTTTCGGACGGCCGCTCGTCGATCGTCTGGAGCGTGATGCAGGAGGAGTCCGAGCGCCTGCGGGGTCTCGACGCCCGAGGATTCGCGGCGGCCGTCCTTGCCGCGAGCGGCGGGGTACTCGGCGACATCGAGCTCACGACGCCGGTCGCGAGCTTCCCGATTCATCTGCAATACGCGCTCGAGTACGTGCGGCCGCGCGCCGTGCTGGTCGGAGACGCCGCACATGCGGTGCATCCGTTGGCCGGACAGGGTCTCAATCTAGGGCTATTGGATTGCGCCTCGCTCGCCGAGGCGCTGGGCGAGGCGGGCGCGGCCGGCACTCTGGGCGACTATGGCCTGCTGCGTCGCTACGAGCGCCGGCGCAAGAGCGAGAATTTGATCGCCGCGGCGGCGTTCGACGGATTGCAGCGGCTGTTTTCCAGTTCCAATCCCGGCGTGGCGCGCTTACGCGCGGCCGGCCTCGGTGCGGTCGGGGGCCTTGGGTTCGTCAAGCGGCGGCTCGCGAGGCGCGCCCTGGGGATTCACGGGGATGTGCCGGCCTTCGTGAAGGCGCACACCTCCTGAGCAAGCCCTCGGGTCAGATCGGGATCCGATCGATCTTCGCGGCACAGATGAAATCGTTCTGCGACAGACCGCCGATCGCGTGAGTCGAGTAAGTGATGCGGCAGTAGCCGTAACCGATCTCGAGGTCGGGATGGTGATCCTCGACGTTCGCGATGTGCGCCAGCGCATTGACGAAGCTCATGGTGCGGTAGAAGTCCTTGAACTTGAGCGCGCGCTTCAGGCTCTTCGAGTCCGATGCGAGCTTCCAGTCGCCGTGCAGATCTGCGAGCAACTCCGCCGCCTCGGCGGGCGCGAGCGCCGCCACGCCGCCCTCGCACGGAACGCATTTCTTGGCGGCGAGGCCGTCGGCGCCCGAGCCGCTCACGCGGCCTTATGCCGCGTGTAGGTGCGCTCGATGTAGCGCTCCACCAGTTCCTGGAATTCCTCCGCGATCCGATCGCCCTTGAGCGTCACGGTTTTCTCGCCGTCCTCGTATACCGGCGCCACGGGATGCTCGCCGGTTCCGGGCAGGCTGATGCCGATGTTCGCGTGCTTGCTCTCGCCGGGACCGTTGACCACGCAGCCCATGACGGCCACCGTCATGTCCTCGACGCCCGCATGCCGCTTGCGCCATTCCGGCATCCGGTGACGGATATGGCTTTGGATCTTCTGGGCGAGTTCCTGGAAATAGGTGCTGGTGGTGCGCCCGCACCCGGGACACGCGACCACCATGGGCGTGAACGAGCGCAGACCCATGGTCTGAAGAATTTCCTGGGCGACGATCACCTCTTGGGTGCGGTCGCCGTTGGGCTCGGGCGTCAAGGACACGCGAATGGTGTCGCCGATGCCCTGCTGCAGAAGAACCCCGATACCGGCGGTGGATGCCACGATGCCCTTGCTGCCCATCCCGGCCTCGGTGAGTCCGAGATGCAGCGGATAGTTGCATCGGCCGGCGAGGTTTCGGTAGACCGCGATCAGGTCCTGGACCCCGCTCACCTTGGCGCTGATGACGATCATATCGGAATTGAGTCCCAGGCTCTCCGCGCGTTTGGCGCTGTCCAAGGCGGATACCACGATGGCTTCGCGCATCACATCGAGAGCCGGGAGCGGCGCCTCGAGCTTCGAGTTCTCGTCCATCAAGCGCGTGAGAAGATCCTGGTCGAGGCTGCCCCAATTCACGCCGATGCGCACCGGCTTGTTATAAGCGCAGGCGGTCTCGATCATCTCGGCGAACTGAGGATCGCGCTTGCTGCCGCGCCCCACGTTGCCCGGATTGATGCGCAGCTTGGAGAGCGCCTGTGCGCAGGCGGGATGGGCTTTCAACAGCTTGTGACCGTTGAAGTGAAAGTCGCCCACCAGGGGGGTATTCACGCCCTGGGCGTCCAGCTTTTCACGAATGCGTGGCACTGCGGCGGCGGCCTCGTCATTATTGACGGTGATCCGCACCAGCTCGGATCCGGCGCGCGCGAGCGATTTGACTTGCGCGACCGTGCCCTCGATGTCCGCCGTATCGGTGTTGGTCATCGATTGGACGACGATGGGGGCGTTCCCGCCCACGGTGATGTTGCCGATCTTGACGGCGAGCGATTTTCTGCGTGACTGCATGTGCCGTATTCTACTTGATGACCGGTTGGGTCCCAACTTGGCCGCCGGTTGGGCCAACGGCCGATGGCATAATTGCCGCCATGGCTGATCGACTGGTGTACTCAACCGGCATCGGGTCCCGTTGCCCGAATTGCCGCCGTGCAGTGCGGGAATGCGTCTGTCCCACGGGCGCGCCCGGCGCGGCGCGTCCCGGCGCGGTGCGTGTCGGCCGCGAGACCAAGGGGCGCGCCGGCAAGGGCGTGACCACCGTCAGCGGCCTGCCGCTGGCCGCGTCCGAGCTCGAGACTCTCGCCGCCGGGCTCAAAAAGCGTTGCGGATCGGGAGGAACCGTGCGCGAGGGTGTCATCGAGATCCAGGGCGAGCATCGGGATACGATCGTTTCCGAATTGGTTAAATTGGGGTGGCCCGCGAAGAAATCCGGCGGTTGAGGCGGCGGGGGCGTCACGGCCGGATACCGAGCCCGGATACCGAGGCCGAGGGCGGGGCTGTGATATGATGCAGCATCGCGATAAGAGCCGTCTGGAGAGTGTCCTCCTCGCGAGGACCGCCGAAGGCGCAACCGCCCGGAAACGCTCAGGCACACGTACTACGGACTCTCGCGATCTCTGGAGAGCGATCGCGCCATCACGGCGCCGATCCACCGAAGGGGAGCAGCGCTCGAGCGAGCGCTCGATCTCTCAGGTCCTAAGGACAGAGGGGCGGTACGCACCATCCGGTGCGCGCCGGCTCTTGAGTCCGAGTTCGCAGCGAGGTTGCGATGGGCCTGAAAACGCCGCTCTACGACATCCATGTTTCATCGGGCGCCAAGATCATCGATTTTGGCGGGTGGGACATGCCGCTTTCCTACGGTTCCCAGCTCGAGGAGCACCGTGCGGTGCGCCGGGATTCCGGAATTTTCGACGTATCCCATATGTGCGCGATCGATCTCGCGGGCCCACGCGTGCGCGAATTTCTGCGCCGCCTTCTGGCGAACGATGTCGCCAAGCTCACGGTGCCCGGCGCGGCCCTATACTCCTGCATGCTCCTGCCGAGCGGCGGCGTCATCGACGATTTGATCGTCTATTTCTTGACCGAGAATTGGTTTCTGCTGGTGGTCAACGCCGGTACGCGCCGCAAGGATCTGGAGTGGCTCGCAGAGCATGCGGCGCCGTTCGGCGTGCCGGTGCGTGAGCGCACCGATCTCGCCATTCTTGCGGTTCAGGGTCCGCTCGCCCGCGAGAAGACGGCATCGCTCCTCTCCGCGGCGCATCGCGAGACCGCGCTCGGGATCGCCCGATTCTCCGGGGCGGCGATCGACACCTGGTTTCTAGCACGCACCGGCTATACGGGCGAGGACGGCTTCGAGGTCATCCTCCCGGCCGAGGAGGCGCCGGCGATCTGGCGGGCGCTGGTTGCGCTCGGCGTCAAGCCGGCGGGGCTGGGTGCGCGGGACACGCTGCGCCTCGAGGCGGGGATGAATCTCTATGGCAACGATATGGATGAAAACCACCATCCCTTGGAGTCGGGGCTGGCTTGGACGGTGGCATTCGGCGCCGGGGAACGCGACTTCATCGGCCGCGCAGCGCTCCTTCGGGCCCGCACGCAAGGCTGCGAGCAGCTGGTAGGGCTGGTGCTCGAGGAGCGCGGCGTGCTGCGGGATCATCAGCCCGTGTTCGCCGAGGCGCAGGCGCAGGGCGCCGGTATCCAGGTCGGCGAGATCACCAGCGGGACGTTCTCCCCCACATTGAATCGGGCCATCGCGCTCGCCCGGGTGCGAAGCGGGCTCGGGGCGCGTGCTTTCGTCGATATCCGCGGCCGGCGGCATGCAGCGCGCGTCGTAAAACCGCCGTTCGTGCGCAACGGCAAAGCGTTGATCGAGCTTTAATCAAAGGAGTCGGCTAAGTGAGCGAACACGTACCGGACGACTTGCATTACACGCGGACGCACGAATGGGTCCGCGATCTCGCCAACGGGCAGGTGGAGATCGGAATCACGGATCACGCGCAAGAAGCGCTCGGCGACCTGGTGTTCGTCGAAGTGCCCGAGGCGGGGCGCGAGGTGAAGGCCGGCGAGGCCTGCGCCGTGGTGGAATCGGTGAAGGCGGCCTCCGATGTCTATAGCCCGGTGTCGGGGCGGGTGGCGGCGCGCAACGACGATCTCGTCCAGAAGCCGGAACTGCTCAACAGCGACCCGTATGGGGCGGGGTGGCTCTTGCGGGTGGAGTGCGGCGCAGCTCCCGCCCACGGCGCATTCCTGACCGCTGCCGAATACGCGCAGTACGTGAAAGAAGCCGGGTAGGGCGCGCGATGCCGTTCATTCCGCATACCCCCGCGGACGTGTCGGAGATGCTGTCGGTCATCGGGGCCCGGTCCATCGACGAGTTGTTCGACGAGATCCCGGACGCGCTCAAGACTGCGACTCTCGAGGGTGTGCCTCCGGGCCTGTGCGAAATGGAGGTCGCGCGGCTTTTGACCGAGCGCGCCGCCGCCGATGGGCGTCTCAAGAATTTCATCGGCGCGGGCGCCTACGAACACCACATCCCCGCGCCGGTCTGGGCGATCGCCACGCGCGGAGAGTTTTATTCCGCGTATACGCCGTATCAAGCGGAGGCGAGTCAGGGCACCTTGCAGCTGATCTACGAATACCAATCCATGATCTGCGCCTTGACCGGCATGGAGGCGGCGAACGCCTCGCTGTACGACGGGGCGTCCGCCTTGGCCGAAGCCTGCCTGATGGCGATACGGGCAAATCGAAGCTCGGAGTCCCGGCGCATTCTGATGCCGCGCACGGTCAACCCGATCTACGCGAAGGTCGCGCAGACGATCGCCCGCGACCAGGAGGTGGAGTTCGAGATCGCGCCTTACGATCGGCACAGCGGACGCACGGATTCCCAAGCCTTGATGAGCCTCGCCGGGCGCGGCGGCTACGCGGCGCTGGTGATTCAGCAGCCGAACTTCTTCGGCAACCTGGAAGAAATCGACGAGTTGACCGACTGGGCGCACGCGAACCGCATGCTGGTCATCGCCGTGGTCAATCCGGTCTCGCTCGCGCTCTACAAGCCGCCGGGAGAGTGGGGGAGCGAGGGGGGCGGCAACCGCGGCGCCGACATCGTGTGCGGCGAGGGACAGCCGCTCGGCGTACCGCTCGCTTCCGGCGGCCCTTATTTCGGCTTCATGGCGACGCGTCTCTCGCACGTACGCCAGATGCCCGGGCGAATCGTGGGACGCACCGTCGATACGGAGGGCCGCCCCGGCTTCACGTTGACGCTGCAGGCGCGCGAGCAGCACATCCGCCGCAGCAAGGCCACGTCCAACATCTGCACCAACCAGGGACTGCTGGTGACCGCGGCGACCATCTATCTCTCGCTGCTCGGGCCCGAGGGGCTCGAGCGCGTCGCGGCCGCATGCGTCGAGCGCACGGAGACGCTGGTGAGGGCGCTGACGCGCATTCCCGGCATCACCGCGGCCTTCGAAACGCCCCGCTTTCACGAGGCCGTGCTGGTTCTCGATCGGCCCGCGGGGCCGCTGCTCGCCGCGCTTGCCGAACGCGGCATTGCCGGCGGATTGGATCTTAAGGCAAGCCATCCCGAATTGGGCCACGCGATTCTGGTTTGCGCCACGGAAACCAAACTGGATCAGGACATCGACGCGTACGCGCGCGCCCTGCGCGATGCGATCGAGGAACCGCGCGGCAGGCGCGGCGCGATGAGGAGCGATCATGAGTGAGCTCGAGTTGCGCGAAGCGCTGATATTCGAGTTGAGCAAGCCGGGCCGGCGGGCGGCGAGTCAATATCCTCCGGCAACCGCCGGCGCAGCGCAGTCCGCAGCGGCGGCAGTTCCACGGCACCTGCGCCGTGCGAGGCGGCCCGTGCTACCCGAGGTGTCCGAGCTGCAGGTGGTGCGGCACTTCACGCGCCTGTCGCAGCTGAATTTCTCGATCGACTCGCATTTTTATCCCTTGGGCTCGTGCACCATGAAGTACAACCCCAAGGCATGCAATACCTACGCCATGCTGCCCGAATTCCTGAGCCGGCACCCGTTCGCGCCCGAACCGCAGGGTTTTCTCGCCTGCATGTTCGAGCTTCAGGAGATGCTCAAGGAAATAACCGGCATGCGGGGCGTGAGCCTTACGCCGATGGCGGGCGCGCAGGGCGAATTCGCCGGCGTTGCGATGATCCGGGCCTATCATCGGCGGCGCAACGACGCCGCGCGGACCGAGATCATCGTTCCGCAGGCCGCGCATGGCACCAATCCGGCAACGGCCGCCATGTGCGGCTGCACGGTCAAGGAGATCCCCTGCGACAAGAGCGGCAACATCGATCTCGATGCGCTCAAGGACGCCGTCGGCCCGGCGACCGCAGGGATCATGCTCACCAATCCATCTACGCTCGGCGTGTTCGAACACCGCATCATCGAGGTCGCGCGCATCGTTCACGAGGCGGGCGGCTTGCTTTACTACGACGGGGCGAACTTGAACGCCATACTGGGCAAGGTTCGCCCCGGCGACATGGGCTTCGACGTGATTCACATGAACTTGCACAAGACATTCTCGACGCCGCATGGCGGCGGCGGCCCCGGATCGGGCGCGGTCGGCGTCGGCCCGCGTTTGTTGCCGTTCTTGCCGATTCCGCTGGTCGGCTTCGAGGAGAGCCGGTATCGCTGGCTGACCGAGGACGACCTTCCCCACTCCATCGGCCGGCTGTCCGGCTTCATGGGCAACGCCGGAGTCAACCTCCGGGCCCATGTGTACATGCGGATGCTGGGCCGGCAGGGCATGGTGCGCGTCGCTGAATTCGCCGCGCTCAACGCAAACTATCTGATGAAGCGCTTGACCGACGCCGGCTATGAGGCCGCGTATCCCGCGCGCCGCGCCAGCCATGAATTCATCATCACACTGAAGAACGAGAGCCGACGCTTCGAAGTCACCGCCATGGATGTCGCCAAGCGCCTGCTGGATTTCGGGGTTCACGCACCGACGACCTACTTCCCGCTGTTGGTGCCCGAGTGCCTGCTGATCGAGCCCACCGAGACCGAGACCAAGGAGGAATTGGATCATTTTTGCGACGCGATGCGGGAGATTCGCCACGAAATGGAGCGCGAGCCCGAGAAACTGCGCTCGGCACCGCATACAATGCCCGTCCGGCGGCTGGACGACGTGAGAGCGGTGAAGCAGCTCGATATAGCCTGGAAGCCGGCCCCATGAGGAACCGCATGGCTCGATGGCTGTCCGACCCCGGGCATCTATTCATTTCGGCATAAGCCCCCCCTAGGATCGGTATGTCCCGTAGTTCGCTTTGGTTGTCACTCGTTTTGCTCTGTACGCAGGGCTGGGCCGGCCCCTCGGACTCAACGGCCAGTCCCCCGCCGGCAATGGGCGCCCCGGGCCCCGCGGAGGCTCCGGCGGTCCCGACGGTCTCCCCGCAGCCCGAATTGGTCGACCGGTCGGCGAACTGGGCGCAAACGCTCGAGCGGATCGCCTCCGGCGTGGTCACGATTCAAATCGACGGGGTGCGGGCCTTCGACACGGAGTGGAACACCACGGCGCAGGCCACCGGATTCGTCATCGACGCGAAGCGCGGGCTCATTTTGACCAATCGCCACGTGGTCACTCCCGGCCCGGTGACGGCGCAGGCCACCTTTCAGAATCGCGAGGAGGTACAGCTGTTCCCGGTGTACCGCGATCCGGTCCATGATTTCGGCATCTATCACTACGATCCGTCGAAGCTCAAGTTCATCAAGCCGGCGGAGCTGCCGCTCTACCCCGCGGGAGCCGTCATCGGCCGCGAAATCCGCGTGGTCGGGAACGATGCCGGCGAGCAGCTGTCCATTCTCGCCGGGACGCTGGCGCGGCTCGACCGCGAAGCGCCCGAATACGGCTACGGCAAGTACAACGACTTCAACACCTTCTACTATCAAGCTGCCTCGGGTACCTCCGGCGGATCCTCCGGCTCCCCGGTGATCGACATCCAAGGGCGAGTGGTGGCGCTGAACGCGGGCGGCGCGACGGGCGCGGCATCGAGCTTCTACCTGCCGCTGCCTGCAATTACGCGCGCGCTGAAGTACATCGATGCCGGCAAACCGGTCCCGCGC
Source organism: Steroidobacteraceae bacterium (assembly GCA_050012315.1). Classification (GTDB taxonomy): domain Bacteria; phylum Pseudomonadota; class Gammaproteobacteria; order Steroidobacterales; family Steroidobacteraceae; genus Bog-1198. The sequence goes on along the minus strand of JBEKHK010000008.1, from coordinate 119,265 downwards.
GGCACCTTGGAGACCGTTTTCAAATACACGCCCTACGACGAGCTGCGGCGGCTCGGGCTCGACGCCCAGACGGAGGCGCGCATGCGCGCGGCGTTCCCGAAGCTGACGGGCATGCTCGTGGTCGACGAGGTGCAGCCGGGCTCGGCCGCGGACGGGATCCTCTCGCCGGGGGACATTCTCATCTCGATCAACGGCAAACCGGTGCCTGAGTTCTTCGCTCTGGAGGATGTGCTGGACAATCATGTCGGCCAGGACGTCAACGTCGAGGTGCTGCGCGGCGATCAGACGCTGCGTCACGCGCTCGATGTCGAGTCGCTCGCCGCCATCACGGCGGACGAGTACATCGAGTTCGGCGAGGCCGTCGTCCACACGCTGTCCTATCAGCAGGCTCGCCACTACAACTTGCCGATCAAGGGCGTGTATGTCGCGAATCCGGGCTACGTGTTCGGCAGCGCCGGCATCCCGCACGGCGCGCTGATCAGCTCCTTCAACGGCAAGAAAATGGAGACGCTCGCGGATTTCGAGGCGGCCCTTGCGGATCTCGCGGACGGCGCCCGGGCCACGGTGCGCTACGTAACGCTCGAGGACCCGCGCACCACGCAGCTCAAGGTGATCCGCATGGACCGGCGCTGGTTCCCCGCCCGCAAGTGCAAGCGCGATGACACTCTCGGCATATGGCCCTGCGTGGGACTCGCCGCCGGACCGACGGCGCCGGCGCTGCAGCCCGCATCCACCGAATATGGCAAGACCGGCGATCCGCGCATCGACCGGCTTGCCCCGTCCCTCGTGACCATCACCTTCGACATGCCCTACTCGGTGTCGGGGGTCACGGAGAAGAACTACCACGGCACGGGCGTGATCGTGGACACGAAGCGCGGGCTCGTGGTGATCGACCGCAATACCGTGCCGCTCGCCATGGGCGATGTGCGGATCACTTTCAACGGCACGGTGGAGGTGCCGGGCAAGGTCGAGTTCATCCACCCGCTGCACAATCTGGCCGTGGTGTCCTACGATCCGAGGCTGATCGGCGACACGCCGGTACGGGCCGCCACACTGGTCACCAAGGAGCTGCACCCCGGCGACGATGTGTGGGTGGTCGGCGAGCGCGGCGACTCGCAGGTCATGTCCGAGCACACCCAGGTAGCAAGCGTCGATCCGGTGGCGTTCCCGCTGTCGCGCACGCTGCGTTTCCGCGACAGCAACTTGGAGGCCATCAATCTGGTGAACGCGCCCGCCGACCTGGACGGCGTGATCGCCGACGACAAGGGCGACGTGCTGGCGCTCTGGTCGAGCTTCGCTTTCGAGACGCAGCGGGAATTGGAGCAGGTGAACCGCGGCATCCCCGCGGATCTGGTGACGGAGATGATCAATGTTGTCTCCAACCAGCGACAGCTGTACTCCTTCGAGGCCGAGTTCGATGTCGACTCGCTGGCCGATGCGCGCAAGCTCGGGCTGACCGATGCTTGGGTCAAGCGCTTCGAGGAGCACGACGCGGATCGGCGTCAGGTCCTGAGCATCGATCGGCTGGTTGCAGGCACGCCGGCCGCGACGCTGCTCGAGCCGGGCGATCTCTTGCTCGCGATCGACGGCAAGATCGTGAGCCGTTTCCGTGAAGTGGAGCGCGCCGTGCAGAAGCCGGAAATCGCGGTCACCGTCTGGCGCGACGGCGCCGAGAAGACGCTGCAACTGAAGACGGTGGCCCTCAACGGGCGGGATATCGATCGCGTGGTGATCTGGGCCGGTGCGACGCTGCAGGCGCCCCACCGCGCGATGGCGGTGCAGCGCGGGATCGCGCCGTCCGGCGTGTTCGTGTCGTTCTTTTTCTACGGCTCGCCGGCCACTCACTATGGGTTGTATGCCGGCCGCCGCATCACGGAGGTCGACGGGCAACCGACTCCCGACTTGGACGCCTTCCTCAAAGCGGTTCGCGGCAAGCCCGACCGGGCGTCGTTGCGGTTGAAAACCGTCAGTTGGAACGGCATCACCGATGTGATCACCTTGAAGCTCGACAAGCACTATTGGCCTGCGTACGAGCTCGACCGCGAGAGCGACGGCAGCTGGCGGCGCACGGCTCTCGATCCCGATGTGACGCTCGCACGCGCGCCGTGAACGGCGGGATTGCGATTGCACCGGCCACGGGCGCGCAGCTGCCGGAGATTTTGGCGATCTACAACGAGGTCATCCGCAACACCACGGCGGTGTACTCGGACACGGAAGTCACGCTCGAAGACCGCGAGAAGTGGTTCAACGGCAAAGGCGCCCAGGGTTTCCCGGTGCTGGTGGCGACGGACTCTTCCGGCGTCGTGGGCTTCGGGACGTTCGGCGAGTTTCGCCCGTGGGCATGTTATCGGCACAGCGTCGAGCACAGCGTGCACGTGCGGGCCGATCGCCGGCGCCGCGGCGTGGGGCGGGCGCTGGTGCTCGCGCTGATCGACGCGGCGGCAGCGATGCACAAGCACGTCATGATCGCCGGCATCGACGCGGAAAATGTGACCTCCATCTCGCTTCACGAAAGTCTCGGATTCGAAACCGTCGGGCACTTCCGCGAAGTTGGCCGCAAGTTCGGGCGGTGGCTCGACTTGAAGTTCATGCAGCGGCTCATTTGATATGATTGAGCCGTGGTTAGAGCTACACAGACCGAAATCGAGAAAGCCGTCGAGACCCTGCGCGCGGGGGACCTCGTGGTGTTCCCCACCGAGACGGTTTACGGCCTCGGGGCGAATGCCGCGGATCCCGGGGCGGTGCGCAAGATCTTCCAGGTGAAGGGCCGCCCGGCGGACCACCCGGTGATCGTGCACCTGGATAATCAGCGCTACCTGCACCGCTGGGTGTCGGACGTACCGGAGATGGCGCAACGCCTGGCGTCCATGTTCTGGCCCGGCCCGCTCACCTTGATCCTGCCCAAGGCCGACAACGTGAACGACATCGTGACGGGCGGTCAGAACAGCATCGGCATCCGCATACCCTCGCATCCCATGGCGCTGCAGCTGCTGACCGCGTTCGGCGGCGGAATCGCGGCGCCCTCGGCGAACCGCTACGGCCGGTTGAGCCCCACCAAGCCCGAGCACGTGCGCGACGAGCTCGGCGAGGCGGTCGAAGTGATCCTGGACGGCGGCGACTCGCCCATCGGGCTCGAGTCGACCATCGTGTCGTGCCTCAACAACGAAGTGCGGCTGCTGCGGCCGGGATTCATCACGCGATCGCAGATCGAACAGGTCGTCGGCGGCTTTGCGGCCGGCGGAGAAGCTCCGCGCGTACCCGGAGACCGGGTGCAGCATTACGCGCCGTCGACGCCGCTCGAGATCGTCACGTCGGACGAGCTCGAGGCGAAGGCCGGCGAGATCCTCGAGCGCGAGGAGAAGGTCGCCGTGCTCGCGATGCGGCCGCCGCTGCACACCAAGCGATACATGACGTGGATCAATGCCGGCAAGAAGCCCGATGCATATGCTCATAATCTGTACAATAATCTGCGCACCTTGGACCGAGCCCAGTGCGTGAGAATTCTGGTGCAGGAGCTGCCGCCGGATGAGCGCTGGGCGGCGATCCTCGACCGCCTGCAGCGGGCGAGCGGCATGGGCGAGGACCCGCTCGAGTTGAGCGCCAGCTAGGTAATCAGTGGCCAAAACGTCCCGAGTCCGTTCCTTGCCGGACGAATCCCCGCAAGAACTGCCGCCCGACCAGGATCCCTTCGCGCGCGAGTCGATCGAGCATCTGGTGAGCCGATACGGCTCGCCGCTGTTCGTGATCGATGCGGCCCGGGTGCGTGCCCAGTATCGCCGGCTGTCGGCCGCGTTGCCCGGCGTCGATCTTTTCTACGCGATCAAGTGCCTCCCGCACGCCGGCGTAGTCGCGGCGCTGCGCGATTGCGGCGGCTACTTCGACCTCGCGACCAACGGCGAGGTCGAGCTGGTCCGCCGCCTGGGCGTCGCCGCCGAGCGCTGCATCCATACCCACCCGATCAAGCGCGACGGCGACATCCGCACCGCGCTTTCCTACGGGGTGAGGCATTTCGTCGTCGACAACCCGGACGAGCTGCGCAAATTCGCGAAGTACCAGAACCGTGCCGAGCTCCTGATCCGAGTGGCATTCCGAAGCGCCGATGCCGTGTGCGATTTGTCGCGCAAATTCGGCTGCCACCCTACGGCGGTGCCGGGCCTGCTCGCGCTCGCCGCCGAGCTGCGGATTCGAGTGGCGGGCCTGTCGTTTCACGCGGGCTCGCAAGCCGGCAACCCTCGCATGCACGTCGAGGCCATCGAGGTTTGCCGGCAGCTGATGTCGGCGGCAGCGACGCGCGGGCATGAGCTCTCGGTGCTCGATATCGGCGGCGGCTTCCCGGTCGCTTACGGGAGCGACTCCGAGCAGCACTCCATCGAGGAGTTCTGCGCGCCGATCAGCCGCGCCCTCGACTCGATCGAACCGAAGGTCCGCATCATCGGCGAGCCGGGCCGCTACATCGCGGCACCCTCCGCGATCAGCGTGTCGTCCGTCATGGGCCGCGCCGAGCGCGACGGGCGCTGGTGGTATTACCTGGACGACGGGCTGTACGGAAGCTACAGCGGCCAGGTGTTCGATCATGCGACGTATCCGATCGAGCCGCTGAGCGCCGCCGGGCCGCTCCTTCCCTCGGTGCTGGCAGGCCCCACCTGTGACAGCATCGATGTCATCCGCGAGAAGATCGATCTGCCGAAACTCGGCGAGGGCGATCTGGTCGTGGGACGGGTGATGGGCGCGTACACCTGGGCATCGGCCACCGAATTCAATTTCTTTCCGAAGACCAACGTGCTGACGCTCGACCGGGGACGGCTGATGCGCGACGGAGATTTGCCAGGAGATCCGCGATGAGCTGGAGCCGGCGCCGTCTGCTGGGGGCGGCCGGGATGATCGCGGGGGCTTCGGCCGCGGGGATGCTGGGAGCCGCCGCGGAGGCCGCCGACACGCCTGCCACACGGCGGATCGTACTCAAGAGCCTGCATACGCCCGAATCACTCGACATCGTGTTCCGCCGCGGGGACGACTATGTGCCCGACGCGCTGTCGGCCATCCAGGTGCTCCTGCGCGATTACCGCACGGGAGCGCAGCACCCGATCGACCCGAGACTCCTGGACTATCTCCACGATGTCGCGCAACTCGCGCGCGTCGAGCCCGTGTTCGCCGTGGTTTCCGGCTATCGCTCGCCCCAGACCAATGAGATGCTGCATGAGCGCAGCAACGGCGTGGCGAGTCGCAGTCTGCACATGGAGGGGCGCGCCATCGATGTTCGGCTGGCGCGCGTGGACTGCACGGAGCTCGCCGAGAAGGCGCTTGCCGTGCAGCGCGGCGGCGTGGGGTATTACCACAAGTCCGATTTCGTGCACCTGGATACGGGCCGGTTCAGGACCTGGCGCGGGTAACCGCCGGATAGGGCGGCCCCGACTCAGCTCAAGCCGAGGAACGCACGCATCCGATCGAGCTCGGCGGCCAGGCCGAGCCGGAACTCCGGCTCGCGAGGCGGCCGACCGCCGACATAGCCGAGGGAACTCACCAGCTTCCCATGCGCGACCCTAAGATTGCCCCACCCGACGACCCGATCGCGCCACAAGATCGGCAGCGCGTAATAGCCGAGCTTGCGTTTCGGCGCAGGCGTATAGGCCTCGAACCGATAGGCCCAGCCCCAGAGGATCTCGAATCGGCGGCGGTCCCAGACCACCGGGTCGAAGGGGGTGAGCAAGCGGACGTGCTCATCGATGCGCCAGCGCCGCGAGGCCGGCGACTCCGAAGCGGGCCAATACCAATCGATGCCTTCCACCCGCTCCCGGGCTGCGCGCTGCACGGCGCGCTCGAGCGCCGCCGCGCGGTGCGCGGCCCATTGCGGCACGCCGTGGCACAGCAGGCTCATGAGCTGCCCGAGGCTGCGCGAGGGGAGCGGCGCGTACTTGCGCACGATCACGTCGACCAGCGCATCGAGCCGCTGATCGACCCCGATCGGGCCCACGTCCGACGCCTCCCGCACGGCGTACACCCTGGTTCCGGAGTCGCGGCGCGCGACCCGCAACAGACCCCGATAATGCATTTCGTCGAGCAGGCGCGTGGTCGCGTTGGTCGAACCCCCGAACCAGTTGGTGATCTTGCCGTGGGCGAAATGCCGGTCCACGACGCGGGGATGCGCCGTGTTGAGGCCGCGGACGAACTCCAACAAGTCGCGTGCTTGAAGCTCGCGCGCCGCGGTCCAGGCCGCGCGCGGCGTCCTCGGATGCATCAGCGCATGATAGCGGCGCAGCACATAACCGTAATTGACGAAGAAATCCTCCTCGATGGGCAGCCGCGGGTAGCGGCGCTCGAGATCGCCCACGCGGTAGCCTTTGACGCGGTGGCGCAGCGTGAGATCCTGCGCCCGGGCGGGGGCGCGGATCGGGTCGGCTTGAACGAACCCGAGTTTCTCCATCGCGCGCCCGAGCGTCGTCGGCTTGAACAGCGATCTTGCGATCGCGAAGCGGCGCAGGTGCTCCAGCGTGATCGCCATGCAGAGCGCAGCCCCGCGTTACGGGTGGTTCAGGAAATCGAGCACCGCCGCATCGAACTCTGCCGGATTTTGCAGCATCGCGAAGTGGCTTACGTTCAACAGGATCGTCAGGCGGCGGGGACGTGAGGTCATCAAAGGTCTCCCATCATCGGTAGGATGGCTTTTTGCTACGATTCGTCGATGAAGCGACAGCGTAGCTGGGTTTTGATCCCGTTGCTCTCCGGCCTCCTCGGCTGCACACCGGCCTCGCCGCCGGGGAGTGCAGCGGCGATGGGTACGGCGGGCACATCGGATGGCTCGTCGGTGCAGCGGACGGGCGCGGATCTATTCAACGGCAATTGCATTGCCTGCCATCAGCAAAGCGGGCAGGGCATTCCGGGCGTCTATCCCAGTCTCGCCGGTTCGCTGACGGTTCTCGGCGATCCGGAGGCGCTGGCGCGTTGGGTGATCAAGGGGGAACGTGCTCCCTCGATGCCGCCGGGGCGCTATTCCACGGCGATGCCGGAGTTCGGCTGGCTCAAGGAGCCCGACGCGGCCGCCCTTTTGACGTATCTTCGATCGAGTTTCGGCAATCATGCCCCGGCAGTGGACGCGGCCACGGTGGCGAACGCGCTGAAGGAATGAGGCGATGAGCAAGCCATCGGCGAATTCGGCGACCGCGATCCACCGGACGGTCGAGCGCTGCCGAGCGGGTGATTATCCGGCTCTGGTGGCAAAGCTCCGATCGGGCTGGGTGATCATGGGCGAACGGCAGGTGCTGGCCGGTTATTGCCTGTTGTTGCCCGATCCGGTGGTGGACCACTTGAACGTACTCAGAGGCGCCGAGCGCGCCCGATTCCTCGAGGATATGGCGCTTACCGGCGATGCCGTGCTCGCCTGCACCGGGGCGCTGCGCGTCAATTACGCCATCTTCGGCAATGTCGAGCCTGCGCTGCACGCGCATGTTTTCCCGCGCCGCGCGGACGAGCCCTTCGCGACACGGAGCGCGCAGCCCTGGGCGCTCGATTGGAGCGCCGCCCCCGCTTACTCCAACGAGGCGCATGGCGAGTTGAAGGGTCGAATTGGCGCGTATCTTGCCGAGCATGGTGGGTGAGCATGGTGGCAAACGGCCTATGGCTTTCCGAGACCGAGCGCCCGCTCGGCCTCCTCGAGACTTGAGAGCGCCGCAGAACACGAGGTGCCGGTGCAGAGGTACGCGACGGTACCCGTGCCGACGCGCTTAGCTTCGATCATGGGCGGAAGGTCCACCGCATCGCTCGGAATCGCGAATATCATGCGGGACGGGGCATACGCGGTGCCAAGCGAGGAGGCCCATCTTCGAGCGTCCGCCGCATCGCCCCGTACGATGATGATCTGCAAAGGCTTCAAGTAATCCTCGAGGCCGGCCAGCAGGGTCAAATGGGCTTGCGGATACTGGCGTACGGCGCCCATCGCGGCCTTCAGGGCGCGCTCGGCGGCCTCGAGATACCGCGGCTCGCCCAGCAAACAGCCCAGCCGGCACAGCGTGGAAACCGCAACACCGTTCCCGGACGGGACCGACTCGTCGCTGAAAGTCTTGCTGCGATGGATCAACGGTTCGTGGTCGGACGCGGTGAAGAAAAAGCCGCCCGAGTCGGGATCCTCGAAGCCGCTCAAGAGCCCATCGGCGAGCGCGCGCGCGAACGCGAGATCGCGGCTTCGCCAGCGCGTCTGCAGGAGCTCGATCAGCGCCTCGGCCAGGAAGGCATAGTCGTCGAGGTAGGCTTTGAGGTGCGCGCGGCCGTCCTTGTAGGTGGCGAGGAGCCGCCCGTCCCGCCACAAGGTGCGATGAATGAAATCCACCGCGCGGGTCGCGGCGTCGGCGAGATCGGAGCGGTTCAGGGTGCGCGCGGCGATCGCCAGCCCCTTGATGACGAGGGCATTCCAGGCCGTGAGGATTTTTTCATCGCGCGCGGGCCAGATACGCAGATTCCGCCGCGCCAGCAATTTCGCGCGCGCCGCTTGGATCAGCGCGGCCGCTGCCGGCCCGGTGCCCGCCGCGCGCTTGCGCAGGTGCCAGGCCTCCTCGAAATTGGGTGGCTGGTCGAGCCCAAACGCGGGAGCGAAGGTCTGGTATTCGGCAGGGCTGAGGAGCTCTTCGACTTCCGAGCGGCTCCACGCATAGAACTTGCCCTCGCGGCCCTCCGAATCTGCGTCCACGCTCGAATAGAACCCGCCCTCCGGGGAGTGCATGTCGCGCAGCAGCCAGTCGGCGGTCTCGCCGGCGATGCGGGCGAAGCCTGAGTCCCCCGTCGCAGCCGCCGCCGCCGCGTAAAGCCCGAGCAAAGACCCGTTGTCGTACAGCATCTTCTCGAAGTGCGGGATGGTCCACGAGGCGTCGACCGAGTAGCGCGCGAAGCCGCCGCCCAGCTGATCGTAGATGCCGCCATCGGCCATGCCCCTCAAGGTCGGCAGGGCCATATCGAGAGCGCCGTCGCGCAGGCAACGCTCGATGTTCTCGGGATGCGGAAACTTCGGCGCTCCGCCGAATCCCCCGAAGCCCGGGTCGAAGGAGCGCCGCAGGGCTTCTCGGGCGAGTTCGAGAGGCGCGCCGTCGAGCACCACATCCCCTGCGGGGCGCTGGGGCACGATCTCGGCGAAGACCGCGGCCAGCTGTGCATTCTGTTCGCGGATCTCTTGCGGATGGTTCTCATGGTATTCGGCCACGCGCCGCAAGAGATCCTTGAATCCGGGCAAACCGTGGCTCGCCTCCTTGGGAAAATAGGTGCCGCCGAAGAAAGGCTGCTGATCGCCCGGAGTCAGGAACATGGTCAGCGGCCAGCCGCCGCCCCGTTGCGTCATGAGCTGTTGAGCCACTTGATAAATCTTGTCGAGGTCGGGGCGCTCTTCCCGGTCGACCTTGATGTTCACGAACCAACGGTTCATGAGCTCCGCGGTCGCGGGGTCATCGAACGACTCGTGCGCCATCACATGGCACCAATGGCAGGCCGAATAGCCCACCGACAGGAGGATGGGCTTGTTTTCCCGCCGGGCCCGCGCCAGCGCTTCCTCGCCCCAGGGATACCAGTCCACCGGGTTGTCCGCGTGAGAGAGAAGATACGGGCTGGTTTCGGCGGCGAGGCGATTGCGCATAGAATGCGCGCCATCTTAAACCCGATCACCCGCCGAGGCCTCGACTATGGCCAACTCTGAAGCTCCCGCGGACTTGCCCGCATTGCGCCTGAAACGCAACGAAGATCGCCGCCTCGCGGCCGGGCACCTGTGGGTCTTCAGCAACGAAGTCGATACGCAGCAGACTCCGCTCAACAAGTTCAAGGCAGGGGATTTGGTGCGCGTGCTGGCGCACAACGATCGCGCCCTCGGGTTGGCTTACGTCAATCCGCAGTCGCTGATCAGCGCCCGGCTCCTGGAGACGTGGCGCGTTCCCGACACCGCCTGGTTCGTCGAGCGTTTGCGCAGCGCTCTCGCGCTGCGCAAACGTCTGTACGCGGAGCCCTACTATCGGGCGGTGTATGGCGAGGCCGATGCGCTGCCGGGGCTGGTCGTGGACCGCTACGGCGGCCGGTGCGTGGTGCAGATCGGCACCGCCGGCATGGAGATGTTGAAGCCTCACATCCAAGAAGCCGTGATCAAGGTATTCGACTGTGAGACGCTGATTTTCAAGAACGACAGCGGCGCTCGCGAGCTCGAGGGGCTGTCCTCCTATGTCGAGACCGCCGAGGGCGAGGCGGAGGGGTCGGGCGAAGTCAGGGAGGGAGGCTTGACCTTCGAGGTACCGCTGCTCGAAGGGCAGAAGACCGGCTGGTTCTTCGATCAGGCCTTCAATCGGCGCGCATTGACCAAGTATGTTTCGCGGAACGCGCGGGTGCTCGATGTGTTCAGCTATGTCGGCGCCTGGGGAGTGCGAGCGGCGCATGATGGCGCCGGCGAGGTCACCTGCGTCGACAGCTCCGCCGCGGCGCTCGAATTGGCGGCCCGCAACGCCGTGCGCAATGGGTCGAAGCTCGCGGTGCGCAAGGGCGATGCGTTCGACGTGCTCGAGGCGCTTGCCAGGGAGCATGCGCAATTCGACCTCGTCATCGTGGATCCGCCGGCTTTCGCCAAGCGCAAGAAGGACGTGCCGAAGGCGCTGGCGGCCTACAAGCGCTTGAATCAGCTCGCGATGCAGCTCCTGGCGGCGGACGGCATCCTGGTGTCCTGCTCATGCTCCCACCACGTCGGGGCCGCGGAACTGCAGGATGCGATCGCCAAGGCCGCCCGGGCGGCGCACAAGCACCTGCAAGTGCTGGAGGTGGGCGGTCAGGCGCCGGACCACCCGGTCCATCCGGCCATTCCCGAGACGCGTTATCTCAAAGCCTATTTCTGTCGGGTGACTGACGGTTTAAAGTAACGTCATGTTGACCTATCCCCACATCAACCCCATCGCCATTTCCATCGGCCCCGTGTTCGGCATCGGGCCGTTGCGCGTTCATTGGTACGGGATCATGTACCTCATCGGGTTCGTCGCGGCTTGGCTGCTCGCCCGCTACCGGGCGCGCAAGCCCGGCTCCACCTGGACCCCGCTCGACATCGACGATCTCATCTTTTACTGCGCCATGGGCGTCATCCTCGGTGGACGAATCGGGTGGTGCATTTTTTACGGCCACGACGTGATCGCCGAGAATTGGCTCAACATCTTTCACATCTGGGACGGCGGCATGTCGTTCCACGGCGGCATGTTGGGCGTCGTGGCGGCCGTTTGGCTGTTCGCCCGCATCAAGAAAAAGCACTTCGCGGATGTGCTGGATTTCGTGGCGCCGCTTCCCGGCATCGGACTGATGGCGGGCCGGTTCGGCAACTTCATCAACGGGGAGCTGTGGGGAAAGCCCACGACGCTGCCGTGGGGATTTCGAGTGATGGATCAGGACGGGCAAATAACAGTTCGGCACCCGTCCCAGCTCTACGAGGCGACGCTGGAGGGGCTGGTGCTGTTCCTCATCCTGTGGTGGTTCACGAGCAAGCCGCGGCCGCGATTGGCGCCGACCGGACTGTTCCTGGTCGTCTATGGGTGCGCCCGCTTCACGGTCGAGTGGGTGCGTTTGCCGGACGCGAACATCGGCTATCTGGTGGGGGATTGGCTGACCATGGGTATGCTGCTCACCATTCCGATGATTCTCGTCGGCGCGATCGTCATGGCGTTCGCCTATCGGCGCGATCAGCCGAGCGGCAATCTGAGCGCCGTCAAAGCCTAGGGCCGCCCCGAGTGCGGCAATACCTCGACCTGTTGCGCCACGTCCGCGATCACGGTGCACCCAAGGATGACCGCACCGGCACCGGTACGCTGAGCGTGTTCGGCTACCAGATGCGCTTCGATCTCGCCGCCGGTTTTCCCTTGGTCAGCACCAAGCAGCTGCACCTCAGATCCATCATTTACGAACTGCTCTGGTTCCTCAGGGGCGACACCAACATCCGGTATCTCCACGACCACGGAGTGACCATCTGGGACGAATGGGCCGACGAGCACGGGAATCTGGGACCGGTGTACGGCAAGCAATGGCGCAGCTGGCCGACGGCCGGCGGCGACGTGGATCAGCTCGATCAGGTCATCGAGCAAATCAAAAGGAACCCGAATTCCCGGCGGCTGATCGTGAGCGCCTGGAACGTCGGGGAGCTCGATCAGATGGCCCTTTTGCCATGCCATGCCCTGTTCCAGTTCTATGTCGCCGCGGGGCGGTTATCCTGCCAGCTCTATCAGCGCAGCGCCGATGTGCTGCTGGGCGTGCCGTTCAACATCGCCTCCTACGCTTTGCTCCTGCACATGGTCGCGCAGCAATGCGACCTCGCCGTCGGCGATTTCGTCTGGACGGGGGGGGACTGCCATCTCTACCTGAATCATCTGGAGCAGGCCGATCTGCAGCTCTCGCGCGAGCCGTATCCGCTGCCGCAACTCCTGATCCGCAGGCGGCCGCCGACACTATTCGATTACGATTTCGAGGATTTCGAGATCCGAAACTACCGTTACCATCCGCCCATCAAAGCTCCCATCGCCATATAGACCCAAACCCAAGGCCAATGAAACAAGCATCCATCGAAGTCCGCAATTCTCCCGTTCACGGATCCGGCGTGTTCGCGCTTCGCCGCATCAGAAAGGGAACCACCATCATCGAGTATCTGGGCGACCGGGTCAGCCACGAGGAAGTGGACGAGCGCTACGCGGACAAGCTGGAGACCGACAGCCACACCTTCCTGTTCACGGTCAATTCCAAGATAGTCATCGACGCCGGCAGCAACGGCAACGATGCGCGATTCATCAATCATTCATGCGATCCGAATTGCGAGAGCACCATCAAGAACAAGCGGGTGTTCATCGAGGCGATCCGCACCATCCAGCCCGGAGAGGAGCTGAACTACGACTATGCGATCGGGCGCGATTCGGACGACGCGGCGAACGTCGATGAGATTTTCGCCTGCCGTTGCGGCGCCTCGAATTGCCGCGGAAGCATGCTGGAGCCTCTCAAAAAGCCGCGGGTCCGCAGGAAGCAGCGCGCGCGAAAGACGGCGGCAGGTTCCCGCCGCAAGCCCTCGGCGCGTGGGAAGCGGACGGGACGCGGCAAGACGGCCGCACGCTCCCGTGCGCTCGCGCCGCGAAAATCAGGCGCGCGCCGCAGAGCGGGCGCGACGGCCGGATCGAGAAGGCCGCGCGCGTCGAAATTGCCCGCGCGTCGTGGACGCTGACCGCGCCGTCGGCACCGATGATCTGATCGAAGGCCTGCGCGCGGACGGAATCGCCGTCGGCGACCGGTTTCTGGACGTACAGCACGTCGGTACGCTGAACGCGTGCGCGGCGGCGCGGCGCGATCGCGGCGATTTTGCGCACGCGCGCATCGGGGCCGGACGGGCGTTGCAGAGACGCGCGGACATTCGCGGCGATTCGATCTGCTGGCTGGAGGAGCCGCTCTTCCCGGCCGAGCGCGAGTTCTTCGCGCTGTTCGCGACGCTGCGCCGGAGTCTCAATCTGAGCCTGTTCCTGGGACTCTACGAACTGGAGCAGCACTACGCGTGCTATCCCGCCGGCAGCGGCTACGCCCGCCACGTCGACCAACCCCGCGGCCGCGCAGGACGCCGGCTGTCGTCGATCGTCTACTTGAACGAGGATTGGCGCGAATCCGACGGCGGATTGCTCCGATGCCGCACCGATCACGGGGAGTTTCGCGAGATCGAGCCCATCGGCGGCCGGCTGGTGCTGTTCCTGACCGAAGGGCGGGAGCACGAAGTGTTGCCGACGGCGCGCCAGCGGCTGAGCATCACGGGATGGTTTCTCGGACGGCAGGAATCCGTCCTGCGCTAATACCGTGCGAGGCGCGGCCGAGAGTGCCCGCGAAGGTGGCATGACATTGCCTTGGCGCCCCCGCCGCCGCGAAGGGGGGGCAGGTCGGGCTGGCACGAATGTTGCTTTAACCCTGTAGTGTACAATACGCCACAAGCAGCCGCGCCAGGGATATTGCGTATGGCTGCGAACCCCACTCCTGACCGAAGATCAAGCATGCGATTGCCGTCGCTTAAATTCCTCAAGACCTTTCAGGTCGCCGCGAAGCTCAAAAGCTTCAAGGCGGCTGCGGAGGAGTTGTTTCTCACGCCGTCGGCCGTCAGCCATCAGATCAAGGCGCTCGAGGAGCAGTTGGGGGTCGCACTGTTCGAGCGCGGCGTGCGCACCTTGACGCTCACCGATGCCGGGGCGCACTACCTCGATCACGTCAGCGACATCTTCTCGAAGCTCGAGTCGGTGACCGAGCAACTCCGGGTGAGGTACGGGCGCAGCATCATCCGGCTGAACGTGCCCGCGTTCTTCGCGAATGCCTTGCTGCTGCCGCGGCTGGCCTCCTTCACGCAGGAGCGCGAAGAGACCGACATTCGCATCGAAACGACGGCGCACACGCCCAAGACGCATCCGCCGGAGGCCGACCTATCCATCGTCGTCGGCACCGGTCCGTGGGAAGGGCTGACGGTCCACGAACTGTTCGCGCAGAGCTTCATCGCGGCCTGCTCTCCGAATTTTCTGATCGAGAATCCGATCGCGACCTATGCCGATCTGAACGGCAAGAATCTGCTCCTGCACGAAGAGCGGCGCGACGCCTGGGAACGCTGGGCCGTGGGTCTGAAGATCGCCCCCATCAAGCCGAATCGCTTGGTGCGGCTCAATACCATGTCCGCCCTGGTGCTCGCAGCCGAGCAGGGCGTGGGCGTCGCGCTCGTACCCTCCCGCCTCAGCGCGGACCGGTTCGCGGCAGGCGGATTGGTCAAGCTCTTCTCGGAGGAGCTGATCACCAACGAAAGCTACGTTCTGCTGCACCGTCCGCAGGACGGCGACCGGGAGGATTTGCAGGAGCTTACCCGCTGGATCTTGAGCGAGTGCAGCTCGGGCTAGGCTCGGAGTCGGCGCGGACCGTCGCGATGAGCGAACTCGCCTCGCGAGGCGGCACGGCCCGCTGAAACCGCTCGAGTGGCCGTCTGACATAAATTGGGATCTCAAGCTTTTCGCCCTTCGGCCGATCAAGTCCGGATGGCCCTTCCTGCATCCGATATCACACCGTCGGCGGAGCCTGCGGCGCTCCGCTTTCTGAGCCGCCTCGCGGATGACCTGGCGCGCGGACCGCTGAATCTGCCGTGCTTCCCGGATATCGTGCCGCGCGTGCGTGGCGCGATCAGCGACCCCCGGAGCACTCCGGACGACCTGGTTCGAATCGCGGGCACCGAGCCGCGGCTCGCCGCACGTCTGATTCAGACCGCCAATTCCGCGGTATTCAATCCGTCCGGCAAGCCGCTCACGAACCTGCGCCAGGCGATCACCCGTCTCGGACATCATTTGGTGCAATCGGTGACGATGGTGTTCGCGATCCAGCAGATGAAGAGCGAAGCATCGCTCCGGCCGGTCGCGAAGCCGCTATCGAATCTCTGGGAGAAGAGCATCGCCGTGGCCTCGATCTGCCAGACACTGGCCGATCAACTGAAGGTTCCGCCCGACAAGGTGTTCATGACGGGCTTGGTCCACGGGATCGGACATTTCTACATCATGGTGCGGGCGGCCGATCCATCGAGCGGGCTCGAGTACGCGCAGCTGCCCGCCGAATTGCTGGCGGACCATCATCCCGGCCTGGGGCGCGCCGTGCTGGAGAAGTGGAACTTCGAGCCGGTGGTGTGCGAGGCCATCGGCAGCCAGAACGACCATGGGCGCTCATCCAAGCGTGCCGCCGACATCACGGACGTGGTGATCGCGAGCGTCGTGCTCGCCGAGTCGTTACTGGAGAGCAACCGCGATCTGACGCGATGTGCAGGTGTGACCGCGTTCGAGCGCCTCAAACTCGGCCCCAAGGAGCTGGCGGCGACGCTGAAGCATGCGGAGTATCGATTGAGCTCGCTGCGGGAGACGTTGGGGCGCTGATGCCCGAAATCGCATAGCATTGCGAACATGGAAATCGTGGTTGCAGTCTCGGAGAACGATGTCATCGGCCGCCGCAATCAACTCCCGTGGCGGTTGCCTGCGGATCTCAAGCGCTTCAAGGCCCTGACCATGGGGCATCCGATTCTCATGGGACGCAAGACCTACGAGTCGATCGGCAAGGCGCTGCCCGGCAGAGCGAACATCGTTCTCTCCCGCTCGACGAGCTTTGCCGCCGCGGATTGCGCCGTGGTATCGACTCTCGACGCCGCGCGGCGGGCGGCGGGCGGGGATTCGGGTCTCATGGTGATCGGCGGCGCCCAGATCTACAGGGAATGCATCGCGTTCGTCTCCAAGATTCACTTGACGCTGGTGCATGCGCGGATCGAGGACGGCGATGCGTTCTTCGAGGCGTGGCGCGGGCCCGAGTGGCGCCAGACATTTCGCGAGCCTCACGAGGCGGATGAGAAGAACTCCAGCGCCTACACATTCCTCACGCTGGAAAGATCCGGAATCGGCGCGAGCTGAGCCTCGATCTCGCGTTCGGCGCGGATGAAATCGACGTCGCCGAGCGTAGCCGCCCGCGCGCACAGCTCTTCGAGCAGCCGCGCTTGCACGGCACCTCGTTCGGCGGCCGTCCGATAGGGAATATCGTGGTGGAACATGACCATGGAATAGCGCGGAATGAATCGCCGTGGAAAGCGCCGCTCGAGCTCGAGCGCGAGCGAGCGCTGCATCATGAACCTCGGGTCCGCCACCCGTGCCCTCATTTCCAGATAATTCTCCAGGGCCATCTGCGCAATCGCATCGGTGTTCGGCTTGCGGCGCGCATAAAAATCCGCGAATACGGATTCCCAGGACGCGAGGCGGCCCACGCAGGCGTCGAACTCCACGCAGTCCTCGAAACAGCAATTCATCCCTTGGCCGTGAAAAGGAACGATGGCGTGCGCGGCGTCGCCGATCAGCCCGGCGAGGCCGCGCACGTGCCAGCCCTCGGCGTATACCGTGCCCAAGAACCCGGTCGGATGACGCTGGAACTCGGCGACGCAATCCGGCATGAGCGGCCGTACGTCCGGGAAGTTCGTGGAGAGAAACCGATCCACGGCCTCCGCAGAGTGGAGACTCGCGAAACTCAACGGGCCCCGCGCCGGCAGGAACAGCGTGGCGGTGAAGCTGCCGTCGTCGTTGGGCAGTGCTATGAGCATGTGCCCACCGCGCGGCCAGATATGCAGGGCCTCGCGCTCCATTCTGTAGGCGCCGCCCGGCCCCGCCGGGATGCTCAGCTCCTTGTAGCCATGCTCCAGGTCGGCCTCCCGGGCCTCGATCAGCCCCGCGGCCGCCATCCGCCGACGCATCAAGGAGGCCGCCCCGTCCGCCGCCAGCAGCGGCCGCATCGGGACGTGGATTTGCCGCCCGCCGCGCAGATCCTCGATGCGGGCAATCTCCCGGACGAAGTCCGCCTCCACCAAGCGATGCTCGAATTTCGCCTCGACACCCGGAAGTTGCAATGCCGCCTCGAGGAGCGCGGCATTCAGCCGCTGCCGAGAGATCGAATAGATCACCTCGCTCGGGCGCCTGCCATAGGGCTGCAGGGCCGCCGAGCCGTCCGGTTGGTGCACGAACCGCCCCCGCATCGGCACCAGCGCGCTCGCGATGCCGTCGAGCACCCCCGCGGTCTCCAATGCGTGCATGCCGCGGTCGGCGAGGGCGAGATTGATGGATCTGCCCGATTCGCCGCCAGTCGCGCGCGGATCCGGACGGCTGTCGTAAAGCGTCACGCCGAGGCCGCGCCGTTGGAGGAGAACGGCAAGCAGCGCGCCGGTCGGTCCGGCGCCGACGATGCTGACCGGACCGGCCGGCGGGCTCATCGGCGAATGCTCACGCTTCCGCCGCGCGCACCAGGGCCTCGACCGCTGCGAACACGTCGTGAAACGAGTTGTAGAGCGGCGCCGCCGACAGGCGCAACGTGTCGGGCTCCCGCCAATCGCCGATCACGCCTTCGGCGGTCAGGCGCTCGTAGCGGGCTTTGGCCGTGAGCCGCGGGAGCAGCAGCCGGAGGCTCAGCTGGCTGCCGTGCTCGGCGGAGTTGCGCGGCGTAACGATTTCGACGGCATCCGGCAGACGCGCATCGAGCAAGCGCCGCATATAGGCGGTCAGCGCCAGGGATTTTTCGCGCAGCCGGTCCATGCCCACCCTGTCGAACACCGCCAGCGAGGCGAGCAGAGGAGCCGTCGAGAGCACCGGGGGATTGCTGATCTGCCAGCCTTCCGCGCCCGCGATGGGGTCGAAGTTCGGCCCCATCTCGAAGCGCGCGGCTTTGTCATGTCCCCACCAGCCCGCAAAGCGGGGGAGTTCGCGCCGATGCGCGTGCCGTGCGTGCACGAAGCAGCCGCCAACCGCCCCGGGACCCGCGTTGAGATACTTGTAGCTGCACCACACCGCGAAATCGACGTTCCAATCGTGCAAGGCCAGAGGCACATTGCCGACGGCATGGGCCAGGTCGAGCCCGACGGCGGCACCGGCGTTCCGCGCCGCTGCCACGAGGGGCTCAAGCTCGAGCAGCTGCCCGGAGAGATATTGCACGCCCGGCAGCAGCACGAGGGCCAAGCGGGAGCCCTCGCGCTCGATGCGCTCGGCGATATCCTCGGTCCGCAGCACGTGTTCGCCCGGGCGGGGCCCTATCTCGATCAAATGATCGCGCGCGTTCAGCCCATGGAACTCGAGCTGCGACGCCACCGCGTAGCGATCCGACGGGAATGCGGAGCTCTCCATGAGCACTCGATCGCGCCCGCCGGAGGGCCTGAAGAAGCTCACCATCATCAAGTGTAGATTGACGGTGAGCGAGTTCATCGCGACCACCTCGCTCGCGCCGGCCCCGACCAGCGAGGCCAGCCCTGAGGCCGCGCGCTCGTGATAAGCGATCCAAGGCCGCTCGGCGGCGTGGTGCCCCAAGACCGCGAGGCGGCGCCAATCGGCAAGCTCCTGCTCGACGTAGGCACCGGTGGATTGGTGTTGCAGCCCGAGCGAGTGCCCGCAGAGATACGTGAGCCTTTTGCCGGAGCGATCGTGCGGATGATGGAATTCGGCCGCCAGCGCCTTCAAGGGGTCACGCGCATCGAGTTCCGCCGCGTGCGCAGGTGTGAGATCGTAAGGGGCGTTCAGGAGGGGCTCGATCGGACCGGGGACGGTGCCGGTAAAACGCTGCCGCATACCTTGCAGGTGCGGCGCTCGGCGCTCGCGAAAAAGCGCGAGAAGATGCCTGGCAGCTGTGTCTCGATGTTTTGTACCGACACGCGCTCGAGATACAAGCAATTGCCGCATTTCTCGCAATACCACGAGAAGCCGTCCAACTCGTCCGGTCCGCGCCGGCGCTCCACGACGATGCCGACGCTCCCCGCGGGGCGCTGCGGCGAATGCGGGATTTCCGAGGGCAGCAGAAACATTTCTCCGGCGCGGATCGGCACGTCGCTCATCCGGCCCGATTGGATGGTCCGGAGCACCATGTCGCCCTCGACCTGGAAGAATAATTCCGGGCCCGGGTCGTGATGAAAATCCTTGCGGGAATTCGGGCCGCCGACCGCCATGACGATGAATTCCGAGTCCTCGAACAGGAGTTTGTTGCCGACCGGCGGCTTGAGCAGATCTCGATTCTGGTCGATCCACGCGCGCAGATTGAAGGGCGGCATGATGTGCATCTGCCCATTATAGCGGGCCTCGTGAAACTTCGGCCCCCGTCGGCCTGTCGATAAGCTGTACGGAGGTGCTCATGCGGCCAGCCGCCATACCAGCTGCCGTTTATTTGACAGTGGCCGCGTGCTCCCTCGCGCGCAGCGCCCATGCCGCGCCGGGCCCCGGGGCGGGCCCGGCGCCGGCCACGGTCGCGGGCAATCCGCGGGCGGCCGTTTGGAGGGCCCAACGCATCGAGTTTTTCTACGTGGGCCGTACCTCGCGCTATTCATGCGACGGGCTGCGCGACAAGGTGCGCGCCATGCTCATCGATCTCGGGGCGCGCCCGGATCTCACCATCATCGCGATCGGCTGCGTCGGCTACGATCGCATGTCGTCGGGTCCCGCGGGACTTCGGCTCAAGGTCGAATTTTCCTCGCCCGCGTTGCCCGCGCCCTCGGCAAAGCCCCTGCGCGAGGGAGATCTCGCCGCCGTCGACGCCCGTTTTCAATCGTTCAGAATCGCAAGCGACGCGTTTCGCGACATGGGCATCGGCGACTGCGAGCTGGTGCAGCAGTTCGCCCAGCAGCTGTTGCCGAGGCTCACCGTCCGCGACGTGCATCAGGACGTTGTGTGTGTTCCTTACCAGCCGAACGCCAGCCGATTTCTCGTGCGCGGCGAAGTCTTGAAGCCGCTGCCGCCGGAAGAGAGCCGCACGCTGCATCCCGATGCGGGCCGCTGAACTACTCTCCGGGGGTCAGCCCGGACGACGTGCACGCCACCTGCACCGGCGCCGCATCGGGTACGTCCAGCCGCAGCGCCGTCAAGCTTCCGCCCCACACACAGCCGGTGTCGAGCGCGGTCACCTCGGGGTTGCGGAAGAAACCCAAGGTCGACCAATGTCCGAACACCAATCGAGTTCCACGCCACCGCGCGTGCGGAGCTTCGTACCATGGGATGAGCGATCCGCGCTGCGCCTTGTTCGGTGAGCCCTTCGCGCGCAGCTGCAAGCGGCCCTCGGCGTCGACGTAGCGCAGCCGAGTGAAGCAGTTCACGATGTATCGCAGGCGCTCCGCGCCCTCCAGAGACTCGTCCCAAAGGTCCGGCTCGTCGCCGTACATCTGCTTGAACAGCTTGCCCGGATCCTGGCGCAATGCCTGCTCGAACTGCCCCGCGCAGCGGCGCGCCGCCGGCATATCCCATTGGGGAGACAGCCCGGCGTGCAGGAGACAGAGGTTGAGCGCGCGATCCTCCGCGCAAAGCGGCCGGTGGGCGAGCCACTCGAGCAAGCCGTCGCGATCGGGGGCGGCGAGCACGTCCGAGAACGTGTCGCCGCGCTTCAACCGGCCGACTCCGTGAGCCACGGCCAGGAGGTGCAAATCGTGATTGCCCAAAGTCACCGTGGCGGCCTCGCCCAGCGCCCGTACACGCCGCAGAACCTCGAGCGAGGCGGGGCCTCGATTCACGAGGTCGCCGACGAACCAGAGGCGGTCCCTATCCGGCGAGAAACGCAAGGCGTCGAGCAATTGGCCGAGTTCGGCGTCGCATCCCTGCACGTCGCCGATTGCGTAGAGCGTCATCGGAGATTCACCGGCCCCGCGCCGGGCTAGTGCAGCACTCCGGGTATCGCCAGACGGAACGGCGCGATGGGGGCATCGAATTGGTGGCCGTTGTCGGCGACCATTTGATAGCTCCCTTGCATGGTGCCGACCGGAGTCTCGATGACGGCGCCGCTCGAATAGCGAAATCCCTGGCCCGGTTTCAGATAGGGTTGCTCGCCCACGACGCCGTCGCCGCGGGTTTCCTTCACGTTGCCGTTCGCGTCGGTAATGATCCAGTGCCGCGTGAGCAGACGCGCCGGCACCTGACCTTCGTTGCGGATCGTGATCGTGTAGGAAAACACGAAGCGCTTGTCGCGCGGGTCGGATTGCTCCTCGATGTAGGCAGTCTCGACTTCGACGCTGATGCGGTGTTTTCCAGGTTCTGAGCTCATGGTTCCGGCGTGTCAGCTCAAACGCACCGCGAGCACGTCGCAATGCGCCGCGTGCAGAACGGTGTCCTCGGTGAAATTGACGAGAATCGCGAGACCGTGACGCTCCCGGCTTCCGAGCACGATCAAGTCCGCGCTCTCTTCGTTGGCCACACGCAGGATCTCCGCCTTGGTGTTTCCTATCTCGACCCGCCCCCGCGCGTTCGCGGCGTTCGAGCCCGCGATCAGCTGCTCGATTCTTGCGCGTGATCGGTCCACCAAGCTCCGCTCGATCTCCATCGAAGGCATGAGGGTCTCGCCCATGGGCTCGACCGGCGCGCAATCCACCACGTGCAGCGCGATGAGGGAGGCATTCGGCCGCGAAGCCATGTCGCGGCCGGCGTTGAACACTTTCTCGCTGCCCTCGGACAGATCCAGCAGCACCAGCACTTTTCGATAATCGACCATGCAGTCCGCAGTATAACGGAGTGTGCGGCGAATCGACCGCTTTGTATCAGGCCGGGCCGGTGTTTTGACAGTAGCGCGCCGAGAGCCGTCCGAACTCCGCAGGCTCGAGCGTCTCGGGCCGGCGCTCCGGATCGATGCCGCAGCTTTCGAAGTCGCTGTCGCGAAGAAAATTCTTCAATCCGTTGCGCAGGGTCTTGCGGCGATGGGAGAACGCTGCGGTGACCAGCGTCCGAAGCGCCGCATCGCTGCCGATGGCAAACCGCGGGCCGGCAGCGGGACGCAAGCGCACCACCGCGGACCGGACCCTGGGCGGCGGCTTGAATGCGCCGGGACCCACGTCGAACAGCCGCTCGACGGCGGCGTAAACGCCGAGCATCACCGTCAGCCGTCCGTACTCCTTGCCGCCCGACGCGGCGGCCATTCGATCCACGACCTCCTTCTGCAGCATGAAGTGCATGTCGGCGATGGCGGAGCGCTGGCCGAGAAGGTGAAAGAGCACGGGGGTGGAGATGTTGTAGGGCAGATTCCCAACCACCCGGAGGGGCGGCCCGTCCCCGCGCAGCTTCTCGAAGTCGATGTCGAGCACATCCCCGGTGTGCACGCGCACGCGCCCCTGTCCTCGAGGATCCGCGCGCAGCACCTGCGCCAAGTCGCGGTCGATCTCGACCACATCGAGCGCCTTTGCGCGCTCCAGGAGTCCCCAGGTCAGCGCGCCGCGGCCGGGCCCTATCTCGACGACGCGCTCGCCGGGGGCGGGCGCCACCGAATCGATGATGCGGCGAATCACCGCCGGGTCGTGTAGAAAGTGCTGGCCGAAGCGCTTACGAATCACCATTGCCCGCGCCTGCCAACTCGACCGCCAACCGCAACGCAGCGCGCAAACTCCCGGTGTCCGCTCTGCCCGTCCGGGCGAGAGAGAGCGCGGTTCCGTGATCCACGCTGGTGCGCAGAATGGGCAATCCGAGCGTGACATTGACCGCGTTGCCGAATCCGTCGTGCTTGATGACCGGCAGCCCTTGATCGTGGTACATCGCGACGATGACGTCGACGGAGCTCAAGAATTGCGGCGCAAAGGCCGTATCGGCGGGAATGGGTCCGCGTACGTCGAGCCCTTCCCGGGAGAGTTCCTCGATCACGGGACCGATCACCTCGATTTCCTCGCGCCCCAGATGCCCGGACTCACCGGCATGGGGATTCAGGCCCAGGACGCCGATGCGGGGCGAGTCCAGCGCGAAGTGCCGCTCCAGATCGGTGGCGACGATCCTCAAGGTCGCGCGCAGACGGTCCGGCGTAATCGCCTTGGGCACGTCGGCGAGCGGCAGGTGAGTCGTTACCAGCGCGACCCGCAGCGTGCCGGTCAGCAGCATCATCACCGGCAAAGCCGCACGGGTGCGCTCCGCGAGATACTCGGTATGCCCCGTGAACGCAAAGCCGGCATCCATCAGCACGCTCTTCTGCACCGGAGCCGTGACCATGGCGGCGAATTCACCGTTCATGCAGCCGTCGCAGGCGCGGGCCAGCATCTCGATGACGTAGGCCGCGTTGCGCGGATCGAGCTGCCCGGCCGTGACCGCGCACGCGGTCGGTATGTGCAGCACCTTGAGCACGCCCGCGCGGTGCGGCGCAGCGGCCTCGGAGGGGTCGTAGGGCTCGAGACGCAGCGGCAGCCCGAGCGCCTGCGCGGTGGACGACAACAGCGACGCGTCGGCTGCGACGACTAGATCCGCTCGCCAATCGCTTTGGGCGAGCGTCACGCAAGCGTCGGGCCCGATGCCGGCCGGCTCTCCCGAGGTGACGACGATGCGGGGTAGGTACAGAGGTCCCTACATCTTGATTTCGACGAACGCTTCGTCACGAAGCCGGCGCAGCCAAAGCTCCGTCTCTTCGTCCGCCTTGCTCTCGCGGATGGCCGCGAAGGCCTTCTGCCGGCGCACGTCATCGGTGCTGTCGTAGGTGCGGGTGCCCAGCATCTGCACGATATGCCAGCCGTAACGGGTCTTGAAGGGCTGGCTGATCTCGTTCGGCTTGAGATCGGCGATCGCCTTGTCGAATTCCGGCACGAAGGTGCCGGGTCCCGTCCATCCCAAATCGCCGCCGTCCGGCGCCGAACCGGGATCTTCCGAGGTCGCCGAGGCGATGCCGGCGAAATCCTCGCCGTTCAGGATGCGCTGGCGGAGCTTCACGAGCTTCTCGCGCACCGTCGCATCATCGTCGAGCTCGTTGGGCTTCAAGAGGATGTGCCGTACGTGGATCTGATTCACGATGACCTGAGGCTGCCCGCTGCGGCGCTCGTTGAGCTTCACGATATGAAAGCCGCTCGGCGTGCGCACCGGCGCGCTCACCTGGCCCGGCTTCATCTTGGTCACGAGATCGAGGATGAATTGCGGAAGCTGTGAGCCCTTGCGCCAGCCGAGCTGGCCGCCGTCGAGGGCCGTCTGACTGTTCGAGTTGGCGATCGCGAGCTGGCCGAAGTCCTCGCCCTTGGACGCGCGGGCGGCGATGTCGTTGGCCTTCTTGGTGATTTCCTCGAGCTGCTGCGGCGTGGCGGCCTGCGGCAGCGACAAGAGGATGTGCGACACGTTGAACTCGTCGTTGGCGGCCTCGGATGCCTGACGCGCCAGGAATTGCTCGAGCTCATGCGGCGAGACATTGATGTGCGCGATCACGTCGCGCTGGCGCAGCGTGCTCAGGGTGAGCTCCTTGCGCATGCTTTCGCGGTATTGCTTGTAGTCCACGCCTTGGGCGGCAAGCGCGGTCGGCAATTGGTCGAACGGGATCTTGTTGCGCTGGGCGATCTCCTGGAGCGCGCCGTTCAGCTGTTCATCGGAAATGGTCAGGCCGACGTGCTTGGCCCGTTGACTCTGAATTTCCTGAAGGATCAAGCGCTCGAGCACCTGTTGCCGCAGCACGCTTTCCGGGGGCAGCTCGACCTTCTGTTCCTGCAGGCGCTTGGTCACCGCATCCATCTGCTCGTCGAGCTCGCTCTTCAGGACGATACCATCGTTGACGACGGCCGCGATGCGGTCGAGCAATTCGCCGTGGACGCCGATGTCGCGCGTCTGCGCGTCGGCCCGCGGCAGGGCCAGGGATGCCGCTATCACGAATCCGCATAAAGCCGCAAGGTATCGCATAAATCTCCGCTGGGGTGGCCTATTGAGCGTCGGGATCGCGAGCCGAATAGCCGCTGATCTCTTTCGCCAGAGCCGCGTCTGACCGCTTTCCGACCGAGCTCAAGCCCGTCAGTTCCAATTGTAATGCAATCGAGGTGTCGAGTCCCCCGGTCCGGTTGGTCAAGTAGCGCCGCTGCAACACCTGGATGCGCCAGCAGCAGCTCTTGTACTCGAATCCGGCGAGCTGCTCGATGACCTGGCGGTCCTGGAGGGAGTACACGTAGCGCCCGACGGTGTTCCAGTGGCTGGCGATGGGCCAGGCGAAGGACACGTCATATTGCTTCAGGATGTCCTCCTGGAACCGATAGCCGACGTTTATCACCTTGTTGGGGTCCGGATGGTACTGCAGCAGGACCTCCGACTTGTCGGTCTGCGAGGTGTACGGATTCCACTGGTAATCGAGGTTTACGCTCCAGTTCTTGTACGCCGTCACCGACACCTCGCCGATGAGGTCCGAGGCTCGATAGACCTGCGAGATCTGGCCCGGTGCCGTAGCGAGGGTCTGCCCGGGAAGGGTCGGCAGATTCTGCCCGGGCAAAATGACCTGGCTCGGCTGCCCCGGGAGGGTCAAAAGCGTTTGTCCGGGCACGGTCTGGGTGATCTCGTCGGGCAGGAACACCCGCGGAAGGGAGAAGTAGCGGATCTGGCCGAGGGTTGCCGTCAGGTATTGGGCGCCCGTGGTGTCGCTGAACAGGCGCGTGGTCAGCCCCATGGCGAGCTGGTTCGCATCGCCGATGCGGTCGTCGCCGACGTACCGATTGGTGCGGAACAGCTCGACGAGGTTCAGATCGGGCAACCCGGTGTCGAAGATCGGGAGTTCGTTCTGGTTGCGGTAGGGGACATAGCTGTACATGAGGCGCGGCTCCAGCGTTTCCGTGCGCTGTCCCTGCGAGCCCGAGTCGCGCTCGAAGATCAGGCCCGTGTCGACGCTCGCATACGGCAGCGTCCGAGTGGGGGTGCTCGGGTCGCCGGCCGCCGCATTTTGAAGGTCGTATTGCGTGAAGTGGTATCCGACCACGGGATCGAAGAAGTACCCCGGCGCGCGGAGGTCCCAGCGCAGCTCGGGCGACAGATCCGCCCGTACGCCGGTGGGCCCGACCTCTCGCAGGAAATTGGTGACCTCGCTCGACACCCCCAACTCGAGATCGCCGACCACCGGGATGAGTCCGTAGGCCTCGATGCGCGGTACGCGCGAATAGGGGCGATCGCCGGCATCGACCGACGTATCGATGGTTTGAAAGTTTTGCGCCTGGGCCCGGATCCGCCAGATGTCGTCCTGGTACTGAAACTCCGCTTGGCGCTCGAGGAAGGTGACGCTGGTCTGATCCGAGCCGACCGCGAAATCGCTGAAATAGTTGCTGTCGCTGACGCTGGTGATGTCGGTATCGAAGCGCAGGCCCGGGGCGAGATTGGTCACATCCGTGGCGTGTATGAAGGCTCGGTCGCTATCCGTCTGCCGATCATCCGGCAGAAAATTCTCCTCGATCTGGCCGTGAGAGTCCGCCGTCAGGAAGCGGAACTGGCCGCCAAGCTGCACGCCCCGCGCCGACAGAACACCGGGGGTGAGGGTCATGTCGTAATTCGGCGCCAAATTGAAGTAATACGGAACGTCCAGCTCATAGCCGTTGGTGCCGGAGTGTCCGAAGCTCGGGAACAACAATCCGCTCTGGCGGTCGTCGCCCAAGGGAAAGGAGATATAGGGCGTGTAGAAAATCGGCACGTCCTTGAAGCGCATGACCACCCCGTGCGCGAATCCTTGTTCGGCGTCGGTATCCAACTTGAGCGATCTGGCCTGCATCATCCAGTCCCGATTGCCGACGGGACAGCTCGTGTACCGCACCATCTCCAAGCGGGCCGTGCCGTCGGGATGAACCTCCATCTTCTTGGCGAAGCCGCGGCCGTTGAGGTCGAAGATGCGAAAGTTGGCCTCGTTGAAATTGGCGCCGCCGAGCACGTCGTAGGCGCCGGAGTCGCTGGTGACGCCAAGCTGTGGGTCCTCGAAATCCACCGAGCCTTTGACGGTGACCTTGCCGGTCTTCTGGTCGTAGGTGACGCGGTCCGCCGAAATGGTACGCAGATCCTGGCGGACCTGTACGTGGCCGGTCAGTACCGCAAATCCTGTTGCCTCGTCGAACGATCCACCGTCGCTGTCGAACCAGATCCGATGATCGTCGTTGGCGGTGGCCGTTTGCGCCGGCACGTGCTTGCGCTTCGGCGGCGCCGGACACATGTCGGCCGCACGAGCCGGCGCGGTCGCCAGGAGACAGCACGCGGCGGCCAAAGCGGCTGCCGGCACGGCTCGATGAGAAGCAATGGGCAAAGTTGGTTCGCCTTAGTCGGTATACTTGCGATGCCGCATTTGCGGTCGTCCGAATGGTCTAGCATGGGTGTAACGGATGCAAGCGATTCCCGCCTCGGAATGCTCACTCGCTGGGTGACGGAGGATCTCGGATTCGCCGGCGGACGGATCGAGCCGGCTTCCGCCGACGCGAGTTTCCGGCGCTATTTTCGGGTCACGCGCGGCGCGGATTCCTGCATCGTCATGGATGCGCCGCCGGACAAGGAGACGCTCGAGCCGTTCATCGGCGTCGCGCGCTCGCTCAAGGCCATGGGATTGAACGTTCCGGTCGTGCTGGCGCGCGACCTGCGGCAAGGCCTCTTGCTGCTGTCGGATCTGGGAACGCGGCAGTACTTGGACCAGCTCGCCGCCGGCCGCGACGTCGATCGCTTGTACGCGGACGCATTGGCCGCATTGGTGCGGATGCAGACCCGCGGCGGGGCGGCGGCACATGGCTTGCCGCCCTATGACCGAGCCCTGCTCCATCGCGAGATGGAGCTGATGCCGGAGTGGTTCCTGGGGCGCCATCTGCAAACGCCCGCAGACGCGCGTGCGCGCGCGATGCTCGACCGACTGTTCGATTTTCTGTCGCAAAGTGCGCTCGAGCAACCGGCGACCTTCGTGCATCGCGATTATCATTCGCGCAATCTTCTGGTGACCGACGAGGCCAATCCGGGCATCCTCGATTTCCAGGACGCGGTGCGCGGCGCAGTGACCTACGATGCCGTATCGCTCCTCAAGGATTGCTATATCGAATGGCCGGTCGCGAGAGTGGAGAAGTGGCTGCTCGGTTACCGGCGAGCGCTGCTCGAGGCCGGCTTCGGGCTCACCGCCGGCGAGGGCGAATTCATCCGCTGGTTCGATTTGATGGGACTGCAGCGTCACATCAAGGTGCTGGGCATTTTCGCGCGGCTGTACTATCGCGACGGCAAGCCCGGGTACCTCAAGGATCTGCCGCGGGTGCTCGACTACACCCGC
Source organism: Steroidobacteraceae bacterium (assembly GCA_050012315.1). GTDB lineage: Bacteria > Pseudomonadota > Gammaproteobacteria > Steroidobacterales > Steroidobacteraceae > Bog-1198. The sequence continues at coordinate 90,783 of JBEKHK010000008.1, read as the reverse complement.
CAAGCGGCGGCGCGCTATCGAGAGACCGCCGAGTTCGCCGATTATATCGCCACCCAGGTGGACCCCGGCTTCGCCGACGCTCAGTCGCGGGCGCTGCGGGACGCGCAGGCGCCTCTGGCGGGGAACGCGTGAGTCGGCCGGCGCGGGCGAGGCCGGCGTGAGTGAGGGGCCTCCGGCCGAGCGTCCGCGCGTCGCCATGATCCTGGCGGCCGGGCGGGGTGAGCGCATGCGTCCGCTGACGGATCGGGTGCCGAAGCCTCTTCTGTCCGTGCGAGGCAAGCCGTTGATCGAACATCACCTCGAGCGGCTCGCGCGCGCGGGCATCGACCGCATCGTCATCAATCTCGCATGGCTCGGCGGCATGATCCGCGAGGCCTTGGGAAGCGGCTCGCGCTTCGGAGTCCGGATCGACTACAGCGACGAGGCGCCGCAAGCGCTCGAGACCGGCGGAGGCATCTTTCAGGCCCTGCCCTTGCTCGGAGAGGGCGCTTTTCTGGTGGTGAACGGCGATGTATTCAGCGATTATCCTCTGGCGGAGGCGAGGTTGCCGCCCGAGCGCGACGCGCATCTGGTCCTCGTGCCGAACCCGCCCCAGCATCCCAACGGGGACTTCGGGGTGGAGCGAGGTCTCGCCGCGCCGGACGCCGGGGTGCGATTCACCTTTTCCGGGATCGCCGCATATCGCCGGGAATTATTCGCCGGCTGCGCGGGCGGCGCGTTTCCGCTGAAGCCTCTGTTGATCCGTGCGATGGCGGCCGGCCGATGCTCGGCCGAGATCTATCGGGGAGTGTGGCACGATGTCGGATCGGTCGACCGGCTGGAGGCCTTGAACCAGACTGGAGGCGCGCCTTGAGCGAGACGGACGGGCGCGAAGCTCCCGGAGTGGCGTTCAGTTCCGCCGAGCGGCCGGCTTTTTACGGCAGGGCGCTTTAGCGCCCCGTCGAGATCGGGCAGGTATCAGTTCATTCAACAGGAGGTCACGGTGCGAAAGATTCCTCCAGGCGTAGGTCCGCGCTTTCCGCAGGTCGTGGTGCTCTTTGGCGCAACCGGCGACCTTGCGCATCGCAAGCTGTTGCCCGGCCTGTTCCGTTTGAGCGTGATCGGATTCATTCCCGGCTGCCGCATCATCGGAGTTTCCCTCGAGGACATCGATGCCGAGGCGTTCCGCAAGATCGCGCGCGGCGCTCTCGATGAGTTCTCCACCCGTAAGGCCACCGACAGCGAGTGGAAGCAGTTCTCGGAATGCCTCGATTACGTGTCACTGAAAACCGGCGCCGCCGCGCTGCGGGCCGCAGTGGAAAAAGCGGAGAAGTCGATCGGCGGGGAGAGCCGCCGCCTGCACTACCTGAGCGTGCCGCCGAGCGCGGCGCTGTCGGCGGTCCGGATGCTGGCCGAGGCCGGTCTGGTCGAGGGCTCGCGCATCATCATGGAGAAGCCCTTCGGCACCGACCTGAAGAGTGCGGTGGCGCTGAACGCAAAATTGCACGAGGTTTTCGACGAAGAGCAGATCTTCCGCATCGATCATTTTCTCGGCAAGGAGGCGGCGCAGAACATTCTGGCATTCCGCTTCGCGAACGGCCTGTTCGAGCCGATCTGGAACCGCAACTTCATTGACCACGTGCAAATCGATGTGCCGGAGACTCTCGGTCTCGGCAGGCGTGCCGCGTTTTACGAGGCCACGGGCGCGTACCGCGACATGGTGGTGACGCACCTGTTCCAGATCCTTGCGTTCACCGCCATGGAGGCGCCGACCTCGCTCGAGCCCGCGCCCATCAGCGAGGAGAAGAACAAGGTCTTTCGCAGCCTCGTGCCGATTCAGCCCGCCGACGTGGTGCGCGGACAATACCAAGACTACCGCACGGAGGAGGGCATCGACCGGGAGTCGGATACCGAAACGTTCATCGCGCTCAAGTGCGCGATCGACAACTGGCGCTGGGCGGGGGTGCCGTTCTTCCTGCGCACCGGCAAGCGGCTGGCCGAGGGGCAACGGATCATCTCGATCGCCTTCCGGGAGCCCCCGCGGAGCATGTTTCCGGCGGGTTCCGGGATCGGAACGCAGGGGCCGGACCATTTGACGTTCGATCTCGCGGACGCCTCGAAGATGTCGCTGTCATTCTACGGCAAGCGTCCCGGCCCCGGGATGCGCCTGGACAAGCTCAGCATGCAGTTCGCCATGCACGACACGGGCTTCGTCGGAGACGTGCTGGAGGCCTACGAGCGGCTGATTCTCGACGCCATGCGCGGCGATCACACGCTCTTCAATACCGCCGAAGGCATCGAGCGCCTATGGGAAGTGTCGGCCGCGCTGCAGGAAGCGCCGCCGCCGGTGCGGCTGTACGCTCCCGGCTCGTGGGGGCCCAACGCCGTTCATCAACTGATCGCGCCGCGCGCGTGGCGCCTGCCGTTCGAGCGCGCCTGGCGTTACTCGAACGACACGACGACGGGCGAAACGACCGGCTGATCCGCGGCGTGTCCGCCGCGCGCGGCCGGTCAGCGAGCCTCCGCCGAGGCGCGCCGGCGCTGCCGCGCCTCGGCCTCGAGCCTTTCCTCCTCGATCTGCAGCAGGACGGCCTGCACATCCGCGGCGGACGTATCGCGCTCGAAGCGCCCGGTCAGCACGGCCTCCGGCGTCAGCTCGCCGGACTCGTAGAGCTTCCAGATTTCGCGCGCGTATTCGGTCCGCAGCAGCTCAGGGGAGGCGCCACCGAAGGTCTCGCGCATGTTGTTGACGTCGCGCTCCAGCATGGCGAACGAGTTATTGTTGCTCGCGGCGTGGACCGCCTGCGGCAGATCGATGATGACCGGGCCCGTTGCGTCCACCAGCACGTTGAATCCCGACAAATCGCCGTGAATGAGGCCGGCGCACAGCATGCGCACGATTTGCCCCATCATGAATGCGTGCCATTCCAGAGCCTGATCGGCGGTGAGGCCTACGTCGTTGAGACGCGGGGCGGGGTCGCCCGCCGCGTCGCATACGAGCTCCATGAGCAGCACACCCTCATGCACCAGGTAAGGCGCGGGAACCCGCACGCCCGCCCCGGCCAGCCGGTAGAGGGCATCGACCTCGGCGTTCTTCCATTCGGCTTCCTGCACCCGCCGGCCGTGGCTGCCACGCCTGCCCATGGCACGCGCGTCGCGGCTATTGCGCGTCTTGCGGCCCTCTTGATAGCGGGCCAGCTGGCGAAAGCCGCGTTGTTCGGCCTCCTTGTAGACCTTCGCGCAGCGGAGTTCTCCGCCGCAGGAAACGATGTAGACCGACGCTTCCTTGCCGCTCTTGAGCTTGCGGACCACGCTGTCCACCATCCCGTCGTCCACCAGAGGCTGCAAACCCTTGGGTATCTTCATGCCGCGCGCATTGCCGATGCTCCATTGAGACAGCCGGGAAGTGTAAAGAGATTCCGCCCGGCTTGCCCGAGAGTCGTGCCGCGCCACCCGCCCCCGTCAGCGATCGCTGACACCGACTTTCGCGTCTTTTCGCCGGGGAGCCGGCGACGGTGGGTTAGACTTCGGTGTTGCGAAGGAGACGCGCCGTGTATTTGAATTCGATCGGAACCGCTCTGCCGGCAAAGCGCTACACGAAAAGCGAATGCTGGCGCGCGTTCAGCGAATCTGCGTGGTTCGGTCGCCTGGACTCGCGGGCGCATGCGGTCGCAAAGGCGGTCCTTGGGCGGGATAACGGCATCGAGGAACGCTGGCTCGCGATCGAATCTTTGGACGAGGTTTTCGCGATCGATCCCGATACCCTGCAGACGCGGTTCCAGACCCATGCACCGCTGCTCGCGGCGAACGCCGGGAGCGCCGCGCTGGGACGCGCAGCGCTCGATCCCGCAGCAATCGACGCAATCATCGTGACCACCTGTACGGGCTATCTTTGCCCGGGCCTCTCCGGCTACGTGGTGGAGCGTCTCGGGCTCAGGCCGGACGTGCTGTGCTTCGACCTGGTGGGCCAGGGATGCGCGGGCGCCCTCCCCAATTGGCAACTCGCCAATGCGACGATCGGCGGTGCGCAATGCGAGCACGTGCTATCCATTTGCGTCGAGGTGTGCAGTGCCGCCATGTACCTGGACAACGAGCCGGGCGTTCTGATCAGCGCATGCCTCTTCGGCGACGGCGCGGGTGCGGCTGTGTTGTCGCGGACCCGTCCACCCGGCCGCCGCAGCGTGCAGTGGCGCGACAGCGTCTCGCTGATCAATCCCGGGGCGCGCGAATCGTTGCGGTTCGAGCACCGCGCGGGAATGCTCCGGAACGTCCTGACGCGTGTCGTGCCCGGGCTTGCGGCAGACCATGCCCGCGAGGTCCTCGCGACGGCGCTCGGGCGCGCCGGCGTGAATCAGAACCAAATCACCAATTGGATCATGCACGCCGGCGGGCGGGACGTGCTGCTCGCGCTCGAGGAACGCCTATCCCTGCCGCCGCACGCGCTGCGGCATAGCAGCGAGGCGCTGCGGCGGTTCGGCAATCTGAGCAGCGCCTTCGTCTATTTCGTTCTCGACGCCGCTTTGCGCGAAGAGGCCGCCGGCGGGTGGTGGTGGATGTCGTCCTTCGGAGCCGGCTTCACCTGTCATGGTGCATTGCTGGCCGTCGAGTAAAGCCGATGGAGGTCTCGTCTCGGCGGGTGGTCCCGGAACTTCTCGACGAACTCGCTCCCGATGATCCGCGTGCAAAGCGCTCGCGCCGCGACCTGCGGATGATCCATAGATTCATGCGTTCCGCATCCATCCTCAAACGGCTCATCGGGAATTTGCGCTTGGCTGCGCCGCCCCGCCGGCTCATCGAACTGGGCGCCGGCGACGGTACGCTGATGCTGGCCGTGGCGCGCTCGCTCGCGCCCCGCTGGAGCGGCGTCGAGTTGACGCTGCTCGATCGCGTGGACCTGGTGACGGACGACACCTGCGATGCCTACCGGCTATTGGGGTGGGAGGTTCGCCGCGTGCGCATGGATATCGCGAATTGGGCGCGCATCGATGCCGGGACGCCGTACGATCTCTGTCTCGCCTCGCTCTTTCTTCATCATTTCGAAGGAGCGCAGCTCGCATCCTTGATGAAGGGCATCGCGCGTCGAGCCGACGCGTTCATCGCGAGCGAGCCGAGGCGCGACGCGCTCGCCCGCATTGCGGCCCGCAGCGTCGTGCTGATCGGCGCCAATGCGGTTACCCGCGGCGACGCGGTAAAGAGCGTCGACGCGGGTTTCTCGGGCAAGGAACTCGAGGCAGCCTGGGGGGGCGCGGGCGAGGATTGGATCCTGGGCGAGTTCCGTGCACCGCCCTTCACCCATTGTTTTACGGCCGTGCGTCGAGGCTGCACCGTGGCGACGGACACTCATGCGACCCATCGCTGATGCGCTGGTGATCGGCGCCGGCCCGGCGGGGTGCGCAAGCGCGATCCTGCTGGCGCAGGCGGGCTGGCAGGTGATCCTGGTCGAGCAAAGCGCCTATCCGCGGCAAAAGGTCTGCGGCGAGTGCATTTCTGCCGGAAGTCTGGAGCTATTCGATTCGCTCGGCGTGGGTGCGGCATTTCGCAACATGGCGGGACCGCAGCTTGCACGCGTCGGTTGGATGGGTAACCTGGCGCCCCTCGATGCGGATTTTCCGGCGTGCGCGGCGGGCGCTTACCCCTATGGCCGCGCGGTGGGCCGAGATCGCCTCGACGCGCTGCTGCTCGACCGTGCGCGGTCGGTTGGCGTGGAGGTCCTGCAGCCCGCCAAAGTCCGTGCCGTTCACGGCGGGCCGGGCGACTTCGCGGGCGAGATCGAGATGAGTTCCCGCGGGAGGCCGATCGCCGGCCGCGCGGCGAAAGGCCGCCAGATCCGCCGCGCATCCGTGATCATCGACGCGCACGGCTCGTGGGAGCCCCCGCCCGGCGGATCCGCAACGCGCGACGAGCGGGCTGCGGCGATCGGACCCGGTGACCATCCGAAGCGCCCCTCCGATCTGTTCGCTTTCAAAACGAGCTTCGACGACTCGCGGCTGGCGCCCGGTCTGCTACCCGTAATCGCGTTCGACGGGGGTTACGGGGGAATGGTGGTCGCCGAGGGCGGGCGGACGACGCTCGCGTGCTGCATCCGGCGCGACCGGCTGCGCGCATGCCGCAGGTCCCTGCCGGGCGTGTCGGCCGGGGAGGCCGTCGGCGCATTCTTGCTTCGCTCCTGCGCCGGAGTGCGCGATGCGCTCGGGCACGCGCGCCAGCGGGGTCCCTGGCTCAGCGTGGGCCCCATTCGTCCGGGGATACGCGTCGGGCGGTGCAAGCAGGCCTTTCGGGTCGGCAACGCGGCCGGCGAGAGCCACCCGCTGATCGGCGAGGGTATTGCGATGGCGCTGCAGTCAGCGCACATTCTCGCCGAGCATCTGTTGGTTAGTCGGCCCATCACGCTCGATTCCTCGCGCACGCGCCATCTGAACGATCGCTATGCGGAGGCTTGGCGGGCGGCGTTTGCGCCCAGAGTGCGGTTCGCCGCCGCTGCCGCTCATGCAGCCATGCAGCCCGAACTCGCATCCTTATCGCATGCGCTCCTGCGGCGTTGGCCCGGCTTACTGACTCAAGCCGCCCGCTGGGCCGGAAAGACCAGACATTATCGGAAGCGAGGATAGGATGCGCCATGAGCACGCTTGAAACTTTGCAGGACATCTTGGTACGCGACTACGGCTTGCCGCGCGATAGGCTTTCGGCCGACGCCACGCTGGATACGCTCGGCATGGACTCGCTGAGCCTGCTCGAGCTGATGTTCAAGATCGAGGATGGTTTTCACGTCAAGATCCCCGGTGACCCGCCGACGGGTCTGCGGACCGTTCAAGATGTCGTCGTGTACATCGACGGACTCATCATCGGCCATCGCTCGGCGGATACCGCCGCCGGAACCGCGGCGGGCGGCGCCAAGGCGGATGAGGTCAAAATGTGACCATGCGACGCGTGGCGGTCACCGGTCTCGGGGTCGTCGCGCCGATCGGCAATTCGATCGAGGAGGTGGCTCGAAGTCTCGCCGAAGGCCGATCGGGCGTTCGCCGGCTCGCTCCCTCCCTCTGCGAGCGGCTTCGATCCCCGATCGGCGCCTCGTGCGCTTTCGACGGAGCGGCAAACTTCGACCCCGCGCGCCTTCGACTGCTCGATCGAGTCACGCAGCTCGCATTGGCCGCCGCCGCGCAGGCGCTGGCCGATGCCCGGCTCGATTTGTCCGCCGAACAGCGGCAACGGTGCGGGGCATTCGTGGGCAGCGGCATGGGCGGGGCGGAAACGACCGATGCCGGTTATCGAACGATCTATGCCGACGCATCGGACCGCGTGAATCCCTACACGGTGCTCGCCGCCATGACGAACGCCCCGGCGTCGTGGATTTCCATCGAGCACGGACTTTTCGGGCCGAGCCTCACTTTCTCGACGGCGTGTTCGTCGTCCTCGGTGGCGATCGGGGAAGCGGCGCGAAGAATTCAATCCGGCGATGTCGACGTGATGATCGCGGGAGGGGCGGAAGCACCGCTGACCTTCGGTGTGCTGCGCGCTTGGGAGGCCATGCGCACGCTGGCGGCTGAGGATGCGCAAGACCCCGGCGCCTCATGCCGGCCCTTTTCTCTGAACCGCAGCGGCCTGGTGCTCGGCGAAGGCGCCGCGTTCGTCGTGCTGGAGGAGTGGCGGCACGCGGTGGATCGGGGCGCGCCGATCCACGCGGAGCTCTCCGGCTACGGGTTGACCAGCGACGCCTCTCACATCACCCGGCCTTCGGCTGAAGGGCAGGCGGGAGCGATGCGCGCCGCGCTCGCTTGCGCGGGGCTCGAGCCCGAGGAGATCGACTACATCAACGCGCATGGCTCCGCCACGCTGCAGAACGATGCGACGGAGACTGCTGCGATTAAACAGGCGTTCGGCAAGCGCGCGTACTCGATTCCCGTGAGCTCCACCAAATCCACCCACGGCCACCTGCTGGGCGCCGCCGGCGGCCTGGAATTCATCATCGCGGTGATCTGCCTGGAAAAAGGCATGGTGGCGCCGACCATGCATCTCGATAGCCCGGACCCGGCGTGCGATCTGGATTACGTCCCGGGCGCTGCGCGCAACGGCGTCCCGCTCCAGGCGGTGATGTCCAACTCCTTCGCCTTCGGCGGCACGAACGCGGTGCTGATCGCCGAGTCGCCGAACCGGCCGCGGCGGGCCGGGGGTCCGGCGAAAAATGCGTTGTCGGTCACAGTTGAATGAGCGGTAGGCGCGCGTCAGGGGAAAACCACCGGAATTGCGCGCTACTACCGGCCCGCATAAGGGTTCCCCCCTAGAATTGTTGCAAGGCAATCCTGAATCGGGATACGGGAGTTCTCATGCAGGTTGGGTGTCGATCATGATCGCGTTCCGGGCGCTGGGCGGCGCGGACGCGGCTACATTGAAGGAGTACGCGCTCGAGCTCGAACAGGTGCTCGAACAAATTGCGGAAGCGGTGATCGTCAAGGATCTGAACGCGGTGGTCATGTTCTGGAACCGCGAGGCGGCGTCGCTCTACGGATTCTCAGCCGCGGAAGCCGTGGGCAAGCCGCTTCGCGAGCTGCACGCCGCGGAGCTGCCCGATGCGGATTACGCCAAGCTCCTGGAGCGCATCCGCGCCGGAGTCCAGACCTCCAGCACCGGCGAGCGGCGCAAAAAGAACGGAGAAATCGTAACGGTCGAGATCAAGACGACGCCGCTCTTCGACGTAAAGCGGAATCTGATCGGCGAGATCACCGTGGCCCGCGACGTCACCGCTTTGCATCATCAGAAGGAAGCGTTGCGGGCGGCGCAGGCCGCGTTGCAGGAGCGCCTCGTGGCGCTGGGCGAGGCCAACCGGAGCCTGGCTCGCGAGATCTCCGCGCGCAAGAAGAGCGATGTCGCCATTCGCCGCAACAATCGGGCGCTGGTCGCCACCGTCCAGCAATTGGAGGCCTTTCATCGGGACGGCGAGGTGCTTTCGCGCATGGCGGAGCTGCTCCAGTCATGCGGACAGCGGGGCGAGGCCTACGAAATCGTGCGGGAGACCGGCGCGCAGCTGTTCCCCAAGTCCTCGGGATCGCTGTTCATCTATCGGGAATCGCGCGATGTCCTGGAGCACGTCGCCCAATGGGGTGGAGGGCCGCCGGCCGACAAGACGCTCGCCCCCGATGAATGCTGGGCGCTGCGTCTGGGAAGCGCTCATTTCGCGCCCTCAAACGGATCCCTCCGCTGCGGGCATGCCCGCGAGCAGCACCGCGGCTACGCCTGTGTTCCCTTCCACGGCCAGGGCCAGATTCTCGGCCTGTTCCACATTGCCCTGGACGTAGATCCGGGCAGCAGGCGGCCGGCGCGTGTGACGGAGCAGCGTCTGCAGGCGATGACCGACAGGGTCGGTCCCGCGCTGTCGAACCTGCGGCTGCGCGACGCGATGCGTGAAATGGCGCTGCGCGACGGTTTGACCGGCCTATACAACCGACGCTACCTCGAGGACGCGCTCAATCGGGAGATCCATCGTGCGGAACGCAGCGGCCAGCCGTTGGCCGTGATCATGATCGATATCGACAACTTCACAGTTCAACGACCGGCACGGCCACGACGCGGGGGACTTCGTGCTCAGTGCGCTCGCTCGCGCAATCGGCCGCAATATTCGTCCTGCGGATCTGGCCTGCCGGTATGGCGGAGAGGAATTCGCCGTGGTGCTGCCGGAGACGAGCATCGACATGGCCTGCCAGCGCGCCGAGGAGATGAGGCTCGCGATCCGCAGCACGAACCTCACGCACCTCGGCCAGACCTTGGCGGCGCCCTCGGCCTCGTTCGGCATCGCCGTCTATCCCGGAGACGGCTCGACCGCACCGGACTTGCTGAAGGCCGCGGACCGCGCGCTCTACCGCGCGAAGCACGCGGGACGCGATCGCATCAGCGTGGAGCAGAGCCTGGCGCCCCGCGCCGCGGCGCAGAGCGCGTAGCGCCCGCACAGGCCGCGTGCCGCACCCACGTGGGGTAGAATGGGATATGGCCGATTTCAAGGGCATTCCCGTCACGGAGGCATCCCATAAGCCGCCGCGAAGCGGCGAGAAATATCTTACCCCTCAAGGGTTTACCGCCATCAAGGACGGCATCAAGCCGGCCCCCGCGGGCGGCTCGCCCGGTGCCCGCAAGCCCCCCTGGTTACGCGCGCCCTTGGCCGCCGGCGCCGCCTTCGGAGCGGTCAAACAAATCGTCCGCGACCACCGCCTGAGCACGGTCTGCGAAGAGGCGAAGTGCCCCAACATCGGCGAATGCTGGAACGCGGGCACTGCCACCATCATGCTCATGGGAGCCGTGTGCACGCGGGCCTGCCGCTTCTGCGCGGTGGACACGGGCAATCCACGCGGGTGGCTCGATCCCGAGGAGCCCGAGAACGTTGCACGTTCGGTCGAGCTCATGCGGCTCAAGTACGTGGTGCTCACCTCGGTCGATCGGGATGATCTGCCCGATGGCGGCGCAGCGCATTACGCGGCCGCGGTGCGCGCCATCAAGGCGCGCAACCCCGAGACGGCGGTCGAGGCGCTCACGCCCGATTTCGCCGGCATCTTCGAGCATGTGCGCACGGTGGTCGAGTCGGGGTTGGAGGTTTTCGCCCAGAACGTCGAGACCGTGGAGCGCTTGACGCATCCGGTGCGCGATCCGCGCGCCGGCTATCGGCAAAGCATCGAGGTCCTGGCCGCGGCCAAAACGCATCGGCCGGCGGTGCTCACCAAGACCAGCCTGATGCTCGGGCTCGGAGAGACCGACGCGGAGATCCGCCGGACCATGAGCGATTTGCGCGCCGCGGCCGTGGATATCCTCACGCTCGGACAATATCTGCGCCCGACGCCCAATCATCTGGAGGTGGAGCGATTCGTGACGCCCGATGAGTTCGCGCAGTACCGCGGGTGGGCGCTCGAGAGCGGATTCCTCGAATGCGTTTCGGGTCCCCTGGTCCGTTCCAGCTACCGCGCGGAGCAGGCCCTCGCGCGCAACAACGCGGGCCTTCAGAACGGGCAGGCGCGCGGCGCGGCAGAGCACGGCCGATGAGCGGTGCGGCGCCGGGCGATGCGCCGCCTTCGAGCGGTGCCGCGCGCGCGCCCCTCGTTCGCCATCTCGGGCTCGTCCAGTACGAGCCCACGTGGCGCGCCATGCAGCGCTTCACCGACGAGCGCGACGCGTCGACGCGCGACGAGATCTGGCTCCTGGAGCATCCGCCGGTATTCACGCTGGGGCTCAACGCGAGCCTCGAGCATCTCAAGCACACGGGCGACATTCCCGTCGTGCAAATCGACCGCGGCGGCCAGGTGACCTATCACGGGCCGGGCCAGCTCGTGATCTATCCGCTGCTCGATCTGCGGCGCGGCGCGCTCGGCGTGCGCGATCTCGTGGTCGCGCTCGAGAACTCGGTGATCGACTACGCGGCCGAGCTCGGCATCGCGGCTCGCGGCTCGCGCGCCGCGCCCGGCGTCTATGTCGGCGAGGCGAAGCTCGCGAGCGTCGGCTTGCGCATCCGGCGCGGGGCGAGTTATCACGGAATGGCGCTCAACGTCTCGTTGGATACGGAGCCGTTCCAGCGCATCAACGTCTGCGGTTACCCGGGACTCGCGGTGACGCGGCTCGCCGATCTTTGCGAGGTTCGCGAGGTGAGTACCGCCGCCGCGGGACTCATGCCGCATTTGATGCGGCGCTTGGGCCTTGATGCGGAGGCACCGTGCGCCGCCGAGCCGCCGTCTCAGAGCGCCATCAGTACGAGCTTGCAGGCGGTCAGTTCCCGATAGATCGCGTCGAGCTGATCCCGGCCGGTGGCAACGATGGTGTAGGTGACGGCGAGGAAATTGCCGTCGCCGCTGGTGCGCACCCGGATTTTGTCGTCCGGGAGGGGGCCCGCATGACGCTCGATGATTTCGCGGGTCGCGGCACGCAGATCGCTATCCTGCCTGCCCATGACCTTGATGGGGAATTCCGCGGGAAAATCCGGCGGCTTAGCCGTGCTCACAGCACGGGCGCCCCCGCGAGCTCGCGGATGTAATCCAGGAATGCCTTGTGCATGCGCGCGAACAGCGGCCCCGGTTTGCCGCTGCCGACCGGACTGCCATCGAGACGGGTGACGGGAAGCACGCCGCGCGTGGAAAATGCCAGCCAGATCTCGCTCGCGGCGCGCAGCTCGATCTCCGTGACTCGGGCGCTGCGGTTGACGATGCCGATCCGGGCGGCGAGCTCGCCAACCACATCGCGGGTCGTGCCCGGGAGGATCTGATGCCCATTGGGCGGCGTATGGATCTCGCCCCGCGAGATCACGTGCACCGTGGTCGAGGAGCCTTCCGTGAGCTCGCCGCGCTCCAAGAGGATGGTCTCGAAGGCACCCGCATCGTTCGCCAGTTTCTTGAGCAGCACATTCGCCAGGAGCGCCGTGGACTTGATGTCCCGGCGCGCCCATCGGGTGTCGGCGGCGGTGACGGCGGCGACGCCGTCCTCCAGCAACGCGGGGGTGGGGGCCTCCAACCGGTTCGAATAGCCGAAGATGGTGGGCACGAGCCCCTCCGGCCACGCGTGGTTGCGGCCGAACTCGGCGCCGCGGGTGACCTGTAAATACAGGTACTGATCGCCGCCGCCGTTGCGTGTCACGAGCTCCCGGCACACCTCGCTCCAGTCGGCGTGGGTCTTCGGCGGCGCCAAGCGGATTGCCGACAGGCTCCGGTTGAGCCGGTCCAGATGCTCGCGCAGCCGAAAGGGCCGGGCGCCATAGACGGGAATCACCTCATAGACCGCATCGCCGAACAGGAAGGCGCGATCCAGCGGCGACACCCGGGCATCCGCGAGGGCCAAGTAATCGCCGTTCAAATAGCAGACGGGCAGCGGCATGCCGAAAGCTTACGCGAACCACAAGCGAATGGTATCGATCAGACGCCGCCACCAGCCGCCTTCGGCGACCGCGGTGAGCGGATGTACGGGAACCGTCGCCACGGTCTCGGATCCGGCGACCACATGCAGGACTCCGATGTCGGCGTTGCGCGACAGAGGCGCAATCAGCCTGGGCTGCACATCGACCGTGGTCTTGATGTCGCCCGATGCGCTGCGCGGCAAGGTGATGTAGAGATCGTCGTCCACGCCCACATCAACCGGCGTGGCCGCCGCCTTCCAGACGTGCGTCGAGGCGAGCTTGGCGCCGCCCTTGACCACGAGCTTGGTGTCGTAAAAGGTGAACGCGTAGTTGATGAGCGCGCCGCTCGCGTCCTCGCGTCCCTTGAAGCTCTTCGAGCCGAGCACCACCGACACAACGCGCATTCCATCGCGCAGCGCCGAGGTCACGAGACAGAAGCCGGCCGAATCGGTATGGCCGGTCTTCAATCCGTCGATGCTCGAATCGCGGCCCAGCAGGCCGTTGCGGTTCTGCTGCTTGATGCCGTTGTACTCGAATTCGCGCACGGAGAAATATTTGTAATACTGCGGGAAATCGCGGATCAAGGCGATGGCGAGCAGCGACAGGTCGTGCGCGGTCGTGTAGTGGTTGGGCGAGGGGAGCCCGGAGCTGTTCTCGAAATGAGTCCCCGCCATGCCGAGGCGCTTCGCGTTCGCGTTCATGAGCTGCGCGAAGGTCTCCTCGGTGCCGGCGATGCGCTCCGCCAGGGCGACCGTGGCGTCGTTCCCCGACTGCACGACCATGCCCAGGATCAAGAGCTCGACCGATACCGGCTTGCCGAGCTCGATGAAGGTACGAGAGCCCTCCGAACGCCACGCGTGCTCGCTCACGACCACCTGGTCCTGGAGCTTCAGCTTCCCGGCGGCGAGTTCCTGAAACACGATATACGCCGTCATCAGCTTGGTGAGGCTCGCGGGCTCCATGCGCGCGTCGGCATCGAGCGCCGCCAGGGTCTTGTCCGTGCGGTAGTCGACGACCACGTAGGCACGGGCATCCACCGTGGGCGGTGTGGGGATGGGAATGTCGGCGCCGAAGGAGAGCGGCGACAACACGGTCAGCAGCAGCAGAGCACAGAGGGGGCGGACGGCGAACGGAGCACGAAGCATTGAACGAGTACCTTGGAAGTGGTGGTTGAGGTGAGAATTCCGTGAGGCAGAGGCCGTGATCAGTCGAGCGCCAGGTGCGCATCGCGGACCCCGACCTCTTCCAGAGCAGCGACGATACGATCGAACTCGGGCACGCCGGGGACGGGGCCGATGCGCACACGATACATGCGCCGCCCGGCGATCACATCATCGCGAACGAAGACTTTGCCATAGCCGCCGCCTCGAAGCTTCTGCGCGAGGCGTTCCGCATTCGCGGGGTCGGCAAAAGCCCCCGCCTGAACGAACAGCGCGGCCACCGGGGCGGAGGTGACGGGAGCCGGAGCGACGACGGGAGCGCCCGGCGGCGCCGCAGGCGGTGCGCCCACCGGCGTCGGGGTGGACGCCGGCAACGGGGCCACGCCGGAAACCCAGGGTGCCGCGCCTTGCGCCTGCGCCGTGACGACCGGCGGCGGCGCGGGCGGCGGCAGGGGCGGCAGCACCCCGGAGGGGGATGTCGGTCCGACGGTGCGGACCTCGACCATGGCGGTTCCGTTTCGCAGCATGTCAAGCTTCGCGGCCGCGGTGTAGGACAGATCGATGATGCGGTTGCCGACGAAGGGACCGCGGTCGTTGATCCGGACGACGATACTGCGGCCGTTCTGCAGGTTGGTGACGCGCGCGTAACAGGGCAGCGGAAGCGTCTTGTGGGCGGCGGTCATGCCGTACATGTCGTAAGGTTCGCGGGTCGACGTGCGCACCTGGTGAAAGCCCGGCCCGTACCACGAGGCGACACCGCGCTCGACGTAGTCGGCGCTCGACGAGAGCACGAAGTAGCGCTTGCCGAATACGTCGTAGAAGGGGGGGTTGCCGTACGGCGAGCGGGGCTCGTACCGCGGGACCGCGTCGGGGACCGTCCCGGGCAGCGGCGGGGGCAGAGCCGCCGAGGGCGCCGCCGGCGCAGGAGCCTGGGTGCTCGGCGGCGGCGGAGCATGACGCGTGCTGACGCAGCCGCCGAGGCCGACCGCAATCGCGGCCGCGAACGAGATTGACGGCGCACGCGCGGCGTTCACGGTGGTATGGCCGTCGCCGCCGTCTCGTTGGGCCGCGGCGTGTCGGACATCAGCACTTGCTGCTTGACCGCGGCCGCCAGCTCGTACACCGCCATGGCGTAGAGCGCGCTGTGGTTGTAGCGCGTGATGACGAAGAAGTTGTTGTAACCCACGCGCCAGTGCACGCCGTCCGGCTCGTCTGCCGCGACCAGCATCGCGGGCGCGTCGGCGGGCATCGAGCTGTCGAAGCTGACGCCCTTGGCCTTGAGAGAGCCCACGGTCTCATCGAGGGCGAGCTTGCGGCCATCGAGATCGGCTGCCTTGCCGGGATCCACGGCCGCTTCGGTGAGCACCGGCTCGCCCTCGTTCCAGCCGTGCTCGCGCAGATAATTTCCTACACTGGCGCACACGTCCGACCAGTTGGTCCACAGATCGATGCGGCCGTCGGAGTTCGCGTCGACCGCGAAGCGCCGGTAATTCGACGGCATGAATTGCGGTGCGCCCATGGCCCCCGCGTAGGAGCCCTTGAGGGTCAGAGGGTCCATGTTGAAGTCACGGGTCAAAATCAGGAATTGTTCGAGCTCGTCGCGGAAGAATTTGGCGCGCGGCGGATAGTCGAATGCGAGTGTCGCGAGCGCATCGAGCACGCGGTAGGACCCGGTCTGCCGTCCGTAGAAGGTCTCGACGCCGAGGATGGCGGCGATGTATTCGGGCGCGACACCCGAGCGCACGCTGGCCCGGTCCAGCTCCTGCCGGTGCGCCAGCCAAAATTCGGTGCCTTCCCGGATGCGCCGATCGGTCAGGAAGATCGCCCGATACTCGTACCATGGCTTGGCCTGCTCTGCGGGCCGTTCCATCGCCTGCAGGATCGCCGGCTGGCTCTGAGCGGCCTTGAGGAGTTTGCGCAGCTTTCTCTTCTTGAAATCGTATTGTTGCGCCATCTGCGCGATGAAGTCCTTCACGTCGGCGCGGTGCGTGTCGAGCGCGACCGACCGGGCGCTCGCGACGAGCATGGCCGTTGCGAGGAGAAGGGCTTTTGCGAAATGCGACGGGCGCACGCGCTCAGGATCCGATGAGCTTGCGGTGAGAGTTGAGCGACATCAGTATTCCGAAGCCCGCCAGCAAGGTGACCATGGAGGTGCCGCCGTAGCTGATCAGCGGCAGCGGTACGCCGACCACGGGCAAGATGCCGCTCACCATGCCGGAGTTTACGAACACGTAGACGAAGAAGCTCAGGGCGATGGCGCCGCCGGTCAGGCGCGTGAAGGTGTCCTGGCCCTGCATCGAGAGGTACAGGGCGCGGCCGATCACGACGCCGTACAGGGAAAGAATCAACAGCTGACCCAGAAGGCCGAACTCCTCGCCGATGACCGCGAAAATGAAGTCGGTCGACCGCTCCGGCAGGAATTCGAGCTGCGCCTGACTGCCGTTCATGTAGCCCTTGCCGAAAACGCCGCCGGAGCCGATGGCAATCTGCGATTGAATGATGTGATAGCCGGCCCCCAGCCGGTCAGTCTCGGGGTTGAGGAAGGTCAGGATGCGCTGGCGCTGGTAATCGTGGATGACATGCCAGGCGCCCCATGCCGCCCCGCCGAGCAGCGGGATCGAGACCAGAATGATCCGAAATTGCATGCCGGCGAGCAGCATGACGATGAGGCCGGATGCGCCGATCAAGAGCGCGGTGCCCAAGTCCGGCTGGACCACGACCATGGCGGTCGGAATCATGATCAAGATCCCCATGACGATGATGTCGAGGAAGGTCGGCGGGAGCGGCCGCTCGTGCATGTACCACGCGCACATCATGGGCACCGCGAGTTTCATGATCTCGGAAGGCTGGAATCGAATGAAACCGATGTCGAGCCAGCGCTGTGCGCCCTTGCCGATGTGCCCGGTGACCGCCACGACCGCCAAGAGCAAGATGCCGATGATGTAGGCGACCGGCGAGAACAGGCGCAGATACTGCGGGCTCGAGAACCGTGCGAGGGCGAGCAGCGCGGTCACCGCGATGGCGATGTTGGCCAGATGGTGCTCGACCATTTTGATGTTCTGGCCCGAGGCGCTGTAGACGACCAGGATCCCGATGCACACGATCAACGCGAGTACGCCGGTCAGGGGACCGTCGAGCCCGAGAGCTCGCAGCGTACGGCCCCCGGCCGTGAGCGTGCGGCGTGTCCGCGAAGGAGAGAACTCATCGAATATCATGGCGTGGCCTCCGGCATTAACTACCTCGACCTGGATCAGCGCTCGTTCAACCGCCCGAGCGCGCCGGCCAGCAACGGCCAAATGATCGCGCCCACCAGCGGGGCGAACCATCGGCTGAAACTCGTCACCGGATTGCCGGTTGCACCGTCGATCCAAAAGAGAATGAACTGGTATCCCGTGAGCAGAGCGAAGATGGTGAGCGATTGTGACAGGAGCGAGAAGACGCGAAGCCGCAGGCGCAGATGCGTGGCCCAGGCCGCCATCAAGGTAAGCGCCAGCGCATGCTGACCGAGCACGACACCGTTGATCACGTCGAGCGCCAGCCCGGAGGTGAAGGCGAGTGTGAGGCCGCCGGCGCGGGGGGACTCGATCGACCAATAAAAGACCACCAGCACCAACAGGTCCGGGCGGAAGACGTCGAGCGCCGCAGGGAGGGGAATCACCGCCAGTGCGAGCGCCACGAGCGAGGACAGTGCCATCGGCAGCCGGCGGATGGGATCGTCGCGCATCATGGCGTGTGGCCTGCCGGCGGCTTGGCGGCAGCGGGCTTCGCGGCAGGAGCCTTGGCGGGCTTTGCGGCGGCCGGCGGGGCAGCGGCCTTGCCCGGCGCCGCGGCCTTGCCCGCCGGGGCGGGCGCTGCATTCGCGGGACCCGCACCGCCGGTCGCCGGCGCGGCCGCCGTGGGCAGCACGGGGCTCGGCGGCAGCCAGACCAGCATGAGCTCGCGCGACCGGTCGAGCGCCGCCGCCGGGCGAACGTCGACATCGGCCAATGACTGGGAAGGGTCACGCTTCACGGCCGACACCGTGCCCACCGGATAGCCGGCCGGGAAACCGCCGCCGAGGCCGGAGGTGACCACGAGGTCGCCCACCACCACATCGGCGCTGGTCGGCAGGTAGGGCAGCTTCAACCGGCTGGTATCACCCGTGCCCACCGCGATGGTGCGCAGGCCATTGCGGTTGATCTGGACGGGGATGGCGTGCGCAGGGTCACTGACCAGGATGACTTCGCTGGTGAGTTGCTCGACTCGGGCGACCTGGCCGAACACGCCGCCCGCATCGAGCACGGCCTGCCCGACGAATACGCCATCGTGAGCGCCCTTGTCGACCAGCACGCGCTCGCGGAACGCGTCGAGATCCAAATCCATGATGTCGCCGATGACGAACCGGCTCGCGACATCGGCGGTGTTGGCGCGCAACGCCCGCAACCGCTGAGTCTCGGATTCGAGCGCCTCGTAGCGCTGCAGTTTGAATTGCGCGAGGCGCAGATCAGCTTGGAGACGCACATTGTCCTCGCGCAGCGCATCGCGCGTGGTGACGCTCTCTCGGAACCAATGCCATCCCGCAAACGGACTTTCGACGGCGACTTGGACGGGGTAGGCGACGATCGACAGCCAGCGACGGATTTTGCCCAGGTGATCGTAGCGCTTGTCGACGATGATCAGCCCGAGAGCGAGCAGCGAATACAGCACGCAGCGAAGCAGCAGTCCACTCGTGCGACCCGACGGATCGGAATTACGGAACGCGACCATGCGAGAGAACCGCTCTAGTCGCTGACATTACTCCAGTCCGAAGATGCCGGGTCCGTGTTCCTCGGTGAGCTCGAGGATGCGGCCGCCGCCCCGGGCGACGCAGGTCAGCGGGTCATCCGCCACGACGACGGGCAATCCGGTCTCTTCCATCAGGAGCTTATCGACATCGCGAAGCAAGGCCCCGCCGCCGGTGAGTACGATGCCGCGCTCGGCCACATCGGCGCCAAGCTCGGGCGGGGTCTGTTCCAGCGCCTGTTTCACTGCGCCCACGATCCCCTGCAAGGGCTCTTGCAAGGCCTCCAGGATCTCGTTCGAATTGAGGGTGAAGCTGCGCGGGACGCCTTCGGAGAGATTGCGGCCTTTGACCGAGATCTCTCGCACCTGTTGCCCCGGATAGGCGGAGCCGATCTCGAGCTTGATGCGCTCGGCAGTGGCCTCGCCGATCAGAATGCCGTAATTGCGGCGCACGTAATTGGTGATCGCTTCGTCGAATTTGTCGCCCCCGATGCGCACGCTCGCCGCGTAAACGATGCCGTTCAACGAGATGACCGCGACCTCGGAGGTTCCCCCGCCGATGTCGAGGACCATGGAGCCGCGGGCTTCCTGGACCGGGAGTCCCGCGCCCACCGCGGCCGCCATGGGCTCGGGGACGATGTCGACGCTGCGCGCGCCCGCCCCCTCGGCGGACTCCTTGATGGCCCGGCGCTCGACCTGGGTCGAGCCGAAGGGCACACAGACCAGCACCCGGGGACTTGGACTCAAGAAGCGGTTGCCGTGCACCTTCTTGATGAAGTACTGGAGCATCTTCTCGGTGTAGGTGAAATCGGCGATGACGCCGTCCTTCATCGGCCGTACGGCGGTGATGTGGCCGGGGGTCCTGCCCAGCATGTTCTTGGCTTCCACCCCGACCGCCACGATGATTTTGCCGCCCCGGGTGGGCTCGTCTTGCACTGCGACGACCGAGGGCTCGTTCAGCACGATACCGCGCTCGCGGACATAGATCAGCGTGTTCGCGGTTCCAAGATCGATTGAGAGGTCATTGGAGAAATAACCTCTAAGGCGTTTGAACATGGGGGGTTTTTCGGGTGGGAAAATGGGATGAAAAAAGTTGGGCTAATGTAACAACCGATGGGACTTTCAGCAAGGCAACGTGTATCATCGGGAACGCTTTTTTTGCGCACTCGCGCGCATTTTTGAATACCCGATATGAGCTTGACCCGCAAAGACGTCGAAAAGATCGCGCGCCTCGCGCGGCTGTCGATCACCGAAGCAGAAATGCCAGTGTACGTCACCAGTCTCTCGAGCATCGTCGACTTCGTCGACGAACTGTCGCGAGTGGAAACGCACAGCGTCGAGCCGATGGCTCATCCGCTCGAAGGTCAGCGCCAACGGCTGCGCGCGGATGTCGTGACCGAAACCGACCATCGCGAGAACTACCAGGCCAATGCCCCTCGGGTGCAAGCCGGGCTGTACGTCGTCCCGCGAGTCATCGAGTAACGCCTTCAGTTGAGTCCATCGACGATGCTGCACACCTTTTCCGTCGGCGAGCTCGCCCGCCGTTTGGCTGCCAGAGAGATCTCGAGCGTCGAGCTGGCCAGGCATTTCCTGGCGCGGATCGAGCGGCTGAACCCGAGTCTGAACGCCGTGATCACTCTGACGGCCGATCAGGCCCTCGAGGCGGCTCGGGCGGCCGATCGGCGCCTGGCGGCCGGAGAGCGCGGGCGCCTGCTCGGCATCCCTCTCATTCATAAAGATATTTTCTGCACCGAAGGGGTCCGAACGAGCTGCGGATCACGCATGCTCGACAATTTCATCTCGCCCTACGACGCCACGATCGTGGCCAAGCTGAAGGGCGCCGGTACGGTGATGCTGGGCAAATCGAACATGGACGAGTTCGCCATGGGCTCCTCGAACGAGACCAGCTATTACGGTCCGGTGAGGAATCCGTGGGATACCACCAAGGTACCCGGCGGATCGTCCGGCGGCTCATCCGCGGCTTCCGCCGCCCGGCTGGCGCCTTTTACGACGGGGACCGATACGGGCGGATCGATCCGCCAACCCGCCGCCCTCACGGGTGTGACGGGCGTCAAACCCACGTACGGAAGGGTTTCGCGCTACGGGATGATCGCTTTCGCCTCGAGCTTGGATCAGGCCGGAGTGCTTGCCCGATCCGCGGAGGATGCGGCAGTCGTGCTCGAGGTCATGGCGGGATTCGATCCCAAGGACTCGACCAGCGTCGACACGCCGGTCCCCGATTATTCGGCCGCGCTGGACGCCCCGCTCAAAGGCCTCAAACTCGGCATTTTGCGCGAGTTCTTCGACGGATTGGAGAGCCGCAACGCCGCGCTCATCCGGGACGCACTCGAGGTCTACACCGCGATGGGGGCCGAGACCATCGAGGTCAGCCTGCCGCATCTACCCTTGTCGGTGCCCACGTATTACGTGGTTGCTCCAGCCGAATGCTCCTCGAATCTGTCGCGCTTCGACGGCGTGCGCTACGGCTACCGGTGCGATCAGCCCAAGGATCTCCTGGATCTCTACGAGCGTTCGCGCGGCGAAGGGTTCGGGCCGGAGGTCAAGCGCCGCATCATGACCGGCACCTATGTCTTGTCGGCCGGGTATTTCGATGCGTACTATTTGAAGGCGCAGAAGGTGCGGCGCCTGATCACCGACGACTTTCGCAAGGCCTTCGAGAAAGTGGACCTGCTGGTCGGCCCGACCACGCCCACGCCCGCATTCGCCATCGGCGCCAAAGTCGACGACCCGGTCACCATGTATCTGAACGACATCTACACCATCGGCGCGAACCTCGCGGGGCTTCCGGGCATCTCGGCGCCCTGCGGGTTCGTCGACGAATTGCCGGTGGGAATGCAATTGATCGGACCGCATTTCTCCGAGGCCAGGCTCCTGTCGGCCGCCCATCACTACCAGCGTGCGACCGATTGGCACCGCAAGACGCCGGGCGGGTATCAGTGATGTCGGACTGGGAAGTGGTGATCGGCCTCGAGATTCACGCGCAGCTCGCGACCCGATCGAAGATTTTCTCCGGCTCCTCGACCGCCTACGGCGCGACGCCCAACACGCAGGCCAATCTGGTCGACCTTGCCTATCCCGGGGTGCTGCCGGTGCTCAACGAGGAAGCCCTGCGCATGGCCGTCAAGTTCGGGCTCGCGATCGGCGCGGCCATAGCGCCCAGGTCGATTTTCGCGCGTAAGAACTATTTCTACCCCGATCTTCCGAAGGGCTACCAGATCAGCCAGTACGAGCTTCCGGTGGTCGGCAAGGGCGCGATCACCATCATGCTCGACGACGGCGCCGTGAAGACGGTCGGCATCACTCGCGCGCATCTCGAGGAGGACGCCGGCAAATCGCTCCATGAAGGACTCGCGAACGCCACCGGCATCGACTTGAATCGAGCGGGTACGCCGCTTCTCGAGATCGTATCGGAACCCGATATGCGCTCGGCCAAGGAGGCCGTCGCGTACATGAAGAAGGTCCACACCCTGGTGCGGTACCTGGAGATCTGCGACGGCAACATGCAGGAGGGCTCGTTCCGCTGCGATGCCAATGTCTCGGTGAGGCCGAGGGGTGCGGCCAAATTCGGCACCCGCGCGGAGATCAAGAATCTGAACTCGTTTCGTTTCGTCGAAAAGGCGATCCACTACGAGGTGGGGCGGCAGATCGAGTTGATCGAGAGCGGCGGCACCGTGGTGCAGGAAACGCGGCTCTACGACTCGGACAAGAACGAGACGCGCTCCATGCGCTCCAAAGAGGAAGCGAACGATTACCGCTATTTCCCGGATCCGGATCTGTTGCCGGTGGAGGTCGACGAGAAGTTCGTGGCATCCGTGCGCACGACGCTGCCGGAGCTGCCGGACGAGAAGGCTGCGCGGTTCGCGCGCGACTTCGGGCTGTCGGCCTACGATGCGGGCGTCTTGTCGGCGAGCCGCGAGATGGGCGCGTTCTACGAGTCGGTGGTGGCGGCGCTCGGCGCGCCGCATGCCAAGCTCGCGGCGAACTGGGTCATGGGCGAGCTGTCGAGCGCCTTGAACCGCGATAGCGTCGAAATCGCCGGCTCGCGGGTTTCGCCCGCCGCGCTCGCCGATCTCTTGAAACGCATCGTGGATGAAACGATCTCGGGCAAGATCGCGAAGGACGTGTTCGAGGCGATGTGGTCGGAGGGAAGGCCGGCGGATGCCATCATAGAAGCCCAGGGCTTGAAGCAGATCACCGACTCCGGCGCCATCGAAGGCGTGATCGACTCGGTCATCGCGGCGAATCCGAAGCAACTCGCCGAATATCGCAGTGGCAAGGACAAGCTGTTCGGATTCTTCGTCGGACAGGTGATGAAGGCGACCGGCGGCAAGGCCAATCCCGCCCAGCTCAACGAGTTGCTCAAGGTCAAGCTCGCCGGCGGCGGTTCAAGCTGACCGGCGGCCCTTTCATCTGATGCACGACCGAGACTCCCTGCATCGGTTCGTCTTCGAGCACTATCCGATCCGCGGACATCTGGTGCATCTGGACGCCGCGTGGCTGGCACTGATCGAGCACCGCGCCTATCCCGATGCAATACGCGGTCTGTTGGGCGAAGCCGTGGCGGCATCGCTGCTGCTCGCCGCGACGATCAAATTCGACGGCGTACTGTCGCTGCAGTTGCAGGGCGACGGACCGGTGCACCTGTTGCTGGCCCAGTGCACCAGCGGGCTCGGCGTGCGCGGCTTGGCCCGCTATCGCTCACTGGAAGGCGAGCCGGCGGCGCACGGCATCGGCGCGCTCATTGGGACCGGTAATTTGACGGTGACCCTCGAGACCGACGACGGCGCCCAACGCTACCAGGGCATCGTGCCCATCGAGGGAGCCCGGCTTGCCGAATCGCTGCAGCTGTATTTCCAGAATTCGGAGCAGTTGCCCACGCGCCTGTGGCTGTATGCCGATGATGCCGGGGTCTCGGGCATGCTGCTGCAGCGTCTGCCGACCAGTGAGGGCGCGGGAACGAGCGCCTCCGCCACGGCGATCGACGACGCATGGCGGCGCGTGCAACTCATCGGCGATACGCTGACGCCCGCCGAGCTCTCCACGCTGGCTGACGTGGAGATTCTGCATCGGCTGTTCAATGAGGACGATCTGCGGCTGTTCGAGCCTTCGCCGGTGTACTTTCGCTGCCGATGCTCTCGGGAGCGCGTCGCCGGCATGCTGCATGGGCTGGGCGAAGCCGAGACTCGATCGATTCTCGCCGAGCGCGGTGAGGTGGAGGTGCGCTGCGACTTTTGCAATCGAGCCTACGTTTTCGATGCCGTCGACGTCGCGCAGCTGTTCAATGCCGGCGTGCCGGCCGACAGCGGTGGCAGCATCCATTAAAAGATCGCCGGCCGCGGTCCTCGGCGTTGCCGTGGTTCTGGGATTGACCGCCGGCATGGCCGGGGCAGAGACCCCCTTTTACGCTGCCTCGTTCGAGAAGCGGCCGACGCCGGCTGCGATGGCGGCCGTGGGGCGCGCCTTGTTTTTCGATACGGCGCTGTCGGCATCGGGAAAGCTCGCGTGCGCCACGTGCCACAGCCCCTTGCACGCGTTCGGGCCGCCCAACGATCTGCCGGTGCAACACGGCGGAGCGAATGATTCGCGCCCGGGCGTGCGCGCAGTCCCCTCGCTCTCCTACACCCAGAGCATTCCGTCGTTCACGGAGCATTTTTTCGATTCGGAAGGGGATGACGGCATCGATCAAGGGCCCGCGGGCGGCCGAACCTGGGACGGACGCGCCCAATCCGCGCACGAGCAGGCTCAGATACCGCTGCTTTCGCCTTTCGAGATGGCGAACGCGAGTCCGCAAGAGGTCGTGGCCAAAGTCCGGCGCGCAACGTATGCGGCGGAGTTTCGCGACACATTCGGCGAGCACGTATTCGCCGATTCGGCGCTGGTCTTCAAAGGGGTGCTGCTCGCACTCGAGACCTACGAGCAGACGCCGTCCGAGTTCTACCCGTACACGAGCAAATACGATGCCTATTTGCGAGGAACGACATCCCTGACCAAGCAGGAGCTAGAGGGATTGGCGGCCTTCAACGATCCCGCGCGGGGAAACTGCGCTCGCTGCCACCCAAGTGCGGTCGCCGGGGGCGCTTTCCCGCAGTTCACGGATTTTGGCTATGCGGCGCTGGGCGTCCCGCGCAACGCCGTGATTGCGGCCAATTCGGACCCTCGCTACTTCGATCTGGGGCTATGCGGGCCGCTGCGCACCGATCTTACGGATAAGCCGGAGTACTGCGGCCAATTCCGCACGCCGTCGCTGCGCAACGTGGCGGTTCGCCGAGTGTTCTTTCACAACGGCGTGTTCCATCGGCTGGAGGATGCGGTGCGATTCTATGCGCAGCGGGACACGAATCCGCAAAAGTGGTATCCGCGCGCGCCCGATGGGAGCGTGTCGAAATTCGACGACCTGCCCGCGAAGTATCGGCGCAACGTGGACACGGACCCGCCGCTCGACCGGCATACGGGCGGCCGGCCGGCGATGAGCGAGGCAGACATCGCGGATATCGTCGCGTTCTTGAATACTCTGACCGACGGATTCGTCAAAAGCGGGCCTTCAGAGCGAGCTCCTTGACGCCTCTGAATATTCTGAGGGTCGCGGTCGCATGGGCCGCGCTCGCGGCCACCGCAGCTTCGAGGTCGGCAAGCGAGCGGGTAGGGCGGTCGTCGATCTGGTAGATGATGTCGCCGGTGATGATGCCGGCTTGCCCCGCAACGGATGCGCCGTTCACGGCGGCCACCAGGACGCCCGCTCTGTTCGGCATATCGGCCGAAGCCGACACCACGATGCCGCTGATGCCGAAATCCAGCCGGCGGGGAGTCGGCGGCGCCGCCGCCGCGGGGGCGGGCTCGGCGGCGTAACCATCCACCTTGGCAAGCAGGCCCGCGATCTCCGCGTTCGACAGCTCGCCCTGGTAACCGACTCCTCGCTTCGCAACCAGCTTGTAAGTCAGCAGCGCGGGCTTGCCCGGCACATAGCCGGCCGCGAGATGCCGCAGCAGCCCTTCCTCGACCGGAATCACGACGTGATCGGTGTACATGCACTCGCCGGTCGCGCAATTCGCAGTCTCCGTCTTCACGAGCGCCGCCTCGGCGGCCTTCGGACCGCCCATCCCGACGAGGTCCGCGCTCGGGTAGCCTTTCCGGGCGCCGCTATAGGTGACCGATACATCGAGCTGGAATGATTTCCGGCCGGTCTTGTCGTCGATGAGAGCGCTCAAGAACTCGTCGTGCCACACCGTGCGCATCGGTCCGGACGTCTCGACGAAACCGCGCTCGGTCGAAATCGTGGTCAGCCCTTTGGCCGGATCGTCAAC
This sequence comes from Steroidobacteraceae bacterium, assembly GCA_050012315.1. GTDB lineage: Bacteria > Pseudomonadota > Gammaproteobacteria > Steroidobacterales > Steroidobacteraceae > Bog-1198. The sequence continues at coordinate 64,708 of JBEKHK010000008.1, read as the reverse complement.
GACCGACGCCGTATCCTTGAAGTGCTCCATTCCGAGCGACAGCAGAGAGGCATCCTTCGCGACGGATCCGCGCGCAGCGAGGCCGAAGATCAACAAGGCAAGAACGCCGGGGCAGAGTCTCACGGTTCGACCTCCAGATTATCGATGAGCCGGGTGCCGGCCAGCATGGCGGCGCCCAAGACGACCAGGCGCTCGCCGGCTGCCGGAGCGCCGAGATCGCGCTGGTTCCTGATTGCCACATAGTCGGGACGCCAGCCGCGCGCCGCTAACTCGCCCGCCGCCTCCCGTTCGAGAACCGCCCAGTCGGTGCGAGCGGATTTCACCGCCTCGGCGACGCGGCCAAGCGTCGCGCTGAGTTGGGCGGCCTCGATGCGCTGCCTCTCATTCAGATAGCTATTGCGGGAGGACAGCGCGAGCCCCGAGGAGTCGCGGACCGTCTCGGCCGGCAGGATGTCAATGGGCAATGCCAATTGCCGCACCATGTCCCGAATCACGAGCAGTTGCTGATAGTCCTTCTTGCCGAAGACCGCCGCGGCAGGCTGCACGATGTTGAAGAGCTTGAGCACGACCGTGCAGACGCCGACAAAGAATCCAGGCCGGACCTGGCCCTCCAAGATGTCGGCCAGGCGGCTTGGCGGATGCACCTTGTACTCTTGGGGCTCGGGGTACAGCTCCTGTTCCGCAGGCGCGAATACGATGTCGCAGCCGCCGGCGGCGAGCAGCTCGCAATCCTGCTCCAAGGTACGCGGATACTTCGCAAAATCCTCGTGCGGCGCGAACTGCAAACGGTTGACGAACACGCTGGCGACGACCATCCCGCCGCGCTCGCCGGCGATCCGCACGAGCGAAAAATGGCCATCGTGCAGATTCCCCATGGTGGGAACCAGCGTAATGTCGCGCCGGGAGGCCACCGCGCGGCGCATCTCGGCAATCGTTCGGACTAGTTGCACGGGCGGTTGCTGTCAGAAGCCGTGAAGGCTGTCGTCCGGAAAACGGCCCGCCTTCACATCCGCGACGTATTGGCGCACCGCCATTTCGATGCCGGCAGCGCCGTCCATGAAATTGCGGACGAACCGGAACGGCTCGCCGGGCGTGAGGCCCAGCATGTCGTGGAGCACGAGTACCTGACCGCTGCAGCCGGCGCCGGCGCCGATGCCGATCGTCGGTATCGACAGGTACCGGGTGAGATCTCGAGCGACGGCGGCGGGGACCATTTCGAGCACCAGGAGCGCCGCTCCGGCGGCGGCGAGCTCTTCGGCGTGGCGCCGCAGGACGCCGGCGGCCTCCTCATCGCGTCCCTGAACGCGGTAGCCCAAGGCGTTCACCGATTGGGGCGTAAATCCAAGGTGGGCGCACACCGGGATTCCTCGATCGACCAGACAGCGCACGATGGGTGCGGTCCAGCCGCCACCCTCCAGCTTCACCATATGGGCGCCCGCCTGCATCAGCCGAACGGCGTGATGAACGGCGAGCTCCGTCGACCGCTGATAGCTTCCGAAGGGCATGTCCGCAATCGTCCAGGCGCTGCGATTGCCCCGAGCCACACACGCCGTGTGGTACACCATGTCATCGATCGACACCGGCAAAGTGCTCGGGCGGCCCTGCAGGACCATGCCGAGCGAGTCTCCGACCAGCAGTGAATCGACGGCGGCATCGTCCAGCACGCGGGCGAACGCCGCGTCGTAACAGGTCAACATGGTGATTTTCTCACCTTTGGCGTGCATTTCGCGAAGACGATGCAGGGTTACGGGCTTGCGGCTGGTCATGCGCCCATTTTGATACATATTGGGGGCGCGGGCTAATGCAGACGGGCGGGCGACCAGAACCCTCTCAGAGCGCCGACACTCCCGCGAGCTCCGTCAGGCTTTGCGTGCGCGTCAACTCGATGAACTCCCGAATGTAGGCGGCCTCGGCGCCGCTGCGCGTGGTGGCGGCATAGAGCTCGCAGCGCAATCCGGCTTGCCCGATGGGCCGCGACACGACGTAGCCGCGCTCGATGTAGTTGCCGACGGTCCATGACGGCAGCGCGGCGATACCGCGTCCGCTCGCAACCAGCTGCAAAATCGCTACCGTCAACTCGGCGGTTCGGCGCTTGGGGTGGATGCCGGCCGGTGTCAGGCAATGCTTCATGAGGTCGAGCATTTCGTCGGGTACGGGATAGGTGATGAGCGTTTCATCGGCGAAGTCGGCGGCGTCGAGCCAGCTCTTGGCGGCAAGCCGATGGCGAGGACTCATGAGGGCGACGCTTTCGTAGCGGAACAACGGGCTGAACACCACATGGGCGTGCGGCGGCTGTTTGTCGTGAATGACGGCGAGCTCGGCCTCGCCGCGCTCGAGCAGCGGCAAGGGATCGACCACGAATCCCGAGATGATGTCGAGCTCGACCTCGGGCCAAAGCGATCGATAAGAGTCCATCGCCGGCATCAGCCAGTCAAAGCAGTTGTGGCACTGCACCGCGATTCGCAGCGGCCCCGCGTGGCCCTCGGCCAGTCGAGCGATGTCGCGGCCGGCCTCGGCAACCAGCGGAAGAACCGCGCGAGCCAGGGTCAATAGGCGCTCGCCGATGGCCGTGAATCGCAGCGGACGAATGCTCTTCTCGACCACTGCCGCGCCGTAATGGCTCTCCAGAGCCTTCAATTGATGGGAAAGCGCGGATTGTGTCAAACAGAGCCGCTCGGCCGCCTTGGACAGGCTCCCGCATTCGGCCAGGGCGAGGAGTGTTTCCATGTGCCTGAATTCGAGCGCCGTGGTAGCCATGAATCAGTTTCATCGCCCCTATGAAGATAATGAGTTTGAATCATAGCTTAGGCGCTCCCATGCTTATCGTCGAGCAGTAGCCCTCGAGGTGAGCGGCCATGGCGAGCCCAGCAGTATCCGTGTCTTTCGAATTTTTCCCGCCCGGCGACGATGCGGCGGCCGGACATCTCTGGGGTGCCGTGCAGCGGCTCGCGCCCCTGAGGCCGCGCTTCGTCTCCGTGACCTACGGCGCCGATGGGTCTACCCGGTCGAGAACGCACGAGTGCGTGCTGCGAATTCTGCGCGACACCCCTCTCGTCGTGGCTCCGCATCTGACTTGCGTCGGAGCGCCGCGCGAGCAGGTGATCGGGATTGCCGAGGATTACTGGCGTCACGGCGTGCGGCACATGGTGGCGCTGCGAGGAGATCCCGCCGCCGGCGCGCGCTACAGCCCGCATCCCGGCGGCTTCGCCTTCGGCGCCGACCTGGTGCGCGGCTTGAGGAGTGCCGCTCCCTTCGAGATCTCGGTCGCCGCGTACCCCGAGGGGCATCCGGAATCCGGAACGGTGGATGCGGATCTCGAGAACCTCCGGCGAAAGATCGACGCGGGAGCCAATCGCGCGATCACGCAGTTTTTCTTCGATACCGATGTATTCCTGCGATACCGGGATCGCTGCGCGGCGGCGGGAATCCGGGCCCCCATCGTGCCGGGCATTCTCCCCATCACTCGCTTTCCGCAGATGTTGCGTTTTGCGGAGCGATGCGGCACGTCCGTGCCCGAGTGGCTGATCCGACGCTTCGACGGGCTGGACGACGATGCGGAGACCCGGCGCATGATCGCCGCTCACGTCGCGATCGACCAAGTCCAGCGCTTGCGTCAACACGGCGTGGAGGAATTCCACTTTTACACCTTGAACCGTGCCGAGCTCACTTACGCGATCTGTCACGCGCTCGGCATCCGCCCGCAGCCGGTGCCGCAGGCCGAAGCGGCGGCGGTGGCGTGATGACAAGGTCAAGCCGGCAACCCGAATGACCGCGTCCGACTATCCAGCGCGCGCCCGGTCGTTCCTCCGATTGCTCGAGCAGCGCATCGTGGTCCTGGACGGCGCCATGGGCACCATGATCCAACGGCAGCGGTTGGCCGAAGCGGACTTTCGCGGTGCTCGTTTCGCCGACTGGCCGGTGGATCTCTCCGGCAACAACGATTTATTGGCGCTGACCCGGCCGCAAGTCATAGCGCAGATTCACCGCGAGTATCTGGAAGCCGGCGCCGATGTGGTCACGACCAACACCTTCAACTCCACGGCGATATCGCAGGCCGACTACCGCTTGCAGCAGCTCGCGCCCGAGCTGAATCTCGCCGCCGCGCGCCTCGCGCGCGAGACGGCGGACGAAGTGACGCGCCTAACCGGGCGCCGGCGCTTCGTCGCCGGCGCGCTCGGTCCCACCAGCCGCACGGCGTCGCTCTCTCCCGACGTGAACGATCCCGCGTATCGCAACGTCGACTTCGACGAATTGGCGGGCGCGTATGCGGCCGCGGTGCGCGGTCTGGTCGAGGGCGGCGCCGATATCATCCTGATCGAGACCATCTTCGATACCCTGAACGCCAAGGCCGCGCTCTACGCCGTGCGCGAGACGCTCGATGAGCTAGGGGTGGATTTGCCCATCATCGTCTCGGGAACCATCACCGACGCCTCGGGGCGGACACTGTCGGGACAGACCACGGAAGCCTTTTGGAATTCGATCCGGCACGCGAAGCCCGCGGTGGTCGGACTGAATTGCGCGCTCGGCGGCAAGCAGCTGCGGCCCTACATCGAGGAGCTCTCGCGGATCGCGGATACCTTCGTGTGCGCCTACCCGAACGCGGGGCTGCCGAACGCGTTCGGCGAATACGACGAAACCTCGTGCGAGACCGCGGAGGTATTGCGCGATTTCGCCGCGAGCGGCTTCGTCAACATGGTGGGCGGATGCTGCGGCACCACGCCCGCGCATATCCGGGAGGTCGCCGAAGCGGTGGCCGGCCTCGAGCCGCGCCGCATCCCGCGCCTCGCACCGGCCTGCCGGTTGAGCGGCTTGGAGCCGCTGACGATCGATGGGAGCAGCTTGTTCGTGAACGTGGGCGAACGCACGAACGTCACCGGCTCCGCCAAGTTCCGCAAGCTGATCGAGGCCGGCGACTATGCGGCCGCCGTCGACATCGCGCGCCAGCAGGTCGCGAACGGCGCGCAGATCATCGACATCAACATGGACGAGGGCATGCTCGATTCGCAAGCGGCCATGGTCCGGCTGCTGCGGCTGATCGCGGGCGAGCCGGATGTGGCGCGCGTCCCGATCATGCTCGACTCGTCCAAATGGTCGGTGATCGAGGCGGGATTGAAATGCGTTCAGGGCAAGGCGATCGTCAATTCGATCAGCCTCAAGGAGGGCGAGGAAGTATTCCTGGCGCATGCGCACAAGGTCATGCGCTATGGGGCCGCGGTGGTGGTCATGGCTTTCGACGAAAAAGGCCAGGCGGATACCGTGGAGCGCAAGGTGTCCATTTGCGAGCGCGCGTTCAAGCTTCTCACCGAGCGGATCGGATTCGCGCCGGAAGACATCATCTTCGATCCCAATATCTTTGCCGTGGCGACCGGCATCGAGGAACACAATCGCTACAGCCTGGATTTCATCGAGGCAACCGCCGCCATCAAGCGGCGCATGCCGCTCTCGCACCTGAGCGGCGGCGTGAGCAACGTATCCTTCTCTTTCCGGGGCAACGACCCGGTGCGCGAAGCGATGCACTCGGTATTCCTCTATCACGCCATTCGCGCCGGGCTCACCATGGGCATCGTGAACGCCGGGCAGCTCGCCATCTACGAGGCGATAGCGCCGGATCTGCGCGAGCGGGTCGAGGATGTCATCCTCGCCCGCAGGCCGGACGCCACCGAGCGATTGCTCGAGATTGCCGAGCAATTCAAGGGCGGCGGGGGAGGGGTGAAGCGCGGCGATGACCTCGAGTGGCGCAAGCTCCCCGTGGCCGAGCGCCTGAAGCACGCGCTCGTGAAGGGGCTGGACGAATTCGTCCTCGAGGACACCGAAGAGGCGCGCCTGTCGGCGGTGCGGCCGCTCGATGTGATCGAGGGGCCGCTCATGGACGGGATGAACGTGGTGGGCGATTTATTCGGATCCGGAAAGATGTTCCTGCCGCAGGTGGTGAAGTCGGCCAGGGTCATGAAGAAGGCCGTCTCGGTGCTCATTCCCTACATCCAGAAAGAGAAGATCGGCGCCTCGCGGTCCAACGGCAAGGTGGTCATGGCGACGGTGAAGGGCGACGTGCACGACATCGGCAAGAATATCGTCGGGGTCGTGCTCCAATGCAACAATTTCGAGGTCATCGATCTCGGCGTGATGGTGTCCTGCGAGCGGATCCTCGAGACGGCGCAGAGGGAGGGCGCGAATCTCATCGGCCTATCCGGCCTCATCACGCCGTCGCTCGATGAGATGGTGCATGTGGCGAAGGAGATGCAGCGCCTGGGGTACCGCCAGCCGCTGCTCATCGGCGGGGCGACCACCTCGCCCGCGCACACCGCGGTGAAGATCGACCCGCAATACGCCGGTCCCGTCATCTATGTGAAAGATGCGTCCCGATCGGTCGGGATCTGCCAGCAGCTGGTCACATCCGCCACTCGCGACGCCTTCGTCGCCCACGCGAAGGCCGAGCATGAGCGCCGGCGTGAGCAGCATCGCAACAAGAGCGCCAAGGCACCGCAGTTGTCGCTCGTTCAGGCGCGGATGAGGAAGTTCAAGACCGATTGGTCGGTGTACGCGCCGCCGACGCCCAAGTTCGTCGGCGTGCAGTCGTTCGTGAATTACCCGCTCGAGGAACTGGTGCCTTACATCGATTGGATGCCGTTCTTCAATGCCTGGGAATTCGCGGGAAAATTTCCGGACATCCTGAAGGACCCCACCGTCGGCGAAGCAGCGAGCGCTCTCTACGCGGATGCGAGGCGCATGCTCGAACTGCTGGTCGCCGAGCGCTGGCTCGAGGCGCGCGGGGTCATCGGTATCTTTCCGGCCAATAGCATCGGCGATGATGACATCGAGGTGGGACAGGGCGGTTCGCGCGGGCTGCGGACGGTGCGGCTGCATCAGCTGCGCCAGCAAAAATCTAAGCCTCAAGGGCAGGCGCAGCTTTGCCTGGCGGATTTCATCGCGCCGCTCGAGAGCGGCCGGCCGGATCATCTGGGCGCCTTTGCCGTCACCGCCGGCTTCGGAATCGATGCGCATATCGCGCGGTTCGAAGCGGCGCACGACGACTACAGCAGCATCATGCTCAAGGCGCTGGCGGACCGCCTGGCCGAAGCTTTCGCCGAGCGCATGCACGAGCGCGTACGCCGCGAATTCTGGGGCTATGCGGCCGATGAGACGCTCGATGAGGGGGCGCTCATTCGCGAAGAGTATCGCGGCATCCGGCCGGCGCCCGGCTATCCGGCCTGTCCCGATCACACCGAGAAGCGCGCGCTTTGGGGATTGCTCGATGCCGAGCGCGCGGCGGGTATGCGACTGACCGAGTCGTTCGCGATGTTGCCGACCGCGGCGGTGAGCGGCTGGTATTTCTCCCATCCCGGCGCGCATTACTTCGGGGTGGGCCAGATCGATCGCGATCAAGTCGAAAGCTACGCGGAGCGCAAGGGGATGACCCTCGCCGAGGCGGAGCGCTGGCTCGCGCCGAGCTTGGGTTACGACCCGGAGTCGCCGCAGGCGGCGCGGGACGCGGCGGAGAGATTACGGGTCGCGTAGCTCGCGAATTGGACCTGAATTGCAAAGAGGAGACGACCATGTACAAAACAGTTATCGCTTGTCTCATCGGTGCGCTTTGCGTTACATCCGTAGGTGGGCCCGTCCGCGTGGCTCGGGCTGATGAGTCAACTGCGGCCGCATCTCCCGCCCAACTCAAGAGCGGATTGTCTCTGACGGCGCAGCTCCTTCAGTTGATGGACACGAATAAGAATGGCAAGGTTTCCAAGGAGGAATTCATGCGCTTCATGGAAGCTGAATTCGACTTTGCCGACAAGGACAAGAATGGAGAGCTGGATCCGAAGGAACTGAGGCGACTCGTATTCGCACTCTCCCATCCGAATAAGGGGCCGGGGCGATAGATCGACGTTCGCAGAATCGCCCGGCAGCGGGCAAACCGGATGTCGTCACGATGTCATGATCAGGTGGTCTAATCGACCTTTCGCCATTTCATGTTGAAGTTCCGGCCAAATGACCACGACGCCTCGGTTTGCCCTCGCAGGGAGCCTGCTCGCCGCGCTTTTTTTTCTCCTCCACGGTAATGCCGGCGCGGGAACGCTCGCCGCCTGGAGCCAATACGGCGAGCAAGGCGCGATCGGAGCGCGGGTGGTAACGGATGCGCCCGCATGCCCGGCGCTGATCGCCGACGGCAAATCGCTGCCGATGACCGAGCGTGCTGCGCCGAGCGGCGAGTTTCCCGTCCGCGTCTGCGTGGCTGCGATCCCGAAAGGCGCCCGACGGCTCACCGCCGGCGGCATGCCGTTGCCGGTCCCGGTCGTCCACCCGCGCCACATCGTGGTGTTCGGGGATACCGGCTGCCGAGTGAAGGGAGATACCGTTCAGAACTGCAACGACCAAAATGGTTGGCCCTTCCGCGAGGTAGCCGAGCATGCCGCGAAGGAAAAGCCGGATCTCATGATCCACCTTGGCGACTACGTCTATCGAGAATCCCGCTGTCGGCAGGGGGACGGCCGCTGCGCCGGTTCGCCGTGGGGTGACAACTGGTCCACCTGGAGCGCGGATTTCTTCGCACCGGCAGGTCCGCTGCTCCGAAGCACCGTGTGGTTGATGGCGCGCGGCAATCACGAAGACTGTCGCCGCAACGGCACCGGCTGGACCACGCTCATCGGTCACGATCCGATTACCCGGCCCTGCGACCCGCACGAAAGCCCTTTGCTGATCGACCTCGGCGGAGTGAAGCTGGCCGTGTTGGACGACAACAATGCCGCCGATTTGCCCAAGGACCTCGATTCGGACGTGGCCGGCTTGCTCAAGCAGGACATCGCCGCCGCCATGGCGGCCAAGGCCGATTGGCTGGTGACCCATCATCCCTTCCGGGGCATCTCGAAAGTCGACGCCGCCGCCGACGGCAAGTCCTGGGAGGGATCCAACGCAACTTTGCTGTCGGCCCTCGCCGGCACCGACGAAGCCCGGCTGACGTTGATGCTGGCCGGCCATATCCACAACTTCCAGATCATGAATTACGCGGGCGCCGCCGCGCCGCAGTTGGTGGTCGGCGAAGGCGGCGCACAGCTGGACGCGGGAGTGCCGCCGCAATTGGCGGGTCTATCCACGGGCGGCAAGGTCGTCGAAGAGGGTATGTCAGTGTCGGGATTCGGCTATGTGGTGATCGACCGCATCGGACAGAGCGCCGATTGGAACATCGTCGTGCGTTCCGCCGATGGCGGGGTGCTGCGCCGATGCAAACTGGAGAGGCGCAAGTTGTCGTGTGCCGCGGTGGGCGCCGGCCCCTCGCGCTAGCGCCATCGTCGAGGTCGTCCCGAAGGATGAGTTCAGCGCAAACTCGTGGAGGCAGCTCCCACGATCGGTCCGTGGCCGCTCTGTTGAACCAGTACCGCCACTCGATCGGCTTCGCCCGGGAATGTATCGAGGCGGATCCGAAAGGTGGCGCTTTTCCCTTCCCACACCCCAAGCCGCCGAAATTGCCTGACGATGTCGAAATCCGTGAGCGTTCGTCCCGAATTCTCGCCCCGCCCGATCGGCGTCGTTGCCCGCGGCAAATAGGCGGCCGCCTCGATGTCATAGCTCCGGTGGTCATTCAGCTCGGATAACGACACGATCATTTCGCCGTTCGCGATATGGACCTCGACGGGCACGTGCTCCCGTGGTCGCGAGAGGGCCGCCTCGATACGATGCCTGTCCGAGCCCACGAAGCTTTCGCGTCCGTCGATGACGATTTGCGGTGTAAAGGCCGACGACAGGCCGAGCGCATCGACGTAGTCGCGCTGACGCCGAGTCGCCTCGGCCATCGAATACCGGTCACGCCAACCGATGTCGTCCCAATAATCGACGTGAAAGCCGAGCGCGATGACATTCGACCGGCCTGCAAGCTCGCCGAGGAGTTCGTCGGCGGGCGGGCAGGAGCTGCATCCCTGCGAAGTAAAGAGCTCGACCACGGTCGGGCGCGCCCCGGGGGGCGCCGGCTCTTGTGCATTGCCGCCAGAGCTCAGGGCGAGAAGCAAAGAACCGAAGGCCGGCAGGGCGATGCGCCGAATGGATGGCGGATTCATCAAGGTCCCCGGGTTTGAGGGAAGGACGGAGGTTGCCAGCAGTGGACCGTGGCACACCCCCGCTTATTTCAGCCGCCCGCCAATTGGGCCGATGCGGCGCTTAGGACGCCAATCCTTGATCCTCGACGGTCGGCGATCGGGACAGGCTTTCGCGCACGAACGCCATATGCTGACGCAGCAAATACAGTTGCTCTGCGTGCGAGGCCGGCATCTTGCCGGAGATGACGGATCTTTCCACCGCCCGCAGGCGTTCGAGCAGAACGGCTCTGCGTTCCCCGCTGAGACTCCCCAGAGCCTCCCTTTCGATCGCCATCAGTTCCCCGTAGCGATGGTGAATGCGGCTGTCGATGCGCCAGCGATACAGCTGCGGCAGATACCGGAGCCCCGGCACGAGCAACACGAATATCGGCACGAGAACCACGACGGCGCGATTGACCAGACTCGCCAGCCAGAACGGCAAATATCGGTACGTAAAGCTCCTGTCGCCGGATTTGTAATAGCGCGCGGCTTCCGGGTCGAGCGGCAACGAGTGCATCGCGGGATTCGGAAATTGACCCGCCGATTGCAGGAGCGTGGCGCGCCCATGCACCTGGACGGCCGCGTCGACCAGCAGATCGACGAGCGCCGGATGCAGATCGGAATGGGCGACCAACTCGACGGCCGGAGCGAGCAGGTTGACCTCGGCGGGCGGAAGATTCTCGCCGAGATCGAATGCCCCCGGCGGCACGACCAGCTTGTTCAAGTACGGGAAGCGGCGCACATAGGCGTCCGCCTGGGGAAAGCCGAACAATTGAATCCCCTCGGCGTGGAGCATTTCTCGGATGGTGATCGGTGAAGCCGAGTCACCGGTCAGAAAAATCGCGTCCGCCCGCCCCCGGAGCAGCGCCTCTCGGGCGGCATCGCCTTCCAGGGGCAACAGGCGTGTCGGACCCGCAGGATCGATCTCATTGGCCTTCAGCAGAGCCAGCGCCAGATATCGGGTCCCGCTTCCCTCCGGGCCAATGGCGATACGCTGCGAGCGGAAGTCGGATAGCCGCATGAGCGGCTTCGGGCTTCGATAGAATATCGTGACGGGCTGGTAGAACATCGCTCCGAGCGATACCAGGTCGGCGGCTTGGTCGTCCTGCGACAAACCGGCCTGGACCAGCGCGATGTCCACGCGCGATTTGCGATCCGACAAGCGGGCCAGATTCTCCATCGAACCGGCCGATTCGACCACCTTGAGCGTGATGCCGCTGCGCGCCAGGATTTTGGCGTAGCGTTCGGCGACCGTCTCGAACGCACTGCCGGCCGGCCCGGTGCTGATCGTGATGGTGTGCGGCGGAGCCGCCCGCACGAAATGCAGCGCCCCCCAGATGGCGAGTACCGCCAGCAAAAGAATGGGGCCCAGCGTCTGCACCAGAGCCCAGACGGACACGGCGGTGAACTTCAGCGACCCGCGCATCGGTACTCCTGCGAGGATGCCGCAGGCTCATCGGGCGACCTTCGCGGGATCGGGAGCCTCACCACGAATCTGGACCCCACCCCCTCGAGACTCTCCACGAAAACCTCGCCCTCATGCAAGGCCACGACCATGGACACCAGATGCAGGCCGACGCCCGTGCCGGCGACGCCGGTGGCATTGCTGCCGCGAAAATAACGCTCGAAAAGCCGTTCCCGGTCTCGCGCCGGGATGCCGATGCCATGGTCGCGCACGTGCACTACCAGCCAGCCCGATTCTTCCCGCGCCTTGACTTCGGTCGGGCTCGTGGCGGGGGAGTACTTGATCGCGTTGGAGATCAAATTGCTGAACGCATGGAACAGGAGATTCGGATCGCCGAAGATGATCGCCGGCAAGGATGCAAAGTCCTCGACGACGATGGCGCAGCGGTTCGCATCTCGATGCGCCTGGCAGGCGTCGCGCAGCAGCGCGCCGGGATCGAGATCGCAGGGGTGAAAGGCAGCCCGTCCGTCGAGGAGGCGCGAGGCGCCGAGCAAGCTGTCCATGATGTTGGTGATTCGCTGTACGGCGCTGCGGATGCGGGTGCCCCTCTCCGCCGCATCCTCCGCATCGAGACGGTCCTGCATCTTGATCAGCCGTTGCGCATGACCGTCGATGATGGTGAGCGGAGTCCGAAATTCATGCGAAGTCATCGACACGAAATCGCGCTGTTGCGCGGTCAGCTGCCGCTCATTCTCCAAGCCCGCCTCCAATGCCGCCGCCTGTTCGAGCAATCGCCGCTGGCTCGTGGCAAGAGCGACCGCGTTGTCCCGGAACACCGACACCGCGCGCGCCATTTCGCCTATTTCATCGGCGCGCTGCGCGCTCGGAATCGCGATTTCGGTGTCGTGATGGGCAAGGCTGCGCATGCACGCGGCGAGCTTCACCAGGGGGGCGAGGATACCCCGCGCGATGTAGGCGACGACCCCCACGAGCAGGAACGCCGCCAGCAGCATGGCCGTTACGATCATGGTGCGCGCACGCGAGTAGGTCGAGTCTGCGCGCTCGCTGTCGCGGCGCGCCTTGACCACCGTCTGCTCGGTCAGACGGCTCAGTATGTCGCTGGATAGATCGAATGGGCGCCGCGATCTCGTGTTGTAAGTCGCCACCGCCCGCGCGGTATCGCCGGCGCGCGCGAGCTCGATCACCTGGTCGGCAACAGCCTGATAGGCCGACCATTGCGCGGAGAACTGCGCGTATAGGGCGGCCTCCGGGGGCTCCTGCGAGATCTTCTCGTATGCACGCTGGCTCGCCGCGACGGTGTCGCGAAGCGATGCGATCTCCTTGGCGCTCGCGGCCAACTCCGCCGGCGTCGACGAGAGAAGCAGATTCGCCTCCGCGGCCCGGTAATCGGACATGTAATTGGACAAATCTCCCAAGATCCCGGTATCGCGCAGCCAATGATTGCGAATCACCTCGGAGGCGTGATTCACGTCGCTGAGGCGCGCAAAGCCGAACGCTCCGAGTCCCATGATCGACAGAAACAGCAATGCGATGACCGAATAAAGGCGTACGCGGATCGAATGGGACGCGAGCCATTGCCGCGACCGCCGCCACAGCGTCCCTATCGTATCGCGAGGAGGCGCGATCGTGACTGCGGGATGGTCGGCGGCGGAGTCCATCGCTCTCCTCAGGGGTCGATGAGATGTCCCGAGGTGGCCTTCACCACCGCTTCGGTGCGCGTCGACACATTCAGCTTGCGGCAGGCGTTCTCGATATGGAAATTCACCGTGCGCTTGCTGATGTTGATGATTTGCGCGATTTCCGGCGAGGTTTTGCCGCGTGCGGACCACGTGAGGCATTCGAGCTCGCGCTCATTCAACGCGACATGGCGCGACCATACTTCGTTGCGCGCGGATTTTCCCAATCGCGCGTCGATGATCGACGCGAGAATCTCGAAATCGACCGGTTTGGTCACGTAATCATCGGCACCGAGCCGCCGCCCTGTGAGTTCGCTGTCGCGATCCGTTCGCGCGGTGAGAAAAATGAACGGCACCGATTCCAAGTTGGGCGCGAGAGCGATCAGTTGTTCCATTACTTCGAAACCGGTCATGCCCGGCATGTTGATGTCGCACAGCACCAGGTCGGGATCCGTCTTGAGAATCGCGCTCAGGCCGCTGTGCCCATCGGCGGCGGTGCTGACGATATAGCCCCGCTCTTGGAGGTCTTCGGCGATCAATTCCGCCGTTTCCGCGTCATCTTCGATGCACAGGATCCGTTTGCTCATCGTTGGCGCCGACTGAGCTCAGTTCGCCGCAACGGGGACTGCGCCGCCGCGGTTCCACCATCCACCCCCGAGCGCCTGATACAGCGCCGCCGTATCGCCGAGCCGGGTTGCGCGGGCTTGCACCTCGCTGAGCACCGCCTGGGCGTACACCATCCCGGCCGTGAGCTCCGACAGATAATCGCCGTAACCGCTTTGCATGCGTTGATGCGCCAGATCCAAAGCCACTTTGGCGGCCTCCTCGGCATCCACCGCCGCGGTCAACGCGTCGGCATCACTGACGATGGCGTGCAGCGTATCGGCGACGTTCTGGTAAGCCTGCAGCACCGTGCTCTGATATTGAGCCGCAGCCTGGCGCAGCGCTTGATTGGCGGCGCGCTTCTCGTGCAGCAGCGTGCCGCCGTCGAACAGAGGCTGGGCGACGTCTCCGATCAGACTCCAGAAGGGACCGCCGGAGCTGAACATCTGGGAAAACTGCGTGGCCTCGCCTCCGGCAACGCCGGTAATCGAGAACTGCGGAAGCATTGCCGCGACGGCGACGCCGACATTGGCGTTCGCGGCGTGCAGGTTTTCCTCCGCCGCGCGTATGTCGGGCCGTTGCTCGATGATTTTGGAGGGCAGGCTCAATGGAAGCTGCGGGGGCAGCGTCAACGACTTGAGTTCGAACGTCTCTGCGACATCCTGGTTCGGCAGATTGCCCACCAGCGCTCGAATCAAGTCCCGGTTCTGCTCGAACTGCTTTCGAAGCGGCGGGAGCAGCGCCTTGGCCTGCGCCAATTGCAACTCCTGAGCGGCCAGGTCGACCCGGGTCGCAAAGCCCGAATTGAACTTGTTGCGTACGATCGCCAGCGACTTCTCGTTGTGCGCGATGATCTGTTCGGTCGCCTTGATCTGCGCCCGCGTAGAGGCCTCCTGAATCGCGGCAGCGACGACGTTGGAGGCGAGACTGATGTAGGTCGCCTCGAGCTCGTAGCGCTGCATCCTGGCCTGCGCGTCCAGCGACTCCACTTTGCGGCGGTTGCCGCCGAACACATCCGGCGTAAAGCCCACGGTCACTTCCGCGGTATGCATATTGTAGATGACGGGAGCGGCGGGGGCCCTGGCCGTGATGTCGGTCCCGTTGCCTTGCGGCCCGGGATCGTTGCCGCCCAGATTGCCGGCTATCTGCTGACGCGAGAAACCGTAGTCGACGCCGACGCTCGGAAAGAAATAGCCCTGTTGCGCATAGACCATTTCCTGCGCTTGCTTGAGGGCCGCCTGCGCGGCCTTGACGGTCGGATTGGCGCGAAACGATTTCTCCACCAGCGAATCGATGGCCGCAGATCCGAAGGCCTCCCACCATTTGTACGAGACGTCCTGTCCCGACACGAAGGTCTGAGGGTCGCCGCCGCTGCCGCCCGTCGAGGCCGTCGTCGGGGGGAGCGGCTCGCTGGTGTACCCGGCATCGGCGGGCGCTTTCGGCGCGTGAAAGTTCGGTCCCACGGCGCAGCCGGCCACCGCGGCCACCGCGAGCAGCGTAGAAGCCATGCAGCGATGAAATCTCTGGTTCATTCGCGGTGAGCTTATCGTAATGAGCGGCACGATCGGCCCGAGTTGGGAAATTTTACGGAATTTTGATACGAGTTGCTTCATTCTGAGCCAACTCGTCGCTCCGGTTGAACTGTGAATGCTAACAGTGAATAGTCACAGTAGACCAGGCTTCGCAGGCGCGGACATCATCCGCGAGTTACGATGAACGAGGTTCCGCATGCCCCGCCCGAATCCCTGCCCGAGACCCGCCTGCGGCCGGTCAGCCCGGCTCATGATGGCTATGATTCTCGCGCCGGTGGTCCCGCTCGTCCACCCGGGATGGGGGGGGCAGGTGGCGTGGGCCGCCGCGGGGGGCGGAGCTGCGCCTCCGGCCGCCAAGGCGTCGGCCGATACGGTCACCTTGTCGGACTCGCAGCTCAATTCGATCGCCGTGGCGGCAGTTGCCCTGCGAGAGTTTCCGATCGAGAAACAAGCGGTCGGCAACATCGATTTCAACGAGGACATGAGCGTCCAAGTCTTCACGCCGTATCAGGGCCGCATCATTCGAGCCTTTCCGAACGTGGGCGATGACGTAAAGAAGAGCCAGGTGCTCTTCACGCTCGAAAGTCCCGATTTCATCGCCGCCGAATCCACCCTCATCTCCACGGCGGCGGCATTGGATCAGACGTCCAGCGCCTTGACGCGCGCGCGAACGCTCTATGCGTCCAAAGCCATCGACCAGAACGATTACGAGACCGCCGTCGCCAATCAGGCGAGCGCGGAGGGTGCGTTGCACGCGGCGAGACATGCCGTCGCTATTTTCGGCAAGAGCGAGGCGGAGATCGATCACATCGTCGCGACCCGCCAGGTCGAGACCGCGCTCGTCGTCAAGAGTCCGATTGCGGGCCGCATCACCGCACGCAATGCGGCGCCGGGACTGCTCGTGCAACCGGGCAACGCGCCGGCGCCCTATTCGGTGGCCGACCTGTCGACCGTCTGGATGCTGGCCGACGTGCCCGAGTCGGAGATTCCCAGCTTCAAGGTCGGCCAAAAGGTGTCGGTATCGGTCGGGGCCTTCCCCGGGCGGGAATTCAGCGGAGCCATCACGGTTATTGGTGCGACGGTCGATCCGAATTCGCGCCGCGTCACTCTGCGCTCCGTGATCAAGGACCCGAAGCACGAGCTGCTGCCGAACATGTTCGCGAGCTTCGTCATTCGCACCGCAGCGCCCGCGTTGGCGCCCGCGGTACCGCTGAACGGGGTGGTGCGCGAAGGCGACGGCACGATGTCGGTCTGGGTGGTGGGCAGCGACCCGCATCGCTTCACCCGCCGTTCGGTCAAGATCGGTGAGCAGCGCGATGGCTATGACCAGATTCTGGACGGCTTGAAATCGGGTGAGCGGGTGGCGGTCGACGGCGCCATCTTTCTGAGCAACATCCTCTACGGCGGAGCCTCCTGATCTCGGCGCAAGCCGACGAGGCTACCCCAAGACAGTAAATCTCATGATTAGGGCTATACTCGCGTTTGCGCTCAGCCGTCGCGCCGTCATCCTGCTGGGCTTGTTCGTCTTCATCGCGGCCGGTCTCGCCGCCTATTCGAAGCTGAACATCGAGGCGTACCCCAATCCCGCGCCGGTCATTCTGGAGATCACCGCGCAAGCCGCCGGCCTGTCGGCCGAGGAGATGGAGAAGTACTACACGACGCCGATGGAAATCGGACTGTACTCGACGCCCGGCATCGATAACATCCGCTCGACCTCCTTCTACGGACTGTCGTTCGTGCGGGTCACGTTCAAGTACGGCGTGGAATACCACTTCGCTTACACCCAGGCGGCGCTCAGTCTGCAACAGAATGTGCAACTCCCCGGCAACCAGATTCCGCAGATCCAGCAATCGAGCCTGGTCGGCGAAGTATATCGGTATCAGGTGGTCGGCCCGCCGCATTTCGGGTTGACCAATCTGCGCACCGTGCAGGATTGGATCGCACTGCGCCGCTTGTCCACCGTTCCCGGCGTCGCGGCCGTCAACAGCTGGGGCGGCACCACCAAGGAATTCGAGGTCGCCGCGGATCTCAACAAGCTTCAGGCCTACAACATCACGATGCCGCAGCTGCTGACCGCGCTCGGCAATTCCAACATCAACGTCGGCGGCCGCGAGATCACCGTCGGCCAGCAGTCCGTCAATATCCGGGGCGTCGGCCTGGTCGACGACGGCGGCAACGACGATCTGACCCAGGGCTATCACGTCGACGACATCCAAAACGTCGTGCTGGGCCAGTTCAACGGCGTGCCCGTGCTCGTGAAAGACGTGGCCCGGGTGTACGTCGGCAACGTGCCGCGACTCGGCATCGCCGGGCGCGACCACGAGGACGATATCGTCGCGTCGATCGTGGTCATGGGGCGCACGCAGCATACCAACGACGTCGTGCCGCGCATCAGGGCCGCCGTGGCGGCGATGAACACCGACGGAAGCCTGCCGCCGGGCGTCAAGCTCGTTCCCTACTATGACCGCACCACGCTGGTCAATGTGACCACCCACACGGTGCTGCACAATCTGATTTTCGGCTGTCTGCTGGTGTTCTTGGTGCAATGGATCTTTCTCGGGGATCTGCGCAGCGCCATCATCGTCGGCGTCAATATTCCATTCGCGCTGTTCTTCTCCATCATCATCCTGGTACTGCAGGGGCAGGACGCGAACCTCCTGTCCATCGGTGCGGTCGACTTCGGCATCATCATCGACTCGGCGGTCATCCTGGTCGAGAACATATTCAGAAACCTCCAATCCATGCCGAATCTGCAGGCGCAGATGGTGGAGGGGTTGCGCCAGGGAACCTATGGGAACGATCCTTCGGTCGGCAGCGATGCCCACTGGACGGTGCGGCTGCGGATGATCTACGTGTCGGCGCTGCAAGTCGACAAAGCCATCCTATTCTCCACCGCGATCACCATCGCGGCATTCGGGCCGCTGTTCACCATGCAGGGGGTCGAAGGGCAGATCTTCGGGCCGATGGCGCGCACGTACGGCTACGCCCTGGCCGGCGCGCTGATCGCGACGTTCACGGTGACGCCGGTACTGTCGTCGATTTTGTTGCCGGAGCGAGTCAAGGAGACGGAAACATTCCTCGTCCGGGGATTGCACCGGCTTTACCGGCCGGCGCTCGACTTCGCCCTGAATCGGCGCGGGCTCGTGGTCGGCATCGGCGTCGCCTTTCTGGCGCTGGTCGGGATCATGATCCCGTTCCTCGGCAGCGAGTTTCTGCCGGCGCTGGAAGAAGGCAACTATTGGATCCGCGCGGCGATGCCGCAGACCATGTCGCTGGACGCGGGAACCGAGGCGACGCGCAAGATGCGCGAAATCTTGCTCAAGCATCCCGAGATCATCACGGTGGTGTCGCAGCACGGGCGCCCGGACAACGGCAGCGACGCATCGCCGTTTTCCAACGTGGAGTTATTTGCTCCGCTCAAATCCTATGACGAGTGGCCGGCCGGAATGACCAAGGACAAGCTCACGGCGCAGCTGCAGGCGGAATTCGACGCGGCATTGCCGGGCGTCGTGTTCAATTTCTCGCAGTACATTCAGGACAACGTGGAAGAGGCTCTTTCGGGGGTCAAGGGCGCGAACTCGGTCAAGATCATCGGCCCCAATTTGAACGTGCTGGAGAAATACGCGGGCCAAATTCTCGAGGAGATGCAGAAGGTCAAGGGGATGGAAGATCTGGGCATCTTCCACATCGTCGGCCAGCCGAATCTCAACATCAAAGTCGATCGCGTCAAAGCCGCGCGATACGGACTCAATACGGGAGACGTGAATACGGTCGTGCAAGCCGCCATGGCCGGCGCGGTGGCGAGCACCGTGCTGGAGAGCGATCGGCAGTTCAATCTGACGGTGCGCCTGGAGCGGCAATACCGGGACAGCATCGACAAAATCCGCGCCATTCCCGTGGCGTATCAAACCGCCGCCGGGACGACGGCCTATATTCCGTTGAGCGAATTGGCCGACATCACGTTGGATTCCGGCGCGTCCTACATCTATCACGAAACCACGCAGCGCTACATTCCGATCAAATTCAGCGTGCGCGGCCGTGACCTCGGCAGCACCGTGGCCGAGGCGCAACGCCGCATCGCGCAGAACGTCCATCTGCCGACGGGATATCGAATAGTGTGGGCGGGCGAGTTCCAGGATTTGCAAACCGCGAAGAAGCGATTGGCGGTGTTCGTGCCGATGAGCCTCGCGCTGATCCTCGTTTTGCTGTACAGCCTGTTCAATTCCGTGCGGGACAGTCTGCTCGCCTTGGCGGGCATACCCTTCGCGGTGGCCGGCGGTGTACTCGCGCTGTTCATCACCGGTCTGCCCTTCAGCGTATCCGCGGCCATCGGATTCATCTCGCTGATGGGCGTATCGGTGATGAACGGCATTCTCGTGCTGACCTATTTCAACGAGCTCCATATGCAGGGCATGGGAGCGTTCGATGCCATGGAGCGCGCCGCAGAGAAGCGCATGCGCCCCATGCTGATGACGGCGCTTTCCGCCTGCATCGGCCTCGTGCCTGCTGCCCTGTCGCACGGTATCGGCAGCCAAGTGCAGCGTCCTTTGGCGACCGTCGTCGTCGGCGGAATGCTCTTGGGGCCGCTCATGCTGCTGATGGTGGTCCCGGCGCTCCAACTCGTGTTCTTGCGCAAGTCGCACGAGAACGGTGGCGCCCGCCCCCTCGAGCCTCGGGAGGCCTGATGTCTCGAGATCGATCATGAGATCAATGCATCACCGGGCGGCAACAGGCGCTTGCATGCTCATCGCGCTCGGGTCGGGTTACTTGGCGGCGCCCGCCGTCGGGTGGAGCAAAGCCGCCGCAGGGGGCGAACGCGCTGTGTCGAATCATCCGGCGGCCGCCCCCCGGACCCAGGAACCGACCGCTCGGCATCAAGCGCCGCCGGCTGTTCTTCCCGTCCGGCCCATGAATCGGCCAGTGAACCGGCCCATGAACGGCCGATTAACCGCGCCGGTGAATCGATCTGTCGGACATATGTCGACCATCCGCCATCAACCCGCCTTCCGCGCGGCGGCCGGAGCATCGCCGATTGCAGGAAAGCAACAAGCCGCCGGGGTGCTTGGCGGGCCGGCAAAGTATGATGCGAAGAAGGGCGCCGTCATAGGAACCGCGATGGGACATAGGCGCTGAATATAAAGAGCTGAATAAAAGAGGTGCCGATGCCAGCCGTTCCGGGGACGATGAAGGCCGTGCTCCTGAAAGGACATGGCGGCTTCGATCAGCTGGAGTTTCGCGAGGATGTGCCGGTTCCGCAGCCGGAGGAGGGTGCCGTGCTCGTGCAAATCGGCGCCGCCGGCGTCAACAATACCGACATCAATACGCGTACCGGGTGGTACTCGCGTGCGGTGTCCGAGGGAACGACCGCGGCGGGAGCCGCGGTCGGGTTCGACGGCGCGAGCGCCGAGGACTCCGGGTGGACCGGTGCGAAACATCAATTCCCGAGGATTCAGGGCGCCGATGGCTGCGGCCGGATCGTCGCGGTCGGCGGCGGCGTAGGGGCCGGTCGAATCGGCGAGCGTGTCTTGATCGAACCGGTCATTCGCATGAAGCGGGACGGGATCACGCGGGTCATCTACTTTGGCTCCGAGTGCAATGGGGCATTTGCCGAATACGCCTGCGTGCCGTCGCTGAACGCTCATGCGATCTCGAGCGGCCTGTCCGATGCGGAGCTCGCTTCCTTTCCTTGCGCATATGCCGCGGCCGAGCACATGCTCGAGCGCAGTCAAGTCGCGGCCGGCGACAAGGCGCTGGTCACCGGGGCCTCCGGCGGCGTCGGCTCCGCGGCCGTGCAACTGGCGGTGCGCCGTGGCGCAAGCGTGATCGCGGTGGCCAGCCCTGCCAAGGCGCAAGGCATCCGGGCGCTCGGTGCGTCGCTCGTGATCGCCCGCGACGCCGACCTCGTCGAGGAACTGGGACGCGAAAGCGTCGATGCGGTCATCGACGTGGTCGGCGGCAAGCAGTTCGGCAGACTTCTCGAGGTTCTGCGAAGACGAGGACGCTATGCCGTGGCGGGCGCCATCTCGGGGCCGGTCGTCGACCTCGACCTGAGAACGCTGTACCTCAAGGATCTTCGGCTGGACGGCTGCACGGTGTTCGAGCCCGGCGTGTTCCGCAATCTCGTCGGGTACATCGAGCGTGGCGAGATCCGTCCGGTGGTTGCGAGGGTCTACCCGCTCCGCTCGATCGTTGCCGCCCAGCAGGAATTCACTGCCAAGGGGCACACGGGCAAGATCGTGCTCGAGCCCTGAGGGGATCGGAGTAATGCAAATGCAGGCGCCGACGCATCGGCGTTAAGTTAATTTGGACTCTCTCGCGCAAAGTCGCCGCCGCGGCGCATTTGTTAACTTGACACCGAATCTCGAGTGCGCTCAGAGTACCGGCCAGCCATGAGGCCTGAGTATCAGCGAGAGGGTCGCGGAGATGCAGCGCGACTCCGGCAAAAGGAGTTGGCGATGATTACCGCTCAGGCGATCAAGTCGAGACATTCGGACGTATTCACGTACCTGCACGGCAATCTGGACTCGAGTGCCGAGCATTGCCGGGTTCCCGCGGACTCCTGCAGTGCCAGCCTGGTATTCGTCAGCGATGCCCAACAAATAGCCCAGGCGTTCGCGCGTCAACCCGCCATTCTCATCTGCCTCAGCACGATGTCCGAGTCGTTGAAGCCGGCGACGGACGACATATGTTGTTTTTCGGTCAAGGTCATGCCCGTCGGCATGGCAACGCTGCTCAAATACTTCGACCGCAAACGAGTCCGTTTCACCCAGTGGGGTCAACAACATCCGACGGCGGTCGTGCACCCGGACGCCCGTGTCGGATCGGATGTGTACTTGGGGCCCTATTGCGTGATCGGCGCCAATGCCACGATCGGAAGCAACAGCATGATCGGAGCGCACGCGGTAATCGAAAACGACGCCTCGATCGGCGAACGCACGGTCATTCATCCGCAGGTTTTCATTGGGGCCGGGTGCCGGGTCGGCGATGATTGCGAAATTCATCCGCATACCACCGTGGGCGGCGACGGATTTGGCTACGCACCGGGCCCCGACGGGCGCGCCCGCAAGATTTCGCACCTGGGGAACGTCGTGATAGGCAACGACGTGGAGATCGGCAGCAACTGCGCCATCGACCGCGCGACCTTGACGTCGACGCACATTCGCGCCGGGACCAAGCTGGACAACATCTGCCATATCGCGCACAACTGCGATCTCGGCGAGGACGGCTTCTATACCGCCGGCTTCATGATGGGCGGATCGACCCGGATCGGCCGGCGGTTCATGACGGGCGGCAACACCGTGGTAACGACGCACGTGACCGTAGCCGACAATGTGACTCTGTCGGGCAGATCCTCCGTCACCCAGGATGTGCCCAATCCGGGTGCCTACGGCGGCTATCCCCTGCAGCCTCTGGCGGATGCGATGCGGACGGCCGCCAGCCTCGGCAAGCTCAATGAGATCAGAAAAAACCTGGCCAGGGTCATGAGGCATCTCAACCTCACTTAGCCGCGAGGCGGGTCAACCCAGGCGCGGCCGGCGCCTATCTGCCCCGCAGTCCGAGTGAAGCGCGGGCCGCTACGATGGTGTTGTTGACCAGCATCGTCACGGTCATGGGCCCGACGCCGCCGGGCACAGGGGTAATGTAGGAAGCCTTGCGTCGAACGCCTTCGAAATCCACGTCCCCGACGAGGCTGCCGTCCGGCAGGCGGTTGATGCCCACATCCACGACGACTGCACCGGTCTTGACCATGGGCGCGACGATCAGATTCGGCTTGCCGGCGGCGACGACCAGGATGTCGGCGAGAATCGTGAATTGAGCCAGATCGCGCGTCTTGGCATGGCAAATACACACGGTCGCGTCGCGTTGCATGAGCATCAGCGCCGTCGGTTTGCCAACGATGTTGCTTGCGCCCACCACCACGACGTTTTGTCCTTCGATCGGAATGTCCTCCGCCTCGAGAAGTTTCTGAACGCCGTATGGGGTGCACGGCGGGAAGATGGTTGTACCCACCACCAGCCCTCCGACGTTATAGAGGTGAAATCCGTCCACGTCCTTGCCGGCGGCGATGCGCTCGAGCACCGCCGTCACCGCGATGTGTTTGGGGAGCGGCAACTGCACGAGCACGCCATGAACGCTGTCGTCGGCGTTCAGTTCGTCGATGATGGACATCAACTCTTTCAGGGTGGTGGTTTCCGGCCGCTCCATCACGGTCGACTTGATACCAACGTCCCGGCAGGCCTTGACCTTGTTCGCTACGTACACCTGGGAGGCGGCATCGCTCCCGACCAGAACCACCACCAAAGACGGTATAACTCCGGTTTTGGCGAGGATGTCGGCGGCGTCAGCCTTGAAGCCTTCTCTAAAGCGGCGCGCGTGCTCGCGGCCATCGATGATCTTCGCACTCAAAATATATCAGCCAAGGACTTTCCCGAATGATGGGCCCCGGATTATACATACCGGTATGCCGCAAGATTCTGAATATCCAGACCGCGGCGCCGCCGAGCCCGCCTTCGCGCCCCGGCCGCTGCTGATCTACGACGGCGATTGCGCGTTTTGCGCCTATTGGGCTCGCTATTGGCAGAAGCTCACCGCCGAGCTGGTCGAGTACAGGCCATTTCAGGAGGTGGCGGAACGATATCCGGCCATCCCGCGCACCGAGTTTCAGCGAGCTGTGCAATACATCGCGCCCGAGGGAGGCCGCGCGAGCGCCGCCGAAGCCAGCTTCTTGACGCTCAGCCACGCGCGCGGCAAGGCATTCTGGCTCGCGCTCTACAGGCATCTGCCCGGATTTGCGGCGGTCTCGGAGCGGGTATACACGTTCATCGCGGCTCATCGCTCGGCGTCTCATCGGGTGAGCCTGTTTCTATGGGGCAAGGAGCACGTGCCGCCGCGGTACGATACCGCCTCGTATCTGTTCCTCCGGCTCTTTGGCCTGATTTATTTCTCGGCGTTCGTTTCCTTCGGCGTGCAGGCTCCGGGGCTGATCGGCAGCCATGGCATCCTGCCCCTGGCCGAAATGGTCGATGCCGTCGCCCGCAGCGCGGGGCCGGCGCGCTTTTATTACATGCCGATGGTGTTCTGGTGGAGCGCCGGCGACGCCGCCATTCAGGCCGTCTGCTGGTCCGGTGCGGCCCTCGCGCTAATGCTCACGTTGAATATCCTGCCTCGCGCGAGCCTCCTGCTGCTGCATGTGCTGTACCTGTCGCTGCTGTACGCGGGGCAGTCGTTCATGACGTACCAGTGGGACGTGTATCTGCTGGAAACCGGCTTTCTCGCGCTGATCCTGGCTCTTGCCCCGATGCCGGGAATCTGGTTGTTGCGATGGCTGCTGTTCCGATTCATGTTCATGTCCGGCGTCGTGAAGCTCTCGAGCGGCGATCCCAATTGGCGCAATCTATCGGCGCTGTCCTATCACTTTCTCACTCAGCCCTTACCGACGCCGCTCGCCTGGTATGTGGCGCAGCTGCCGTCGAGCATGCTTGAAGCCGCCACTGGCGGCATGTTCGTGATCGAGTTGATCCTGCCGTTCTTCATCTTTTGTCCGCGCCGGCTGCGCTTCGGCGCCGCCTTCGGGATTCTGCTGCTGCAAAGCTGCATCTTGGTCACCGGCAATTACAACTGGTTCAACCTTCAGACCATGCTGCTCTGCTTGTTGTTGTTCGACGATGCGGCTCTGCTGAGTATCTTGCCGCAGAGACTCGTCCGTCTGCTGCCGGCGCGAGCCGCACGGGCCGACGGGCGCCGAGCGGTGTCGATCATCGTTCGCGCAGTGGCGGTGCTGATCGTGTTTTGCAGCCTGGTGCAGATGGATCTGCGTTTCGGCGGTAATCCGGCCGCAGCGGCGCAGGAACTCGATCGGCTGATCGAGCCGCTGCGCATCGTCAGCGGCTACGGCCTGTTCGCGGTCATGACCACGCAGCGCGACGAGATCGTCATCGAAGGCTCGAACGACGGCATCGAATGGCGCGAGTACGAATTCCGTTATAAACCCGGTGATCTCGAACGCGCGCCGCCTTGGAACATCCCGCATCAGCCGCGATTGGACTGGCAGATGTGGTTTGCGGCGCTCAATGATCCGAGGGGGCTGCCGTGGTTCTCGGGCTTTCTGCGGAGGATTCTCGACAACGAGCCCGCGGTGACGGCGCTCCTTGCGAAGAACCCCTTTCCGGGCAAGCCGCCGCTCTACGTGCGGGCCTTGTTCTACGATTACACGTATGCCGGCGGCCCGGAAAAAGCCAGGGGGTTCTGGTGGCAACGGCGGCTGCTCGGTGTGTATTTCCCCGCCGTACGGCTATCCGCCGCCGCGCGCGCTCAGTGAGGGCGGCTGGGCTACGGGAAAGTACCTATTGGCGGGCGCCCGGCTTCGATGAAGTCTACCGAGATCCGAATGTTCGCTTGCATTTGAGGGTCCAATGACAACCGCCACGGCCGTCTGCTTCGACGCCGATCTGATGCGCCGCTACGATCGCGAGGGCCCGCGCTACACCTCGTATCCCACGGCGATGCAATTTCGCGACGGGATCGAAGCGGGCGACTATGAGCGCGCCGCAGCCGCCAGCGTCGGCGCCAACGAAGGGCTCCCGCTATCGCTGTACGTGCACATTCCGTTTTGCCTGAGCCCTTGCTTTTATTGCGGATGCAACAAGATCGTGACCCGCCGTCCAGAGCGGGCCGATGACTATGTTCGCCGCTTGCTGTGCGAGATTGGCCGGCGCAGCGCGTACTTCGGCCGAAGCAGGACGGTCGAGCAGATGCACTTCGGCGGCGGAACGCCGACATTCTTGCCGCGGCAGCTGCTCATCGAATTGATCGATCGAATCGATCGAGAATTTCAGCTGACGGACGCCCGGTCCCGCGATTACTCGATCGAAATCGATCCGCGCGGAGTCGACGGCGGCATGCTGCGGCTGTTGGCCGCCCTTGGCTTCAACCGAATCAGCCTCGGAGTGCAGGATTTCGACGAGAACGTGCAGCAGGCGGTAAACCGCATACAGCCCGCCGAGACGGTCGCGCGCGTTTACGGCCAGGCGCGCGATCTGGGGTTCAGCTCGATCAATTTCGACCTGATCTACGGCTTGCCGAGGCAGACTCAGGCGACGTTTGCGGCCACGCTGGACCGCGTGATCGACCTGCGTCCGGATCGCCTGGCGGTGTACGGCTACGCCCATATGCCGCGCTTATTCAAAGCGCAACGGCAGATACGCACCCGCGAGTTGCCGGATCCGGCCGCACGGCTCGGCCTGCTGCAGCTGGCGGTCGAGAAGCTCTGCGCGGCGGGTTACGTGTACATCGGCATGGATCATTTCGCGCTGCCCGGCGATGGACTCGCAACGGCACGCCGCGACGGCACCTTGCACCGGAATTTTCAGGGCTATACGACTCACGCGAACCGGGATCTCGTCAGTCTCGGTGTCAGCGCGATCGGCCGGGTCGGTGACCTGTACGTTCAGAATCACAAGTTGCTGGGCGACTATGAAGCGGCGGTCGACCGGGGCGCCCTGCCTTCGTGCCGGGGCGTGCGCATGAGCCGGGACGATGTGGTGCGCAAGGACGTCATTCACGACATCATGTGCAACGGCAGCATCGACGTAGCCACCGTCGAGCGCCGGCACGGCATTCGATTCGACGGCTATTTCGCGGACGAATTAGACCGGCTGCGCGGCTTGCAAGCGGACGGTCTGGTGGAGCTCGGCAACGGCCGCATCGTGTTGACGCCGGCGGGCCGCCTGTTGATGCGGTCCGTCGCCATGACCTTCGATGCCTATCTTTCCACCGAGCGGGCGTCCGAACGCGGTTCGCGCGTGATCTGATCAGACTCCGCTCAGCTCGCCGAGCGCCTCGATCAGCGGACGCAAATGAGCTCGCAAGGCCGCCGATCGGCCGACGCTCGAGCGGTAGATCGGGCGTCGCACCTGCGCAAGACTCGAAGTGTTGACCGGACGCCGACTCTCGAAGAAGCGCATGCAGGCCTCGTTCCACCGCAGGCCCAAAAAGTCCACGAGCCGACGCATCGTTGGTTCCGGCTGCGTCACCAAGGTCTCGTAGTCCACATCCATGTAAACTCGAGCGGGCAGGGCACGGCGCCAGTGTTCCATCAGCGAATGGTAGCTGCGATAGTAAAGGCCCAATTCCCGCAGATCGTAGGAAAATGAGAAGTTGCCGACGAATAATTTCGTGTAGGCCGAAAAGCACGTGTCGAGCGCGTCGCGGCGGCAATGGACGATGCGGGCGTTGGGAAAGATGCGGTGAATGACCCCGAGACGGCTGAAATTCATCAGATCTTTGTCGATCACCCGTGCCGCGCTCGGCGAATGCCGCCGTAGGATCCTGAGCGCCTCCTCCGCCGTCCTCGCCTCGTCGCCACGCTCGCCGCGCTTCGAGAAGGGATCGAGCACCTCCCGCAATCGGAGTTGCTCGCCGCCGCCATGGACATCGGGATGCGAGGCAAGGATCTGCTCGATCAGCGAGGAGCCGCTTCTCGGCATGCCGACCACGAACACCGGCAACTCGGAGGCACGCGCCCCCGAAAGCTCGATCTGCGCCGATTCCAGCGGAGCGGCGGCGATCGATCGCAACGTCGCGGCGGCAGCATCCACATCGTACGTGATGACGGAGCGTTTCAAGCGATTGCCCTCGTGCCAATGAGCGAATGCGGCATCCACCGCTTCCGTCTCGAAGTGCGCCTTGCCGAGCGCGAAATTCAGCAAGATGCGGTCGCGGTGCGAGCAACCGGCCTCGAGAAGTCCGCTCATTGCAGCGATGTCGGTGTCCCCGGCCGTGAAGGTTTTTGCATTGGCCTTGTCGTACCAGGCATCGGCCAACCAAGGCTCATGAGTCAACGCTCGATCGAAGGTGCTGCAAGCTTCTGCGAAGCGTCCGAGAGTGCTGAGCAGCACGGCCTTCTCCGACAGGGCGAGCGCGGGTCGCGTGATGGCCGCGCGATCCAGCGCGGCGAAGGCGGCCTCGTCCTGCCCCGCGAGATGAAGCGCTTGGGCGTAGGCGCGCAGTAGCTCGGCCGATTGCGCACTGCGATCCAAGGCCTCGCGGCATAAGGCTATCGCCTCCTCGAAGCGATCGAGCAGCCGGAGCACGGTGGCCTTCGATGCCCGCAACGCGGGATCGTTCTCCCAGCGATGCTCGATCGACTCGATTCTATTCAGCGCGGATTCGATTCGGCCGCGCTGCATGTCGATGTCCACGGCGCGCAGGTGGTGATCGAGCGAATTGGGCGCGTTCTCGATGGCCCGCGCGATCTCGGCCGCCGCATCCTCGTGCCGCCCGAGGCTCTGAAGATAAGCGGCATGTTGCGCGAGCACCTCCGCGTGGCCGCCCTCGTCTTGCAGGAGCTGCTCGAAGCGCGCGTCGGCCTCTGCGATGCGTCCGGTCGCCGCCAGGAGAAGGGCGAGTTGGGCGCGCGCCTGCCACTGCCGCGGGTCCAGCTGCAAAGCGTGCTCGAGGCAGCTCTGCGCCTCCGTGTATTCGCGCGCGTCGAGCAGTTGCGCGCCCAAGGACAACCAGCCCAGCGGCAACTTGGCGTCCATGCTCAGCGCCCGGCGCGTCATCGCCAGGGCGCCGGCGCGGTCGCGGCTCTTGCAGCACAGCTCCGCGTAGCTCAATAGGTACAATGCCGTGGTGTTGCTCGCCTCGGCGGCCCGCCGCAGGCAGTCTTCGGCCGCTTGCGGATCGCCATTGCGATATTCGAGCACTCCGAGCAAATGCCAGGCGCCGGATTCGTCCGGATCGTCGCGCAGAAGCTTGAGGCAGGCCTCACGGGCCGAGACGGCATCGCCTTGGGACAGACTGCGCCGGGCCGCTTGCAGGGCGGCGGCGCTCTTGGATGTGTCGACCATACCTTGTCCTCAAAACGGGTCGTCGATGGACTTCGCGAGGCCTGTGAAGAGCTTCGGTCCTGCATCGGTCATGTGCCAGCAATCCTCCAATCGGATGCCGAACTCGCCCGGAACGTAGAGGCCGGGCTCGTCGGAGAAGCACATCCCGGTCTCGAGCGGCGTCGCGTCGCCATGCACGAGATAGGCGGGTTCGTGGCCGTCGAGACCGATGCCGTGGCCGGTACGATGAGGCAGGCCCGGAAGCTTGTAACCTGGCCCCCAGCCCTCGGTCGCGTAATATTTGCGCACGGCGTCGTCGAGCGCGCCGGCGGCGACGCCGATCTTCGCGCTCTCGAGCGCGATCTGCTGCCCGCGTTTCACGGTATTCCAGAGCGTTCGCTGACGCGCGTTCGCTTCGCCGAATACCCAGGTACGCGAGATGTCGGACTGATAGCCATGCACGCTGCAGCCGCAATCCATGAGGATCACCGATCCCTCGGCGACCGACTGGGGTTGGTGGGAGCCGTGCGGATAGGCCGACGCCTCGTTCAGCAGGCTCAAAGCGAACTCCGGCGAGCCTCCCAAGGCAATGGTGGCGTCATTCATGATCGCGGCCAAATCGGCAGCGCTCATGCCGCGCTCGACATGCGCGTACAAGTGCCGAAGCGCAGCGATCGTGATGTCATTGGCGGTCTGCATGAGGGCGAGCTCCGCCGCCGATTTGATCATGCGACAGGCACGAACCACCGGAGCGCCGGAAACGATCTGGTAATCCTTGGAGGCATTTCTCACGCCATCGATGATGAAATAGCGCATGGTGGGCTCGACCGCCACGGGGCCGGAACGGATCCCCCGGTCGCGCAGCCCCTGGACGATCCGCAGAAACGGGCTTTCGTCCTCGTTCCAAACGCGCACGTCGGCCGGAATCGCCAGTGTCTCGCGCACCGAGGGCTCTTCGAATGCGGGCGTGACGATGATGACCTCGCCCCGCGCGGGAATGACGGCCGCCGTGGTGCGCTCGGAGCTATTCCACCGAATCCCGGTAAAATAATCGAGCGAGGAGCCCGTGTCGACGAGCAGCGCGCCGATTCTGCGCCCTGCCAGCAGCGTTTGCGCCTTGGCGATTCGCGCACGCCTCTCGGCGGAAGATATGGGCACGGCGCCGCCGGTCATCGGCTGAAGGCCCGCGGTGGTGACGGGCGCCGCGGCCGGCGTCCCGGTGGCCGCCGGCGGGCTCGTTTGCGCGGCCGCCCGATTCGTCATGGCCGCGACCAGGAACGGCACGGCGGGTGCGGTGCTCAAGAAAGCCCGCCTCGACACGCCCGTCATCGGTTCGCCGTCGCGAGTATGGCGCGAGCCAACCCCGCGTAGTCGCCGTTGAAATGATGTCCGCCCGGCAACTTCACCACGTGAAATCTGGTCGGATCGAGTTTGGGGCAGAGCGAATCGTTGTCGCCGTCTCCGTAGATGCACAGGACGGGAATGTTCGCGATGCGGCTCACTTCCGGCAGGGTCAGCGGCCCCGTCGTGTCATTCGAGATCCAGCTGCTGACGTGAAATTCGAACAGCGCATGCTCGGACATTCCCATGAGAACCGCCAGCGCCACGGTGGCGCGGGTGGCCGCAGGCAGGCGATTCACGGCGAAGGGCAATACATCGGCGCCCTGCGAATAGCCGATCAGCAACACCCGCTTCTTGGCCAAGTGCGCGAGGTAATAGCGGATCATGTGGTCGGTATCTCGAGCGAGTCCTTCGGCCGTGCGCGCGCCCCAGAAATAGCGCAGCGAATCCAGCCCGACGACCGGGATGCCGTGAGTGCTGAGCGCATCGGCGACTTCCTTGTCGAGGCCCGCCCAGCCGCCGTCCCCCGACATGATGATGGCGAAGGTATCGGTGGGAGCGGTTCCGGGTTGAGCGGGAACTTCGACGATCGGCAGGTCGCCGAGCGCCGCGGGCGCGGGCGGCAGCGTCTCAGCAGCGGTCCGCGCCACCAAGGTGTCGAACGCAGCGAGGAGCTTGGGCAGCCAGGCTTCAGGGGGCGAATAGTCGCTCCCGATCCGCAGCGTGACGAGCGCCGCTCCCCGCATGCCGGCGACGAAGTGCGCCGCCTCGAGGGCGCTCGACGGATCATGGTCCTGGAACAGGATCCACGGGCTTGCCAATTCCTTGGCGGGAAGATATCGGAGCCCGGCGGCGGCGCCGCCGGGGAGCCGCGTCGATTCGAGGCCCGAGCCCTTGCAGAGCGGCTTGCTCAGCTGCGTGTCGGGCGAGAATCCCACCGTCACCGCGCCGGCGAAAGTATGGGCGGGCGCCTGCACGAGTGTCGCATAGGCGAGCACGGCCCCCGCCCGATAGCCCATGAGAAAGGGCGGAAGATAGGTGGGCACATGAGTGTAGGCCTGGAGAAAGTGGCTCAGGTTTTCCAGGTCGCCATCCAGAAACACGCAATCGCCGTCGTCGGCCGCCAGGTTGGCATCGAGCTTCGGCAAATCGATGCCGGCCACCAGCGCGCCGTGCTCGGCAAGCGTCTGCGCGAGCATCGCGACGCGCGAATTCCACCCCTCCGCGCCGGACAACAACAGCAGGAAGCTCTTCGGCGGACCCGCCGGAGAATAGATTGCCAGGTCCTTGAAGCGTCCATAGCTCAAATGGTCGGAGGGCTCGGGGGACACCGCCGGCGCCGCGGATCGAGTCTGGGATGCGGCGGAGGCACCGTCGCAAATCCCGGCGCAGATGGTCATGCAAACGATGGCGGCGGAAACGAGAGCGCCGCGGACAATGGGGTGCTTCATTCGGACGAAGTGTACACGGCCTAAATCGCACGCGTCCGCTTCAACACGTTGTAACGATTCACGAGTTCCACGCCCAGCGCTCGAGGCTCGCAGTCGACCAGCACCGCGCCGCTCATCGCAAGACGCTTCTGCATATCGCGGCGGCGTTGCTCGTATTCTACGGCGGCTGCCACTTCGAGTACGGAAACCGGGCTCGACAGCGGCTGCGCGGCTATCTCGCCGACGATTTGTTCCTTGAGATTAGCGAGCACCACCAGGTGTCTGGAGCGCAGCAGCCGGATCGCTGCGCCGAGCTCGGCCGAGTCCTCGTCCCGGCAGTTGGTGATCAGTACGACGAGACCCCGTTTGCGGCGGCGCTCGAGGAGCTCGGTGGCCGCGATCGTGTAATCCGAGAAGGTCGGCGACGGCTCGACGTCGCCCAGTTCGGCCATCAGGGCGTTGAGTGTCTGCCGGCCCTTGCGGGGCGCAAAGCGCCGCTCCCGGCCGGCGGCCGTGCCGAAGGTCATCGCGCCGACGGCATCGCCCCGGCTGAGCGCGACGAATGCCAGCAGCATCAAGGCGTCGAGCGATTGATCGAAATGGGTCGCGCCGATGCCCCATTGCGTGTCGTCCGCACGCATCCGGCGCCCGCAGTCGAGAAGAAACATCACGCTCTGATCCCGGTCATCTCGAAACGAGCGCGTGATCGGGCGTCCGTGCTTGAGCGTCGCCTTCCAGTCGATGTGGCGGATGGGATCTCCCGGACGGTATTCGAGCAACTGATCGAAGTCCGTTCCCGAGCCGCGGCGCCTCACCGATTTGATCCCGAGTTCCGCCAGCCGCCGGTTGCTCGCCATCCAGGCGAAAGCGGCCTGACGCTTGAAGTCGGGGAATACGCGGCGTGCCTCCGGATTTCCGATGCGAAGGTTCCAGTCCAGCAGGCCCAGCGCCGAGCGCAGCAGGATTTGGCCGGCCTCGAAGGACCTCATGCCCCGGGCGGTGGGGGTGAGCTGGAATTCCAGTGTTTCCCGCTCTCCCGGTCCGATCGCGAAGCGCAGCGGCATCGCCGGAACGAGCAAGGTCGGATCGGCCAGTTCGAAGTAGCGTCCGCGGCGCTTGGCGCGGCCGGGATTCGCGAGGCTGATCTGCACCCTGACGGGTTCGCCGACCGCGAACGCATGCGGCAGGCGGCGGTGAAGGGTGAGGGGCGCCGCCCGCCAGTGAATCAAGCTGAGATGAACATCGAGCGCCGTCAACAGAACGAGGAAGGCTCCGAGCCCGGCCGCGCTCCAGACGATCGCGCGCGGCGATGCCGCGGTGAAAGGCGCGCCGATGAGGACTGCGCCGATCACGGTAACGAGCGCGATCAGTGCGCCGGAGGGCAGGACGGCCTTGTGGATTTCAGCGAACGTCACAATCGGGGGGCGGCCGTGGCTTCCAGAATTACCGCGAGCACGTCGTCGGGCTTGCGCCCGTCGAGCTGCGCATCGGCCGACAAGGCGATCCGATGACGCAGGGCCGCAACCGCGACCGCCTTCACGTCCTCCGGCAGCACGAACGAGCGCGACGCGATCAGCGCGGCGGCCTTCGCCGCGCGTACCAGCGCGATCGGTCCGCGCGATCCCGAGCCGACGGCGATCCCGGGCCAGTCGCGCGTGGCTCGCGCGATCCGCACGGCGTAGTCGACGACCGCCGTATCGACGCGCTGTCGTGCGGCGAGATGTTGCAAGGCGAGCACGGCGCGCTCGCTGAGCACCGCGGTCACCCCGGAGAGCGGCAACTCGTCGCCGGCCTGGTCCGTGGTGGTGCGTGCGACGATGTCCACCTCTTCGCTTTGGGTCGGATAGGTCATATCGATCTTCAAGAGGAAGCGGTCGAGCTGCGCCTCGGGCAGGGGATACGTGCCCTCGGTCTCGATCGGATTCTGAGTTGCCAGCACCATGAAAGGCCGCGGCAGCATCAGCGTTTCCGCCTCGAGCGTCACCTGGTGCTCCTGCATGACCTCCAGCAGCGCGCTCTGTGTCTTCGCGGGCGCACGATTGATCTCGTCGGCCAGGAGGATGTTGGTGAACACCGGCCCGCGGACGATTCGCATCGCATGGGTGGCGGGGTCCAATATCGCATGCCCGGTGATATCGGAAGGCATGAGATCGGGAGTGAACTGCACTCGCGCCACCTTGAGCGCCAACGCTTGCGCGAGCGCGCGGACCAGGAGCGTCTTGCCGAGGCCCGGAACTCCCTCGATGAGCACGTGGCCCGCCACCAGGAGCGCGATGAGCGTCTGATCGACGACGGCCTGGTGACCCACCAAGGCGTTCGCGATTTGGGCGCGCAGTTTGGCGAGCAGTTCGCCGGCGCGTGCGATGGCGGGAGATTCTTCGGTCATGCGTGATGCCTTCGGTTGGGTTCGGATCCGGTCAGGACGCGGCGGCACGCATCCAACAGCATGATCGCCGCACGATGTTCGTTGACACTGCCTGCGGAATCGGCGAGCAGGGCTGCGCTGATCGTCCCGGCATCGATACCGGTGCTCGCCGCCAGCGCCTCCGCGCGCTTGCGCGGCCCCATTCGATCGTATCCGACGATCCGCCTCTGCGCCGCCTCGTCCAAGGCTCGCCGCATGGCGGTGCGCAGCGACCTGAGCTTTTGCGTGCGCCAAGCAAAGCGCGCATTGGCGCGGATCTGTTCCGCGAGCGAGCGCCGGATGGGCGGCACCACCGGTATCGGCGGCCCGAAGCGGGGAAGATGCCTGACGATCGTCAACACGACCGCGGCGGACAGAAACACGATGGCGGGCGCCGCCAGCCGCCAGAGCAGCACGGGAAGAGGTTCGGCGCGAGTGCGGCCCAGGATCTCCAGCCGATCGCCGTGCCGCAGTCCCGCCGCCGCGACGAAAATTTGCGCATGATCCCCCTTCGGCAGGTTCCAATTCGCCAACATGCCCGGGCCGACGACCGTAAGCTCGCCGCGGCCGATGGCTACGCGCAATACCTGGATTCCGTCGGAATTCGACAGCGACCACGACGGTACTCGCCCGCTCGTCAAGCCGGTCGGCAAGAGGTTGCAAAGAGCCAGCGACCGGCCGCTCGGCACGCCGTTCAGGCTGACTACCATGGGCTTGCAGTCGTCGTCAGCGGAGCGTGCCGGGCGCGCGGGGACGGCGTCGGGTGGCACAGGCGCGATGCCGCTCCAGACTTGCAACGGCTCACTCGTCTCCAAGGTATCGCTGCGGATAATCAGCCGGCCTCCGGATTGTACCCAGGCCTGCAGGGACTCGACCGATCCGTGGCGCAGGTCGTCGTGGAGGCTGTTGACGAGCACGATGGCGTCGGGAGGCAACGCGTGCAGCGAGCCGATCATGCTCGCGCGGATTCCGAGATGCCCGGCAAGCTGCATCACCGCGTAGTAGGGATTGCGCGCGGCCTCGCCCTTCGGCGGGGTCGTGATCGAGAGTTCGTCCCAGTATGTATGCCGGGCGATCCACACGGTCGATGCGATCAAACCGAGGACCGCGATCAGCTGAATCCACCGGTCGCGACTCATGGCGCCGCCTCGCCGAGAGCTGCCGCGAAGCCCCGGCACAGATGCCTGACGGAATCGCCGGCCACTGGTTCACCCGCATAAACGGCGCGGCGCCAAATGCCGACGAGATCGGAGAAATACGAGACGCGGGGCGCCTCGAGGCGCACGCCGACCGCGCGCAGCGCTTCGCCCTCGGTGTAAGACTCCCCGATCGTGATGCCGAAACGATGCACGGCGCGGGACAGTGCGCCCCTATATAAGAGCGAGAGCGCCTCGCGGGCCTTCCCGGCCTCGGCGAGCGCGAGCGCCGCCGCGCCGATGTCTTCGGGCAACGAGTCGGGGCGGATGTCCATCTCGCCGACCCGGGAAACGGTGGGTGCGGCCATGGCATTCGGCGCGGGGCTGCGCGCCTTGAACGTCCGGTATGCCCAGATCGCGGCGATGGCGACTCCGATGGCGCCCGCCACCCAGAGCAGTACGCTGCCGGTCTGACCGAGATACTCGAACAGACTCACCACCCACGGCGCCGCTTGCTGCGGCCGGTGCGGCGTGTCCGAGCGAATCCAGCGAAGCGAACGGATTTTCTTCTTGCTGCCCAAGTTGGGGTCCGCGCGCAGTTTTGCCGCGGCCGCCTGAACCTCGTCGGGGGTCAGCGGCGCGTGCGCCGCCGCCTCGAGCGCGGGCCGAGGCGGCGGGTCCGGGGGTCTCGCGAAGGCACTCGCACCGGCGCCCGCGCAGGCAAGGAGCGCGCTCAGGATCAGGGCGTCAGCCGGAAAACGCACGGCGGAATTCCTGCTCGATGTCCCACGCCTCGAGTTCCACGCGGCGGTTGATGTACATGCCGAATCCGGCGGCGACGTAGAAGGGCTCGAGAAAGGCCACGGTCAGGACGTAGGCGATCGAAGTAATGAGGCTTTGTATCATTCCGGACGAGGCGTCGAGCCAGTTCGCCGGGATCTCCGAGGTATGGGGTGAGAGCCATATTTGCAGGGATAGAATACTCAGGACCAGAGCGAGCTCGGCATTGGCGAACGCCACGGTCATGGCGCGGGCGACGCCGCGATGGCGGGCCGTCAACCGCCGGATGCGGTCGCTCAGGGCGGCGCCCGACAGTTCCTCGAGCTGCAAGATGGGCTGCTTGAATGAGCGCAAGACGCTCAAGCGTTGCAATGTCAGCGTCGTCGTCATCCCCGACAACCATACCTCGCGGCGATGATCCCACACGTCCTTGATCGTGGTCCGTTGGCCGAACAGGGCGCGCGACAGCGCGAACAGCGCGGTCCGATCGAGCCACGGCTTCGAGAGCCAGATCAGGAGCGTCGGCAGCCAGCCGGCGATGGGGTCGGTCAACAGAAACAGCGCGAAGAGGGGCAGCGCGACGGCCAGATGGACGACGTACACCGAGCGAAGCCACGATTGCAGCAGCCGCACGCCGAGGTCGCATCCCTCCCAGCGAGATCGAGGGCGCAGGCTCAGCGAGATGGCCTCAATCCGCATGCGGACGTCTCAAGAAAAAGATCGCGACCAACATCCATGAGCCTCCGGCACCCGCGAACTTGGCGACCGGGCTGACCCAGGCCGCGGATGACCAGAATGCCTCGATGGCGGCGGCAATGACCAGCATGACCGCAGAGCCGAAAACGATGACGCTCGTCTCGCGTGCCGCGATCTGCAGGGACGCCAAGCGAGGAAGGCGCCCCGGCAGGAGCACCGAGCGTCCGATGCGAAGACCGGCAGCACCGCTGAGCACCACCGCGGTGACCTCGAATGCGGAATGTGTCGCGATGAACGGAAAGAACGTCCCCGCAAAACCGATCGAGGCGACGTAGCCCGCGACCGCTCCTCCGAATGCGCCGTTGTAGGCGAGATAATAAACGCTGCCGAGCCCGAAGAGGATGCCGGAGACGTAGCACTGAAAGGCGATGCCGATGTTGTTGGCGATGTAGAACCCGAACATCATCCAGTTGGTTCCCGCATCACGCAGCCGGCCGATCTCGGGGTTCGCCGGGTCGTACATGCGCCCGAATGTGTCGACGGTGGCGCTGTCCACCAGGGACAGGATGAGGTCGGGCCGATGAGCCACGACGTATCCGAGCACCACCGCCGGAGCGGTCACGAGCAGCGCCGCAACGAGGACGTACCAGCCGTGGGCGCGCACCATGGCGGGAAAGGTGCGCATCAGAGTGCGGGCGATGCGGCCCAGACCCAAGTCGGTCTGGCGGTAGACGATCTGGTGCGCGCGCGCCGTCATGGCGGACAGCCTCGAGACGAGCGGCGCAGGAAAGCCGCGTGCCTCGGCCAATGCCAAATGCTCGCAAGCGGCTCGATACAAGAATAGGAACCGCTCCGGATCCAATGTCTTGTCCTCACGGCTCACGGCCTGTTCGAGCTCGCTCCATTGCGCCTCGTTCGAGGTTTCGAAATCGAGCGCCGTCATTGCGGGAGCGCGTCAGGTTCGATGGGCTGCGCACTGCCCGGCGCCGCGGGCCGATCGCCGTGCAGCCAGCGGGCAATGCCGATCAGGCGGCCGGTCAAGGCCGGAGACTCCGCGGGCGCAGGTCGGGGCGGAGCGAGGGCCGCCGCGTAGGATGCTATTTCCTCGGCGCGCGCCGGGGTCAGGCGATCGACGCGCCAGGCGAAGGCGGTCAGCGCGAGCTGCTGGCTCATGGACAACGGGATGGGCGGAGGCATGGGGACGCCCTCGCCAAGCTTGCCGGCGAGCTCGACCTCATGGCGGTAGGCGACGACCGTGCCGGCGGCGAGGTCGCCGAGTCTGCGCGAGTCGCGCCGGAGGAGAATGGACACGATGGCGAACCCATAGAGCAGGGGCAGCATGTCGACCACACGGAGGAGATTGCGGATCAGGCAACCGGCCGGCGTGATGGGCAGCCCGTTCGCCATGAGCACGTAGAGCCCCATGACGCGCTTGCCCGGAGTGGCCGCCGCCGCCGACATCTCGAACAGGACGGGATAAAGCCAATTGAGCACGAACGCCGAGACCAGAAAGAGTCCCATGCCGACCCGGCGCCCCATCGAGAACAGCGATGCGCAACCGAACAGAATGACAACGCGAATCAGGGCGTCGATGAGAAACGCCATCGCGCGGACCGCGAATCCCGCGGGTCGTATCGAGATCGAGATGCCTTCGGGCGTCTCCGCCGTGAGGACCGTGTCGATCGCGGAATTCAAGCCTGGACGACGATGGTGTCGGCGATGTAGTCGTGGCAGCACCGCCGCTGCTCGCCGAATATCATGAGGATGTCGACGAGGCCATAGAGCGGACCGATCGCGGGGACGAACCGGATGACGTAGTTCGCGACATTGCGGAGCCAGAAGATGCGGCCGAGGGTCGCGCGCGAGCCGTCCGTGCGGGCCACCTTGATGCCGCAGAGCTTCTTGCCGATCGATTGGGCGTTCCGGTGCACCATGACGGCCACGACGACCCAGAGCAGGAGGTCGATCAGCAGCCCAACGTAGAACAACATACCCGTCGCGAGCACGGCCATCCAGAAGCCAAGCACCGTGATGTGCCCCGAGCGCGTGGCGATGCCGGCGGCGCTGATGTATGCCGGTGCCAGGGGCACTGAAAAGATGAGGCCGTCGATGATGGCTGCGCCGAGACGTGAGCTGCGGGTGGCCTTGACGGAGCCGGAATGATCGAGAGGCGCCATATCGGCCACTTCGCTTCGCGGCGGGGCATACTGGTTGTTCGACGGCGTTGACACGAGTGCTCCTTGCGACGTTTCGCGGCGACCGATTCCGCTCCAATCATAGCGCGTGATGGCGCTCGGGGTATGCGTCGATTTCACCGAGCATTTCCGGGCCGCCCAATGCCTGCATCTGATTCAGTATCCAGTCGCGCCGCTGTTGGACATATCGCGAGGGGGCGGCGGCGGACCAGTGCTCGGGGTTCGGCAGCACGGCGGCAAGGACAGCGGCATCGCTGCGCGACAGGCGAGAGGCGGGCTTATGGAAAAAGCGCTGGGCGGCCGCCTCGGCCCCGTAAGTGCCGTATCCGAACTCGGCGATGTTGAGATAGATCTCGAGGATACGGCGCTTGGGCCAAAAAACCTCGATGAGCACGGTAAAGTAGGCTTCCAGGCCCTTGCGGAAGTAGCTGCGGCCGGACCAGAGGTACAGGTTTTTGGCCACCTGCTGGCTGATGGTGCTCGCGCCGCGCACGCGATGGCTATGCTGGTTCATCTCATAGGCTTTTTCGATGGCCTCGACATCGAAGCCCCAGTGCTCGGGGAACTTTTGGTCCTCCGAGGCGACTACGGCAAGCGGCAGGTTCGGAGAAATGCGCGCGAGATCCGCCCAGGTACGGCGATACACGTAATCCCGGTCGCGGTTCGCCCAGGCCGAGATCTGGCTCTCCGCCATGAAGGCGCTGTAAGGCGGGTTTACCCACCGAAACATCAGCACCGACACGACGGAGAGGGCCACGCACGCCAGCAAGATCCACAGCACGCTGCGGACGAAGCGCCGCATCGGACGGCTCTATTTTTTTTCGGCCCGGCGGACAGTCGTCATGATCACAGGGTCGAGCGGCACGTCCTCGAAGCCCCGGCGCCTGCCGGTCTTGACCGCTGCGATCTTGTCGATCACATCCATCCCTTCGGTAACTTTGCCGAACACCGCGTAGCCGAAATTACCCCGAGTGTGATCGAGGAAGTCGTTGTCCTTCAAGTTGACGAAAAATTGCGATGTCGCGCTGTTGATGTCGTTGGTGCGGGCCATCGAGAGCGTGCCGCGGGTGTTCTTCACGCCGTTGTCCGCCTCGTTCTTGATGGGAGGATGGTTCTTTTTCTGCGCCATGTCTTCGGTGAAGCCGCCACCCTGGATGACGAATCCGGGAACGATGCGATGAAAGACGGTGCCGTCGAAGAAGCCCTCATCGACGTACTTCAAGAAGTTTTCGACGCTCACGGGCGCCTTGCCCTCGTAGAGCTCGACGGTGAAATTGCCCAAAGTCGTTTCGAAGCGGATCATGATGGTTCCTGATTGAGTGAAAGCGGGCTCCCAGGCGGCCCGCGATATCGACCCCGCGCAAGGCGGGGCCGGCCTGAATAATCCTCGTGCGAATGAATGTCCTGGAAATGGTGGCGCTCGTAGAGAGCGGCCACCGCGCGCGCCTGATCGGCGCCGTGCTCGGTCAGGAGCCAACCGCCGGGTACCAGGTGCGAGGCCGCGGCGGCAATGATGGACGTGAGCTGCTCGAGCCCGGTCGGGCCGCCGATCAGGGCCATGGCGGGCTCCGCTCGGAGGGCGGCAAGGGCGGGATCGGCGGCGGCGATGTAGGGCGGGTTCGAGAGGATGAGATCGAAACGCTCGTCGGGAACGGCGGCGAACCACGACCCCACCCGCCAATCGATGCGATGCAGCCCGAGGGCGCCGCCGTTGTCGCGGGCGACTCGAATCGCCGCTTCCGAGACGTCGACGGCGACGATGCGTGCGCGGGGACGCTCGCGGGCGACGGCAAGCGCGATGGCCCCGCTTCCGGTGCCCAAGTCGAGCACGGCGGGGATGCCGTCTGCTGCCGCCAGCAACTCGAGCGCCTGCTCCACGATGAGCTCGGTTTCCGGGCGCGGGACGAGCACGTCCGGGGTCACTTTGAGCGGCAGCGACCAGAACTCGCGGACGCCTGTGAGGTAAGCGACGGGCACGCCGCTCGCCCGGCGGGCGATCAATTCGCGGAAGGCGCGCTCGGTGTCGGCACGAAGCGCCTCCTCGCCTCGCAGCAAGAGCGCGGCGCGTGGCGCGCCCAGGAGGGTCCCCAACAATACTTCGGCGTCGAGCCGCGGCGAGCTGCTGTGCTCCTGCAGATCTTTCGCGGCCGATCGCAATGAGTCGGCGATGGAGTTCGGTCTGTCGGCGGCGATGCTCACGGCCATCACTCGACCTGATTGGCGAGCTCTTCGGCCTGGTGCTCCTGATTCAGGGCGCCGACCAGCTCCGCGATGTTGCCGTTCATTACGTCGTCCAGCTTGTACAGGGTCAGATTGATGCGGTGGTCGGTGACGCGTCCCTGGGGAAAGTTGTAGGTGCGTATGCGTTCCGACCGGTCGCCGGAGCCGACCTGAAGCTTGCGGGTCTGCGCCTGTTGCGTGGCCTGTTTCTCGCGCTCATTGGCGAGGAGCCGGGATTTCAACAGCGACAGCGCGCGCGATCGATTCTTGTGCTGCGAGCGCTCGTCCTGGCATTCGACCACGATCCCGGTGGGCAAGTGAGTGACTCGGATCGCGGAGTCCGTTTTGTTTACGTGCTGGCCACCGGCCCCGGAGGAGCGGTACGTGTCGATGCGCAGATCCGCCGGATTCAGTTCGATGGATTCGACCTCCTCGAGCTCCGGCAGGATCGCGACGGTGACGGCGGAGGTGTGGATGCGCCCCTGAGCTTCGGTGGCGGGCACGCGCTGCACGCGATGGGTGCCCGACTCGAACTTCAGCTGCGAATACGCGCCCTTGCCGATGATGCGGCTGATGATCTCCTTGTACCCGCCATGCTCGCCGGGACTCTCGCTCAGGATCTCCACCTCCCAGCGCTTGGACTCCGCAAAGCGCGCATACATCCGAAACAGATCGCCGGCGAACAGCGCCGCTTCATCGCCGCCGGTACCGGCGCGGACTTCGAGGAAAATATTGCTGTCGTCCAAGGGGTCTTTCGGGACGAGCAGGCGTTGCAGCTCGAGCTCCTCCGCATCGAGCCTCGGAGTCAGTTCCTTCAGCTCCTCGTCCATGGCGAGCTCGCGCGCCGTCTCGGCGTCGCCCTCGAGCGCGACGAAGCCGCGATAGCGGTCGACGAGCGGCCCGAGCCGCGCGTACTCCATCGACAGGTCGCGAAATTGGTTCTGGCGCGCAATGATCTCGGGCTCGGACAAGAGTCGGCCGATCTCCTCGAAGCGTTCATCGAGCTTTTCGAGCTTGCGCCGAATGGAATCTTTCATGGCCGCCAATTATAGCGGCCTTCGGGTCAACGCCGGCCGCGTTCTTCCACGAGCAGCCGCATCAGGGCCTGCGCGAGCTCGGGATCGTCGGCCTCGGAGGC
The DNA here is from genome assembly GCA_050012315.1 of Steroidobacteraceae bacterium. Lineage (GTDB taxonomy): Bacteria > Pseudomonadota > Gammaproteobacteria > Steroidobacterales > Steroidobacteraceae > Bog-1198. Next base: position 22,241 of record JBEKHK010000008.1, on the reverse strand, counting down.
TTGGCGCAGCGCCTGGGTCGGCGCGTGCAGCAGCCGATTGGTGAGCGTTCCGGCGAGAAAATCGATGACCTCGTCGGAGGATCTCCCCGATGCGAGCATGCGCTTCGCCTGGTCCACGGTTTGCTGTCGAATGGCATCCGCACTCGCGCGCAGCGCGCGGATCGCGGGGCCGGCGTCGTGCGCGCGCGAATCGGCGAGAAAGCGCGCGACCTCCTCATCGAGGAGGGTCCGTGCGTCGCCCGCCGCCACCGCGCGCCGCTGGCGGTTTTCGTCGATCAGTTGCTGCAAATCGTCGATGGAGAATAGATAGACGTCGTCGAGGCCGGCGACGGCCGGGTCGATGTCGCGCGGTACGGCGAGGTCCACCATGAGGATGGGACGGTGGCGGCGGGAGCGTACCGCGGCCGCGGCCGCGGCCTCCGTGACGAGGGGAGTCATGCTCGCCGTGCAGCTCACCACGATGTCGGCCTCGGCAAGCTCCTTGTCGAGCGCGCTCAGGTCCACGGCATAGCCTTTGACGTCGGCCGCGATGGTTTGGGCGCGTGCCAGGGTGCGGTTGGCGATCACCGTGCGCTTGACGCCGGCGCTCGCGAAGTGGCGCGCGGTGAGCGCGATCATTTCGCCGGCGCCGATCATCAGGGCGGAGTGAGCGCTGAGGTCGGCGAAGATGCGCTTCGCGAGGCTCACGGAGGCCGAGGCGAGCGAGACGGAGTTGGCGCCGATTTGGGTCTCGGAACGCACGCGCTTGGCGGCGGAGAAGGCGGCCTGAAAGAGTTTGTTGAGCCAGGGCCCGGTGCTGCCGGTCTCCTGCGCGATCCGATAGGCGTCCTTCAATTGACCCAATATTTGCGCTTCGCCGAGCACCATCGAGTCCAGTCCCGAGGCGACGCTGAAGGCATGCTCGACCGCGAGGCGTTCCTGGTGCACGTACAGGCTCGCGCTCAGGTTCAGGTTATTGCCATGATGGCGCTCGAGCCATTGGGAAAGATCCTGGGGGGTGGCGTTGCCGGACCAGTAGAGCTCGGTCCGGTTGCAGGTCGATAGAATCACCACCTCGGCGACGCCGCTCTCTTGCTTCAAGGTGCGCAGCGCCGCGGCCAATCGGTCCTCGCTGAACGCCACTTTTTCGCGCAGGGACACCGGCGCCGTCTTATGGTTCAGTCCGAGAATGTTGAATGCCATGAAAACGCTTTGGTTTGTAACTGTCGGATTCTGGTGAAGAAACTGCGTCAGGGCAAGCGGGAATCCGCGGCACTCGCCCCCTCATTTGGCTATAGTGACGACGTGTTCTCCATTCCATACCTTTCTGCGGCCCTCATGTCGCTGTGCGTCATCGTCTGCGGCGGCTGCGCCGGAGCCCGGCCGGCATCCGATCCTATCGCAGCTCCGCAGGTGTTTTACACCGTCACGGGCGAGATCGCGCTGAATCGGAAGGAGCCGCGCGTGGCCGCCCTTCAGTATGCGGCCGCAGCGACGGCGGGTTCCGACGTGTCGCTGCTGGCGCGCGCGAGCGAAGTGACCACGCAATCGCTGCAGCCGTCGCTGACCGCGGCGGTCGCGGCCCGCTGGATCGCGGTGGACCCGGGGTCGCTCGAGGCCCATCGCTCGGCGGCGCGGGCGGCGCTCGCGCTCGATGAGATCGCCGAGGCGGCGGAGCAGTATCGCATCGTGCTCACGGCCTCGCCCCGCGGTGTCGATGCGGAGTTCGCGGACCTGGAAGTCGAGTTTGTCCAGACCGACAACCTCTTCGGCGCGCGGCAGGTGGCGGATCGGCTCGCCGCGGCGTTTCCGAACTCGCAGGCGGCACGCAGGCTCCAGGGATTCGCGGCGATGCGTGCGGACGATCCCAAGGCGGCGGTGAGGAGTTTCGCGGCCGCGCTCGAGATGGAGGCTGCAGCGCCCGCGGCAGGCGCGGCGGACCCCGGCGCCGCCGGCGAGGCGAAGGATCCCGGCGGGGCGAAGGATCCCGGCGGGGCGAAGGGCGACGCGGCGCAACTCGAAACGGCGGCCGACGCGCGGCGCGAGTTGCTCATGGCCTACTGGCGGGCGCGCATCCTGTCGGGCGACAGACAGGTGCCGCTCGCGGAATCCTTGGCGCTGGTCGAAGCCGATCCAAGCCCGCCGAATATCCTCGACCACGCATTGCTGCTGCTGGCTGCTCAGCAGAACGGCGCGGCGGTCGTGGAACTCGAGACGCTCTCGGTCCAGCCGGACACGGCCGCGGTGGCGCTGCGGCTCCTGGGACTCGTGGATTTTCAGGAGGGCCGGCTCGACAAGGCCACGCAGCACTTCAGCGAGCTTCTGACCACGGGCAAGTTCATCGACGATTCCTTTTACTACCTCGGTCTGATCGCCGAGCGGCTGGGAGACGTGCCTCGCGCGCTGCGCTTCTATGGCCAGGTGCAGAGCGGGGATAACGCGGTGGCGGCGCTTTTGCGCGCCAGCAATCTTTTGGAGTCGCACGGCGAGGCGCCTGCGGCGCAGGAGCTGCTCGATCACCTGATCGAGGACGAGCCGGAGCGGGCGCCCGAGGTGTTCGCGGCGCGCGCCAAAATCTACTCCGACGCCGGCGACGCGAACCGCGCCATCGAGGTGTTGGCTCAGGGAATGAAGGAATATCCCGATAGCGTGGATATCCGCTATGCAGTCGCCTCGACCTACGAGGACCAAGGGCGGGTAAAGCAAGCGCTTCGCGAGCTCAAAAACGTGCTCAAAGCCCGTCCCGACGATCCGGCGGCGATGAATGCCTACGGGTATACGCTTGCGGACCACAACGAGAATTTGCCTCGCGCCCGCTCGCTGATCGAGCGTGCGTACGCCGAGGCTCCGCACAACGCGGCGATTCTCGACAGCCTGGGGTGGGTGCTCTATCGGCAGGGCCATCCGGACGAGGCGCTGGGGTATCTCGATTCCGCCTACGCGGATGATCGCGGCGCGGATATCGCGGCGCATCTGGGCGAGGTGCTGTGGCAGCTCGGACGGCACGACGAGGCGGAGAAGGTGTGGACCGAGGCGGGCAAGGACGACACGGACAATAAATTGCTGAACGCCACGCGGCAGCGACTGCACGCCTCGGCGAAGTAGCCCATGCGGCGACTACTCGGAATGCTCGTGTGCTTGGTCGCGCTTGCCGGATGCGCGACGCCGCGACGCGAGCCGCAGCCGGCCGGTGTGCCCGTCGCCTGGATTCAGCGGATCACCCAGCTGGAGCATGCGGCGTCGTGGCAGCTCGACGGGCGCGCCGCCGCCGCCTTGGGGCAGCAAGGTTGGCAGGCGAGCCTCCATTGGCAGCAGAAGGGCGCCTCCAGCGACCTGCACTTGGCGGGCCCGCTCGGCATGGGAGCCACGGAAATCAAGGTGACCTCCGAGGGGCTATCGATCAACGGGGCCTCGCCGAGCGCTGCGGCAATGATGCAGCTTCAGGACAAGCTCGGCTTCGACCTGCCGCTGGATAATCTTCGCTATTGGCTGCTGGGCATTCCCGATCCCAGCATTCCCTTCGATCTCACCCGGAACGCCCAGGATCGCGCGCTCAAGCTCTCCCAGGCCGGATGGACCATCGATTACGACGAGTACATGCCGGCGAACGGAGATCTATTGCCGAAGCGGCTGGTGCTGAATCGGGCGGATGCGCGGGTGAGGATTGCCGTGGACCGCTGGCAGGGACTGCCATGAGCGGGCCTTTGCGGCCTTGGCCCGCACCGGCGAAGCTCAACTTGTTCTTGCACATCGTCGGCCGACGTCCGGACGGCTACCATGAATTGCAGACGGTGTTTCAGTTCATCGATTTGTGCGATGACATCTACATCGGTGCCCGTGCAGACGGCGAGATTCGGCTGATTGCGGGGGCGCCGGGCGTGCCTCCCGAGACCGATCTCTGCGTGCGCGCCGCTCGGGCGTTGAAGGCGGCGAGCGGATGCGCGCGCGGCGCGGACATTCGAGTGGTGAAGCGCATTCCCATGGGAGGCGGCCTGGGGGGTGGCAGCTCCGACGCTGCCACGTGTTTGGTGGCCCTCAATCGGCTCTGGGGGGTGGGTTTGCCGCCGGATGAATTGGCGGCGCTGGGACTGAAACTCGGGGCCGACGTGCCGGTATTCGTCCGCGGGCGGGCCGCGTGGGCGGAGGGGGTGGGGGAGCGGCTCACCTCACTTTACCCGCCGGCCGCCCCTGCCGAGCATAACTACCTGATAATAAAGCCAAATGTTTCCGTTCCGACCAAGGACGTATTCCAGGACCCTGAATTGACAAGAAATTCAGCGCCGCTCACAATTCACGGTTTCCTGGCGTCCGGTGGTAGGAACGACTGCCTGAGGGTGGTCCGGCGCCGATATCCCGACGTGGCTCGCGCGATGGAATGGCTCTCGCCCTATGGCGAGGCGCGCCTGACCGGGACGGGGTCGTGCGTTTTTGTGGTCTGCGAGGAGGCGCGCGCGCGCGAACTCCTCGCGAAGCTGCCGCCGGAATGGCAGGGGTATTCGGCGCGCGGCCTGAACGATTCGCCCCTGCTGTCGAGGTTGGAGATTGCGTGAGCGGCGCGAGTAACGCCGACGGTTGATTTTTCAAGTTGGGGTGTCGCCAAGCGGTAAGGCAGCGGGTTTTGATCCCGCCATACGGAGGTTCGAATCCTTCCACCCCAGCCAATTCGGGTCCGGTGTGTCTTCATATGTCGCGTAGCAAAGAGTTCGATTCTCCGTCCTTCTCGGTGTTCTCCGGCAACGCGAACCCGCTCTTGGCGCAGGAGATCACGCGCCACCTGCACGTCCCTTTGGGGCGTGCTTATGTGGGGCGGTTCAGCGACGGCGAAGTGAACGTGGAACTGATGGAGAACGTTCGCGGCCGCGATGTGTTCATCGTGCAGCCGACCTGCCCGCCGTCGAACGACAATCTGATGGAGTTGTTGCTGATGACCGATGCCTGCCGGCGGGCATCGGCGAAACGCATCACCGCAGTAGTGCCGTACTTCGGCTATGCGCGCCAGGATCGGCGCCCGCGAGCGACGCGTGTCGCCATCGCCGCGAAACTCGTGGCGAACATGATCGCGAGCGCGGGAGTCGACCGATTGCTGACGGTGGATCTGCACGCGGATCAGATTCAGGGATTTTTCGACATCGCCGTCGACAACGTGTACGCCTCCCCGGTGCTGTTGGGCGATGCGTGGAAGCAGAAGGACGAGAACGTGGTCGTGGTATCGCCGGACGTCGGCGGCGTGGTGCGCGCCCGGGCGCTGGCGAAGCGCCTGGACGACGCGGATCTCGCCATTATCGACAAACGCCGGCCGCGGCCGAACGAGTCGAAGGTGATGAACATCATCGGCGAGGTCGAGGGCAGGTCCTGCGTGCTGATCGACGACATGGTGGATACGGCGGGAACCTTGTGCCAGGCGGCGCAGGCCCTGAAGGACGAGGGCGCGGTGCGCGTGGTCGCGTACATCACGCATCCCGTGCTCTCGGGCGCGGCGATCGAGCGCATCGAGAAGTCGGTGCTGGACGAGTTGGTGGTGACGGATACGATTCCGCTGTCGGACGCGGCCCGTGCGTGCAAGCGCATTCGCCAGCTGACCGTGGCGGGGCTTCTCGCGGAGACGATTCGCCGCATCAGCGACGACGATTCCGTGAGTTCGCTGTATGTGGATTGAGACGATGATCGATGGGTCGGCCCCTGCAACTGGTCGCGGCGCGGGGCGCCGTGGTGACGATGTAACTGGAGAAGATCATGAAAACCTCATTTGAACTCACGGCCGAGTTCCGCGAGACGCAAGGCAAAGGTGCGAGCCGCCGCCTGCGTCACGAGGGCAAAGTGCCGGCAATATTGTATGGCGGACATTCGGACGCCCGCGCATTGACGCTGAGCCATCAAAAGCTCGCGCTCATGCTCGAGAACGAGCGCTTCTATTCGACCATCCTGAGCCTCAAGGTGGGCGATCAGACACAGGCCGCGATCTTGAAGGACGTGCAACGCCATCCATTCAAGAATGCGATCCTGCACATCGATTTCCAACGCGTCGAAGAGAACGAGAAGATCCGTATCAGCATTCCGCTGCACTTCAAGGGCGCGTCGGTCTCGCCGGGCGTCAAGAGCCAGGGCGGCCTCGTCTCGCACATGCGCAACGACGTCGAAGTCTCGTGCCTGCCGAAGGATTTGCCGGAGTTCATCGAAGTCGACATCTCCGGGCTGTCTCTCAACGAGAGCATTCACTTGTCGCAATTGAAGATTCCCGAGGGCGTGCAGCTCGTGGACCTCGCCAAGGAAGACTCGGCGGTGGTCGCGATCCACAGCCCGCGTGCGGAAGAGCCCGAGCCGACGGCGGCGGCGGCGGCGGAAGGGGCGGCGGCAGCTCCGGCCGCGGGTGCGGCGGCTGCGGCGCCGGCAGCGGCAGCCGGTGCAGATGCGGCGAAGAAGGCCGAACCTGCGAAGGCCGACGCGAAGAAGGAACCGGCGAAGAAAGACGCCAAGAAGTAATCTCCCAACGCCTCGAGGCAAGGGCCGTCAATCGGTGGCGGCCCTTGTTTTTTGGGCAGGTGTACCACGATGGCTGGTTTACCGTTGCGCATCATCGTCGGTCTCGGCAACCCCGGGCCCGAACATCTGGTCACTCGCCACAACGCGGGATTCTGGTTCGTGGACCTGCTTGCGCGCCGTCATGGCGCGGAATTTCGCGACTACCGCAAGTTCTCCGGCGAGACCGCGAAGGTGACTATCGGCGGGCAGGACTTGGTGCTGCTGAAGCCCACGACGTACATGAACCGCAGCGGCCTGTCGGTCCGGCAGCTGAGCGATTTTTACAAGGTCGCGCCCGAGGAAATTCTGGTGGCTCACGACGAGCTCGATCTGCCGGTGGGCGCGGTGCGCTTGAAGCACGGCGGCGGCCATGGCGGCCACAATGGGCTTCGGGACATCATCGCGCACATCGGCGAGGGCTTCTGGCGGGTGCGGTTGGGGGTGGGGCATCCCGGCAATAAAACCGAGGTCATCGACTACGTGCTGACGCGTGCGCCGCGGGCGGAAGAAGACATGATTCTAGATGCGGTGACCATGGCCGCGGAATCCGTTCCTTTAATGATCGAGCAGGGCGCGGAGCGGGCGATGACGAAGCTCCATAGCCGCCCGGGAAGAACCTAATGGCCATCCGTTGCGGCATCGTCGGGCTCCCCAATGTGGGGAAGTCCACCTTATTCAATGCCATCACGCGCGCGCAAATCGCCGCGGAGAATTACCCCTTCTGCACCATCGATCCGAACGTGGGCGTCGTGCCGGTGCCGGACGCGAGGCTCGAGAAGCTCGCGGAGATCGTGCATCCGGAGAAAATCCTGCCGACCACGGTGGAGTTCGTCGACATTGCGGGCCTCGTCGCCGGCGCCTCGAAAGGCGAGGGACTGGGAAATAAATTCCTCGCCCACATTCGCGAGGTCGATGCCATCGCGCACGTGGTACGGTGTTTCGAGAACGACGACATCATCCACGTGGCCGGCAAGATCGATCCGGCAAGCGACATCGAGGTGATCAATACCGAGCTCGCGCTCGCGGATCTCGACAGCGTGGAGCGCGCTTATCAGAAGGCGCTCAAGGCCGCGAAGGCGGCGGACAAGGAGGCGGTCAAGCTCCGCGATCTGCTCGAGAGGGTGCGGGGCGTCTTGAACGAGGCCAAGCCCGTGCGCTCGCTGGGGCTCGATGCGAACGAGCGGGCGGCCATTCGCGACCTGCACCTGCTCACCGAGAAGCCGGTGATGTACGTGGCGAACGTCGACGAGAGCGGATTCACCGACAATCCGAGACTCGACCGGGTGCGCGAGATCGCGAAGGCGGAAGGGGCGGTGGTGGTGCCGGTGTGCGCGGCCATCGAGGCGGAGATTTCGCAGCTCGAGGAGGCCGATCGGGCTGACTTTCTCAAGGAACTCAAGCTGGAGGAGCCGGGCCTGAACCGGGTGATCCGGGCGGGATACGCGTTGCTCGGATTGCAAACGTATTTCACGGCGGGGCCGAAAGAGGTTCGCGCGTGGACGGTGAGGAAGGGAGCGACGGCGCCGCAGGCGGCGGGCGTCATCCATACCGACTTCGAGCACGGGTTCATTCGAGCGGAAGTCATCGGCTACGACGACTACATCGCGAACAAGGGCGAGGCCGGCGCCAAGGAAGCGGGAAAGTTGCGGCTCGAGGGGAAGGAGTACATCGTCCGAGAGGGCGATGTCATGCACTTTCGCTTCAACGTCTAGCGGGCCGCCGGGCCGGCATCGCGCCCACGGCAATGTTCGGCCGACGCGTGTAACTTGTTGATTTGGCAAAGATAGGCGGGAGATTCCGCTTGACGTACGGCGGGGGCTTCCGGGACAATCCCGGGCTCTCCTCGTGGTGAAGTAGCTCAGACGGTTAGAGCACGGCATTCATAACGCCGGGGTCGAGGGTTCGATTCCCTCCTTCACCACCACATTCAAAAAATTGGGTCGGTGCCGCTGCTTCGGATGAACAACTCACAACTCAAATCACGCGCACCGCTCATCGTCGGCATCGGCGGCACGGCTCGCCCGAAGTCAACCAGCGAACGGGCCGTCGTCGAGGCGTTGCGAAGCGCCGAGCGGCTCGGCGCCGAGACCCGCCTTTTCGACGGAGTGTTCGTATCGGGGCTGCCGCTCTATGTTCCCGATCGCAAGGAAAGGACCGCCGCGGAGAGGGAATTCATCGAGACGATTCGCCGCTGCGACGGGGTGATCGTGGGGACGCCCGGCTACCACGGGAGTCTCTCGGGTCCGATAAAGAATATCTTGGACCTCCTCGAGGATACGGCCGGAGACGATCGACCGTATTTGGACGGCCGTGCGTTCGGCTGCGTGGTGACCGCCTACGGGTGGCAAGCCTGCGGTACCACGCTGGTGGCTCTGCGGATGATCGCACACGCGCTTCGTGCATGGCCCACGCCATTCGGCGCATCGCTCAACGCATCGACGCCGCTCTTTGAGACGGATGGCACGTGCATCGACGCCAAAGTCGCCGAGCAGTTGACCATCGTGGCTCGGCAGGTGGTCGAGTTCGCGCGTCATCGCGCCGCGGGACTGGCCATCTCCGCAGGACGCTAACTCGCGACGTGATCGAATCCAAATCTGCGCTACCCGTGCGTCACCCGCTCGACCTCCGGGCCGTGACCCTCGTTCTCCTCCTGTGCATGATATGGGGCATTCAGCAGGTCGCCCTGAAGGCCGTGGCGGGGAACGTTGCCCCGGTCATGCAGCTCGCGATCCGTTTCGCCGGCGCATCCATTGCATTCGGCCTATGGATATGGATTCGCGAAGGCCGGCGAGCGTTCACGGACGGAACGCTGCCCAGCGGGCTGCTGCTCGGATTGCTGTTCGCGCTCGAATTCGTGCTCGCCGGCGAGTCGCTGATCCATACGACCGCGGCACATTCGATCGTTTTTCTCTATACGGCGCCTATTTTCACGGCACTCGGCCTGCAGTTTCTGCCGGAAGAACAGCTCAGCCGACTTCAGTGGACGGGCATCGGAGTGGCGTTCTGCGGAATCGTCGTGGCATTTCTGGGATTCAGCGGCCGTCCCGCGTCGACGTCCCTGGCGGGCGATTTGCTTGCTCTCCTCGCAGGGGCGAGCTGGGGCCTGAGCAATGTGGTGCTACGTCGCGGACGGGTCGGGGGTGCAAAAACGGCGAAGACCGTTCTTTACCAAGTGGGCACCGCCACCCTCGTACTGGGCGCCTATGCCGCGGCCACCGGCCAGACCCAGGTCGAGCTGTCGAAGGTGACGGTATTGCTGCTGCTGTTCCAAACGCTGGTGATCGCCATCTCGAGCTATCTGGTGTGGTTTTGGCTGTTGCGCCACTATTTGACCTCACGGCTGATGCTTCTCTCGCTGCTGACGCCGCTGTTCGGCGTGCTGTTCGGGGCAGCCGTATTGGCTGATCCGATCAGCCTGCGCTTTGCGCTGGGCGGCGGATTGGTGCTGTTCGGGATTCTGATCGTCAACCTGCATAACCTGTTGCGGCGGTGACGATCGCGCTTCGCCTCATTGGTGGTCGCGCGGAATGGGCTCGTCCCAGTCCCTGGTTCGAATCACGACACCGTCGCGCAGCAAGGTTCGCGTGTAATGATAGTAGAACGTATGCGCATCGCTGCGCACATCGAGGCGACCGCGCCAGGTGAGAACGTGATCTTTCACCGACTGGGTGTAGATGGAATCTCCTTGCACGCGTGCGATATCCGGATGAGCATCGTCCACATCGTAGGTCAGCCGCTCCGAGTGGTCGAAACGGCCCCAGGGATAGGAGACCGCCGTGGAACCCTTCCAAACCACCGTCGTCCGCTGTTGCGCCTCGTCGCGTAGTACGGTCCATTCGCCCGGCCACGCGGCGCCCCCGCCGCCGATCCCCTGGATGCCGGACGGGGCCTCGATGGCGTCGGGCGGGGCCAGCGCCGGCGCCGCCGGGCCGTGAACGGGGACACGCGGAAGCTCGATCCGCGATGCGTCGGGCCCTCCCAAGGCCAGCGCCGTCGTCATGGAATACGGCGTGGGCCAGTTCATGGGCCAAAGAGCATTGGAAACAGCCACTCGAATGCGATGTCCCTTGGGGAATACCCACGACGCCAAATGTAGATCCAGCGACAGCGGATACGTCACGCCGGCGACCAAATCCTCGGGGGCTGCCCTGGAATTGCGCTGAGCGCCGCTCAGCCCCGCGCCCGTGATCATCGTCACGCGGCCGTCCGGTGCGACGTCGGAGAGGCGTACGAACCAATCGGCAAGCGGCGCATCGGCTGCTGCGCGCAAGATGACGTGCGGCAGCCCGAGGATCGCGGTGTCCTCGTCGAGAATCTCGGAGTCATACACCAGGCTGTAAGCGTCCACCGGTCTCTGGTCGCTCAACAGCTCGCCCCACCAGAATCCCGCCTCGACGCCGGCTGACGGCACGTAGCGCAATTGGTCATCGCCGCGCTCGCTGTTCTGCGGGGAGAGCCTGCGATCGGGCTGTAGGTAGAGGGTGTCGGTTTGCAGGCCGGCGGGCGGCCATTGCTGCTCCGCTCGCCACTCGCCCGGCACGTCCTGTGATTTCGATTCGGGCGGGTGCCAATGCTGCTGGTAAATCATCACCTTCGGATCCTTGAGCACGCCCGTGTCCCGATCCTTCAGCCAGTAGTCGAACCAGCGCACCGCTTGGTCCCGCCACTCGTATGACGGTCCATAGTCGCTCTCATTGGGAAAGCCGTGATTCCAGGGTCCTATCCAGGCCTTGATGGGGGCCTTCACCCGCTCGAGCATGCGCGGAATACTGTCTCGATAGCCGTCCTGCAGCCCACCGATCAGAAAGGCGGGTACGGTGAGTTGCTCTATCGGTTTGAGCGGCGCGCGCCAAAATGCACCGTCCCGCTGATGCCTCATGTAGACGAGCGACCAGGGTGTGGAGTCCATTCTCGGCCCTATCACCGAATCCTCCAGGCTGAAATCGGGTGCGCCGGACCGTCCCTGATCGAGGTCCATGGTGAGCTCGAACTCGTCGACGTGAAAGATTCCGTCGATGTAATGCACATCTTCCTTGAAGAGTTCCTCGGTGGCGGCGGTGGCCAAAATGGCCTTGAGCGCGGGCGGCTTTCTCAAGGCCATTTGAATGGAGTTGAAGCCGCCCCACGATATTCCGAGCATCCCCACCCGCCCATTCGACCACGGCTGCCGTGCGAGCCATGCGATGACCGCATCGCCGTCGCTCTGCTCCTGCGCGGAGTATTCGCGGTCGGGAGGCGCACCCTCGCTGTTGCCGAAGCCTCGAATGTCGACCCGCGCCCCCACATACCCGCGCCTTGCGAAATAGGCATGCGTGCCGTAATCGCGCCGGGCCTCGTCGTCGTCCTTGCGATAGGGAAGATATTCGAGCAGCGCCGGAAATCGCTCGCCCGATTTCGCGCCCGCGGGCATGTACAGGGTGACGGCCAGCCGCACCCCGTCTCGCATCGTTATCCAGGTCTTTCGCAGATCCACCCCGTATTGCGGAGGCGACGGAGCAACGCCGGCCGGCGGCGTCGACCCGACCGCGGGCGGTGCACCCACCGTGGCGGCCATCCAAAAACCCGCGATCAGCAATCCCAAAGTGCGTTTCGACACCGCTCCTGCTCCCTTTCGTACTCCCTGCAGGAGCGCAATATACAAGCTTCCCATACATCATCGTGGGGCTTGGCGAGCCGGCGTGAGGAACTGACCGGCTCCCTCAAGGAGATGTAGGCTCGCTCTCGGGCGGCTCGGTGGTCCGGGGCTTACAGGAAAAACTCCCCTTGGAGAGCTCGGTGACGAGCCCCACGGCTTGCTTGACGCAGTAGGCGTAGTCGCCATTCGACGACCAGACCTGCTTGGTGACGCCGCCCTTGGTGTAGTCGACCCGGCATGCGCCGCCACGCGGACCGCGCGAGTTGAGCCGGAAGATGTCGATGAACCGCTGATCGGCGCGGAAGGTGCAGACGAACCGCTCGCGCGAAGCCGGTTCGGGCTCACTCCAGCCCGCGCTTGCCTCGAGCAAGCCCATGATGAGCATCAATCCAACGACTGTGAGCTTCATGGCAACCCTCGGTTTGTCCGCATCGCCATCCATGCTTCCGTCAGCAAACCATTCTTGCAAGGGGCCATCAAGGCGGACTATGACGATCGATCGTCAGGCATAGCCTACGCCACTTTGGTCGAATCGCTCCACCGGCCTCCCGAGCGGGCTCAACCGACGGGGAAGGCGGCGCGCTGTACCAGCCAGACGAAGGCTAGCGCAGCGATCGCCGCGGAGCCCCATGGCATGACGGTTCGCCGGTAAAACAACCCATTGCGCAGGGCGTAAATGAGGGGCATCACCAAGAGCACCACGCTCAGCTGGCCGGCTTCGATGCCTAGATTGAACGAGAGCAGCGAAATCAGGCGCGCCCCGGGCGGCAGTCCCATGTCGGACAGCACCGACGCAAATCCGAATCCATGCAGCAAGCCGAAGCCGAACGCGATGCGCGCACGGCTTTCGGTGATGATCGGAAATATATTGTTGAGAGCGGCCACGATGATGGACGCGGCGATTATGGACTCCGTCAAACGAGTGGGCAGCCGGACGAGGTCGAGCGCAGCGAGCGTCAGCGTGATGGAATGGGCCAGTGTGAACGCCGTGACCACCTTGAGAACACCGATCAGCGCGGGCCGTGCTTCGTGCACAGGCTCCCAATGCCCGGACTTTCGGTGGAGCACGGCCGGCAACAAGAGGGACAAGAGGAAGAGCAGATGGTCTATGCCGCTCAGAATGTGCCGCACGCCGGCTTCGAAGTAATCCTGGAAGGTTTGCCACCGATTCGGGGCGAGCACCGAGTAGATTGCCTGCGGCGAGCCTCCGCCGAGGACTCCGGTTTGCGTGCCGCCCTGTCCGGTCAATGTCAGCAGGCCGCGATGCGAGGGATCGAGGCCCTCCAAGACCGTGTAGCGGATCTCGACCGCATCGATCTCGACCGCATCGATCGCGCCCGGACATCGTCCCGTGAACGGCAGCCAGGCGTAATGACCGTCCACCCGGTCGTTCACCTCCATCGGCTGAAACGTGATGTCGCACCGGCGTCCTTGGACGGCGAACGTCACGTGGTCCGAGAGATAACCGACGAGCCGGGGCTGGGCGGAGCGAAGCTCCGCCCAGGTGATCTTGCCGTCGTGATTCGCGTCGATCCCCACCGCGAGTTCGGCGTCGCGGACCGAGATTTCCATGGATCCGTGGATTTCTCGGTCATCGAACCGAGCGGACAGAAAGCCGTTGCTCGAGATGTGAGCGAACGCCGCCGCCGAGCAGGCGCAGGCGGCAGCGAGGCCGGCGAGCGCCGCGTGGATCCGCGCGGCGGTGCGGCCCGTCGAGCGGCGAAGCGGCAGCATCAACCGGCGTCCCGGTACGCGGCGAGCCGAGCGTCTTCGAGTCCGTTTCGCTTCAAAAATTCGAGCGCCGGCGCCGCAGCGCCGGATCGGTGAGCGGCCTGCGCGGCGCGCAGCAGGATCAAAATATCGTCCGGCTCGCGTTGTATGCGCCAATTATCGAGAGCCGCGGACAATGCTGCCGGCGGATCGCGGTCCACCTCGAGCAGGAATCGGGCCTGCTCGCGCCGGTGCACGGCATCGCCGCGCATGAGCTCGACCTGGAATGCGGTCGATAGCTGCTGCTCCGCGAGGGCGCCGGCCCCATCCCGCAACTGCCGATGCGCGATGGTCACGCGCAGCAGCATGGGCTCCATGCTCTGATAGTCCGCGAGCAGTCGGAGCGTCTCGGCCGCCCGGCCTTGCCGCAGCAAGGAGTCGGCATACGCCGCGCGAATATATAGATCATCGGGAGCGGCTTCGAGCCCTTCCCGGAACCAATGCCCTGCGCGCTCACCGTCTCCGAGCCGCTCGCTCATTTCGCCGAGCTCGGAATATCGCCACGCGCGCGCCTCGGCGGGCAGATTCTGCATGGACAGCAATTTGATCGTCTCATAGGCATCGCTCAAATGTCCGGTGAGGCTCCGTAGACTCTCGGTACACAAGCTCGCGATGGCGGCGTCCGCCGACGGCCGGAGCCTCTCGCAGGACATCTCGGCCTCTTCGTATCGGCCGAGCACGCGCAGCACGGTCGCGCGTGTGAGCCAGCCTTGTGCGTCGCCGGGACGAGCCGTCAATGCGCGGTCGAGCTCGATGAGCGACGCCTCGAAGGCGTGGCGGCTCTGCAGTATCGTCGCGTCGAGCACCAGGATCTCCGGCGGCGCATCCGTCCGGTTCCGCCAGGGAGCGAGTGCAGCCTCTGCGTATCCCAAGAAACGCAAGTCGCCCGTTGCGCGCGCCCTGGCGATGTCGAATTGCGCGAGCGGCAACGCCACATCGAGGCGCCGTGCGGCCGCCGCGAGCGAAGGGGCGCTCCGGTGCGCGGCTCCGGCCGGGATCTCGGCCAATACCTGCGAGTCGCTCGCGGGCAGATAGGGCGCGCTCGCGGCGGCGCTCGCCGCCGGCACCGCGAAGGGTCCGGTCGACGCCAGCGACAGGACCACCAGCAGCCGGGCCCCCCTCGCCAGAGCGGTCCGCAGTTCACGCCACCGCTTGCGCACATTGAGCCCGCTACATTCCGTCGACAGTGATCGGCGAGGTGGTCTCGCTCGTATCGGTGAAGGTGATGAGGCCGCCGTTGACCGCGAAGGGACTGGCGGTCTCGGAGGTTCTCTGAGCGAGCGCGAGCACCTGCGCCGAGTCCAGCGCTTGCGGCGTTTGCGCTACCGGCATCGGCGCAACCGATGTATTGGGGTGATCGTTGCCGCTGCATGCGCCGAGGAATGCGACGCACAGCCCAAGACCGAATAAAACCCGTGTTCTCATGGTCGCTCCTTCAATCGTTGGCGCTGGTGGGGGAACCGGCCAGTGCCGTGTTCAAATACGGGAAGGCGGGCAGATAGTTGGCCGGCGAAGGCTCGGCGCCGTCCGTGTAGCCCAGCTGCCGGGATGCGTCCGAGGACGGATCGGGATCGGAGCTTCCGCCGTCATAGGGCGTCAGCAGAACCCCCATTGCGACCCGCAGCTCGATGTCGACGACATCGTCGATGGGCCGTCGGCCGTTGGGGAAGCCGGATAAATCTCCGCCCAGCACGCCCAGATCGTTTTGCGAGGCGATCGGTGTGACAGGGGTGCTCGTATTCACTCGCGTTTCCTCGGCCGGGACCACCGTCTTGGGCTGATTGAGCCCCTTGATCCCCGTCAGGAAGGCCGCCTCGAGATCGGTTCTCGGATACAGGTTCGGCGCCACGACGCCCGCCGATCCGAACAGAGTCTGCAGCAGGACAGGCAGCGAGGGATTGGTGACGTAATCGGCGAACTGCGCATCGCCCGACGGCGAAGAGGCGTTGAATCGATCCTTGTCCGGAAGTCCGATGACCAACTCGTTGACGAGCGGCATGCCGAGACGCGACACCTGCGACCACGCCCCGCCTTCGATCGCGGCGCCGGTAGGAGCGCTCACGGGGCCTACGCTGGCGGCGCTCTTTGCGCTCTGGGGTTGTGGATTGAGCACCGATGCCTGACGCAGGCTTGCCGTCGTCCAACCGCCGATGACCGGGTCGCCGCCGGCGGTCAGGCAGGAGGCGGGCACCTCGAGCGCAATCGAGGTGACGTTGTAGCCGGCCAGCGAATTGGGAGCGAGATTGCGTGCGTTGACACCGGCGGGGGCGAGCTGGGTGACCGGATACTTGATGTTGACGAGGTCGAAGGTCTCGCCGAGGTTGACCACGAAGCCGTCTTGACGCTGTCCGACGAACACGCGGCCGGGGGCTGAACAACCCGGAATGGTGATCGGCCGGATGAAGTTCGCGGCGTAGGCGGCGTAGTCCGGCGTGGACTTTGCGCCGATGTTGTCGAGCGGCTTGGCAAACGTCGCGCCGCCCGTCGATGCATCGGTCACCGCTTGGGCGGTGCCGTGCCGCCGATCACCTCGCACCAGGGTCACGGTATAGCTTTCCACGACGTTTTGCACCGCCGATCCCGCACCGGTGACGGGCCCGACATTGACCAACGGTACCGGAATGGTCTTGGTGCCGGCCTTTACCGTCAGGCCATTATCGAGGGTGGTAAATCGAAATTGGAAAGTCAGCGCCTCGGTGCCCGATCCCGTATTGTCGATCATGATCTCGTAGAGGGCGTCCG
Organism: Steroidobacteraceae bacterium; assembly: GCA_050012315.1. Lineage (GTDB taxonomy): Bacteria > Pseudomonadota > Gammaproteobacteria > Steroidobacterales > Steroidobacteraceae > Bog-1198. Next base: position 5,596 of record JBEKHK010000008.1, on the reverse strand, counting down.
GATCCATGGTGTAGTAGTTCGGGCCCCCTTGCGGATTCTCGAACGGCTGATAGTTCGCGATCATGGTTACAAAGCCTGTGCGGCCCGCCTCATAGCTGTTGAACAGATAGAAATCGGTGCCGTCGACCTTGGGCCGGTTGGTGATGAACGGCGCCTCGCGGTGACTGGAGGCCATCGCGAACAGCGGCATCAGGGCGGCGGTCAGTGCGATCGCGCTGCGTTGGGTCCGTCGATTCATGGAGTATCCCCTCGGAGTTGGTTGTGCTCTCAGAGGTACGCTCCACAGGGGAGACCGGATGCATGCGGCGCCGGCTTTTTATGTCCGAGGTGACTCGACGCCGACGTGGAGAGGCGCCGGGCACCCGCACGTGCCTGCCGCCCCTCGCATTTCTATCGAAACTGAAGGCATTCAATACTTGACCGACCCACCGGCGCGCAGGGTATATAGCTCGTGGGCTCGAGACTGCTCCCGCCAAGGGTGGCATTCGAGCTGGCCGCGCGAAATTCGGGGAGGCGGGGGGAGCGCGCGGGTGTCGCTTCGGCCCTCGCGCGTGGGAAGGGAGGGAACTTATCATGAAGCGTGCCGGCTTTTCGGCTGCGACGTTTGGACTCGTTTTCACGCTCTGTCTCGGGATAGCGGCACACAGTGTCGCCGCCGAGCCGGCGGATCGCCCGCCCACTTTCGCGAAGCTCGCAGGCGAGGTGGTGCTGGATAATGCACGGGTGACCGTCGAGAAATTCGTGCTGCAACCCGGACAAGCCACGGGCGAGCAGTCGCACCGCCTCGACCAGCTCTGGGTCTTCGTCAAGGGTGGCGTGCTTTCATCGAGCGATGGACGTGCGACCCTGTGGCGTGACGGCCGCGTATCTTGGCGCAGCGCCTCCGATCGGCCGCAGGCCGCCATCACCAACACGGGTGCGACGACGATCGAGCTCATCTGCGTCAATTTCAAGCCCGTGCCGCCGCCAGTCTCCGCGGGCACCGGAACACCCAAATACCGTTATCTCAACTATCCGAACATCCCGGGCGAGGATCTCCTGGAGAACGATCTGGTGATCGTTCAGCGCTTTACCGTGAATCCAGGCCAGTGGGAGGGTGTTCATGCCCATCATCCCGATATGCTGTTCATTCACATCAAGGGCGGGCAATGGGCGGCCAAGACGTACACGGAGCCCGAGCATCCCTATCCGCATGCCTCGCCCGACGGAGAAGTTGGGTGGATGCCGACCATCGACCTCAGCGTCGGCCACCAGTCCGGCAATATCGGCAAGGAGCCGATCGATCTCATTTGGGTGACGTTGAAGAAGTGAGGCGGTCCGGCGCGTGGCTTCTATCGGATCTCGGCCGCCGCCGCGGCAATTGCATCATAGATTGCGCTGAGATCCTCGTCAGTCACGCAATACGGTGGGAGCACGTAGATCGTGTTGCCCAGCGGGCGCAGCAGCACCTGTCGCTCACGGAAGAAGCTGTGTAGGCGAGGGCCGATCTGGGCCAGATACCCGGTGTCGTCGACCTTCAAGTCCAGCGCGGCGATCGTGCCTGCTTGGCGAACGTTCTCGAACCGTTTGTCATCGCGGAAGGGTTCGAGGTGCCGGGCCTGCCGCTCTGCGAGGGTGGCGATGCGCTCGCGCACGGGCTCGGATTCCCAGATCTCCAGATTGGCGACGGCGGCGGCGCAGGCAATGGGATTTGCGGTGAAGGAACTCGAGTGGAAGAACGTGCGACGGCGGTCGGTGGAGTAATGCGCTTGGAAGATGTCGTGCCGGCAAACGGTAACGGCCAGAGGAAGCGCGCCGCCGGTGAGCCCTTTGGAATAGCAGGCGATATCAGGCCGTACGCCCGCCTGGTCGCAGGCCGAGACGGTGCCGGTGCGCCCCCACCCGGTCATGACCTCGTCGGCAATGAAGAGCACGCCATGCTTGGAGCAGATGCGGCGCAACTCGGCGAGAACGTTGGGTGAGTACATGAGCATGCCGCCGGCGCCGAGCACCAAGGGTTCGACGATGAGCGCGGCCGGGTTGCTCGTGCGACAGAGAATGTCGAGCGCCTCGAGCGTGGCCGATTCTCGCGTGGCGGCCGGAAAGGGAATGCGCTCGACCTCGAAGAGGAACGGTTCGTAGGGATCGGTGAAGGGCCCTCGGGCGCCGACGGACATGGTCCCGATGGTATCGCCATGGTAGCTGTGCTCCAGCACCAGGATGAGCCGGCGCGATTCGCCGTTGTGGCGCCAGAAACCGAGGGCCATTTTCAGGGCCACTTCGACGCTGGTCGAGCCGCTGTCCGAGAAAAATACATGATCGAGACCCGGAGGGGTCAGGGTGAGCAGTTTGGCGGCCACTCGCTCGGCCGCCTCATGCGTGAATTCCGCAAAGATCAGCTGATCGAGGCTGTCGGCTTGAGCCTTGATGGCATCGACGATGCGCGGATGCCGGTGTCCGTGGGTGATGACCCACCACGACGAAATGGCGTCGATGATCCGATGGTTGTCGTCGGTATAAACGTAGGCGCCTTCTGCGCGAACGGCCTTGGGCAGAGATGGACGCAGCGCGTGCTGAGTAAACGGGTGCCAGATCGGCGAGTGGCGAGTCGGGGGCTCGGTCACGAGTTACCTGCGCGATTAGAGGGGATCGGAGACAAAGAGCTTCCGCGCAAACGCGAACTCGAAACCGGCGCGTAACGCCAGAGGCGTCAGCGGCTCGAGGCGCGGCAGGCGGCCCAGTACGGGAACGCCGCCCATGGCGGCGAGCGTGCGTTCGTTGTCGACGTGCGCATCCCCGATCAAGGCAATGCCGATGACGGGAATGCCGCGGCGCTGCAGCGCCTCGAGTGACAGCAGCGTGTGATTGAGCGTGCCGAGCGCGGTGCGAGCGCAGAGAATCACGGGCGCTTTCCAGCGGGCGAAGACATCGATATAGAGTTCGCGACGGTTGAGCGGCACCATGAGACCGCCCGCGCCCTCGATGATCAGCGGCCGATTGACCGCCGGAAGCGCCAGGGAATGGGAGTCGATGTCGATTCCCTCCCGCTCCGCCGCGAGATGAGGAGAGGCCGCAAGTTTCAGCCGCCAGACTTCCGGCAGGAAGCGGCTGTCATCGAGGCCCGAGAGACGGCGAACGGTGTCCGTGTCGGTCTCGCCGTCGAGTCCGGCTTGGACGGGCTTCCAATAGATGCCCTCGAGCAGCCGGGTGAGTCCCGCGGCGAAGACGGTCTTGCCGATGTTGGTATCGGTGCCGGTGACGACGATGCGGAGCGTCACGGCGCGCTGCCGTATGTCATGGGCACGAGTTGCAGCTCGGCGGCGAGAACGTCGAACAGATCGGAGATTGCCTGCTCGTCCACGTTCAGGGTAATGGAAACCCGCAGTCGAGCGGTGTCTCGGGGCACCGTCGGCGGCCGGATGCCGCGTACGTCGAACCCGCGCGCTCGAAGAGCGGCGGCGGCCGACATCGTAGGAGCATCGGCGCCGATGATGACGGGATGGATCTGGGAGCCGGATCCCGGCGTCCCCAGCTTGGATTGGGATTCGCGCGCGGCGTGCTCTATAAGCCGAGCGAGTCGCGCGCGGCGCTCCGGCTCATCTTGCAGAATGGCCAGCGCTTCGAGCGACGCAACGGCCATCAGCGGCGACGGGGCGGTGCCGAAGATGAATGGACGACAGCGGTTGACCAGGAAGTCGCCGAGGATGCGCGGAAGCGTGACCAGGGCGCCGGCGCTGCCGAGCGCTTTGCTGCACGTGTGAACCACGATGATGTTGCCCCGCCCTTCGAGGGCCGCGGCCAACCCGCGGCCCTCGGGGCCGAAGACGCCGGTCGCATGCGCTTCGTCGACCACGAGGAAGGCGTCGTGGCGTTCGGCGATGGCCGCCAAGCTGCCGAGAGGTGCGCGATCGCCGTCCATGCTGTAGAGACTTTCCACGGCAATCCACGGTTGGCCGCGGGCGCCTTGGGCGCGGTAGCCGAGGATGGCGTCCTCGAAGGAGGCGGGATCGTTGTGACGCGCCGCCACGAAGGGCGCGCGACCGGCGCGAAGGCCATCGCGCATGCTCGCATGAACGAGCTCGTCGATGACGACGACGTCGTCGCGTTGGGGAAGCGTCGATAGAACCGCGAAATTCGCGAGATACCCGCTGGCGAAGAAAACGGTGCGCTCCGTGCGGAAGAACCGGGCGGCCGCCGCCTCGAGCGCCTCGTGCTCCTCGGTGTTTCCGCGCAGCAGACGCGAGCCTCCGGCACCGATCGGGGTACCGCGGGAGATTGCTGCCGACAGCGCGCCGGCGAGGCGCTTGGAGGTTGCCAATCCGAGATAGTCGTTGGACGTGAAATCGATGCCGGCGCGCGGAGCGAGCGTGCGGAGGCGGCTTTGGTCGGAGAGCCGGTCGAGATCTGCTTGATATCGATCAAGGGCGCGCACGGATTCCATGTCGCAGCGGCGCGTCAATGATGTTCGATGCAATCCGCGGGCGCGTCAGCCTTGCGATGAGCGACGGGGAAATCGGCCGACAGGCTCGCGGCGGCACCCGCCGGCTCCGCGCGGATCTGCAGGCGGGCGAAAAGCTGCCGGTCGTGCTCCACGTCGGGGTTGCCCGTGGTGAGGAGTTTCTCGCCGTAGAAAATGGAGTTCGCTCCGGCGAGAAAGCACAGTGCCTGGAGCTCGTCCGACATCTCGGCTCGGCCGGCGGACAGCCGCACGCGGGATTCCGGCATGAGGATGCGGGCAATTGCGATGGTGCGGACGAAGTCGAACGGGTCGAGGCTCGGCGCGGAGCCCGCCAATGGGGTGCCTTCGACTCGCACGAGGAGGTTGATGGGAACGCTCTCGGGGTGCTCGGGGAGCGTCGCGAGCGTATGCAGCAACTCCGCGCGGTCGGCCGCCGTTTCACCCATGCCGACGATGCCTCCGCAACAGACGTTCATTCCCGCCTCGCGCACTGCCTGGAGCGTATCGAGCCGGTCCTGGTAGGTCCGCGTAGTGATGATCTTTTCGTAATAGGCGGCGGAGGTGTCGAGATTATGGTTGTAGTAATCGAGGCCCGCCTCCTTCAGCTCAGAGGCCTGCTCCGGTGTGAGCATGCCCAGCGTGGCGCAGGTCTCGAGTCCGAGCGCCTTCACTTCGCGGATCATCGCGATGACCTTGCGCAGATCCTTGGGCTTGGGCGAGCGGTAAGCGGCGCCCATGCAGAACCGAGTCGCGCCGGCTTGGCGGGCCGCGGCCGCACGCGCGAGCACATCGTCGAGCTCGAGGAGCTCTTGGGGGTCGAGCCCGGTGTCATAGCGGATGCTTTGCGGACAGTACGCACAGTCCTCGGGGCATGCGCCGGTCTTGATGCTGAGCAGGGTGCTGACCTGGACGGTGTTCGCCGACTGGAATTCGCGATGCACTTGTTGGGCGCGGAACAGCAGATCCATGAAGGGGAGTGCGAAGAGGGCTTGGACCTCGGAAAGCGTCCAGTCGTTGCGTGCGTCCAAAATGATACTTCCCCAAAATAAAGAGTTTCAGCACCACAGTATTGAATCGATGCAGGGGGGCCGTCAACCGATATGGGATTACGGCGTAGGGTTATCCCCGCATGGCGGCCGCTGGCCCCAGGATCTCCAT
>JBEKHK010000007.1:0-147642 GCA_050012315.1 Steroidobacteraceae bacterium | reverse complement strand
GTCGACGCGAAACCCGCGGTGAGCCCGCAGGCTGCCGACGCGAAGCCGGCAGGCGGGAGCAGTTCCCCGCCCGTACCCGCGCCGGAACGCGCCGAGCGAGAGGCCGGCGCCGTGGAGGCGCGGCCCGCAGCGCCCACGCATCCCGCGACGATCATCGACGAGGCGGCCTTCTCCAAGGCCTACGCGAGCCCCTCGGTCCGCAAGTTCGCGCGCGAGCTCGGCGCCGATCTCGGCAAGATCTCAGGGACCGGGCCCAAGTCGCGCATCACGCACGAGGATGTGAAGGCTTACGTCAAAACTCTCCTGACCGCGAGCGCGGGGGCCGCAGGGGGATCGCTTCCCAAGGTGCCGGAAGTCGATTTTGCGAAGTTCGGTGCGGTCGATGTTCAGCCCCTGACGCGCATTCAACGCATTTCCGGCGCACGCCTGCAGGCGAGTTGGATCAACTTGCCGCACGTCACTCAGCACGACGATGCGGACATCACGGACTTGGAGATCGCGCGCGTCGCGCTGAAGGGCAAGGCGGAACAGGAAGGCGTGCGCCTGACGCCGCTTGCCTTCATCGTCAGGGCGTGCATCGTCGCTCTCAAGGAATTTCCGCGATTCAATGCCTCGCTCGATGCGTCGGGTCAGAATCTCGTCTTCAAGAAATACTTTCACATCGGATTCGCCGCCGATACACCGAATGGTCTCGTGGTGCCGGTGATTCGCGACGCCGATCGCGGCAACCTGTTCGACATCGCGCGCGCGCTGGCGGCAATGTCGGAGAAGGCGCGCGCCGGCAAGCTCACGGCGGCCGAAATGCAGGGTGGCTCGTTCACGATCTCGAGCCTGGGCGGCATCGGCGGCACGGCGTTCACGCCGATCATCAATGCGCCGGAGGTCGCCATCCTGGGCGTATCCAAAGCGAGTCACAAACCGGTTTTCGACAAGGGCGCTTTCGTTCCGCGGCTGATGTTGCCGCTATCGCTGTCGTATGATCATCGGGTCATCGACGGAGCCGAAGCCGCGCGCTTCATCGTCTTCCTGAGCAAGACCTTGGGTGATGTGAAGGCGCTGTTGTGAGCACGGTCGAGGTACGGGTTCCCGATATCGGCGACTCCAAGGATGTCGCCGTGGTCGACGTGCTGGTGGCGGCGGGCGCCGAGATCCGCATCGACGATCCGCTCATCACGCTCGAGAGCGAGAAGGCGTCCATGGACGTGCCCTCGACCGCGGCCGGCAAAGTGGTCTCGATCGCGGTCAAGAAAGGCCAGCAGGTGTCGGTCGGCACGGTGATCGCGACCGTCGAGGTGGCGGATCAGGCGGCTCCAAGCGCCGCCCCGGCGCCGGCAAGCGCCGCCCCGGCACCGGCCCCGAAAGCCCAGGTAGGGCGCGACACGGCTTCCGCGGCTCCTTCGAACGCGCTCGATCTCGTCGTTCTCGGGGCGGGCCCGGGAGGCTACACCGCGGCGTTTCGCGCCGCGGACTTGGGACTCAAGGTGACGCTCATCGAGCGCTGGCCGATGCTCGGCGGGGTGTGCCTGAATGTCGGCTGCATTCCCTCCAAGGCGCTCCTCCACGCGGCCAAAGTCATCGAGGACGCGGCGGACATGGCCGGCTGCGGCATCGTCTTTCCGCCGCCGCAGATCGACCGTGAGAGGCTGCGCGGTTGGAAGAACAAGGTCGTCACGCGGCTGACCAATGGGCTCAGCGTGCTCGCCAAGCAGCGCAAGGTCGATGTGCTGCGCGGAGAAGCGAAATTCATCGGTCCTTACTCCTTGGAGCTGCGCTCGGCCGACGGTGTCCGGCGCGTTGATTTCAAACAATGCATCATTGCGGCCGGATCCGAGTCGGCGCGCTTGCCGGGATTCCCGGACGATCCGCGCATCATCGACTCGACCGGCGCGCTGGAGTTGCCCGAGGAGGGCAAGCGGCTGTTGGTGGTGGGCGGCGGCATCATCGGCCTGGAGATGGCCTGCGTTTACGATGCGCTCGGCTCGACGGTCACGGTGGTCGAACTGGGCGACGGGCTCATGCCGGGCACCGACCGCGATCTGGTTCGTCCGTTGCAGAAGCGCATCGAGAAGCGCTATGCACGCATCATGCTCGGCACGCGCGTCGCCAAGCTCGAGCCGCACCCCGGCGGCTTGCGCGCGACGTTCGAAGGGGCCGACGTGCCCGCTCCTCAGGATTTCGATCGGGTCCTGGTCGCCGTGGGCCGCAGCGCCAACGGAAACGCCATCAATGCCGCGGCGGCCGGCGTGCAGGTCGACAAGCGCGGCATCATCGGGGTCGACCGGCAGATGCGCACCAATGTGGCGCATATCTTTGCCATCGGTGATATCGCCGGGGCGCCCATGCTCGCGCACAAGGCGACGCATGAGGCCAAGGTGGCCGCAGAGGTGGCCGCAGGACAGAAGTCCTCCTTCGACGCGCGCTGTATTCCTTCGGTGGCCTACACCGATCCCGAAATCGCCTGGGTTGGGGTGACCGAAGCCGAGGCCAAGGCACGGGGCATCGAGTACGGCAAGGGAATGTTTCCGTGGGCGGCGAGCGGCCGCTCGCTCGCTCTGAACCGCGATGAAGGGTTCACCAAGCTGCTATTCGACAAGGCGACCCACCGGGTGATCGGCGGCGGCATCGTAGGCACAAATGCGGGCGAATTGATCGCCGAGGTGGGGCTTGCGATCGAACTGGGGGCGGACGCCGCGGATATCGGGTTGACGATCCATCCGCACCCCACGTTGTCGGAGACCGTGGCGTTCTCGGCGGAAGCGTTCGAGGGCACTCTGACGGATCTGTACATTCCGAAGCGCTGATCGGCGACCGCCGCCGGACGCCCGCTCCGGCCCGAACTCGGTGGGTCAGGAAGCGCCCATGCAGCCCTTGACGTAGGCGGTCCGCTGCGCCCCGAGCAGTTTCTTGCTTTTGGCGTCCTTGAGACAGGCGGTTCGCCTGGCGTGTCTTGCGGGTGCGTCGTTATCGACCGGGTTGGGCGCCGGCGGCGGCGTGGCGGTCTTGTTCGCGGGCGGCGGAGTGGTGGCCGGTGCGGGCGCACTGGGCGCGGCCGCAGCGGCGATCAGCCAGCCGCCGATCATGGAAGCTAGCGCCAGACATACAAAGACCGCCGGAAGAAACGTGCGCATGATGTACCCTCGAGCTTGGTCGCCGACAGCCCGCATCGGGCCATATGCTGGGCGTGATGTCGGCGCAGAATAACGTCCGGCAGTCCCCGCGCCGATGAAGCGCGCATGAAACTTGCTTAACCTTGGTGGTCAGCGTGCGCCGAGTGAACGGAGCCGGCGCCTGGCAAGTTCCAGATAGCGGCCCTCATCGGGGGCACGGCCGCTGCGCTGCGCCTCCCAGAGGGTCTCTGCGAGCGATTCCATCAGTGTGTGCTCGGCGGTGTGGACATCGCCTAGGCGCACTTTGAGCGACTCGAGCAGCGCGCGGACACCGGGCGGGCGGTCGATCGAGATCTGTTCGCGGATGGCGAGGTGCAGCCCCATATGTAAAAAGGGATTCTCCTGTGCCGCGCCGGCCGCCGAGTCGAACGCGAGGGCGGTGGGAGAGTCCTGCACGAGCGCGTGGTATTCGGGATGCAGCACGAGCACATCCACGATGAGCGCTTCGAGGGCCGTCAATGGGGAGCGGGCCACGTGCTTTCGCCACGCGTCCGCGTAGCTCTGCCGCAGCTGATCCCGGGTATAGGCGCCGATCGACGGCGGTGCATCCTCCGTGCTCATGGCGCAGGAGCCCTCGTCTTGTGGCGGTACTCGCAGAGATCTTCGATGATGCATCGAGGGCAGGCTGGCTTGCGGGCGGTGCACACGTAGCGCCCGTGCAGGATCAGCCAATGATGCGCATCCTTCAGAAACTCGGCGGGCACGAATTTCATGAGCTTATCCTCTACCGCGCGCACGTTCTTGCCCGGAGCGATGCCGGTTCGGTTGGCGACGCGAAAGATATGAGTGTCGACGGCCATGGTCGGCTCGCCGAAAGCCGTGTTCATCACCACGTTCGCGGTCTTGCGGCCGACGCCCGGCAGCTGCTCGAGGGCTTCGCGGGTGCGCGGCACCTCGCCCCCATGCCGCGATAGCAATGCCTCGCACGTGGCGATGATGTTCTTCGCCTTGCTGTTGTAGAGCCCGATCGATTTGATGTGCGTGCTGATACCCGCGAGGCCCAGTGCGAGCATGGATGCCGGAGTGTTTGCGACTCGATAGAGCTCGGCCGTTGCCTTGTTCACACTCTTGTCCGTCGCCTGCGCCGAGAGAATGACCGCGATCAACAGCTCGAACGGCGTGCGGTAGTTCAGCTCGGTGCGGGGGGCCGGGTTGTGCTCTCGGAGCCGCTCGAAGATTGCGCGCCGCTTCTGGGGGTTCACGGTTGCCGCATCACGACGGCGCGGCGGCCCGAGGCCCGGCGGACGCCTTGAGGGCGGTGAGCTCCCGCTGCCGCTCCTGCGTGCGCCGCTGCAGCCGCTCGATGTGCGCCTCGTGGCGCTCGCGGTTGCGGGCAGGCTGGTCGGCGGCGGGCGCGGGGCCGGTGCGCATCTCGATGCAATCGACCGGGCAGGGGGCGAGGCAGAGCTCACAACCCGTGCATCGATCGGCCAGCACGGTGTGCAGGAATTTGGGCGCGCCCACGATGGCGTCGACCGGGCAGGGCGCCAGGCAGCGGGCGCATCCGATGCAGCGTTCCTCATCGATCCAGGCGACGCGCGGCGGCGACTCGACGCCGTTCACGGGATTCAAGGGCTTGAAGGGCCTTCCCAGCAAGCCGGCGAGCGCCCGAATCGTCGCGGCGCCTCCGGGAGGACACTGGTTGATGTCGGCCTCGCCCCGGGCGATCGCGGAGGCATAGGGATCGCAGCCCGCATACCCGCATCGCGTGCATTGAGTCTGAGGCAGCAGCGCATCGATGCGCGCACTGACGGCATCGGCGGTTGCCTCATCCAAGCGCATGCGTCACTTCACCCGCATGCCGGGCGCGGCGCCGGTATCGGGAGACAGCACGAAGATATCCTTTCCGCCGGGACCGGCGGCGAGCATCATGCCCTCGGAGGTACCGAAGCGCATTTTCCGGGGCTGCAGATTGGCGACCACGACGATGAGCTTGCCGACCAGCGCCTTGGGGTCATAGGCCGCACGGATGCCCGCGAAGATCTGGCGCTCGCCGAGTTCGCCCACGTCCAGACGGAGTTTCAACAGCTTGTCGGCGCCCGTGATGACGTCGGCCTCCAGCACCTTCGCCACCCGCAGGTCGATGCGCATGAAGTCCTCGATGGAGATCGGCGCCGGAGGGGCGGGCGCCGCGGCGGCCGCGGTCGTCGCGGCATTTCCGGCCGCGTCCGCCGCTGCCTTTGCGGCCGTCGCTGCGCTTGCGGCATCCGCCGCAGGCTCGATCAATGCCGATACCGCCTTCGAATCCAGCCGCGTGGCGAGCGGCTCGTAAGCGTGAATCGATGTGCCGAGCAAGGGTGTCGAGGCGCTCTCCCAGCGCCAGTCGGCCTCCTGCAAGAAGTGCCGCGCCGCCGCCGCCATGTGCGGAAGCACCGGCTGCAGGTAGATCATCAAGACGCGAAACAGGTTCAAGCCCTGGGTGCACACGGCCTGCACTTCGGCGGCCTGGTCGGGCCGCTTCGCCAAGGTCCACGGCTTGTGCAAGTCGATGTACTGGTTGGCGCGATCCGCGAGCGCCATGATTTCCCGCATCGCACCCGCGCTGTCGCGCTTCTCGTAGGAGGCGGCAATCGCCTCGCCGGCCGCGGTAAAGGCCGCATACAGCGAGGGGTCCGGCAGCGAGCCGGCGAGGAGGCCGCCCGAGTTTTTGGTGATGAAACCGGCGCAGCGACTCGCAATGTTGACGAGCTTGCCCACGATGTCCGAGTTCAAGCGCGTCACGAACTCATCCAGGTTGAGATCGAGGTCGTCGATGCCGGGGCCGAGTTTCGCGGCGAAGTAGTAGCGCAGGTATTCGGGCTTCAAGGTATCGAGGTAGCGCCGTGCCGTGACGAAAGTGCCGCGGGACTTGGACATCTTCTCGCCGTTGATGGTCAGAAAGCCGTGCGCGTGAACGCTCGTCGGCCTTCTCATGCCGGCGGCTTCGAGCACCGCGGGCCAGAACAACGAGTGAAAGTACAGGATGTCCTTGCCGATGAAGTGATGCAGTTCGGCGGTCGAATCCGCCGCCAGGAACTCGTCGAATTTCAATCCGGTACGCTCGCAGAGCTGCTCGAAGCTGCCGAGATAGCCAATCGGGGCATCGAACCAGACGTAGAAGTACTTTCCGGGCGCATCGGGGATTCCGAAGCCGAAATATGGCGCATCGCGCGAAATGTCCCAGTCCTTGAGTCCTTGCGAAAACCACTCCTCGAGTTTGCGCGCGACGCTTTCCTGCACCGCACCGCTCTTCACGTACTGGGACAGCCGCGCTTCGAAAGCGCTCAGCTTGAAGAAATAATGCTCGGATTCGCGCCAGACGGGCGGCGTTCCGCTGACCACCGAAATGGGATTCTTGAGGTCGGCCGGGGTGTACGTCGAGCCGCAGTTCTCGCAGGAGTCGCCGTACTGATCGGGGGTGCCGCACACGGGGCAGATTCCCTTGACGTAGCGATCCGGCAGAAACATTTTCGCGGCGTCATCGTACGCCTGCCGGACGCTTTTTTTATCGATGCACCCGCTCTCGCGCAGGCGCAAATACATACGGTTGCAAAGCGTCCTGGTTTCGGGCGAATGCGTCGAGCCGTAGTTGTCGAAGCCGATCAACATGTCGGCCAGATCGCGCCGATGCTCGCCGTTGACGTTATCGATCAGCGTCTCCGGAGTGATGCCCTCGGCCTGCGCTTTGAGCATGATCGGCGTCCCATGGGTATCGTCGGCGCCGACGTAATAGCATTCGTGGCCGCGTAATTTCTGGAACCGCACCCACACGTCGGTCTGTACGACCTCGAGGATATAACCTAGGTGAATGGGGCCGTTTGCGTACGGCAGCGCGCTGGTAACCAGGATTCGGCGTCGATTGGGCATCCGAAAATTATGCCACGGCGGGGCATCTTCGGGCGGCGCAAATGCGGCCGCGGCGCCGGTGGCTCAGCCCGCTTCGCGCAGCGGCTCGAATCGGGCTTTGTTGATCGCCTTTTTATACGCCTCTTTGCCGGTGATGATCTGCTGGTCGAGCAGCGCCTGGATCGCCGCGTCCATCAGCCGCATGCCCGAACCGGCGCCCGTTTGCATGCCGTTTTCCAGCTGGTCCATCTTGCCCTGTCGGATCAGGTTGGCGATCGCCGGGGTGTTGATCAGAATTTCGAGGGCCGCGACCCGCCCCTTCTTGTCGGCTTTCGGAATGAGCTGTTGGGACACCACGCCGCGAAGGCTCGTAGACAGCATGGTGCGCACATGCGGCTGCTTATCCGCCGGAAACGCGTTGATCAAACGATCCACCGTGGCCGCCGCCCCGTTGGTGTGCAGGGTGCCCATGACCAAAATCCCCATCTCCGCCGCGGTCACCGCGATGCTCATGGTCTCGAGATCGCGAAGCTCGCCGACCAGGATCACGTCGGGGTCCTCGCGCAGGGCCGAGAGCAGCGCGCTCGAAAAGCTCGTGGCGTGCACGCCGATTTCGCGCTGGCTGATGAGGCAGTTCTTTCTCATGTGCACGAATTCGATCGGATCCTCGATGGTGAGGATATGACCTTTCTCGCGGGTATTGATGTCGTCGATCAGCGCGGCAAGCGTGGTGGACTTGCCCGAGCCGGTCTTGCCCGTGACCAGGATCAGTCCGCTGGTGCTCTTGCACAAATCGCGCACGGCGGGCGGGAGCTTCAGGTCATCGGCGCTCTTCGCCTTCGATGGGATCACCCGGAAAACCGCGCCCATGCCGTTCAATTGGCGCATGACGTTGACCCGGAAACGCGCCACGCCCGGGATGCTATGGGCGAAATCGGCGCCGTCCCTCGCCTCGAAGCGCTCCACCGAGAGCTTCGGCATGATTTCGTAGAGCGTCGTCTTGACCATTTCCGCCTCGAGGGGTTCGGGGCGCAGCGGCTTGAGTTCTCCGTATTGACGCACGCGGGGAACGTCCCCGGCCAGAAAATGCAGATCCGAGCCGTCTTGCTCCAAAACCTGCGTCAGGAATGCGTCGATGGCGGCCATGGGGTCAGGAAGCGGCGCTCTGGACCGACGGCACGCCGCTCAGGTCGGTGACGAAGCGTTGGAATTGCTTCTTGTCGCTGGCATAGAGATACGCCTGTTCCGGATCGATCTCCTTCGCGTGGATGGCCGTGAGCAGCGCCTGATCCAGAAGCTGCATGCCGTATTCCTTGCCCATCTGGAGCTGACTCGGAATTTGATGCGATTGATCGGTCATGATGAGCTTGCCGATCGCCTTGGTGAGCACCATGATCTCGCAGACGGCGCGGCGGCCGCGCTGGTCCGGCGTCTTGAGCAATACCTGCGTGATGACCGCGATGAGGCTCGAGGCGAGAAAGCTCTTGGTTTGCTCGCGCTCTTCGACCGGCAACGCGTCGATGATGCGGTCGATGGTCTTGGTCGCACTGGTGGTGTGCAGCGTCCCAAGCACGAGGTGGCCGGTCTCGGCGGCCGTCATGGCCATGGAGATCGTCTCCGCGTCGCGCATTTCGCCGACCAGGATCACATCCGGATCCTCGCGCATGGCGGCGCGCACGCCTTCGGCGAACGACGGCAGGTGCGTGCCCAATTCGCGTTGAATGACCTGGCTCGACTTGCTGCGGTGAACGAACTCGATCGGATCCTCGAGGCTGATGATGTTGAGGTTGCGGGTCGTATTGAGGTAATCGATCATCGAGGCGAGCGTCGTGGTCTTGCCCGTGCCGGTCGAGCCGGTGACCAGAATCATGCCCTGATGCTGATCGCAGAGCTTCTTCACGATGGGCGGCAGGCCCAACTGATCGATGCTCGGCATCTGAGTCGGAATCGCCCGGAACGCGGCGCCGATGCCGGTCTCCTTGCGGAAGACGTTGACGCGGAAGCGGCCGCCCTCGGCCGACACGTAGGAGAAGTCGATGTCGTGGCCCTCGCGCAGGGTTTTCAATTGCGATTGGGTCAGGACTTCGGTGATGTAGCTTTCGAGCTCGGCCTCTCCGAGGTCGCGGAATTTGATCGGCAGCAGATCGCCGTGCATCCTCAGCATCGGCGGTATCCCAACCGCCAAGTGCAGATCGGAGCATCCCTGGGCGACACCCAGTTTGAGGAAGGCGTCGATTCTTGCCATAACGCAGAAGGCTACCTGTAAGCGCTTGGATTTACGAGTGTTTGGGGCTCCCGGGCGCGATAAACGTGAGCTGCGTCTAGCCTTGGCCGTCCATCAGCCGGTCAAAAGCGGCTTCCGCGGGGTCCGATGGATGCCCGCGGTCCGGCGGACCTACAGGAACTTCTCCAGCGACACGCGCAGCTCGTCCATCGATTGGGCGCGCTTGGCCTTGTCCAGGGACATGCACTTCATGACCAGGCTATTCAGATCCGCCGGCAGGGCCTTGTTGACCTCGATCGGCGGCCGCGCCTTGCCCTGGACGTGCTGATACATGACCGACATGTGATCGCCGCGCGAGTAGGGCGGGATTCCCGTGAACAGTTCGTACAGGATCACGCCGAGGCTGTAGATGTCGGCGCGCTCATCCACTTTCTTGCCGAGAATCTGCTCGGGCGCCATGTATTTGGGAGAGCCGATGACGTAACCCGTCTTGGTGAGCTGCGTATCGCTCTGGCTTTGCGCCGCTGCGACGCCGAAATCCACGATCTTGAGGAGCCCGGAGTTGTCGATGAGCACGTTGGCGGGCTTCAAGTCGCGATGCACGATTCCCGCTTGGTGCGCCACGGCCATGCCGGTGGCGATATCGATGCCGAATTTCACGGCGCGCTTGAGCTCGACCGGCTTCTCGTTGACGATTTCGCCACCCAGGGTATGGGAGGGGAAGTATTCCATCGAAATGGCGTAATTGCCCTGAATGTACAAGAAGTCATAGATGCGGATGACGTTCTTGTGCGTGATCTTGCGGCTGTAGCGTAATTCGTGCACGAAGCGCTTCATCATCTCCTCGTCGGAGGAGACGTTGGCGTTCAGGAACTTGAGAATGAGGCGTTCCTCCACCACGGTGTCTTCCATCAGAAGGACCGTGCCGAAGGCACCCTTGCCGATCTTCTCGATGAACTTGTAGCGCCCCTCGATCACATCGCCCGGTTTCAACGTGGCGATGTCGAGCTTGGCGGCCTGCGCCTGAGTCTCGTTTTCCTTGATGGCCGCGGCCAGTTCCTGGTTATCGATGAGCAGCGTCTTGGACGGCTCCTGCATCTGCACGGCGCGCTTGTTGGCGGCCAGCTGGGTGCTCGAGAAGCGGTTGTCGAGCTCGGTCATGGCGCGAGCCACGGCCTGGCTGATCGTTCCGTCGCCGCTCGAGATCGCCTGCAGCCTGACGCGGATCGTGTCGGCGCGGCGCTCGTCGGCGAGCTTGGTGAGTGCGGCGATGGCCTCGACTTTGATCTCGTTCTCCGGCCGCTGCAGCATCGGCAGCAAGTGCTCGATGCTCTTTTGATCGCCGATCTTGCCGATGGCGCGGACCACGGTCGGGAGCGATTTGGCCTCGGTACCTTGCAGCATCTCGATGAATCGGGGCAGTGCCTTGGTGCTGCCGATCTCGGCGAGGGCATCCACGGCGCGCTCGCTCACCCACCAATCGCGGTCCCGGGTGGCATCGATCAGCTGGGCCACCGCGCGCTCATCCTTGGTTTGGTTGAGGATTTCGATCGCGGCGCGGCGAATGTCCTGATTCTCGTCCTTGATCAGGGCCATGACCGCGTCGACCACGCGCGGACCGCCGATCTTGCCGAGCGCATCCGCCGCCCGCGTACGCACCCACCAGTCGCTGTCGGCGATGACTTCCAGCAGGTATTTCACCGATTTGGAGTTGCCCACGACGTTCAGCACCTCGACCGCCGCGCGCCGCGCGTACTCGTTCTCGTCCTTCAGCACCTCGACGAGGTGTTTGACGGTATCCGGATGGTTGGCTTTCACCACCACGTCGACCGCCTTGTTCTGCACTTCGATCTCGGGGTCGCGGAGCATGCTGGTCAGCAGCTTGATGTCGACGGGTCCGTCCATTCGGGCGAGGGCGGAGAGCGCCGCCGAGCGAATCAGCTTGCTGTTGTCCTTGAGCTGCTTCTGCACCGCCTGGTACACGTCGGGGCGGTTGAAACGGGAGAGTACCTGGATGATGTGCAGCCGCGCCAACGGATCCTTGCCCTCGATCCTCGCGATCAGATCGTCGATCGAGGACTCGTCGGCGATTTCGCCGATGATCTTGAACAACCCGGAGCGCTCGGTGGCATCTTGCTGATAGGCGGCGTTCAACAGCTCACGCACGGTAAAGCGGTTTTTTTGCGCGGCGATTGCATCGAGGATGGCGGGCTTCGGCATGTCCTCCTTGTTCAGGGCGTCGAGCAGCGCGCTCGGCGGGTAGCTGCGGCTCGAGGACAGCGCCCAGGAGATGCCCGATACGGCTCTGCCGTTCGCGTCGGACATGAGTTTCAGGACCTGGGGCAGAGTCTTCGCGTCGATCAGCTTCGAGAGCGCCTCCACATAGGCCAGGGTTTCCTTTTTTTCCGCGGTGGTGAGCGCGGCGACGATGGGCTCGATCGCGCTCGGGCCGAGCGCAACCAGCTTCTCCAGCGCCTTTTGGGCGACGGGACCGCTTGGATTACCGCTCGACTTGATATCGGCGATGAGCCGATCAGCGCGATAGTTGGCGAATAAACTCATTCGCTAGCCTAATTCTCTGCTCCCTGCACCAACGTACATTGTCGTCGTATCCCGGACGTTGGCAGGGTCTTATCTCTCACTTTCACAAATTATGCCATACCGCACGCTCGAGGCCGCCTGCGCTAGAATAAACCCATGACTGCATCTCAAGACGCCGCGGCGCCAATCCGCGACAAGTTGGCCGGGTATACCGATCCCTACCTCGGACAGACCCTGGCCGAAGCCAAAGCGATCGAATCCGTTGCTGTGCAACGCAATGGGGTGCTCGTCGAGTTGAAGTTCGGGTTCCCGTGCGCCGACTACGGAGCCGAACTTCTGCCCGCCCTGCTGAGCTTCTTGGAGCCCGAGCTGGGCGGGGCCGGACTCGAGCTCAAATTGAGGTCGGACATCACTTCGCACGCGGTCCAGCGTACGTTGAAGCCCCTGGCCCATGTCAAGAACATCGTGGCCGTGGCCTCCGGCAAAGGCGGGGTGGGTAAATCGACCACGGCGGCCAATCTGGCGCTCGCCTGGGCCGCGCAGGGTGCGCGGGTCGGGCTTTTGGACGCCGACATCTACGGGCCCAGCCAACCGCAGATGATGGGGTTGGCGGGCACCAAGCCGCAAACCACCGACGGCAAGCACATCATGCCGCTTCGAGCCCATGGGGTCGAGGTGATGTCGATCGGGTTTCTGATCGATGCCGAGCAGCCGATGGTCTGGCGCGGACCGATGGTCACCCAGGCGCTGACCCAACTGCTGGGCGACACCAGCTGGGGACAACTCGATTATCTGGTCGTCGACATGCCGCCGGGTACCGGCGATATCCAGTTGACTCTCGCGCAACGCGTGCCCGTGAGCGGCGCCATCATCGTCACGACGCCCCAGGACATCGCGCTTCTGGACGCCCGCAAGGGGCTCAAGATGTTCGAGAAGGTGGAGGTCCGGGTGCTCGGCGTGGTGGAGAACATGAGCATCCATGTCTGCAGCCAGTGCGGTCACGCCGAGCACATCTTCGGCAGCGGCGGCGGCGCCCGCATGGCGGAGCAATATGGGGTGCAATTGCTGGGCGAGCTGCCGCTCGACATTCGGATCCGCGAGGAGGCGGACGGCGGCCTACCGACGGTCGCCGCGGACCCCGGCAGTACCAGGGCGCTCGCCTATCGACAAATGGCGAGGCGCGCTGCCGCACGTTTATCGACCCTGAACAAGGACTTCAGCTCCAAGTTTCCCAAGATCACCGTCGAGGCGACATGAGCATCAAAAGCGATCGGTGGATCCGGCGGATGGCCGCCGAGCACGGCATGATCGAGCCGTTCTCCGCGCAACAGGTGCGGGTCGCCAATGGTGGCAAGATCGTCTCGTACGGCACCTCGAGCTACGGCTACGACGTGCGCTGCGCGGACGAATTCAAGATTTTCACCAACATCAACTCCACCATCGTCGATCCGAAAAGCTTCGACGAGAAGTCGTTCGTCGACTTCAAGGGGCCGGTGTGCATCATCCCGCCCAACTCCTTTGCCCTTGCGAGCACGGTGGAGTACTTTCGGATTCCGCGCACGGTGCTAACGGTGTGTTTGGGAAAATGCGTCACGGGTGATACTCGCGTCGTCGACGCCGATACCGGCGCCTATGTGCCGATCACGGAGATGCAGTGGGGCAAGCGCACCATGGCCTGGGACGGCTGGCGCTTGAAACCGGCGAAGGTGTCGGCCTTCATACCGCAGGGCAAGCGCGAGATCTTCGAGCTGCGCACCCGGACAGGATTGCGCATTCGAGCGACGGCCAATCACCCGTTTCGAATGCTCGATCGATGGGTGCCCTTGAGCGATTTGCGGGCCGGCGATCGTATTGCGGTGGCGCGGGAGATTCCCGTGTTCGGCAAGACACCCATCCCCGATTGGGAGGCGACTCTCCTCGGCTTGATGATCTCCGAGGGGCAGTGCGATACGCCCGGTCACAGTCCGACCTACACCACCGCGGATCCGTCCATGGTCGCTCTGCTCGAGTCCGCGATGGCGGCCTCCGGCCTGGGAGAGGCCACTTACAAGGGTGCCGCCGACAAGTTCGTGCCGCAGAGCATCTTCACGGCGCCCGAATCCTCGGTGCGCCTGTTTCTGCAGGCGCTGTTCAGCGGTGACGGCAGCATTTATCACTCCGAAGGGGGCCTGTTCCTCGAGTACTACTCGAGTTCGCGGCGGCTCATCGAGGACGTGCACCACCTCTTGCTGCGATTCGGAATCTTCTCCCTGATTCGCGAAAAACCTACGGCGATCGGGACGCAGGCGTACAAGATACAGATCACGGACAAAGACCAGATCCTGCGTTTTGCAGAGAAAGTCGGCTTCTCGCCGGGGTCGGTGAAACAGCGACTGCTCGAGGAGGCGGTGCTTCCGATGATCGCCGCGCAACCGAGGCGCAAGAGCAACTTCGACACGCTGCCCAGGGAGGCTTGGGCGGTCGCCGCCACCGCGGCGCGGGTTGGCGGATTGAGCATGAACGCGCTCGACATCCGCACTCGGCCGGATCAATCCATGCCGTTGTCCGCCGCGGCGCGGGTTGCGCTCATGACCGGCGATCCCTATGTCAGTCCGCTCGTCGAGGGACCTCTATGGGATGAGGTCGAACGGATCGAGCCCGCCGGATTCGAGGAAGTCTTCGACATCACCGTGCCGACGCTGCACAACTTCGTCGCCAATGATTTCATCGTCCACAATTCGACTTATGCAAGGTGCTTCAGCGGGGATACCCGGGTTGCGCTGGTCGACGGAAGCGCGCCCACGCTCGAGGACATGGCGATGCGGCACGCCTCGGGAGAGCTATTCTGGGGGTACAGCATCGGACCGAACGGGCGCCTGATTGTGACCTGTCTGGACGCGCCCCGGTTCATCGGCAGAGATTCCCTGCTCGAGATCGAATTGGACAACGGCGAGCGTATCCGCGCGACTCCGGATCATCTCTTCATGAGGCGCGATGGGCGCATGGCCGCGGCAAGCGAGCTTCGGCCCCGCGATGCGCTGATGCCCCTCTACCGCGACTTGGCGCGCGGCTATGAGATGGTATATCAGCCGATCGACGGGTTTCTCTATCCAACGCACCGCTTGGCCGATGAATGGAACCTGCGGCACGAGATCTACGCCGATGCTCCTGCCACTCATCGACATCACATCGATTTCGATCGAAGAAATAATCGCATCCGCGGAGCGGCCGCACTTCTCCAATGCGATCGGTCAGTATTTCGGCGATTCCCGGACGTCATCGCAAAGTTCAGAGGCACGCCCGCGTACCGCAACCACAAGGTGGTCGCCGTTCGAGAAATCCCCGGCGACCACGACGTGTATTGTCTGACCGTGCCTGAGGCCGGAAACTTCGCCTTGGAGTCCGGTGTGTTCGTAAAAAATTGCGGGATAATAGTCAACGTAACGCCTTTGGAACCCGAGTGGGAAGGCCACGTGACGCTCGAGTTCTCGAATACCACGCCGCTCCCCGCAAAGATCTACGCGAACGAGGGCGTGGCGCAGATGCTGTTCCTGGAATCGGACGAGGTCTGCGAGACGTCCTACAAGGACCGGGGCGGCAAGTACCAGGGACAGCGCGGAGTCACACTGCCGAAGACCTGAGCATCGCCGGCACGAGCCGCGTCACCCCCGCGGGCGGCGATGTTTCGCGCGCGACGGTCAGCGCTGCAGCGTTCTGATCCGCATGGCGAACTCGAGCTTGCCGTCGCGCCTGCGCTCAGCCTGCACCGGCACATAACCCAAGTCCGGCGCGAACCACATGCGCAGCACGCGGCTGTCGGTGGGCCCGTGCCGGCTCGCCACGACCACCGTGTCCAGCATGCCGATCGCCGTGCGCAGCTTCTCGGTACCCTCGCGCGTATAGAGGAATTCCTTAATCTGGTCCTTATCGATGATGTGAAAGATCGGAGGCAGGTTGCCGTTCTTGAGATCGAGCATGACCTCGACCTGGATGGACATGAGATCCTGGGTGCCGGGCTTGAGCACGAGATCGATGGGTTTGCCCTCGGAGGAGCCGAAGGCATGGCCCGTCTCCCAATCGAACTCGAAGGCCACGAACGACGAGCCTTCCTCGCCGCGGTAGCGCTTCGGGCGCACATGATCGTCGACCACTCCGAACCAGCTCTGTTGAGTCACGTCGTGTGAATAGGCCAGCCGGAATATCCCGCGAGCGCTGATGGTCCAGGTGTAGTGGTACTGCCCCGGCTGCGAGTCTCGCTGCAATTGCAGGTCGCTGACGCCGACGGAGATGTCGTGCCACTCGGCGACGTAGTGAGCGGCGAACGGCTCGGGGCCCGTGCTCGCGGCGGCGGCCGGCATGTCAGTCGAACGTGCCGGCGGCGCCGCGACGGCGAGCGATGTCGCCGCAATGCACGCCGCCATCGCCGTCCATCGCCCGCGTATTCCCCGTTCGCGCATCAACGACCCCCTGAATATCAGCGATCCTCGATGCCATCGTAGAGCACCGGTCGAGACAATACTTTGCCATCGAGCAAAGCCTGTCCTTCCGCGTAGCGTAACCGTCCCGTGCAGAACCAGCGAACCGCCAGGGGATAGATCCGGTGCTCGAGCACGTGCACGCGCGCGGCGAGCTGCTCGGCGTCCTCGCCCGGCTCGACCGGCAGCTTGCCTTGGATGACGGGCGGACCGCCGTCGAGCTCCGCGGTCACGAAATGCACGGTGGCGCCGTGTTCCGCCTCGTGCGCGTCCAGGGCCCGTTGATGGGTATGCAGGCCCGGATATTTGGGCAGCAGCGAGGGATGGATGTTCAATATCCGCCCGCGAAAGCGCGCCACGAACTGCGCCGACAATATGCGCATGAACCCCGCGAGCACGATCAGGGACGGCGCGTACTCCTCGATGGCCGCCGCGAGCTCGGCATCGTAGGCGGCCCGAGCGGGGGCTGCGGCGGTGCCGGCGGCGGGGCGGGGCGCGGGCAGCGCGCGCGCCGGTATCCCGAGTTCTGCCGCGGTGGCAAGTCCCGCCGCGGCCGGCTGATCGGAAAGCACGACCGCGACCCGATAGCCCATGCGCGGCTCTCGGCTCCGCTCGATGAGTGTCCGCATGTTGCTCCCACGTCCGGAAATCAACACGACGATGGGCACCCGATCGGCGGCGGTGCTCAAGCGATGACCACCCCGCGGGTGCCCACCCGTACTTCCCCGATCACGAGCGCCGCCTGGCCGGCCTGGCTCAAGAGGGAGATGGCGCGATCGACATCGGCGCGGGCGACCTGCACGGTCATGCCGATGCCGCAATTGAACACCCGGTACATCTCTTCATCGGCGACGCGGCCTTCGGCCTGCAGCCACTCGAATACCGGGTCGCGGCCCCAGGCGCGGCGCTCGAGCACCGCTTCCAGCCCTTCCGGAAGCACGCGCGGAATGTTGTCGATCAGGCCGCCGCCGGTGATATGCGCGAGCCCGTGCACCGGCACCTCCGATATCAGCTTGAGCAGCGGTTTGACGTAGATCCGGGTGGGCGCCATCAGGCGATCGATCAGCGGTGTCCCTTGGACGGGCGCCGCGACCTCGGCGCCGCTGACCTCGAGAATCTTGCGGATCAACGAGAAGCCGTTGGAGTGCGGGCCCGAAGAGGGCAAGCCGAGCACCACGTCGCCCGCGGCGGTCTGCGATCCGTCGATGATGCGATCCTTCTCGACGACCCCCACCGAGAATCCGGCGAGATCGTAGTCCTTTCCGTGATACATCCCGGGCATTTCGGCGGTCTCGCCGCCGACCAGCGCACAGCCCGCCTGTACGCAGCCCTCGACGATGCCCGTGATGACGCGCTCGGCGACATTCACGTCGAGCGCGCCGGTCGCATAGTAGTCCAGGAAGAATAACGGCTCGGCGCCCTGTACGACCACGTCGTTCACGCACATGGCGACCAGATCGATGCCCACCGAATCATGCCGGCCGCTATCGATGGCGAGGCGCAGTTTCGTTCCAACCCCGTCCGTGCCGGAAACCAGCACGGGTCTTCGGTAGCGCTCGAGCGGGATCTCCACCAGCGCGCCGAAGCCGCCGATGCCTCCCAGGACCTCGCGCCGCAGGGAGCGTTTGACCTTGGGCTTGATGCGCTCGACGAGCTCCTCGCCCGCGTCGATGTCGACGCCGGCGGCGCGATAGGTTACGGGTGCACGCTCGGGCTCTGTCATTCGATTACCTTGTTAGATTCCGTGGGCTGGATGGGACGCATCCGCCGGCCCGGCGGGCCGGCAAGCTGTGGTATTTTACACCGATAACTTAAGGGCTTACGCGATTACCCCATGGCACGAGACTACCGCGGCATTTGCGCTCGATATTTGCGTCCTTTGGTGCTTTTGTGCTTGAGCGTCGCCGGGTTTAGCCTGGCCGACGCGAGCCTCGCGTTGACCCGGGCGGAACTCTATCAGGCGGCGGTGCCGGTGCCCGATCGTTCGGAGGCCTCGAAGCCGGCCGCCTTCGAGGCGGCGCTCGGGGTTGTCCTGGTGCGGGTGACGGGACGAAGAACGGCCGATGAAGACCCGACCTTCGCGCCGCTCCTCGGCAATGCGCGCCGCTACGTGCAACAGTATCGCGAAGCCCAGGACGGCAAGCTCTGGGTGGCGTTCGATGCGGCCGCCATCGATCGCTGGCTGGCGCAGAACAATCAGCCGCTCTGGGGCCGCGAGCGGCCCTCGACCTTCGTTTGGCTCACCGTCCCGGCCGCCGGCACCCAGGCGGGAAGCGTCGTCACGGCCGAGGACACCTCGGACATCAAGACGGCCATCGACACGGCCGCCTACCAGCGAGGATCGCCGCTGATATGGCCGAGCGCCGCGGATTTGCAGCGCGACCACCTGGATTATGCGGCGGTCAACTCGGCGAGCCCGGGCACCCTGGCGGATATCGCGCATCGCGCCGGAGGCGAGGGGACGCTGATCGGGCGAGCCACTGCCGGGGGCGCAGCGGTTCGGTGGACGTTCTTGTACCAGGACCGCAGCAGTGAATTTTCCGGAGCCGCCGCTGAGGGCATCCATCGCGCGGCCGATGCCTATGCCGCCCTGTTCGCCGTCAGCGGCGCCGCGGCGCCCGTGGTGATCGAAATCAGCGGTGTGAACGATCTGAAGGATTACGCTTATGTGCAAAGCTTCTTCGAATCGCTCGCCTTCATCTCACACGTCGAGGTCGAGGCTTTGAGCGGCGATGTGGTCCGGTTCCGCCTGACGACCCGAGGCGGCGCGGGGGCGTTGCAGAATGCGCTCCCCATGAGCGGCCGATTGCAGGCGGGGAGCGCCGGAGAGAACGGGGTCCAACGCTTCGAGCTGCGTCATTAGCACCCGTGCGCCCATGGCTCCGCCAAATACCGAACCTCATCACCTCACTCAGGATTCTCCTGGTGATACCGATCGCACTCGCCCTGCTTCGCGGCGATCTGGTCACCACTCTGGGACTGTTTCTCGCGGCGGCTGTCTCGGACGCGGCTGACGGCTTTCTCGCGAAGCGTTTCGAGTGGCAGACTGCGCTCGGCGGAGTTCTCGATCCGGCCGCCGATAAGCTGCTGCTCGCGACCGTCTTCATCGTGCTTGCCGTGCTTCGCCTGGTGCCTCCGTGGCTGATGGTGGCGGCCGTGGCGCGCGATGTCGTCATCGTGCTGGGCGCGATCGCCTACCGCCTGTGCATCGGACCCGTCACGGCGCGTCCCACCCTGATCAGTAAGGTGAATACGCTCTGCCAGGCGGGCTACATCCTGAGCGTGCTCGGGCGCGTGCAATTTGCCTTCCCGCCGGCATGGGCGGTGCTCGCGCTCGGTGCGCTGGCCTTCGTGACCATCGTCATCAGCGGCTTGGATTACGTATTGAGATACGGGGAGGCGGCCTTGCAGGAGGCGAGCTCGCGCCGCTCCGCATCCTCCGCCGATCGGTCCAGGCCCGCATGAAGCAGCTCCCGCTCGGCGTTCGCCCACGCGCCAACGCGGTCTTTGCCAGCTTCGCGACGGGCCAGAACACCGAGCTCGTGGCGGCGCTCCAGGGCTCGGCCCCCGAACCGCTTTGGCTGTGGGGCGGCAAAGGCTGCGGCAAGACCCATTTGCTGCAGGCCGTGTGTGCGCAAGCGGGCGAAGGGGCGGCGTATTTCCCGTTGGATCGATCGGCGAGGCTTCCGCCGGAGGCGCTCGGCGGATACGCGCGCTGCCGGGTTCTGTGCATCGATGATGCGCAAGCGGTCGCCGGCGATCTCGACTGGGAGCGGGCGTTGTTTCGCCTCTTCAACGAGGCCTCCGAATCGCAATGCCGGCTGATATTCGCGGCGGCGGCTGCGCCTCGGCAGATACCGTGGCGGCTCGAGGATTGGCGCTCGCGGGCCGGCGCCTGCGTGGTGTACCACGTGCGAGACCTGGACGAGACGGGCCGCGGAGAGGCGATGCGGCTGCGCGCGAAGCAGCGCGGGCTCGAGTTGCCTCCGGAGACGTTGGACTACCTGATGAAGCGCATGCCGCGGGATCTGCGCTCCTTGTTCGACATCCTCGACGAACTCGACGAGGCCTCGCTGATCGCGCAGCGCCGCCTGACAGTGCCCTTTATTCGCGACGCGCTCGAGAAGCACGCAGGTACAGAACCATAGAGCAGAACCAGGCAAAGACCAGCAGCAGGCTGAGCGAGGCGACGGTGCGCGCCGCCGGATTGGCCAGGAGCTCGGTGAGCGCGAACGCCAGATAAGGTACGGCGAAGAGCGTCGCCCACGCATAAGTGTAGCGGCGCCCGCGGGCGAGGCCCGGCAACGGAGCCAGCAGCGGCGCGGCCGCCAGCACGCAAAGCAGCCACGG
This sequence comes from Steroidobacteraceae bacterium, assembly GCA_050012315.1. GTDB lineage: Bacteria > Pseudomonadota > Gammaproteobacteria > Steroidobacterales > Steroidobacteraceae > Bog-1198. The sequence goes on along the minus strand of JBEKHK010000007.1, from coordinate 127,081 downwards.
ATAGCCCGCGGCGAACCAGCACAGCAAGCTCGCTGCGACGGCGCCCCAGAGCCACACAGTCGCGAGCCGCGCCTTCTCGGCGAAGCTCAAGCGGTGCGCTGCAGGCGGGAGGCCAACGAGGCTACGCGGGCGCCGAGCGCCTGCGCGAGATCGCGTTCGGCGTCGGCCAACGTGCCGTGCCCGCTGGAGGCCGCCACATGGCTCGCCCCGTAGGGGGTTCCGCCGCTGCGGGTTTCGGACAGGCCTTTTTGACTGAACGGCACGCCGACCAGGAACATGCCGTGATGGAGCAACGGCAGCATCATCGACAGGAGCGTCGATTCCTGGCCGCCGTGCATCGTCTGTGTGGAGGTGAACACCGCGGCGGGCTTGTCGACCAACGCCCCCGAGAGCCAGAGCGCGCCGGTGCTGTCCCAGAAGTGCTTGAGAGGCGCCGCCATGTTTCCGAATCGAGTCGGGCTGCCGAGAATGAGACCGCTGCAGGACTGTAAATCCTCATGCGTGGCATAGGGCGGTCCCTCGTCGGGTACTGCGGGATCGGTACGCTCGACCGTAGTGGTGAGCGGCGCCACGGTGCGCAGACGGGCTGTCATGCCGGCGACCGATTCCACGCCGCGGCATATTTGCCGGGCCAGTGCAGCGGTGCTGCCTTGGCGCGAATAATACAAGACCAGAATTTCGTGCATGGTTGCTTCCCGTGGGAAATCGCGCCGTTCCTGCGCAGGGTGCTGCGTCGGCGCAACGAATTATTTGCGGCGGCTTGCCGGATTGTCCAGAGCCGGTGGTTTGACGGCCCCGCGGGCTGTTGCTAGTGTCCTTGCCGACATGTTGCGCCTGATTGCTGTGTTCGTGGGTATTCTGAGCTTGTTAGGCTGCCACGGCCCTCCCGTGCAGGAGATGAGCGATGCGCGCCAAGCGATCGCCGCGGCCACCGCGGCCGGCCCTCCCGCCTCTACTTCGCCCGACCTGTATGCGGCCAAAGCCGCGATAGAGCGAGCCCAGAACCATCTCGAGGCCCAAGAGTACGTGCGCGCCCGCTTGGCCGCCCTCGAGGCCAAACGTCATGCCGCCGCGGCGCTCAATGTCAGCCAGCATGCGGATGGCCAGCCTGCGAAAGTACCCGTCTCGCCCTGACGACCGAGACGGGATTCCGAACCCATGCAACGGGTAACTCGTCGATTCCGTATCGTGGGCAAGGTTCAGGGCGTGTATTTCCGTCACAGCACCCGCGCGGAGGCGGAGCGCTTGGGGCTCGCGGGATACGCCCGGAATTTACCCGACGGGTCGGTCGAAGTGCTCGCCCACGGGCCCGCCGAGGCGGCCGAGGAGCTTTCGCGATGGCTGCATCGCGGGCCGACCAGCGCGCGGGTCGATGATGTCGCGGAACTCGCTGTCGAGTCGGAGGTGCTACTCGGAGACGCGCAGGCGTTCGAGGTCCGCTGACGGGACTCCCGCTCAGCGCCGCGTGTGCGGGTTAGAACCGCCAGACGCGCTGCCAGCGCTGCATCACCAAGGCGGGATAGGTGTTGCGGCCGACGCTGCCGTTGTAGCGAGCCAGCGCGCGCGCCCAGTTCAGATGCTCCTCACGCAGATAAAACCGCAGAATCTCGCATCCCATCCTGATATTGGGCTCGATCCGCACCAACTGGTTCTGTACGCCGAGCTGGCGCGGCCAGAACGGCATGACCTGCATCAGGCCGACCGCACCCACCGGGGACACCGCCCAGGTATCGAAACGGCTCTCGACGTCGATCATCGCCAGCACGAGATCCGGCGGTAGGGCGAGGGTGGGGTCGCGCTTGGCCTCGCAGTACACGTGATCGAGGATGCTCACCCGATCCTCGTGCGAGGGCACGTAACGCGCCAGCCGCGGTTCCATGGCCTTGTACCAGACCTCGGAATCGTATTTGTCGGCGAAGCAATCGCGGCCGGCGATGATCTTTTCCAGGAGCTCCTTGAGCTGCGGATCGCGCTGCTGATCGGCACGCACCGCCGTCGGCAAGGCACTGCCGAGTATCAGAGCCGCCAGGGCCGGCCCGACGATGTGTCTTCCGAGGAGCATCGATGCTCGCCCTCAGCGGTTTAGCTGATCCCTGACATAGGCTACGGCATCCGCGGCGGGAATTTCCGTGGATTCGGTCGCGCGCCGATGGCGATATTCGAGCTTTCCCCCCGCCAAGGTGCGATCGCCGATGACGATGCGATGCGGTATGCCGATGAGTTCGGCGTCCGCGAACTTCACGCCCGGCCGCGCGTCGCGGTCATCGAGCGCCACATCGATCCCGGCAGCCTTGAAGTCCTCGTACAGCCGGTCCGCCGCGAGCCGCACCGCCTCGGATTTTTGATAGTTGATCGGCACCAGCACGACGTTGAATGGGGCAAGCGCCTCCGGCCAAATGATGCCGTTGGCGTCGTGATTCTGCTCGATGGCCGCCGCGACGACGCGGGTCACCCCGATGCCGTAGCAGCCCATGAACATGGTGACGGACTTGCCGCCCTCATCGAGTACCTTCGCCTGCATGGCCTCGCTGTACAACTGACCGAGCTGGAAGATATGACCCACTTCGATGCCGCGCGCGATCTCGAGCGCGCCGTTGCCGGCGGGGTTCGGATCTCCCGGCTGCACGTTGCGGATATCCTTCGACTCCGGTTCGGGGAGATCGCGGCCCCAGTTCGCGCCGGTGAAGTGCACATCCTTCTCGTTGGCCCCGCAGACAAAGTCGGCGAGATGGGCGGCGGCGTGATCCACATATATCTTGCCCGTCAAGCCGATCGGGCCGATCGAGCCCGGATCGCAGCCGGTCGCCTGGCGAATGCGTTCGGCACTCGCCATGCGCAGCGGATTTGCGACCCCGGGCAATTTCTGGGCTTTGACCGCATTGAGCTCGTGATCGCCGCGCAGCACCAGCGCCACGACATCGCCCTCGCTGCCGTCCACCATCAGGGTCTTCACGCAATGCTTCGCATCGACCCCGAGGAATGCGCTGAGCTCGGCGATGGTGTGCGCGTTCGGCGTCTGCACTTTCGCCAGCGTCTGCGCCGCGGCAGGCCGCGGACCCGAGGGCGCCAAAGCCACTGCGGTCTCCATGTTGGAGGCGTAGTCGCCCGCCGTGGAGAAGACGATCGCATCCTCGCCCGAGTCCGCCAGTACGTGAAATTCCTGCGAGACGCTCCCGCCAATGCTGCCGCCGTCGGCCTGAACGGCGCGAAATCTGAGGCCCATCCGCGAGAAAATGCGCGTGTAGGCGTCATACATGATCCGGTAGCCCTGCGCGAGGCTCGGCTCATCGATGTGGAACGAATAGGCGTCCTTCATCAGGAATTCGCGGGCGCGCATCACGCCGAAGCGGGGCCTTATCTCGTCGCGGAACTTCGATTGGATCTGATAGAAATTCACCGGCAACTGCTTGTAGCTGCGCAGCTCCCGGCGCGCGATGTCGGTGATGACCTCTTCGTGGGTGGGGCCGTAGGCGAACTCCCGGTCGTGGCGGTCCTTGAAGCGCAGGAGCTCCGGCCCATACTTGCCCCAGCGGCCCGATTCCTTCCAGAGCTCCGCCGGCTGAACCGTCGGCATGCACAGTTCCAGAGCGCCGGCACGGTCCATTTCCTCGCGAACGATGCGCTCGGCCTTCTTCAGCGTCTTCAGGCCGATGGGCAGCCACGAATAGAGCCCGGCGGCCAGGCGGCGGATCATTCCGGCCCGCAACATGAGCTGATGACTGACGACCTCGGCGTCGGCCGGAACGTCTCGGAGCGTGGCGATTGGGTACTGGGATAAGCGCATGGGCGCGTATCTTACATCAGCCTCTTGGGCGGAATACTCGGACCGGCTCCTGTATCATGGAAGCCCATGAGCGACGTTGAGGATCGAGTGTCCCGGCCCCGCGGGGTGTACTGGCTGCCGAACTTGCTCACCACGGGGGCAATGTTCGCCGGCTTCTACGCCATCGTGGCCGCGATCGATTGGCGCTTCGACCACGCGGGCGTGGCGGTATTCGTGGCCATGCTGTTCGACGGACTGGACGGCCGCGTCGCCCGATGGACCCATACCGAGAGCGCCTTTGGCAAGGAATACGACAGCCTTTCCGACATGGTGTCCTTCGGATTGGCGCCCGCCATCGTGACTTATCAGTGGGGTGTCGCGCGCATCGCCGAGTACGGGCCGCTGTGGCGCCGGCTCGGCTGGTTGGTATGTTTTTTCTATGCGGCGGCGGCGGGGCTGCGCCTCGCACGCTTCAATTCCAGATCGGCCACTCAGGACAAGCATTATTTCGAGGGACTGCCGAGTCCCTCCGCCGCCGCCATCGTCGCCGCCTTGATCTGGCTCGCGAGCGACAAGGTCAACATCGGCTTGCCGGGGCTCATCGTGGCATTCGTGGTCACGGCCTGCGCCGGCGCGCTGATGATCAGCCGCTTCGCGTTCCATAGCTTCAAACAGGTCAATGCCAGCGCGCGGGTGCGATTCACCCAGATCGTGCTGGTTCCGATCGCCTTCGTGTTCATCTTCCTGTACCCGGCCATCGTGCTGCTGCTGATCTTCGGAACCTATGCGATGTCCGCGCCGACGGTGTGGCTGTACCGCAAGCTGTTCCGGCGACGGGCGCGCAACCTGCCGACGGCCGCATGAATCCGGCACTGCGCAAGGAGTATCTCCGCGCCATGGGCTTCACGCCCTGGGTGCTGCGATCGCCGGCCGCCGCGTCGGCGATCCCAGCTCCGTCGGCGATTCCGGCCGCGGCGCCGGTGATACCTGCCGCGGCGACCATGGCGCCCGCCGTGGCGCCGCCGATGCCCGCCGCGGCGCCATCGGCACTGCGCGACGAGCACCTCGATTGGGAACAGCTACGAGCCCGCGTTGCCGCGTGTACCCGCTGCGCGCTCAGCAAGACCCGCACTCAAACCGTATTCGGTGTGGGCGACCCGAACGCGGACTGGCTGATCGTGGGAGAGGCTCCGGGCGCGGAGGAGGATCGCCGCGGCGAGCCCTTCGTCGGGCGCGCGGGACAGCTGCTCAATTCCATGCTGCGCGCCATCGGCCTCGCGCGCGAGCAGGTTTACATCGCCAATGTGCTGAAGTGCAGGCCGCCCGGCAACCGCGATCCCGAGCCGCAGGAGAGCGCCGAGTGTCTGCCGTATCTCGAGCGGCAGATCGCGCTGCTGCAGCCAAAAATAATGCTCGCCGTGGGGCGCATCGCCGCGCAGAATTTGCTGAAGACGGAGGCGCCGCTCGCGCGGTTGCGCCAGCAGGTGCATTCCTTCGGCGTCGCGCGCCTGCCGTTGGTCATCACCTATCATCCCGCCTACCTTCTGCGCACGCCGGCCGACAAGCGCAAGGCCTGGGAGGATTTGCAGTTCGCGCGCGAGGTATGTGCCCGTGTCCAGCGTTAAACGCGAGCGCGAACTGCCGGCCGCCGATATCCGGCCGATGAACGATCTGGACATTCCCGTCGTGGGAGTGATCGAGCGCGCCGGCTATCAGTTTCCATGGAGCGAGGGCATCTTCCGCGACTGCCTGCGCGTGGGCTACGTGTGCCGAGTCGTCGAAGTCGGCGGCGACATGGCGGGATACGGCATCATGTCCGTCGGCGCCGGCGAGGCGCACATTCTCAATGTCTGCATCCGCGAGGAGTATCGATGCCGAGGCGTTGCCCGGAAAATGCTGCTGTATCTGCTGGACCGGGCGCGCATCGCGGGCATGTACGAGGCCTTCCTCGAGGTCCGTCCCTCCAATACCGTGGCCTCGCGGCTCTACCGTTCCTTGGGCTTCGAACAGGTGGGAATCCGCCGAGGCTACTACCAGGCGGCCGTCGGACGCGAGGATGCGGAAGTGCTGCGCCGAATGCTCTATCCCGAGGGCGGATCACCGCGCTGACCGCCGAGATCGAAAAATCATGACGAGCGACCCGATTGCCGACAACGTGAGCAAGAGACGTACTTTTGCCATCATCTCCCACCCCGACGCGGGTAAAACCACTCTCACCGAGAAACTGCTGCTGTTCGGCGGCGCGATTCAGATGGCGGGCACCGTCAAGGGCCGCAAGGCCACGCGCCATGCGACCTCGGACTGGATGCGGCTGGAGCAGCAGCGCGGCATTTCCGTGACGTCCTCGGTAATGCAGTTCCCGTTCGAGGACTGCATCGTCAATCTGCTCGACACGCCGGGTCACGAGGACTTCTCGGAGGATACCTACCGCACGCTGACCGCGGTCGATTCGGCGCTCATGGTCATCGACTGCGCCAAGGGCGTCGAGGAACGTACCATCAAGCTCATGGAGGTGTGCCGCCTGCGCGACACGCCGATCATGACCTTCGTCAACAAGCTCGACCGCGACGGGCGGTCGCCGATCGAGCTCCTGGATGAGATCGAGCGCGTGCTGAAGATCCAATGCACGCCGGTGACCTGGCCGATCGGCATGGGACGCGAGCTGCTCGGGGTGTATCACCTGCTCGAGGACACGATCTATGTATATGTGCCGGTCGAGAAAGGGCGGGTCGGCACCCACGAGACCATTGCGGGACTCGAGAGCGACGAGGCCAAGGCGCTCCTCGGCGACCGCTACGCCGATTTCCTGGAGGAAGTTGAGCTCGTGCGCGGCGCAAGTCCCCCCTTCGATCTCGAGCGCTACCGCGCGGCGCGTCAAACCCCGGTGTTCTTCGGCTCGGCGGTGAACAACTTCGGCGTCCGGGAGCTGCTGAGCTCGTTCGTCAAACACTCGCCGGGCCCTCTGCCGCGGACCGCGCTCGAGCGCGTGGTCGAAGCTCAGGAGCCGAAGTTGACCGGCTTCGTGTTCAAGATCCAAGCAAACATGGATCCCGGGCATCGCGACCGGATCGCGTTCATGCGGCTCTGTTCGGGGCGCTACGCCCGCGGCATGCGCCTGCGTCACGTCCGGTTGGAGAAGGACATCCGCGTCGCCGATGCGCTCACATTCCTCGCCGCCGACAGAAGCCAGGCGGAAGAAGCATACGCCGGCGACATCATCGGATTGCACAACCACGGCACGATCAATATCGGCGACACGTTCACCGAAGGCGAGCGCCTGACCTATACGGGCGTGCCGAATTTCGCTCCGGAAATATTCCGCCGCGCCGTGCTCAAGGACCCGCTGCGCATGAAAGCCTTGCAGAAGGGTCTTTCGCAGCTCTGCGAGGAGGGCGCGACGCAGCTCTTCAAACCCCTGCGCAACAACGATCTCATCCTCGGGGCGATCGGACAATTGCAGTTCGAGGTCGTGGCTTTCCGGCTTCAGGATGAGTACAGCGTGCAATGCGTCTTCGAGCCCATCAACGTCGCGACCGCGCGCTGGGTGAGGATCAAGGACGAGAAGCGGTTGAGTGAGTTCCGCGACAAGGCGCATGACAATCTCGCGGTCGATCACGCGGGAGAGCTGGTGTATCTCGCGCCCACGCGAGTCAATCTTCAGCTGACCGAGGAGCGCTGGCCGCAGATCGTCTTCACCAAGACGCGCGAGAACCTCGCGGCCTGAATTCGACGCCGCCCCGAGGCCGCGGCCCTGTCGGCGGCCGGTCCGGCCTCACGGCGAAGAGGAGGCCTCCAGCGCTTCGAGCCTCGGCCCTTCGAGTCTACCGATCTTGAGCGAGGTGTCGTACAGCACGACGCCGAAGACGATCACGGCGATCAGGATCACGATGAACGCCTTGAGATGGCGGGATTGAAACGTGCGGATGGCCGAGGCGAAGGCGGCAAGACCCAGAAGGGCGGCGACCACGGTGATGGCATCGACGCTCGCCCGCTGCCAGTAGCTGCCGCCGAGGTGCAGCCACATGCCGAACTCATCGAAGGTCAGCGCCATCGCGATTCCGTAGACGAGCGCGGCGCCGCGCAGGCTCTTGCCGCTCGGGATTCGGAACAGGAGGTACGCGCCGACGCCGGCGAGCAGGAATATGCCGTAGTTCAGATGATGAACGTGTGTCCCGCGCAAGAAGAAATACAGGTTCGGCATGCGGCGGGACATGATCAGGAGCACCACGGTGCGCGCGGCGATGAAGGTCAGGATGAAACCGAACAGCGCCCGGCGGGCGAGCTGAGTGGACACCGGGACGCCCGGATCGGCGGCCGGGCGATCGTCTCGCGCGACGGGAGCGGCGGACATCTCTGTCGGGTTCGCGCGGCCGCTCACTTAGCAAAGCCCGAAATAGCGGCGGATATTCCAATCGAGCACGGTGCCGCTGCGTTTCTTATTCACTCGAGACTCATATCCCACGCAGCGAAATTGCGCAACAGCGGAAAGGCCGTTCGCACGGCCCCCGCTGCGCGCGCGCGCTTCAGACCTGCGCGGTGCCTCCGTCCACGAACAGCTCGATGCCGGTGACGAAGCTCGAATCGTCGGACGCCAGGAATAGCGCCGCCTTCGCGATCTCGTCAGGGGTTCCCACCCGGCCCATGGGGATGCCGGCCACGATCTGGTCGATGACCGCCTTGGGCATCGGCGCGAGAATCGGCGTGTCGATGGTGCCGGGGCTAATGACGTTGGTGCGGATCTTCCGGTCCTTGAGCTCCACCGTCCAGGTGCGCGCAAACGAGCGGATCGCCGCCTTGCTGGCGCTGTAGACCGCAAAGCCGGGAAGGCCCTTGACGGAGGCGATCGAGCCCGTGAGGATCACCGAAGCGCCGTCAGCCAGCAGCGGAATCGCCTTCAACACCGTGAACAGCGCTCCCTTCACGTTCACATCGAAGGTGCGGTTGAAGTGTTCCTCGGTGATGGAAGGGCTCGGAACCACCTCGCCCAGGCCCGCGTTCGCGAACAGCGCATCGATGCGGCCCTTCGTGCGCTTCACCGCCTCATAAAGTCGATCGAGATCGGCGAGCTTCGCGACATCGCCCTGGATGCCGGTGGCCTGAGGACCCAGCAATGCGACCGCCGCATCGAGCTCATTGCGACGACGGCCCATGATGAATACATGTGCTCCTTCCTCGATGAACCGCTGCGCAGTGGCGAGCCCTATTCCGGAGGTCCCACCGGTGATCACCGCGATTTTGTTCGTTAGCTTGCCCATGTTGGCCTCCTCTCCAGTTATCTAACCCAGGCATGCATTGTCCATATCCCTGCAGAAATAGATAAGTCCATCCATAGGGAATAATATTCATGCATTAATTGAATTAATGGGGCGTCTTCCATGGACCGTATCTTGTGGATGTCCACCTTCGCTCGGGTGGTCGAGGCCGGCAGCTTCTCCGCGGTGGCGCGTGAGTTGCGGACCGCGCAGCCCAATGTAAGCCGGCATGTCGCCGCCCTGGAGCGCCATCTCGGTACGCGCCTGCTGCATCGATCGACGCGCAGACTCACCCTGACGCCCGAAGGCGAGCGCTACTACGGCGATGCGCGGCGCGTCCTGGACACGCTCGAGGAAGCGGAAGCGAACGCGCGCGGCAAGGACATGCCGCGAGGGCTCTTGCGGGTGTCGTGCCCGACGCTGCTCGGACGCAGCCATGTGCTGCCGCATCTGAAGACGATCCTGAATCTCTACCCCGAGATGGAGATCGATCTGCAGATCTCGGATCGGTTCATCGACCTGATCGAGGAGGGGGTCGATCTCGCGATCCGCATCGGGGTACTCAAGGACAGCGCGCTCAAGGCGCGCCGCATCGGATTCGCCCGGCGTATCTGCGTTGCCGGAAACGAATATCTCGCCGCCCATGGTGTGCCGCGATTTCCGCAGGATCTACGGAGCCACGAGTGTATCGTCTACACCCTCTCGCCGGGCGCGGGCGTGTGGCAATTTCGTGACCGGCAGGTGAAGGTACGCGGCCGACTGCGAGTCAACTCGCCGGACGGCGTGCGCGGTGCCGTGCTCGACGGGCTCGGAATTGCGTATGCGCCGGAATGGCTGCTGCAGGATGCCGTGCGCGATGGACGCGCGGTGCCGCTGCTGCTCGATCACAGCGCGCCGCCGAGCCCGATCCACATCGTGTACGCGGCAAACCGTCTGCTGCCCGCGCGAGCCCGCCTATTCACCGACTTCATCGCGGAGCAGTTCGCGCGCGATCCTGCCCTGAACCCCTGGCGAGCGCCGCTCGGCGCGGTTTGAACGCACGCACGCGCGCGACGAACCAGCGTTCGGCGGCAGGCCGGCGGCTCGCGCCATAGCGCAAGCGCGAGTAGCGCCGGCAGAGCGCACCCACTTGGGCGCCGAGGTCGGGCCGCTCCCTGGCGACGCGTGCGGCGAAGGACTCCGCCCCTTCATACGGGCGGCGTGACAGCCCCGCCGCGGCGAGCTTGCGGCACAGTCTGTCGTAGGCACGCACCACGGGATCCTTGGGGTCGGGCCGCTGCTCCCGCCGGATCTGCCAGGTGAGCCAGATGAACACCAGCACCAAGCCCGCGCCCATCACCATCGCGATCTTCTGACCGTCCGGCTCCGGGATGCCGAGACTCATCAGCAGCTGGTTTTGCGATCGCTGGTCGAAGCGCAGGATTCGCTCGCGCCAGAGTTGGCGCAGCGCATCGAGTTGCAAGCGTGCGTCGGACAGCCAGCTGAAGGGCTGCCGCCAGGCTGCGGCGAAGCGCGAGCTCGCGGCCAAGGAGCCCGCGAGCCCGGCCTGCACCCGGGTCGGCGCGATTGCGGACGTAGGATCGACTCGCATCCAGCCACGCCCCTCGATCCAGACCTCGTCCCAGGCGTGAGCATCGCTCTGGCTCACGATCCAATAATCCGCGAAACGGTTGAAGGTGCCGCCGTAATAGCCGGTGACCACTCGAGCGGGGATTCCCGCCGCGCGCATGAGCGCGGCGAAGGCGGATGCATAGTGTCCGCAGAAGCCGCGCCGGGTGTCGAACAAGAACTCGTCGACCGAATTCAGGCCGAGCGGCGGCGGTTCCAAGGTGTAGAAGAACGGCTGCCGGCGAAACAGGTCGAGCACCGCGGCAACGTAATCCAGGTCATTGGGATGCGCGCGGTGCAGGTCGAGCGCGAGCTGCAAGGTTCTGGGATTGCGTCCCGCCGGCAGCCGGATATCGCGGCGGCGCATGGCCTCGCTCAAGGGCTCCGCCGATTGCACGTGCGTGTGCGAGGAGACGCTCACGTCGAGCGGGCGCGAGAGCAGCGCCGGGCGGACCAGCATGTAGTCGCTGTTGAGATAGGCGTCGCTCAGGTTCCAGCCGTCCGGCCAATCGAGCGCGAATATCCAGTTGTGCTGGTGAGGCTCGAGGCTCACGACGTAGCGATAGCCAGGACCGGTCGGCAGGAGCCCCGCGGAGGTGAGGCGAGGCGCGTAACTCCGCCGCCACGTTCGGCCGTCGAAGTCATGCAATACCGGACCGCGCCAATAGCGTTCGGCCGCCGGCGGGGGGAGGCCGTTGAAGTGCACCCGGAAGGCGACGTCGTCCGACAACGCGAGGTCGGTGATGTCGCCCGGGCTCATGGTGTCGCTCAAGCCCGTCTCGGCGCTGTGTCCGTCCGAGGGCGTGCGCCACAGCGGTCCGTCGAATCTCGGAAAGAACAGCCAGAGGACCAGCGCGAGCGGAACCGCCTGAGCCGAGATCCGGCCCGCGTAGCGCGCGCTGCGCCGCCAGCCGCTCGGCTGCGTGGAATGCGTGAGGCGAAGCAGCGTCGCGGTCGTGAGCCAGGAGACGCCGAGCAGGTAGGCGAGCAGCCAGAACGACTCGCTTCTCAGCAGCGCCGCCAGGCTCAGGAAGTAAATGATCAACGCGATGACGTAGAGGTCGCGCCGCGACTGCGTCTCGAGCAGCTTCAGTCCCGCGACCAGGCTGAGCAGCGCGGATCCCGCGGCGACGCCGTTGAAGGTGTGTAATTGCAAGAACAGGATGAGAATGGCCGCCAGCGCGATCACGGTCCGGATCGCGCGCGGCGGCGCGGCGTAGCCGCGCGCCGACAGTGCGAGCCGGATCACGGCGGCGGCAACGACGGTGGCGAGGAGCCAAAGCGGGAGCGAGGCGGCGTGTACCGCCAGCGCGAGCGCGAGGCAGACACAGATCCAGCGCAGCTGGGTATACGTCACCTGGGTTGCGGAGGGCGCGGCAAGCTTCATGGCTGCGACATGCCATGACAAGCCAGCGCACGCAGGCAGCGCGACCGATGAGCCGGGCCTCGGCCCGGCGGAATCTCGGTCCCGGGAAGCCGAAGGCCGTAAGGGCGGGGATGGCCGGACTCGCATTCGGCGATCCAGCGGCAGAGCTGCGCCAGCCGCGCCTCGGTGTCGAGTCCTTCGAGCGCCGACCACTCGAGCCATTCCGGCCGGGTTCCGGGATCGCTATAGACCCGTACGGCGGCCTCGCCGCCGCGTGCCAGCGTCTTCCATGCCATGTGTTTCAGAGGAATGCCCGGAGCATAGGAGCGCAGCCCCGCAAAATCCTCATCGCCACGCGACTCGGAGCGCGCCGCTTCGCCGGCCGCCGCCGTCGCAATGGGCAGCGGACGCGCACCTCGCGGACTCGGAGCGACGAAGGCGGTCAGCGGCGAGTGCACGTAGGTCCAGGCCCTGAACCAAGCGAACGGGTAGGTCGTGCGCAGCTCGAATTGGCTCCAGCGGCGCACGCCGCGATTCGCGACGGGAACGGCGAGCATGGCTTCCTCGTAACTGCCGGTCGCGACGCTGCGCGTCGCCTCGATGATCCCCTGCGGCGAATCGTCCCGCGTCCCGAGACGCACCTCGACATCGCAACGATCGACGGCGGATTCGTTCCGCAGCATGAAATAAAACACTGCGTCCGCACCCGCGAATGCATCGACCTCGAGTTTCACGTCCACGGTGAGACCCAGGAGGTTGCGGTGGCAGTGATGCATCGAGACCAGCATCATGCTCATCATGAAGAAGGCGAATGCCAGCCCGAGGTTGCTGTTGTAGTTGAGCCCGGCGACCAGCATGGCGATGAGCAGCGCGACCAGCATCAGGCCGAATCGCGTCGGTAGAATGTAGATGCGCCGACGCTCGATCTTCACCGGCAACTCGTCGGCGCCGTGGCGGCGGGCGGACCAGGCTCGGATCCGCGCGACGGCCGCCTCCGGGAGATTCCGCAAGTCAGCGCCCGCTCAAGGAACCGGTACGGCCTCGAGCAGACGGCTTGCGCCGGCCGGGCCGCTGTCGCGTTGCTCGAGTCGATGCTCGACGACCGCACCGAAGACGGCCTGCACGTGCTCCGGGATCACCGTGTTTCGCCCGCAGATCATTGCCCAGGCGCGCGCCGCGCGCAGCATTCCGATCGCCGCCCGCGGCGACAGTCCGGCACGCAGGCCGGAGGCGCTGCGCGTGTGCGCCACCAGCGCCTGCACGTAGTCGAGCAGCGCCGGCGCCACATGTATCCCGAGAACGGCCTGCTGCAGTGCCTGAAGCGCGTCCACGCTCAGGACGCTGCCGAGCGAGTTCACCAATTCGCGCCGATCCGTGCCGCTCAGCAGTTCCCGTTCGGCGGCGGCGGCCGGATAGCCCAGATGCACGCGCATCAAGAAGCGGTCGAGCTGGGATTCGGGCAGCGGGAAGGTGCCGACCTGTTCCTGGGGATTTTGCGTGGCGATGACGAAGAACGGCTCGGGCAAGGGCATCGACTGCCCGTCGATCGTCACCTGCCGCTCCTCCATCGCTTCGAGCAGCGCGCTTTGCGCCTTCGGCGAGGCGCGGTTGATTTCATCGGCCAGCACCAACTGCGCGAAGATCGGTCCGCGCTGGAAGCGAAACGTCCCGGTATCGCGCTCATAGATCGACACGCCGAGCACGTCCGCGGGCAACAAGTCGCTGGTGAACTGCACCCGCTGAAAGGTGAGACCGAGCGTTTTGGCGAGTGCGTGGGCGAGCGTGGTCTTGCCCACGCCGGGAATATCCTCGATCAGCAGATGACCCTTGGCCAAGAGACAGGCCAAGCAAAGCCGGATCTGGTCATCCTTGCCGAGAATGATCCGGTTGATCTGAGCGAGCACCGCGCCGATTGCGGCTCCGGGAAAGCCGGCCTGCACGGGATGCGCGCTCGTCGGACTCATTGGGCTTGGAGCGCATTGACCCGCGCGACTTGCTTCGCCAGCTGGTCGATTTCGCTTCGCAGCTCCGAGAGCCGCCCTTGGTCCTTCGCCACCACGTCGGCCGGTGCATTCCTCGCGAAGTCACCGTTGGCGAGCTTGACCTGGAGCTTGCCGAATTCCGTCTCCGCGCGCCGTTGACGTTTCGCCAGGCGGTCGAGCTCGGCTTTCGGATCGATCAGGCCCGCCATCGGCACCAAGATCTCGAGGCTCCCCACGAGCGCGGCCGCCGAAATCGGCGCAGCATCGGATGGCGCGAGCACGCGAGGTTCGGCGATGCCCGCAAGACGCGTGAGATAGTGCCGATTGCGCTCGAGGTACTCGAGATCCGCCGGGCCGGCGTTCTGCAGCAGCACTTCCAGGCGGCGGCTCGGCGCGATGTCCATCTCGCCGCGGATCTGGCGCACGCCGAGGATGAAATTCATCACCCACCGCATCTCCGGCTCCGCGGCGGTGTCGGCGGGCAAATCGGCCGCGGCCGGAAAGCGCGCCAGCATGACGGACTCGCCGCTCACGCCCGCCGCGACGCGTACCCGTTGCCAGATCTCCTCGGTGATGAACGGCGCGAGGGGGTGCAGGGCGCGCAGCAACGTTTCCAGTGTGCCGATCAGGGTCCTGCGGGCGGCGTATTTCTGGGCCGCGGTCGCCGTATCGGATTGCAGCGCCGCCTTGGAGAGCTCGACATACCAGTCGCAGAATTCGTTCCAAGTGAATTCGTAGAGCGCGTTCGCGACGATGTCGAGACGGTAACCGGTGAAGCCGGCATCGATTCTCTCGAGCATGGCGGCAAGGCGCGAGCGAATCCAGCGATCGGCAAGGCTCAGTTCAACCGGCGCCGGCGCCGCGCCGCCGGGCTGCGCCGAAGGGAATCCCTCCTGTCCCTCGACGTTCATCAGCACATAGCGCGCCGCATTCCAGAGCTTGTTGCAAAAATTCCGGTTGCCCTCGACCTTGGCCATGTCGAAGCGCAGATCGCGGCTCTGCGTCGCGAGCGCCGCGAAGGTGAGGCGCAGCGCGTCGGTGCCGAACGCCGGGATGCCTTGAGGAAACTGCTTGCGGGTTGCCTTCTCGATCGCCGGCTTCATCTGCGGCTGCATCAGTCCGGTGGTCCGCTTGGCGAGCAACTCCTCGATCGAAATGCCGTCTACGATGTCGAGCGGGTCGATCACGTTGCCCTTCGATTTGGACATCTTCTGGCCGTCGTGATCGCGGATCAGCCCGTGCACGTAGACCTCCCTGAACGGCACCTCGCCGGTGAATTTGAGGCCCATCATGATCATGCGCGCGACCCAGAAAAAAATAATGTCGAAGCCGGTGACCAGCACGGAGGTCGGATAGTAAGTCTTCAGCTCGCGCGTCTCGCGCGGCCATCCTTGCGTCGAGAAGGGCCAGAGGCCGGACGAGAACCAGGTGTCGAGCACGTCCTCATCCTGGCGGAGCGCGACCTCCGGTCCGAGACCGTGCTCGGCGCGCACTTCCGCCTCGCTGCGCGCGACATACCAGCGCCCCTCGCGATCGTACCAGGCGGGGATGCGGTGGCCCCACCAGAGCTGGCGGCTGATGCACCAGTCCTTGATGTGACGCATCCATTCGAAGTAGACGCCGGACCAATTGTCGGGCACGAAACGTATGCGGCCATCCTCCACGGCTTGGATCGCGGGCGCCGCGAGCGGTTTGATGTCGATGAACCACTGGTCGGTCAACAGCGGCTCGAGCACCGCGTTGCTGCGATCTCCGCGCGGCACCATGAGCTTGTGCGCCTCGATTCGATCGACGAGCCCGAGCGCCGACAGATCGGCGATGATGCGCTCGCGGGCCGCGGCACGGTCGAGGCCTCGATAGGGCGCCGGCACTTCATCGTTGAGCGCCGCGTCCAGGGTCATGACGTTGATCATCGGCAGGCCGTGGCGCTGTCCGATCTCGTAATCGTTGAAATCATGCGCCGGAGTGATCTTGACGCAGCCCGAGCCGAACGCCGGGTCCACGTAATTGTCGGCAATCACCGGGATGTCCCGGTCGGCGAGCGGCAGCCGTACCTGCCGGCCGATCAAGTGCCGGTAGCGCTCGTCGTCGGGATGCACGGCGACCGCCGTGTCGCCGAGCATGGTCTCGGGACGCGTGGTGGCAACGACGAGATAGCCGCCGCCGTCGCGGAGCGGATACCGGAGATGCCACAGATGGCCGGCTTCTTCCTCCGAGACCACCTCCAAATCCGACAGAGCGGTCTTCAGCACCGGATCCCAGTTGACCAGGCGCTTGCCCCGGTAGATCGATCCGTCCCGATACAAGCGCACGAAGGCCTCGGTCACCGCCCGGGAGAGCTCGGGATCCATGGTGAACTTGTCGCGCCTCCAGTCCACCGAGGCGCCCAGCCGACGCAATTGCCGGGCGATCGAGCCGCCGGAGGTGTTTTTCCACTCCCACACCTTCGCGACGAATGCATCGCGGCCGAGATCCAGACGGCTCAGGCCGGCGGCGTTCAGCTGGCGCTCCACCACCATTTGCGTGGCGATGCCGGCATGATCCGTGCCGGGCTGCCAGAGCGTGTCGAAGCCGCACATGCGCCGATGGCGGATGAGGGCATCCATGATGGTGTCTTGGAACGCATGACCCATGTGCAGCGTTCCCGTGACGTTGGGCGGCGGAATGACGATCGAGTAGGGCGCACCGCGGCCGCTCGGCTCGAAATATCCGTTGGCTTCCCAACGAGCGTAGATGCGCGGTTCGATATCGGCGGGGGAGAATGCTTTGTCCATGGCCGCTCGATTATAGCGGCCGGGCGGGTTAGATGTCCGTGGCCTCGCTCAGCTGGTGCGTCTCGAGCACGAGTTTGTGATCCCGGTACGCTTTGAATCGCTCGCGGCCGAGACGGCGCCGCTCCGGGTCGGCATCGACGATCTCGGCGATACGAGAGAAGCGCGCGAGCCCGGCCGGAAACCGATTCGCCAGGTTGATCAACAGGTCGGCACGCTCGACCGACTCGAGCTCGAGCATGACGTGCACCGGCGTGCCCGCGTCGATCGGCTCGCCGTCGCGAGTCAACCGATGCGGCACGAACGAGCGATCGTCGAACGTCCAGAGCAACTCGTCGCACAGTTTCGCGTCGTCGGCGCTCTCGCTCCAAATGACGATGGAAAGATCCTGCAGATAGGCCTTCGCGGTCAACCGGCAGGCGAAGTTCCAACGCCGTTGCGGCGCCTGGCTTTGCAGCACGTAGAAATCGACCCTATCGGTCATCCCGGCCGGTCACTTGCGGCGCGCACGGTGTACCAGGAACTCCACCAGCAGCGGCACCGGGCGGCCGGTGCCGCTCTTCTGCGAGCCGCCGACCCAGGCGGTCCCGGCCACGTCCAGATGCGCCCAATCGAGATCCTTCGTGAATTTCGAAAGAAAGGTGGCCGCGGTGCAGGCACCGCCTTCCCGGCCTCCCACGTTGGCGAAGTCCGCGAAATTGCTCTTCAATGCGTCCGCGTAGTCGTCCCCGACCGGTAAGCGCCAGACCCTGTCATCGGCCCGGCTGCCGGCTGCCGCGATCTCCTCGGCGAGCCCGTCATCGGTGCTCATCATGCCGCTCAATTGGTTGCCGAGCGCGATGATGCAGGCGCCGGTCAAGGTGGCGACATCGATGACCGCGGCCGGCTTGAAGCGCCGGCTGTAGGTGATCGCATCGCACAGAATCAGTCTTCCCTCGGCATCAGTATTGAGGATTTCCACCGTCTGCCCGGACATGGACGTGACGATGTCCGCGGGCTTTACGGCTTTGCCGCCCGGCATGTTCTCGCAGGTCGGCACGATGGTGATGACGTTGATGGGAAGCGCGAGCTCGGCCGCGGCGCGCAGCGCCCCGAGCACGGCGGCCGCGCCACCCATGTCGAATTTCATCTCGTCCATGCCCGGCGGATCCTTCAGAGAGATCCCGCCCGAGTCGAAGGTGATGCCTTTGCCGATCAGGCAGATCGGCGCGCTCTCCTTCTTGGCGCCGCGGTATTCGGCGACGATGAATCGCGGCGGCTGCGCAGAGCCCTGGGTGACGGCGAGGAACGCGCCCATCTTTAGCGCCTTGATCGCCTCCTCATCCAGCACCTTGACCTTGATGCGCGGCCATTCCTTGCCCAATTCCTCCGCACGCTTGCCGAGATAGCTGGGGGTGCAGACGTTCGGCGGCAGATTGGCCAGATCACGCGCGAAAGCGCTGCCGTGACCGACGGCCGCGCCGATCTCGAGGCCCGAGGCCGTCGATTTCAGGGCGCGTGCATTTTCCGCCGCGACATTCACCGTGGCGAGCTTGCTTGGCTTCGGCTTGGCGGCGCTTTTCAGGTCGGGAATCCGATACGCGGCGGCGCTGAAAATCTCGGCGACCGCGCGCGCGCGGAAATGACTCTCCACGCCCGGCACATCGTGCAGGGCCAGATACACCGTCGCATCGGCCGCGCCGGTCTTCAAAATCGCCTGGGCGCTCGATTGCAGCGCCTTGCGGTATTGCTTGCGGCCGAAGTTCCCCTGCGCTCCGAGGCCCGTCAGCAGCACGCGCTCGGCGGCGGCGCCCGCCGGGTGCGGCAGCAGCAGCGTATCGCCCAATTTGCCCGCGAAGTCGCCCCCCGCGATGAGGCGGCCGATGACTCCGCCGATCTGCGCATCGATGAGCCGAGCGGCGGCGCCGAGATCGCCGTTCTCGTAGACGCCGACCACAGCGCAGCCGGTTGCGTTCCGCGCTTTTGCATCGACGATTGCCTTGAATTCCATGTCCCCACTCCGTTGTTGGATGAAAAGTTCCATATGCTCGAATCGCCAATTAGTTTACTAGATTCACGCGAAGGCTCTAAGCTCAATGCCATGAAGTGGACCGTGCAGCGCTATGTCCTACGCGAGGTGATACAAACCTGGCTCGCCGTGACCGGCATCCTGGTCGCTATTTTAGTATCGAATCAGCTCTCGCGGGTGCTCGGCCGGGCGGCGAGCGACAACTATGGCCGGCACGTGGTGTTCGATCTGATCGCGCTGGGAGCGATCATGAACCTGTCGGTCATCGTCCCGGCCGGACTGTTGCTCGCCATCGTGCTGGCGCTGGGCCGGCTTTACCACGACAGCGAGATGACGGCGCTGCAGGGTTGCGGATTCGCGCCCGCGCGCATGCTCGTGCCCCTGTCGTGTTTCGCCGTGGTAATCGCCGTGGGCCTTGCCTGGCTGTCTTTCTTCCAGGTGCCGCGCGCCGACCAACAGGCGCAGCTCCTGCGGCAATCGGCGGTGAAGGAGGCGCAATTCGGACAATTGGATGCGGGCCGCTTCCGATCGTTCATCAGCGGCGGGGGCGACGGCGTATTCTACGCCGAACGGGTGGACGAGGAAGGCGTCCTACATAATGTATTCGTCCGCCGCGAAACGGCCGATCGGGTCGAGGTTGCGCTCGCCGATACGGCGACCTATTCGAAGGCTAGCTCGAACGGCATGCATTTCGTGACGCTGTTCAACGGCCGCCGCTACGAAGGCGTACCCGGCAAGAGCGATTTTCGCGTCATCGAGTTCCGCGAGCACGGGATTCCCATCGCCACGCCGGACGAGACGCTCGGCACCGAGCAGGATCCCGATACCCGGCCCACCCGGGAGCTTCTCGGGTCGAAGGCGCCCGAGGACATCGCGCAACTGCAATTCAGAGCCTCGAGCCCGATCATGGCCTTGATATTGACTCTGCTCGCCGTGCCCATGAGCCGCCTGCGCCCGCGCCAAGGCCGCTACGCCCGCGTCGGGTTCGCCATCGTGGTGTACATCATTTACGCGAATCTGCTATCCGCCGCGAAGGTCTGGGTGGAGAAGGGCCAGTTGTCGCCCGCCATCGGCGTGTGGTGGGTGCACATCCTCCTGTTGCTATTCGGCCTGTACCTGATCTTCCGCGAGGAGCGAGGCACGTGAATACGCTGGATCGTTATCTATACCGCACCGTGCTGCTCTATACGCTGATGGCGATGGGCGTGCTGTTGACCCTCGGGGCCTTGTTCGTGTTCATCAGCCAGCAAAGCGACATCGGTACCGGCGATTACGGTACGGCCGATGCGTTCCTCTTTACGTTCCTGAACCTGCCTGAGCAGATATTCGAGCTCTTGCCCATCGGCGCGCTGATCGGCGCCCTCATGGGTCTCGGGAACCTCGCCGCCGGGAGCGAACTCGTGGTGACCCGCGCCTCGGGTGTCTCCGTCTGGCGGATCGCCTGGCCGGTGGCCCTCGCGGGGCTCACGTTATCGCTGACCATGTATGCGGTCGGCGAATACGTCGCGCCGCCGCTCGCGCAACTCGCCAAACGCGAGAAGACCACGAGCAAGCTCGGGGATGTGAGCTTCGCCGGCTCGAGCAGCGCCTGGGTGAAGGACGGCAATCTCATCCTGCGGGTGCAAACCGGCGAGGCCGACCAATCATTCGGGGGCGTGTCGTTATTCGAGTTGGAGAGCCCGACCAAGTTGCGCTCCATCCAACACGCGGACCGCATCTCGGTGGCGGATCCGCACCACTGGCGCATGCATAACGTCGCCACGACGCTCTTCGGCGATGACCACATCGACAGCTCCGTGGCCGGCGAAGTCACGATCCAATCGACCATCAATCCGGACTTTCTGGCGCTCGCGGCGACGGATCCCGACCTGCTCACGCTGCGCGGCCTCGCCTCGTACATCGATCACCTGAGGCGGAACAGCCTCGATACGTCCTTCTACGAGATAGGCTACTGGTCGCGCATCGCCCGCATGGTCGCGGTCGTCATCGTCACGCTGCTCGCGCTGCCGTTCGTGTTCGGGCCGCTGCGAACGACCGGCGCCGGCACTCGCACCGTCATCGGCGCCATGCTCGGGGTGGTGTTCTTCCTCATCACCCGGACCGTGGAGAACGGCGGACAACTCTTCGGATTGAACCCTGTGCTGGTCGGGTGGCTGCCGACCGCGACGGTCGGCGTCCTGACTCTGGTGGCAATCTCAAGAACCCGTTAGGTGCACGACTCGGGTTCCCGAGAGCCGGTCGTGCAGCGCCAGATGCTCGGGGTCGACATAGAGCCAGAGCACGCCGAGCGCGGCCGGTGCCCAGGCGAGAAAGCCACAGGCGCATCGCCAGAGCGCGGGCAGAAGACGCATCGGCTTGCCCGTGTCGGCTACGGCGCGCAAATGCCAGGCGCGCATCCCGAGGGTCTGGCCGCTGTGCATCCAATTGACCACGTAATAGGCGGCGACCATCGCGAGTTCGCCGCCGCGATAGAAATACCACCAGTAGCCGCCCGCGGCCCCGGTGATCGCACCGCCCCGTACCGCGACCATGATGCCCGTGTAGACCAGCAGCAAAGCGGCGAGCAGCAGCGCGTCGTAGATCAGGGCAGCGAAGCGCCGTCCAAAGCCGGCGCTCGTGCCCGAATTCACGGAGTGGTGGGCGGAGAGGACGATTTGACCGGCAGCGCTGCGTGGCCCTTGTTGCCGGATGCGCCGGCGCCGGCGTCGGGACGAGGCTTGGTCTCTTTCGGGACCAGCAACTGATCCAACGGGCGGAAAATCGCGTCGTACCGATAGCTCGCCACCTCGAAGGCGCGATTCTGGGCCTTTGCGGCGAGCGCCGTATCCTTCGAAGCTTGCACCTCGATCCAACGCTTGTCGCCGACCGCCGTGCCGGTGAGGGTGATGACGTTGCCGTCATCCAGCGTGAGAATCGCCTGCGCTGATTGGCTGAAGTCGATGTCCTTGGAGGCTGCGACGTCCTCGGCCGTCAGGCCGCTCAACGTGTTGGCCGAGGGCGCCAACGCCTTTGCGTCCAGCGTCTTGCGCCCCGGCGGCACCTTGTCGATCGCGAAGTCGTCCTCTTTGGGTTTGAGGCGGTGCAGCACATAGCCCGCGCCGGTGGTCGGCTTGAACTCGACCGTCTGAATCGAGGACGACGGGATATCGATGAGCCGAGTGTCGATCCAGGAACGGGGGTCGGCTTCCACCGAGATCGCCGGCTCGACCGTGTAGCTCTTGCTCTCTCCGGGGCGACGGACGAAGGTCCCCTCACCGACGGGCTTGCCCACGATGAGGGCGTGCTTGCCGTCCTGCGCGACCAAGTCGACTTCGGCACCGGAGGCGCCCGCCTTGGTCGGGTCTTCGACGCCGATGATCGGGTAGTTCGCCGGATCCGAAGTCTTCTCCTCGATGACCTTGGTCTCGCCGAGAGCCAACAGCAGCCGGCGCAGCTTCGCGACGTCCGCGGGGTAATCCGCGCGCTGCGCAACCGACCACTGCTCGCCCGTCTTGCGCAGCGTGACCGCCGGCGTCGCGGCTCCCTTGGTGATGCTCACTTCCGTGACGGTGTTGAGCTCCGAGGCCATGGTCGGGAACAGCGGGGCTCCGCCGGTGTCCGTCTGCAAGTTGCGCTGCGAGCTCAGATAGACCGCAGCGCCGATGGCGACGAGCGCTGCGATCAGCAGCAGCGTGAAACGCGTGCGACTCATGCGGATGCCGCTCCTTGACGCTTGCGCTTGCGGCGGAACGAGAGGATGAGGGCGCCCGCCAGGGCGACGGCTAGTGGTGCGATGGTGATGTTGATCAGCTTGAGCCAGTCATCGAGCCGATTGATGTCGACATCGAGTCCGCGCTGTGTCTCGCGCAGCTCCTTGCGGATGCGTGCTTTCTCAGCCGTGAAACGCTTGAGTTCCTGGTCCTGCTCGGGGGTCAGCATGAGCGATGTCTGATCGTTTCTCTTGCTCTGCAATTCGGTCAGCTTGGTCTCGGTTTGCTGCAGCTCCGATTGCAGCTCCAGCACCTTGCTGCGCAGGCGGTCGTCGGCGCGGCGCTTGATCGCTTCCACCCGCTCGAAGGGACGCGAGAACGTCGCTCGGCCGCGGATGCTGATCAACGCGCCGCTGCCGGTCAGGTTGTCGATCGCGTTGGCCACGAAGTCGCCGTTATTGGCGAAGGCCTGGGCGATCCGCTGGCCGAGGATCTCGCGCGTCTGCACCCACATGTAATCCATCAACAGGTCGGTATCGGCGACGACGACGATGTTGGCCGGCACGGTGGACTTGGATAAGTGCGCAATGGGCGGTCCCGCGGGCGGCTTCTGGTCGGGCGGGGCCCCCTGGGGGTAGGCCGACGACACGGGACCGGTGATGCGTGCCGCAATGGTGTAGCGGATGCCCGTGGGCTTGAACCCGTCGCGCAAACTGGCGGGATCGGTCAAGCCGTTGAAGCGCGATGCGGGGATGGGCGCGGCGCTGGTCGAGGTCATGAGCAACGGCTCGAATTTCGTGGTCGCGCCGCGGCGCGGCGCGAGGATGCCGGCGGTGGCCACGTTGATCGTGTCGAGCGCGGCGGTATCGACGTCTTTCTTGTCCATGTCGTCGCGATGCAAACCCAAGATGGCGATGTGCCGGGTCGGCGGCCCCTGCATGGTGGCGCGGACCTCCAGGCCGAGATCGAGATCGCCGACCACCTGGCTCGGATCGTAGGCGACGCCCCATGCGGCGAGCAGCGGCTCCAAGTCAGAGGAGTGATTCGCCATCGCGCCCGCGAAGGGATTTTGCGGATCCTGCCCGCTGGTGTCGGCGCCGCTGTTCGGATCGACGAACAGCAGCACTCTGCCGCCGCGCATCACGAATTGATCGATGGCGTAGAGCGTCTTCGGCGGCAGATTCTTCGGCTGCACGATCATCAGCACGTCCACATCCTTGTCGATGTGGTCGACGTCCGGGGTCAGCGAGCGCACGGTGAAGAGCTGCTCGAGCTGCGAGAGCACGGGCCAGGTGTCGCCCATCTGCCCGGTCATGGGGTTGAACTGTCCTTGCATGGGAATCGAGCTCAACAGCCCCACCACGGGCTTCTTCGGATTTGCCAGTTCCTGGATGAGCTTGGCCACGTCGTACTCCAGGAATTCCTCCCGGTCGGGCTGGAAGCTCGGAATGACGGAGCGCCCGTCGGTCGAGTTGGTTCCCGCCAGGCCGAAATAGAGCGGCTCGCCGCCGGCGTCGTTGGCCGAAAGCGATTGCAGTCCCGCCTCGGCGGCGTGGTCCTCCTCATCGGAGAAGGGCTGAGGGTCGATCTCCTGGAGGCGGATCTTGCCGCCGGAGCGCGCCGTGATCTCTTCCAGGAATTCCCGGACCCTGTTCGCGTACGGCATGATCAGGGGCGACTGCTTCTCGGCGGCGTCGCGCGAGAAATAATAGTACAGATGGACAGGCTCCTTGAGCTCGGCGAGCACCTGTTCGGTGCCGGGACTCAAGGTGTACAAGTGATTCTGCGTGAGATCGAGGCGCATGCCCCGCAGGCCCAGGTTGGACAGCATCACGACAGCGAGGAAAAGCACGGCGAGGGCCAGCAGGGCGCCTACGCCATAGCCCGTTCTCCTCCAACCCATTCTTCGTTGATTATCGGCGTTCACCCTATTCCGCCTTCTTCATGTCGAGAACCAGAGCCGTTGCCGTCAGCCAAAAGGCGATCAGCGCCGCGAAATACACCAAATCGCGCACATCGATCACGCCCTTGGAGATCGCCTCGAAGTGCGTGAAGAAGCTCAACGAGGCGATCGCATCGACGATCATCTGCGGGAATACGCCGCGGACGAAGTCGAGCACCAAGGGGAAGCCTGCAAGCAGGAACACGAAGCCGACCAAGGCCGCGGTGATGAAGGCGATCACCTGGTTGCGCGTCGCCGCCGACAAACACATGCCGATGGCCAGGAATCCGCCTGCCATGAGGAAGCTGCCGATGTAGGCCGCGACGATCGCGCCGTTGTCGGGGTTGCCGAGGTAGTTCACCGTGATCCACACCGGGAAGGTGAGCGAAAGAGCGATGCCTGCGAAGCACCAGGCGGCGAGAAATTTGCCGACCACGGCCTGCGTCAGCGTGATCGGCAGCGTCATCAAGAGCTCGATGCTGCCGCTGTTGCGCTCCTCGGCCCAGAGCCGCATCGAGATCGCCGGGATCAGCACCAGGTAGAGCCAGGGATGCCAGCGGAAGAACGGTTGAAGGTCGGCCTGACCGCGCTCGAACAGCCCGCCCACTTGAAACGTGAATACGGCCGCGAGCACGAGGAATATGACGATGAACACGTAGGCCAGCGGGGTCGCGAAATAACTTCTCAGCTCGCGCCGGAATATCACCAGGGTCTTGTTCAAAGCCGTGCTCCTCCTTCGCCCAGGGGCAGGTCCGGCGCGGGCGTCATCGCCGCGCGCGGAACGGCCCCGGTCAACCTCCGGAATACCTCATCCAAGCGTCCCGACTCGAGGTGCAGCTCGGGCACGTCCCAGTCGTATTTTGAAATCAGCGCGCTCACCGCCGGCAGCACGTTCTTGCCGGGGCGCGGCACCGCCGTGAGCTTGAGCTCGCGCTCCTCCGCCTCCACCTCGGATACTTCGGGAAGGCCCGCGATTTCACGCCGCGCGGCGGCGAGCTGTTCGGGTTTGTCGAAGCGCAGGCTGACCGCATGGTGATAGCGGGAACGAGCCTCGAGCGCGCCCGGCGACTCGTCCGCCACGATGCGTCCGGCGGCGATGATGATGGCCCGGGTGCACACCTCGTGGACTTCCTCGAGGATGTGGGTGGAGACGATGACCAGCTTGTCCTTGCTCAGCTCGTTGATGAGCCGGCGAACCTCGTGCTTCTGATTGGGATCGAGGCCGTCGGTCGGCTCGTCGAGGATCAGCACTCTGGGGTCGTGAATCAGCGCCTGGGCCAGGCCGACCCGCCTGCGAAACCCCTTGGAGAGCGTCTCGACCACCTGGTCGATGACCGGCGCGAGCGCGAGCCGCTCGACCACGACGCTGCGCCGGTCGCGGCGCCGTGCGCCGTCGAGCCCGCGAATGTCCGCGACGAAGTCGAGGAATTCACCGACCGTCATTTCGCCGTAGCTGGGCGCGCCTTCGGGCAGGTATCCCATGCACGCCTTGGCCGCCACGGGCGAGCGTTCGATGTCGTAGCCGCAGACCTCGACCGTTCCCGCGGACGGTGCGATGAAGCCCGCGATCATGCGCATGGTGGTGGATTTACCGGCGCCGTTGGCGCCCAGAAAACCGAGTACTTCCCCCGGCTTCACCGAGAAGGAAACGTCGTCCACGGCAAGGATCTCACCATAGCGCTTGGATAGATTTTTTGTTGTGATCATGGCCGCCTTTGAGCGCGTAAGAACGAAGCAGGTTCCCTAAATTTTTCGAATTGAGGGCGGGCAGGTGCGCTAGCTGCCGCCGGCCTTCTTTTCGATGGCCATCTTGTTGTCCTTCAGTATTTTTCTCACTTCGGGCAGCGGCGGCCGATCGGCCATGCGCGCGATGAGTTCCGCCAGTTCGTACCACTTGCGGCCCCACTGCACCAGCCGAGCCGCGTCGGCGATGACTTGCTCGCGCGCCGCATCCTCCGAGAGCGGGAGTTTACCAGGTTGCTTGGTCGACGGCCGCGGTGCGGTCTTGGTGTGCGCGGCTCTGCGCTCGGTACGCGCAACCTGCTGGGTGCCGACCGGCGGCGCGCGGCGTTTGCTCGCCACGAATTGCGGCATCTCGCGCGTCGCGGTGACCTCAGAGGCGGATTTCTGCTTGATCGGGGGACGAGGCATCTCGCGTGTCTCGCTCACCGAATCCGGCGCCTGTGGGGCTGCGGGCTGCGGGCGAGCACGAGACGGCGGTGCGGGGGCCGCCGCGGCCGGTGCCGGCGCAGCCGCGGGCGGCGCGCGGGTGGGCGCGGGCGATGCGCGGGTGGGCGCGGGCGATGCGCGGGTGGGCGCGGGCGATGCGCGGGTGGGCGCGGGCGGTTCCGGCACCGCGGCGGCCGGCGCCTTGAGATCGACTTCGTTGTCAGGATCCGCCAGGGGAATGAACCGCTCGATGTGCTCCGAGCCGATCAGATTGGCGAGAAAGGTCATGAGCTCGAGCGAGTCCGAAAAATGGCTATCGCCCTGCTTTATGCGCTCTTCCACCTGGGAACGGAGTGCGGCCGTTTTTTGAACCGCGAGATCGATGATCCAGCGGCTCGGCCGTTGATGTTCCGGCCAGGGCTGAACCTTCCAGTAGCTATCGGTATCGAGGCTCGAATAGCGACGGTGCAATTCGAGGCTCTTGAGCCACTTGTCGCACAGTTCCAGCAGGCGTTGATCGGCGGGTGTAGCCATGGGTCAGAAGCTCCGCGTGTACCCTAAACGAACCGCCGGCCGATGGCTAGGATCTTAGCCCATGAATTCCGCGCTAGACTTCCACCATGTGTGGGATCGCAGGAATCATCGGCTCGAGCGCGAGCATCGACAAGGTCACGGCCATGACCGACCGGCTGAGCCATCGGGGCCCGGATGGGGCGGGTGTGTGGAGCGCACCCGGCGTCGTCCTCGGCCATCGCCGCCTGTCCATCCTCGATTTGTCGCATGCCGCCGACGAGCCGATGGTGTTCGGCGAGCACGTGCTCACCTACAATGGGGAGATCTACAATCACCAGGCGCTGCGCGCCGAGCTGCCCGGTCCTTGGCGCTCCACCGGCGATACCGAGGTGCTGCTGCATCTTCTGGCCCGGCACGGCAAGTCCGGGCTCACCAAGACGATCGGCATGTTCGCCTTCGGGAGCTGGGACGGCGCCGCCCGGCGGCTGCTGCTCGCGCGCGACCGCGTTGGGATCAAACCCCTCTACTATCAACTCCTGCCCGACGGCATCGCGTTTGCCTCGGAGCTCAAAGCGCTGTTGGTGCTCGGCAAGCCGCAGATCGATGCAAGTGCCCTGAGGGATTTCTTGTTTCATGGCTACGTGCCGGCCCCGAAGACGATTTTCCGCGGGATTTCGAAGCTTCCGGCCGGGCACACGCTGACCTGGGAGGAAGGACGCGTCTCGATCGAGCGGTACTGGGAGCCGTCGGCCGCGCTGGCGGCGAGAACCGCCGACGACAGCGTGCAGATGCTCGATGAGGTGCTGCGCACGGTGGTGCCGGCGCACCTGCTGTCGGATGTTCCGGTCGGAGTGTTCCTGAGCGGCGGCATCGATTCCGCGCTCACCGCGTACTATCTCGATCGCCCCAGAACCTACAGCCTGGGCTTCGATGCGAGCGACCGATCGGAGCTGGACGCCGCCCGCAGCGCCGCGGCGCACTTGCGCACCGTGCACACCGACATGACGGCGCAAGCCGCCGATTTCGAGCAAGCCCTCGCGGCCATCCCGGCGCTCTTCGACGAGCCGTTCGCGGATAGCGCCGCCTGGTCCAATTACCTGATCGCGCAGTTTGCCCGCCGGGAGGTCACGGTGGCCTTGAGCGGCGAGGGCGGGGATGAGGTGTTTTGCGGCTATCCGCGCTACTGGTCGAGAGTCGGCGCCCGCTCGACGGTGCTCAATCGAGCTCTGGCCCGGCTGCTTCCGCCGCTCACCCGATTGGCCTCCTCGATGCAGCGGCACGCCTACGTGGGTTTGCCGGCCTACGCCGCCGCGCTCGGCGGCATGACGGGCGAGCAGATCGACGCTCTGCTCGGCCATTCCTGGCGCGAGGCGGACTATGACTATCTGTGGTTCTACCGCCAGTTCTGGCGCGAAGAACTCTCCCCGCTCGCTCGATTGCGGTGGCTCGATCTGCATACGGATCTGGCCGAGGGGCTCCTGACCAAAGTGGATCGGACCAGCATGGCGCATTCTCTGGAGGTGCGGCCTCCGCTGCTCGATCACCGGCTGGTCGAGTTCATGCTGAGCGTCGACCCTGCGCTGCTGGTCGACGAGCGCGGCCGCCGCGGCAAACTGCTGGTACGCCGCCTGATGGCGCCGAGACTGCCGCCGGGGCACCTCGAGCGGCCCAAGTCGGGATTCGGACTGCCGGTGCATCGCTGGCTCAAAAATCATCCGCGCGTCTTGCACGAGGCCGTCGAACGCCTGAGGGCACGCGGCGTCTTGCAGCGCTCGGTGGGCGTGGAATTCCGCCGCGCCTGGTCGCTGTTGGTGCTCGACCGGTGGTTTACCGCCTTTGAGTGACTCCGGCGCGCGAATTTTGTTCGTCCCGGTGTCGGGCCGCTTCGGGATGGGAGAATTTGCGCGCTGCTCGGCCATTGCGCGGGCCGTGCAGCTGCGCTGGCCGGCCGCCGGCATTCGTTTCGTCTTGAGCCGCGAGGCGCCGTACGCCGGCGGCACGTCGTTTCCGGTCACCCTGGTGCCCTCGTCCGCCACGTTTCACAGCGCCGAGGTCGTCCAGCTGATCCGAACCTGGCGCCCGCAAGTGGTCGTCTTCGACAATGCCGGCCGCACCGCTCAACTCAGAGCGGCACATCGCGCCGGGGCGCGCGTCGTGTACATCAGCGCCCGGCGCCGGCAGCGCCGCAAGGCCTTCCGGCTTCGCTGGATGCGCCTCATCGACGAGCACTGGATCGCGTATCCGGAATTCATCGCCGGCGGCCTCACCTTCATCGAGCGCCTGAAGCATCGGTTGCTGCGGCGGCCGGCGGTGCGCTATCTCGATGTGATTTTCTCACGGGCGCCGGCGGCGCCGGGGGACGGGGAGCGGGCGGTGCCGGAGCGCGGCGACTTCGTGCTGGTGGTCCCCGGCGGCGGCACGGGTCATCCCGGTGCGGAGGATGCGTCCGAGCAGTTTCTCGCGGCCGCCGAAGCGCTCGCCGCGGGCGGCAGCCGGATCCGCTATGTGGGACCGCCTCGAGCGGGTACGCCCGCCGCCGGCCCGCGGGACTTGCAGGTATTGGGCCCGCTTCCTCAGACAGAACTCGCGGAACTCATGCGACGCGCCCGGCTGATCGTGGTCAATGGCGGCTCGACGCTTCTGCAGGCGATCGCCTGCGGCGCAGCCTGCATCGCCGTGCCCATCGCGGGCGATCAGCGAGAACGTATCCGCCGCTGCGTTGCCGCCGGCGTGGCCGTCGAGTCCCCGCTCGCGGCGTCCGAGATCGTGGCTCGGTCGCAGGCGCTGCTGCGCGACGATGCCGGGCGCGCCGCCTTGGCGCAGCGCGCGCAGGGACTCGCGCTGGCCGACGGACTCGAGGTCGCGCTCCGCGCGCTCAGTCCCTTCATGGAAGCCCCCTAGGGAGCGCAACCTCGTGCCGAATGCATTGCTCGTGGGCTACGATCTCGACCAGCCGTCGTTCCGCCACCGCATGAGAAATCTCGTCGCGCCGCTCGAGGCGGCCGGCTGGCAGGTGCGCGTGGAGCGCTTCCCGAGTGGCCGTTATGGGGTGCGCACCTGGGAGCGCCGCGGCTTGCTGCGGTGGGCGGACGTCGTCGTGCTTCACCAGATCAAGCTCAGCGCCATCGAGGCGCGGTTGTTCGGCGCCTTGACCAAGCGGCGAATCTTCGACGTCGACGATGCGATCTACGTGCGCAAGCCGCACCGCCTCGGTGAGCCGGTCGGCGATTCGCGCTGGCGCCGCAAGAAATTCGCTGCCACCTGCCGCTGGGTCGATGTGGTCGCCGCCGGCAACGACGTGCTGGCGGGCGTCGCGCGGCCCGCCGCACGCGCCGTCGAGATATTGCCGACTTCCATCGATGTGTCCTGTTATCAGCCGGCCGCAGCCGGAGCCGCCGGTCCGCCGACCATCGTCTGGATCGGCAGCCCTGAGAATTTGATCTACCTGGAAATGATCCGCCCGGCGCTCGCCCGGCTGACGGCGCGGCACCGCGCGCTCAAGGTGCGGGTGATTTGCTCGGCGTTTCCAGCTTGGCCCGAAATCAACGTCGAGAGCGTCGTTTGGAGCGAGGCCACCGAGGCGGCGGCTCTCGCGGCGGCGCACATCGGCATCATGCCGCTGACCGACGACGAATGGTCGCGCGGCAAATGCGCGTTCAAATTGCTGCAGTACATGGCGGCGTCGCTGCCCTGCGTGGCCTCGCCGGTCGGCGCGAACACCGAGGCGGTCATCGACGGGGTCAATGGCTTCCATGCCGCGACGGTCCAAGACTGGGAGAGCCGCTTGGAGACGCTGATCATCTCCCCGGAGCTGCGGGCGCGCTTCGGCGCCGCCGGCCGCATGCACGTGGAGCAGCGCTACTCGATGCGGGCGTATCGCAGCAACTATGCGGCGCTCCTCGCGAACCTCGCTGGCCATTGAGGAAACCGGTATCCTTGCGCGCATGCCTGCCGTCCACGTCTACCAAATCCTCAACCATTACACGCCGCGGGAGGATCTCGACCCCGGATTCGGCGTCTTGGATAACTCCGTCAACGAGCGGCCGGACTGGTACGAATACTGGCCGATGCGAAAATTTCTGCGCAACGAAGTGCTGGACGAAGATGCTTACTATGGGTTCCTGTCGCCCAAATTCCGCCACAAGACCAATCTGACCGCCGCCGCGGTCGGCGAGATCATCGGCCGCGCCGCTCACGCGCCCGACATCTTCCTGTTCAGCCCGAGCATCCACAACAGCGCCTATTTCCTGAACGTGTTCGAGCACGGCGAGTCCGAGCATCCCGGGCTCGCAGCCGTCGCCGCGAAATTCCTGGCGCGGCTCGATCCGACAGCGACGCTCGACGGTCTGGTATCCGATTCGCGCAACACCGTCCATTCCAATTATTTCGTCGCGAAACCCAAATTTTGGCGGGCGTGGCTCGCCGTCAACGAGCGGCTGTTCGAAATCGCCGAGTCGGTGGACGATCCGTTGGGGGCGGAGTTGCGCGCGCCCACGGCCTATCGGGGACGAAGCGATGTGCAGATGAAGATCTTCATCATGGAGCGCACGGCGACCTGGATCCTGACGCGCGACAGCATCTTTACCGCCCATGCGCGGGATCCCTTTGCCGCCCGATCGCGCATCTACAAGCTGCCGCTGGCGGTCATCTGCGATGCGCTCAAGATCGCCTACGCCACCCAAGGCCGGCGCCAGTATCGAGATGTGTTTTATCTCGTGCGAGGAGCGCGGCGCTTCCTCAACCTGCAAGTGCGGCTCGGCGACACCTTGGGCATGGGGCACGTGCGGCCGTCGCTGCGTGCGCTCAAGTCATACTGGCAGGCAGGCCTGAAAGAAGAGGGGTAGAGCATGCCGCCGTCGCGCGAATTCTGGCGGGGACGCCGGGTTTTGATCACCGGGCATACCGGGTTCAAGGGCGGCTGGCTCTGGCTGTGGCTCCGCGGCCTGGGGGCGAACCTCACGGGCTATGCGTTGGCGCCGCCGAGCGCGCCGAATCTCTGGCAGATCGTGGGCGACGGCGGCGCGTCGGTCATCGGCGACGTGCGCGATGCCGATCGGGTTCGCGACACCGTGCTGCGGGCCGACCCGCAGGTGGTCTTTCATCTGGCGGCCCAAGCGTTGGTGCGCGAATCTTACCGCGACCCGCTCGGCACTTTCGGCACGAACGTTCTCGGCACCGGCTCGGTGTTGCAGGCGTGCCGCGAGCTGCGCGCGCTCGAGTGCATCGTGGTGGTGACGAGCGACAAGGTCTACGAGAATGACGGCGCGGGGCGGCCGTTTCGCGAGACGGACCGGCTCGGCGGTCACGACCCGTACAGCAACAGCAAGGCCTGCTCCGAGCTGCTTACCGCGAGCTTCAGGGATAGCTTCTTCGCCGATGGACCGGCGGTCGCGACGGCTCGGGCCGGCAATGTCATCGGCGGGGGCGATTGGTCCGCCGACCGCTTGATTCCCGATTGCGTGCGCGCCTTGACGGCGGGCAGGCCGGTCACGTTGCGGTATCCGGCGGCGGTGCGTCCGTGGCAGCACGTGCTCGAGCCCCTCGGCGGATATCTCGCGCTGGCGGAGGCGCTGGTGCGCGCGCCTGCGGACGCGCCGCGCGCTGTCAATTTCGGACCGGATGCGGCATCCTTTTGCGCGGTACGAGAAGTGGTCGAAGGGTTCAGCGCCCGCTTCGGCGGCAAACCGGGTTGGGAGCACGACCCCTCCGAACATCCGGCTGAAGCCCGCGCGCTCACCCTGTCCTCCGCGCTTGCCGAGCGCGCGCTCGGCTGGCGCCCACGTCTCAAGATCGCCGAGGCGTTGGCGTGGACCGCGGACTGGTATCGGGCGTTTGCGGCGGAGGAGAACATGGTGAATTTTTCGCACACGCAAATCGCGCGGTACGAAGCCTTGCGGGGCGCTCCATGAAGTGCGTGATCCTCGCCGGCGGCAAGGGAACCCGCATCGCCGAAGAATCGAGCATTCGACCCAAACCCATGCTCGAAATCGGCGGGCGGCCGATTCTCTGGCACATCATGAAGCTGTACGCGGCATTCGGCGTGAACGAATTCGTCGTGTGCCTGGGCTACAAGGGCTATGTGATCAAGGAATATTTTGCGAACTACTTCCTGCATCAAGCGGACGTGACGTTCGACATGAAAGGCAACCGCCTTGAGTATCACGATTGCCGCAGCGAGCCCTGGAAAGTCACGTTGGTCGATACCGGCGAGGAGAGCATGACCGGCGGCCGGCTGCTGCAGGTGGAGAAATATCTCGAGCCGGGTCAGCCCTTCTGCATGACCTACGGCGACGGCTTGGCGAACATCGACATCGGTGCCGAAATCGCGTTTCACCGCGCCCGTGGCCTCAAGGCGACCGTGGCCTGCGTGCGGCCGCCCGCGCGCTTCGGCCGGATCGTGATCGAAGGCGCGCAGGCAACTTCGTTCGAAGAGAAGCCGCAGGCCGAGGGCGGACTGATCAATGGTGGTTTCTTCGTGCTCGAGCCGAGCGTGCTCGGGCTCATCGACGGTGTCGAGACCGTGTGGGAGAAGGAACCCATGGAGTCCTTGGCGGCGGACGGCCAGCTTGCGGCCTGGGTGCATCGGGGCTTCTGGCAGCCGATGGACACCTTGCGCGACAAGCAACATCTCAATGCCCTGTGGGAGAGCGGCGCCGCGCCGTGGAAGCTTTGGCAGGGATAGCGGGGAGATGGTGATTAGATGACCGGTCTGGTAACCGCTTGCCGCGCCTGCGGCGGCCGACTGTCCGCAACCATGGCGGACCTGGGGCTCCAGCCCCCTTCCAATGCGTTCCTGGCGTCGATGGCCGAGGCTCGGCATGAGAAGCGCTACCCCCTGCGCGCCAAGGTGTGCGGCACGTGCAGGCTGGTGCAGGTCGACTATGACGTGGATCCGAAGGAGTTGTTCGGCAACTACGTGTATTTCTCGTCCTACTCCGACGAGTGGCTGGCGCACGCGAAGCGCTATGCCGAGATGGCGCGCGAGCGCTTCGGCCTCGGCCCGAAGAGCCTCGTCGTGGAGCTCGCGAGCAACGATGGGTACCTCCTCAAGAACTTCGTCGACATGGGTATTCCGGTGCTCGGCATCGATCCGTCGGACACGGTCGCTCGCGCCGCCGACAGGATCGGCGTGCCGACGCTGGTGGAATTCTTCGGCGAGTCCTTGGCCGCCAAGTTGGCCGGGCAGGGGCGCGGCGCGGATCTGATCATCGGCAACAACGTGCTCGCGCACGTTCCGCGGCTCAACGATTTCGTCGCGGGCATCGCGACGCTCTTGAAACCGACCGGCACCGTGACCATCGAGTTTCCGCATCTTCTGAAGCTGATCGAGCACGTCGAGTTCGACACGATCTATCACGAACATTTCTCGTACATTTCGCTGTACGCCATCGAGAAAGTATTTTCGCGGCACGGCTTGCGGATCTTCGAAGCCGAGGAATTGCCCACGCACGGGGGATCGCTGCGCATATTCGCGGCGCACACGTCGCGCCAAGGCCTCGAGGATGGTGCGCGGCTGCTCGCGCTGCGGGCGCGCGAAGCGGCGGCGGGGCTCGCCGACCTCGGCGCTTACGAGCGCTTCGCCGAACGGGTGGAGGTATGCCGCCAGTCGCTCCTCGAATTTCTGGCGCGCGCCAAGCGCGAGGGCAAGACGGTCGCCGCCTACGGCGCGGCCGCGAAGGGCAACACGCTGCTCAACTTCTGCAACGTGAGCGCCGACGACATTCCGATGGTCGCGGACCGAAATCCGCACAAGCAATCGAAGTTTCTGCCCGGGACGCACATTCCCGTCGTGACGCCGGAGGAGCTGATGCGCGCGCGGCCTGACTACGTGTTGATTCTGCCCTGGAATCTGCGAACCGAGATCCGGCGGCAGCTGTCGGGCATCGCCGAGTGGGGCGGCCGCTTCGTCATTCCGGTACCCGTCGCGACGATCGACCCATGATTTTCAGGGAGGCGGCGCTCGCGGGAGCCTACGTGGTCGAAATGGAGCGGATCGAGGACGATCGAGGCTTCTTCGCGCGGAGCTTTTGTGCGCGGGAGTTCGCCGCGCACGGATTGCCCACCGACATGCCGCAATGCAACGTGTCGTTCAACTCGCGCCGCGCGACGTTGCGGGGTCTGCATTTTCAAGCCGATCCTCATGCCGAGGACAAGCTCGTTCGCTGCACGGCCGGCGCGATTTTCGACGTGATCGTCGACCTGCGGCCGCATTCCCCCACTTGCCGCCGCTGGATGGCCCTCGAGCTCACGGCCGACAACAGGCTCGCGCTGTTCGTTCCGCGGGGTTTCGCGCATGGGTTCCTGACGCTGACGGACGGGGCCGAGGTGCTCTACATGATGTCCGTCCCGTACGCGCCTGGAACCGGGCGTGGGGTCCGCTGGAACGATCCCGCGCTCGCCATCCAATGGCCGCTTGAGCCGCAGCACATCGCCGATCGGGATGCGGCTTATCCGCTGCTCGACGCAATGACGCGGCCGTGATTTCGGGCCGGCGCGTGCTGGTGACGGGCGCCGGCGGATTCATCGGCCGGCGAGCCCTCGCACCGTTGCGCGCGGCGGGGTTCGAGGTGCACGCCGCGCTGTCGCCGCGCAGCCCCGAGCGGGGCGGCGGCCGAGCGGCGGGATTGCCGGACCACGTGTCGGCCTACCGGTCCGATCTGCTGAATGCGCGCGAGATCGATGCGCTGATCGAGGCCGTGCGCCCGACTCATTTGCTGCATTTCGCGTGGATCGCGACCCCGGGCGAATATTGGCAAAGCGCGGACAACTATCGCTGGCTTGCCGCGAGCACCCATCTGCTCAAGGCGTTTCAGCGGAGCGGCGGCATTCGCGCCGTGATGGCGGGAAGCTGCGCGGAGTACGATTGGTCGCAGGCGTCCGTTTGCGATGAGCGAACCACTCCTCTCGCGGGTGGTCCCAACTCTAGTCATGCAACGCCGTATGCCGAATGCAAGATCGCCATGTCCCGCGTGCTCGAGGAGTTCGGGCGTGCCCATCGGCTGTCGACCGCCTGGGGCCGGATATTCTTTCAGTTCGGCCCCGGCGAGGACCCTCGGCGGCTGGTAGCGTCCGTGATCACCGATCTGTTGTCCGGCCGCGAAGCCGCCTGTACCTCGGGCACCCAGATCCGCAGCTTCCTGCACGTCGAGGATGTCGGTTCGGCGTTTGCGGCTCTGCTCGGCGCTGAAGTCGAAGGTGCGGTGAACGTGGGTTCCGCGGAACGGGTGTCGATCGCCGACTTGCTCGGAAGGATTGCCGAGCGCATCGGCCGGGCCGACTTGCTCAAGCTCGGCGCTCGACCCACGCCGACCTCGGAGCCGCCGCTGCTCGTGCCGGATGTCGGCCGGCTACGCGCGGAAGTCGGCTTCGAACCGGCATGGACACTCGATTCCGGCCTCGACGATACCATTCGTTGGTGGCGAACGGCGTTGGCGCGCACGGCGCCCAGGAGTAACGGCTATGAGCAATGACATCGAGGTGGCCGCGATCAGCGACTACGTGAACGGGACCTGGGATCGTTCCATCGTCCCCACGCTATGCGACTACGTGCGAATCCCGAACAAGTCTCCCTTGTTCGATCCGGAGTGGGAGCGTCACGGCCACATGGAGCGCGCCGTCGAGCTGCTCGCGAATTGGTGCCGGCGCCAGCCGATCGCGGGGATGGCCGTCAAGGTCGCCAGGCTCCCGGGGCGCACGCCGCTGATATTCGTCGACATACCGGGCGGCAAGGACACGGTGCTGCTGTACGGTCATCTCGACAAGCAGCCCGAGTTCACCGGCTGGGAGCATGGATTGGGTCCGTGGGAACCGGTGATCCGCGATGGCCGGCTCTATGGCCGCGGCGGCGCCGACGATGGCTATGCGGTGTTCTCCTCGCTGACCGCCATCGCGGCGCTGCAGGCGCGCGGGATTCCGCATGCGCGTTGCGTGGTCTTGATCGAGGCGTGCGAGGAGAGCGGCAGCGCGGATTTGCCGGCGCACGTCGAGGCGCTGGCGGGCGAGATCGGCACGCCGAGCCTCGTGGTCTGCCTGGATGCCGAAGCGGGCGACTACGAGCGGTTGTGGCTCACCACCTCGCTGCGCGGGAACATCGTCGGCACTCTCGATATCGCCGTGTTGACCGAAGGTGTGCACTCGGGCGCGGGAAGCGGCATTGCCGCGTCCTGTTTCGACGTGCTGCGCCGGTTGTTGTCGCGGCTGTCCGATGAGAATACCGGGGAGCTCAAGCTCGCGGAACTGCACGTCGACACCCCGGAGGAGCGACGGCGCCAAATCGCCGCGACGGCAAAGCTGCTCGGCGATGCAGTGGCCGCGCGCATGCCGTTTACCGAGGGGGCTCGGGCGATGTCGCAGGATCCGGCGGTATTGCTCGAGAACTCCACCTGGAAGCCGACGCTGACGGTCACCGGCATGGACGGGTTGCCGAACGTGGGCAACGCGGGCAATGTGCTGGCGCCCCGGCTCAGCGTGAAGCTGTCGTTTCGCCTGCCGCCCACCGCCGATGCCGGGCGCGCCGCGGGCGCGATTCGCCGCGCGCTGGAGAGCGATCCTCCGTACGGGGCGCGGGTCGCCTTCACCTCGGGCGCCAACAGCGTCGGTTGGAACGCCCCCGCGCTCGAGCCGTGGCTCGAACGCGCGGCGAGAGAGGCCTCCGATCGCTACTATGGACGCGAGATGATGGCGATGGGGGTCGGCGGCACGATACCGTTCATGGCGATGCTGGGCGAGCGCTTTCCGAGCACGCAATTCCTGGTGACCGGCGTGCTCGGGCCGCACTCCAACGCTCACGGACCCAACGAGTTCCTGCACATCGATTACGCCAAGCGTCTCACCGGGGCGGTGGCGCATGTGCTGGCCCGGCACGCCGCGCGCTGATCTCCCCCGGGTAATCAGCCCGCTTCGCGGGCGCGGCCGATCGTGTCGAGTTCAGCGCGCACCGCATCCGGCAGGTCCCATTGCGCGGCCCGCATGTTTTCGCGCAGATGCCGGAGCGATGAAGTGCCCGGGATGAGCAGGATGTTGGGCGCGCGGTGGAGCAGCCACGCGAGGGCCACCTGCATCGGCGTTGCGGCCATCCTTTGGGCGACCTCCGACAGCACGGATGATTGGATCGGCGTGAATCCACCGAGCGGGAAGAACGGCACGTAGCCGATGCCCTGGGCTGCCAGTTCCTCCACCAGCGCGTCGTCCGTGCGATGCACCAGATTGTAGTGATTCTGCACGCAGACGATCTCGGTCATGCGCTGCGCCTCGGCGACCTGGGCGGAGGTTACATTACTCAGGCCGATGTGCCGGACGAGACCCCGGTGCTTTAACTCGGCAAGGGCCGCGACCTGCTTTTCGATCGATCCTTCGGCAGGTGAATGGATGTTGCCGAACATTCGCATGTTGACCACATCGAGCGCGTCGACACCCAAGTTCCGAAGGTTGTCGTGCACGCCGCGCTCGATGTCTTCCGGCTCGAGCGCCGGTTTCCACGATCCATCGTGCCCACGCGAGGCGCCCACCTTGGTGACGATCACCAGGTGAGCCGGGTAGGGATGCAGGGCTTCGCGAATGATCTGGTTGGTGACGTGCGGCCCGTAGAAGTCGCTCGTATCGAGGTGATTGACGCCCGACGCCACGCCTTCGCGCAATATGGCGACACAGGCGGCGCGATCCTTGGGCGGCCCGAACACGCCGGGTCCGGCCAGCTGCATGGCGCCGTAACCCACCCGGGACACCGGGCGACCGGCCAGGGTAAATGTGGTAATTGGGGGAACAATCGACATGGCGGGCTCCTCGAGCAACGGATTGGGCGCCAGTATGGAGGTAATTGCGTTGTTAAATAAACAGGGATAAATTGCACGGACTGTTCATAAAAATCAACAATTGCCGTGGAACTGAATGATCTAGCCGCCTTCGTCTCCGTCGTGCGAGCCGGGGGCTTTCGCGACGCGGCCCGCATCAGCGGCGTCTCGGCCTCCAGTCTCAGCATCGCGGTGCGCCGACTCGAGTCCCGGCTCGGCCTGCGGTTGCTCAACCGGACCACCCGCAGCGTCGCGCCGACCGAGGCAGGGCTGCGACTGGTCGACAAGCTGACGCCGTTGTTCAGCGAGATGGAAGCGGCGCTGGATGTGTTGAACGTGTTTAGGGACAAGCCGACCGGCACGCTCAAGCTCAACGTGCCGTCGAGCGCTGCGCGCATCGTATTGCCGGCTCTCATTGCGGCCTTCCTGAAGGCCTATCCCGACATTCGCGTGGAGGTCGTGGTGGAGGATGGCTTCGTCGATGTGCTGTCGATCGGCTGCGACGCGGGCATTCGCTATGACGAGCGCCTGGAGCAGGACATGATCGCAATCCCGATCGGACCGCGCGTGCAGCGATTTGCGACGGCTGCGGCTCCGAGCTATCTCGACGCACATGGGCGACCCGATCATCCGCGCGAGCTGCTCTCCCACGCCTGCTTGCGCGGCCAATTTGGCGGCGGCGCGCTGCCGACCTGGGAATTCGAGCGGGACGGCGAGGTGGT
The DNA here is from genome assembly GCA_050012315.1 of Steroidobacteraceae bacterium. Lineage (GTDB taxonomy): Bacteria > Pseudomonadota > Gammaproteobacteria > Steroidobacterales > Steroidobacteraceae > Bog-1198. The sequence continues at coordinate 87,507 of JBEKHK010000007.1, read as the reverse complement.
GCGGCTGAATCCGACCGGGCCCCTGCTGGTGAGGCCGGGTGCGGCGATCGACCTTGCTGTCAGCGCTGCCGTCGCAGGCGTGGGCGTCATTCACCTGTTCGAGGACATGCTCCGCGCACATCTCGATGGCGGGGCGTTGGAGCCGATCCTGGAGCCCTGGTGGCAGCGCTTTTCGGGGCCGTTCCTTTATTATCCGGGGCGCCGCCACTTGCCTGCGCCGCTGCGTGCCTTCGTCGATTTCTTGAAGGCTCAGTATCCGGGGTAGCTATGCGCGTCGACGCGAATGCCGGCTCATCCGGCGCTGCGCCCTGAATTTGCGGCGTATTGCGTCCATGCGGTGCGGTAGGCGTGTTCGATATGGCGCGCGAAGCGCGCGCCGTCCATGAGCGCGGAGTTTTCGAGACGCGCGCGCAGCGACGCGCCTCGCAGCGCCGCCAGCCGCGGCAGGTCCGCGGCAAGCGCGACCGCAGCCTCGACGAAAGCCTCATCCGAGTGGGCGGCGAGTTCCGACAGACCGAGCTGGTGGAGCTGACTCAACCCGCCGCGGCCGACGCAGGTCTCCCCGACCCGGGTCACCGTGGGGACACCCATCCACAGCGCATCGAGGCTCGTCGTATGTCCGTTGTAGGGAAAGGTATCCAGTCCGAAATCGATGCGGTCATAGATGCGCAAATACTCGGCACGGGGTCGGAACGCGACGAAGTCGACCCGGCGGGGCTCTATGCCGCGAGCCTCGAGCCGCGCGATCAGGCGCGGGCGATGCCGGCCCTCGGGAACCATGAGCAGCAGCCGCGCGGCCGGCAACGCGCGCATCACGCCGCTCCAAAGTCCGAGCGTGCGATCGGTCAATTTGCAGGGGTTGTTCAGGCATCCGAGCGTCAGATGGCCGCGTTCGAGGGCGGGCAGTGCCCCGACCGGCGCAGTGTCGCTGAGCGGGTCGTAGCACCAGAACGAGTCCGGCAGGCGCAGCGTGCGTTCGGTGTAGTGATGCTCGAATCCATCGGGGTCGAGGCGTGGGTCGCTCAGCCGATAGTCGATGGCGTCCATGCCGGTGGTGCCGGGATAGGCGAGCCAGGCGATTTGCACCGGCGCGGGCTTGCGCGCGAAGACGAGCGGGCGGCCATTGGACATGTGCATGGTCAAGTCGACCAGTACGTCGATGCGGTCATTGCGGATCATGCGGCTGACTTCATCGTCGTCCATGGCGCGTATCTCGCGCCAGGTGTCGGCAAGCGCCGAGATGCGCTCGGTATACGCGTCGGGACGTTCGACGCCGGAATAGCAAAATATGCGAAAGCGGCTGTGATCGTGCCGGGCAAGCAACGGCAAGGTGAACAGGCTCTGGCAATGATCGCGAAAGTCGGCGGACACGTAGCCCACGTTCAAGCGCCGATCGGGCGCCAGATCCCGGGCAGAGTCTTCCGCCAGCCGGCGCACCGGCGCCGCGAATCGCGCGCTCCAGCGCTCGCATTCGGCGCGCACGGGCTCGGGCCCCGGCGACTGGAAGCAAAGTGCGTAGGCAAGATTCCCGTGAGTCGCGGGATTGGAGGGATCGATGTCGAGCGAGCGCCGGAAGCAAGCGATGGCCTCGTCGAGCTCGCCGGCATCCTTGAGTACATTGCCGAGGTTGTCGTGAAGCGCCGGGTGGCGGGGATCGATCGCCAGGCCTCGGCGCAGCATCTCCTCCGCTTCCTCGTTCCGGCCGAGCGTCCGCAGCAGGCAGCCTGCATTGTTCAGGGCGACGACATCATCGGGCCGCGCCCGCAGGGCTTCCTCGAACGAGGCCATGGCCGCGGCAAAGTCGCCGAGCTCTTTGTAAGCGTTGCCGAGATTGTTCAAAGCCTCGGCATATCCGGGACGCGAGTCGGCGGCGAGCCGGAAGCAAGCCACGGCTTCGCGGGTGCGTCCGAGGCCACGCAACGCATTGCCTAGATTGAAGGCCGCGTCGGGATTCCCGGGGTCGCGAGCGAGCACCGCGCGCAGCGTCGATTCCGATGCGGCGAAATTGCGGCGTTGGTTGAGCGCGACGCCGAGGTTGACGGCATGGGAGACGGTCAGCCGATCGAGCGATACGGCACGCTCGAGGAGCCGGATGGCTTCATCGATTTCCCCCATTTCTCGCAGCGCCGCGCCCAGGTTGCTCAGGGCCACGGGGTCTTCGGGCTTCAGTGCAAGGGCCGCGCGATACGCGGCGGCCGCTTCCGCCAAACGGCCGCCGCGCTGCAGAGCGACGCCGAGAGCGACGTGGGCGTCGTGCGAAGCGGGTTCGTTGCGCAGCGCGCGCCGGTACGCGTCGGCCGCTTGGTCCCACCGCTGCAACGCGTCCAACACCTGCCCGAGGCCGAATTGGTAGCGCGCGTTGTCCGGCGCGGCGCTCGCGGCCTTCTGAATCGAGCCGAGCGCCGTCTCGAGCCGCCGCTCCTGGAACTCCAGCAGCCCGCTGCGGAATAACGCCAGATCATGGCCGGGGTTGGCCGCCAGGAACTGCGCATACAGCCGCCGTGCCTCCGACAGATGGCCGGCGCGATGATGTTCCGTGGCAGATTCCAGTAAGGGGTTGATGGTCATTGAGTGCCCTATACTACTGTGCCGAACAAGCGCCGAATATCCCGCGTTCCGAGGGCGTGTCATGAATGAGTCCGACCACATAGGGCCGCTGCTCGAAGCGCAGAGGGCTGCGTTTCGTGCGGAGGGAGTCGTCGAGCCGCGGGTGCGGCAGGATCGCCTGGAGCGGGCGATCGATCTGCTCGTGACCCATCAGCGGGTGATCTGCGAGGCGCATTCGGACGATTTCGGTCAGCGCTCGGAGACGTTGACTCGCTTCGTCGACATATTGCCGGCGCTATCGTCGTTGAAGTACGCGCGGCGCCGCGTCGCTCGATGGATGCGCCCGCGGCGCAGACGCATCGGTTTGCCCGCGGGCGCGCCCGGCGTCAGCGCGGAAATCGTGCATCAACCGTTGGGCGTGATCGGAGTGATCAGTCCTTGGAACTTCCCGGTCACGTTGACGTTCGGGCCGCTTGCGGGAATCCTGGCAGCGGGGAACCGGTGTCTGATCAAGCCCTCCGAGTTCACGCCTGCGGTGAGCGCGCTGCTCAAGCGATTGATCGCGGAGTATTTCGACCCGTCCGAAGTGTCGGTGGTGACCGGCGGGCCGGAGGTCGCAGAGGCATTCTCCCGGCAGCCCTTCGATCATCTCGTGTTCACCGGATCGACGCCGATCGGGCGGCGGGTGATGGCCGCCGCCGCAGCCAATCTCGTGCCCGTGACCCTCGAGCTCGGCGGCAAGTGTCCGGTGCTGGTGAGCCGGTCGGCCGATCTCGGCCGCGCCGTGGATCGCATTCTGATCGGCAAGCTCAACAACGCCGGTCAGGTGTGCATCGCCCCGGATTACGTGTGTGTGCCGCGTGAGGCGTGCGGTGCGTTCGTCGATCAGGCGCGCGCTTGGATTGCACGGGCCTATCCCGGCATTCCGCTGAACGCCGATTACACTGCCATGATCAACGAGCGCCATGCGACGCGGATGCGCGAGTTCATCGCGGACGCCGAGGCCAAGGGAGCGACGGTCGTGTCATTGGGGCAGGCGCGTGGATCGTCCGACGTGATCCGGCGGGTGGTCGAGCCCGCGCTGATACTCGAGGCCACCGACGAGATGCGCGTCATGCGGGAAGAAATCTTCGGACCGCTGCTCATCGTGCGGCCGTACGATCGGATCGAGGATGCGGTCTCGGACATCAACGGTCGGCCGAAGCCCCTGGCGCTCTACTACTTCGGCCGCGATCGGAGCGAAATGGCGTGGGTGCTCGCGCACACGGCATCCGGCGGGGTAACGATCAACGATATCGCCGTGCATTTTCTGGCGGACGAGTTGCCGTTCGGAGGGGTAGGAGAGAGCGGCATGGGCGCTTATCATGGCGAGCATGGCTTCGAGCGGTTCAGCCATGCGCGGGCGGTATTCCGCCAGAGCCGGATCGATGTCGCCGGCCTGGTGGGGCTGAGACCTCCGTATGGGCCTCGCGCGGCGCGAGTGCTGAGATTACTGATTCGACGGTGACCCGATCCTCGCCGATGCTCCTGGCCGCCGCCGGCATACTCATGATCACCATCGGCGTGCGTCAATCTTCGGCGCGGATGGCGCAGCAGGCGCCCGCCTAATCGCCGACGTTCGCGCGGACCGGGGAAGAATCCGGCGGCAGCAATCCGAGCAGCGCGCCGAGATGTGCTCGATAGTTGCGCCAGCGTCCCACGCCGGCGGTGGTGATGGCCTGCTTGACCTGCCATTTGCTCGCGGTGATCACCGTGCGGGGGGTCAAATGAAAATCGAGACAGCGAGGGTCCCACGGCAGACCGATGTGTTCGAGCATGCGCCGGCTCCAACGCTCCGGCTCGTGCACCAGCGCCTCGTAAGGCACATCGAGGATCACTTCCGCCGGCACCACCGAGCGCCAATGTTCCATGACGCGCAGATAGTCGGCGTAATAGCGGGCGAGATCCCCGAGGTCGTTCGTGTACGACAGCGCAGCCTCGAAGTGCTGAAAATAAATGGACAGGCAGGTATCGACGGCATGGCGCCGCAAGTGGATGATGCGCGCGTTCGGCAAGGCCGCGTGAATCAGCCCGATCGACAGAAAATTGGCGGGCATCTTGTCCACCACCCGGCGTGCGCCGGGAGCCTGTGAGGCCAGCATTCTCAAATAGTCGACTGCCTGCGTCTCGAGCCGAAGCGCGCGCGCCGGCGGATCAGGGGCGGATCGAACCGTCTGCGCGGCAGCGCTCCAGAACGGCAGCTCGCCGGCGCCGAAGACATCCGGGTGAGATGCGAGAATCTGCTCCGCCAGCGTTGTGCCCGATCGCAACATGCCGACGATGAAGACGGATCGCCCCGCACCGGGCGGCGCGCAGCGGCCGCGCCCCATCCATTCGCGACCTTCGGATTCGATGATCCGTTGTACGCTGCGCGTCATGGTCTGCGGGTCGTATGCGGGGCGGATGCGCTTCATCAGCTCGTTGGCGCGCCTGAAATTATCGAATGCGGGCTCGAACTCTCCCACGTCGTCGAAATATTTCCCCATCGCGTAGCGCAGGCAGGCCTCCTTGCGCGGAGGCAACGGCAACGCGGCTATCCGCCGCGCCTCGCGGAGCCAGTCCGCATCCTGCAGGGTCATTCTGCGCAGGCGCGTTATGCCGGCCCAGGCCTCGGCCGAATCGCGGTCCAAGGCAATCGCCTGCCGGAAGCACCGCTCCGCGTCCACGAAGTTGCCCGTGTCGGCATAGGATTCGGCAAGGGTCGACAGCGCGGGCGTGAAACCGGGCTCGAGCTCGAGCGCCCGAAGGCAACTCGCCCGGGCCTGCGCGGACCGGCTCTGGAGCCTCTGCGCCAGACCCATATTGGCGTGCGCCTCCGCGAACCGGGGCGCGAGCACGAGCGCGCGGTCGAAACACTCGATCGCCTCCTCGAGCCGTCCGCAACTGCGCAACAGGCTGCCGAGATTGTTGTGCAGCTCCGCAGAATCCGGAGCGAGAGCGAGCGCCCGTCGGTAAGCGACGAACGCCTCGTCGATTCGCCCGCGAGCGGCGAGCGCGTTGGCCAGATTGTGACAGGCGTCGACGGACGCGGGGCGGATCTCGAGGGCGCGCTGATAGCTCGCGATCGCCTCCTCGATCCGCCCGAGTTCCAGAAGTACCGCGCCGGTGTTCTCGTGCGCTTCGGCGTAGCCAGGCTTCGCGGCGGTGGCGTGCCGATAGCTCGCGAGCGCCTGTTCGCGCTGTCCCGTCTCGAGGAGCACGTTGCCGAGATTGTTGTGCGCCTCGGCAAGATCCGCATCGAGCGCGAGTGCCCGCCCGTAGCTCGCCGACGCCTCCTGCAGCAGGCCTCGGCGTGCCAATGCATTGCCGAGATTCACGTGCGCGGCGGCATCGGCCGCTGCGAGACCTCGAGACGGGTAGGGCGCGCTGCGGCCGCAGCAGTGCTTGTATTTGCCGCCGCTGCCGCATGGGCACCGATCGTTTCTCGCAATGGGCATCGCTATCGCCGGACCGTGTCAGGTATATTGAGTCGTCACGGCGCGGGAGATCGCCGCGACGAGGCGCAAAACCACACAGCTCATACCACCCATGAGGATAATTCTAAATGGAAATTGACAGCGCTGTCACGTGTTTGAGCGGGAAGGCGCCGCTCCCCCAAGAGCGGCCATCGGCATCCCCGGTGGCATTTTCCGGCGATCTGAAGGCGTTCGTGTTTGCGCTGTTCTTCGCTTTCGGCGGGATCACCAGCCTGAACGATGTGTTGATCCCGAAGTTGAAGCTGCTGTTCACTCTGTCGTACCGGGATGTCATGTTGGTGCAGTCGGCGTTCTTCGCGGCATATTTCGTGGTCTCGCTGCCGGCGGCCGCGCTCGTGCGACGCATCGGCTACATGCGCTCCGCGGTGGTCGGCCTCTTCACCATGACGGTGGGCTGCCTGCTGTTCGAGCCCGCCTCGACCCATGGTGCGTTCGCGCTGTTTCTCATCGCATTGTTCGTGCTGGCCTCGGGCATCACCACCGTCCAGGTGGTGGCTAACCCGCTCATCTCCATGCTCGGCCCGCCATCGACGGCCAGCAGCCGGCTCACCTTCGCTCAGGCCTTCAATTCCCTCGGCACCACGCTGTTTCCGTATGTGGGGTCCGTGCTCATCCTCGGCTCGCTCGCGGCCGTCGACCCGGCGACGCTCGCCGGCGCCGCGCTCGATAGCTTTCGCGTGACCGAGACGCGGGTCGTGGTCCATACCTACCTGGGGCTCGCCGCGGCGATCGCGCTGCTCGCGCTCTGGGTCTGGGCGCGCCGCACGGCGTTGGTGGAACCGCCGCTCGAACGTGTGGCCGTGCGGCGCTCCTTCGATCTGCTGACTCGGCCCCGCTTCGGCTTCGGTGCGCTGTGCATTTTTCTCTACGTGGGCGGCGAGGTCGCGATCGGCTCGGTGATCGTCAACTATCTGATGCAAGGCAGTGTCTTGGGGATCAGCGCCGAGCAGGCGGGCAAGCACGTGCCGTTCTACTGGGGAGGAGCCATGGTCGGCAGGTTCATCGGCGCGTACCTGTTGCGCATCATCGCGCCGGGAAAAGTGCTCGCCGGCGCCGCGTCGATCGTGATCGGGTTGATCGCAATCTCGTCCCAAACCACGGGGCCGATATCGGCCTGGTCGCTGCTCGCCATCGGCCTGTTCAATTCCATCATGTTTCCGACGATCTTTACGCTGGCGTGCGAAGGGCTCGGCAAGCGCGCCGCGGAAGGCTCCGGCATCATCTGCATGGCGATCGTGGGCGGGGCGGTCGTGCCGATCTTGACGGGCAAGGCCGCCGATCTTTGGACCTTGAAGTGGGCGCTGGCCGTTCCCGCCGCGTGTTATGCCTGCATCGTGTTCTTCGGCTGGTGCGCGCGCCGGCCGCTCGCCCGCGAGGCCGATGCGCCGCCGTGCGTTATCGAAACATGATCACGATCGCGGCGGTCAGCGCCAACAAAGCGGCGCCGAGCAGACGATAGTCCTGCCAGAGCGGACGCGGTGGGTGATTCTCGGCGCGACCATCCGCCTGCCACATCGTCGATCCACGAGAGCGTGCGGACGGCCGCAGCGCGCTCGCTGCGGCGAGAATTCCGACATCGACGACGGTCAGGATGGGCGCGGCATACAGGAAATGAAGGTGCGTCCAGCGAAACACGACGTTGCTGAGGAACAGCGCCAGGCCGCACAGCGAGCCGATGAGCATGGTTGCGCTCGCGCCATCCGCGCTCGCGCCGCGCCAGAACATTCCGCACAGGAACAGCGCGACGACGGGAGGTACGACGTAGGCGAGAACCGCCTGCAGGTACTGCCACAAGGAGGGAAACGATTGCAGCTGCGGAGCCCAGGCAACGGCGGCGGTGAGCAGTGCGACCGTACACCATTGGCCGATTCTGACGATGCGACGGTCGCTCAGCGCCGGATTCAATGGCCGCACCACGTCCATGGTGATGAGAGTCGAGGCGGAATTGAGCATCGAGGCAATGGCTACCATCGTCGAGGCGACGAAACCTGCGACCACCAGCCCGATGAGACCGGCGGGCAACAACCGCAGGATCAAGGTCGGATAGACGGTATCGGCTTTCGGAAGATGGGGAAACAGCAGCAGAGCGCAGGTCCCCGGCAGGACGATGAGGAACAAGACGGGAAGCTTCAAGAGGCCGGCGAAGAGCGCGCCCCAGCGTGCGTGATCGATGTCCTTGGCGGACAGCACGCGCTGCACGATCGATTGATTCGTGCACCAGTAATAAAATCCGAGCAGCGGAATGCCGAACAGCAGCCCGGGCCACGGGACGCCGGCGTCGCCGATCGGGCGAATCAGCGATATCGCCGCGGGATTCACGCCGGCCATGACGGCGTGCCAACCGCCCACCCGGCTGAATGCGCTGATCGATATCATGAGCGCGCCGGCCAGAAGCACGATCGCCTGGACCGCTTCCGTGTAGATCACGGCACGCAGCCCGCCCAACGTCGTATAAAGTCCGGCGGCGGCCGCCAGCGCGGCGACGATCAACCACAGCGGCCACGCCGGAAGAAGCAGCCGGCATACGAGCGCGCCGGAGTACAGAACGCCGGCGGCGTCCACCAAAATGATCAGAAACAGCGACATCAGCGCGAACTGCACGCGTACCCGGCGATCGTAACGGCGCTCCAGGAATTCCGGCATGGTGAAGGTTCGGCTTTGGATCACGAACGGCAGCAGGAACAGGCAAAAGAACACGAGGATGACGGTCGCCGTCCATTCATAGTTGTAAACAGAGATACCGATGGCGTACGCGCCGCCCGCGAGACCGACCAGAGCCGTCGAGGACATGTTCGAGGCCAGCATGGCCAAGCCGATAGCCGGCCAGCGGGTCGCGCGGGAGGCGAGAAAGTAATCCGCGGGTCCCAGGTGGCGACGTGACATCGCGAGCCCGAGGATGATCAGGCCACCGATATAGACGCCGATCACGGCCCAGTCGACCGCCGCCAGCAGACCGGAGCCCCAGCTAGCCGGCGACACGGGGGCTCCCGAGGCAAATGCGGGCATTCATCGCGGATCGATTGACAGCGCTGACATTTTTACTTCTAATCCCCACTCGCTTCGTCCCCCGGGAGTGCGGCGGACGTAGTTTTTGTGACGATCGATCTGAAAAATTACTCTTAGAACAGGCACTTATAAATTTTTATGTCGAATAGCCCCCGCACTCACGCGTTCCTCGCGGCCGGCCTGACCATGATCGGCTTGGGGGCGATACCCCGGAATGCACCGGCCGCCGACAGTCTACATCCGAACCTTTGGCCCCAAGGTTCGCACAGCGTGGCGCTCGCCGATACGGACCCTTTCGTCGACGGAATTTTGGCGCGCATGACGCTCGAGGAAAAAGTGGGACAGATGATCCAAGCCGATATCGCCTCGATCACGCCGGCGGATCTGCGCTCGTACAAGCTCGGATCGGTCCTGGCCGGGGGAAACGCGGCGCCCGGCAACGATGTCCGGTGTCCACCCCAAGCCTGGGCGCGGCTCACGGGGGACTATCGTCGAGCGGCCTTGACGGCCCCCGTCCTGGGCCACGTACCGATCCCGATCTTGTTCGGTATCGATGCCGTGCACGGCAATGCGAAACTGATCGGCGCCACGATTTTTCCTCACAACGCCGGTCTCGGCGCCGCGCACGACCCGGACCTCATCTATCGAATCGGCCGGGCGACGGCCGAGGAAGTCTCCGCTGCCGGCATCGATTGGACCTTCGCGCCGACCGTCGCGGTGGCACGCGACGTACGCTGGGGCCGCTCCTACGAAAGCTATTCCGAGTCGCCGGCGCTGGTCGCCCAATACGCGCCGCAGATGGTGGCGGGACTGCAAGGGCGGATCGGCACGGCGGACTTCATGTCGCCGGGCCACACGCTCTCGTCGATCAAGCACTTCGTCGGCGATGGCGGAACCTTCGATGGCCGCGACCAAGGCGATACGGTGATCAGCGAAGCCGAACTGCGCGACGTCCACGCGGCGGGCTATCCGCCGGCCATCCAGGCGGGCGCGATGATCGTCATGGCTTCCTATAACAGCTGGAACGGCGTGAAGCTTCACGGCAACCGGTATCTGCTGACCGACATCTTGAAGGGACGGCTCGGCTTCGACGGCTTCGTCGTCGGCGACTGGAATGCGCATGAACAGGTGCCCGGGTGCACCAAGTCCGATTGCGCCGCCGCGATCCTCGCCGGGATCGACATGCTGATGGCGCCGGACAGCTGGAAAGAGCTGTATCGGAACACCCTCGCGGAGGCACGGTCGGGCGAGATCCCGCCGGCGCGCATCGACGATGCCGTGCGCCGGATTCTTCGCGTCAAGGCGCTGGCCGGGTTGTTCGGCCGGGCGGCGACGAATGCTCCGGATGACGGCGAGGCGCTGCGCCAATTGGGCAGCGCTGCGCACCGCGCGATCGCCCGGGAGGCCGTTCGTAAATCGCTGGTCCTGCTCAAGAACGAACATGGAATTCTGCCGCTCGATCCACACTCGAGGATTCTCGTCGCCGGCGATGCGGCCGACGATATCGGCATGCAGAGCGGCGGTTGGACGATAGATTGGCAGGGCGCCCATAATCGTAACGCCGATTTTCCCGGGGCGACCTCGATCTTTGCCGGCATCGAGCGCGCAGCGCGGGCGGCGGGCGGCAGCGCGACGCTGAGCCGCGACGGCACCTTCGGCAAGAAGCCCGACGCCGCGATCGTCGTGTTCGGCGAGCATCCGTATGCGGAATTCGAGGGTGATCGCGAGACGCTCGAGTTCGCGCCCGGCGATGATCATGAGTTGCAATTGCTTCGCCATCTGAAAAGTCAGGGCATTCCGACCATATCGGTGTTCCTGTCGGGCCGCCCTCTATGGGTCAATCCCGAACTCAATGCCTCCGACGCGTTCGTCGCCGCGTGGCTCCCCGGCAGTGAGGGCGAGGGCATCGCCGATCTGTTGTTGCGCGCGGCCGATGGCCGCGCGCCGTTCGATTTCACCGGCCGGCTGAGTTTCTCCTGGCCGGCGACCGCGATGCCGGTGACCTTCGACGCCGCCGGCGTCGTTTCCGGTGCGTTGTTCCCGAGAGGCTCGGGCCTCGATTACCGCTCGCCTCGAAGTATCCCGCCTCTATCGGAGGACCCGGCAATCCCAGCCGCGCGGCAGGCACCCGACGGGAGCTTGGTCTACGGGGGCCGCGTCATCGCCCCCTGGTCGATGTTCGTGGCCGACGGTGGCGAGCAGGTGCACGTCACCACCGAGCGGCAACGAAGCCCGCACGATGCCGTCGGCGTCGCGCATGGGCCCGGGGGCATCGCGGCGGAGTGGGGCGGCAGCCGGCGCGGCACGCTGCTGATCATCGGTCGCGAGGCGGACCTGAGAGCGCTCGCGCAGCGCGGCGGCGCCGTCACGCTGAATTATCGAATCGATCGCGCTCCCGAGCAGCGCGTGACGCTCGATATGCGGTGCATCGAGAGCTCGTGCGGCGCCGGAGCCTCGCTCGATCTCACGGCCGCGTTCAAGTCGGCGCCGCTGCACCGGTGGCGGACCATCGACGTGCCGCTCGCCTGTCTCGCAGCCGGGCACGCCGATCTCGAAAGGGTCGAGGCGCCGTTCGAGCTCGCGACCGCCGGCCGGTTCGCGCTCACCATCGCCTCGGTCAGGCTGCATGCCGCGGACTCCGGGGCGGCCGCGCCATGTCCTTGAAAGAGCCTGCCGGGCGGAGTTCAGCGCGCGCCGGGGTCTCGGGGCGGCTACCATAGGGCCACCGTATATGCCCAGGATTGCGCCATGGCTCTCATTCCCCCGTCGGTGACCATTCAGGAGGTGGCCGATCTCGCCCAAGTTTCTCCGAAGACCGTATCGCGGGTCATCAACAACGAGCCGCGGGTGCGCTCCGACACGCGCGCCCGCATTCTCGAGGCAATCGACAAGCTCAATTACCGTCCGAACCTGAATGCCCGGGGATTGGCCAGCAACCGGTCTTTTCTCATCGGATTGTTCTGCGACCGGCCGGGAGACTATCTGAGCGAATTTCAATCCGGTGCGGTGGAGCGCTGCCGGGAGTCGAGTCTGCACCTGATGGTGGAGCCTTGGGACGTGCAGAGCCCGAACCTCGAGAAGCAGATCGATACGCTCATCGGCCAGTTGCGCCTGGAGGGAGTGATCCTGCTGCCGCCGCTCAGCGACCACCCGCTGGTTCTCGGTAAATTGCAGGAGGCTGCGATTCCCATCGTGCGCATCGCGCCGAAGTACAATTTGAGCGCCACGCCTTCGATCGGCATCGACGACTACGCCGCCGCGCGCCAGGTCACGGACCACCTGCTGGGCCTCGGCCATCACCGCATCGGCTTCATACTGGGACGCCCCGAGCATGGCGCCACCGAACAACGCTACCTCGGGTTCATCGACGAGATGCGCGCACATCAGGTCGCGGTCGACTTCGACCTGGTGCAGACCGGCAATTTCCTGTTCTCCGACGGATTGGTGTGCGCCGAGCGGATGTTGAGCGCTACGAGTCCTCCTACGGCGATTTTCGCGAGCAACGACGACATGGCGGCCGCGGTGATCTCGATGGCGCGCAAATTCCGGCTCGATTTGCCGAGCCGTCTATCGGTCGCCGGCTTCGACGACGCGCCGATCGCGACCATGTTGTGGCCCGAGCTCACGACGGTGCGGCAGCCGGTCTCGGCGATGGCGCGCCTCGCGGCGGATCTCATCATTCGCTTCGAGCCGCGGAGAAACGGCTGGCCCGAGCGGCTCCCGCGCCAGCTGCTCAAGCACGAGTTGATCGTCCGCAGTTCGACGGGCCGTGCGCCGGCGCGCGGCGCCTCGAGCTAGCAATCGGATTTTTCCGCCACGGCGCTCAAGCTTTCGTCGAGCGCGGCGATTGCCTCGACCAAGTGGTACAAGGTGCTCGCCGGCGCCGGCGAATCGACGATCCGGCCATCGGGAAGTTGCAGGTCGAACCAGAGCCCCGGCACCGGCGTCGCAAGATAGGGAAGCAAGCTCGAGGCGGCCGCACAGGCGATGGCCCCATAGCATTCCTCGCCCGTCATGCGGACGGCGAGCAGGGCGGCCTTGAGCCGCTCGGTTTGGGGCCATAGACGCGCGTTGGGGTCATGAACCGTGAAATCGTCGAGCAGCGAATTGACGGCGACGCCGTTGCGCACGCCGCGCTCTCCCGCCGCCATCAGGCGAAGCGCGGCCTGTTTGATGGTCTGCGAATGCGCCCACGGACTCTTCAGCAGCAGAAAGGCCCACTCGAATTGGTGGCCCGGCTCGATGATCCGCCCCTCCACGCCGGAGGCGGGTTTCCACGACGGGGAAAAGAACTCGCGCAGCGCGCCGGTGTCCTCATCGATGAACCGCGCTTGCGCGAGCTCGATCAGATCCCTTGCCCACGCCCTCCATCCGCCGTCATTGCCGGCCTCCGCCCAGGTCAAGCACGCTTCCAACAGGTGCATGTGCGCGTTCGATTCGCGCCGCTCGCCGGCCGTGTCGTCGGAGTAGAACGCGCCGCCGCTTGCGCCGAGCCGGCTCTCGATGACGCCGCGCAATTCCAGCGCCCGGCGCTCGAATATGGCCGAGGCGGTCAGCGACGCGGCTGCGCCGGCGTAGCCCAAGAGCGCGAACGCCTGATCATAGAGGAGTGCCCGCTCATCGAGCGCCAGTCCTTCCGCATCCACGAGCGTGCGGAACAATCCATCGGGGCGCCGATAGCGGACGGTGAAATAGTCGATTCCGCGGCGGACGATCCCGGAGGCATCTCCGCGCCAGCCGAAGCGCCGGGCTTGCGCAAACGCGTGGATTTGACGCGGATGTATCCGCGCGCGGCGCGGTGTGCCGAGGCCGCGGCCATGCTGGGACAGGGCTTCGAAGAAGCCGCCGCTTCTCGGGTCGATTCCATAGTGCGCCCAGCACGGATAGGCGCACTGCAGGAGCCACCGGCTCAATCGATCGCGCAGGAGCGGCAGTTCCTTCCTCCACGCCGGCTGTTCGCCGATTCGAGCGCCCACTCAAGACGCCTTCAACAGCGCGAAGCGCGTCGGCAGCAGGCGATAGCTGAAAGGCAGGATGGCGGCGCCGACGGCCGGCGCGTCATCCGAGGTCAAGGCGCGCGATACCGGGGCGATCGCCGGAACCTGCGAGGCAAAGACGCTCAGCCGATCGTTGATCGCGTTCGCCAGCCGGTCGACGAGCGCAGCGGGCAAGCGGCCGCCGATGAGGATGGCTTGGGGATTGATCAGGCAATTGATCGCAAGGAAGGAATCGACCAGCGCTTCGGTCGATTCGCCGATCCACCGATCCACGATCGAGCGGGCGGCAGGCTCGAGCCGCACGAGTCCGCGCGGCGTCGCGACGCGGAAACCCCTCTCCGCGAGGCGGCTATACAGACACGAGAGCGATACGATGTTCTGCAATTGATGGCTCTCGCCGGCCCGGTTGTGCGAACGCAGCCAGCCGATCTCGCCGCTGCGGCCGGTGGCGCCCCGAATGTAGCTGCCGTCGGCGACCAGGCCGCCGCCCAACGCCGCCGTCACCAGCAGATAAAAAAAGCTTCGATAACGGTGACCCGATCCGAATTGCATCTCGCCGATCGCCGCAGCGGCCGCATCGTTCTCGATGAACACCGGAATCGACAATACGTCGCGGATCAAATCCTCGATACGCACGGACGCCCAGGCTGCGTAATCCGCCGGTTGATCGGCCAAATGCGCGCGCGCGATGTCGTCCGGAAACGCGACCCCGACGCCGACGAGGCGATCCCGGGTGATGCCGGCCTTGGCGAGCAATTGTCCCACCGAACGTCTAAAGAAGGCCCTGACGGCCGCGGGCTTGGCGAAATGAATTTCGCGCGACGCCCGCCCGCGCACCTTGCCGACGAAGTCGAGCACCACCAGGGTTACGTGGTCGCGATCGACGTTGAGGCCGATCGAGAACCGGCTGTCGGGATTGATCACGAATTTGGAGGCGGGCTGTCCGCGCGCGCCGCGCAAGCGGCCGGCATTCAGTATCAGCTGATCGTTCAGCAGCCGATTGGTGATGTTCGCGATGGCGGTCGGAGTCAGCCCGGTTTTCTGCGCGAGCTCGGTCCGGGTGATCGGCCCGTTGACTCGCACCGCGTGCAGCGTGACGCGCTGGTTGTGGTCGCCCGCCCGCGTCAGGTTGGTTCCCGAGAGATACGGCGCCGATCGCGCGTGCGGAGCCGGATCCTCGGAGGCGCGGACCTTGCGCATCAATGCGTCAATTCGCGTCTGCGGCGAGGGCGAGCGCACCCAACGGGCCCGCGAGGGACCCGAGTCCGGGGGAAATAACGTAGCGGTCGACAGGACCCGCGAGCGCCTGCAGATCCAAATAACCGTTCAAGCTCGAGAGCAACTCCCGGCGTACCTGCTCGAGAATCGCCGGCCGCGCCTCGATCACCCCGCCGCCAACCAGGATGCGCCGGGGCGCGGTCGCGAGCACCAGGGTGTGCAGGAGCTGCGCGAGCGCGTGCGCCGCCGGCTCCCACGCCGGGTGGTCGGCGGGCACTTGATGCGCCGGCATGCCGGCGCGTGCGGCAATGGCCACGCCCGACGCGAGGCCCTCGACGCAATCCCCGTGAAACTCGCAGACTCCGCGCCAGAGGTCACCGGATCTGCGGGCAACGCGACTATGGCCGAGCTCCGGATGCGCGAACCCATGCACCAGCCGCCCGCCGGCGACCAAGCCGACGCCGACCCCCGTGCCGACGGTGATGTAGGCGAAATCCTCGAGGTCTCGGGCAGCACCCCAGCGGCCCTCGGCGAGCGCCGCGCCGTTCACATCGGTATCGAAGCCGACGGGCACATCGAGCGCTTGCGCGAGGCGATCGGCGACCCGGGTGTTGCGCCAACCGGGCTTGGGAGTGGAAGTGATGAAACCGTAGCTCGGGGAGCCGCGGGCCAGATCGAGCGGGCCGAACGAGGCGATTCCGAGCGCGTGAATCGCGCCGTGCGTGGCGACGGCGCCGCGCAGGATGGCCTCGATTCTGCCGAGGGTCATCGCCGGGTCATCGCCGGTCGGCACCGAGGTTTGAAGTCGGATGTCATCGGGACCCGTGCCGAGAAGGCAAACGCACTTCGTGCCGCCGAGTTCGACGCCGCCCAGCAACGGCTTCGAGGCGGTCATCGCGCGGCGGGTCCGGCGGCAAAGTGACTGTCGTGTGGGGGTGCGGCTCGCGCCGCTGCGTCGGTTGCGGTAGCCATGGAGGCGAGTATGTCCCGCAATTGAGGCAGCGTCACCACGTCCAGGAGTGGATCGTAGGTCTCCGGCCGCACGCCCAACCCCTCGAAAATGTAAAACCAGCTCAGGTCGGTGAACAGTTCTCCCGATTTGACCCGGATGCGGCCGGTGCGCCGGTACAACTCGATCCGCTCGACCAGGCCATCGGGCAGCGCCATCGATCGGCAGTATGACCAGAACGGGGTGTCGGTGCGCTCCGTCAAGCAGTAGTGCAAGACGATGAAATCCCGTATGCGTTCCATCTCCTGGATCAGTTCGCGGTTATACGAATCGGTGTTGGCTTGGGCGAATTCGAGGGTCGGGAAATGTTCGAGCAGCTTGTACACGCCGCTCATCACCAGATGAATGCTGGTCGACTCGAGCGGCTCGAGGAAGCCGGAAGCGAGGCCCAGCGCGACGCAATTGCGGCTCCAGAATTGTTTCCGGCGGCCGGCGATGAAGCGCAGCCGGCGCGGCTCGCCCAGCGGCTTTCCGGGCGCCATGCGGGTCAGATCGTCGAGCGCCGCGTCGTCGTCGAGGTACTCGCTGCAGTAGACGTAGCCGTTGCCGGCACGGTGCTGCAGCGGGATGCGCCAGCGCCAGCCGGCAGCGCGCGCGCTGGCTTCGGTGTAAGGCGGCCGCGGCTGCAGCGATTCGGTCGGCATGGCCACCGCGCGGTCGCAGGGCAGAAAGTCACGCCATTCGAGGTAGCCGGTCTTCAGGACCTGCTCGATCAGCAGGCCGCGAAAGCCGCTGCAGTCGATGAACAGATCCGCTCCATGCCGCGAGCCGTCCGTGAACACGAGCTCATCCAGGAAGCCGTCCGCGCGCAGCGTTGCATCCGCGACCGTGCGCTCGAGCCTCGCGACTCCGAGACGCTCGGAGTAGGCGCGAAGATACGCGGCCACCAGGGTGGCATCGAAATGCAGCGCATAGCGCAGGCCCGCCACGGGACCCTGCGCGGCCGGATCCGGGAACCGAAACCTGCGCGCATCGCCGAGCGCGGCAGACAAGCTGAAATCATTGAACCGCGGCGCCAGGCCGTCGGCACACGCCTTGTGCCAGGCGTGGTGGAACGGCCTCAAGTTGATCATGCTGCCGAAAGTGCCGAAGGGGTGCCAGTAAGAAGCCCCGATCCGCAGCCAGTCGGTGAACTTGATGCCGAGCTTGTAAGTCGCCTGCGTGTGGCGGACGAAATCACCCTCGTTGATGTTCAGAAACCGCAGCAGATCGATGATCGGCGGGATGGTGGCCTCGCCGACGCCCACCGTGCCGATGTCCGGCGACTCGATCACGGAGATCATCGTGCCGGTGCCGGGCAGCGCGCGCGCCAGGATGCTGGCGGCCATCCAGCCGGCGGTGCCGCCGCCCACGATCGCAATGCGCTTGATGTGCCGGGTGTCGGTCATACCTCCGCTTCAGAGGGCGGTGCGCCCCGGAGCCCTAGAGTTTGCCCTTCACGCCCAAGAAAAAGCGGCGCCCGCTATCGTCATAGGTGAACGGCATATTGGGCCATTGCAGGTAGGTATGCTGCGCCGAATTGGTGAGGTTTTGCACCGAAAGGAACATGCCGACGTGCTTGTTGAAGTCGTATCCGGCCTGTCCGTCGAGCTGCCCGTACGGCGCCTGAAATACCTGGCCGATCAACTCGCCGCTGGGTGCGCTCTTGTCCGGGATGGGGAAGGTTGCACCGACTTGAGAATCGTTGACCGCCTTGTCGCGCCAGGAGTACGAGGCGCGCGCCGAGAAGCCGAATCGTTCGTAGTAAAGCGTGGTCGTGTAGGCATTCTTGGAGACGCCCGGAATGCCTGCGTTGTGCGAGAAGCTGGTGACCTGGCTGTTCGTCTCCGACTGGGAATAGGTGTAGTTCACCGCGGTGCCGAGGCCGGTGAGCCAGTGCGCGATCGAATCGCCGAATGCATACTGACCGCCGAATTCAAGGCCGTAGATTCTGCCGCTGCCCGCATTGACAGGCTCGGTGATGTTGCCGGTCGTGCCGCCGAAATCGTCCTTCACGAACGTCGGAATGCTCTGGATTTCGATGAAGCTGTCAACCTGCTTGTAGAAGCCCGCCACGCTGGCGAGAGCACCCGGCGCAAAGTAGTTCTCGTAGGAGAGATTGAACTGCGAGGCGCGATAGGGATCGAGGTTCGGATTGCCCGCGGCTCCATTGACGAACTCGAATCCGCCGACCGTCCCGTTCGGCTGCACGCGGGAACTGTTGCGGGTGAAGTTGAAGGAGTTTCCCAGGCCGAGTTGGAAGAGGTCCTGCGGCGACATCACCCGCGCTGCGCCGAAACGCACCAATTGGTCATCCGTGAGGTCGAGCACGAAGTTGAACGTCGGCAGTACGTCGGTGTAGTTGCGCTTGGTGGTTACCGGCACCACATTGGAGTCGACGCCGTTCCAGGAGGCGGTCCCGTAGTAGGTGGGTGTTTCCGCCGACTGACCGCCGTTGATGGTGAGGTCGGTATCGACCAGACGCACGCCGAAATTGACGTGGAAGCGATTCGACGGCTGTCCCAGATCGAGCATCACATAGGTCGCGGTGGTGCGCTCCGTGACGCTAAAGGAGCTCAAATTATCCTTGAAGAATTGCTCCGTGGTGTTGGGCACGCCGGCGCCCGCCCAGATGGTCTCGAGGTAGGTGGACGGATTCGTCATGCCGCCGGTCGCGGGATTCTTGACGATGATGTTGCCCACGCCGAAATTGGGCACGGTGAGCGCCAGGTTCGGGTTCGAACGGGCGGTGGAATAGGGGATGTTGGGGCAGCCATAGCCAGGGTCCTGGTAGAAGAGCCAGGGTCCGGTGTTCGCGGCCAGGCTTCCGCACGGCTTTCCCGTGCTTCCCGCAACTTCACCGTTGGCTCCCGTGCCGTTGATCAAGTAGCGCCCGAAGTTCTGATCGACGTCGCGGCCGGCATAGCGCACACCGGCGGAGACCGTCATCGGTACGTCCTTGACGAACTGAGGATCCCACTGCAGATCGGCCTTCACGGCGAACTGCTTGTTGTCGGTCAGGTTCGCCCAAGCCCAGTTCGACTTGAACGTGGCCCATGCCGGATTGTTGAGAACGTTGCTGTAAGGCGCGAGGTAATTCACCGCCGGCAGCCCGGAGGTTCCGCCGTTCGTATAGGAGTACTCATAGCCGTGGCTGCCGGTGGCGTTCGTGCAAGTCGATGAACCGTTGTTGCAGCCAGGCGCCCCGGGCGAGGTCGCCACGCCGGCGCTGGTGGTGTACAGCCCGTGCTCGACATCCGCCTGGTCCGCCTGCAGATTGGAGGTCGCATGCGAGAACGAGGCGTCGAAATCGGCGCGGACAGGACCGCCGTCGTTGAACGCCGTTTTCCAATTGAAATTGTTCGCCTGCGAAATGTTGTGCTGGAACAAGGTTGCGGTCTCGGCGCCGTTCGCGTTGAAAGTGCCGCTTTGCACGACGCCGTTCGGGTCGATTGAATAGGGCTGCGTCGGGTCGATTCCCGGAATCGCTTCGCCGGGCGTCGCGCCTTGGCCGTTGAACCAGACCTTGTCCGAGTAGCTGTAAGTGGTGTCGTCTTCGCGGGCGTAGAACCAGTTGAATTTCGACGTGATACTGTCGGTCACCTGCGCGGCGACGCCGAACGAGGCGCCTTTGTCGTCGCGAAAGTCGAACGCGTCGGTGAAATAGCCGAGTTGCGGATCGATGTAGGACTGCGGCAAGGTCGTGATGCCCGCGGGCGTGAGGGCGCCGGTGTATGGACCGGTCGCCGAATTCGTCACCAGCCACGCGGCGCGATTCTCGTCTTGGTATTCCTTGGTATGGGTCATTTCATCATCGAAGGTGAATGAGCCCGTGAACGCCAGTCGATCGCTTACCTTATAACTTGCGACCACGGTGCCGTCCGGAGTGGAACTGCCGGTGCCCTCGGCCTTGGACTCGCGGACGTTGCCCGCGAGCGACAGGCCATCGGGCTGAGCCAGGGGATTGATGGTCTTGATGTCGATCGTGCCGCCGAGTCCTCCCTCGGTCATGGACGCCTTCGGATTTTTGATGACATCGATGCCGCCGATGATGTCGCTCGGAATACCCTCGAGCGAATTGTACTGCGCGTTGCTGCCGGCACCGCCGCCGGATGCTTCTCCGGACACGTAGAATTCCCGGCCGGTGAGAAACAAGTCGCCATCGAGGGTCGTCAGGTTTTGACGCAGCCCGTCGATCAACACCTGGGTGCCTTGGCCCGCTTGACCACGATCGATCTGCACGCCCGGTAGGCGTTGCAGCGATTCGGCCACGTTCTGATCGGGCATCTTGCCGATGTCCTCGGGCTGGACCGATTCGATCGGCAGATCGGAGATGCGCTTTGCGTCCAGCGCGGACTGAAGGGATGCTCGGTAACCGGTAATGACGATTTCCGACAACTCGTCGGATTTATTGGCGGTCTGGGAGGTCGCCTGCGATTGATCGTCGGCCACCGCCTGATGAGCCAGCAACGAAACATCAAATGACACCGCTGTCATTAGTGCTAAACGAACAGCCCGTCGTGCACGCTTTTCCCTACGATGCGACATGGTATTTGGCACTCCCCATCTTGGACGTTATTCTTTACTCGGCGCCTTAAATCTGCCGCTCGGTGGCGTTTTTTGCCGCAATCTAGCGGGTTTCCGCGCTTTGAATCCCCCATCGACGGGATCTTGAATCCCGGATCGACGCAACCGGAGGCTAACTCCTAGCGATGGTGGCCGTCAACGATTAAATATTTTCTTTGGGTTTAATCGAGGTTATGGTGTCAGCGCTGACAGTCGTAGCGCCCGGGCGGGAGGAGGAAGCCCCCTCGACCCGGGAACATAAGGGAGGCAGGGAGGGTGCCAGGCGGCGCGCAGAGCAGAGAATGGGGTGTGAGCCCTGCGGGTCCCAAGATCAATGGACGGCCGCCAGGATGGCAGCGATGTCATCGGTCGGCCACGGAGACGGCAGCGGCTCCGGGAGGGTGGGTCATGTCTCCAAAGATCCTGGGCTTGATCTCATTCGCGGCGTGCGCTGTGTTGATCGCCGCCGCAAGTTCATCGGCGGCTGCACCACCGCCCGCGCCGGCCTCCGAGAACCTCGGGCCCTATAACGTCGTCGTGCTGGAAGGAAGCGTGGGTATGCAGCGCCCGCTCGCCGCGGATGCCGGTGTCGCCGCGGCGGGGACGCCATGGTCTTTGGCCGGCTGGATGCTCTCGACGCGGCGGCAAACGGGCACCGTCATCGTCGCCGCGGTGGGCGACACGGACGGCCCGTCGGCTGCATGGCGCGGCATCGTCTTGCGGGACGGCGAGTTGGGGTTCGAACTGAGCCCGCAGATCACACTGCGGAGCGGCGTCCAGCTGGAGCCCGGCCGCTGGCATCACATCGCGGCGACCTATGACGGCGCGACGGCGCGGCTGTATCTGGACGGTCGGGAGCGCGCTGCTCTCGATGCCACGACTGTCCAGGCTGTGCCGCGCATCGCAATCGCGCCGACGCCGCGCGATCAGGCGCCGGGCGGCTCGATGCACTTCGGCGGATCGCTCGCGAGCCTCACGCTCGAGCCCTCGGCGCTCGATGCGCACGCCGTGCGCCTGCGTGCCGCTGCCCCCCCGGATTTCTCGCTCATCAGCTTCGATCATTTGGGCGTCGGCTGGCCGCTGCAGGAGCGGGCGTGGCGCGGATTGCAGGCCCCGCAGGACCCTTGGACGCTGCCGAAGAGCGGCAGTGCGCCGCGCGCGCCGCGCGCCGTTCCTGTGGTGGCGGGGGCGCCCGGCGGTCTCGCGGCCGAGTCGCCGGGTGTGTGGACGCTCGATGCGTGGCACCTCCGTGCCGCGCCGGAGGTTGCGGCCGATGGGGCGGAGTTGTCGCTTCCGGGCTATCGCGAACAACGTTGGTTCGCCGCGGTGGTGCCGGGAACGGTGCTCACGACGCTGATCGCGCGGGGAATCTATCCCGACCCGCAATTCGGACTGGACAATCTCGCCATTCCCGACAGCTTGAGCCGTCATGACTATTGGTACCGCAGCGTGTTCGACGCGCCCGGGGATCTACGCGATCGAGAGACCACCCTCGTGTTCAACGGGATCAACTATGCCGCCGAGGTGTGGCTCAACGGCGCGCGTGTCGGCAGCATCCGCGGAGCATTCACACGCGGCACCTTCAACGTGACGGGGCTCCTGCAACCCGGACGCCGCAATGCGCTCGCGGTGCGCATCTCTCCGCCGCCCCATCCGGGCATTCCCCACGAACAGTCGATTGCCGCCGGGCCCGGCGAGAACGGCGGCACGCTCGCGCTCGACGGGCCGACCTTCATCGCCACCGAGGGATGGGACTGGATTCCCGGTATTCGCGACCGCGACAGCGGCATCTGGCAGAGCGTCGAGCTTCGCGCCACCGGGGCCCTGCGATTGATCGATCCGCACGTCGTAACACGGCTAGCTCTGCCGCGCATCGACAGCGCCGATATCGCGATCGAGGCGACCGTCGAGAATCGGCGCGCGGTGGCGATTCGCGCCACGCTCGAGGCTCGGATCGAGGCGATCACGGTGCGCAAAACGCTCGAATTTCCGCCCGGAACGACCAGCGTGCTGCTCGATCCGGCCGAGTTTCCACAGCTGCGCCTCGCCGCACCGCGCCTGTGGTGGCCGAACGGCTATGGTCCGCCGAATCTGTACACCCTGGAGCTCGGCATCGACGAAGGGGACGTACGCTCGGATTCCGCGGCGCTCAGATTCGGAATCCGGCAATTGACCTACGAGTTGTCGCTGTTCGATCACGAGGGCCGGTTGCGCCGAGTCGAGGTCGACCCGACCTTGGGAACCTTGCACGGTGAGCGGTTGGTCGATGTGCGCCACGCGGCCATCAAACGGACCCCGCAGGGCTGGGCGGCGAGTCTCACGGCGGCCGGGGAGCAATCCGCGGCGGTTCATCCCGCGGCAGCCGAGTCCTTGACCCCCTTCCTGGTCATCAAAGTCAACGGCGTGCCCATCGCCGCGCGCGGCGGCAGCTGGGGCATGGACGATGCGCTGAAGCGCAGCTCACGCGCCCGCTTGCAGCCCTATTTCGAGCTGCATCGCCAGGCGAATCTCAACGTCATTCGCAACTGGCTCGGCCAGAACACGGAGGAGGTGTTCTACGCGCTCGCCGATGAGTATGGACTGTTGGTCTTGAATGATTTCTGGGAGTCCACTCAGGACTTCCAGCTCGAGGCCGAGGACCCGGCGCTGTTCCTGGCCAATGCCCGCGATGCGATCCTGCGGTATCGAAATCATCCGTCGATTGCGCTGTGGTTCGGCCGCAATGAGGGCGTGCCGCAGCCCATCCTGAACGAAGGGCTCGCCGAATTGGTGGCGAGCCTCGACGGCACGCGCTACTACACCGGAAGCTCCAATGCGGTCAATTTGCAGGTCAGCGGTCCGTACAATTACCGCCCGCCGGAGGATTATTTCACCCGGCTCGCGCGCGGTTTCTCCGTCGAAGTGGGTACTCCTTCACTGTCGACCCTCGAGTCCTTGCGCGCATCGATCCCGGCGGGGGAGCGCTGGCCCTTGAGCGACAGCTACGCCTATCACGACTGGCATTTTGGCGGCAACGGCGATGTCGCGAGCTTCACGAAGGCGATGGCCGAGCAATACGGAGCGCCGGGGAGCCTCGAGGATTTCGAGCGCAAGGCGCAGCTCATGGACTACGTGTCCTACCGGGCGATCTTCGAAGGGTTCGCCGCGCATCTCTGGACCGACAACAGCGGCCGGTTGCTGTGGATGACGCATCCCGCCTGGCCGAGCAACACCTGGCAGATCTACAGTTCGGACTACGATACGGCGGCCGCCTACTACGCCGTGAAGAAGGCCTGCGAGCCGCTCCATGCGCAGCTCGACCTGCCGGATTATCGGCTGGCCGTGGTGAACACGACCCGGAACGCCCGTCCGGGTCTGATGCTGCGCACGCGGGTGCTGTCGCTCGACAATCGCACCCTTGCCGAACGCGTGGACCCGGTCGATTCCACCGCCAACTCGGTGACCACGCTGCCGGCGCCGCTCGGTCTGCAAGCGCTCATCGACGCGGAGACACTGGTGCTCGTGAAGTTGAGCCTGCAAGACTCGCGCGGCGCCGCGTTGTCCGACAATGTGTACTGGCAAGCCCGAGACCAAGCCGGCTATCAGCGGTTGAATTCATTGTCCCCGCAAGCGGTGGCCATCCGCGCGCAGGCTGAGCGCGCGGGCGATGGCGAGCGCATCGAGGTCACGCTCGCAAATCGCGGCAACGCTCCCGTACTGAATGCCAAGGTCACCATGCTCGACGCGAAGGGCGCTCGCGTATTGCCCGTCTACTACAGCGACAACTACCTCGCCTTGATGCCCGGGGAGGTTCGGCACATCGAGGCGCGTTGTCCGCCGGACGGCGCGCGGTGTGCGCGGGTGGCGCTGCGGGGATGGGACGTCGAGCCGCGGCAGGTCGCCGTCAAGCCGCTCCCGTGACCCGGGTTCTCCCCGGCGCCGACCCTCGTTGATTTCAAGCCCAGCGTAAAACGTCGGCTGCTCGAGCCGGAGCCGCTGCTCGCCCGCATGCGTTTGGGGATGCTACGGTGTTCCATTGACCCCGCCGCCACCAGGGAGTTGCCACGATGATCTCGTCAAAATGGATTGTTGGGATGGTCGCATCGAGTGTCCTGTTTGCGCCGTTTGCATGGGCTCAGCCGTCGCAGAGCGCGCCCGCCCAATCCCCCAGTGTGGATGAGCGAATCGATCATCTCAGTCGGGAGGTGGATGAGTTGAAAGACCTGGTCCATCAGCTGCAGTCCCAACTCGCGGCACAGCGAGTGGCCGCGCCGGGCGCTCCGAGCGCGTCGATGCCGGCAGGCGCGGGTGCAGGTGCGGCCAGCGCCGCCTCGCCGATGACCGCTTCTCCCCAGGCCGCGAGCGCGGCCGCTCCCGCGGCAGCCAATGGATCCGCCGCCGGCGCATCGTCGGGTTCCGGCACTGTCATGGGGGACCTACTGCACGGCATCACCCTCAACGCCATGCTCGACGGCTATTACGAATACAACACCAACGATCCCATCGGCCGCGTGAATTACCTGCGTGCGTATGACGTGAGCAGCAACAGCTTCAGCCTGGACCAAGCCGATCTCATCGTGGAAAGCGCTCCCGACCCGGCGAGCGGCAAGCGCGAGGGCATGCGCATCGATCTGCAGTACGGTCAAGCAACTTCGACCCTGCAGGGGAATCCGGCCAACGAACTGCGGCCCGAGGTCTACCGCGACATCTTCCAAGCGTACGGCACCTACGTTTTTCCGCTCGGCGCCGGCCTCACCGTCGATTTCGGCAAGTGGGCGAGCTCATTGGGGATCGAAGGCAATTACAACAAGGACCAGTTGAACTATTCGCGCTCGTTCTGGTTCGACTATCTGCCGTTCTATCACATGGGGGTGCGCGCCAAGTACGCGGTCAACGACCAAGTGGCCTTCAATCTGTGGATCACGAACGGGACCGATCAGACGGAGGCTTTCAACAACTACAAAGATCAGCTCATCGGAATGGTGGTGACGCCCTCGTCCGATCTGTCATGGACGATCAATTTCTACAATGGACAGGAGCATCCGGATGTCATCTATCTGCAGACGCCGGGTCCGGGTCAAAGGAACCTGCCGAACGAGCAGGGCACCTACATCTTGCCGATCGCGAATCCTCCCAACGGCAGGCTCGACATCCTCGACAGCTACCTCTCCTGGCAGGCGACCAAGGCCCTCACGCTCGCGGCGGAGATCGACTATGTCCAAGAGCGCCTGTACTCGTATTCCTCGCCCGATCATGTCAACGGCGGCGCACTCTATGGCGGCTATCAATTGACGCCCGCCGTGGCGGTCGCCTTGCGTCTCGAGTATCTCGCCGATGTCGGAGGGCTCTATACGGGGACGACCCAATATCTGAAGGAGGGCACGTTCACCCTCGACTATCGGCTCGCCAGCGACTTCCTGATGCGGGGCGAGTTTCGCCGCGACCAGTCCAATCAACATTACTTCTTGAGCAACACGTTGGGAGTTCTCGAATCCTCGCAACAGACCATCGGAGTGGGGCTGGTCTGGTGGTTCGGGCAGAAGCAGGGCGTGTGGTAGCGCGGCTCGCGTCGGCGGACCCGTCGGCCTTGGGCACTTGCGCGCTGTTCCTGTCACCTCGGTCTCAAGAGATCATCCAGACGGGCGGGAACGGATGGATTTCGCGTCAGGTGAGGGAAGCGAAAGCCGTCGTGATAATCGATGTACGATGCGCCGCTCGACATCCGACGCGTCGACCGCCAGTTTTATCTCACCGGCATAGGCAACGTCCCTCGGCGCCGCGATCGAGCCCGACGCCGCCGTCGCGGAGGGCGCAGAGACAAGCCCTTGCGCCGACAACAGCGCCGTGACCGTCGCAATCCGAACGATATGTTTCATCGATTCCCGCCTTTGTTGGTATGGGGATAGGGATGCTCGGGCTCTCAGGGCCTCAAACGTCTTTCGATGCCGGTGCGATCGAGAATTCTGCTGGAGATTTCTTCGATGGAGCATTCGGTTGCGTCGATGAAGGGGATGCCGTGACGCTCGAACAACGACTCGGCCGCACGCACTTCGAACGCCACTTGGCGCGGCGAGGAATAGCGGCTGTCGGGACGCCGCTCGTTGCGAATCTGCTGCAGGCGGTCCGGCTTGATCGTGAGTCCAAAGAGTTTGCGCGAGTGCAGGTCGAGACCGCGCGGCAGCTTTCGCGACTCCAGGTCATCCTCGGTCAACGGGTAATTGGCCGCGAAAATTCCGTACTGCATCGCCAGGTACAGGCACGTCGGCGTCTTGCCCGAGCGGGAGACGCCAATCAAGATGACGTCCGCACGCTCGTAATCCCGTATCACCGACCCATCATCGTTGGCCAGTGCGAAATTGGTGGCGTCGATACGCATCGCGTACGAATGGGTATCGGCCATGCGGTGGGTCCGACTCATGGCATGCGAGGATTGCGTATTCAACTCGTTCTCGAGCGGCGCGAGGAAGGCGTCGAAGAAGTCCAAGAAGAGACCCGTGCTGCCTCGAACGACGTTGCGCACGTCCTCTTGAACCAGGGTGCTGAACACGATCGGGCGCACGCCCTCGTGCTTGTGCGCCAAGTCGATTTTGCGAACCGCCTCAATGGCTTTTTCGACGGTGGCAATGAAGGGAACGGTTACTTGTGTGAACTCCACGCCGTCAAACTGCGTGAGGAGGCTATGCCCCATGGTCTCCGCGGTGATGCCGGTCTGATCAGAGACGAAAAATACGGTTCGCTTAATCACACGGCCTCGCCGGCCGGTGATCCGCGGTTGACAGGCGCCAAAGCGCTCTAATTCCGATTGTCGAGACCACTCGCTTAATGTTCCCTATTGCGATTTGAGGTTCGGTCATTGTAGCGCCGGACCGTGGACTGGGGCAGTTCCCTTATCTCAGACGGGCATACGGCCCGGAACGTCCCGGAACTCGTTTAGGATGGTTGCAAGCTTCCAAGATATTCGCGCACTCGCCTCGGCTAGATCGCTCTCCTCGCGCAACAGGCTGGTCACTGCAGTCAATTCCGGACCGGCCGCCAGGTACTTGCGAGGTACCGTCACCGATCCAACATCGCTCGGATTGAGATGTGCGGTCTGGCCGCGCACCAATCTTCGAATCTGAGCGGTTGTTTCGGGCGCACGCAGAAATGCAAGCAATGCAAAGGGGTCGATCTTGGCCGGATCGGGCCGCACCAGCATCACTTCTCCAACCAGCGAGGCTCGCTCAGCCACCCAGCTCGGAATGTTGGTAATGATGTCTACTTTCTTGCCGATGTATACCGGGGAGTGTGCCGAGGAAGTCAATACGATATCGCCGGGTCCAAGCATGAGACCGGCCTTGGCTCTGTTGGGTATCGCGGCAGTAGATACGAAGTTGCGGTCTCGCCGCGTCCACGCCAGACCTTTGCCGGTGAGGTTCCCCACCTTCACCAGATACAGCCCTTCGTCCGTATAGGTGCTTCTGGGGGGCGTGCGGCCGGTGACAATGAGGGTGGTCAGCTCCCGCAGAGGCACCCCGCCTTCATCGCCGGCCTCATCATGCGATAGAAGCGCCGGAAGCCTCGCCAACGACTCGCAACGCTTGGTAGTTGCCAGCCACCTGCATGTGCCGGCCGCGACATCGCTTGCAAGCAGGTTGCGAATCTCCCCGGGTACGTCGCCGAGTTGCCCGCCCGCGCGCGCGCGCCCCGTTGAGTCGTAGCCGCAGTTCGTGACCTCGCTGAGCCAGATCCTGCCGTCCGCAAGGCGGTCTTCGCCGACTGAATATTTCCTCATGAAGAGCACGACCGTGTTGGCTTGGGTACCGGCCGCATAGAACGTCTCGGGCGGAAGCGCCAATACGCCTTCCACATATCCCTGGGTCCCCAGAAACTGCCGGGCGTGCACCATCTTTTCGCCTGCATTGGAGATCACGCTTTTGGGTAGCACAATCACCAGCCGTGCACCCGGCTTCAGGAATCGGAAGCATTGCTCCAGAAACACGACTTCGCTCTGCTGACGCGAGAGGGGCGTTCCATTGGAGGCCTTGCAGGTTTCAAATCCTCCCAAGTCGCATGCGGCCGCGTCGAGATACACGCCAAAAGGCGGATTGGTAAAAATATAATCGAACGAGCCGTATGCATACTCCTTGTCGTCTGCGGCCAAACCGAAAAGGCTGTCGCGCACGCTCCCCCGGAATTCCAGGTTGTCCACGTGGCCCAGATTGAGATCGGCGAGCACCAGCATCCGAGGGTTCTTGTCGATTGCCCAGATCCGATGACGGGCCGGATCCGTCGCGGCATCGACGTTCCAAGAACGGATCACCTCCAGCAGAAAAGTCCCTGACCCACAGGCCGGATCGAGAACTCGAGCTCCCCGAGGCGGCGAGACAATTTGAACGGCGGCTCCGACGACCTCATCCGGCGTCAAGTAGATGCCCAGACCCTTGCGGATTTCCGGCGGCAGAGATTCCTTGAGTGCCGCACTGCGCACATCCAGTCCACAGTGACGAAGGTCGATCCCGGCAAATAGGCGCGCCACGGCATGAAGGCATTGGTCGCTGAGATCGAAGCTCGCCGATGGCCATACGCGGCGGATATCGTCCGGGGCCTGTTCAAGCAGCAACTTGAACCGCGCGCGAATTTCATTCGCATCAGGGGCGGGGCCGGGATCACTGGGTTGAGGCCGATCGATTGAAAACTCGGCGCGTGGAGCAAGGTTCGCGCTCTCCGAGTAGAACAGGAACTTGAGCAATTCATCGAACGATTCTTGAGGTTGGAGCCCATCGATGTTTCTCATCGCGTCATGAGCGGCGAGGTAGAGCTTTGCCAGCCGGCGTGAGTTCATTCGAGAATGCGTCTTTTGTATAACTGAAACTAATTCTAGGCCATTCGCAGGCGGTTGAATAACCCTGGCCCGGCAATACGAAGCCGAATTCGTTCCCCTTGCGGAATCAAGACTTGCGGCCGAGAAGCAGCCACGCGCCAATGCCAAGCAACGGATCGAGAATCGCAAACGTCATCAACACGTGAGGAAAAACGCCGGCCATCGCCAGAGGCACGAGCACCGCAGGCACCAACACTATCCGGTCGAACACGGAGGCGGCAATAAATTGTCGTGCGCCCGAACGGCCGCCGAACAAATAGAGCCAGCCAATAACCGCAAGAGTCATGCCCACCACACGGACCAGCGCTTCCTCACGCCCGGCGAAATCTGAATCCATGAAAATGGTCTGAATCGCGCCCGGCCATGCGATGAACAGGGCGCCGCTTCCCAGATAGAGGATTCCGTTCGCCGCCGTGTACCTGGACGCGGCGGACAATGGCGTGGACTTTTCGAGAAGATCCTTGACGATGGACATATCGCATTACTCCCTGTTTGAGGTGACCCGCATTATTGATCGTTCCGGCGCGTCATGGCTGGTTCGCTGGCTCCTACGGGTCGCAGGAGCCGTCCCTTCTGAGCGAATGAGATCGAATTCTCGCTCCATCGAAGCATCGTCGGGGGAAACGTACCTGGCGCACACTGTCGGCTGCATTCCTCATCGGAGTCCATTGAGGGTGCGGATCGTCATTTAGTCGCTCAGGCCGGCCGCTTCCTCGGCTTGGCTGCTTTCCCGCCAATGGATGGCCGCCCAAGTACGGCGGCGGCATGCCATTGATTCTCGACCCCTGACTCGAGCCGGTGCTTCGAGCGGTCCGCGCCGTTATCGCAGTGCGGTGTGATCTGCCGCACACGCCCCTCCGTAGAAGTACCTATGCGGATCCGGCGGGGCGTAGCCGATAGTCCGAGGGTGAACGTGTAACCGGCCGCATCGAAGGCGGAAATGATCGTGCAAGCTCGCAACAGGGAATTGAAATGAACTTGAGGAATTCGGTGGGCCGGCGATTGATGCTTGCCTTTGCAGGCGTCACCGTCGTATTCGGTCTCGCGATTGGAGTGGGCATCAACCGGCTCGCCGCCTTCAATGCGGGCATGTCGGAGGTGTCCGGGCCCATGCTCGAGAAGGTGGAAATCGTGGACGCGTGGCTGCTCGCGATCGCAGAAACCAATCGGCATACCCGCAACATGCTGATCTACGAGGACAAGGCCAGGATTCGCGAAGAGATCGAGGCTGTGCAGGATCTCGCCAAGAAACGCGCCGAGTGCGCCGCGAAGATGGAGACGCTGGTGAGGTCGAACGAGGGCAAGGCGCTGTTGCGGGTCGTGACCGAGACGGGCAGCGCGCTGGCGCCGATCGAGGCGGAGTACTTGCGCGAGGTCGAAACGGGCGACATCAAGGCCGCGAAGGACACCATGACTGCGCGCGTCCGCCCGGCCGAGCTGCTGGTGTTTGCTGCCTTGCAGAAGCTCGCCGAGCACCAGAGCGCAAGCATTCATGAGCACAGCAACGAACTCGCCTCTTCCTACCGGACCGCGCTCGGCATCGTGATCGCGTCCACGCTGGGTGCCATCCTCATCGCCGTCACTCTGGCATGGTTGATCAGCCGCGCGATCCGACATCCGCTCATTCATGCCGTCGAGGTGCTCGGGCAGATCGAGAACGGCGACTATACCGGCACCATCACGGTGAGCTCGAACGATGAGATCGGCGCGACCTTGAGTGGTCTGGAGCGGATGCAGAAGGCGCTCAAGGAGCGCACTGACCGCGAGCACGCCGCGTCGGAGCGCGAGCGCGCCGCGTCGGAGCGCGGGAGCGCCGCGGCGTCCGAGAACGCCAGCATCCGCACCGCGCTCGACCGGGTGGCGGTGGGCGTGATGCTCGCCGATCCGGACGGCAAGATCATCTACTTGAACGATGCGGTGCACGCGCTGTTTCGGCTGCGGACCCCCGAGATTCGCAAGCAGGCTCCCCAGTTCAACCCCGAGACGATCCTGGGGAGTTCCTTCGACATCTTCCACAGGAATCCGGCGCATCAGCGCAACGTGCTCGCGGGACTCACCGGGGCGCATACGGCGGACATCAAGATCGGCGAGGCCACATTGCGCGCGGTGTTCAGCCCTGTGATGGACGCGGGCGGCAAGCGAGTGGGGACGGTGGTGCAGTGGCTGGACCGCACGCAGGAGGTGGCGGTCGAGCAGGAGGTGCAATCGACGGTGGCGAAGGCGATCGACGGGGACCTGATGGTGCGGATCATGGAGGAGGGCAAGGAGGGTTTCTTCAAGAGCTTGGCGGTTGGCGTGAACAAGCTGATGGCGAACATGGCCGAGGTGGTGCGCAGCATGGCGAATGCGGCGGCGGAAGTGCGCATGGGCGCGGAGGAGATTTCGCGAGGCAATTTGGATTTGAGCCAGCGCACCGAGGAGCAGGCCTCGAGTCTGGAGGAGACGGCCTCCTCGATGGAGCAGATGACCGCGACGGTGAAGAACAACGCGGACAACGCGGCGCAGGCGAACCAACTGGCCTCGGCGGCGCGGGAGCAGGCCGAGCGCGGCGGCTCGGTGGTGGGCGCGGCGGTGAGTGCGATGGGGGAGATCAACGCCTCCTCGAAGCGCATTGCGGACATCATTGGGGTGATCGATGACATTGCCTTTCAGACCAACCTGCTGGCACTCAACGCGGCGGTGGAAGCGGCGCGGGCGGGCGAGCAGGGACGCGGTTTTGCGGTGGTGGCCTCGGAGGTGAGGAACCTGGCCTCGAGGAGTGCGGCAGCGGCCAAGGAGATCAAGACGCTGATTCAGGACTCGGTGGACAAGGTGGCCGAGGGGACGAAGCTGGTGGATGAGTCCGGCAAGGTGCTGGGCGAGATCGTGGTGCGAGTGAAGAAAGTGACGGACGTGATGGCGGAGATTGCCAGTTCGAGCGGCGAGCAGGCCACAGGGATCGAGCAGGTGAACAAGGCGATCACGATGATGGACGATGTGACGCAACAGAATGCGGCACTGGTGGAGCAGGCCTCGGCGGCTGCGCAGGCGCTGACCGAGCAGGCCGCGAGTCTGACGCAACTGATTGCGCGTTATCGGGTTGGGGATGGAGCCCCGCAGGAGCCTGCCGCGGGAGCGTCTCGGGCGCAGGCAGCACCGCCTCCGGGCGCCGTCGAGCGGCGCAGCGCGAATCGTCCCATGAGCGCGAAGCGGCGCACGCAGGCAACGGGCGGCGCAGGGACTGCGTCCGCCCGTGGCGCCTCTCCCCGCGCCGCCGCCTCCGGCACGGTCGCCGCGGCGGATGAGTGGAAGGAATTCTGAGCGGGCCGGCGGGGCACCAATTGCGCCTCATAGTGAAAAATGGAGAATCTCGGATATGAATTTTGGATCTGCGCGCAATCATCAAGAAGCGCTGGTGTTCGAGCGTGTAACGCAGTTGGCGCCGGAATATCCCCGCCTCGTGCGGAGCGAGGATAAGCTGGTGGATGTGGCGTGCCTGGCCCTCAATATGCTGAAGCCTCGGTATATTCGGCATTCCATCGACATGCTGTTTCACATCTCGAACGCCGAGCGGGAAAAGGAAGCAGCGCTCGTCGATTCAGCGGTAAAAGCGGCATTCAAAATCTTGGAGTCTGACCGGCGCAAAGAGTCGCGCTAGGCGAGTGGGCCGAACTCGCCGTCCCGGTGCTCCCTTTGGGAGACGGTTGAACGGGCTAACCCATTGATTTTATGGCGCTCCCTACCGGATTCGAACCGGTGTTACAGCCTTGAGAGGGCCGTGTCCTAGGCCTCTAGACGAAGGGAGCGTAGGGGTTGATCTTAGGCCGCCTGAACCCAAGAGGGCTGGTAGTATACGGGCCAATTTTTTGGACTCAAGCGGAACCGGCTTTTTTGAACTCACCGTCGACCCAATTCCCTCATTCGGTCATTCCTCGCCCCGAGCACTCGATATCGCGGGCCTCGATTTCGCCCAACGCCTTGAAAGTGCTTTATAGGCTCAAAGAGGCGGGCTATCAGGCATTTCTGGTGGGCGGGGCCGTGCGCGATCTGCTCCTGGGCCTCAAGCCGAAGGACTTCGATGTGGCCACCGACGCGTTGCCCGAGGACGTGCGGCGGCTGTTTCGCAATTGCCGCCTGATCGGGCGCCGCTTCCGCTTGGCGCACGTGCATTTCGGCAGCGAGATCATCGAGGTGGCGACCTTTCGGGCCGCCGCGGCGCCGGAGCGCGAGGATCTGCCCGAGGAGGCTGCGGAAGGCGCGCCGGAAGGTGGCTCCGAGGAAGGGACGGAAGATTCCTCAGCCGATGCCGAACGGGTGGACGCGGACGTCGAGTTCGTGCAACCCGCCGATTCGGAGCATCGCGCGTTCGATACCACCGGACGCATTCTTCGCGACAACATCTACGGCTCCATAGAAGAGGACGTCTGGCGGCGCGACTTCGCCGCGAACGGGCTCTATTACAACATTGCGGATCTGTCGATCTGGGATTTCGTCGATGGGGTGAGCGATGTCAGGGCGCGGCGGCTGAAGCTCATCGGCGATCCGGAAACTCGCTACCGCGAGGATCCGGTGCGCATGCTGCGGGCCGTGCGCTTTGCGGCCAAGCTCGGCTTCACCATCGAGGCCGATACCGAGGCGCCGATTCGGCGGCTGGGCTATCTGCTCGACGGGGTGCCGCCGGCCCGTCTGTTCGATGAGGTGCTGAAGCTCTTTTTATCGGGTTATGGCGCCAAGTCGTTCGAGCTCCTGCAGAAATACGGACTGTTCGAGCATTTGTTCCCGCTGTCCGCTGCGGCGTTCGAGCTGCCGCCCTACGCCTATGCCCGGGAGATGCTCGAG
Source organism: Steroidobacteraceae bacterium (assembly GCA_050012315.1). Classification (GTDB taxonomy): domain Bacteria; phylum Pseudomonadota; class Gammaproteobacteria; order Steroidobacterales; family Steroidobacteraceae; genus Bog-1198. The sequence goes on along the minus strand of JBEKHK010000007.1, from coordinate 53,013 downwards.
CTCGGACTGGCGAACACCGATGCGCGCGTGGTCGCGGACAAACCGGTGACCCCGACGTTCCTGTTCGCGATCTTGCTGTGGAGCGCGGTGCTGCGGGAGCTGAACGAGCGGGCGGCGGGTCCGGCGCCCGACCTTGCCCTCCTGATGCAAGCCTGCGACGCCGTGTTGAGGGCGCAGCAACCTCGCGTCGCCATTCCGCGCCGCTTCGCGGTGCCCATGCGCGAGCTGTTGATGCTGCAGCCGCGGTTCAATCGTCGCAGCGGCGTCAAGGCATTGAGCCTGCTGCAGCATCCGCGCTTCCGTGCGGCCTATGACTTTCTGTTGCTGCGGGCGCAGGTCGGCGTCGCCGATCCTGAACTCGCGGACTGGTGGACGCGCATTCAAGTGCTGCCGCAGGAGGAGCGAGTCGCGCTCGTCCAGGCCCGCCCCCAGGAAGCGTCGACGGCGCCGGACGGCAGCATTCCACCGGCGGGCCGACGGCGCCGGCGTCGGCGGCGAGGTGGGGCGTCGCGCAGCTAAGTGCGGCACCGCCCACCCAACGGGATCGAGACGCCGTCATGAGAGCGTTCTGGCGTCCCGCCTACGTGGCGATCGGCAGCAACCTGGACCATCCCCGCGAGCGGGTGGAAGAGGCATGCCGGCATCTCGGATCGCTCTCCGAGACGCGCCTCGAGGCGCGCTCGCGGCTCTATCGAACGCGCCCCATGGGCCGGCAGGATCAACCGGAATTCATCAACGCGGCCGTCGGCCTCGTAACGCGAAAGTCGCCTCACGAGATGCTCGAGGGACTGCTCGAGATCGAGCACCGCATGGGCCGCATTCGCGAAGAGCGTTGGGGACCGCGAGTCATCGATCTGGATCTCGTGTGGATGGTGGGAAACGCCGTTGAGGATCCCGGCCTGACGCTGCCGCATCCCGGAGTGTCGATGCGTAACTTCGTCCTGTATCCTCTGAGCGATATCGCCCCCACCCTCGATATTCCGGGACACGGCCGTGTCCTGGATCTCAAAGTGCGGCTGGGCGGGGATGGAATTTCTCCGTTGGAGTGAGTGGGGCATCGTCAGTGACCGAGAACGCGCATCGATTCATCGTCATCGAGGGGCCGATAGGCGTGGGCAAGACCAGCCTCGCGCGGCTCCTGGCGCAGTCGCTCGGTGGTCAGCTCGTGCTCGAGCAGGCTGACCAGAACCCATTCCTGGAGCGCTTCTACAGGAACCCGCGCGCCGCCGCGTTTCAGACGCAGCTCTTTTTCTTGTTTCAGCGCGCTCGGCAGCTCGAGGAGGTTCGGCAACAGGACTTGTTCGGCGAGGTCCGCATCGCGGATTATCTGCTCGAAAAGGATCAGCTGTTCGCGCGGGTGACGCTCGATGACGCCGAGTACGCGCTCTACGAGCGCGTCTACGAACGCGTGGTCGTGGATGTGCCGAAACCCGACTTGGTGGTGTATTTACAGGCGCCGGTCGATGTGTTGATGGATCGTGTCGCGAAGCGCGGCATTCGATACGAGCAGCATATCGAACGCACTTATCTGGAGAAGCTGACCCAGGCGTATGCGCGTTTCTTCCATAGCTACGACGCCGCCCCGCTCCTCATCGTCAATTCCGCGGCGATCGATCCCGTGAACAACGACGCCGACTATCGGATGTTGCTGGCCGAGATCAGCAAGAAGCGGCGCGGCCGGCATTTTTTCAATCCGGGCAGCAGCCTGCTGCCCCCCACCTAGGCCTCCCCAGCCGCGGCAGTGCGTCCGGTGTGCTCGGCGAGCGCCCAGCGCACGTGCTCGCGCACCAGGAGCGAGGCGTCGTGCTCGCGCGAGCGCAGCGCCGCGATCACCGCCTCGGAGCTCGCCGCATTGCCGAGCGCCACCGCGATATTGCGCAGCCAGCGCTCGAAGCCGATGCGGCGAATGGCGCTGCCCCGGGTCTTTTCCAGGAACTCCGCCTCGCTCCAGGCGAACAAGGCGACGAGCGCCGCCCGGTCGAGACCCTGCCGTACCTGAAAGTCCTTCTCGGCCGCGGGACGGGCGAACTTGTTCCATGGGCAGGCGAGCTGGCAATCGTCGCACCCGTAGATGCGATTACCCATGGCGCGCCGCAGTTCGAGGGGGATCGCACCTTCGAGCTCGATGGTGAGATAGGAGATGCAGCGGCGCGCATCGAGCCGATAGGGCGCGACGATCGCGCCCGTCGGGCAGGCGGGGATGCAGGCGCTGCAGGAGCCGCAGTGCGCCGTGGCCGCCGGATCGGCGGGGAGCTCGAGATTCAGGTAGATCTCGCCCAGGAAGAAGTAGGAACCGGCGTGGCGCTCGATCAGGTTGGTGTGTTTGCCGATCCAGCCCAAGCCCGCGTTTCGGGCCAACGCCTTCTCGAGCACCGGAGCGCTGTCAACGAAGGCCCGATAGCCGAACGGGCCGATGGCCGCGGCGATTCGGTCGCAGAGCCTCTGCAGGCGATGGCGCATGAGTTTGTGGTAGTCCCGCCCCAGGGCATAGCGCGAGATGTACGCGGCGCTCGAGTCGGCCAGCACCGCGTCCGGGTCGGCGGCTCCGGGGGGCCAATAATCCATGCGCGCACTGAGGCAGCTGACGGTGCCGGGCACGAGCGCCGCGGGCCGGGCGCGCTTCACGCCGTGTCGGGACATGTACTCCATCTCGCCGTGAAAGCCCGCGCGCAGCCACTCGACGAAATGGGACTCGTCGGCTGACAGATCGATACTCGCGACGCCGAGGCGGGCGAACCCGAGCTCGGCCGCCCACCCCCGGATGTCCGCGACCAGCGCGGGTGCGTCGAAAGATCTGGTCATGGTCGAAACGCTCACATGCGAAGGCTACGCTGTCGCCCCCTATAATGGCCAACCGGCGCCGCGAGACGGCGCAGCCCCTGCCATCGCCGCATCGTCGAGATCCATGCCGCAGCCCGAGCCCTGTCAGATCGAATTCGCGCTGCCCGACGCCGAGGCGACCGAGGCGCTGGGCGCCGCGCTCGCCCGAGCATTTCCCGGCCCGGCTGCGGAATCGACGGGGCTTCATCTGGAAGGTGATCTGGGAGCAGGCAAGACCACCTGCGTACGCAGCCTGCTGCGCGCCTTGGGGGTCTCGGGCTTGATTCGAAGCCCCACCTTTACCTTGGTCGAGACCTACCGGCTGACTGAGCTTACCTGCGTGCACGTCGATCTCTATCGGCTGAGCGGCCCGGAGGAGGTCGAGGAGCTCGGGCTGCGCGATTTTTTGGGAGCAGGCTGTCTGTTGCTGGTCGAGTGGCCGAGCAAAGGGGCCCAGGCATTGCCGCCGCCGGACCTCGAATTGAGCTTGAGCTTCGCCGACGCCGGCCGCAGGGCGCGGATGCGCGCGCACGGAGCAATCGGGGAGAGGTGGCTCATAAACCTCCGGAATGACACCAGATTAATACCCTATCTATCTAATTTGGCTTGAAAAACTACAGGCTCACGGGTAAGTTATCGCCCATGAGAGTTCTGTGCTCCGGTCTCGTGTCGGCGATGCTCGCAACTCTGCTGGCGGTTCCTGCCGGAGCCGTGGAGATTCGCGCCGTCCGCCTCTCCACCGGCCCCGAGGGACCGCGCGTGGTGATGGATCTCTCGGCGCGCACCCCCCACAGCCTCATGACGCTGAAGAATCCGGATCGCATCGTCATCGACGTGAGCGGCGCCCGGCTTGCCCCCGAGGCGCGCAGAGCGCCCAGCGGGACGGGTGTGATCCGGCAGGTTCGTATGGCGCACAACGCATCCGGGGAGCGCATCGTCCTCGATCTGTCGCGCTCGATGCGGACGAAGAGCGTGCTGTCGATGCCGAACGGCCGCTCTGGGTATCGGCTGGTGGTGGAGCTCGCCGAGCGCGGCGCGGGGATGTCGGCTCGCGCGGCCGGGTCGCCGGCGATGGAGGAGGCTGCGCCCTCGCGGGACGCCCAGGCGCCGGCGCACGGGCAGGTCTCCGAGCAGCCCGCGGCGGAGGCGCCGATCAAAGTCGAGCATGCGCGCCCCGAAGCGCGCGATCTCATCATCGCGATCGACGCCGGCCATGGCGGGGAGGACCCCGGCGCCATCGGCATGAAAGGCACGCGCGAAAAGGACGTGACCCTCGCCATCGCCCGCGCGCTAGAGCAACGGGTGGACGCGGAGCCGGGGATGAGGGCCGTATTGACGCGCGACGGCGATTATTTCGTGCCGCTGCGCGACCGCATGCGGCGCGCCCGCGCGCACCAGGCGGATCTGTTCGTGTCGATCCACGCCGATTCGATTCGCGACCGCAGCGTCGACGGCTCCTCGGTCTACATCCTCTCGCAGCACGGCGCGACCACCGAGGCGGCGCGCTGGCTCGCCGAGCGCCAGAACGCGGCCGATCTCATCGGCGGCGTGTCGCTCGAGAACAAGGGCGATATGCTCGCCTCGGTGCTGCTCGATCTGTCGCAGACCGCGTCGCTGACCGCGAGCCACATCGCCGCGGAGCACGTGCTGCATGAACTGAATCTGGTGGGCGAGGTGAGAAAGCCGCTGGTTCAGCAGGCCGGCTTCATGGTGTTGAAGTCGCCCGACATTCCCTCGATGCTGATCGAGACGGCCTATATTTCCAATCCGGGCGAGGAGATGCGCCTGCGCAGCGTCGAGCATCAGGCGAAGCTCGCCGCCGCCATCCATCAGGGATTGCGCGCCTATTTTTACTCCGATCCTCCCGCGGGCACGCGCATCGCGCAGCTCGCGCAGGGTGCGCCGCGGCCCGAGCTCGCGACGACGAAACGCGACGCCGCCGCAAACCCGCCGACGCTCTAGCGCGCCGATCCCTCATTGCCCGCGCGCTGTGCGAAAATGCACAGTTCGCGAGGTGTACCCTGCCCATTCAAATACTTGCCGATGAGCTCATCAACCAAATCGCCGCCGGCGAGGTGATCGAGCGGCCGGCTTCCGTGGTCAAGGAGCTGGTGGAGAACTCCTTGGACGCGGGCGCCCGGCGCATCGAGGTCGAGCTCGAGCGCGGTGGGTGCGGGCTGATCCGGGTGCGTGATGACGGCATCGGCATCGCGCCCCAGGAGATCGCGCTCGCGCTCTCGCGCCATGCCACCAGCAAAATCGCGTCCTTGTCGGATCTCGAGCGGGTCGCGACGCTCGGGTTTCGCGGCGAAGCATTGCCGAGCATCGCGTCGGTGTCGCGGCTGACGTTGACCTCGCGCTCCAAGGAGGCCGATCACGCCTGGAACGTGGATGCGCGCGAGGGCCTGACCAGTGCCCCGGCCCCGGCCTCGCATCCTGCGGGCACGAGCATCGAGGTGCGGGATTTGTTCTTCAACGTCCCGGCGCGGCGCAAGTTTCTGCGCGCCGAGACGACCGAGTATCAGCACATCCTGCGCATGCTCGAGCGGCTCGCGCTGTCGCGTTTTTCGGTGGGCTTTACGCTCGCGCACAACGGCAAGACCGTCTGGACGCTGGCGCCGGCGCGCTCGCCCGAGGAGCGCCTGGCGCGCGTGGCGAAGATCTGCGGCGAGGAATTCGCATCGCACGTGATCGAGCTGCGCCACCAGAGCGAGACGCTGAGCGTGTCGGGGTGGCTCGCGCTGCCGACGTTCTCGCGCAGCCAATCCGATCTGCAATTCGCCTTTCTCAACGGCCGCTTCGTGCGCGACAAGCTCATCGCGGGAGCGGCGCGGCTTGCCTATCAGGACGTGCTCTTCAACGGCCGATTTTGCGCCTATGTGCTGTACCTCGACATGGATCCAATACTGGTGGATGTGAATGCGCATCCTCAGAAGCTCGAGGTGCGCTTTCGCGAATCGCGCGGCGTGCACGAGTTCATGTTCCGCACGCTCGAGCGGGCGCTCGCGGACACACGGCCGACCGCCGAGTCGTCGGGCAGTGCGCCGGCGGCCTGGCTGACCGGCGGCGCGCGCGCGTCGGGCTCCGCACCGCCCAGCCAGGGGCGCTTCGTGCTGCCGGATCGGGCCGCAGGCCGCGGCGCGATCGATGCCTACCGCCGATTCCTCGAGCCGTCCGACGTTCGCTTTAGCGCGGGCGCGGTGTTCGAGGCGGGCGCCGAGGCAAGCTTTGCCGTGCGCGATCAGGAGCGCGCCGAATCGGCCGCCTCGAACGGCGCCGTTCCGGTGGAGCATGCCGATACCCCGCTCGGCTTCGCCGTGGCGCAGCTGCACGGCGTCTATATCCTGGCGCAGACCTCGGACGGCATGGTGCTGGTCGACATGCATGCCGCTCACGAGCGCGTCATGTACGAAAGCATGAAAAAGCTTCTCGCCGGCGAGACGGCCCAGCAGCAGCTGCTCGTGCCCGAGATCCTGACCGTGACGCCGGCGCAAGCCGAGGCGGCCGACCTGCATGCGGCGGAATTCGCGGCCTTGGGGTTCGCCGTCACGCGGCTTGCGCCCGATCAACTGGCGCTGCGCGGGATTCCGAGTCTGCTCGCGGGACGAGACCCGGCGGCGGTGGTGCGCGACGTGCTCTCGGATTTGCTCGAAACCGGGCATTCCCGCCGGGTCGAGGAGTCGATCAATCACCTGCTCGGCACCATGGCGTGCCACGCCGCGGTGCGCGCCCAGCGGGCGCTCACCTTGCCCGAGATGAACGCGCTGTTGCGCGAGATGGAGCGCACGCCTCGGGCCGATCAATGCAACCATGGGCGACCGACCTGGGTGCGTCTGTCGCTCGGGGATCTCGATCGATTGTTCATGCGCGGGCGCTGATGGGCGGCAACCGCCGATGCGCGTTGTTGCTCATGGGACCGACGGGGGCGGGCAAGTCGGACATCGCCCTCGAACTCGCGGAGCGCTTCCCGTTCGACATCGTGAGCGTCGATTCGGCGCAGGTGTATCGCGGCATGGATATCGGCACGGCGAAGCCGGACCTCCGCACGCGCGCGAGGATACCCCACCATCTCATCGACATCCGCGATCCGGCGACGAGCTATTCGGCCGGTGAGTTCGTGCGGGACGCAACCGAGGCGATGCGGCAGATCTGGGCGAAGGGACGCCAGCCGCTTTTGGTCGGCGGCACCATGCTTTACTTCCATGCACTGTCCGCGGGACTCGCTGAGCTGCCCGAGGCGGACGCGCGCATTCGGGCAGAGATCGACGAGCAGGCGGCAACAATCGGCTGGGCCGCGTTGCACGAGGAGCTCGTGCGGGTGGACCCGCAGGCCGCGGCGCGCATCCATGTGAACGATCCGCAGCGCATTCAGCGCGCCTTGGAGGTTTATCGCGCCACCGGCTTGCCGATTACTCGGTTACAACAGAAACATGGGACGGCGTTCGACGGCGTGGAGGTCGTGGAATTCGCGGTCGCGCCGCGCGAGCGCAGCGACCTGCATCGGCGAATTACCGCGCGGTTCGAGGCGATGATGGCGGCGGGTTTCCTCGCCGAAGTGCGCGCCCTATACGAAAGATGCGATCTGACCGCGGAACATCCATCGATGCGCGCGGTCGGATACCGTCAGGCATGGACGTTCCTAGCAGGACGATGCGAATTGGATGAGGCTAAAGAAAAAGCGGTTGCGGCAACGCGGCAACTCGCCAAGCGGCAGTTGACGTGGCTTCGGCGACGTCACGGCGCTGCTTGGCTAGACTCCATGCAACCGCATGTGGCATCTATGGTTATCAGTGCACTGTCCGAGTGCGGGTTTGCGGGATGGTCATACCTTTAACGCCATCGACCCCTGCTGTGCTAGCATTTAACCGAAATTTGCCTGGCGCAGGGAAGTGACGAGGCAATGTCAACGACTCTAAAAACAAGGAGCTCTCCCATGGCCCGTGGCCAGTCCCTCCAGGACCCTTTTTTGAATGCCCTGCGCAAAGAACGCGTACCGGTATCCATATATCTCGTAAACGGAATCAAGCTACAGGGACAGATCGATTCGTTCGATCAGTTCGTCGTGCTGCTGAGAAACAGCGTCAGCCAAATGGTTTACAAGCACGCCATTTCCACCGTCGTTCCGGCGCGCAATGTGCGGCTGCCGACGGGTGAGGACGGCGAAGTCACGGAACCGGCCATCGTCGAATGATCCGCGGCAGGCGTTCGTCCATTGTTTGAACGCCCCCGGGGTGGCGAGCGGGCGCTATTGGTCGGTGTGGGGATAGGACATCCCGTCGACCCGCACGATGCCTCTGAATTCAAGGCGCTCGCCGCCTCGGCCGGCGCGATTCCCGTGGGAGTCGTGCTCGCCTCCCGCCCGAGGCCCGATCCCAAGTATTTCGTCGGCACCGGCAAAGCGGAGGAAATCCGAGCCCAGGCCGTGGAGCTCGGCGCCGAGGTCGTGCTGGTCGATCAGGAGTTGAGCCCCAGCCAGGAACGCAACCTCGAAAAGCTTACCGGATGTCGAGTATTGGATCGTAATGGATTGATTCTGGACATCTTTGCGCAGCGAGCGCGAAGCTTCGAGGGTAAGCTCCAAGTGGAACTCGCGCAGTTGTCGCATCTGGCGACCCGGCTGGTGCGCGGCTGGACCCACCTCGAGCGCCAGAAGGGCGGTATCGGCCTTCGAGGCCCGGGCGAGACGCAGCTGGAAACCGACCGTCGGTTGATCGCCAAGCGCATCCGAACACTGCGCGGCCGGCTCGACAAGCTCGCGCGCCAGCGCGACACAGGACGTCACGTGCGGCGCGAAGTGCCGGTTCCGACCGTCGCGCTGGTGGGCTACACCAACGCGGGCAAGTCGACGCTCTTCAACCGGCTCACCGGCAGCGACACGTATGTCGCGGACCAACTATTCGCGACGCTCGATCCCACCGTAAGGCGGGTAAAGCTAGCCGGCGTGGGCGAGGTCGTGCTTGCCGACACGGTCGGATTCGTTCGTCAACTTCCGCACGAACTCATAGCGGCGTTCCGCTCGACCTTGCAGGAAGCTCGCGACGCGGATCTGCTGCTGCACGTCGTGGACGCCAGCGATCCCCTGCGCAGCGAACGCATCGCGCAGGTGCGCGAGGTGCTCGCCGGCATCGGCGCCGGAGCGATTCGCGAGCTCACGGTGTTCAATAAGATCGATTTGCTGGAGGACTCGGCGGCAGGTGCCGCACCGCGGGTCATCGCCGGCCCCGACGGCCTGCCGGCCCAAGTCTGGGTGTCGTCGGTGACCGGGACGGGGCTCGAGGCGTTGCGCGAGGCCCTCGTGCAGGCGGTCCGGCCGAACCAGATCCGCCGCACCCTTCACCTGCAAATGCCGGCCGCCGCCGTGCGCTCGGATCTGTATCGACGCAACGCCGTGCGTACCGAGCGGCAATGCGACGACGGCAGCTGGGAGCTCGAAGTTGAGCTCGATTCCGCCGAAATGGCCAAGGTTTTGGGCAGCCGAGGCGTCAATCTCGTGGAAACGCTCGAACCGCACGAGCAGCGCGTGGCCTAGTTGACCTTGTGAGGTTGCGATCGGCTGTTAAAATGCCCGGCCTCCCAACATTAGACAGCCCGTCCGAAACCAAAATTTAGGCACATGCATGGCTTGGAACGAACCTGGCGGCGAGAAGCGCAACCCCTGGAACCGCCCTCAAAATTCGCAGAACGACCTGGACGAAGTCCTGCGCAACCTCCAGCGGCGGCTCGCGGCGCTGTTCGGGCGCAGCGGTAGCGGCGGTGTCGGCGGCGGCCAGAGCACGCCGAGTTTCGCTAAGGGATTGGGCAGCGTCGCGGTTCTCATCGGCGCAGTTTGGATAGCGAGCGGGGCCTATCGGGTCGATGCGCAGGAGCGCGCCGTGGTGCTTCGGTTCGGCGCTTACGTGAAGACCGTGGGACCGGGCTATAACTGGCACATGCCCTGGCCCATCGAGCGCAAAGTGATCGTGAATGTCTCGCAGCCCAACAGCGTCCAGGATGATGCGCAAATGCTGACCGCCGACACCAATCTGGTCGAGGTGCGGTCCGCGGTTCAGTACACCCAGCCCGATCCGCGCAAGTACCTGTTCAAGGTCAAGGGGGTCGAGGATACGCTGCGGCAGGTCAGCGAGAGCGCCCTGCGCGAGGCGGTCGGCCAAGCCTCTCTCGACAAGGCGCTCGCCTTCGATGCAACCATCACCGACCACGCCATGGCGACTCTCCAGCGCACCATCGACAGCTACGATATGGGCGTTCATATCATCGGCGTCAGGCTCGAGGAGGTTTTGGTTCCCGAGGCCGTCCAGGATTCGCAGCGCGACGCCATCAAAGCCGACAAGGACCGCCAGCGCTATCAGCAAGATGCGGAGACGTACCGCAATGATGTGGTGCCGCGCGCGCGCGGCGAGGCGGCGAAAGTGCTCCTGGAAGCGGAGGCGTACCGGCTGCAGGTGCTCGCCCTCGCGCAGGGCGAGACCGCCCGGTTCGATCAAGTGTTGACTCAATACGAGCACGCGCCGGCCGTGACCCGCGAACGCATGTACCTCGACACGATGAACCAGGTCTACAAGAACGCACGCAAGGTCATCGTCGATACCAAGGGCGCCGGCAACATGCTGTACCTGCCCATCGACAAGCTTATGCCGCCCGGCACGCAGCCTCTCGCGGGCTCGAGCGACGCCGGCACGGTGCCGGCGTCGCGGTTGCCGGAGGTTCAAGTGTCCCCGCCCGAGGACCCGGCGCGCGCGCGGGGGGTGCGCTGATGCAAACGAAACTCTTGTACGTGATGCTGTGCCTGGTGGCGGTCATACTGATCGCCCGCGCGAGCTTGTTTACCGTGAGCGAGGGCGAGCTCGCGATCAAATCGACGGGCGGCGAGATCATTGAATCCGATTTCAAGCCCGGCCTGCACGTCAAGATCCCGCTGGTCAACGAAGTCACCAAATTCGACGGGCGGGTGCTCACCGACATGTATCAGGCCGAGCACTTTCTCACCCGGGAACAGGAACAGCTCACCATCGACTTCTACGTCAAGTGGCGCATCGCCAATTTGCGCCTGTATTACGAGACTACGGGCGGGGTCGAGGAGGTCGCGAATGCGCGTCTGCGGGAGACCATCCGCGACAGCATCAAGACCGTGGTGACCCAGCGCACCCTGCAGCAAGTGGTCACCGCCGGGCGGGCAGAATTCACCGACGCGATGATGAAGACGGCGCGGCCCTTTGCGGACCAGCTGGGCATCGAGCTCGTCGACGTGCGGATTACCAAGATCGATCTGCCGCAGCAGGTTCAGGAGTCGGTGTTCGACCGCATGCGGGCGACCTTCAAGGCGCAGGCGGCGAAGCTGCGGGCCGAGGGCGTCGAGGCCTCGGATCGCGTTCGCGGAGAGGCGAACAAGGAGACGACCGAGATTCTGGCCGATGCGTCCCGCCAGGCCGGCCAGACGCGCGGCCAGGGCGATGCCGCGGCGAGCGAGGTATATGCGAATTCGTACTCGAAGAATCCGGAGTTCTACAGTTTCTACCGCAGCATGCAGAGCTATCGGGACTCGGTGGGCACGCAGGGTGATCTGTTGGTGATCCCGCCCGACAATGCGTACTTCAAGTACTTCAATAAACCTCAAACGCAACCGCAGCGCTGAGGGCCATGGGGATGGATATCGGTTGGGCCGAATTGGCGCGCTATTTGGGCGGGGCGTTCGCTCTGTACCTCGTGCTCGAGGGCATATTGCCGTTCTTGAATCCCGGCGCCGCGAAGCGGTTGATGGCGAAGCTTTCTCAAACCGAGCCGGCGCAGCTGCGATGGGGTGGATTGATCAGCATGATCGTCGGACTCGCCCTATTATGGATGGCACGCAATGGGTAAGAATTTAGTCGTGATCGGCTTGCAGTGGGGCGACGAGGGCAAGGGCAAGGTCGTCGATCTGCTCACCGACAAGGTGCAGGCAGTGGCCCGCTTTCAGGGCGGGCACAACGCGGGGCATACCTTGGTGATCGGCGGCAAGAAGACCGTGCTGTCGCTGATCCCCTCCGGCATCTTGCACGCGGGCGTGCAGTGCCTGATCGGCAACGGCGTGGTGCTGTCGCTCCAGGCGCTGTTCACGGAAGCGCAAATGCTCATCGATCGCGGCGTGCCGGTGTTCGAGCGGCTGCGCGTGAGCCCGGCATGTCCGTTGATTCTGTCCTCGCACGTGGCGCTCGACCGCGCTCGCGAGCAAGCCCGCGGCACCAACGCCATCGGCACCACCGGACGCGGCATCGGTCCGGCGTACGAGGACAAAGTGGCGCGGCGCGCGGTGCGCGTGTCCGACCTGTTTCACCGCGAGCGCTTCGCCTCCAAGCTGGGCGAGGTCCTCGATTATCACAACTTCATTTTGCAGCGCTATTTTCAGGTCGCGCCGGTGGATTTTCAGGCCGAGCTCGAATCGAATCTCGCGCTCGGCGAGCGCCTGAAGCCGCTGGTGGCTGACGTGACCGGCATCCTCGAGGAGCTGAGTATCGCGGGCTCGAACGTGCTGTTCGAGGGGGCGCAAGGCGCCATGCTCGATGTGGATCTCGGCACCTATCCGTACGTCACCTCCTCGACCACCAGCGCGGGCGGCGCGGCCCCCGGCACGGGACTCGGGCCGCGGCGCTTTCACGAGGTGCTCGGCATCGTCAAGGCGTACACCACCCGGGTCGGCGGCGGCCCATTCCCCACCGAGTTGTTCGACGAGTACGGCGAGCATTTGTCCAAGGTGGGACATGAGTTCGGCTCGGTCACGGGGCGGCAGCGCCGCTGCGGCTGGTTCGACGCCGTCGCGTTGCGCCGATCCATCGTCAACTCGAGCTGCTCGTCGCTCTGCGTGACCAAGCTCGACGTTCTTGACGGACTCGACACCATCCGGGTCTGCGTGGGCTACCAGATCGAGGGCACGCTCACGAGCACGCCGCCGCTGTTCTGCGATCAGTTCGGCAATTGCGCGCCCGTGTACGAGGAGCTGCCGGGCTGGAAGGAGAGCACGGTCGGCAAGACACAATACGCAGACTTGCCCGAGAATGCGCGCCGTTACCTCGAGCGGCTCCAGGCCCTTCTCGATGTACCCATCGACATCATTTCGACCGGACCGGATCGCGACGAGACTATTTTCCTCAAGCACCCTTTTGCATAATCCGGCGGCCGCTCCTTTAATCCCCGCGTGCCACCACCAGGTACACTATTCGTATGACCGATCGACTGACACCCTTGCTGGCGCAACGACCCTGGCTGCTCGCGGACGGCGCGACGGGGAGCAACTTGTTCGATCGCGGGCTGCAATCGGGCGATGCGCCGGAGCTATGGAATGCCGTGTATCCCGAACGCATCGCCGAGCTGCAGCGAGCCTTCGTCGAGGCCGGCGCCGATATCATATTGACCAATAGCTTCGGCGGTACCCGGTACCGCTTGAAACTTCACAAAGCCGCCGACCGGGTGGGCGAACTCAACGAGAAGGCAGCGGCCATCGCCCGAAGCCAGGCGGAGCGCGCCGACCGCACGGTACTCGTCGCCGGCAGCATCGGCCCCACCGGCGAGATACTCGAACCGCTCGGTCCGCTGAGCCTGGACGACGCGCGTGAGGCGTTCGCGGAGCAGGCGGCGGCTCTGGCGCGCGGCGGCGCAGATCTGCTGTGGATCGAGACGATGTCCTCGGTCGAGGAGACCGAGGCGGCAGTGGCGGGAGCGCGAACCGCGGGTTTGCCGGTCGTCGCCACCTGGAGCTTCGATACCAACGGGCGCACGATGATGGGCGTCACGCCCTCCGATCTCGCGGGCCTGCATCGAAAGCATCATCTTGCGGCCTGCGGCAGCAACTGCGGCGTGAGTCCCTCGGAGCTCGTGGCCTCCATCGTCAATCTCGCGGCCGCGTCCGATGCTTCCGCCGTGCTGGTCGCCAAGGCGAACTGCGGCATTCCGCGCTACGTCGACGGTGCGATCCGCTTCGACGGGACGCCGGAACTCATGGGCACCTATGCCGGCCTGGCGCTCGATGCCGGCGCGCGGATCATCGGCGGTTGCTGCGGCACGACGCCCGAACACCTGCGAGTCATGCGACAGGCGCTCGAGTCGCACGTGCCCGGCCCGAAGCCGGACCTCGCCGTCATCGAGGCGCGACTCGGCGCGATATCCACCGGTGCCGCGGCGCAGCTGCGCGGCGAGATGGATCGGCAGGCGGGCGCGGCTCCGGGCGCGGCCGGCCGGCGTAGCACGAGCCGGCGCGCGGCGCGCGAGTAGCGCCGGAGCCACGCCGGCGCTCGGCGCGGGGTCCGCCCTGTGCATCGCGCGTCTCAGGAATTCCTACGACTGTTTGTGGGCAGCGACAGCGGCGGCCATTCAGGCATCGCCGTAGACTAACGCTCGAGCATCACCGAGGGGGGCGAGTCATGGCGAAAATCCTCTTGAAGGGCAGTGAGCGAGCCGCCGTTCCCGGCGCACGAGTGGTGGGGCCGGCGAATCCATCGGAGCGCTTCGAGGTCAGCGTGCTCGTGCGCCGCCGCGGTCAGCAGGCGATGCAAGCGCGCGTGGCGAGCCTCGCCGCCGGCAATCGGGTCAGACATTTGAGCAAACAGGATTTCGCGCGCGATCACGGCGCGGATCCCGCGGACCTCTCGCGGGTGAGTTCGTTTGCGGAATCCCAGGGTCTTGCCGTGGTTCAGGAGCATGCGGCGCGAAGGACGGTCATTCTGTCCGGGACCGTCGCGCAATTCACGGCCGCGTTCGGCATCCAGCTCCACCACATGTCGCATGCGGGCGGCACCTATCGAGGCCGCACCGGCGGAATTTACCTGCCCACCGAATGGGACGGCGTGGTCGAGGCGATTCTCGGATTCGACAACCGTCCGCAGGCGCGGCCACATTTTCGCACGCGCCCGCCGCTCGGTAACATCCTGCGGCATGCAGTGGCTCCGGTGTCGTTCACGCCGCCCGAGGTCGCGGCCCTCTACGGATATCCCACGGGCACGGGCGCCGGCCAATGCGTGGCGCTCATCGAGCTCGGCGGCGGATACCGGCCGGCGGACCTCAGCACGTATTTCAGCGGTTTGAATGTGACCGTGCCGGCGGTCACGGCCGTTTCCGTGGACCATGCGACCAACAGCCCGACCGGCGATGCCGATGGACCCGACGGCGAAGTGATGCTGGATATCGAGGTGGTGGGGTCCATCGCACCCGGCGCGCGGATTGCGGTTTATTTCGCGCCGAATACCGACGCCGGCTTCCTCGATGCGATCACCTCCGCCATCCACGACACCACCAACGATCCGTCCGTGTTGTCGATCAGTTGGGGCGGCGCCGAGTCGACGTGGACCTCGCAGGCGATGACCGCCATGGACTCGGCATTCCAGGCGGCGGCCGCCATGGGCATCACGATCTGCATCGCCGCCGGCGATGGTGGTTCATCGGACGGTGTGAGCAGCGGCGGAGACCATGTGGACTTTCCCGCGTCGAGTCCGCACGTGCTTGCCTGCGGCGGCACGAGCCTTCAAGCGAGTCGGACGCAGATCGCGAGCGAGACGGTGTGGAACGACGGCGCGAGCGGCGGGGCGACCGGCGGAGGAATCAGCAGTTTCTTCGCGGTTCCCGCCTGGCAAAACGGGTTGAGCGCATTGACGACGGAGGGAGCGTCCGTCGCGTTGGCCATGCGCGGTGTTCCCGATGTCGCCGGCGATGCGGATCCCGAGACGGGCTATGAGGTGCGCGTGGACGGCAGCGACACGGTGCTCGGCGGGACCAGCGCGGTCGCGCCGCTGTGGGCGGCGCTGATTGCGCGGATCAATGCCTCGAGCGGCAAGGCCGCCGGCCTCATCAACCCGGCGCTTTATCCCGACCCGCAGGCCTGCCGGGACATCACCCAGGGGAACAACGGTGACTTTGCCGCGAAAGCGGGGTGGGACGCCTGCACGGGCCTCGGCAGCCCGAACGGCGGGGTGCTGGCGCGCCTCGTGTAAGCCGCTACCGTAGATGCGGGAAGAGTCCCAGCAGACCGGTGATGATCAGGTAGATGGCGACGATGAAATTGAGAAGCCGGGGAACGATCAGGATGAGCAGGCCCGCAATCAAGGCTACGATGGGTGCGAGACTCAGGCTCATATTCAAGTTCATGGATCGTTCTCCTGCAATTCGGTGGTCTAGAAAAGCTTCATGGCATTTTGCAAGGTCCTGAACACGCCCCATAAGAGGGGAATGCCGACCGCCAGCCACAGAATAAGCCCGCGTGTCTTCATTATGCGCTCCTCAAGCCGCCTTCTCCCGGCGCTCGGTAGTGATACTGCTCGCGCACCGGGCGCATGCAAAAATTACAAATGAACCCGATCAGCAGCAAGCCGCACATGATGTACATGGTGACCGAATAGGCTTGCGCCTTGGGCACGCCCTGATCGATCTGATACTGGCGAATGTAATTGACCAGGACGGGTCCCAGCACGCCCGCAACCGACCACGCGGTCAACAGGCGTCCGTGGATGGCGCCCACGTGCAGCGTGCCGAACACGTCGCGCAGATACGCCGGAATGGTGGCGAAGCCGCCCCCATACATCGACAGGATGATCACGAAAGCTGCGACGAAGAGCGGGATCGAGCCGGCGTAGCCGATCGACGGTACCGTGGAGTACAGCAGGATGCCGAGCGCGAAGAACACGAAGTAGGTGTTGCGCCGGCCGATATAGTCCGACGTGCTCGCCCAGAAAAAACGTCCGACCATGTTGAACAAGCTCAGCAGGCCGACGAAGCCCGCCGCCATCTCCGGCGTGACGCGGCCGGTAAAGATCTCCTGAATCATGGGCGAGGCCTGGCTCAACACGCCGATGCCGGCGGTGACGTTCATGCAGAGCACGACCCACAGCAGCCAGAATTGCGGCGTGCGCCAGGCCACCTCGACAGCGACCAGGGACTGGGTGACCAGCGGCGGCGGTTTCAACGGCGGCGTCCAGCCTTCGGGCTTCCAGTCCGCGGCGGGCACCCGGACCGAATACACCCCGATCATGGTGAACATAAAATAGATGACGCCCATGGTGACGAAGGTTTCGAGCACGCCGTTGGAGGCGGCGGTCTTGAAGTGATTCATCAGGATGACCGAGAGCGGCGCCGCGATCAGCGCGCCGCCGCCGAAACCCATGATGGCCATGCCGGTCGCCATGCCGGGACGGTCGGGAAACCACTTGATCAGCGTGGAGACCGGTGAGATGTAGCCGATCCCCAGGCCGCAGCCGCCGAGCACGCCATATCCCAGGTAGACCAGCCAGAGCCAGTGGTAGTGAATGCCGAGCGCCGACACGATGAAGCCGCTGCCGAAACACAGGGCGGCGACGAACATCGATTTGCGCGGACCGGCGCGCTCGACCCAGCGTCCGAATACCGCGGCGGCTACACCCAGGATGGCGATGGCGATGGAGAATATCCAGCCGATCTCCTTCAGATTCCAATCCCCAGGCACCGAATGCGTGATGCCCAGAACCTTGGTCAGCGGCAGGTTGAACGTCGAGAACGCATACACCTGCCCGATGGAAAGATGCACCGCCAGCGCCGCGGGCGGAACCAAGAAACGGTTGTACCCGGGCGGCGCGATGGTGCTCTCGCGACTCAAGAAAGATGAAGCCATTCGTGGTCCCTTCCGCGCAGCGTCGTTGTTCTTGATCTGTGTCAAATATGCGCCAGCCGCCGAGAACTTGCCACCACGACATGCGTCACAAACCCGTCGATTGCTCGACCGGGCGCATGCCCCGAGGCCGGACCCGGCACCTCAGCGGATGCAAAATTGAAAAAACGTGACTTCCGGGGTCGCCGGAGAGGAGACAAAGGCGGTATTTTGAGGATCTCCATGCACTTCTCCAAGCAGGCCGGCCTGCGCACCTCGAACTCGCGACTTGGGTGGTGGTCCTGGCTGTGCGCGGCCGTGGCCTGCCTTCCCGTGACGGCGTTCGGGTATTGCCTGGCCGACCGCGATCCGGATATCCGGCGGCTGCAGGAGTCCGTGGGCATAGACGCAACCGCCGCGCTCCGGGAGTCGCAGCAGCTGCTTGCCGCCGAGCAATCGGCCGCGCACGCCGACACGCCGACGGGCGCCGGCAGCGCCGCGGTATCGCGCATCGCCTCCCTGTATGGGGTCATCGCCGAGGCGCAGGGCATCCTCGAACTCGATACGGCAGCGCGCGCCAGCGCCGAGAAAGGTCTCGCGCTCGTGCCCGACCCTCACGATCCGGTACACGTGGAGCTTCAGCTTGCCTATCTCGCCAGTGTGTACGACGGCGCAGGAATCGCCGCGGCGCTGAAAGCCGTGGAGCAGGAGCGGTTGGCACAGCCGCCGGGCTCCGCCGCGGATCTGTGCCTGCTCATCGATCGAGGGCTCCTGGAGCATCGGTCGGATCGCGAGGATCTCGCCGTCGCAACCCTCGTTCAGGCGTATCGCGCGAGCGAGGGACAACTCGCCCCCGAGGTGCACATCGCCTCCGCCGAGAATCTATCCCTGGTCATGCGCTCCATGGGCGACTACAGCCAGGCGCTCAGCCTGAATCAGGAGAAAATCGACTGGGACACCGCGCACGATGCGCCGACGAGCCTGTCGCTGTCGCGCTTCAGGCAAGGCCAGATTTTGACCAAGATGGGCAACCATCAAGCGGCCATCGCCGAATTCTCCAAGGCCCGCGCGCTGAGCGTTACGCTCGGCGACACCCAGGCCAACGCCTTCGCGGACATGGCGATTTGCGGATCGCACATCGAGCTCGGCGAGCTCGAGACGGCGCGGCAGGAGTGCGACAACGCCTTGCGGTTGTTCGGGGGTGAGGAGTTGGCGGTCAAGGAGGCGCGGCTGCTCGAGGCGCGCATCGACTTGGGCATGGGACGCCCGGAGGCGGCGCTCGCCAAGCTCAACGGGGTGCTCGATCACGGAGGCCAGGATTTACCGCCGCGGGAGGTCGCCGCGATCTACAGATGGCGGTCCCGCGCCAACGCGGCTTTACATAAATACATGCAGGCCTACGGCGATCTCGAGGAGTACATCAAGCGCTACACGGCGGCTAACGATGCCGAGAGCGCGATGCAGGCCGGGGCGCTGCGGGCCCGCTTCGCGACCGACCGCGAAGTCGAGCGCAATACCTCGTTGAAGCGCGAACTCGCGACTTCCCAGGAACAAGCCGAACTGCAACGCAAGGAGCTTCGCTGGAATGCCGTGTTCGCCGGGCTCGGCGCGGCGGTGATCGCGCTGCTCGTGTACTTCCTGCTGGCGAATCGCAGGTACCGTGCGCAGCTGGTCGTGCTCGCAAACCAGGACCCGCTCACGGGGTTGCCGAATCGCCGGCGTACGGCGGAGTTGGCCGTGGCCGCGCTCGAGTCCGCGAGGACCGCGCAAGAGCCCCTGACCATCGCCGTGATCGACATGGATCACTTCAAGTCCATCAACGACCGCTGCGGGCATGGCGCCGGCGACCATGTGCTCAAGGAGTTCGTCCGCGCCGGCCGCGAGTCGTTGCGCAGCACCGACATCCTCGGCCGTTGGGGCGGCGAGGAGTTCCTGCTGGTCATGCCGAACACGCCGATCGAGGTCGCGCACGCGAGCCTCGAGCGGCTGCGCACGCGGATGTTCGCGATCCGGCTGCCCGTGACCGGCAACGGCCTCAAGGTGTCGCTGAGCGCCGGACTGGCCTTTTACGACCATTCGACGCGCTCGCTCGAGGACCTCATCGCGCGGGCGGATGCGGCGCTTTACATCGCGAAGAACGAGGGCCGGGATCTGGTGCGAATCGCCAACGGCAACTACGAGGTGAGTACGACGGGAGTAAGGCGGGCGCTGCGGGTCACGCTGTAGGCGCCGCCGCAGGCGAGCGGATACCGCAGCCAGGCCCGGCTTGGCGGCATGCGCAATGCCCCGATAATTCAGCGATGACATGTCTTGACAACTTGACCACTTTGGGCGGAAACTCCCGGCGTGCTCGACAGTCAATCGGCGCTCCCTCTCTACCATCAGCTCGCGGACGAGCTCTTGCGGCGGATCCGCGCGGGCGAGTATCCGCCCGGCGAGCGCATCCCCTCGGAACATGAGCTGGCGCGACGCTACGGGCTGGGCCGCCCGACGGTGCGGCAGGCGACGGACACGTTGATGCGCAAAGGCGTCCTCGAACGACGCCGAGGGAGCGGCACGTACGTGCGCAGCGCGCCGGCGCAGGTGGATCTGTTCTCTCTCGCGGGCACATTGGCATCCTTCGAGGAGAGCGGCGTCACGTTCGAAGCAGAGATCGTGGGAAAGCCGCGAACGTTCGACGTCGAGGAACCGGGCCATCCGCATGAGGGGAAATCGGTGGTGCACGTGGTCCGCGTCTCCCGCGTGGAGGGCTCGCCGGTGCTGCTCGAAGAGATCGGCTTTCTCGCCGAGTCCTTTCCGGGGCTCGCCAGAATGCCGCTCGAGGGGCGTTCGCTCTCCGAGGTCGTCCAGGGCCACTACCGGCTTCGGCTCGAGAGCGCGGACCAGTCCTTCCGCGTCACGACGCTCGACGCGAGGAGGGCGGGCCTGCTCGATCTGCGCAAGGGATTACCCGTGCTCGGCGTGGAGCGTACGTTGAACTTCACCGGCAAGAACGCGGCCGTGTTCGCCCGCATGTTCTGTAGAACGGATCGTTTCGTGTTCTCTCAACGGATAGGAGCCTCGAGCCATGCATGACCGCGGATATTACGGCAGCTTCGGCGGCGCGTTCATCCCCGAAATTCTCGTCGCGACATTCGACGAGCTGGTGACCGAGTTCGCGGCGGCCAAGAGCGACCCCGCGTTTTGGCAAGAGTATGCGGCGTTGATGTCGAGCTACTCTTGCCGGCCCACGCCGATCACGTACGCGGAAAACTTGACGAAGCACTTCGGCGGGGCGCGCATCTACATCAAGCGCGAGGATCTGAACCACACGGGCGCCCACAAGGCGAACAACGTGATGGGCCAGGGGCTCCTCGTTCGCCGCATGGGAAAGCGCCGCGTCATCGCGGAGACGGGAGCCGGGCAGCATGGCGTGGCGACGGCCACCATGGCCGCCAAGTTCGGGCTCGCGTGCACGATCTACATGGGCGAGGTCGACGTCGCGCGGCAGCGGCCCAACGTCTTCTGGATGGAGCGCCTGGGGGCGACCGTGGTCCCCGTCAAAGAGGGCAGACGCACCCTCAAAGACGCCATCAACGAGGCGTTCCGCGATTGGGTGACGAACATGGACGATACGCACTACGTGCTCGGCACCGCGTGCGGCCCGCACCCGTTCCCGGAGATGGTGAGCTATTTCCAGTCCATCATCGGCAAGGAGGCGCGCGAGCAGATCGTGCGCGCCAGCGGCAGGCTCCCCTCGCGCGTGTACGCGTGCGTCGGCGGCGGCTCGAACGCGATGGGGATTTTCTCCGGGTTCTTCGACGACAGCACCGTGGGGCTCGTGGGCGTCGAGGCGGGCGGGCATGGAATCGAGACAGGAGAGCATGCGGCCCGGCTGTGCTCACCGCACGCTTCGGTCGGCGTCGCGCAGGGCTACAAGACGTACTTCCTGCAGAACGGGGACGGCCAGATGAACGACACCCATAGCGTGGCGGCGGGCCTCGACTACGTGGGCGTCTCGCCGATCCTCGCTCATCTCAAGGAGACGGGCCGCGTGCGCTTCGAGGCCGCCACCGACCGGGAAGTCATCGATGCGCTTTCGCTGACCATGCAGAAAGAGGGCCTGATCCCCGCGCTGGAGTCGTCGCACGCGTTCGCGCAGGCCTTCAAAGAGGCGGGCAAGCTGACCCCCGACGACGTGATTCTGATCAACCAATCGGGGCGCGGAGACAAAGACATCTTCACGATCGCCGATGCCTTCGACGATCCGGCGTGGCGCCACTTCATCATCGAAAAGGCGGAGGTGTACCGTGCTCGAGGCTGAGATTCGCCGGCGTTTGCGCGACAAACCCATCTTGCTCATGACCCACATCGTGCTCGGCTATCCGAGCTTCGACGATTGCCGGCGCATCGTGTCGGCGATGGTCGAGGCGGGAGTCGATCTCATGGAGCTGCAGATCCCGTTCTCCGAGCCCATGGCGGACGGGCCCGTCATTCTCCACGCGAATCAAAAGGCGCTCGCGGCGGGATCGACGGTCGATCGCTGCTTCGAGATGGCGGCCGAGCTGGCGCGAGAGTTCCCGATCCCCTTCGTGTTCATGAGCTACTACAACATCGCCTTCGTGCGCGGCATCGAGCGCTTCGCGCGGGAGACGCGAGAGGCCGGACTGAAAGGGGCGATCGTCCCCGATTTACCCTTCGAGGAAGGAGACGCGCTCTTTTCGGCGATGACCCGGGCGGAGCTCGACCCGATTTTCATTCTGTCGCCGAACACCCCGGAGGATCGGATGCGCGAGATCGGCGCGCGCAGCCGCGGCTTCGTGTACTGCGTGGCCCGGAAGGGCGTGACCGGCGCGGCGACCGAGTTCAGCGCGCTCTCGGCCTATCTGCAGCGTTGCCGCGACGCGACGTCGCTGCCGCTCGCTCTCGGGTTCGGCGTGAAGGACGCCAAGGACATCGAACAGCTCACCGGCCGCGCGGACATCGCCGTGGTCGGATCGGAGACCATTCGCGTCGTCGACTCGCAAGGCGTCGGGGCGGTGGGCCCGTTCATTCGGCGTCTCCGGAGCGTATGACGAGCGCGAAGGAACCGCCGATGGGCCCCGTTCATGGGGCCGCTGCCGCGGAGCCGATGAAGGGGAAAGTGCCGCAACCGGGCGGCCGGTTGGTCGATTTCGTCACGATTGGGGGTAGTGGTGCCCAGGAGAGGACTCGAACCTCCACGAATTTCTCCACTGGTACCTGAAACCAGCGCGTCTACCAGTTCCGCCACCTGGGCATAGGGGCCGCCGACGAGGCCCGGGAATCTACGCACCCGCCCGAGGCTTGTCAATCGAGGGATCGGGGGTGTCGCGGCGCATCGCACCCGTCGGATCGGGACCCAGTGATTCCGAATTTCGGAACCAAAGCGCAGCAATTCACTAGTTTATCGGAGCCACTGGTTGGGGGATCATGCGGCCGAACGGGTGCTTGCAATCAGGCCCGAGCCACTGGGAGATTCCGATGATCCGCACCGGCCAACAGTACCTGGACTCGATCCGCGACGCCCGCGAGGTGTACATCGACGGGGAGCGGGTCGAGGATGTCACGCAGCACCCGATGATGAAGCCGATCATCGATATTCGCGCGCGCATTTACGACATGCAGCACGAGGCGGCGACTCGCGACGCGCTGACCTTCGAGGCCGACGGTGAGCGCTATACGGTGGCCAACAAGCTGCCCCGCACGCAGCAGGACTGGGCGGACAAGCGCCGCGCGACCGACACCGTGCTCGACGACATCGGCGGCGTGGTGACCCGGGTGGGCGATGAAACCGTGGGTGAGATGTGGTCGCTCTACGACGGCCAGGATGTCCTCGACGAGGCCGATCCGACCTTCTCGGCCAACATCCGCCGCCACGTCCAGGCGGTTTCGGACAACGATCCGTTCCACGTGTCGGCGAACACCGATCCGAAAGGCGACCGCTCGAAGCCGCCGCAGGAACAGGATCCGGACATGCTCCTGCACGTGGTCAAGGAGACCGATGCGGGCATCATCGTGCGCGGCGCCAAGTACGAGACGGCGGCGCCGTACGCCAATCAGGCGTTCACCAAGCCGACCATCGCGAATTGGGGGAACGCGGCGCTCTCCGACTATGCGGTCGGATTCATCTGCGACTTGGGCTCCCCCAATCTCAAATTCATCTGCCGCACGGGATTTGCCGGCCGCAGGCCCGCCGTCGATTATCCGCTGGCCAATAAGTTCGACGAGATCGATGCGCTGGTCATCTTCGACAACGTCTTGATCCCTTGGGAGAACGTGCTGTTCTACCGGCACACCAAGGCGGCAACGTTCATCCGCGCGACGCTGCATCGCTATTCCGCCTTTGCCTTCGTGCAGCGTAATTTGAAGCTGGCGGACATGATGATCGGCGCCGCGCTGTTCAATGCCCGGCAAACGGGTCTGGATCACCAGCAGGCGGTGCAGGAGAAACTCGCGCAACTGGCCGTATACCGGGAAGGCATCAACGCGCACCTGACGGCAGCCATCGCACTCGCCGAGAAGAGTCCGGCGGGTCTGCTGATGCCGAATCGGTCGCTGCTGTACACCGGCCGGGTGCTCGCCTGTTCGCAACTGCACGCGATGATGCATATCGCGCGCGAGCTCTGCGGGGGGCAGATTTGCGTGACGCCCGACAAGGCATTGTTCGAATCGCCGGAGACCAAGCCCTGGCTCGACAAGTACTATTCGGTCAACGAGGACTGGGTGGCCGACGATCGGCGCAAGCTCCTGGCGTTTGCCCGCGATTTGCTGAACTCCGATTACGCCGGCCATCGGCTCACGTTCCAGCTGTTCGCTCAGGCGCCGCCCTTCGCGCATCTGGCCGCGGTGTATCAGAACTTCGACTGGGACGGACCGCTCGACTTCGTGCGCAAAGCCGCCGGCCTGTCCGGACGCGTTCGCAAGCCGCGCCGCAAGGCCGGCGGGACGGCGTCCCCGTGAGCGCGGCCGGCGACTCAGGGATGCTCCGGCGGCGCTTCCTGCAGGCGATGAGCCATGCCGCGTGCACCGTGAATGTGGTCACGACGGATGGGGTTGCCGGGCGGCACGGAATGACGGTGTCGGCGATGGTGTCGGTGTCCGCCGATACGCCCCAACCCACCTTGCTGGTGTGCATCCACCACAGGAGCTCGGTCGCGGAGGCGCTGCTCGCGAACGGCGCGTTCTGCGTCAATGTGCTGCGCGAGGATCAGCGGCGCATCTCCGATAGCTTCGCGGGCCGCACCGGCGCCCGCGGCGCCTCGAAGTTCGATTGCGCCTGCTGGACCACCCAGGTCACCGGGGCTCCGCGGGTGATCGACTCGCTGGTGGCGTTCGATTGCCGAGTGACCGCCAGCGAGCGGGTGGGATCGCATTGTGTGGTCTTCGGCTCGGTGCTGGATATTTTTCTCGGCGAGGCGGGCGCGCCGTTGATCTATGCGAACCGCGCGTACGGCGTGCCGCAACGTTTATGATGGGCCGGACGCCGCTCGACGGCCGTCCGCCATCTGGAGCCCTGCATGCATACGCGCATCCGTAAATTCAACACCCGCGACACCTATCCGGAGCAAAAGCTCGACAACGATCTCTGTCAGGTGGTGGTGGCTCGGGGGCGCACCGTGTTCGTGCGCGGCCAGGTGGGGCAGGATCTCGATACGGCGGTGAATGTCGGTATCGGCGACGCCGCGGCGCAGGCCGAGCAGGCGATGGCCAATATCCAGCAGCTCCTCATCGAAGCCGGCGCGAAGCTCGAGCACATCTGCAAAGTGACGATCTACCTCACCGACCCGCGGTTTCGCGAGGCGGTGTACCGCACCGTCGGCCGATGGCTGAAGGGCGTGTATCCCGTCTCCACCGGAGTCGTCGTGGCCGGTCTTGCCCGGCCCGAGTGGCTGGTCGAGGTCGATGTGACCGCGGTGATTCCCGATGAGGGCTGAGCGTTGACCCTGTCCATCGTCGCGCGCTCCGAGGACGCACGCCTGTTCGGCATGGCGATCGCCTCGTCCTCGCCGGCGGTCGCGGCGCGCTGCGCGCACGCGCGCGCCGGGGCCGGCGCCGTGGCGACCCAAAACATCACCGATCCGTCCTTGGGGCCGATCATTCTCGCCAGCCTCGCTCGCGGCGACGGCGCGGGCGAGGCGCTCGCGGCGGCGCTGCGGGCGACGCCGTTCGGCGCCTACCGGCAGCTGTTGGTGATCGGAGCCAAGGGGCCGCCCGCGGTGCATTCGGGCAAGGAGGCGCTCGGAACCGTGAGCTCCGCCACCGGCGCCCACGCGGCGGCCGCGGGGAATCTGCTGGCGAATGCGCAGGTTCCCGCCGCGATGATCGAGGCGTTCGAAGGCTCGAGCGGCCACCTGGGTTTGCGTCTGCTCGAGGCACTGCGCGCGGGTGCGAGGCGCGGCGGCGAAGCCGGTCCGCTGCGCTCGGCGGGGTTGCTGGTGGTTCGCGACGTGCCGTGGCCGATCGTGGATTTGCGCGTCGATTGGGCGGATGAGGATCCGCTGTCCGCGCTCGGGCGAACGTGGGAGGTTTACGCGCCGCAGATCGACGACTACGTGCTGCGCGCGCTCTCACCCGGCCGCGCTCCGGCCTTCGGCGTGCCCGGCGATCGGTAGCAGCGCGCCATGAAATTCACCCTTCGGCAACTGTCGTATTTCATTGCGGCGGCCGAGAGCGGCAGCATCACGCTCGCCTCCAAGCGCGCGAATATCTCTCAGCCGGCGATTTCCACCGCGATCTCGCACATCGAACGCGAGCTCGACGTGCAGCTGTTTCTGCGTCATCACGCGCAGGGTCTGTCGATCACGCCCGCCGGCCGGGCGCTGCTCAAGGACGCGAAGCAGTTGCTGATCCAAGCGGAGGGTTTGAATTCGTCGGCGGCCGATGTCGGCCGACTGCCGCGCGGGGACCTGTCGGTCGGGTGGTTCTCGACGCTGGCGCCGGTCGTGATGCCGGAGCTCGCGGCCTCTTTCTTGAAGTCGTTTCCCGCGGTCCGGTTCCGTTCGACCGAGAGCAATCAACAGGGGTTGCTCGCGGCCTTGCGCCGGGCGGAGATCGAGGTGGCCTTGACCTACGATCTGCAGATCGGGGACGACATCGCCTTTGCGCCGCTCGCAAGCCTGCCTCCGTACGCATTGCTCGGGGCCTCGCATCCGTTGGCCCGCGAGCGCGAGCTCAAGCTTGCGCAGCTCGCGCCGCTCCCGATGGTGCTGCTCGACATGCCCGTGAGCCGGGAGTATTTTCTGGCTCTGTTCATCCGCGAACGATTGGAGCCGACGATCGCCTGGTCATCGGGACAGATGGATGCGGTGCGTACGCTGGTGGCGAACGGCCTGGGGTACACGCTCGTCAACATGCGCCCGCGCGCGGACGTGGCTCTGGACGGCCGGCGCCTTCGCCGCGTGCCGTTGAGCGGGGATTTACCGCCGGTGCGTATCGGGATCGCGACCTTGAAGGAGCTCAAGAAGACCCGGCTCGCGGAGGCCTTCGAGCGGCACTGTACCGAACACATCACCGCCACCCGTATTCCGGGCATGACCGACGTCGCAGCCGCCGTGCGGCGCAAGCGGCGCTGACGGCAGGCGCATGCAGGCCAACCGCGGCGATGAATCCGCCCTGCGCGAGCTGCGGGAAATCTCGCGCCTGATGCGCGCCGGCGACTGGGCCGGCGCGCGCCGTGCCTGTCTGCAACTGAATGCCCGGGCCCCGCAACTCGCCGACGGCTGGCTCGCCGCGAGTCACATCGCCATGGCTTCCAAAGAGCCCGGGGTTGCGCTCGCCGCCATCGACCGGGCGGCGGCGATCGACCCTCGCAATACGCGCTATTCGGTTCAGCGCGCGCAGTGCCTGTTGGCGCTCGGCCGCAGGGCCGCGGCCTTGGATGCCGCGCGAGCCGCCGCGGACGCGGCCGGCAAAGATGCGGCCGCCTGGGATGCCGTCGGGACGCTGCGCAGCTTCGCCGCCGATCAGCAGGGGGCGCTCGAGGCCTACAACCGTGCGGTGGCGCTCGCTCCCGAGGAGTCGCAGTTTGCGTTCAATCGCGCCTCCGTGCGGCGCTTCCTGGGGGATCTCGAGGGGGCGGAGTCGGACTACGATCGGGCGATCGCACGGCGGCCGCTGGACTTCGAGGCGTATCTGAATCGCTCGGACCTGCGCGTCCAGACCACGGAACGCAATCACGTCGCGGAGCTTCAAGCGTTGGCGCGCCGGCCGGAGCTCGACTGGCGCGGCTTCGTTCAAATCCACTACGCGCTTGCCAAGGAATGCGAGGATCTCGGCCGTTATGCCGAGGCGTTCGAGCATCTGCAGCGGGGCGCCCGCCGGCGGCGCGAACATTTGCGCTACGACGTCGCCGTCGATGTCGCAACGGTCGAGTGGATCACCAAGAGCTACCCGGCGGCGCGCGCCGATCCGTCGGCCGAGGCGAGCCCGGAAAGCCCGATTTTCATCGTCGGATTGCCGAGGAGCGGCACGACCTTGGTCGAGAGGATCCTCGCCAGTCATTCCTCGCTGTCATCCGCGGGCGAGCTCGACAGCTTCGCCCAGAGCCTGGTCGAGGCCGCGCGCCTCAAGAGCGGGCGCTCGAATCTGCCGCGCCAGGAGCTCGTCGCGATGTCCGCGACGCTCGATTTCGCGGCGCTCGGCCGGGATTACCTCGCGCGGGCGCGCGCGGCATACGGCGGCTCCGGCCGCTTCATCGACAAGATGCCGTTGAATTACCTCTACTGCGGACTCATCCACCGGGCCCTCCCGAACGCCCGCATAGTCCATGTCGTGAGGCAGCCGATGGCGGTGTGCTATGCCATGTACAAGACCTTGTTCAAGAGCGGATATCCTTTCTCGTACGAGCTGCGCGAGATCGGCCGGTATTATGCGGCCTACCGCCGTTTGATGGCCCATTGGCAGAACACCATGCCCGGCGTCATCTACGAGGTGAAGTACGAGGATCTGGTCGCCGATCAGGCGGCCGAGACGCGCAAATTGTTGGAGTATTGCGGACTCGAATGGGAGGATGGCTGTCTCGCGTTTCACCGCAATCCGACGCCAAGCACGACCGCGAGCGCTGCCCAGGTGCGGCGGCCTCTTTACGACTCGTCGGTTGCTCAGTGGCGGCATTACGAGGCCCGATTGAGCGAGTTGAAAAACGCATTGGCGGCGGAGGGGATCGAATGAAGGGACTGGATGAGTAGGCGCGAAAGGGCGGGCGAGCTCGAGCTCGCGACGATTCAGCCGATCCCTCTCGATCAGCGGCACGGCACGTATGCGGATTTATTCACCGTGTGGTTCGGCTCGAACCTCATGCTGCTGACCATCGTCACCGGCGGTCTCGCGGTGACGGTGTTCGCGCTGCCCTTCCTCTGGGCGGTGATGGCTCTTGCGGCCGGGAATCTCGTGGGCGCGGTGTTCATGGCGCTGCACGCGGCGCAGGGGCCCACGTTGGGCGTGCCTCAAATGGTCCAGACCCGCGGGCAGTTCGGCTCGCTCGGCTCGCTCCTCGTGATCGGTATCGTCATCGTGATGTACGTCGGATTCCTGTCGTCGAATCTGGTGCTCGGCGGCGAGGCGCTCGCCTCGATGACGAGCGGCAAGTCGGATGTTCCCGGTATCGCACTGATCGGCGTGTTGAGCGTGATCGCGGCCGTTTACGGCTACGACCTCATCCATGCGTACACGCGCGTGATGACCTACGTGTCGGGCTCGGTGCTCGCGCTCGCGGCGGTGTGGATCGTCGCCGTGCACGGGCTGCCGGCGGATTTTCTGTCCCGCAACACGCCCAGTGTCCAGGGGATTCTCGGCACCATCTCGGCCGCGGCGCTGTGGCAGATCGCCTACGCGCCCTATGTGTCGGACTACTCGCGCTACATGCCGCTCGAGACCGGAGTGCGGCCGGCATTCTGGGCGAGTTATTGGGGCTGCACGCTGGGCTCGTTCCTGCCCATGGTGCTCGGCGCCGCGGTGGGCCTGGCGGCGCCCAAGCCGAACCTCATGGCGGGTCTGGCCGTCATGACCCAGGGAATCGCCCCGTTGGTGCTCGTGGTGTTCACCGTCGGGGTCGCCGCCGCCAATGCCATGAACCTCTACTGCGGCGCGCTCTCCACGCTGACATTCGGCCAGACGCTGTTCCCGAGCTGGTCGCCGGGGCCCCGCGCACGCACGCTCATCGCCCTGATTCTGTTCGCGGTCTCGCTCATCGGCGCGCTCTTGAGCAAGGAGTCGTTTCTGGCCAATTACGAAGCTTTCATCCTGCTGCTGCTCTACGTGCTCGTGCCCTGGACCGCCATCAACCTGGTCGACTATTACCTGTTGCGCCGCGGGCAATACGATGTCGCCTCGTTTTTTCGCCGGGACGGGGGTATTTACGGCCGCATCAACGGCGCCGCGGTCACCTGCTACGCCGTGGGAATCCTGGTGCAGCTGCCCTTCATCGTGTCGCCGCTGTACACCGGGCCCGTCGCCCGCGCCCTCGGCGGCATCGATTTGTCGTGGATCGTGGGTTTGGCGGTGACTTCCCCTGCGTACTATTGGCTGGCGAAGCGGTCGCAAGGCCGTCAGGAGCTCAAGGCGCAAAGCTGCTAACCTCTCGCATCTATAATTTTCGAGGTATTTCCAGCCCATGACACGCCGCGGCGGCAAAGTTTCGCGCCCTTCCCAGAAGAAGGCCAAGTCCGATCCTGCGAAACCGAGCGATTGGCGTGCCGAAGACCCCAACCTCGAGCTCGAGAAACAGCGCTACGAGAATCCGATCGCGAGCCGCGAGCTGTTGCTCAAGCACCTCTCGGAGGCGCCCGAGCCGCTGACCGCGGACCGCCTCGCCAAGCGCCTCGGGATGCGCACCGACGAGCAGCGCGACGCCTTGGCGAAGCGCCTGGCCGCCATGGTGCGCGACGGGCAGGCGATCGAGGGCCCGAAGGGGTTTGCGACGGCCGGCGAGGCCGAACACTTGACCGGCGTGGTGCGCGGGCGCGCCAATGGCGATGTGCTGGTGATCCCGGAGGACGCATCCGGCGCGCTGCAGTTGGCGCGCGCCGACACGGTCAATCTGATGCACGGCGACCGGGTCGAAGTGCGCGCGGTCGGCATGAACGAGCGCGGCCGGCGAGTCGCGCGCTTGATCCGCCGCACCGGCGATGCGCCGAAACTCCTCGGCGGCATCTGGCATTCGGGCATCGGTCACGGCCGGCTCGAGCCGGAGGATCCCGGGCATTGGTATGCCATCGAGATCGCGCCGCGGTCCTCTCACGGGGCGAAGGATGGCGACAACGTCATCGTCGAGATCACCCGGCGGCCGCAGGGCGAGAATCCGGCCCACGGCCGGGTCGTCGAAGTGCTGGAGGGACTTCGGCCCTCCGACATTGCGGCGCGCTTCGCCATCGTGCGTCACGACCTGCCGCAGGAATTCCCCGCGGAGGTGCTGCACGCGGCGAATAAGTTCGATCCGCTGGTTCAGCCGGACGACAAGGCGGGGCGCGAGGATCTGCGCAACCTGCCGTTGGTCACCATCGATGGAGCGGATGCACGCGATTTCGACGATGCGGTGTATGCGGAGCGGCTCAAGGGCGGCGGCTGGAGGCTGGTCGTGGCCATCGCCGATGTGAGTCACTATGTGCGTGTCGGCGCCGCGCTCGATGCGGAAGCGCGCGCGCGCGCGACTTCGGTGTATTTTCCGGACCGCGTCATTCCGATGCTGCCGGAACATCTCTCCAATCATCTCTGCTCGCTCATGCCGAATGTCGAGCGGCTGGCCTTCGTCTGCGACATGCGCGTCGGCAAGACGGGCATACCGGGGCGCGCCCATTTCTACGAGGCCGTGATTCGCTCGCACGCGCGGCTCACGTACGATCAAGCGTGGCGCTTCCTCGCGAATCCCGCCGACACCTCGGACCCCGCCTTGACGCCGGACGTGCGCGCATCGCTTCAGGAACTGTATGCGGTGTACGGCGGCCTGAAGGAGGCGCGCGATGCGCGCGGCGCCTTGGATTTCCGCGGCGGCGAGGTCAAGGCTCGCATCGGCGAGGACGGCAAGATCGAAGGGTTCTATGCGGTGCTGCGCAACGATGCGCACCGGCTGATCGAGGAGTGCATGATCGCCGCCAACGTGCAGGCGGCGACGGCGCTGCGGCTCGCCAAGGCGAAGAGCCTGTACCGGGTGCACGGGCAGCCCGAGGAAAAGCGGGTCACGGAGCTCATGAAGGTGATGAACGCGCTCAAGATCGGCGCGACCTTCTCCGAGCAGCCGACGCCGCGCGAGTTCCGCCAGCTGGTCGATCGGATCGCGGCGCGGCCCGACGGGGCGCTGCTCGAGGGGCTGGTGATCCGCGCGCTCGCCCAGGCCGTGTATCAGCAGACCAACATCGGGCATTTCGGGCTGGCGCTCGAGGAATACGCGCATTTCACCTCGCCGATCCGTCGCTACCCGGACCTGCTGGTGCATCGGGCCATCAAGGCGGCGCTGGTGCCGAACTCGGCCTCGGGGCACCGCTACAGCACCGCGGAATTGCAGGCGCTCGGCGCCGAAAGCTCGGAGCGCGAGCGGCGCGCCGACGATGCCTCGCGCGATGTCATGGGCTATCTCAAGTGCCTGTACCTGCAACCGCGGGTTGGAGAGAGCTTCGAGGCCACCGTCACCAGCGCGCTCGAATTCGGACTGTTCGTGCAGCTGAAGGAAATGCCCATCGATGGACTGGTGCACATCTCGAACATTCCGGGCGACTACTGGGAGCTCGACCCGGGCGGCATGGGACTCGTGGGCCGGCGCACCGGACGGCGCTGGCGCATGGGGGATGCGGTCCAGGTGCGCTTGAGCCGCGTCGATCTCATGCAGCGCCAGATCGACTTCGAGCTGGTCGAGACGGGGGAGGACGGCTCGGTTGCCGCCGCACCCGCGGCGCGCGCCGGCGCGGACGGTTCGGGCGCGCGCGACCAGCGACCCCGGCGCGGCGGTGGCGGCGGTCGCGGTGGTGGCGGCGGTCGTGGCGGCGGCGGTGGCGGCTCGTCGCGCCGCTCATCCCGGGGCGGCGGTCGCGGCCGGCGTGGCTGACCCCAAGCGCCATCTCGTCTACGGTCTGCACGCGGTCGGCGCCGTGATCGAGCGCTCGCCGGAGCGGCTGCTCGAGCTCTGGATGGCCGAGCCGCGCCAGGACGCGCGTGCGCGGTCGCTCAAGGACCGGGCGCTCGCCGCGGGAATCCGCGTGCAAACCGTCAGCAGCGACTCGCTCACCAAGCTCGCCGGCGAGGTCGTACACCAGGGGGCGGTGGCCGCCGTGAGGCCGCTCAAGGCCTGGGACGACCATGCCCTCCTGGGCGCAATAAGTGAACTCGACAGCCCGCTGCTGCTGGTCCTGGACGGGGTCACCGATCCTCACAACCTGGGCGCGTGTCTGCGCACGGCCGACGCGGCGGGGGCCCACGCCGTGGTCATCCCCAAGGACCGGTCGGCCACGGTCGACGGGGTGGTCAGAAAGGTTGCAGCCGGGGCGGCGGAGTTCGTACCCGTGGCCACGGTGACCAATCTGGCCCGTGCCCTCGATATGCTGAAGGAGCGGGGCATCTGGGTGGTCGGAACCGATGGGGAGGCGGCGGATACCCTGTACGGCGCCGATCTGAACCGGCCTCTCGCCCTGGTTTTGGGCGCGGAGGGGGACGGAATGCGGCGTTTGACGCGCGAGCGCTGCGATTTTCTGGTGCGTATCCCCATGGCCGGCCAGGTTGAGTCCCTGAACGTGTCGGTCGCGGCGGGCATCGCCCTGTTCGAGGCAAGGCGGCAGCGCCTGCCAGAGTTGACCGGACGCGGCCCGAACGCGTAACATTCGCGCTCTTTTTCGCCGGCCACCCGGCTTTACTCCTTGCCTCACCGCTCGCAACGGGAGGCTACAACCGTAGGGAGCTACAATGCGACATTACGAAATCGTGCTCTTGGTCCATCCGGACCAGAGCGAGCAAGTTCCTGCGATGGTCGATCGCTACAAGGGCATGGTGAGTGCCGGCGGCGGTCAGGTGCATCGCTTCGAGGATTGGGGCCGGCGCCAGCTGACCTTCCCGATCTCCAAGGTCCACAAGGCGCACTACATCCTGCTCAATATCGAATGCGACCAGAAGGTGCTGGACGAGCTCAAGGGAGCGTTCCGGTTCTCGGACGCCGTGTTGCGCAGTCTCGTCGTCAAGATGGACGAGGCGGTCACCGAGCCCTCGCCCATGGCCCGCGCGCCGGACGAGAATGCGCGCCGCCACGACGACTTCGGCGACGATGGCGATGACGACGACATGCCCCGGGCATTCGTCGAACGTTAAGGCTTAGGAGCACCACATGGCACGTTTTTTCCGCCGCAAGAAGTTCTGCCGATTCACGGCCGATGACGTCAAGCAGATCGACTACAAGGATCTGGCGACGCTCAAGAGCTACATCACCGAAACCGGCAAGATCGTACCCAGCCGCATCACCGGTACGCGCGCGCACTATCAGCGTCAGCTGCAGCTCGCCATCCGGCGCGCACGCTTCCTGGCGTTGTTGCCGTACACCGATCAGCATTAACAGCGGGCAACGCACATGGACATCATTCTGCTGCAGAAGGTCGCGAACCTCGGTCAGATCGGCGACCGCGTCAAAGTGAAGTCGGGCTACGCCCGCAACTACCTCGTGCCGACCGGCAAAGCGACGATGGCGACCGCCGCCAACATCGCCAGGTTCGAGGCACAGCGCGCCGAGCTCGAGGCCAAGGCGCATGCCGAGCTCGCCGCCGCGCAGGCCCGCGCCGCCAAGTTCGAGGACTTCAAGCTCGAGCTCAAGGCCAAGGCGGGCGCCGAGGGCAAGCTGTTCGGCTCGATCGGCACCACCGACATTGCCGAGGCCGCCGTGAAGGCGGGTCAGCCCATTTCGCGCAGCGAAGTACGCATGCCGAACGGTCCGATCCGAACCACCGGTGAGCATCAGGTGCAGCTGCACCTGCATACCGACATCGACGTGACCCTCACGGTCACCATCGTCGCCGAAGAATAGCGGTCGGCAGAGCCGCGGCGCGCAGGCTTTGCACGTGGCCACTCGCCTCAATCCACACCCGGGCGCAGGCGACGAGGCATTGCGCCTGCCGCCGCACTCCATCGAGGCGGAGCAGGCGGTTCTCGGCGGTCTCATGATCGACTCCGCGGCCTGGGATCAGGTCGCGGATCGAGTCTCTTCGGATGATTTCTACCGTCACGATCACCGGCTGATCTTTGCCGCCGCGCAGGCGTTGATCGAGCGCAACCAGCCGTGCGATGCGGTCACCCTGTCCGGATTGCTGGAGAGCCAGGGACTGATCGACCAGGTCGGCGGGCTCTCGTATCTCGGGACGCTGGCGCGCGACACGCCGACGGCGGCGAACATCAAGGCCTATGCGGATATCGTGCGCGAGCGCTCGGTGCTGCGGCAGCTCATCACGGCCGGCAACTCCATCGTCACCAGCGCACTCGAGCCCGAGGGCCGCGAAGCGCGCGAGATCGTCGACGACGCCGAGCGTGCGGTCTTCGAGATCGCCGAGCGCGGCTCGCGCGGCAAGGTGGGCTTCCGGTCGGTGAAGGCCATTTTGCCCGACGTGGTGACGCGGATCGACGAGCTCTACAATTCCAAGGGCATGCTGACCGGCATCCCGACCGGCTTCAAGGCGCTCGACGAGATGACCTCCGGTCTGCAGCCGGGCGATCTGATCATCATCGCCGGCCGCCCCTCGATGGGCAAGTCGACCCTGGCGGTGAACATCGCGGAGAACGCGGCCCTGGGTTCGCAAAAATCCGCGGCGATCTTCAGCATGGAAATGTCGGCCGAATCGCTGACCTTGCGCATGCTGTCCTCGCTCGGACGCATCAATCAGGGACACCTGCGATCCGGCCGCCTGCAGGAGGAGGACTGGCCGCGCATCGACTCGGCCATGACCCAGCTGAGCAGCGCGAGCATTCACGTCGACGAGACGCCGGGGCTCACGCCCACCGAAGTGCGCGCGCGCGCGCGGCGGCTGAAGCGCGAGCGCGGTCTCGATCTGATCGTGGTCGACTACCTGCAGCTCATGCAGGTCTCGGGCACGAAGGAGAACCGCGCGACGGAGATATCCGAGATCTCGCGATCCTTGAAGG
Source organism: Steroidobacteraceae bacterium (assembly GCA_050012315.1). Lineage (GTDB taxonomy): Bacteria > Pseudomonadota > Gammaproteobacteria > Steroidobacterales > Steroidobacteraceae > Bog-1198. The sequence goes on along the minus strand of JBEKHK010000007.1, from coordinate 17,516 downwards.
CGCTCGCGAAGGAGCTGAAGGTGCCGGTGATCGCGCTCTCGCAGCTCAATCGCGGCGTGGAGCAGCGCACGGAGAAGAAGCCGGTGATGTCGGATCTTCGGGAGTGCGTGACGGGGGATACGCTCGTGTGCTTGGCGGATGGGCGGCGCGTGCCGATACGAGATTTGGTGGATCAAACACCGGATGTGTTGTCGATGACGCCGGATGGGCGAATTACGCGAGCCCAGGCTGAAATAGTCTGGCGTGTCGGTAAGAAGCCCGTCTATGAGGTGACCCTTGCCAGCGGCAGGAAGCTTCGTGCCACCGGCAAACATCGCTTGTATAGCTCGTTCGGTTGGCAGCAAGTGAGCGATTTGGGTCCAGGCGACCGACTTGGCGTAGCGCGGCGCCTGCCTGAGCCTGAAGTCGTGGAAAAGTGGCCGGAGGACCGGGTGGCCTTGTTGGCGCATCTCATCGGTGATGGCAGCTGCCTCAAGCAGCAACCGATGAGATATGCAACGGGGTCGGAGGCGTGCAGCGAGCTTGTTCGGCACGCGGCTGAGCACGCTGCTGCGGTACTTCGGTATCCCTCTTGTCCGTCTCGTGTACTGGTTTCCAAATACGCGGAGCTTCTCGAAGACGAGTATCTAGGGTCCGTTTCATCGAGCGATATTTTTTGGGACCGGATCTTGAAGATTGACTTTTTTGGCGAGGAAGATGTATACGATCTAACGGTTCCCGAAACCGCGTGTTGGCTCGCAGACGGAATTGTGAGCCACAACAGTGGAGCCATAGAGCAGGATGCAGACCTCATCCTCCTCATCTACCGCGAAGAAGTCTACGATCCCAACACCACGCGCAAGGGCATCGCGGACATCATCATCGCCAAGCAGCGTAACGGTCCCACCGGCGAGGTTCAGCTCACCTTCCTCGGGCAGTACACGAAGTTCGAGAATTACGCACCGGAGTCGTACGCCGAAGGCGTATTCCGATGAGCCGTCGATGACGCCCATGACCCCGATCGTCAGCGCGACGATCGACACCGGCGCGCTCAATCACAATCTCGAACGAATCAAGAACTGGGCGCCGCGCTCGCGCGTGATGGCGGTCATCAAGGCGAACGCCTACGGTCACGGCCTCGTGTCGGTGGCTCGGGCGCTCGAGGCCGCGGATGCGTTCGCGGTGGCGCGCGTCGATGAGGGCCTCACGCTGCGCGGCGCGGGCATTACCAAGCCCACCGTGCTGCTCGAAGGCGTGTTCGACCGCGGACAGTTGGACGCCGCCGCCGCCGCCCGGTTCGAGCTCGTGGTTCATACGGCCGAGCAGATCGAGTTGCTGCGGCAAGCCGGAGCGGGGGCGCCGTTCAGAGTCTGGCTCAAGCTCGACACCGGCATGAATCGCCTCGGATTCAAGGGCGCCGCCTTCGAGCAGGCTCTATCCGCGCTGAGCGTGTTGGCGCGCGTGCAAAATCCGGTCAATCTCTTCACGCATCTGGCTTCCGCGGACCTTCCGGAGCTCGCGACCACGAGCGAGCAGCTGCGCCTGTTCGCGCAAGCGACCGGATCGCTTCCCGGCGAGCGCAGCATTGCGAACTCGGCCGGCATGATGGGCTTCCCCGAGGCCCAAGCCGATTGGGTGCGGCCGGGGCTGTTGCTGTACGGCGTCTCCCCATTCGGCGGCTCGATCGGTGCCGACTATGGACTGAAACCGGTGATGACTCTGAACTCGCACGTGATCGCACTGAAGGATCTCGCGACGGGAGAGCGGGTGGGCTACGGCGGGAATTGGACGGCCGCGCGGCCGACGCGATTGGCGGTGGCTGCGGTGGGTTACGGCGACGGGTACCCGCGGGCGTTGACCTCCGGGTCGCCGGTACTCATCAACGGCGAGCGTGCGCCGCTCGCCGGCCGCGTCTCCATGGACATGATCGGCATCGACGTGACGGATCTTGCGCGGGCGCCGAGCTTGGGCGACCCGGTGGTACTGTGGGGCGAGGGATTGCCGGTGGAGGAGATCGCCGTGTGGGCGGACACGATTCCGTACGAGCTCCTGTGCGGGATCAGCCAACGCGTGGCGGTCACGCTGCGTTGAGAGAACGTCTGATTCGTCAAGAGAGCGCCTGAGATGAGACCGAACAACGGGATGAAGAATCGATGACGCGCCAGTTCATGTGCTCTTGGATTGCGGCTGCAATGCTCGTGCCGCTCGCCTGCGCCGACGCCGGCAACCCCGCCGGGGCTGCGCCGCCGCCCGGCGCGGCGCCTGCCGCGGCACGTGGAGAGTCACCGCAACACCCATTGACCATTCAAGAGCTCATGGATACCCGCGTCGATCCCTCCGCGGACGTATTGTGGGATTCGGTCGCCTTCATCGCCTCCGCGAAAGGCGAGGAAGATCGCCGGCCGCGAACCCCGGCGGAATGGGACGCCGTGCGCCAGGGTGCGCTCGCGCTGATCAAGGCGGTGGATGAATTGAGCAGGTCGGGACGCCGAGTGGCATCCGTCGAGAAGAATCCGGGACCCGGTGAGTTGCCGGCGCCGGCGATTCAACGGCGCATCGATGCCGATCCGGCTGCCTTCGCGCGACATGCCCGCGTCCTCAAGTCCGCTGCACAAAAAGCGCTGGCCGCGATCGACGCGAAGGATGCAGATGCCTTGATGAATGCCGGCGGGCTCATCGACGAGGCCTGCGAAGCATGCCACGTGATATATTGGTATCCGCATCAGGCGCAGTTGGGTCGATGACTGCGCGGACCGGGCGATGAACCCGATGGTGTCGATGAACCCGCAATGAAAGGATTTGGCCGATAGTGCTGCGCTCGCTCGACGCCTTCTGTGCGCACCTGTCCAAGACGGCTCTCAGCCAGGCCATTCAGGCGACGGACTGGGTGATACCGGCCGTCCAAACAGTGCACATCGTTGCGGTCGCCACCGTGATCACCTCGATCCTGATGGTCGATTTGCGCCTCGTGGGCTTTGCCGGCGGCCAACAGTCGATCGCCGCGGTGGCGAATCGCTATTTGCCGCCCGTTTGGTACGCACTCCCCATCTTGCTGCTCACGGGGACGACGCTGATCATTGCCGAGCCCGCGCGCTCTTTGCAGAACTGGGTGTTTATCCTGAAGATGGGTCTGCTGGTGCTTGCCGCCGCAGTCACCCTGGCCTGTCAGCTCCCGCTGCGCAAGGATGCCGGGTATTGGGATGCATCGGCGGCGCGCCGGCGCAAGGTGAGACTGATTGCATTCCTGTCGCTTCCGCTCTGGATTGCCGTCCTGTTCGCCGGCCGTTGGATCGCCTACGTGCAGGGCAGATGATGCTCGATACCGCTCTTCAATACCTGCAGGACACGTCCATCGCCACGGCGATCGGTGAGGGAGATACGCTGTTTCCCTGGATCGAATGCGTCCATGTGCTCGCGCTCACCTTGGTCATCGGCTCGATCGCCATCGTGGACCTGCGATTGCTCGGGCTCCGTTCCCGCGATCGAAGCGTGCTGGAGATGACGGCCGAGGCGCTCCCGATCACCTGGACGGCCTTCGGACTCGCACTCATCACCGGCGGATTGATGTTCTCCTCGAACGCAGTCGCCTATGCGCACAATTCCTTCTTCCAGGCCAAGATGGCGCTCATCGCGTTCGCGGGCCTGAACATGCTCGGATATCATCTGGTCGTGGGGCGGGGCGCCGCTGCCTGGCGCACGGCAGCGGCGACGCCGCTGCGGGCTAGACTCGTGGGCGGCGTATCGCTGCTGCTCTGGCTGGCCGTCGCGGCCTGCGGCCGGTGGATCGGATTTACCATCAATGCGCCGACTTGACCCATGAGCGGCCGGAAACGAGGGAGGAGCCGCGATGCCCGTGATTGCGCGTGAGTGGAGAGTCGTCTTGGCCGCGATCGCGGCCATTGCCATCCAGGCCCGCGCCGGCGCGGCCGACACCGTCATCAATCCGCCTCCGCAGCCGAAGGACTGGGCGGCGCTCGCCAGCCTGCCGGACTGGAGCGGCGTGTGGACACCCAATATGACGGACCAGGAACGCCGTATCGAGAGCGACCCCGTTCCATGGAACAAGGCGGCGGCGGCGGAAATCGCGAAACTCGAAGCCGCGGAGAAGCGCGGGGACCCCAAGGGGCTGTTCGTTAATTGCCTGCCGGAGTCGATGCCGAGCTGGATGTTGCTTACGCATAACGCGCTGGAATTTTTGTTCACGCCGGGCCGCGTCACCATTCTCGGCGAGTCCGACGGCAACCGGCTGCGCCGAATCTATACGGACGGCCGCGGACATCCGGACGATCCGGACCCGACCTTTCACGGCCATTCGATCGGGCATTGGGAGAAGGATGCCCTGGTGGTCGACACCGTCGGGATCCTGCCCGAGACCTACATTGCCGTGAGCGAAGCCGTCGGCATTCCGAACAACGGCGATTTGCATGTCATCGAGCGCATCCATCTCGACAAGCCGGACATCCTGCGTGACGATATCGAGATCATCGCGCCGCACGTGCTGACCCGGCCCTGGAAAACCTCGCGCTTCCTGTTCCGCCAACGCGCGCGAAAATACGATATCGTGGAGGGCGTGTGCCTGCAGGGCAGTTATTCGGAAGGCAAGGATGCGAGCGGCAACGCCGTATTTCTCCCCGTGCCGCAGACAGAAGGCGGCAATACCCTTCCTGCGGTCAAATGAGTCAGGTGAACCTCGATGAAAAATAGGTCATGGCCGATCCTTGGTGCGCTGAGCCTGCTGGGTGCGTTGATTTGGACCGCTCCCGCCGCGGCACACCATTCGTTCGCGATGTTCGACTTCTCCAAGACGGAGACCGTCAAGGGCACGGTGACGGAGTTTCGCTGGACCAATCCGCATGTGGCGCTGCTCGTGCAATTCGATCCGAAGCCGGGCGCCGCGCCGGAGGTTTGGTCCATGGAGCTGACCAGTCCCGGCAACCTCACGCGCGGTGGCTGGACCCGGCACTCGTTCAAGCCGGGCGACCGGATCGAATTGGTGTTCAACCCATTGCGCGACGGCAAGCATGGCGGAGCCTTCGACCAGGCAACCATTCTCGCTACCGGGCAGGTCATCACCGCGAACCTGCGAGCGTCGGAGAAGCCGGGTTTACAGTAACGCCGCGAGCGGGGTTCTCCGATGGGTCATGGATCGCCGCCGCCCGCTTGCTCAGCACGAGTGGTGAGCCGCGCCGCCAGTTGCTGAACCGCCGGCAAATTGCCCCACAGGCTCGCCTGCGGCAGAAAATCGATTCGCTCTCCGAGCCTCGTCGGCTTACGCAGGCGGATCCTGATCCAATGAATGCCGAGGTGCGTCGCCACCTCGGCCGCCGCGACGTTCGCCAACGAGATGACTTCGTCCGTTCGGCCCCTGCGGACCTCCAAATGATTCACGCAATCCACCACGTGGTCCGCAAGCCGATGAAATGAGGTCTTGCGCAGGAAGTACACGAAAAGCCCGGCGAGGATGCACAGCGGCGCCACATTGACCAGGGGCCGGCGCCACAGCTCGCCGCTCAACGTCGAGGGGGCTACCGCGTACGCGGCCAATGTCACGGCGCTGAGCCAAACTCCGCGCTTCAGCAACACGGTATTTGTGAATGAGATCACTTGCATATGCTGCCGCCGGCGCTAGGTCAGGGCGGGCCGGCGCTTCCAGTACCCCGTCGCCTGCTCGAACGCGTAAGCCATCTGCAACAGCTCGAATTCCTGCCGATGCCGCCCCACGATCTGCAGCCCCACCGGCAGGCCGCGCTCGCTGAAGCCGCAGGGCACGGACATCGCCGGGGCGCCGGTCGCCGTGATGAGATAACAGGACTTCATCCAGTCCAGGTACGTCTCGAAGCGGACGCCGTCGATGGCGGTGACGTACGGGATGCGGACATCGAAGGGTAGAACTTGAGCGACCGGCGCGATCAAGAAGTCATAGGTCGCCATGAACTCGCGCATCCGGTGATAGATCTGCGTGCGCTTGATCTCGGCCGCGCCGATTTGCGGCCCGCTGAGCCGCGAACCTTGCTCGATGTTCCAGATCACGGTGTCCTTCAGCAAGGCGCGGTGCTTGCGCAGGAGCTCGTTGAAGGATAGCTCGAAGTCCCACGCGCGCAGCACCCGGAATACCTCGTCCGCATCGCGCAGGTCCGGCGTCGCCTCCTCGACCACGCAGCCCAGATCGACGAACACCTGACGCTGAGCATCGGTCAACCGCCGAACTTCGGGCTCCAAGGGTAAGCCGCCGAGATCCGAGCTCCAGGCGATGCGCACGTTGCTGAAATCCCGCGCGAGCGGGCGGGCGAACTTCCCGCCGTCCTCCTGCAACGAGAGCGGGGCGCGCGCATCCGGGCCCGCGATCGCCGACAGCATCAGCGCGACATCCTTCACGGTGCGCGCCATCGGCCCGAGCACCGGCATGTCGAACCAGCCCGAAAGCGCCGGCCAGCTCGGCACGCGGCCGGCCGAGGGCCGCAAACCCACCACATTGCAGAAGCTCGCCGGGTTGCGCAGGCTCCCGCCGAGGTCCGAGCCGTCCGCGATCGGCACGAGTCCGGCGGCGAGCGCGGCCGCGGCCCCGCCGCTGCTGCCGCCCGAGGTCTTGCCGAGATCGTAAGGATTGCGGGTCGCGCCGAACACCGGGTTGAAGGTTTGCGAGCCGGCGCCGAACTCCGGCGTATTGGTCTTGCCGATCATGATGGCGCCGGCTTGCCGCAGACGCTCGACGATGATCGCGTCGGCGTCGGGCACGAAGTCCTTGAAGATCGGCGACCCGAACGTGGTGCGCACCCCTTGGGTCGGCACGAGATCCTTGTGCGCGACCGGCAGACCGGCGAGGGGACCCGGCGGGTCGCCGCGGGCGATGGCGGCGTCCGTGGCGCGCGCGCGCTCGAGGGCACGCTCGGGAAGGAAGGTGACGATGGCGTTCACCAGCGGGTTGATGCGGCCGATCCGTGCGACATGGGCCTCCATGACCTCGACCGCGGACACCTCGCGCTCGCGGATGAGACGCGCCAGCTCGTGCGCGGGCAAAAAGCAAAGATCGACCGGCGTCAGAACAGCCCCTTGTACTCGTTGCGCAGCATCGCTTTCTGAACCTTGCCCATGACGTTGCGAGGCAGCTCATCCTTCACGAACACGCGCTTGGGTACCTTGAAGTTCGCAATCTTGATTTTGAGCTCGGCAATCAGGGCCGCCGGGTCGGGCGACGCACCGGGCTCGGCGATGATCACGGCCACCACCGCCTCGCCGAAGTCGGGATGCGGCACCCCGATCACGGCGCTTTCGGCGACGCCGGGAATTTCGTTCAGGTAGCTTTCGACCTCGGCCGGGTACACATTGTAACCGCCGGTGATGATGAGGTCCTTGCTGCGGCCGACGATGACCAGCCCGCGCTCGTCGAGGTGGCCCATGTCGCCGGTGCGAAACCAACCGTCCGGACTGAAGGCTTGTGCGGTGAGCTCGGGAGCCCGCCAGTAGCCCGTGAACACGCTCGGCCCCTTGACCTCGATGCCGCCGATTTCGCCGCGACGGCTGGGCTTGCCACTCTGATCCACAATCCGCAACTGGACACCGGGCAACGGGAATCCCACCGTTCCGGCACGCCGCTCGCCGTCCCCGGCGTGGTACGGATTCGAGGTGAGCATCACCGTCTCGCTCATGCCGTACCGCTCGAGAATGGCATGGCCGGTGCGCTCGCGCCAGCGCTCGAAGGTATCCGGCAGCAGCGGGGCGGACCCGGCCACGAACAGGCGCATGTGACGGCATGCCTCCTGGGTGAGGCCGGTCTCCTGAAGCATGCGCACGTAAAGGGTCGGAACCCCCATGAACAGAGTGGCCTCGGGCAGCCGCCGAACGATCGCCTTGGCATCGAAGCGGTCGAACCAGAGCATCTTGCTGCCGCTGAAGAGCGCGCCTTGAGCGGCGACGAACAATCCGTGGACGTGAAAAATGGGCAGGGCGTGGATCAGCACGTCGCTCGGCCGCCAGCCCCAATAGGCGTTGAGCGTCTCGGTGTTCGCGAGCAGGTTGCCGTGGGAGAGCATCGCACCCTTGCTGCGCCCCGTGGTGCCGCTGGTATAGAGAATCACGGCGAGATGGTCGGCGCGGACGCTCGCCGGCACATGCGCCGTACCGTGAAGCGCGGCGCTTTCGAGCAAGGTTCCGCTGCGATCCTCGTTCAATGAGAACACTCGAGCGATGCCGGCCCGGCGGGCGATCTGGGCGACGTTGCCGAGCGCTTTGCCGGAACAGACGACGACCGAGGGCTCGGCGTCTTTCAGAAAATAGTCGATCTCGGCGGCCTGATAGGCGGTGTTCAGCGGCAGGTAAACCCGCCCGGAGCGCAGCACGGCCAGATAGAGAATGAGCGCATCGACCGATTTTTCGGTCTGTGCCGCAATGCGGGCGCCGAGCGGCAACCCGAGCGAATCGAGCAGGTTCGCAATGCGGGCGCTCGACTCGTCGAGCTCGCGCCAGGTATAGGCCGGCGGCATGCCGGCACCATCGTCGGCCACTTGCACGGCGATGGAGTCGAGGTCTGCGGGGAATCGCTCACGCAGCGCGACGAACAAGTTGGGGTTGGCGCCGGCGGAGGCACTCATGAGTCGTTCATCAGGCGTCTATACGCGAGCAGATGGCGGAGCGCATCCTTCGGGTGGCCGGCTCGCTCGTGCAGTCGCGCAAGATTGAAATGAGCATCCGCGAAACCGGGGTCCAGGGCGAGTGCATGCCGGTATTCTGTCATGGCCTCGTCCTCGCGCTCGAAATCCTCGAGCAGCACGGCCAGATTGAACGAGAGAATCGCCTCCCCGGAGCGGCTGCTCCGGTAAATCTTTTCGGCTTCTTCCAGGCGTCCGTCAAGATGCAAAAGACGCCCGAGATTGAGCCGGGCCTCGAGATGGTGTTCATCCGCCGCGAGGCAGGCCTCGTAGGCGGCGCGCGCCGCCTCAGGGTCGGTGTCCTCGAGCTCGAGCGCCTGCTCGAATGTCGCGTCGGCCGCCGCATGCGGCGCCGGCTCGGGATCGGCGCCACGCCCGGCCGACCTTCCGCCCGCGCCGCCGTCGGACGCCTGTTTGTCGATCACCACCAGGTCGCCGCCCCGGTCGATGACCTCCAGCGCCAAGGTGTACTGGCCGGTGTCTCCCTCGCGCAGCGCCTGGCCTTCGCGCACCATGATCCGGTCGCCCACGGCCACGATGGAGAGCCCGCTCAATGGCAGCGTCCCGGGTAACGACCGGCGGATCTCGCGCAGCGTCCGATTGATCCGTTGCGCGGGTATTTTCGCCGCGCGCAGCGATCCGGCGGTGCGCAGAACGATCAAATCCTGGAAGGAATAGCTGAGCCGTCCGGCCTTTTTCAGCGGCTGGATGTGTCCCGCACGGATGAGCGAGCGGACCTGCGAGGGAGGGATCCCAAACAGGCGCTTGAGATCTTTCGAATCGAACTCATGCATCTCATCGACGAGCGGTTTTTCGCGCGGCCGTCTTGGAGGCGGCGCGCTTCGGTTCCTTGCGCTCCTTCAAGCTTGCGGCGGCTTTCGATCCGCGGGCATCGATACTGGCGCGCAATGCCTCCATCAAATCGATGACGTTTCCGCCGGTCGACGGAATCGGTGCCTCGGACAAGGAGATTTGCTTGCCCTGCACCTTTTTCTGGATCGCCGCTTCGACGCGTCCCTTGAACTCGTCCTGATATTCGTTGGGGTCGAAGCGCTTCGCGGCCAGATGCTCGATGAGTTGCTGGGCGAGCTTCAATTCCGGTTCCGACACTTGCGCCGGCTCGATACCGAGCTCTTTGAGATCGCGCACCTGTTCCTTGAAGTGCAGCTGATGCATCGCGAGGCCGTCTTCCATCGGCCGGATGACGACGATGTGCTCCTTGCCTCGTGACACCCAGCGGCCCACGGCGCACTGACCCGCCTTGCGCAGCGCCGTGGCGAGCAGGGTGTAGGGCTTGGCGCCGCCCTTGTCCGGCGCCAAGTAATAGGTGCCGTCGAAGTACACCGGATCGACCGACTGCAATGGGACGAACTGCCCGATGTCGATGGCGTGAGTCGTGGTGTCCTCGAGCGCCTTCAGCTCCTCGGCGGTGAACATGACGTATTGATCCTTGGCGAATTCGTAGCCTTTGACCATTTCCGAGCGCTCGACGGGCTGGCCATCCGACACGGCGATGTATTGCTGCTTGACGCGGGAGCCGTCTTTTTGCCGCAGCAGGTTGAAGGAGATCCGCTCGGAGGACACGGTTGCCGAATACAGCTTCACCGGAATGGCGACGAGGCCGAACGAAATCGTGAGTGACGCAATGGAGCGAGCTTGTGTAGGCATATCTCTCACCTTCTCCCTTGAAGCCGCCCGAGTCAAACTCGACGTTCGCTCAAAAGCAGGCTGTAAGTCATTAAAGATACGGCGATTCTTTGCCTGGTGCAAGAATGGACTGAGGGCCGGCCTCGCCGGCCGCCGACAGGCCGCGCGGCGTGCGGCGGCCGACCCGCACACCATCGGCGCACCACGCCGGCGCACGGGAAATCCGTGCCGGAGGGAATTTGAGTTTATGATCGCGCCTTTGCTTGGGGAGTAGTGATGCTCAGGCCGACGGTGCGAGCCGCCGCGCGCCCGCGAGGCTGCGCACGTCTCTCGATATTCCGGTGGCTGGCGCTGCTCGCGGCCGGCGCGGCCGCGACGGCTGCCGCGGCGCCGGCTCGGGATGCGCCGCCGCCCTCGTTCGACCTGATCATCGAGCACGGCCACGTGATCGACGGCACGGGTGCGCCGTGGTATGCGGCGGATGTGGGGATTCGGGCGGGGCGCATCGCGGCCATCGGCCGCTTGGACCAAGCGTCGGCCCAACAGCGCATCGATGCGGCCGGCCGCGTAGTGGCTCCGGGCTTCATCGACATGCTGGGCCAGTCGGAGTTGACCCTGCTCGTCGATCCCACGGTGCCGTCGAAGGTCTTTCAGGGCATCACCACCGAGATCACGGGCGAGGGTAATTCCGCGGCTCCCGTCAACGAGGCCATCGCGCGCGAACAGGCGGCCGAGTTCCAACATCTGCATATCACGCGCGACTGGAGCGATTTCGCCGGCTATTTCGCGCGCCTCGAGAAGCAGCACATCGGCATCAATCTCGCCTCGTACGTCGGAGCCACCACGGCCCGGGAGATGGTGATCGGCTACGCGGATCGCGCGGCGACACCCGAGGAACTCGTGCGCATGCAGGGTCTCGTCGCCGAGGCGATGCGCCAAGGTGCGGTCGGCGTCTCGAGTTCGCTCGAATATGCCCCCGCGCCCTACGCGAGCACCGAGGAGTTGATCGCGCTCGCGAAGACCGCCGCCGAGTTCGGCGGCGTCTATGCCACCCATATGCGGTCGGAGCAGGAGGGCATCTTGAACGCGCTCGATGAGACCATACGCATCGGGCGAGAGGCTCATATTCCAGTTGAGATATGGCATCTAAAGGCTGGATCTGTAACGATATTTGGAATGATGCCGGAGATTGTGGGACGCATCGAGCGAGCGCGGGCCTCGGGCGTGGACATCGCCGCCGATACGTATGCGTATCCGGCTTGGGGCAACGAATTGTCGGCCTTCATCCCGCCTTGGGCGCATGCGGGCGGCAACGAAATGCTGGTTGAGCGGCTCAAGGATCCGGCGGTCCGTGTGCGGCTCAAAAAGGAACTCGCGACGGCGTCGGCGGACTGGGACAACGAATGGCAGTCGGTGCCCGGCCCGGAGGCGATCCTGATCTCCACGGTGACGAATCCGAGGCTGCTCGGCATCCAGGGTCATACGCTCGCCGACATCGCCAAGACGCGGGGCACGGATCCGATGGACACGCTGTTCGACATTCTGGTCGAGGACGATGCACAGACCTACGTCGCGGTCTTCGCGATGAGCGAGCCCGACATCGAGCTGGCGGTCGTGCAGCCCTGGGTCTCGTTCTGCAACGACAGCTCCGGGACCTCTCCCGAGGGGCTCCTCGGCAAGGAGTTTCCGCACCCGCGTGCCTACGGCACCTTCCCGCGGGTGCTGCGCAAATACGTGCGCGAGGAGCGGCGCCTGCGGCTGGAAGAGGCGATCCGAAAATTCACGAGTCTTCCCGCCTCGCGGCTGCGGCTCAACGACCGAGGCGTGATCAAGGCGGGGCTGTGGGCCGACATCGTGGTCTTCGATCCCAACACCATCACCGAGCGCTCGACGTTCCAAGCGCCGAATCAACTGTCGGTGGGCATGCAATGGGTGCTGGTCAACGGCGTACCGGTCATCGCCGACGGTGTGGCCACTCACGCCCTGCCGGGCCAAGTATTGCGCGGACCCGGTTACCGGCTCCGCGCGGTTGATCACTTGTAAGGGGAATTGCGATGCATCGGGGAAGTTGTATGTGCGGAACCGTCCGCTATGAAATTGCCGGAGAGATCGGACCCATCAGCCTCTGCCACTGTTCGCGGTGCCGCAAGGCGAACGGTTCTGCGTTCCTCGCCGCAGCTCAAGTCAATCCCGCGGAGTTTCGGCTGGTGGCGGGCGCCGAGAGTCTAGGCGACTTCGAATCCTCCCCGGGCGTGCACCGAATCTTCTGCCGCAACTGCGGCTCGCCGATCATCAGCCGTCGCCCCGGTCCCCCGGAGATCATTCGGGTCCGAATCGGCACCCTGGACTCCTACCTCAAGACCAAACCGCACGCGCACATCTTTTTCGCCGATCGTGCCGAATGGTACGAATTCGAGGACGACGTGGCGAAATACGCCGAACGCCCGCATTGACCACCCACCCTGACGGGCGCCCGCGCCCGACTGTGCGCCACACACCCCCCGCTATCCCTCCCATGCGCCTATAATTTGGGCTGGCCTTCGGGGGCGAGTCAGATGAGGACCCATGGAACCGACCGATACCGGGAAAGCCGATTATTTTCATAAGGTTGTTGATTGTCAGTGGGCCTGTCCAGCGCACACCGACGTTCCCGAATACATCCGACTGATCGCCCAAGGGCAGTTCACCGAGGCCTACATGGTGAACCGGGCCTCCAACGTGTTCCCCGGCATTCTCGGCCGGGTTTGCGACCGGCCGTGCGAACCCGCTTGCCGCCGCGGCCGCATCGAAGCGAAGCCCGTGGCCATCTGCCGGCTGAAGCGCGTGGCCGCCGATCAGCGGGATGACATCACCGCGTTGCTGCCTCGCGCACCGCAGCAGAAGAATGGCAAGCGGGTCGCCTGCATCGGCGCCGGCCCGGCCTCTCTCACCGTCGCCAACGATCTGGTGCCCTTGGGCTACGACGTCACGATCTTCGAGCAATATAAGGTCGCGGGCGGATTGATGCGCACCAACATCCCGGCGTTCCGATTGCCCGCCAAAGTGCTCGACGAAGAGATCGGCTACGTGGTCGAGATGGGAGCGAAGCTCGAACTCGACACGCCCATCGACAGCATGCGGACGCTGCTCGAGTCCGGCCGGTTCGATGCGGTGTTCGTCGGCACGGGGGCGCCGAAAGGCAAGGAGCTCGAGCTTCCGGGCCGGCACGACAGCAATCGCGTTCATATCGGCATCGCCTGGCTCGAGTCCGTCGCCTTTCAGCACGTCGACAAGATCGGCGAGCGCGTGCTCATCATCGGCGTCGGCAACACGGCCATGGATTGCTGCCGGACCTCGATGCGCCTCGGCGCCAAGGACGTGAAGGTGATGGCGCGCAAGCCCCGCCAGTTCTTCAAGGCCTCCGACTGGGAACTGGAGGACGCGGAGCAGGAGACCGTGCAGATCGTCGTCAACCGCGCGCCCAAGAGCTTCGTGGTCGAGCAGGGCGTGCTCAAGGGGATGATGTTCGAGCATCTCGAATACGAGATCGCGAACGGCGAGATCACCTCGACCCGCGTGCTCGAGGAGGAATTCTTCCCGTGCGACGACGTGATTCTCGCCATCGGCCAGGAGAACGCATTTCCGTGGGTGGAGCGCGACGTCGGCATCGAGTTCGGCAAGTGGGACATGCCGAAGGTCGACAAGGCGACGTTTCAATCCACCCGCCCGGACGTGTTCTTCGGCGGCGATGCCGCGTTCGGCCCGAAGAACATCATCTGGTCGGTGGAGCACGGCCATCAGGCCGCCATCTCGATCCACAAATATTGCCGCGGGGAGCCGGTGCAGGAGCGCATGCCGCGCGGCGTTACGCTCGCCAGCCGCAAGATGGGCATGCACGAGTGGTCCTACAAAAACGAGTACAGCGCCGTCGAGCGGCGCCTCGTGCCTCACGTCGGCCTGATCGAGCGCTTCAAGAAGATCAACGTCGAGGTCGAGCTCGGCTTCACCGCCGAGCAGGCCGCGCTCGAGGTGCAACGATGCCTGAACTGCGACGTGCAGACGGTCTTTGCGGCGAAGCTCTGCATCGAGTGCGACGCCTGCATCGACATCTGCCCGGTCGATTGCCTCACCATCGCGCCGAACGGTCCCGAAGCGGAATTGCGTTCGCGGCTCAAGGCGCCCGCCACGAACGTTCAACAGGCCTTGTACGTGTCGGGTGCGCTGCCCCAGACCGGACGCGTCATGATCAAAGACGAGGATGTATGCGTGCACTGCGGGCTCTGCGCCGAGCGCTGCCCGACCGCGGCCTGGGACATGCAGAAATCCACGATCAAGATTCCTTACGCCGAGGATGAGAGCGACACATGCCGAATCTAGTCACTGCACCCGACCGTGTGAACGATTTCGTGATCAAGTGCGCGAACGTCAACGGCACGGGCTCCGCGAGCGCGAATTCGCTGATCATGAAGGCCATCTTCCGGATGGGCGTGCCGGTCACGGGCAAGAACTACTTTCCCTCCAACATCCAGGGGCTGCCGACGTGGTACGAGATCCGGGTGACCCGAGAGGCCTACGCCGCGCGCGCGGGCCATGTCGACATCATGGTGGCGATGAATGCGGAGACCTACTCGAAGGACGTGCGCGAGGTCGCTTCGGGCGGCTATCTCATCTATGACGCGACCTGGCCGCGCAGCACCCTCCTGCAGCGCGGCGACATCACCGTGATCGGCGTACCGCTCGCGCAAATGGTGAACGAGAACTTCGACGGGGTGCGCAACCGCATCCTGCTCAAGAACATCGCCTACGCGGGGGTGATCGCCGCGCTCATCGACGTGGATCTCGGCATCATCGACGAGATGATGAAGGAGAGCTACGGCAAGAAGCCCAAGCTCCTCGACTCGAACACCAAGGCGCTGCGCCTGGGCTACGACTACGCAAAGAGCCAGCTCGAGTGCCCGCTGCCGCTGCGCGTGGCGAAGATGGACAAGACGCGCGGCCACATCATGATCGACGGCAATACCGCCGCGGGCCTCGGATGCGTGTACGCAGGCGCCACGGTGGGAGCCTGGTATCCCATCACGCCGTCCACCTCGCTCATGGATGCGTTCAAGAGCTTCTGCGATCGCTACCGTGTCGACCCCGAGACCGGTGAGCGCAATTTCACCGTCATCCAGGCCGAGGACGAGCTGGCCGCGATCGGCATGGTGCTGGGCGCCTCCTGGAACGGGGCGAGGGCGTTCACGCCCACCAGCGGTCCGGGTATCTCGCTGATGAACGAATTCCTCGGCCTGGCGTACTACGCCGAGGTTCCCTGCGTGATCTTCGACGTGCAGCGCGTCGGCCCCTCGACCGGCATGCCGACCCGCACGCAGCAGTCGGACATCATGCTCTGCGCCTATGCCTCGCACGGCGACACGCGGCACGTGCTGTTGTTTCCCGCCAACCCGGAGGAATGCTTTTACATGGCGGTGCAGGCCTTCGACCTCGCCGAGCGCCTGCAGACGCCGATATTCGTGATGTCGGATCTGGACATCGGCATGAACGACTGGATGTGCCGGGATTTGAAGTGGGACGATGCCTACCGGCCGGACCGCGGCAAGATGCTGTCGGCCGAGGAGCTCGCCGGTCTTGACAAGTTCTACCGCTACGTGGACCGAGACGACGATGCGATCACCTACCGGACCTTGCCGGGCGTGAATCCGAAAGGCGCCTACTTCACGCGCGGATCGGGCCACAATCAGTACGGCGCCTATACCGAGGACTCCGCCGAATATCAGGTCGTGCTGGACCGGCTGAAGCGCAAGTTCTCGACCGCCGCGCGCTATGTGCCCAAGCCCGAAGTGGTCGGCAACGGCGACAGCAAGATCGGCATCGTGAGCATCGGCAGCTGCGACGGCGCGGTGCGCGAGGCCATCGACGTGCTCGCCCGCCAGAAGATCGCCGTCGACTACATGCGCATCAAGGCGTTTCCATTCGGACACGATGTCGAGGCTTTCCTGAGCCTGCATGCCACCATCTTCGTGGTGGAGCAGAATCGCGATGCGCAGCTGCGCTCGCTCCTGACGCTCGAGACCGCGGTCGACAAATCCAAGCTCAAATCCATCTTGAGCTACAGCGGATTTCCGATGTCCTGCGATCCCATCGTGGACGGCATCCGCGCGACGCTGCCGGATGCGCCGAGGCTGTCGGCGGTCACGGGCAAGAGCGCGCGCTAGGAGAACTTCATGTCATTCATCAATAAGCCAAAAGTTGCCCACCCGTCGCTTCCCACCAACGGCCTCGGCATGACGCGCCGCCAGTACGAGGGCAGCATGTCGACCTTGTGCGCGGGCTGCGGCCACGATTCGGTCACCGCCGCGATCATCGAGGCGTGCTGGGGGCTCGACATGCGCCCCGAGCAACTCGTCAAGCTCTCCGGGATCGGCTGCTCCTCCAAGACCACGGCCTATTTCGTGAGCGGCTCGCACGGCTTCAACGCGGTGCACGGGCGCATGCCCTCGATCGCGAGCGGCGCAAACGCCGCGAATCGCGATCTCACCTATGTGGGCATCTCCGGCGACGGCGATTCGCTGTCCATCGGCTTGGGCCAGCTGGTGCACGCGATCCGGCGCAACGTGAACATGCTCTACATCATCGAGAACAACGGCGTCTACGGGCTCACCAAAGGCCAGTTCTCGGCCTCGGCGGACATCGGTACGAAGGCCAAGAAGGGCGATATCAATCAAAGTCCGCCGATCGATCCGGTCTTGCTCGCACTCTCCCTGGGCGCGACTTTCGTCGCGCGCGGCTTCTCGGGCGACAAGGCGCAGCTCGTGCCGCTGATTCAGGCCGGCATGCGGCACCGGGGCTTCGCCCTCATCGACGTGCTCTCTCCCTGCGTGACCTTCAACGATCACGAGGGGTCCACCAAGAGCTACACCTTCACGCGCGAGCACTATCACTCGGCCATGGAGGCCGACTTCGTGCCCCCCGCGCAGGAGATCTCGGTCGATTATCCGCCGGGCGAGGCCATTCCCGTGGAGCTTCACGACGGGAGCCGCGTGGTCTTGCGCAAGCTCGGCGCGAGCTATGATCCCGCCGACCGCAGCGCCGCGTATGGCTTCATCGAGAACAAGCTCAAACACAACGAATACGTCACCGGGCTGATCCACATCGAGGAGAGCGGCAACACGGAGTTTCACACGCTCAACCGGTCGAGCTCGACGCCGCTCAATCGCATTCCCTACGAGAAGCTCTCGCCGGGCAAGGCGGCGCTGGAGAAGCTGA
>JBEKHK010000006.1:0-173109 GCA_050012315.1 Steroidobacteraceae bacterium | reverse complement strand
CCCTTTCCGCCGTGGTCCACATCATTGGCCTGAATGTCGTAGGCACCGGTCAGTTCGTTGAATTGCGGCTTGTTGGTGATGATGCGAAGCGTGCCGGCCTCGGAGCTGGCGCCGTACAGAGTGCCCTGCGGTCCCGCGAGCGCCTCGACGCGCTCGATGTCATAGATATGGATGTTGAGCAGGCCCTCGATGGTGGTGACGGGCTGCTCGTCCAGGTAGACACCGACACTTGGCAACGATCCCGAATGCACGCCGTCGCCGCCGCTCGACACGCCGCGCATGTAGAGCTTGGCGGACCCGGGTCCCGTCGTTTGATACGACACGCTCGGCATGTACTTGATGTAGTCGTCGACGGTCTGGACGTTCATCTGATCCAACTGCTGCGTGCCCAGCGCGGTGATGCTGAGCGGCACGTCCTGGAGGCTTTCCGTGCGTTTCTGTGCCGTGACGACGATGTCTTCGAGGGTGCCCGATACGGCCTGCTGAGCCGGCGCTGCCTCCTGAGCATGTGCAGGGTTAAGGCATGCGATGATTGCCGACGCCAACGGAAATGCCCGGCATGGCCTCTTGGGCGTATGCGCGATTGCGTGGCGGCTCGATCTCTGAGGGTGCGGTCGCCACGTCAAACTGAATCTAAAACCGATTGTCGGAAATACACCGGGTCAGCAGCATGGGGTGGGTAGACGACGTCATATTCCCGCGGTCGATCGAATTCGGTCGTGGCAAATCGTTGGCCAACAAAAGTTGGCGGCAGAAATAGAACATATTGACTATTATGAGTCAAGATAAACCAGATGGTTTATATTCGATCTTGGTGTGATGGGCGCGGAACACTCGGGCAAAACCTGAATCGTTGCGCAACGGATTGGACGGATTAATCGGGAGCAGCCGATGAAAGCCATGAATTTCGGCGTCAAATTGTGTCGGAACGCCAGCGCAGTGTGTTCGCGACTGATCGGCTTGAGCCTCGTGTTCTTGGCGGCACTGCCGTTTACGGCTCGAGCGGAACCGGCGCAGCACCAATTCGTGATCCAGAACTTTCAACTCGAAAGTGGCGTCACGTTGCCCCGGGCGATCGTGGTATACGGCACCTACGGCAAGTTGAACGCCGCCAAGGACAATGCCATTCTTCTGCCATCGCATTTCATGGCGACCAACGGTGGGTACGATTGGCTCATCGGCAAAGGGGGTGCGCTGGATACGACGAAAGTGTTCCTGGTGATAACCGAAATGTTCGGCAACGGGCGAAGCTCCAGCCCGAGCAATACTCCGGAACCCCTGCACGGCCCGCGTTTCCCGGCGATTTCCATTCGCGACGATGTCGAGGCATCGCGCCGTGTCCTGGAAGACGATCTTGGCATCCATCATCTGCGTGCCATCATCGGGTTTTCCATGGGTGCGCAGCAGGCGTTCCAATGGGCCGTGAGCCATCCGCGGTTCGCGGATCGCATCGTCGCCACATCGGGAACCGCGAAGACGTGGCCCCACGGATACGTGCGCCTCGAAAGTCAAATTCGGGCGATCACGGCCGATGAAAACTTCAAAAATGGCGATTACACCACTGAACCCGAAGCGGGTATCGAGGCGACCAGCGCCGTCTGGCTGGCCTGGCTGTACTCCCAAGAATGGTGGCGACAAGACCTGTGGAAGTCGCAACCGCCGACCGGGGTCACGCTACCGCAGTTCGTCGACCAGCAGATCAAGGAATTTTTTGCCGGTGCCGATGCCAATGATCTCATCCTGCAGATGCGCACTTGGCAGACCCATGATGTCGGCGGTACCAAGGGATTCGACGGCGATACCCAAAAGGCTCTCAGGTCGATCACCACGCCGATCCTGTACATGCCTTCCCAGACCGATCTGTACTTTCCACTGACCGATGCGCGCGCCGAGGCCAAGTTCATTCCAGGTGTCTCGTTGGTGCCGATCCCTTCACTCTGGGGACACCCCGCCGGGATCGGTGTCAGTCCGGTCGACCTGGTCTTTCTCAACTCGAAAATTCGCGCTTTCATCAGATGAACCGAGCGGGGAGGGGAGCCTTGCACCCGTGATTCACAGCGAGAGACCGCGGGGAGGTTGGAAAAAAGCAATTTGGCCATTAAATTGTACGGAGAACCAATTGCGCCTTCCGCGCCGCCGTGTGGATACCAACTCGGGCTGCGCGAGCTGGGCCGCGGCCTGCCGAGTCGGGAAGTTGATCGTTTGAGAAATTTGGAACCGAAGTGATCCGAGATCCTCGCTACGACATTTTATTTCAACCGCTGGCCATCGGGCCGGTGGTAGCGAAGAATCGCTTCTTCCAGGTGCCCCATTGCAATGGCATGGGCTGGACGCAGCCGCGCGCCCTGGCCGCGATGCGGGGAATGAAGGCCGAAGGCGGCTGGGCGGTGGTGGCTACCGAGGAGGTGGAAATCCATCCCACCAGCGACTGCGAGCCGTTTCACGAAGGCCGGCTCTGGTCCGACGCCGATATTGCGGCGCTGGCGCTGATGGCCGAGGCCGTCCACAAGCACGATGCCCTCGCCGCGATCGAATTGCAGCACCATGGCGGTTCCTGCGCGAACTGGGGCACACGCGAGGTGCCGATCGCGCCGTCCCATCGACCGATTACCTCCTACGGACCGGTTCAGGCCCGCGCGATGGACAAGCGCGATATACGTCACTATCGGCGCTGGCATCGTGACGCGGCGCTGCGAGCGCGGCGCGCGGGCTTCGATATCGTCTATGTCTATGCGACGCACGATCTGAGCCTCCCCATGCATTTTCTCGCGGCACGGAGAAACGACCGTACCGACGAATATGGCGGCAGTCTGGAGAATCGCGTACGGCTCCTGCGCGAATTGATCGAGGACACCAAGGACGCGGTGGGCGACCGGTGCGCCGTTGCCGTCCGGCTGGGAGTCGATGAGCTGCTCGGAACCGCGGGGATCACCCATGACGGCGAAGCGCGTGACGTGATCTCGATGCTCGCCGAGCTTCCCGATTTGTGGGACATCAATATTTCCGCGTGGAGCAACGACAGCCAAACTTCGCGTTTCGCGCAGGAAGGCTATCAAGAAGGATATGCGCGCTTCGTGAAGACGCTCACGTCGAAACCGGTGGTGGGCGTCGGCCGCTTCACCTCACCCGACACCATGGTGAGCCAGATCAGGCGTGGCATCATGGATTTTATCGGCGCGGCCAGACCATCGATTGCGGATCCCTTCCTGCCGAACAAGGTGGCGGAAGGTCGAACCGAAGACATTCGCGAATGCATCGGATGCAACATCTGCGTATCCAGCGATTACACCTCGACCAATCTGCGTTGCACGCAGAACCCGACCATGGGGGAGGAATGGCGGCGCGGCTGGCACCCTGAACGCATCGCGCCTCGAAAATCCGAGGGCTCGGTGCTCGTGATCGGCGCCGGCCCGGCGGGGCTCGAAGCGGCGCTGTCCGCCGCGCGGCGCGGCTACGAAGTGCATTTGGCGGAGGCGACGACGGAGCTCGGAGGTCGCGTCACGCTCGAAGCATCGTTACCCGGCCTATCCGAATGGATACGCGTGAGGGATTGGCGGGTAGGGCAGTTAAGCCGCCTCGGCAATGCCACCATTTATCGCGACAGCCGATTGGAGGCGCATGACGTGCTGGACTTCACGGCTCAGCACATCGTCATCGCCACCGGCGCGGTCTGGCGGCGTGACGGAGTCGGGCGCGACAGTGGCTTTGCGCTGCAGGGTTTCGACGAACCGGGCATCTTCACGCCTGACGATATTATGGCGGGACGCCTACCGAGCGACCCGGTCGTGATCTTTGACGACGATCACTACTACATGGGCGGCGTGCTGGCCGAGCGATGCCGCGCGGCCGGTCTTACCGTCACCTTGGCGACTCCGGCGGCCACTGTCTCGGCGTGGACCGCTAACACGCTTGAGGCGCTCCCCATTGCTCGGCGGCTTGCCGGACTGGGTATCGAAATGTTGACCCACACCAGCGTGCGCCGTCATTGCCACGGTGTCGTGACGCTCGTCAACACGATCACCGACGCGGTCACTGAACGGCGGGCGGCAATCGTCTCGGTCACGTCGCGGCTGCCGGTGGACGGTCTCTATACCGAGCTTGTGTCCCTGCAGGATCGATGGTCCGAGTCGGGCATCGTCAGCGTCACGCGAATTGGCGATTGCTACGCTCCGAGCACTATTCAAGCGGCGGTGTATTCGGGTCACAAATGGGCGCGTGGAATAGATGAGCCGCCGGAAGGCGAGCTGCCGCGCGAGCTACCGCAATAGAGCGATCGAGAGGAAGACATGATAACGCTTGAAGTATTCATCACCTGTGCCGTCACGGGCGCGGCGGATTCCGTCAGAAAGAATCCGAATGTCCCTGTGACGCCGGCTCAAATTGCCGAGTCCGCACTGGAGGCTCATGCGGCGGGTGCCGCCATCGTCCATTTGCATGTGCGCGACCCGGCGACCGGGTTGGCCAGCCGCGACCCCGCACTGTTCAGAGAGGTGGTAGAGCGCATTCGATCCAAGAACACAGAGGTGATTCTGAATCTGACGGGCGGGATGGGCGGTGATCTCCTATTGGGTTCGGACCACGCCCCGTTGGACTTCAAGGCCGGGACCGATTTTGTCGGTCCCCTGGAGCGGATCGCACATGTCCTCGAATTGCAGCCGGAGATCGGCAGCTTGGACTGCGGTTCCCTGAATTTCGATGAATCGATCTACGGAACCACGCCCAACTACTTGCGCAGTATGGCAAGCGCCTACCGGCAGAAGAATGTCCGACCCGAATTGGAGGTATTTGAACTCGGACACATAGAACTCGCCAAGCAGCTGCTCGCGGAGGAGTTGATCGCTCAACCGGCGTTGTTTCAACTATGCCTCGGGATCAAATACGGCGCACCGGCGACTGCGGAGGCCATGAAGGCGATGCGTGATGCCCTTCCGGCAGGCTGCCTCTGGTCCGGCTTTGGAATCGGCCGCATGCAGATGCCCATGGTGGCACAGGCGGTTCTCCTGGGTGGCAACGTGCGAGTGGGGTTGGAAGACAATCTCTATCTCGACAAGGGAACACCGGCAACGAATTGGCAATTGGTCGAGCGCGCCCGTGCCATCATCGGGCTTCTGGGCGTGCGTGTACTCACCTCATCGGAAACTCGCGAGCGTCTAGGAATGCGAAGATAGAGAGATAGAGACATGAAACAAGTAGAAAGCAACAATTGGGCAGCCGCGGTTCTCAGTAAGGGAGGACTGCCGCGGGCGGAGCGCGGTGAAGGTATCTACATCTATGATTCGGCAGGCAAACGCTACATTGATGCGTCGGGCGGGCCGGCCGTCTATTGTCTGGGTCATAACCATCCCGAAGTCAATGAGGCAATCAACCGACAACTCGGCAAAATCGCACATGCCTATCGGTATAGCTTCACGAGCGATGCCCAAGACGAGCTCAGCGCGCTGATCGAAGGGTTCTGTGGCAACGGGCTTTCCGGCATCGTCTATGTGTCCGGCGGCTCGGAGGCCGTGGAGTCCGCCCTCAAAATTGCGCTGCAGTATCATTCAGCTCGCGGCGAACAGACACGTCGGCGATTCATATCGCGGCGCCGCTCCTGGCATGGAAACACCCTGGGTGCCTTGTCGGTCTCCGACTTTTCGAGTCGACGACAGCCCTTCGAGGGGGCACTGATCGATGCGTCGTTCGTCTCCTCCGCGAATGCGTATCGCCCGCCGGCGGGCATCGACTCGGAGGATCTTGCCGACTACCTCGCCACTGAACTGGAAGAAGAGATCTTGCGACGCGGTGCGAACCGCATCGCGGGCTTTATCTTTGAGCCGATCGTTGGCGCCGCGGGCGGAGTGGTTCCTGCGCCAGCCGGCTACGCCAGGAAAATTCGCGATGTGTGCACGCGACATGGCGTCCTCATGATTGCCGACGAGGTCATGTGCGGTTCGGCACGCTGCGGAACTTGGCGCGCACTGGAGCATGATGGCGTTGTCCCGGACATCATGGCGGTGGCCAAAGGCTTGGGCGCGGGCTATGTGCCGCTCGGCGCAGCCATCTACCACCGCTCGGTTCTGGACGTGCTCGTGCAAGTCGATGGGGGTCCCCTCACGGGGCACACGTTTACGGCTCATACGGCGGCATGTGCCGCCGGCGCCGCGGTTCAGACCATCGTCAAACGAGATGGCCTCGTGGAGCGAGTCAGAACAGAAGGAGAACTATTCAAAGGGCTGCTGTGCGACGCGCTCGGCGACCTCGAAGCGGTGGGCGAGATTCGCGGCCGAGGTTTTTTCGTCGGTGTGGAATTCGTCGCCGACCGCTCGAGCAAAGTGCCGTTCGATCACGACGTGCAGTTGAGCGCACGCATCAACAATCACGCGCTGTCGCGAGGTCTGTTGTGTTACTCGGTGTCTGGAAATGTCGATGGCACCAACGGGGACGCGGTCATATTGGCGCCTCCGTACATCGCCACCCGTGCCGAACTCACGGAGATAGTCCGGATATTTGCCGATTGCACCATCGCCGCATTGCGAGACATCGGTCGTGCTTGAAGAAGACCCGGTGGCATGGACCGGCGGCGACGCCGGCCCACGAGATAGGGTGTTGAGCCCTAGGTGTCAAAACTCCACTGCCCGCGCTGATCGAGCACGGGGACTTTAATGGTAGCATATTGCTCAGCGATAACGGCTTGGATAGGCTTGGAATAGTCGGAATAACGCACCCCTGACGCAGGCGCCAATGCGCATGCGTTTCCTGAAAAACCGTCGAATGGGTTTTCGAGCTAGAGAGTAGATTCGAGTCCGAGCAGGGAGGTGGACTTTGCAGAAGAATGTTGTGAAGACCGGTGCGAAGCAGGGGATTCTTGCCGAACGAATAATCGCCGCAATCCCGAATATGACATCTCAGCTGGCTGTGAGCGCCAAGTTCTTGGTGGATCACCCGGACTCGGTCGTTGCCTGTTCCATGCGCGAGATCGCGGGACGAATAGGCGTCGCACCGACGACGCTACTGCGCTTGGCGCGGGCTCTCGGCTTTAAAGACTGGTCTCGACTTCGCGAGAGGTATGTCGATCAATTTCGATCGTCGCCGCCGCTCTACGCGGAGAAGGCGGACACCGTCGTCCGACGCAATGGGATTGCCGGCCTGCTGGATGAGTTGACGTCGGCTCAACGCGCAGCGCTGGGCTATGTGGCCACCACCAATTCGGCCGATACCGTCGACCAGGCAGCGAAAATTCTCAATCGTGCGCCCCGCATCCTGGTTGCCGCATTCTTGAGCTGCCGCACTCCCGGACTTGCGTTCACCTACATTTGCCGCTTGTTTCGCTCGAACGTGACCATGATCGGCGCGGAGGGATCCTCGGTCGTCGCGGATTTGGAAGATGTCCGCTCCGACGATGCCATCTTGGCGATCAATTTCCGGCCGTACGCGCAGAACATTCACTCCGTGGTCCGCGCCGTGCAGCGATCGGGCGCAGCGCTGGTCTCGATTGCCGACAGCCGTGTAACGCCCTTGTCGCCCGTGGCGCGTTCCGTCCTGCTGTTCGGCGTCGACAGCCCGTCTTTTTTCCCTTCCATCATGCCGGCGGTGGCGATCGTGGAGAGTCTCGCCGCCGTAATGCTTGCGCATGCGGGGCATAGCGCCGTCGAACGGATCAGACTCATTGAGGAAGCGCTCTATGAGTCCGATACTTACGAGTCGGCCAAGCATAGAGACTGAGCGGGCAGGGCGCGTCGCAGTGGGTACAATGTACCCGTGCAATCCGCTCAACCTCGCGCCAACACGGGAAAAACAACGATCTGCTGACTAATCAGCCACTAAAATTGCCGGGTAACTTCCGATTAACCGGGCACGATGACGGCTACGGGGCGAGACCGAACAGCGAGAAAGTACGCCGTGCTCACAAAGACTAGGCCCACCATCCAGGAAAAGTCTATGCCACCCATCGCCCGGGCAATCGGGCCGGTATAGACATCGCTGGCGATGAACGGGACTTGCACCAGTATTCCCAGCAGGTAACAGACGAGGGCCGCGACGTTGTACCTGCCATAGACGCCGCCATCGGCCGCGAAAAACGACGGCACGTCGTAATGACCACGGCGAATCAGGTAATAGTCCACCAGGTTGACCGCGGACCAAGGCACCATTACATAGAGAAGAATCTCGTTGAAGCGTCCGTACAGAGGCAGGAAATTCGTCGCGCCGACCAGACTGATGAGGAGTGCGGCGATGAAAATGACGGTGGCGATCAGTGCCCGCGCCCGCGAGCTCGCTCGCCAATCCGTCGCAAAGGTCTGTATTAGCGTGATCACCGACAACGCGCCGCCGTAAAGGCAGATGGCGCCCGCGACCGCGACGCCCGGTGCGAAGAGCAGCACGATCACCTTGCTCGCGCCGCCCGCGAGCCGTGTGATCGCTTCGACCACATCACCGCCGACGACGGCCGGCCCGATCAGTGCGCCCAGAATCATCGGCAGAACCGCCCCGATGGCCGAGCCCCAATAGCTGGACCAGAATGCCCGGCGCGGCCCGGTATCGGGCGGCAAATAGCGCGAATAGTCGGACACATAGGGTGCGTACGAGAGCTGCCAGAAGGCGCCGATGGAGACCATTTCGCAAAAGCCGATGGGTGAGAAATGTCCCTGGGTAAGGTATGTCTCGGGCACGGGATAGACTATCAGCACGCACACGTAGCACAGCAACACGGCGCCGCCGGCGACGTAGGCCATCAAACGCGTGCAGACGTGGATCAGATCATGCCCGTAGATCGCGGCAGCGAGACTGATGAGGCCGATCGCCACGATGCACCAGGGTTCGCCGACGGCAGGCAGAATGGCATGCAATGATTGCCCTCCGGTCACCAAGGCTGTCGCGGCATACCCCATGTACATGAATACGACGAGCGCGACGACGAACGCGGCTCCCCGTGCGCCGAACTGCCCACGGCTTTGCACCATCTGCGGCACGCCCAGCCGCGGCCCCTGCGCGGCATGCAGTGCCATAAAAATGGCGCCGACGAGGTTCCCGACGATGATGGCAATGCTGCCCGAGAGGAAGGACTGGCCGAAGAGCGTGGTCGCGAGCGCACCCGTGACGACGGTCAGTACGTTGATGTTGGCGCCCAACCAGAGCGTGAACAGGTGCCGTGCCTTGCCATGCCGCTGGTCGAGCGGGATCTGGTAAATCGTGTGCTTTTCGATTTGTGCCGGTCGTTCCCGGCTGTGCGGTACGCGTGAATTCATCGTGACGGGAAATCATTGGCCTCAATCATCGTCGGGCAGTATAGTCACAAAAAAACATGGCCATCAATTTTCCTGATTTCGGTTTGACTCCGGAGCAACGTCGCGAAGCCGTTTTCGGGCATCGCTACGAACATCCCGGCATGTACGGCGCGCGGGGAGAGATCTGGTGCTACACCGACGCCTTTTCCTATCCGCCGGGCGGCGCGGTGCGCCTGCACGTGAGTTCGAGCTTCGATCGCTATCGGCTCACCGTACTCCGTGACGGGGCGACCGCCTCACCGGTGTTGGAGCGCGCAATCGTCGGTGCGCGGTGGCAGGATACGCCCGAGCAATGCTCGGTCCTGGGCTGCGGCTGGGAAACCTCTCTGGAGTTTCCGATCGGCGAAGACTGGCCCTCCGGCGCGTATCGCGTCACGTTGACGGCGGAGGGCCGCGACAGCGCGCCGATTCACGCGCATCACCTCTTCATCGTCCGGCCAACCGCCGGCCGAAAGCCGAATCGCATCCTCCAAGTGGCGGCGACGGGATCGTGGATCGCCTACAACAGCTGGGGCGGCTCGAATCACTACCAGGGAATCACCGGACCGAAGCGCAACCAATTCGCGACGTCCGTCAGTATCGAGCGTCCCTGGTGCCGCGGCTTCGTCGTCCTGCCCGAGGGCGCGCCGCGGGTTCCGCTGGAGATCTCCACCCCGGCCGCCACGGCGCCGCGCTACCCTCACCTGGAATGGGCGTTCGCCAACGGCTATTCCAACAAGTACAGCTCCTCGGGCTGGGCGAGCTACGACCGACACTTCTTTCAATGGGCCGAGCGAACGGGCTTTGCCGTCGATTTGGCGAGCCAACACGAACTTCAGTACAGCCCGGAAATTCTCGAAGGCTACGACTGCATCGTTTTCGTCGGACACGACGAATACTGGACGTGGGAGATGCGCGACGCCGTCGACGCTTACGTCGAGCGCGGCGGGCGCGTCGCCCGGTTTGCCGGCAATTTCATGTGGCAAACGCGCTTGGAACGCGGCGGAAAATCACAGGTCTGCTACAAGTACCGCGCCCGCGCGGAGGATCCCGTCTACCGCTCTGTCGATCCCTCGCGCACGTCCGGGTCGTGGGAAGCCCGCGAGACCGGGAGGCCGGGCGCCATGACCTTCGGTCTCAACGCGACCAATGGGCTGTATGCGGGCTGGGGCGGCTGTGCACCGCGCGGCGTCCGGGGTTTCCCCGTCTACAGGCCCGAACATTGGGCGTTTGACGGGACCGGTCTCTACTACGGGGATCTGCTCGGAGCGGATGGGCATGCGTTCGGATACGAGGTCGACGGACTCGACTACCTCATCCGCGACGGCCTGCCGGAACCCAGCGCGACGAGCGGAGCACCGGCCGGGCTCAGCATTCTCGCGCTCGGCGTGTCGTCACTGAAGGAGGAGCCGACCGACCTCGCCTTCGACGATCGATTTCTCTCCGACGACGATGCGAAATTCGTGGCGGAGATCCGGGTGGGAGACGACAGCGACGTCGCCGTCGAGCGAGTCAAGCGCGGCGCCGGCATGATCGTCCACTTTCATCGCGGCCGGGGCGAAGTATTCCATGCCGGCAGCTGCGAATGGGTGGCTGCGCTCTTGCGGCGCGACGCGATGGTGGAACGAGTCACCGCTAATGTGCTCCGCCGCTATCTTGATCGTTGAGCGTCGTTTACACCGAGCGGGAGGATCGTATCCGAATCATCTCGGCTCGAAGGGCTACCATATATGAGCCAGAAACCGGTGAGTGGCCATTCGACGCGAGTGGGTGCGACTCAAGATCTGGCCGCATTGGATATTGACTTGGGCGCGATTACGCAGGCGAGAGGCTGGAAGTCGACGCGCATGCCGCTGCAATATGCGGAAAAGATCAATGCCGCAAGATCGGCGATGGCAAGAGCTGCGGCAGCGACTGGCCGCGACGAAGCGGTCTCTGAAGAGGGGTGGGAGCGGTGTTCGCGGGAAGCAACAATGTGACTGGAACGTGCAATCGACGTGGCGAGGCGTCGGCGTCTCGGCGCATTTGGCGGGGTCTGCGCGCCGGCGTGGCGCTGCTCGCTCTCTTCGGATCGGTGGCCTGCAGCGAGAATTTCTCGCCGCAGCCGCCGTCCGCCGAGCCGATGACGGTGTCGGACATCAGTACGCACTCTGTCCGCAATTTTGCGCCAGGGGACGCGCCTTATGTGCGCATCGCGGGCTGGGTCGCTGCCAACCGCACCGGCTGGTCGCAGTACTTAGGCACTCCACCCTCGTCGGGGACAATGATCTCGTACGATAGCGTGAGCCTGCAGTTCGTCGACAACCAGGTGCTGTCCCGGACACCGATGGGAATCTATCAGAAGGCAACGTCCGTGAATGTCGCCGACCTTCTTCGGGAGCCTCGGCGCGAGTGAGAGTGGTCCATTCCGGGTGCAATTCAGTAATCCACAAGTGGGATGCTGCGAGGTGCCCTGGAGCCTATAACCTAGGGCCTTTTCGTGCTGCCGCCCGTGGACATTAATGCGTGGCATTTTGCACATTGTTTAATGACATCCATAATAGTCTTGGATTTCATTCGCGATCGATATGTCGCTGGCGTGGCGAACGCTGAAGCGCGGTACGATGATCCGATGCGGACATTCCTACTTGGAGGCAATAATTTGTCCTGGAAGGCCGATCCAAAGCAGCAGCGCCGTTCAAGCTTGTTGGAGAGGACAAGCGGACGTTCGATGCATTGATGGTGGTATACAAATCACTTGAGAGCGAGCGCAATGATCTGGGTCACGGCTGCTTCGGAATTTGCCAGCAGGACCCCGATCTCTTGTTGTGGATCGCACTCAAATATCACGTTCACTTTCAGGTCGACACGTTATCCAAGGCGGATAGCGTAAAATTACTCCGGCGACATCCATACCTGCGGTTGGCGGTTCGAATAGCTAAATGTGACGTTCGGATTGAGCCGACCCGCGCTGTCGATAACTCGAATAGCGGTCCCCCGATTTGTACTTACTGCCAACTCCTGCTGCACCGCAACTTCGCATATCGCATTGTCTGTCAAAATTTCGAGGGGTGAGGTAGACGGGGAGCCCGCTCCGACATCTTAGCTACATTCCGGCGCAAAAATGAGCTTGCGAAGTTTCCGCGGAAACACCGCTGCATGGCTCTCTGTTGACATGCGAGACACCCCTCAGGTTGAAGAGCGCGATCCCAACAAATCTATCAACAAAGTCTAACACCCCCGGAACGATGTTCGGGTTTTGTCAAATCGTGTAACGAATAGTTAAACCACGGCGACCGCTTTCGCTGTGCCGCCGCACGGCGGGCCCCTCGCGCTCAGGTGAAGCATTTGCCGGCCATTTAGTTATGGCACGCAAAGTTCTCAAGTGCTATTTTTTTACTCGCGGAAGAACGAGCGGATCAACCGCATAACTCTAAACAGGGGATCCAATCATGCCTAGCTTCTTGCGCGGACCGCGAGTGCTCATCGGCATGGGCCTGATTACCATTGCGTCATGGCTGGCTGCGGACCTCGCGTGTGCCGAACCCGTCACCGTGGCGACCTATCACTACAACTCCGAGCGCACCGGATGGAATAATCAGGAAACGGCGCTGAGCGCGTCGGCGTTCCCATCGAATTTCGGCGTGCTCGCCACCGTGGCGCTCGATGAGCAGGTCGATGCGCAGCCCCTACTGGTGCCCGCGCAGTCGATCGCCGGCGGCGTTCACGATGTGCTGTACGTCGTCACCGAGAATAACACCGTGTACGGGCTGGACGCGCACACCGGTGCGGTGCTGGTCTCGCGAAATCTTGGACCGCCCGTGCCGACGCCGCTCGGGTGCGGCAACAATGGACCGAATGTCGGTATCACCTCGACGCCGGTCATCGATCTCGACGGGCATCACATCATCGTTATGGCGTACGTGAACGGCATGCCGCCCCAGTATCAATTGCATGCGCTGGATCTAGTCACGCTGGCGGATGATCTTGCCCCGGTCACCGTGGCCGCGTCCCACACGCTGACCGATGGCACGACGTTCACCTTCGATGCCACCTATCAGCGCCAGAGGCCGGCGCTGCTCCTGCAGGGTGGCAGGATCTATGCAGGCTTCGGCAGCTTCTGCGATTTCGAGGCCAATCACTCGCGCGGCTGGGTGCTCAGCTGGCACGCCGATAATCTCAAGCCGCTCGGCAACTCGCAGCTGAACGACACGCAGGCGAGCTCGCCGACGGATTACTTTTTGAGCTCGGTGTGGATGTCCGGATTCGGGCTCGCCACGAACGGACGCACTATCTTCTTCGCCACCGGAAATTCCGACTGCAATTTCTATGTGAGCCCCGAATTCTGTCCGCCGCAGACCACCTATGACGGCGTCACGAACATCCAGGAGAGCGTGATCGGCCTGACGCCGAACCTCGCGCAGCGCACCGGCGTCTTCACGCCGAGCAATGTGTATCAGATGGACATTGATGATGCGGACCTCGGCGCCGCGGGCGTGCTCTTGCTGCCGGTTCAACCGGGCGGAGATGAGCTCGCGGCGATAGTCTCCAAGGATGGGCGTCTGTTTCTTCTCGATCAGAACGATTTAGGCACCGAGCTCGATCTGCGGCAGCTGGGCGCGGGCTGCTGGTGCGGTCCCTCCTACTATCGGGGCGAGGATGGCATCGGCCGCGTGGTGACTGCGGCGGGGTCGCTGCAGACCTGGCAGGTGAGCACCTCGCCGGCACCGCATTGGGTGGCGGAATCGACGACGACCACCATCCCCTCCTCGGTGCAGGATCCCGGTTTCTTCACCGTCGTGAGCTCCGACGCGCGCAAGGCCGGAACTGCCATCATCTGGGCCGTCGGCCGCCCGACATCGACCACCGGCTTAATGCTGTACGCGTTCTCCGCGACGCCGGTCAAGGGGAGCTTGCCGCTGCTGTATGCCGCGCCCGCCGGCCAGTGGCCGAATCTAGGTGGCAACGCCAACATCGTGCCCCTCGTCGCCAATGGACTCGTCTATGTCGGCGCCTACCGGACGCTGACCATCTTCGGGCCGGATGGCACGGCACCCGCGGCCGCGGGCGCCGCGGCCGAAGCACCCGGCGCGCTGTCTCCCGACATGAGGCGTCTCACGGGAACACTCATCGCGAGCTCGGGCGCGGAGCTCACCCTGGTCACACGCACCGGCGCGAAGGTCGGGGTTGATGCGACTGCGGCGCTGGAACGGCAGCGGGCGACCATACTCGTCGTCGGTCAGCCCTATACGGTGCTCGCCACGGTGCGCGCCGAGGATGGGGAGCTCATGGCGTCATCCGTCATGCGCGCCAAGCCGGGGAAGGACGCATGGCCCACGGACCAGTGATCGAAGGGAGATGGGAGCAGGTGTTGCGAATCGAGCTTAGTCTCGGTAGGACGTCACCGCATCGCCGAGAGCGGCCCGCAGAGAAGCAAGCCAGGGCTCGTAATGTCGCCACTGGTCGATGCCTTCGCGGCTGATGGGCTGCCGCACCTGGTACGAAACTTACATCAAGCGATCATGAGCTTAGTCCGTAGAAAGGCCTCGCGCATCCCCCGAGGATCAACAAAACCCGCTTCTTGCGCAAGACGGCACATTGCTACTGCGAAGCAGGTGCCCCATATTTGTAGGCCGGGTCACTGTCGTAACGGGAGCGGATGAAGGCGAGTATTTTCCAAAGATCATCCGACGATTTGATCATTGGACCCATGGACGGCATCGGGCCCGCGGTGTTGATGAGGCCCTGGCGGGCATAGCCTTTTTTCTTGAGATCGACGCTGCCCAAGGTGACGAGCCGGAATAGCGTGTCATCGTCTCCGCCGTATATCCAATCGCTCGTGGTCAGTGGAGGGCACATCCCGCCGCCGGCATTTCCGCCGTGACAGCCGCTACAGGGATAGCTGCGGAACAGAACCGCCCCTTGAGCAACGATGTTTGCCTGGGAATCCTTGTAAGGGTTGTGAAGTTGGCCCTTGGGCGTACGGTTGACGAGGGCGATTGCTGAGATCTTGCTGTAATCGACCGGCGCGGGTGGCGAAGCTGCCGAGGCTGCTCGAAAGATAATAACAGTGAGCAGAAATAGACAAAATCGCATGGCAACATTCCTCTTTTGAGCAAACGACACGCGGTCAGCCGCAGGATCTGTACGTATTCAAGCCGCCTCCGAAGCGGTCGGGTCCCGGTGTGCCGCACAAGCTCAATACGCAGGTGGGGATTACAACAGACGGTGAAGGTTCATTTCTATTGCACTAGGGTTTATTGCGACCCTGACATGACCGCTTCCCCATCCGTGAGTTTTGCCAGTTGATGTCCTTTTCTTGTTAGTGGACGTCTACTGCGCTGGACCGGGCATTGGCGGGTGTGGCGGCCGAGTAAGATTGGCTCCTCACATTCGGGGAGCAAGCGGAGTCAGAATCGCGGGACCTCGGTTCGGGTCCCGTCGCAATGGCCGCTCAACTTGACTGGGAGGGGTCATTCAAAATCGTTTCCGGCCAAAAGCACACTGCCACAATACTGAATCCATCTCTGCTTAGCGGACGCTCACGGGTCGCCGCATGATTGCCCTCTCGGTAATCCGCACTTAAAGCATCTTCCGCCAGACGCGGTCGTCATCGACTATGTCCCCGAGCGTGAACGTACAGTGTCCGACTTCTATAAAGCCGTGACGTGAATAGAAACGTTTGGCGCGTGCGTTGTGATCAAAAACAGTGAGATAGATTTCCGGCGCGCCATCAGCGCGTGCGTTCGCAAGCGCCCAGCGCATTAGGCGCTCCGCGACTCCGCGTCCATGCCATGGAGTCAGAACATAAATCTGCTGCAACTCCAATGCCCCCGGCTGTGGTGCTGGCGCGGGAGCCCTCAAAGGAGAAAGCTTGGCGTATCCAATAATTTGATCACCCGCGGCAGCAATTTGCCATCGTATAGACCGATCATCGAAATCCCGCTCCATCCTGCCTCCGGGTCCGTAAGCATCCTCGAGGAAGCGCGCGAACGGAGGCGGCTCGTAGAGATGGGCAAATGTATCGGAGAAGCAATGCCGTGCCATGGCGCCGAGCGAAGCGGCGATGTCCCTGGTCGGCGTGAAGAATCTTAGGGCGTCGCTCACTTTCACACTCCTCGGTGAGTTGTGAGCGCCGTTGGCCTTAAAGCCACGGTACCGCAAGCCTGGCTGGTCGATATCCAGTCGCAGCGCCCCTCGCAGCGCCGGCGTGCCGGAAGGGGCACGTCATAGACCGCAAGTATACCTGCTCCCAGTATTCTCTTTCCACTGACCTGCCTGATAGCAGCCAACGGTGCCGCTTTTCTTTAATTACAGGAGTGGAACGTATGTGGGGGCGCGAATCCGTGCGTAGCAGCCAATTGCCGGCCTATCTCACAGTTCAACGACAAGAACACCCTGATACGGTCGTCTCAGCGGCCCCTGGGAAGTCGTATCACCGATCGAAATCGCCGGTCACAACACCAGCGCCCCACATACGTTCCACTCCCATTAATTACCAAAAATCACACACGCGAAGCCACTATTGTGGTTCTTCGTGCCCTCGCTTTATTTCTACCTGGGGCCCGATTTTGGGATCTTGAACAAATTGGCCGAGCCGCGAATGCGCGCCATCTTTTGCGCGGTGCTCCTGTTCACTGCGAACGTGGGCAATCTCGTGGTTGCGCCCCAGGCTGTTGGTCTGCTGAGCGATTGGTTGGCGCCGTCCTCGGGGCCAACCGGCGAATCCTTGCGGCTCGCTTTGCTGTGCCTGGTGCCGACCGGATTCTGGGCCGCCGTGCATTTCGTCTGGTCCGCACGGGACATGCAGGAGAATCAACGGCGCGCGGCGGCGGCGTGATCTCGGGGATTGTAATGCCAATGAGAAAAGTGCCTGTCTACCTGTTCCTCGTCACGCTCGTGCAAAACTCAGCGCTGGCTGTCGGCAGGGCGGAGATCCCGACCCCGCTTCCAGTTGAGTTCCTCGAAAACCACAGCGGAGAAAGTTTACCCCGCGAACTGGCGTCCAATCCTTCAGCACTGAGACTTCGATTACTCGATCACGAACGCGATGGAGTTCGCCTGGAGAGTACTCCCACCGAAAGGCGATCCCGCCACCTGGGTTAAGGCGCCCGTGGACTGACTGATTGAATAGACCGATACGTTGCCCCAGTTGTTCGCTACGAACACAAAGGCGTTGGTGGGGTCGAGAAAGCTGCCGGCTGGGTACGTGCCGGTGGCGACTGCGGCCGCCGAGGTCAGCGCACCGGTGTTCGCGCCCACCATGTACGCGCTCACGGTGTTGCCGTCGCCCGCGACCGTCATTGGCGACAAAGCGCGGCGATTGGCATTGCCGAAAGACGGCTCACGCGGTTGCCGGACGGGTCGTGGAGCGCTTCGCGCGGCGCAATCTGCCGCGCGAAGCGCTCCCGTTGTGCGAACTAGAACCTGAAAGTCGCGGTGACACCCATGGTGCGCGGGCGGAATGTGTAATCGTTCTGCTGCACTGAATTCGGCACCGATGGATTGTAAGAGGGGTTATTCGTGTCGGGTTGCACTTGCGCGTAATTGATGACGGTGTGCGAATTGAACAGATTGTCGCAGAACGCCGAGACATCCCAGCCATCGAGTTTTATGCCGGAGCGCAACGAGAAGAAGCTGGTCGCCGGCAGCGTGTAGGAGTTCGAATTGTATTGACTGCTGGCGGGATCTTGCACCGGGGCCAGCCAGGGGTTGCGGCTGCTGTATTCCCAGTCGAGGCGCACGAAAGCGTCGCGCTGCACGAGCTTGAAAGCATATTGCGGCCCGAGCGCAATGTTCCAAGGTGGATTCGTGCCGGGAGCGTAATTGATCGCCGCTTCGCCTGCAATCGCATCGCCGGCGACGGCGAGGTTCGATTGGGATGTTTTGGTGAATCGGGCATCGGTAAAGCCCACCGACGCTTCGAACGTCAATCCGCCGGCGATGAGGGCGTCGACCTGCAAGTCAAAGCCCTTCGCTACCGCGGTGCCGAGGTTATCGGTGAATTGCAGCCCGCAGTCTCCCGCCACATACACGTCCTGCTGGATATTGTTCCACTTGATGTAATACACGCTGCCGGCGATTTTCAACCGGTCCCCGATGGCGTTCTTGGAGCCGACCTCGAAGCTTTGCGTGGTATCGGATCTATAGGTCGAGGGGGATTGCCCGCTCGCGAAGCCTTCCTGGATCAGGCCCGCGCTGCAAATGGCAGCGGGCAACGGCGGATTGTAGCCGCCCGGTCGGAAGCCCTGCGCGTACGTAAAGTAGTACATATTCCTGTTGTCGGCCTGGAAGGTCAACCCGACCTTGGGCGTGAACGCGAGCTGATGCTGCTGGCCGCCGGAATAGCTCGGACCGAAGTTTTCCAGGCCGTTCGAGTAATGGGTCAGCGAGGTGCCCATGTTCGACTCGCGGCCGCCAAGCGTCAGCGCGAAGCGGTCGGTCAGGTTGTAGGTTGCCTCACCGAACCCGGCCAATTGTCGATCGTAGCTGCGATTGTAGTTGTAGTAGATGTCGCAATTCGGGAAGTTCTGCGGCGTGCCTTGCCCGTTACAGGAATAGTAGTTGCCGAACACACTGGTAGCGCTCACGCCGTAGAGGTACTCGAAGAACGGGTTGATCTGCGGGTCGTTGAGTTGCTCGATGCTGGTTTCCTGGTCGAGCGACCAGAAAACTCCCACGGTCCACTTCAGAGGGCCATCGTCGGTCGACTGCAGGCGGAATTCTTGCGTGTAGTTTCGCTGCTGATTGGTCATCGTATTCGGCGTCTCGTAGTCGGCGAAGCCGGGCGGCAGATGGATCCCGGTGCCATTGATCAACGGATACCAGGAACAGGGCGCCGCAGTCTGCCCGGCCCCGCAACCGAGTCCGTAGCCGGAGTTCGGCCAGCTTATCGATTGATAGAACGCCAGGTCGTAGGCCGTGCCCTCGTAGCCGTCCGTTTCATTGCGATAGTAGTACGAGCTGTTCGAGATCAGCGACATGTGCGCGAAGTCGACCTGGATCTTCAGTGCCGGAAGAATGTACTTATCGGGAACCGCGATGCGTTCCGGAGTCGCGTCGTTGAATTCGCCGGCGGCCGGATTGGAGTAAGAGGGGTAATACGTCGAGATGTTGTTCTGTTGCTTGTTCTGAAACATGATGCTCGGCGTGATGCTGATGTAGCTCGCCGGCTTATAGAGCAACGCCAAGCGCGCCGCGACCGTGCCCGTGTAATTGGCGTTGGGCTGGGTAATCGCGCCGGTCGTGTCATTGACGTCGTTGATCCAGCCGCCGTCCTTGCGGTACCAGATGCTGGCGCGATAGCCGAGCACATCGTCGATGATGGGACCGCCGTGCGCAATGCCGGCTTCGTAGCTGGGTGCGCCGTCTTGCGTGTAGGAAGCCTCGCTGCGCACGTAGGTGGAATCGGTCGTGACGCTCGGCTGCGTCATGATGTAGCGCACGGTGCCGCCCTCGGAGCCGGAGCCGAACAGCGTGCCCTGCGGTCCGCGCAGCACCTCGACCCGGTCCATGTCGAAAGTTTTAGGCAGCGTGTCATCGGGATTGAAGCCGAGCGCGCGCATCTGGATCGGGGTGTCGTCGATGTAGATGCCGGTGGTGCCGGCGCCGCCGGACGAGGAAATCCCGCGGATCGAGATGGCGTTCGTGCCCGACGTATCGATCGACACGCCGGGCGTGAAGCGCACCATGTCGGAGAAGTCTCGGATGCCCTTTTGATCCAGGTCGTCCTGAGTCATGGCCGTGATGCTGATCGGCACCTTGCTGCTGTT
The DNA here is from genome assembly GCA_050012315.1 of Steroidobacteraceae bacterium. GTDB lineage: Bacteria > Pseudomonadota > Gammaproteobacteria > Steroidobacterales > Steroidobacteraceae > Bog-1198. The sequence goes on along the minus strand of JBEKHK010000006.1, from coordinate 153,116 downwards.
CTCTTCGCGGCGAGTCGCCGTGACGACGATTTCTTCGAGGGCTCCGCTTGATGCGGCGACCGGGTCCGATGGGGTGTTCGCGTCGGTGGCCGCGGCAGCGGTGGCGGCGATGAGCACGGTGGCGCTCATCACGCTGCGGAAAAACAACATGCGCGGGCTTGCACGCCCAGCGGTCGACTGCGAGCGGGTCATTAGCATTGTGTCCCCGAAATTGTTGCATAGCAAGATAAATCGATCGCGGACACTAGCATCGCGCTACAGGGGGTGCAATCCTCCGCGCACCCAATTTGAACAGTTGTTTAGTTCAGGGGCCTGACTTGTTGCGCCGGCGGCGCTCGGGCGGGGCACCCACCGTGCCATGGGTGTAGGTGCCGCGCGAAGATCAGGCTATGTGGTACTACCTGCTGAAGCGGATCAGCGCGATGATTCCGACCTTGATCGGTGTGCTTACCGTCACCGGGGTCGAAGCTTGGCGTACGCAATGACCCCTTATTGCCGTCAGCCCTGCCTCAGCCCAGCGCAAGTCGACTCTGGGTGGCGGCGGGATCGGTCTCCGGGGCCAGCGCCGGATGAGCAAGGGTGCTGATCAGCCGCTCGAATTCCTTCGCCGGCAGCGCTCCGCTGAAATGAAACCCCTGGTACTGATCGCAGCCGAGTTGCTGCAGCAGTTCGAGTTGGTCTCCCGTTTCAACGCCCTCAGCGACCACTTTCAGATTCAGACTGTGAGCGAGCGAGACCATGGCACGCACGATGGAAGCATCCTCCGGGCGGTTGGTCATCTCTTTCACAAAGGTGCGGTCGATCTTGAGCGTGTCGATCGGGAAGCGCCGCAGATAGCTCATGCTGGAATACCCGGTCCCGAAATCATCTACCGAGACCAGCACGCCCAAACGGCTTAAGCTCTCCAGTATGTAGATCGATTCCTCCGCATTGCGCATCACTGCGGTCTCGGTCAGTTCCACCTCGAGAAACCGCGGCTCGAGTTCCGCGGCCATCAGGGCGCTGCGGACCGTTTCGAGGAGAGTCCCCAGTCTAAATTGCGAAGGTGACAGATTCACCGCGACACGCAGCGGACGGTCTGTGTGCCGCTGCCAGAGTTTTGCCTGCCGGCAGGCTTCCCGTAGGACCCACTCGCCAATCAAGTCGAGTAACCCGCACTCCTCGGCAACGGGAATGAAATCCGTCGGCAGCAGCAGCCCGCGCTCGGGATGTTTCCAGCGGATCAGGGCTTCCGCGCTACGCACCCGGCCGGAAACCGTGTCGACTTTGGGTTGATAGTGCAGTTCAAATTGCCCGGCCGCGAGTGCCGCGTGCAATTCGCTCTCGAATTTGACCCGATCGCGTGTGAATGTGCTCGTTAAAGCGGCAAAGCACTGGTAGGTGCCGTGCGCGTTCTGCTTGGCGCTGTACATAGCCGCATCGGCGTGCGCGAGCAGCATCTCAACGGTCGACCCGTCGCTGGGATAAAAGGCGATGCCAACGCTCACGGAGGTCCGCACGTCGACTCCCTGTAAACGGATCGGTGGTTTCAGGATCTCAATCGCCCGGGTGGCGATCGCGGGAACCTGATCCCGCGTCTGGACCGGGGTCATCACGATCACGAATTCATCGCCTCCAAGACGCACTAGCGTGTCTGTGCTGCGCACGACGCCCTTCAGGCGCTGCGCGACCTCCTTCAGCAGATCATCGCCTGCGCGGTGCCCCAAGGAGTCGTTGATCACCTTGAAGCGGTCGAGATCGAGCAGAAGTACGGCAAATTCGGGTTGTTCGCCGGTGGCGTGAGCAATTGCTTGTTCGAGCCGATCGTGCAGGATGACCCGATTGGGGAGCCCGGTGAGCACATCGTGGGTCGCGAGTTGCTGCAATTGATGGTTCGCCGCCTCCAGTCCCTTTGTGCGCGCCGCGATGACGTGCTCCAGATCCTCCACATGGCGCCGGAGCATCCGTTCGTTGTGCCATTTGCGGCACAAGGCACTCGCCGCCTGCTGCACCTCGATCGATTCGAACGGCTTTTTCACGACCAGCAGCTTGTCGGACGGACCGAGCCGGGAGCGCAGGTCCGACCACCCGTATTCGGTATAAGCCGAACAGATGATGACTTGTACATCCGGATCGACCTTCCACAGCTCTTCGATTGTCTTTAAACCATCCCAGCCTGGCGGCATGCGCATGTCGATGAAGGCCACGGCAAAGGGACGGCCCTCAACCCGTGCCTGTCGAGCGAGTTCCACACCCGCCTCACCCTGAAGCGCACTGTAGAGCTCAAAGCGCGACTCCTCGATCTGCGGGAGCACTTCACCCAGCAATAGCGCTTCCTCCGCGGCGAGTGCTGTGTCCGCGTTGCCCTCTTGGTTCAGGATCTTCTTGAAGTCCTCGTGGATGTCCGGGTTGTCATCAATCGTGAGCACCCGATGAATCAGGGGTCCACCGAAAGAGGTCATGGCGAGTCCTTCGCGGGAGTGATTGGTAGTTCGAGGATAAAAGTGGCTCCGCATCCGGGGCCATCGCTGGCGACCCGTAGTGAGCCTTTGAGCTCCTGAGCGGTGAGCGCAGCGCTGTGCAGTCCGAATCCATGGCCGCCGGGGCGGGTGGTGAATCCGTGACCAAAGATTCGAGTCATATTCTCGGCTGCGATTCCCACGCCGTTGTCGACCACCGCGATCGCGACCCCGAGTGCACACTGCGTGACCCGAATCGTGATGCGTTTGTCGCTTCGTCCCGAGTCCTCGCAGGCATATTTGGCGTTGCGGATGAGATTCACCAAAATTTGCAGCACCCGGTGTTTGTCCACCTTGATAGCGGGTACTTCCTCGAATTCGCAGGCGAGCGTGACCTTGTGGCGGGAGAAGGCTTCTGCATTCAGCCGCACACTGTCGTTTACCAGATCCGCGACCGCCACGCTCTCCACCACACCGCCGTACGTCGCATAGGTCTGCTGCATCCTGACAATGTCCTTGATGTGCTCGACACTCTTAACCAGCGATGCCAATTCCTGAAGCGCGGTGTCGCGATCGGTCAGGAGCTGGGAAGAGAGTTGTGCAAGGTAACTGGGCAGTCGTTTCCCCCGATCGTCACTCGCAATGAAGGATCCGAGTTGATCGCCTTGCTCTTCGAGCATCGCGGCGACTCGGGCGAGTCCGGGAGCCCTGGAGGTCCGCAACCGCTCTTCTAGCATGTTCGCCGACACGTTGACGCTGTTTAAGACGTTGCCGACGTTGTGGAGCACACTGCTGGCAACTTCAGCCATTCCCGCCTCACGGGAGGCACGCATCAGGGCTTGGTGAGCCTCCTGCAACTCGGCCTGTGCCCTTAGAAGCCGCGAGCGCAGGAGCTGGAACCAAGCCGCGGCCGCGGCCAGCAGCAGTGTTGCAATCACACCCCCAATCAGCAGGGTGCGCAATCGGAGCGCAGCCTCTGAGGAGGTGTGCTGGAGCGTCGCGGCGAGATTCAGTAGCTGCGCCTGCAATGCCTTGGCGTTGTCCGCCGCGAACTGATGCGCGCGCTCCGCCGCGGCATAGTGCTCTCGACCTTGGAGCGAGAACGTGGTGTCTCCGGTATCGGAATCCGCGTAGGGCTGGCCCTTGAAAGAGACGACCGGATCGATCACCGAGCGGTATTGGTGCCACAGCCAGAGCGTTCGGGTGAGCTGCGGCGAGTCGTTTCCGGAGTCGGAAAGCTGCGCGATATCCCGATCGAAACGCCCGACCGTGTTTTGCAGGTCTGCGAGCGCTTGGCCGGAATAGGCGCGAGCCTCGAGACGGTCGCACAGTGCACTTAGCTGACCGGAGATCTCCTCGGGGTAGCTTTGCAGAGCGCTCGCGGCCTGCAGTGCATTGATGCTAGCACGGATGTCTGTGACGAGCCGATAGCCGAACAGCAGCACCAAGCCCATCGCGAGAGTTAGCGCGAGACCGATGGCGGCCGTAACCAGCTGGCCGAGACGCTCCCTCCCTGAGCGACTCCTGTGAAGCTTGTCCGGCATTCCTTCAGCGGCTCGAAACGCACCATCTTTCGATCGCGAAGCGCTCTCCGCGAGCGGGGTCAAGACGGGCGCGTGAACGCCCGCTGCCGGCGCGGGGGTAGGGCTTGGTGCGGCGCTATGCTGCGGCAACGGCTCAGCGCTCACCGCTTTCTCCTGCTTCTTCGTAAGGCCGTAGTCCGCAGTGATACATCGACCGCAAAATCCATAAGTCTGCCGTTGGCATAGGGCATCCTATGCGTTGGATCACTATATGGGGTGCGAACCCGGATTACATTACCTAGAACGAGCTGTGACGCGGATCTCATTTCCGCTTCCTAACGGCGTAAACAAGCGCTCAAACCCTCTGTTGTCGCCGTTGTCGCCTGGCGTGAGCGCTCGCCGCTCCCTTTAAATCGGTCTGTGGGGTCTTTAGCGAACCAACCGCGCCTCTGGCGACGGCCGACGAATTCGCGGCGCCTGAGCCGTCTTCGTGCTGGTCTTCATGTTTCAGGGTGCGACTTTGCCGATGGGTGTAGGTGGCGTCCCCGCCACGTTCTTCGGGTAATCCGGACTCAGGCTCTGGACGAAATGCACCAGATCCCAAGCCTCGACGGGGCTTATTGAGTCGGCGAACGAAGGCATCGGTGTGCCGTTCAAGCCGGTCATGAACACTCGGTAAATGTCGGATCCGTTGTTGCCGCATTTGACGTGGCCTTCGGTGAAGTCATAGGGCACGATCTTGTTTCCCCAATCATCCTTGAGATCATCTGCAGACGGACCATCGCCTCGACCCCCGTCACCATGGCATTGGGCGCAGTTGAACTTTTGGTATACGGCCTTGCCGCGGGCTACGGATTCGGCCGTGTACGAAGGCTCCGGCGGAATGGTAATCGGCGCCTCGGGCTTTTCGGTCGCAAAGCGTGGCGAGAAGGTCTTGATGTAGGCGACGACATCAAGCCTTTGCCGGTGGGTCAACGAAGTGGCGAAGCTCGACATGGACGTGCCAAACAGACCGTTGACCAAGACTTTCTCAAGGTCTGCGTCGGTCGGCAACGAGCCCGACGGCGTGCTGCGCCACTTAAATGTGCCTTGTCGGAAATCGCGCGGCACTGGGGTGGTATCTTCGCTGTAGTGACCCTTGCCGTCGCCCTGTTCTCCATGGCAGAGGGCGCAATACTGCTCATAGACGACCTTCCCCTGATGCACGTCTCCCACGTCGTTCTCTGCCAAGGCCACGGGCGCTATGATCAACAGCGTGGCCAGGACCGGGAGCAGCGTCGCTATACGAGTCGACATTGCAATCATGCCGAGCGGCAACCAATACAGTCGCCTGGACATCATGGCACCTCGCGCCGTTCAGGGGGTCTTTGTGGCCGCGAGTTCGATGGCTACCGTCGTCGTTTTGCCGGCAGACACCGTGACCGACGTCGGTTTTTCACCGGCCGCTTCGTGCCAAGCGACGAGTGTGTATGTGCCTGGCGGCACATCTTTGATCGTGAAGTGCCCGTCATCCCCAGTCGTCGCGAAGTAAGGATTATCGAACTCCCAAATCCACGCGTGCATCCATTCGTGCAGATCGCATTTGACTTTGATCAGTTCCGGGATTGCGGGCAACGGCTTGGTTACCGAGAATCCCTTATAAGGCAGGGCAATATTGTAGATAGTGGCATTGGTTGAGGCGTTTTGCGGATGTGTACTGTGCAGAACCGGATCGTTGGAGGAGATCTTGATTTGCTGACCAACGTTAGCTCCCTGCATCCGCGGAACGAACATGCAGTGCTCATTGACGAGCGAGATCGTGTCGGTCAAAAGCGCCTTACCCCTGGTGATGCCCTTGAGGTATACCTCGACATTCTGTAATCCGCCGTCCTTGCCGATTGAGTACACGGGGCTTGGAATGGACTGACCGCAATAGTCCTGGTTCTTGGTGACTGTGATGGGCGCGATTTGCGCCGCGCCACTGAGCTTTACAACTCCCTCGATGGTGCCGCCATTTGAGACGGTTTCCACCGTGTAATCTGCGAGAACTGGTCGTGCAAGGAACAATGCGCCGCTGATGACTGAGGCGCTGAGAATCGTAAGACTATAACGCGTTGGGATTTTCATGGCGTGATACCCCCGGGAGTTGCAAGCACAAGGATTCGCCGGTGGCTTCCAATGGGCCTACTTAGTGGACATATATTCAACTAAAGCGGCGATCTCCTCATCGGTCAGATTTTGGGTGACGTGTTGCATGATTTTGTTTTCGCGCAGCCGACTGCGGAACTGCAGCATCGCGGTCACAAGATAGTCTCGATACTGCCCGGCGACCCGTGGATTTGTGTTGACGCCCTCGCCGTCGTGACCGTGGCAGACAATGCAAGCCAGAACGTCACGCTCCTTCGCCCCGTTCTCGTAGAGCAACTTGCCTTTCTCAGCCAGTGCGGAATTGCTCGAAACCGTGCCTCTCACCGGAGGTAGGCTCGAGAACTGCAGTGCGACCCCTTTGATTTGCTCATTGGTAAGACCCCGAGCCATCTCCCACATAAAGGCTCGAGCGCCGGGATCGCTGCGGCCATGCTGCCGAAATAGCTTTAATTCAGTCTCGATGTAGGCGGGCAGCTGTCCTGCGAGATTCGGGAAGAGCTGGCAGATGCTGACTCCGGTAGCACCATGGCACTTGGAGCACTTGGCGCTCACCAATGTCTGAGCGTCGAAAGCCGATGGATCAGGCGGCGCCGCGATGGGCGCTGCAGCTGCGTGACGAACGGCTGGGGCCGCGAGCGCAATCGCAGCGAGGAGGAGCGAGGTTATTGGCAGCTTCCTCATTGGAGGTCCATCCATAGGCCTAAAACAAGGGTATTGTTGTCCCATGTCTTGGGATTCGGCCACTTATTGAGAAAGAATGGGTTTTGCTTGTTGTTGACGACTTGGTCGACATTGTACTGCAGAATGAAGCGACGTTAAACCAGGGCAGGTAGTCGAGTTCAAATATCTCGTATTGGATGGTCGATGAGCCGGTGCTCCCATTGAAAGCGAGGCGCGCTGGCCGCCCATCGCCGCTTTCAAAACTCGAGCAAATTTCCGCTCCATGCGTGCCCCGACTCATACAGAGCCTCGCGCTGCGCCAGTTTGCTTAGATCCCATCCGAGCTGCTTGGCTTGCGTAATGGCCTGGGATTGCGCGCGCGTCGCGGCCTTGTAGTCGCCGCGTGAAGCATTCGCGGCTGCCCGAATTTCCCACCACGTTGGATCATTCTTATAGTCACGCTCGACGCTGTCGGTCAGAGCTAACGCACGCGTCGGATCGCCCTTCGTTGGATACCCCGCTAGAGCAGCAGCCAACCGGAACTTTGCGGAATTATCTCCTTGCTTCGCTGCACGCTCCAACCATACCAGCGCACCGCTCACGGCATCGTGGTTGGATCGCTCCTTCAACAAGTACTCGGCGAGCGACACTTGAGCATCGGCTTGATCTGCCTGTGCGGCTTTTTCCAACCAGATTTCGCCCTTGTTCGTGTCGCAATGACAACCACGGCCTTGCAGCAATCCCAAACCCACTTGATATTGGGCGTAGCGCGCACCGGATTGGGCGGCCTTGAGAAACCAAGGCAACGCTTGGTCATAGGTCTGATTGAGCTGAGGAAGGCCGGCAATCATCATGGCGTAAAGCATTTGCGCGCTTGCGTCGCCCGCTTCCGCCTTTAGTTTCGTCTCGCGCACCCGCTGCTCCAGGCTGCCGTAATCGTGGATCGATACACCCGTCAGCTTAAAATTGTAGAAAGTGCTTACCTCGGTGGCGATCGCCTGTCCGTTGAGTTTGGCGGGCAGGAAAATTGAGCGCATTACGCTGTCTCTGACGGTCTCTTCGAAATACCCTTCGGGCAGCGCATATAAAATGCGCGGTATTCGCGCATGGCCATCCGGCGCGACAATGAACTCGACATACACCTCGCCCTGCACGCCTTTTGCATGGGCCGCCGTAGGGTATGAAGGAACAAAAGGCTTCAAACGTTTCACGGGGTCGCGATCTTCGTATTCTTTGCCTTGAAGCAGGCGGGGGAGGAGACGCGCGTCGAGGGCCGCTTGTCCGTACTGCGCCTGGATATCGGCCGAGAATTTCAGTGATGTCGCCGTGAGTTGCGGAGCCAGTTTCTCCGCGAGCGTCGTTCCCGCTGCCTCGCCATTGGTGCCCGCGAGTGCCGCCCATGCGTGGGCATTCGTGAGGCTGGTCGGTACCCCCTCTCCCCGTGCATACATGACAGCCAGATTGTACTGGGCTTGCGGCTGTCCCAGTTCAGCGAGTTCTTTGAATTCCTCAAACGCCTTGGGGAAGTTCCCCTTTTTATAGGCCTCTGGATGGAATCCACGCATGTCATTTGTTGGGCGAGTTCGGAGGAGTTCCAGGATTCACGGCGGGTGCCGGCGACTCAAACGGCACGGGCGTCATAGCGGGCGGAACAGGATAACGAGCATCCGAGGGAGGGTGAGTGGGATCGGGCGCTGGTGTCGCAAGCTTCATCTCGTTTTGACTCTCCTTAACGATTGCTAGGAGTTTCGGCATCATTGACTGAAGAATTCCCTGCATCTCATTCGACACTGCTTGTGCCAAGCGCGGCATTTTCTTGATTACCGCTTGGCCGGCCGGCGTGCTGTAAAACGCAAGCATGCCATCCAATTCATCTTGAGTCAGCGCTTCCCGATATATTCGAATCGACACCGGTTCCATGACTTCCCAACTGATCGACTCTTTCACCAACGCGTAAATCTTGTCACGCGTCTGCACCATGATCGCCTCTTGTTGCGGGGTAAAATTTCGGCCTGCCGTAGAACGTTGGAGTCCGGCCGTGATGCGTTCGTCGACCTGGCGCAAGTTGTCATCGAGCAGTTCGTGCACCCCGGTAATCTGTAGAAGACGCTTGATGGATTCTTCGGAGGCTGGCTCGCTGATATGAGGTGTCGGAACCGAAGCACCCTCCATAGATCCGACGGGCGGGGAACCCGCAGCCAGCACGGTCCCGGAGACCTGCATTAACATAAGCGCGATGAATCGCTTCGCCAATTCCATATTGACTCCCTGTCTGTCTACAATCGCCGGCGCGCGTGCCGCATTGAGATTTTGCACGGTTTATCCCGGTTTCGATAGCAGCTCTTGCGGGCCTACTGGTTTGGAGCCGTGCAGACCGGATTATGATGACTGCTTTCGAAAGGCAGCACCGAAGTGAGAATGACTCAGCAGAAAATCGTGCGCACAGCGATCAAGGCGTTATCAGGTTTGGCCTTCATATCCTGTATGGCATTGCTACCGACCACGAAGCCAGCCGAAGCCGGCGCCGCTCCGCTGATCAACATGACGAACTGGTACTGGGGCCCGGGCAACCATTGGTCCTATCAGCACATGAGCCGTATCTTTCCCAGCGCGACCATATCGCGCGGCAATGGTCCCATCGTGCCACTGGACTATGCGCTTCGCGACCTGGACCAGATCACTTTCATTCACCCGGCCACCAAGGCGCGCATGAGCATTGCCCAGATGTATGCGGCAACCGACACCGACGCCTTCCTGGTCATGAAGGACGGGAAGATCGTGACGGAGCGGTACTTCAACGGCATGAAACCCGAGGACAGACACCTGCTCATGTCCGTATCCAAATCCGTTCTCGGTACGCTGGCCGGCATTATCGTCGAGCAGGGTCGACTGGATCCGAATGCTCTGGTGACGTCGTATGTCCCCGAGCTCAAGGGATCGGCGTATGACGGGGCAACGGTTCGGAATTTGCTCGATATGACCGTCGGCATGGAGTTCGACGAGGACTACGCCTCGAAGACCAGCGATCTCTACCGCCTGGACGAATCGGCCGGCTGGGTGGAGCGCGGTCCGCATGCACCGAACGGGCTGCATGAGTATCTGGCGACTCTGACGAAGCGCCATGGCGCGCATGGCGGTGAGTTCCGGTATATCTCCGCCAACGCCGATGCCATGGGCTGGGTCTTGGAGCGAGCGACTCACATCGATTACGCGGATCTCGTATCCCAGGAGCTTTGGAGTAGGCTCGGAGCGGAGCGAGACGCCTACGTGATACTGGACGGCTTTCAGGCTCCCTACACGGACCCGGGATTGAACATGACGCTGCGCGATCTGGGGCGCTTTGCGCAAATGGTTCTGCAGCACGGTCTGTACAACGGACAGCAGATCGTACCGGACGATTGGATCGAGGATATCCGTCACGGCGGAGACCCCGAGGCCTGGAAGAAGGGCCCCGAATACTCGTATTTCCGAACGCTGGCAGGGTACGAGCACGGCTCCTATCGAAGCTACTGGTACGTTGCCGATCCGGGGCACGGCCATATCACCGCCATCGGACTGGCCGGCCAGCTCATCGTCATCGATCCGGCATCGAATACCATCGTGGTCAAATTCAGTTCGCATGCCACGCCGGCCCCCGGGCAATACGACATCGAGTACGCCGCGGCGATCGCCATCGTCGATGCATTATCCGGGCGTATACGGTAGCGACCGACAAAAAGGTGAAGGGACCTGCGACAAGCGCCCTCAAGTTTGTTCCAGTCCCTCATGCCAGGAGGCAACGATTGACTGCCAACCCAAGCGACCCGTTAGGGGAATCCTCTAGGACGTTCTCCAAGCTGTCCGCCATCACTTTTAGCGTCTACTCCGAGGGCTTGGCGCCCCGGACCCTTGAGCCGCAGTGCTATATTCGACTTTCCCAGGCATAGCATAAACAATCAATCGGGGAAATCGAATCATGAGACGAGTCTTCGGCCTCTTCACGGTCCGCGCGCTTCTTGTTCTCGTCGTCGGCGGAGCGCTTCCCGCGCTCGCGGGATCGCAAGATACGGGGATCCTCACGCCGCAGGCCTTGATGAGCCAGCTGAAGTGGCGCTCGGTGGGGCCGTATATCGGCGGACGCGTCATCACCGTGAGCGGTGTTCCCGGCAACGCCAACTTATTCTATGCCGGGACGGTCGGTGGCGGCGTCTGGAAGAGCTCGGATGAGGGGATCAAGTGGGAGAACATCACGGATGAGAAGCTGCCCGGGCCAAGCGCCAGCATTGGAGCGATCGCGGTGGCGCCGTCCGCGCCGTCGACGCTCTACGTCGGCACCGGCGAGGACGACATCCGCAATGACATGATTCCGGGCGACGGAATTTATAAATCCACCGATGCCGGAAACTCATGGACGTACGCGGGTCTGCGCGAGACGCACTCGATCAGCAAGATCGTGGTGAGCCCGCAGGATCCGAACGTGCTCTATGCATCCTCCATGGGCCATGTGTTTGTGCCCGACCCCGACCGCGGGGTATTCAAGTCGACGGACGGGGGCAAGAGCTGGAAGAAGATTCTGTTCGTGGACAACCAGACGGGAGCCATTGATCTGGTGATGGACCCAGGCCATCCGCAGGTGCTCTATGCCACGATGTGGCAGGCGCAGCGCCTGCCCTGGGGGCTGATCAGCGGCGGCCCGGGCAGCGGACTCTACAAGACGACCGATGGCGGCGAGCACTGGACCAATCTGACCGGTAATCCCGGACTGCCGCAGGGAGTTTTGGGACGCATCGGCGTCAGCCTGGTGGCCAGTCAGCCGGAGACGGTGTATGCGATTTTCCAGGCGAAGGATGGCGGGGTGTTCCGCTCCGACGACGCCGGCGCGACCTGGAAGCGGGTGAACGAGGAGATGAAGCTCCGGCAGCGCGGCTTCTATTACATGGCCATCTACGCGGACCCGAAGGATGCCAATACCGTCTACGCGCCTCAGGTGGACGCGCTGTGGGTTTCCCATGACGGGGGCAAAACCTTCACCAAGCTGCAAACCCCGCACGGCGACAATCACGTGCTGTGGATCAATCCGAACGATACGAAGATCCTGCTCGAGGGGAACGACGGCGGCGCGACGGTTTCCACCGACGCCGGTAAGACGTGGAGCCCGTATCGCAATCAGCCGACGGGGCAGTTCTATCACGTCAATCTGGACGATCAGTTTCCATTTCACATCTACGGGGCGCAGCAGGATGAAGGCTCCTACGAGGGACCGAGTGCGAGTCCCGATGGGCAAGTTCCGCTCGCCGAATGGAAGGCGGTGGCGTTCGGGGAAAGCACCTTCACCGTGCCGCAGCCCGGCAGCCCCGACATCACGTACGGCAGCGGCTACTACAGCATCTTCGTCAAACAGGATGAGCCCACCGGCGAGCTGCAAAGCGTCAGCCCGTGGCCGCTGTATCGCAGCGGCGCTTCCTCCGCCGAGCTCAAGTACCGATTTGGCTGGACGCATCCGATTCTATTTTCGCCCGTGAACCCGAAAGAGCTGCTGACCGCCGCACAGTATGTGTTCAAGAGCGAGGACTACGGCCTGACGTGGACGCGCATCTCTTCGGATTTGACGCGCAACCAACCCAATACGGAAATCCCGAGTGGAGGTCCGGTCGATCTGGATCAGACCGGAGCGGAAGTGTACCCGGACATTTCGTCGCTTGCGGTTTCGCCGCTCGATGGGAATCTGCTGTGGGCAGGATCTGCCGATGGGCTGGTTCACGTGACCACCGACGGCGGGAAGAGCTGGCAGTTGGTCACTCCGCCCGGATTGCCGGAGTGCGAGATCAGCTCGATAGAGCCCTCGCATATAGAGCGGGGGACCGCTTATCTCACCGCATGGCGGTATATGTGGGACGATTTCCGGCCTTACGTGTACGAGACGACTGACCTGGGCAAGCACTGGACTGCGATTACCTCGGGCCTGCCCGATAATGAGTTTGCGTACGCGATTCGGCAGGACCCCAACGACGCGAGCCTGCTGTTCCTGGGGACGTACGGCACGGTCTACGTGAGCCTCGATGCGGGCGCGCACTGGCAGGCGTTGACGTTGAACCTGCCGCCCGCCGAGGTGAGGGATATCGCGATCAACACGCGCCAGGGAGACGTGGTGGTGGCTACGCACGGCCGTGCCTTCTGGGTGCTCGACAACCTGGCTCTGCTCGAACAGCTGACCCAAAAGCCGGCCGTGACGGCGAAGCAAAGCTATGTGTTCGCGCCGCAGAAGGCGTGGCTCACCCATGCCTACGGCGTGCAAACCGACCCTGATTCGATTGAGCCGAACTCCGGAGAGAATCCGCCATTCGGGGCCACGATCTTTTTCCACATCCCCGAGCATTACGACGGCAAGACGCCCGCCACGCTGGAGTTCGAGGATGCGCAGGGGAAGGTGGTGCGCAGCTTCCCCCTGCATCTTCAAACAAAGGAAGAGAAGCAGGAAAAAGCCGACGAGAAGGCCGGGAAACCTGAACCGGACCACAGCGCGAAGAGCGCCATCGAGCAAACCCAGGAGGCGCTGGCGAAGTTGACGGCGGTTGAGCCGGGGATGAATCAGTTCCAGTGGGACCTGCGCTACACGCCCGTGGTGGAGGTGAATGGCTACCATTCGCCGGATTCGGGGGGAGGGATGGACTATTCGACCCATGGCCCGCTGGTGCTGCCCGGCACGTATTCGGCGGTCCTGAATTACGGCGGGCAACGAACGCGGCAGACTTTTGCGGTCGCTTTGGATCCGCGGCTGCACGCGACCGAGGATGACCTGGCGGCACGTCTGGCCTTGGCGCAGCAGATCCAGGTGGACATGAATTCCTTGAATCAACACGTGAACCGGGCGTTGGCCGCCCGCGAGAAGCTGCAAGAAGCGGTGTCCAGGCACAGGCTGAGCGAGGGCCGGGTGGCAGGCGCCGTGCAGACGCTGAACGGAGCGATTGACGGCGTTGTGCAAATGAAGATCCGCTCGAGCGAAGGCGACTCGCTGCAGCAGTCCAAGCTCCATGCGTTTCTCTCCTACCTGGTGGCGGAGGTGGAGCTGGTCTATGCACGGCCGAGCGAGGCCCAGTATGCCGTCTTCCGTGAGCTCGATCAGCAGGTGAAAACCGGCGAGCAGGCACTCGAGGCCGCCATCGGCAACGCGGATCACATGACGAAATAGAGGACGCTCTTAGAATTCGTAGGCGGCTCCGGCATAGCCCGCCACGGAGGCGGCGGGCTCGAGTAGTCCGCCGGCGATGAATACCCGCGAGTAATAGCGGCGGTTGGTCAAGTTCGAGACCCCGGCGAGCAAACGCCAGTGAACGGCGATGTTATAGTCGGCCGCGAGGTCGACGACGGTATAGGACGGAATGCGCGCCGGGGTGCTGCCGATCGGCTCATCGCTATCCTGGAAAAACTCCGAGCCGACGGAGTTCAGCATCAGGCTGACCTTGTAACCGCGATCCTCACGCCACACCAGCCCCGCTTTGAGCACGTAATTCGGTGAATACGCCGGGATCTTCCCGACCTGACCGGTGATGCTGCTCTCCGTGAAGCGCGCGTTCAGCAAGCTTCCGTTGACGAAAACGCTCAGGTGCTCGGTCGAAGCGCTCTTCGACCACCAGCGCAACAGGTCGTAGGAGGTTTCGAATTCCGCTCCGCGGTTGCGGGTGCTGCCGGTGTTCACATCGATGGTCTCGGTCAGCGAGATGGCTTGAGACTCGATTCTGTTCTTGACGTCGACCTGAAACAGGCTGGCATCGTAGTAGAAGCCTTGCACCGGCCAGCCGTGGACGCCCGCTTCGTAGGTGAGGTACTTGGTCGGATCGGGATTGTTCGCGGCAGAGAAGTGGGTAAAGGGGCTGGCTATGTCCAGATAGCGCAGCGGACGAAATCCCTGCGAGACATTCAGATAGGTCTCGTTGCCGCGACCGAAGTCGTTGCCGACGCCGAGACCGATCAGCGGGGCGTTCTTCCGGTAGGTCCCGTTCACCAGATAAGGATGCGGAGCGATCGACTCCTGGGTCCCGAGCTGCTCGTGATCGAGACGGGCGGAGGGGACCACGTGAATCCTCCATGGCAGGCGGAATACATTTTCGGCAAAGAGCGCCCCGTATTGGGTGCTGCGCGCATCGGCGTATGAGAGCGTGCCGGACTCATTATTCTGGCCGACCAGGGGATTCGCGCTGTTCCACTCTTCATAGGGACTGTGCGAGACGTACGCGGTATAGCCCACCGTCAGCGCATTACCCTGCCACCAGCGGTGCAGCCATCGGCCGTCCAAGCCGGTGTAGTGAAAGCGCTGGCCGGCGAGCGTCGAGCCGGTGGCGACCTCGGTCGGGGTATAGGTATCCGAGCGGGTGACGAGATCCGTGTAGCCGCTCCAGAGCTTCTGCGTATACACATCGTGCGCGCTGAAGTGATTGTCGTAGGTCAGGACGGCGGTATCACGATCGGTCCACAAGTGATCATCGGGTGTCGTGGTCTGATATCGGTTCGACTGGAACTGGGCGCCGGACATGAGTCCCGCGAGACCGCTGTCGAGGGAGTACACGTGGACATCGAGGCTCAGCTTCTGCTGCTCGTCGAGCCGCTTGCCGAGATGTATATCGCCGGCATCGAGCGCATAACCGCCGTTCTCTCGCTCACCGTCCGACTGGCGCCGGGCATAGTCGGCCACATAGTCCCAGTCCCCGGAGGTGCCCGAAATGCGGTTGAAGCTGGAAAATAGGCCGCGAGTCCCACTGACCTGCTCCAGCGTTCCTGTCAGCGGGCGATTCGGGTCGGGCGGCTGCGAGATGAAATTGATGACCGGCTGAGGCTCAGGCCCATACAGCAGGCCCGATCCCCCGCGGATCATCTGCACCGAGCTCAGGGTCTGCGGGACCGGCAGATAATAGGTGGTCGGATAGCCGATCCAGTCCAGCTCCAGCGGGATGCCATCCTGCATGAGCAGGATGTACTCGCTTTCCTGAGGATTGCCGAGACCGCGGTAGGAGAGGTTGAGCTCGGTCGGATTCTGTTGTTCGGCAATGACGATGCCTGGCAACTGGTCGAACAGCTCGCGCTGGTTATTGTCGATGACGGTCGGCAGATGATCGAGATCCACGACGCTGGTCTTCTTGGTGACCGTGATGGTCGTGCCATTCACTTCCGGCAGAGAGTGCTCGTAGCGGGTCGCGGCATGGTAGCGGCTGCCTGAGACGATGACCGGGGGGCACGAGGGGGCGCACACCGTCTTCGACGGTGGCTTGGCGTTCGATGCCGCGCCGGCGGTGCCGGCATCCACATCGCCGCTCGCAGCGGGCTGATCGGCTTGCGCAAGCACCGATGCGGACGAGAGCACGAGCAGGCAGGCAAGCCTCCGCCCATCAAAGCGCCAGGAAATCACCGGGAGATGAGCGGCTCGCCCGCTGCTTTGAGCTGGGCGTTAAGTTCCACCAGATCGTGATCCAGGAGTGTCTGCCAGTTCGAGAGCGTGGTGGTGAGCATGCGCGAGAGTGTAGCAAAGGAGACCCGCACGTCCGGCCCCGGGTCGGCATCGGCGCCGTCGGCAGCCTCTTCGAGCTTGCTGAGATCGGTCGCGAGAGCCCGCAAGCTGTCGGTGCGCAGGGGCGGGGTGTTGCGCGATGGCGAGTGCGGCAGAAGACCCGAAACGTTCGAAGCCTTCGCCATCAGCCGCACCATGTCCTCGTGCGAAGCCGCGGATTGAGCCAGCCGCGACTGGAGAGCATCCAGCAGCCGGGTCGCCTGCCCGAGCGCGGTCGACACGCGCGCCGATGCTTGCTCGATCCGCTGCGTCAGCGCGAATTCCCGCATGAATGCAGCCTGCGAGAGGGTCACGCGCGGATCCTCTTTGACCTCGAGCGGTTGGCGGAAGGCGCGCCCGGCGACGTTCAGTTCGATCTCGTATCGCCCCGGCGGTGCCCAGGCTCCCTGCGGCGAGGGCCGCGCCGCCGTGGCCGGCTCCGGGCTCGGGTAGCGCAGGTTCCAGACGAAACGATGCATCCCCGGCTGAGTGGACAACCTCACCGGCGGCGGCACCCATTCAGCGGCGAATTCGAGCTTGGACGGGTCGGGGGGCTTCGTGAGCTCCGTGCTGCTGAAGCGGCGGACGGGGTTGCCGTTTGCGTCGAGGATGGTTAGCGTCACGGCACTCTCGACGGCTGCGGGTAGCGCATAGTCGATCACCGCACCGTCGGGAGGATTGACCGCCAAGGGCTCGTCCTTGGGCATGGGCGTGCCGGTGAATGTGGACGGGCGCATCCGGATGGCGGTCGCCGGCTTGAACAATACGGCCTCATCCGGGTGCAGCGTTCCCATCTGCCGCAGCGCCGACACGTCGTCCATGATCCAGAAACCGCGACCGTGTGTGGCAATGACCAGGTCAACGCCATGCACATCGATGTCGCGCACCGAGCTCACGGGGAGATTTTGTTGCAGAGACTCCCAATGCGCTCCGTCGTCGAGCGACATGAACATGCCGCGCTCGGTGCCGGCGTAGAGCAGACCCCTCGCCGCCGGGTCCTCGCGAATCACGTTGACGAAGCTGTCGCGCGGAATGCCCGCATCGATCCGCCGCCATTCGTGGCCGCCATCTTGCGTCCGATAAATATAGGGCTCATCGTCGTCCAGGCGGTGTCGGTCGATCGCGAGATACGCGACCTCGGGGTCGAAATGCGAGAGTTCGATGCCCGCCACCTTCGACCAGGGGGTGAGCGCCCGGGGCGTGACCTCGCGCCAATGGGCACCCGCATCGTCGGAGCGCCAGACGAGCCCATCATCGGTCCCGACCCAGAGCGACGTGGGCGAAAGCGCCGAGGGCGCGATCGTATAGATCACCCCGCGGCGCTTGCCGACATGATCATCGTCGGCCGCGGTCGGGAGGTCTAGGTTCGAAGGAATTCCCGCATCCGGACGCGTCAAATCCGGGCTGATCGGCGTCCAGTGATCGCCGCCGTCCTGCGTCCTGAAGAGGCGTTGGTCAGCGAAATACAGCGCTCTGCGGCCACGGCGGGAGAACGCGAGCGGGAGTGTCCAGGCGCTGCGATGGTGGATTTCGGGGTAGGCGAGGGTGGGATCGACATTGCGGGTCTGGCCGGTGCGAGTGTCGAGCTTGTCGACTCGGCCACCGTAGACGATGTTCGGGTGGTCCGGGTCCGGCGCTATCATGCCGCTCTCGCCCCCCGGGGTGATCTCGTGAAACTGCTCCATGGTGATGCCGTCGACGGTCTCGGTCCGGCTCGGCAGAGCCACCGCACCGGAGTCCTGCTGGGCGCCGTAGACCCAGTACGGAAAGCGCTGGTCCGTGCTGACGTGATAAATCTGCGCGGTTGGCTGGTTGTACCAGCTGCTCCAGGTCACACCGCCGTCGAGCGTAATCAAAGCGCCCTGGTCGACGCCGAGGATCTGGCGGTCGGAATCGGTGGGATCGATCCACAGGGTGTGAAAATCATCCCCGGTGGGATCGCCTTTGAGCGCGATGAAATCCTTGCCGCCGTCCTCCGAGCGCAGCACGATCGTGTTCATGACGAAGAGGCGCTCGGGGTTCTTGGGATCCACCGTCAGACTGCAGAAATACCAGCCTCGATTGAAGATGCGCGAATCGGCGGACACATGACTCCAGTGGACGCCGCCATCGTCCGATCGATACAGCCCGCCCTCCTTCTGGGGAGCATCGACGAGCGCATAGAGCCGTTCCGGCCGGCTCGGCGCGACGGCAAGACCGATCCTCCCCGGGTGCGCCGGAAAGCCATTGCCACTGACCGCATTCCAATGATCGCCGCCGTCGTTCGAAACGTAGAGGCCGCTCCCCGGGCCGTTTGACGGCGGATAGACGCTCCAGGGCGGGCGCCTCGTCTGCCAGAGCGCGGCGTAGATGGTATCGGGTGCGCCGGGCCTGAAGGCAAGATCGATGGCCCCGGTGTCCGGATTCTCGAACAGGACTTTGCGCCAGTGCGCGCCGCCGTCCGTCGAGCGGAACACACCCCGTTCGGTATTCGGACCGTAGGCGTGTCCGAGCGCCGCGACGAATACGACCTCGGGATTGCGCGGATCCACCAGGATGCGGCCAATCTGGCGGGTGTCGGCGAGCCCGAGGAAGGTCCAGTGTTTGCCCGCATCGAGGGATTTGTACATGCCGGCGCCGTGGGCGATGTCCGAGCGCATGTCCGCCTCGCCGGTACCCACATAGATGGTGGCCGGGGCGGACGGCGCCAGTGCCAGCGCGCCGATCGAGGCCGCCGGCTCGCCGTCGAAGATCGGCTGCCAGGTCCGGCCGGCATCCTCGGTTGCCCATACGCCGCCATCGACGGCACCGAAGTAGAAATGGCGGCTATCTCCGGCGATCCCGGTCGCTGCGAGTACCCGGCCCCCGCGGAAGGGACCGATGAGGCGCCACTGCAGCGCCTGGATCATCGAGGGATCGATCGCGGCGTGAGCGTCCAGCGCGCCCAAGCCGCTCAATACACCCAACCCGGTCAAAACCAGCCGGCAGTGTGCGTACCACACCCGTCCCTTCCCAAGTATTTCCATCAGGCTACAAGTCCTGCCGCGTTGCAGTTTCCCGATAGAATACTGCACTCGCTGGATGCACGGTTGGCGGTATTACGGGGAAGGGTCGGTGCTTTCGCAGAGCATTGCATGACGACGCGCCCGAGAAAGCTTCGATAGCGCAAAGGCACGTCGGTCTGTGAGTGAGACTGCAAACTGCAAACCCGGATTCAAACGCTCCGGCAGGAAAATCTCATATCCCATTAGATTAAAAAGCTAGATAGATCGCCGATCGCGGAAGCTGATCTTATGCGGCTTTGCGCATGAGATCACGCATGATGTTCGCCAAGGTCGCCACCGCCGCGTCCGACGCCGGCGTCCACGGATGTCCGTAATTCAGCCGTATGAATTGATGGAACTCGCGACGATGCGAGAAGATCGGTCCGGGTGCAATGCTGATGCCGCGAGAAAGCGCGATTCGATAGAGGTCGACGGCGCTGAACAAGCCGGGTAGCTCGATCCAAAGAAAGTACCCACCCTCCGGGCGCACCACCCGGAATCCTGCGGGCAAGTGTCGATCCAGGGATTTCAGGGCTGCAGCCTGCCGGTTGGCCAAAACGCGCCGCACTCGCCGAAGCTGTCGCTCGTAGGCGCCCGTGCGCAGAAACGCGGCGATCGCGTCTTGGGCCGCAATGTTGGTTTCCAGGCTACTCACGAGCTTGCGTCGCCGCACGGCCTGAGCGTAACGGCCGGCCGCAACCCAGCCCACGCGATAACCCGGCGACAGGCATTTGGAAAATGAGCCGCACTCGAGCACGATGCCGCGCCGATCAAACGCCTTGGTCAACTTCGGCGGCTCCGCACCGTAGTAGAGTTCGGCATAGACGTTGTCCTCAATCAGCGGCACGTTGTGCGCTTCGAGCAATCGTACCAGCTTCCGTTTTGCCGCCGGCGCCATGCACGTTCCGAGGGGATTCTGGTATGTGGTCATGAACCAGCAGGCCCGGACCGGTGCGGTGGCGAGAGCCTGCGTCAGTGCTGTGAGATCGGCGCCGTCGCGCGCATGCGTGGGTATCTCCAATGCACGCAACCCCAAGGTCTCGAGGGCGTGCAGGCAGCCGTAGAACGTGGGCGCTTCGATCGCTACCGTATCACCTGGGCGAGTCACGACCTGCAGGCACAAATTCAGCCCCTCCAGCGCGCCCGATGTGACGATGATCTCACCGGGCGCGACGCTTGCCCCATGGCGCAGGTAGCGTTGCGCGATCCGCTGACGCAGCTCCAAGCTGCCGTCTGCCAAGTACTCGACCGTTCGCCACGGATCTATGCGCTGCGCGGCCAAGCCAAGGGTATGTCCGAGCCCGGCGAGGGGGAACAATTCCGGGCTCGGAAACGGCGACCCGAACTGCACCACCTTGTTGTCGCGAATCGAATCAAGCAATTGGAACACGATCTCGCTTACATCGAGCGGTGTAAGAGGATCGGCTGACGGCGTGGTCTGGGTAGCATCGGGCCGCCCCCGCCAGGAATCGCTGACGTAGTGCCCCGAGCGCGGCACTGATTCAATGTAGCCTTGCTCTTCGAGTAATTCGTGCGCACGAATGACGGTGGCCGCACTCACCCCGCGCTCGCGGGAAAACTGCCGCACCGAAGGAATCCGATCACCGTTTTCCCATGTGCCGCCGCGAATGGACGCGGCAATCTCCTCGGCGAGCCGCGCGTAGAGCGCCGTGCGCGGCGTTGCTGCGGCGGCCAAATCGCCTTCAGCGGTACAGATGTGGTCAGTCGACTCCATAACAGATGCCTCGGAGTCCGATGGGGCGTCACCGCGCGCCCTTGATACCTCAATGCTGCTCCCAAAACTAGGCGCTGTACAAGCACAACTGGACGCATCAATGAAAACGCCGACACGGAAACGCCGACTCCTCGTGGTAGACGATGACGTAGCCAATGCGAGATTGCTCGTCGAGCTGCTGTCCCGTGCCGGATATGACGTCTCGGCGACGCACACCGCCGAGGACGCGATCGGTGCCGTCGGAGTTTCCGCGCCCGATTTGGCGCTCGTCGATGTTCGCCTCCCGGGTGATTCCGGACTGATCCTGGGTGCGGCCCTGCACTCGGAGTTCGACGTTGGCTTCGTCATTCTCTCCGATTTCGATGACCTAAAAACCTCGCAGCAGGCTGCCCAGATCGGCGCAATTGCCTATTTGGTGAAGACCGGCAATCTACACCACTGTCTGCTCGCGATTCACACAGCCCTGGCGCGCTCTGAGGAGCTTCGAGAATTGCGCCGGCGCGAAACACAGCTTTCTGACGCCCTGCAACAGACCCGCGCCGTCAGCGCCGCCACGGGAGTGATGATGGAGCGCTCACGCCTGAGCCGGGAACAGGCATTCGAGCGTCTGCGCGGCCTCGCACGCACACAGCGACGCCGGCTGAGCGATGTCGCGGAGCAATTCCTGACCTCCGTGGAGTGCCTCAACGGCGGGGTCAGCGCCATGCCGCGCTCATCCGGCGATGTGAGTAAACCGTGAGGTCCCTCACGTCGATTGCGCGGCGGAACGTTAGTATCGGTTCTGGTCCCATGAACCTCGCCTTCGTTCATGAGCCCGCCGCGCGTACGCTGCGGCACTCTACCGCCCGACCCACGCGGCAGACCAGTCTGGGGCCGGGCTCCCGCCCTCCAAGTTCGAACATCGCGTCGTTTGCGGAGCATTTCCGCGGCTGCGCGGGCGGGAATATGGAAACCCAGCGGCTTCGCGCAATTCAGCATCCCAATCGTGCCACGATTCTGCTGGAGTCGTGGGCCTCAAGCCAGGACATCATTCCGGTCAAGGCTCGGCGGATCCGCGCGGTGAGCGAACTCAGCGGACCCCTGCGCTGCTTGGTGCGCCGCTGCAATAGCGATGAGTCGGCCGCCTATGTGCACACACTGCATCACGGATGGCAGCGATGCGCATGATGAGTAAGGGGCTGCCGCCCGACAGCAAGGCCGAAGCAATCGCGCTGCTGTCGTCGATGCAATCGAGCTTGAGCGGATGGCTTGCCAGGCCTCCCGCTCTCGAGCAATACCCCGTGCCGTGTCGGCTATGGCGCGCACAATTGTATGCGGTGGCCGGCTGCGTGAGACTGGCTGGCCTGCATGCCCATTCATCATTGAGCCTGCGGATCGGCGAGCAGCTGGAGCCCTCGTTCCGATCGAACGACCTGCCGCGATGGGCTGTCGAGCTGCTGTTGCATTGGTCTCGCGCTTCACTGCGCTATCTTCGCCACACCGCGGAACTCAGCCACGCCGCCGAACTGGTGGGCCTGCTGAGCATGTCGTGCTCGCCGGATTACTATGGTGCCGAAGAGCGGGCTTGCCTACTGCGCAATCTGATTGACGACCAGGAGAGCGATGCTCAGCGTTCCGCGCGACAACCGGTTAAGCCGGGGCCGAACCCCGCAGGCAGGTCTTGATGACACGCACGCAAGCCTCCAATCGGCAGGAAGCATCGGGTCATTTTGCGCGGAATGTTCTCCAAAGCGCCTTCGATTTCGCCTCTGTCGGCCTCGCAGTTTGTGGGCGTGATGGGCGCATGCTGTTTGTGAACCCCTATTTGTGCGGCATCCTGGGCTACGAGCGCGCCGAACTGACGGCCCAGCTTTGGACCAACTATATCTGTATTGCGGCCGGCGACTCCGTGTCGGGCGTCATTCCAGAGAGTCGGGTGTGTGCTTTCGGACCGCAGGAAGCCCGCTTGCAAGGGCGCGATGGAAGACAGACTCGAGCGCACGTCACCATGCATCCAGTTCTTGATGCGCACGGCACCATCGACCATCTGATCGTGACGGTCTTGCGGATCGACAGCACCGATGAATGCGGGGAGATTGCGTGCCGCGTTCCGAGGCATCACGACACCTTGACCGGTTTGCCCAATCGCTTTCTAATGGAACATCGATTGCAAAGGATCCTCTTGGCCGCTGCGGATCGCGCCCAAAGGGTGGGCGTGTTGTCACTTGGACTGGACCGTTTCGACAATGTCAACGATTCGATGGGGCGGCGAGTCGGCGACAGCGTGCTGCGATATGTCGCAAAGTTGCTGAAGCACACAGTGGGCGGCTGCGGCAGCGTTGCCCGCACCGGAGGCGATCAATTCGTCGTGATTCTACCTGGGCTGGATGCCGCGAGCGTCGCTGCGCAAGCCTCCGCCATCGACGTCTGCCTGTCTCGAAGCCATGAGATCGACGGTCATCTAGTACGCGCATCGGCCCGGATAGGCGTCGCGATGTTTCCGGAAAACGGCGATAACGCAGGCGATCTGCTCGCCAGCGCGGACGCCGCGCTGCACGACGCCAAGACACGCAACCGGCACGCCTGCCGATTCTTTACCATGCACATGAAACAGGCGGCGCTCAGGCGGGTAACGCTCGAGGCAGAGCTGCGCCGGGCGATCGAACGCGAGGAGTTCGAGCTGTACTATCAGCCGAAGCTCTGTATTCGGACCGGGCGATTGTCGGGAACGGAAGCGCTTATTCGCTGGCGCTCATCCAATCGGGGCCTGATATGCCCGGCCGACTTCATTCCTATCGCGGAGGACTCTGGATTGATCGTGTCTCTCGGCGAGTGGGTGCTCGATGAAGCGCTTCGACAGGTCGCGCAGTGGCAGCGCGAACAGGCCCTGTCGATCGCTGTTGCGGTAAACGTGTCTCCGGCGCAGCTCGGCCTGCAGCGGCCGATGGAGTGGATCATGGCGGCGCTGCGGCGCCACGACCTGCCGCCTGCGATGCTTGAAATCGAAATGACAGAATCGGCCGTGATGCAGGAAGTCGATAGTGTGGTCGGCGGCCTGCGCGAACTGGCCCGGCAGGGCGTACGGATCGCGGTCGACGATTTCGGCACTGGCCATTCGAACTTGAGCCGGCTCGGGCAGTTCCCGATAGCGAGCATCAAGATCGACCGCTCGTTGGTCACTTCGATTGCTACACAGCCGAAGGACGCTGCCATAGTGCGCGCGGCTATCGAGATTGCACATACGTTGGGAGCGCAAGTGGTCGCCGAGGGCGTCGAGACCACCCAGCAGCTTGCCATCCTACGCATGTCGGGCTGTGATTTCCTGCAGGGCTACCTGCTCTGCAAGCCGCTGCCCGCGGATTCGTTCCTGACGTGGGTCAAACAGCATTCGACCAATGATGCTCGGCGAATCATAAACGTAAATGAATCATGAGATGTCTGTTGATTTCCGCGTACCCATAGGTAGGTCGTATGACTGAATTAGTGGCTGACGATGGATGTCCTGCGAAGAACATTACCCCTGGGATGGGACCGACATTTCAAGATTTGGTCAGCAACTTGAATCTTATTGCTCTCATATTGAACGCGAGCGCAAAGCTCACCTTCTGCAACGACTACTTCCTGGCGCTCACTGGATGGACTCGTCCGGAGGTTTTGGGATGCGATTGGTTTCAGCGCTTCGTGCCGCCCGGTATCGACGATTTACGAGGCGTGTTTTCTGAGCTTCTCCAAAATCAACCGAACGCCTGGCATCATGAAAATGCAATATTGTGCAAATCCAGTAGGAAAGTACTCATTCGCTGGCATAATTCGGTAATTCGAGACTCATCGGGCCAAATCGTCGGGATAGCAAGCATCGGCGAGGATGTCACGGAACATCGATTGCTGGAACGCGAGCTGCTCGAGAGCAGCGCTCTGGAGCGTCGACACCTCGCTGCCGAGCTTCACGATGGCCTCGGACAAAACCTGTATGCCGCGAGCCTGCTGGCTCGCAGTCTCGAGGTAACAGCGCAGAAAGCCATGCTCCCTATCGCCGAGGACCTAACTCATCTTACATCGGTGATCGGCTCGTCCATGGAAACCTGTCGTCAAATCACTCGCGGCCTCTCTCCTCTGGCCGAGATTCCCGGCGGTTTCATGCGAGCCTTACAAGATCTCACGAGCATGCCGTCGAAAGGCGGAACCGCACTCGCGCTGTCGATTGTTGAGGGCGCGCCGTTGCAAATCGACGCCGTGAGCTTAGATCACTTATTCCGGCTTGCCCAGGAAGCCGTAACAAATGCTTTGAAGCACGCCGAGGCCACCTTGATCCAGATCAAGTTGGATATTCAGGCACCCCTGGTAACGTTAACGGTCGTCGATGATGGTATTGGCTTGCCGTTTCAGCCCATTACCTCCGACCGATTGGGCCTAAAGCTAATGCGTTATCGGGCCGATATGATGCACGCGCGACTTACGATAGCGCGAATAAAACCACACGGAACTCGGATTACCTGTGAGTGTGCGCAAGGAAATGGAGGCTGAACAGCGCGGCGCAGTCGCATCCAAACTGGACGAGGCCGATGACGCGCGTCCCTGTTCAGTATAGATTGGCTGCTGCGGTTGGCGGTAGATTTCTGCGGAATGGTGGCGCTGCGCTGCGGAAAATAGGTGCGGCCAATCCGCCCCATGGCAGCATCTTTCAATTCACCTTGCCGGCGCGGGTGCGCGAAGCCGTACCCTCCCAAGGTAGGGTAGACGGCTCTCATGTCTAGTTCTAACGTACCAGAAAGAGGAATCGAAACGGACTGGCATAGCAGGTTGCCTTATTGTTCCGAACCTGGAGAACGCACATGACTGAGAACCGCCCGCCGTTGCCGCCTTTCACCCGTGAAACCGCTACGCTGAAGGTCAGGGGAGCGGAAGACGGTTGGAACTCCTGTGATCCCCATCGGGTATCGCTCGTCTACACCGCGGATAGCTATTGGCGAAATCGCGCCGAGTTCGTGCAAGGACGGCCGGCCATCGTCGAATTCTTGACGCGTAAATGGACCAAGGAGCTCGATTATCGGCTTATCAAGGAGCTCTGGGCTTTCACAGAGAACAGGATCGCGGTCCGTTTCGCCTATGAGTGGCGCGACGACTCGCGGAATTGGTTCCGTTCGTACGGGAACGAGAACTGGGATTTTGCCGCCAATGGACTGATGCAACGGCGATTTGCTTGTATCAACGATCTTCCGATCAAGGAGTCGGATCGGAAGTTTTTCTGGGATCGTTCGGGGCCACGGCCAACTGATCACGCCAGCCTGTCCGATCTCGGGCTCTAAAGTCCCACCAAGATGGAATAGCTCAACAGAATGAGCCCATGACGAGGTGTCGCTATGTATGCCATTACGGGAATTACCGGCCAGGTCGGCGGGGTGGTCGCGCGCACGCTCTTGGCCGCGGGAAAGCATATCCGCGCCGTGGTTCGCGATAGCGCCAAGGGAGAGACATGGGCCCGTCAGGGCTGCGAGGTCGCCCTAGCCCCCATGGATGATGCGGATGCTTTGCGAACAGCGTTCGCCGGCACGGAAGGCGTATTCGTGCTGCTGCCGCCGAACTTCGACCCATCGCCGGGATTCCCGGAATCTCGGCACATCATTGCGGCTGTGCGCAAGGCGCTGGACGGGGCCCGACCGGGGCGCGTGGTCGTTCTCTCGACGGTCGGCGCGCAGGCGACGTCCGAAAACTTGCTGACGCAGCTCGGCCTGATGGAGCAGGCGCTCGGCACTCTGCCGCTCCCGACGACCTTCCTGCGGCCGGCATGGTTCATGGAAAACGCCGCCTGGGATTTACCGCCGGCACGCGATACCGGCGTCATTCCCAGCTTTCTTCAGCCCTTGGAGCGGAAGATTCCCATGATCGGCACCGCCGATGTGGGTCGGGTTGCCGCGGAGCTACTGCAGGAGTCACACGACGGCCACCGAGTGGTCGAATTGGAAGGTCCCAGTCGTATTTCACCGAACGATATCGCCGCCGGCTACGCCCACCTGCTCGGACGTGCGGTGAGCCCAAGGGCCGTGCCGCGCGACACCTGGGAGGCGCTATTCCGAGCCCAGGGCATGCGCAACCCGACGCCCCGGATGCGGATGTTGGATGGCTTCAACGAAGGTTGGATCAGCTTTGCGCATGACACGCTCAAGGGACGCGTGGAACTGCAAACCGTGCTACGCGGGATCATCGAGCGCGCCTCATGAGAGCTTATACCGCTCTCGATCCAGGCGGGCGCGTGGGTGCCACGCGAGGAGCCGCGGGAATCTCGGATCGAAACAACCGAAGGGTACATACGGCAGCCGTCAACTCGACAGCCGAAAATGCCCCAGCGCAGACGCGAAGCCGAAATGCAGCATCGCGCCGAAAATCAGGCTACCCAAGCCAAAGCCAACGAACAGACGTAGTTGGGAGCGAACATAAAATGGAGCACTCAATGCAACTCCCTGTCCACGCAGGGCCGCCAATACGTCAGCGGCAGCGCGACCTCGGCGCGATGGTACGATGCTCCCACTTGCAATGACTGGGAAGCCGAAATAGGAAAACAGCATTCTGGGGCGCCCCTTCGGTTTACGCGCCTTCGGACTTAGGAAGTGAATGGCAATATCTGTGTCGCGTCCGACAGTGCGAAACTCGCCTGAGGATTCGAGATCCACTTCAATGTCTGGATGCGCCGTTGTGAATCGGCCGAAGCGCGGTACGAGCCAGCGTGCCGCGATATAACGGTGGAGAATGAGCCGCCATTCGAGACGCGCGCGAGCGCTGTTTCTCACATAAACCGAATGGCGGAAATTGAAGGGGCGCTGCGGCGGGCGCGGGCGCGGTCGGTCGGGGTCCTTTTGGTCGACTGCCATCAATGCTAGCATCTGGGCTGTGAAAGTGAGCTGCGAAGCGCAATCGCAGCACCGAGCAGGAGCATCGCGAAATCCTGGAATCGGTACTGCGGGGTCCAAAGCGGCGACACTTGGCGGACGTTCTCGCGGCGATTCCCAATGTCGGCGAGGACGGTGATTTCCGGCGCGAGCAGACCGACAAACGAGGTTGATGTGTACCTGTTTGATACGGATGTCATCAGTGAGATCCGTAAAGGCGACAAGGCCGAGAGTCCACGGATGGGCGTGTGAACCATTCATCCGGGGCAGTGAGTCTGAAGCCCTCGCTGATCGTCCGCCTGGTCGGCGCGTGTGTCGCGCACGCGCGGATCGTCATCGCACTCCTGATCATCCTTTGCATAGGGATGGGCTACTACGTCACGCGCCACTTCGCCATGAGCACGGACATCGACGCGCTGTTGTCGCACGAGCTCCCCTGGAGAGTGCGGCAGGCGGCGTTTGACGCGGCGTTCGCGCAGAACAACGGGGATATTGTCGTGGTCGTCGACGGCCAAACACCGGAGTTGAGCGAGGCGGCTACCGCCACGCTCGCCGCACGTCTCGCCACTCAAACGCGGTGGTTCCACTCGGTCGTGCGCCCCGACAGCGGACCGTTCTGGGAGCACAACGGCTTGCTCTTCGCCTCGACCCAGGACGTGAAGAAGGTCATCGCTCAGCTGGTCAAGGTCCAGCCATTCCTCGGGTCCATGGCATCGGACCCCTCCTTACGCGGTCTCGCCAATACACTTTCCCTGACCATGCAAGGCGTGACCCATGACCAGGCTGCGCCCGAGGCGCTGCGCACTCCCATCCGCACCTTGGCCGACGCGCTCCAGGGCCTCGCTATGGGCAAGCCGCGATTCTTCTCGTGGCGCACCCTAATCACCGGACACATCCCGGACGAACGTGAGCTACGGCACATTATATTGCTCGATCCGGTGTACGACTTCACGCAGCTGCAATCCAGTAGATCGCCGATCCGAGCGGTCCGTGACACCGCGCGTGAGCTCCAGCTCGACACTGTCCATGGGGTGCGCGTTCGCCTGACGGGTGCCGCACCGCTGCAGGACGAGGAATTCGCCACCTTGGCGCAACGCGCGGGGTTGATCGCTTGTCTGGCAGGCAGTGCCGTGCTCTTGATGCTTTGGTTCGCGGTACGGTCGCCCTGGCTGATCGCCTCAATACTCGCGACCACCCTGGTGGGCCTCCTGACCGCCACGGCATGGGGTCTTGCGCTGTTTCATCGGTTCAATGTCATCTCGGTTGCCTTCATCCCTTTGTTCGTCGGGATGGGGATCGATCTCGGCATTCAGTTCAGTGTCCGCTATCGGGCAGAACGCCGACCCGGATGGGATGTAGGTCCGGCGCTCCTCGCGACTGCACGCACGATGGGGAAATCGCTGACCTTGGCGGCTACGGCGATCGGCATCGGCTTCCTGGCCTTTGCACCTACAGCCTACTATGGAGTCGCGCAACTGGGGATGATCGCCGGCTTTGGCCTGTTTGCTGCCCTTGCGTTGAACCTCACGCTATTGCCGGCGCTGATCACGCTCGCTCGACCGTCGGGCGCCCTCGAGCACGAACCCGGCGCGTGGTTGACACTGATCGATAACTACGTCCTGGGACACCGGAGCCTGGTGCTCGGCGCCGGCGCGGTCGCGGCGTTGATTTCTGCCGTGCTGCTGCCACTGTTGCACTTTGATTTCGATCCGATGCACCTGCGCAGCTCGAAAGTCGAGTCGGTTTCCACGCTTGCTGATTTGACGCGCGATCCGGATAGATCCCCGAATACGTTGGAGGTCATCCGACCGAACCTCGCCGCGGCCGACCGCGTCGCCGCGATTTTTAGGGCCGATCCGACCGTTTACAGCGTTCACACTTTGTCGAGTTTCATTCCAACCGAACAGCGCGAAAAGATCACGCTCATCGCCGATGCGGCGAACCTTCTGGATTTCACACTGAATCCGCTCGAGGTGGCGAACCCGCCCACCGATGCGGAGGTTATCGACAGTCTGAACCGAGCGGCCGACAAGCTCCGTCAAGCGGCAGCTGAAGATCCCTCGCTGCGCGCGGATGCCCGCCGGCTCGCCGATGAACTCGACACGCTCGCCCGCGCCAGCCGATCAGCGCGAACTCAGGCCGAGCAAATGCTCATCCCCGGTTTTGTCTCGTCTCTCGAGCAAATACGCAATTTATTGCATCCGCAGCCCGTCAGCAGCGAATCGCTTCCGCCAGAGCTCGTGCGCCAATGGCAAACCGCCGACGGACGAGCGCGGGTATCGGTCGTACCGAAGGGAGACCCCAACGATGATGCGGTAATCCGCCGGTTTATCGCCGCTGGAATCAAGATGGCACCCGACGCTACGGGTATGGCGATCTACAGTCAGGCGTATGGTCGAGCCGTGGTTGACGCGTTCATCGAGGCCGGGGTGCTGTCATTCGTCGCCATCTGCGTTCTGCTCCTGATCGCGCTTAGCCGAGTGCGTGATGTGGTGATTACCATGGCGCCGATCGTGCTGACCGGGCTTTTGACCATGGGCACCTGTGTGCTGATTGGCCAGCCGCTCAACTTTGCGAACATCATCGCCTTGCCGTTACTTTTCGGGATCGGGGTGGCATTCCATATCTACTTCGTGATGGCTTGGCGCTCGGGCGCCTCGCACCTGCTGACGTCGAGCCTCGCGCGTGGTGTCTTTTTCAGCGCGCTTGCGACGGCAACCGGATTCGGCAGCCTCTGGGCCTCTAGTCATCCTGGAACGGCCAGCATGGGGAAACTCTTGATGATATCTTTGCTATGGACCCTCGCCTCGGCGCTGCTCTTCCAACCGGCGCTGATGGGTCCAACGAGGCGGTAAACCGAAAGAGCAGATGCTACTTCATGAGGTCGTCGCCGAGCTTGCGCAGGTGGGCCAACAGGGTCGGGACGCCTCCGGCGGCAATCGCAGCGACAAAATCATCCCGGCGCAATGTCAGTTCACTGACACCGTCGGAATAAACGTCTATAACCTTCCAGACGCCGTCCACTTCGCGCATCCGGTACTGCAAGCTCACAGGCTGGTCATGGGGGGGAATAATGCGCGTGCGGACGACTTTGTCCTCACCGCGACTTACCACGTCGTCGATTTCGAATTTCTCCCCGCTAAACTCGCGAAAATTGTGAGCGTAATTGGCAATGGTGAAACGGCTGAAGGCCGCGATCACTGCAGTTTGCTGTTCCGGCGAGAAATTTGTCCACTCGGGGCCGACGGCGAGTCGGGTCATGAGAGGCAAGCCAATGACCTGATTGATCACAGGCGCGAGCCTTCGGTACCTCTCAGTCATCGGCTCAGCGGGGCCGGCTTGCATGGACTGGAGTAGCGATGCAGTGAGGGTCTGTACTTGACTCGCCGCAGGATCGCTGACTTCCGCATAAGCCGGACCGGCGGCCGGCGTGAGCAGCAGCAGGCAAAGCAGCATCACGAAGTGGGGCGTCAGGCAAATTGACCGCATTGATAGCGTATTATCCAGGGTTCGGGGCGGTTTGTCTTGAACTCGCGTGCTGCATCCATGATGCGGGGCAGTAGCGTTTTACTGCATCCGCCGCCGCAATTGTCCGCAGCAACGACAATGGATGTCACCTTCGATAAGGACATCTCATAGTCTACGGTTCCGAGCTTCTTCGCTGCGCCGCGATGCCACCCGCGCCGCGCCAGAACGTAAGCGCGCGGGCCCGATGCCTTGGTCCAATTGTTTTTCCTTTCCTCGTCAGTCATAGTCGGCCGCAGGTACGACGAAAGCATCAGAATCAGCCGATGAGCTCTGTTTATCAGAATGGGGGTCGTCAATGAGCAGCGTACAAATCGGGCGGAAGAATTATGAGATGCCCCCGCGAGAGGGGATCAGCATCGCGCACTTTCTCACCGTCGCCGACATCGAGCGATCGGCTCGCTACTACGAAAAGGTCTTTGGCGCTCGCATTCTGAGCCTTGGTGACGGCAACGCGCCTGGATACCTTCAGCTTGCGAATATTTGGATGATTCTGAACGTTGGAGGCGGCCCGACCCCGGATAAGCCGACGGTAACGCTCAGCGTCCCCGACCCGAATCACATCAACAGCTTTATGAACTTCCGCGTTGCGGATATTCAAGCGTGTTATGAATTATGGAAAAGTCGAGGAGCGGAGTTCATTACGGCGCCGATCCCCAAGTACGGCGAGACGCGCTGCTACATCCGCGATCCTGACGGATATATTATCGAGGTCGGGCAGAGCACGGACCTCACATACGGTTGACGCTCGGCCCGGCGGATCCAGGCGCTCAACTAACGAGGGAGATATTCCATGCCCAAGATCACTACTCGTGACGGGACTGCGATCTACTATCGTGACTGGGGCTCGGGACCGCCTATCGTTTTCTCTCACGGCTGGCCGTTGACCGGTGCGGCGTGGGAAGCGCAGATGCTGTTTTTCAATGACCGGGGTTACCGTACTGTCGCCCATGACCGGCGGGGTAACGGCTATTCCGATCAGCCGGGATCAGGCAACGATGTCGACACCTGGGCCGACGATCTGGATGAGATCATCAACGCGCTTGATCTTCGCGGGGCAATATTGGTTGGGCATTCGACGGGAGGTGGGGAACTGGCCCGCTACATCTCGCGCCATGGAACGTCGCGCGTCGCCAAGATGGTCCTCCTCGATACGATCGTACCCGCGATGATGCAACGTGACGGTATAGCGGGAGGCACTCCGAAATCGGTAATTGACAGCATCCGCGCCGGCGTTGCACATGATCGTTCATCGTTCTACAAAGAGTTGTCGGCGCCGTTCTTCGGTACGAATCGCCCAAATTCGACCGCAACGCAAGGCATGCGCGACTTGTTCTGGTTCCAGGGTCTGCTGGGCGGCGCCAAGGCTCAGTATGAAACGACTTACAGCTGGGAACTCGATTACACCAACGATATCACTAAGTGCGATGTCCCATTGCTCGTCATTCACTGCGAAGACGATCAGATTGTGCCGATCGGGCCGACTGGCCGCCGCGTACCCACAGTCGTTCCTCACGCGGTACTGAAAGTTTACCCCGGTGGTGCTCACGGTATCGCGATTGTCGATCCTGAACGGGTCAACGCCGACCTACTCGCTTTCGTCAAAGGGTGAGACGAAGGGGTGAGCGGGGCCGCAGGCGTTCAGGGCCATCGAAGCCCGGAACGGCGGAGAAATTGCGGCACGCGGATCATGAGCCGAATAGGTGGGAGAAAGTAATGGCGACCTCCAGTGCAATTAACGACGAACCGGTCGTGAGTCGCGCGAAAGTGGACATGAAGTTCGAGGTGATTGTCATTCCAGTCGCCGATGTTGATCGCTCGAAAGCATTTTACTCAAAGCTTGGGTGGAGGCTCGATGCAGATTTCTCATTCGACAATGGATTCCGTGTCGTTCAATTCACGCCTCCCGGGTCGGGGTGCTCGGTTCAATTCGGCGTGAAGATAACGACGGCCGCGCCCGGCTCCGCCCAGGGTCTCTACCTGATCGTTTCCGATATCGAAGCCGCCCGCAAAGATCTCGTTGCCCGCAGTGTCGAGGTTAGCGAGGTGTTCCATGCTTCGAAACCGGGCGCCCAGTTCCGTCCCGAAAGCGACGGCCGGGTCAGTGGGCCGGACCCCGGTCACCGCAGTTACTCTTCCTTTGCTACGTTCGGCGACCCAGATGGCAATACCTGGCTGTTCCAGGAAATCACAACGCGCCTGCCTGGACGTGGACTCAGCAGTTTGGATGTCTCGACGCTGACAGAGCTTTTGCGTGAGACGGAGCAGCATCATGGCGAGTACGAGCCGACCGCCCCGAAGCACCATTGGTCGGGATGGTACGCCGCCTACATTGTCGCGCGACAGGAAGGAAGTACGTCCGAAGAATCCGCCAAACTAGCCAAGCTGCACATGGAAGGCGTTCAGTGAGAAGAGGCCGTACGGATCGCGACGCTTGATGGAGATCTGTGGGCACCGAGAGCAGATCATCGATCCAGAGGCCGGCGCGATCAACTGCCTTGTCCATCCACTGTGGTTGGGCCGCCCGGGGAGTGACGGCCGTTGATGGTGTAAAGATACTTGGCCAGGGTGTCGACTTGATCCGCCGGCAGCGGCGCCCCGAAGGCATTGCGCATCTTGTTGATTTCCCCCGCCCACTCGTCGAGCGTGAGCGGAGGTTGGCGTAATACCATTCCTGCGGAGTGACAGATGAGGCATTGTACGGTGAGGTTCGAACCCTTGCCCGGCGGGAACCGATTCTCGCTCGCCGGCAGAACGACACTGACCTTGCTCCACCGCTGACCAGGCCCGCTGGCGCGCTTTTCTGAAGCAGGTTGGGAATCAGTGGTGCGCGGCGACGCCAAACCGGCCGCGAGAGCAACCCCGAGCAGAACGGGAACCATCCGACTCGGAGCAAGGTTGCGTCGGTTCGTATTCATGATAGGCCCCTGAGAACTCAGACCGCCTGCACGGATACCGACTCGATCACGTTGCGCATGAATCCCGCGGCGTTCCAGTTGGCGTGATCGGGCTGTGCAGAACCTGCCGTGTTAATTGCCTTGACCATCAACTTGCGCGCGCCTCGGGATGCAAGGCGCAACGGTACTTCCCACTGTCGGAAGCTGTACTTCCCATGATCCGGCCCGAGCCGCGCTTCCTGCCATTGGGTTCCCGCATCCGGGGAGAATAGAACCTGCGCGAGCGCGGTGTCACCGCCGAATGCGATTCCGCGAACCGGCATCGATTGTCCCACCTTCAGCACGGCACCGTCCTTCACATTGGTGAAGAACGAGCGCGGCAGCATGCGGTTAATGGGGATCATCTTCACGCCCTGCTGCCCAGGTGCGACGTTGGCGAACGGTGTGTCAGGAATCAGGTAAGCCTTGGCTGTCCAGAAGTTATCATCGGGTGCGTTCAGCACCTCGATATCGTTGAGCATCTTGACCCAATAGGTTGCATACCACCCCGGCACGACCAGTCGAAGCGGGAAGCCGTTCAAGAGCGGCAGCGGCTCTCCGTTCATCGCGTAGGCGATCATGACCTCGCCGTCGCGAGCGTGATCGATGGCAAGCGACTTCATGAAATCGGGTGTCTGCGCTAGCACGCCGGCATCGAGACCGTTGAATCGTACCTGCAGTGCCCCAGCCTTGACGCCCGCGCGATCGAGCAGGTCCTTCAAACGCACCCCCTTCCAGAGGGCGTTTCCCATGGCGCCATTGGCCCATTCCCCTCCGGCCACGCGCGGCTTGAAGAAACCTCGTGAGTTTCCGGAGCATTGGTTGACGGCGACCATTTCGTAGGGCTCAAATTTGTCGACCAGTTCATCGAGCGTCAGCGAAATCGGTTCTCGGACATGTCCGTGAATCTCAAGCCGGAACGTGGCCGGGTCGATGGTGGTGGGAATGTTCGCCAGGTGCCAGCGTACGTAGAAGCGATCATTGGGCGTGAACACGCCATGATCAAAGACCTCGAACGGCGTCTCGAGCAACGGGGGGCGGGTACGCTGCAGGAGCATGGCGCCCTTCTGCGGGAAGGTGGTGACCAGCTCACGCCGACCATTGACGAAGGGAAGCTCGACGATTGTCGCCGCCATGGCCTTCCACGGCGATGCACCGAGCAGCCCCGCCAAGCCCACACCTCCTACGCGTGCGAGCAGGTCCCGCCGTGACAGCTGCGTAGATCGGAAATTGGACTTTCTCATGAAGCACCCTTCACTATCGAACGCATCGGCAGCGCGCGCACCGTGATCGAAGTGCAGGGGACGCTCAGCGTCCAAGAAACTCCGGAGATTCGATCACGGACTTCTTGTCCTTGTCCATCATGTCGAAGATCTTCGTCTGATAGTCGATCCATTCCTGCCGGCTGATCTCGCCGTCGCCGTCGACGTCGATCTTGTGCATCATCTCCCTGGTCTGGAGCCCGTGCGCATAGCCGCCGGTGGCGAATGTCACCAGCTCGGTCGAGGGCCCGAGAAACTTCTTGGCGTTGAGCGTTCCGTCGTGGTTCGTATCGAGCACATCGAATACCTTGTTCTGATAGGCAAGCCACTCGGCCTTGGTGATGTTGCCGTCGTGATCGGTGTCGATCTCATTCATCTGCGAGGCAGTGCGTAACCCGCTGGCGTACCCGCCGGTCGCGAAACTCACCATGTCATCAGCGAGCGCGAGAGATGTCGAGAGAAACAGCGCGATGAATGTGGCGATTAGTACCGCGAAAGTATAGGAATGGCGAGTGTGAGCGTACAGTATAGGCATGGCTTATATCCTCGCGTTAAGATGCGACAGCAAGAGGGACTCGGCGAAAGCGAAAATGTGATACGAACGCAGCCAGCGGTGCCCAGCGAAGACCGTCGGACGTTTTGCTTCCAGAGTCGACTGAGGAAGTCTCGTCATGGCAATTGTTCCTTCCCGGCCCCTGAGCCTACAGTCCGAGCGCGCTCAGTTCTGGATGATCGTCCGGTCGCCTGTCGCGCGCCCAGTGGAATAGTCGATCCGATTGCCTGAATGGCAGATCATTTGTGCTCGCGTGACGGTGGTGCATGAGCCCGCCCGAATCGAACTGCCAGTTCTCGTTTCCGTAAGCGAGGTACCAATATCTGGAAATTTCCTTATACTCGTAAGCAAAGCGGACGGCAATCCGTGTCGTCGATCCCAATGACCAACGATTGGGCGGGTGTCGTTTTGCGTTCAAAACGAGACTTTTAGCCTTTCATGATCGAGGCATCTTTCCTACTGGCGTGCTTGTTCCACCCGTGGAAACGCGAGAGATCACCCGCATTCCATGCCTCGCGGAGTCCAGGCGTACTCAGATCCCAGTCTGGGCGGATTTCAGTCGTCACGGCGCGCAGATCGTGCCAAAGATCGATGACCGATGGACGCCCCCAGAACCAGTAGCCGTTATAGATGCTGTAAATCCCGAGACCCGGCTTGAGCACGAGCGTGTGCGGGATCATCGGATTGTGCTCAGGGTCGGTGTACTCCTGGATGTCGAGATCCTTCTGAATCGTGCGGTCGGGGTCGGAAAGGAATGTCCACTCGGCGCCGACTGACGCACGGAATTCCTGAAGAGTATGGTGATCGTCGGTTGCGATCGTGGCGATCTGAGTGTACGCCACTGCGATCTTCGGGTAGAACGCGGCGAGTTCCGAATGCTGCTGGTGCTCCTTTGGGCAATAGTGGCCGCGCGCAAGGGTGAGGATTAGCGGATCATCGCCCTGTAGCTCGCTGAGCTTGCGCACTTTGCCCGTGTGATCGGGCAGTTCGTAGTCGGGGAAAATGCCTTCGGGCACGATGTCAGAACGCATGATTGGACTCCTCCCGTTTCTCTTAAAGATCCAGAGTGACACCCGCGTTTGGGCGGGAGCAGCATAGGAGCCCGTTCCCGGGAGCGGGCCTCTCCAGCGGCTCAGGGTTGTAAGTAAGCGATCCATCGATCAGGCCGGTCATGCAGGTATGACAGACTCCAATCCGGCACGACCATCTGACCGGAACATCGCAGGCTTCCGCCAGTTCCAGCAAGCTCCCGAATTGCGGATCCCAAGCGGTGGTAATCCCGCTACGCGCGAATGAGACTGGGGGGCCAGATCCGGGTGGCCCCCGTGGCAGGTGAGGAGTGTGATCAACCGGCGCCATTCCAGGGGTAATAGCCTCGAGAGAACCGAAGATTTCCGCGTGCACATTCCCGGCGAGCACACCCCAATTGCGCAGCCGAGAAAGCCGTTTCAGTAAAGAACGCGATTCTTCTGCAAATGGATGGTCAATGCTATTGCGGGCCCCATAGATCCACCAGACCACTCGTTGCGACCTTTCGGCAGCGAGTGCGTGCAACATCGACATCACGGGCGTTGCGCCCACTCCAGCGCTCAGCAGCACCACAGGACCCTGACTGGGACGCAGAGTGAAGCTTCCTCGCGGTGCACTAACATCCAACAGATCGCCTTTTCGCGCATGGTTGCACAGAAATGAACTCCCAATGCCATTCAATTCGCTTTTGACGCTGATGCGGAAATGGTCGGCGGCCGGCAGATCCGACAGCGAATAGCTGCGAAGAACCGGCGGTTTGCCCGGATCGACGAGCAGCCGCAAAACAACAAATTGACCCGCCTGGTGGAGAGGAAGAGGCGGCCCATCGATCGGCGACAGAACGAAGGAAGTTACGCCATCGCTTTCTTTATTAATATTCGCGACTCGCATCCGTCGAAAGCCGGGCCATGCGGGCGCGTGTTCCTCATAGGCGAGTCCCGGATTCCCCACCGTAGTGTTGGAGCTCAAATCTTGCTGGAGCATGGCTTGGAACGAACTCTGCCAACCCTTGCTAAGGGCAGGAATCTGCAGCACGCGGTGCAGTTGCTCGCTGGAATGTCCGGGCGAATACAAGAGGGCGTCAACCTCGGTCACGCTGATTCGCTCTGGACCGTCAGTAAGCTTGCGCGTCGCCATCGATATTGAACTTGTGCACCATGCGCCGTCCGGACCCCGGAGATTTCCAGACGGCGGTGCGGACCGTTTTGCCGTTCCATGTCACATCGCGCGGAAGGCCGACATTTACTGAAAGCAATCGGGGCATGCGTACCTCGGCGAGGTTCAGTGCCTGGTTAAAGTTCCTTAGACGAGCAGCACGTGCGGCAGTGATTCTCGCAACGCATCCCGATTATTGTTTCAGCATCTCCTTTACAGTGCGCTGAGTGATGTAGAAGAATCCGACCAGAGTAGTGGAAACAGGGGGGATTCTAGCTTCGCTCATCTCAGTTTTGTAAGTGGCTGTTTGCGCACCGCACAAGGAGATGGCATATGAAAGCAGTAGTTGTCCACCAATATGGCGGTCCTGAAGTACTCAAGTTCGAGGAATACCCTGATCCGGTGGCGGGGCCCGGCGAAGTACTGGTGCGGGTCGCTGCCACGAGTGTGAATCCGATCGACTACAAACGACGTGCCGGATTGACGAAAGACTTTAATCCCATCAAGTTTCCTGGACTGATGGGAGTGGACATTGCGGGGACGGTCGTCACGGTTGGGCCCGGAGTGGAAGGCTTTTCCCGCGGCGACCAGGTGTTTGCAATGGCGGCGGCCACATACGCCGAACTTTGCGTTGTGAAAGCCGCGATTCTGGCGAAAGTGCCCAAGGGACTCGATTTGGTCCAGGCGGCGGCGCTGCCGCTGGTGACGACGACTGGCAATCAACTCGTCTCCGCGACCGGGATCAAAGCGGGACAGACGGTTCTCGTCGTAGGGGCTGCTGGAAATGTCGGGCGTTCGGCGATATTTACTGCAAAGCAACGGGGAGCGGTCGTGATTGCCGGGGTGCGGCAGAGCCAGTTGGATGAAGCGAAAGCCATCGGCGCAGATCAGTGGGTCGCAACCGATGATGACAATGCGGTTGCGAAGCTTCCGATGCTTGATGTCGTCGCGGACACGGTCAACGGCAAGACTGCTGAAAAATTGATTGCCAAGGTCAAGCCAGGAGGGGTATTTGCATCGGTTCTCGGGGCACCGCGGAATGCGGAGAAGTACCCAACCGTAAAGGTGGTACCGGTGTACGCGACACCGGATGCGAAAACTCTTCTGTTCATGGCCGAGGCCGTCCGAGATGGCAAACTGATGATCCCGATCAGCCGCGAGCTGCCACTCAGCAAGGCGGCGGAAGCTCAAGCCGCCGCGGAGGAGGGTGGTATCGGGAAAGTCTTGCTGGTGGCTTGACAATATTGGGCAAACAGAGAGCACGAAAGGAACATCGGAAATGAAAAAGGGTCTGCGCGGAATCAACCCCGCTTCGAAACCGAGTGGCGATGGGTGTGTGGAATGCCTGGCGTCACCGAAAGGTTGGTGGTTTCATCTGCGTCGGTGTGCGGAGTGTGGGCACATCGGTTGCTGCGACAGTTCTCCCAGCCAGCATGCATCCAAGCATGCGGCTGCGACAGGGCATCCGATCATTGCCAGCTTCGAGCCGGGTGAGGATTGGTTCTTCGATTACGAGAAGCAGGGGATGATCAAGGGTGTGGAGTTGCTCCCGCCGCATTCGCATCCAAACAATCAGCCCGCTCCTGGACCCGCCGCAAATGTGCCGGCCAACTGGGAATCGCTCCTAAACTAGCTGTCTGCTATAGGGTATCCAGCAGATGAATCGCGCGGATCGGAGAGCTATGGTCGGGTGAATTCATGCTGCGTCGCCACGCTGAATCCGGGACTTTCGGCATGAATTGCACGGAGAGGCCCTTTTCCCAGAGGAGGAGTCGTCATGTGGAAGCACACAAGAGTAGCGGTATCATTTGTGATGCTTGCCCTCATGCTCTTGTTGGAGGGCACGAGAGATGCAAGCGCGCGCTCCAAACTACCGGATCCCAGCAACGCCGCTGTCGCCGAAAGGCTTTATAGGTTGGATTGTGGTCACTCGCTCGCAAACGACGAGTCGGTATGGACGCCGGGCGAAAACGTCGGACGCGATATCGAATTCTCGTCGACTTGCTGGCTGATAAAGCATGGAAGCGAATGGCTGCTCTGGGATACCGGTGTTCCGGAAGCGACGCTCAACGATCCCCGAGGTTGGTCCACTTTACCGAAATTGATCGTCTATCACCTCGACAAGTCACTGATAGATCAACTCTCCGAAATCGGCTTGAAGCCCGATGACATCGGTCGTGTTGCCATATCGCACACGCATGGAGACCACATAGGTAACGTGGGGTTGTTCCCCAACTCCACAATCGTGATGCAGCGAGCGGAGTACAACTGGATACATTCCCCCAACGGGCCGAACGACAACGTAAATCAATTGATGGCGCTGGCGCGTAAGCTCTTGGGCACGCCGAAGAACCTTCAGCTCATCGACGGGGATACCGATGTATTCGGCGATGGGAGCGTCACTTTGGTCTCCACGCCAGGGCACACCCCCGGCCACCAGTCACTGCTGGTCCATCTTAGGAATTCCGGCTTCATCATGTTGTCCGGCGACGTCGTTCATTCGCAAGAGAATTTCGCGAAGAACATCGTTCCGTCCCTCAATACCAATAAGGCAGAATCAATCGCGTCAATGGATAGAGTCAGGCAGTTGAACGCAGCGTACAAGGCGACGCTCTTCATCAATCATGACAAACGCCAAACCGATCAGCTTAAGCTGCTCCCTGCATTCTATGATTGAGGACAGTCGTATGAGAGATCCGGAAATACGTGAGGCACTGAATCAACATTGGGCGGCATCCGATTCCGGCGATTTTGCGACAGAGCACGAGATTTACCATGACGATGCAGTGCTCGAGTACCCGCAGTCCGGGGAGCGGATCCGCGGTCGGCACAATATTCAAGCGTCTCGTTTTGCGCAGCCGAACAAGAAGCGCTTTATGGTGCGGCGCGTACTCGGCGCTGCCGACCTTTGGGTCACTGAACTCGTCCTTACGTACGACGGCTTGCCGTCGTACACGGTGAGTATCATGGAGTTCA
The DNA here is from genome assembly GCA_050012315.1 of Steroidobacteraceae bacterium. Taxonomy (GTDB): domain Bacteria; phylum Pseudomonadota; class Gammaproteobacteria; order Steroidobacterales; family Steroidobacteraceae; genus Bog-1198. The sequence goes on along the minus strand of JBEKHK010000006.1, from coordinate 111,794 downwards.
AAGACGGGAAGGTTGCCCGTGAGACCCAGTACTTCGGCGATCCCTTCGAGCCGGGGGCCTCGCGCGCTCAATGGGTCGAGCGGATACGCTGAAAATGCCGGATCCTCTGTTTCGCCGAAATCGCTTTCATGTGTGCGCGCTCTTGAGGAGATTTCGGTCGACGGGCATGCGCCGCAGCGCCACGCCGGTGGCCGCATAGATTGCATTCCGGAGCGCTGGGATCGAGCCGGTGGCGCCGGTCTCGCCAATACCGCCCGGCGCCTCGCCACTCTTGATCACATGCACTTCGATCTCGGGCACCTGGTCGATGCGCAGCATCCGGTAGTCGTGGAAGTTGGACTGCTGGACCCGGCCCTTCTTCAAGGTGATTTCGCCATAAAGACCGGCGGTCAAGCCAAAGATCAGGCCGCCCTGCAGTTGTGCCATCACCGTGTCAGGATTCACCGCGATTCCGGTGTCGACCGCGCTCGTGACGCGTCGTAGTTTCACCTCGCCGGTTTCGTCCACCTTGCATTCCACGACGGTTGCGATGAAGCTCGCAAACGAGATCTGCGCCGCGACCCCGCGTCCGCAGCGCGCCGGCAGGGGTGTGTCCCATCCTGACTTCTCCCGCACGAGGTCGAGCGCTGCTTGTAAGCGCGGGGTCTTGTCGAGATGTTCGCGCCGAAAGGCGATCGAGTCCTTGCCCGCCTTGCGCGCCAGCTCCTCGATGAAGCTCTCGATGGCGAACACGTTGTTATTTGGGCCGACGCCGCGCCAGAAGCCGGTGATGATTCCTGGCGGCTCCTCTTGATTGAACTCCACGCGCAAGTTGGGGATGTCGTAGGGGATGTCTTGGGCGGAGTCGACGCCGTCCGGATCTACCCCCTTCTGGAAGAAGTTGGGTAGAAAGCGGGCCATCACGGCCGAGCCTGACACTCTGTGCTTCCAGCCGACGATTCGCCCGCCCTCGAGGCGTGCCCAGAGCAGGTCGCGGTAGAGCGGTCGATAGATGTCGTGGCGGATATCTTCCTCGCGGGTCCAGGTCACCTTGACGGGCCCCTCGACCTGCTTCGCGATGCGCGCGGCGCTGTACGCCATATCCGGTTCCAGCTTTCGGCCGAATCCGCCGCCGATTAAATGGTTGTGCACGGTCACGGAGCTTTCCGGCAGCCCCGCGACCTTCGCGACGGCGGCGTGGACGCGCTCCATGACCTGAGTTCCGATCCAGACCTCGGCCGACGTCGGCGAGATATGCACCGTGCAGTTCACGGGCTCCATGCAGGCGTGCGCCAGCAGCGGCATCTCATAGGCGGCGGTGAGCACTTCGCTCGAAGTCTCCCCGCTGGCGCCGAGCGCCTTCTTGACATCGCCGACCTCCTTCGCGACCGCGCCGTCCCGATCACTCGCGGTGCGTAGCCGTGACCAGATGAGTTCGGAGGACACCTGGGCGTTCGGCCCCTCATTCCATGTGATGTCGAGCGCCTCGAGCCCGCACTTGGCGGCCCACATATGATCGCCAACGACCGCGACCAGGTCATCCAACACCACGATCTGGCGCACACCGGGAATCAACTTGGCTCGACGATCGTCGACATGAGCGACCGTACCGCCGAACACGGGGCTCGCCGCGAGGGTCGCAAACTTGACTCCCGGCGGGAGGGCGTCGATGCCGTACGTGGCCTTGCCATTGACCTTGTCCGGAGTGTCCAGGCGCTTGAGCGATTGGCCGATCAACCGAAACGCGGCGGCGTCTTTGAGTGGAGGGTCCTTCGGCGGGGTGATCGCGGCGGCGCGGACGACCAATGCGCCGTAGTCGAGAGTGCGAGCGGTGCGTTCTTGGATGACCTTGCCATTCTCCGTTCGGCATTCCGCGGTCGAGACGCTCCAGCTGCGCGCAGCGGCCTCGATGAAGCATGCGCGTGTGGCGGCCCCCGCCTGACGCAGAGGTTTCCAGAACGCGCGGATCGAGTTGGAATTGCCGGTTGCCTGGATGGTGAGGTCCGGGTTGGCGTAGAGCTTCTCATCGGCCGGTGCATGCTCGACTCTCACGCGCTTCCAGTCTGCGTCGAGCTCCTCCGCCAAGATCATCGAGATGGAGGTGTAAGTGCCCTGGCCCATCTCGACCTGCGGCATGATCAGCGTGACTTCCCCTTGCCGGTCGATCCTGATGAAGGCATTCGGCGCAAAGCTCGCGGCATCGGCCGCAGCGCGGGTCGCGCGCAGCGGGACGCAAAAGCCGAACAGGAAGGCTGTAGCGGCCGACATCTCGAGGAATCCCCGACGCGACAAATTGGGGAAATCATCGGGAACCGAGGATGATACGATGGAATTCGTGGGCTTGCGGTGGTCGAGCATGGCGATTAGGCCTCGGCCGCTGCGCGCTTGATCGCTTGCCGGATGCGCACATACGTCCCGCAACGACAGATGTTGCCGGCCATGGCCGCGTCGATGTCGGCGTCATCGGGATGTGGGATCGCATCGAGGAGGGCGGTCGCCGACATGATCTGGCCCGACTGGCAGTAGCCGCATTGAATCACTTCCAGGTCCAACCACGCTTTTTGCACCTTCGCGCCGTTGGGCGTAGCCCCTACGCTCTCGATGGTGGTGATCGCGCGGCCGCCAATCGCGCTCACCGGCAGTACGCAGGAGCGGACCGGCTGGCCGGCCAAGTGGACCGTACAGGCGCCGCACTGCGCGATGCCACACCCGAACTTGGTGCCCGTCAGGCCCAGGATGTCGCGCAGTACCCAAAGGAGCGGCATATCGTGGGGGACGTCGACTTCTCGCGGTTCGCCATTGATCGTGAGGGTGATCATGAGCGCGCCCCCTTGTTCGGGAAATCAATCTTTAAGAGGCCGGAGTGTTCCATCTAGGTGACTCCGTCAATCGAAGCTTCTGTTCTCCCCAAATCGCGTCAGAAACTAGTCGCTTGAATCTGGTCCCCGAAGTTACGGTGGAAGATGTCGGCGGTCAGCATGAGAAACCAGCAAGAAGAAGGGCCGTGATACGGGTCTTCCGAGCGAGGATGATCGCTAGTGCACCATCCACCTCGAACGCGATAACGATAGGAGGCAGTGCGCCGGGCACGCCGAACGATGACATGTAGGCTACGGCCCCGGCGTAGGCGCAGATCTTAAGGCGGTTTCCCGAAACGTGCAAATTGGTGCGGTTTCTTGTGGATAAGCTTGGGTGGCCTCACGTTTCGGGCATTCGCCGAGGACTACATGTCCGCCGCACCCGGACTTATTCGATGCCCTGAACGATGACGAACTGGGCGGCTGACGCTGGTTCTCTTATCGCCTTGGCTTGCTGGTACTCGGGCGAATTGTAGAAGGCCCGCGCAGCCTCCATCGAGGGAAACTCAACGAGGACGACCCGGCGGTTGTCGGCGCTACCCTCGAGAACCTCGGTGGCCCCGCCGCGGGCCAAGATTCGTCCACCGTGCTTAGCGATAATTTCCGGAGAGCGGGCGGTGTACCCTCGGTAGACCTCGGCGTCGTGAATGGTAACTTGGGCGATCAGATAGGCGGCCATGGCTCGGGGCTCCGTTAAGTTCGATGAGTTATTCGATGAGTTGGAAGTCGGGTGCTGCCGACTCTTTGGATGTCACGTAATTCTGTCATGCGGATTTTTATGGCGTCCGAAATCGGAATTCGGATGGCGTGTAAGCGAACGATGTGACACATCGTAGTGCCGGGGAGCCTAGATGCATACGTCCATCAGGGTGCTTTGTTTTCTTGAAGAATGTTGCCGCCGTCCACCACAAGCGCCTGGCCCGTGATGTAGGAGGCATCGCGCGAAGCCAAGAAGCACACCGCCGCAGCAATTTCGTCGGGAGTTCCCGGCCGCCCGACGGGCGTGTGCATCCCAGCGACCCGTTCGGACTCGGAGGAGGAGGCGGTGGCGATCCATCCCGGCGCAACGGCGTTGATGGTGATCCCTGCGCCGGCCGTCTCAATCGCGACTGCACGCATCATTCCATCCATCGCCGCCTTTGCTGCGCCATAGGCTGCCGATCCGGGATTGCTCACCAAGGGGCCCGTCACCGACGATACGTTCACGATGCGTCCATACCTGCGCGCAGCCATGACAGGCAATACCGCGCGAGTCATCAAGAATGCGGTGTGCAGGGTGATGTCTATTTGGCGCCGCCAATCAGCGTACGACGTGGACTGCAGTGACTTGCTTTCCAGCGGCCGATCAATCTGCGCCATTCCCGCATTGTTCACCAATACGTCGATTCGACCGAATCGCTGCAACACAGATTCCACCAAGCGCTGCGCCGCCGCCTCGTCGGTGAGGTCCTCTTCGATGGCCAGTATTCGTTGGCCGCCGGAATCGATTTCCCGCGCACGTTCATGGATGCGTGGTGTGGTCGAGGTGATCGTCACCTGCGCACCCGCGGCGTACAAGCGCCGTGCGACGGCAAATCCTATCCCCTGGGCGCTGCCCGCGCCTGTGACCAGTGCGACCTGCTCGTCGAACATTGGATCCGTCTTACTCCCGGTGCTCATGATCTAAATGGTAACCCATTATAGCTGCGGGTCTGCGGATCCTTTCAAGCCACGCAGGGCTCCGAGACCAAGCTGCCGCTTCTTTGCGGACCCAATCCCGGATTTTGCTTATTCCGCCAGGGCATGTGCCGCCCGGAGTGTTGCAGCTGAAATCGTGTAGCGGTACATCGGAAATCATCCTGCACGGAAATTCACGAGAATGGTCTGTAGTTGGCAATAGGCCTCTACTCAAGGAAACACATGACTTTGAAGACTCTCGGTTATGCGGCGCAGTCCGCTTCCTCGCCCGTGGCACCATTTAGCTTTAACCGTCGCGAGCCGCTGGAGAAAGATGTCGTGATTGATATCCTCTACTGCGGCGTTTGTCACTCGGACCTGCATCAAGTTCGGAGTGATTGGGCGGGCACCCGGTACCCCTGCGTGCCAGGCCACGAGATCATCGGCCGCGTAGCGGCTGTGGGTTCCAAGGTAACCGGGTTCGCCGTCGGCGAGATCGCCGGCGTGGGCTGCATGGTCGACAGCTGCCGCGAGTGCGCCTCGTGCGAACAAGGACTCGAGCAGTATTGCGAGCGCGGGTTCACCGGCACCTATAACGGTCACATTTCCGGGGCCGGTGAGAATACCTACGGCGGCTATTCGGAACGGATCGTTGTCGATGAAAAGTTTGTGCTGAGGATTCGTCACGCCAAAAACCAACTTCCCGCGGTGGCGCCCCTCTTGTGCGCCGGGATCACAACCTGGTCGCCGCTTCGCCACTGGGGCGCGGGTCCCGGCAAGAAGGTGGGCATCGTTGGCATCGGCGGCCTCGGGCACATGGGCATCAAGCTCGCGCACGCGCTCGGCGCTCACGTGGTCGCGTTTACCACCTCCGCCTCCAAAAAACAGACCGCGCTCGATTTCGGGGCGGACCAAGTCGTTGTCTCGACGAATGAAGCCGAGATGAAGGCGCACGCCGGCAGCTTCGATTTCATTCTGAATACCGTGTCGGCCACGCATAACCTCGATCCCTTCATCGAGCTGCTAAAGCGCGACGGAACTCTGACGCTGGTGGGCGCGCCTGAGCACCCGCATCCCTCACCCACCGTCTTCAAGATGATCTTCGGCCGGAAGTCCCTAGCTGGCTCCTTGATCGGGGGCATCGCCGAGACTCAGGAGATGCTCGATTTTTGCGCGGAGAAGGGAATTGTCTCCGATATCGAGATGATCGCCATGCAAGACATCGAGAAGGCCTACGTGCGCCTTCTCAACAACGACGTCAAATACCGGTTCGTGATTGACATGGCGACCCTGAAGCCTGCAGCCAGCGTTTCGCGAGTCAAACGCGGAGTTGCCGAGCGCGCCTAGAAACGCGCCGCCAGGTGACAGTCTCAGGCGCTCGGGGTGATCAACAGCCCCGGGCGCCGCTACTTCCCGCTTTCGTCGAAAACCATAAAAATCTTGCGGCTGGCCGACCGTACATCCCAAATACCGGTGCTATTCGCCGGGAAATACAACACGTCTCCGGCACCGATCACGATGGGTTCACCCCCATCGGGCGTAAACGTGCAGTCGCCCTTTAGGAAATGACAGAGCTCCGCCTGAAGCACCTGTCGGCGCCAGCGACCCGGAGAGCACTCCCAAAGGCCGACCTCCGTCTTTGGACTTGAGGGGGGTACCACTGAGGCTGATCGTACTTTGGACACCGGTTCACCGAGCGGTGCCGCGACGGATTCGGGAGCATCGAAGCGATCGGCCATCTCATCGATGCGGAATTTAATGATTGTGCTATTCACTTTGCTTTACCTATGACTGGCCGAAATTAGTCGCGCGTCGCCCGGCGGGCGAATCGCCATTATCGCCGCGAGATTCACCGAGAACCCGGCGTTCCTCGGACTGCAGATAACTTAGGAGATGACCGGCTGGTTCGCGCCGGACGGCATCTCCGCGTATTTGCTCACCGCGGCCCGGTCGGCGAATAGGTCAGCTGCGGGGCGCCCGTGAGATCCAAAGCGCTTGGATTGGATTTCCTTACACGCGTCCTCCAGCCGGTTCAACACCTCAAGCAGTAGTGGGGTTGGCATGTCGAGTGCGGGCTCTATGCGGATGGTGCGTGCCTTTGAATATGTGCCCGCGACCAGTACACCGCGGCGAAATAAGGCCGCAGCACAATCGTAGCCGACGGTATCAGAGGGAAACTCCAATCCGATGAGCAGGCCCTTGCCGCGACAGGCCGTTAGTACGGAAGGGTAGCGGGAGCGCAGGACGCCAAGTTCCTTCAACATCATCTCCCCCTTGGTGGCCGCTTGACCGGGCAGATCCTCCTCGAGCGTCACGCTGATTGCCGCAATGCCCGCCGCACACGCGATGGGGTTGCCGCCGAAGGTGGTCGAATGAATGATGGGGTTCGAGACCAACGCCTCCCAGATCTTGGGTGTCGATACGAACGCGGACAGCGGCATCACACCGCCGCCCAAAGCTTTGCCCAAGCACATGATATCGGGCACCACATCAGCGTGGTCGACGCCCCACAAGCGGCCGGTTCGCCCCATCCCGGTTTGTATTTCATCCGCTATCAGCAACGCGCCGTACTGGTCGCACAGTTCCCGTGCTCGTGCCAGATATCCCGGCGGCGGAACCACGGCGCCCGCTTCACCTTGAATGGGTTCGACCATAAACGCCGCAATCGGAGTGCCGACAGTCGCCGCCTTGGCGAACTCTGCCTCCAACGCATTGGCATCCCCATACGGAGCGAATCTCACGTCTTGTAAGCCGCTGCGAAACGGCTCACGGAACGAAGCCTTGCCCATGAGCGCTAAGGAACCCATGGATTTTCCGTGAAATCCGCCTAACGTGGACAAGAACGTGTGGCGGCCGGTGTGCAGTCTCGCCAGCTTGATAGCACCCTCGACGGCATCCGTGCCGTTGTTGATGAAGAAGCTGCACGCCAAGTCACCTGGAGTGATCTCTGCAATCAACTTGGCTAGCGCCGCGCGCCACGGCTCCAGCAACTCTTGGCTATTGAGAGCCATGCGGCGCATCTGGTCGCTCACCGCCTTGACGATCCGTGGATGGTTGATGCCGGCGCTGAAGATTCCGTACCCGCCGAGGCAGTCGATGTATTCGCGCCCGAGCAGATCGGTGATGGTCGAGCCGTTGCCGGCCCATTCAAGTGCCGCGAATTGCCCGGCTTCCGTTACCGATTTGCGGTAGCTGATGAACCCTCGATTGACGTGCTTCTCATAGGAATCTACCGTTTCGCCGATGAATGCATGCATTTCGGATTCGTTCATCGGCGCACCGCCGATGAGATCCAGATAACGTTTCGAGGAAGCCAGAACGGCCTTGGTCGATAAACGCATAAGTTTGCTCCTGATTGATCCTTCCGGCGAAGGATCCTGTATGGATCGCGCGCTACACGATGCACCGATCCGATCGGATTTTGGCGAATCGTTGGGAACGGCCGCACATACGGCCCTACTGCAAGTGTTAGCTGAGCTGCTTGAGCAAGATCTGGCGCCCGGACAAGGCGATGTCGGGGCCTTCGAGGCGAGCATGCGGAGCCGCGCGCTCGGTCACGCGAGAGGAAACTAGATTATCAATGTTTGCAACGAGACGAAATCGGTGCGACTCGAGAAAGATGCTACGCGCGATGGGAGAATTGGCAATCACGATTCTCTCTATTTTTGTCGCTATATGAATCTATGATGAAACCACTTACGTATGCTTTATCGAATATAGGACCTAAATATGAATACGTCAACCAAGCCTTAATAATGCGCCATATTGTCTCATGGGCGGGCCAGGCGATGCGTCAGTGCAGCAGAGCGAACACGAGGCAGCCGACCCCACCGACGGCGAGCAGTGCATGCAGCAGCACGACTACCCGAGGATGGGGTTTGCCACGCAGAGGGTAACTAAGGAGGAGGAGCCCTCCCAGAGCGGCGGGAATCAGAATGGCGACCCCGTATTTAATCGGAGCGACGTCGTTCGTGATTGATTCCAACACCGCCAGCACGAGCGCCGTTGCGGCGAGAACTCCGTGCCCCAGCGCAAGAGGCGCCCAACGTTTCGCACGGCTGAAGATGCTGATTGCCATGACGAGCCCGCTGAGCACAGCGTACATAAAAAGAATAACTGAAGCAGTTAACATCATTCACCTGGCTGCAGCTCAGCGCAGAGCGGCTCGACTCCGTACCCGGCACCTGGGCTAGCGCCGTCCAGCGCTCGAGTTCCGCCATGGTCATCGTGGCGCGCGCCTCGCTTCGATATTTGCCCCGCTCGATCGGTTTCGAGTGGGCGGTTCCCGGTAATCCGGGGATTCGCCGCACGAGCGTACCGAGATAGCGCTCGATGTGCGCGCCAAATTGGGGCCGGTCAGGGCGTCTATACTCAAGACTGATGCCGTGGTGGGGGACTATATCAAAGCTGGGGCGAAACGGCCTGCGTGTAGCCATTGAGGCGGAGTGTTGACGGGCCTCAAGTGCGGAGACGCGGCGTGGCCGCGTTGGGCAACGCGCCGACTGCGGGTGGTAGACTGTCTGCTTATGACGATTCGCGAGTATCTCCAAGAACGGGCGAGCCAGTTCAACCGAAAGTGCCTTCCCGTTTCCGGTCTTGCATTGTTGAGCGGGATTTATTCGAAGGGAAATGTGTACCTGGGCGCTTTGACCGTGCTGATGGTTTTCGGAGCCGTCGCAACGTTCGTGGTGCTCATGCGCCAGACACCCTGTCCACGTTGCTCCATGCCATTGGGCAACGTTGCCTTGCGTTGGAGATCGAATCGCCTGCCCGCACCCCGGTGCTTGCATTGCGCGGTCGGTATCGATGAGCCGATGAAGCCTGGCTCGCCAAGCTGATCCAGGACGTTTGACGGGCGACAACAATCGGCGACGGCTACGAGCTGAAACGAGGCAAACGCTCATGGTTTGTTTCGCCGCGGCCAATCGCGATCATCGTATGCCCTCAGATCGCATACTGAACGTGGCCCATAATGGGCGTCTAATTATTCTAACGAACGGTGCCTCCATGAATCAGTCCGTGTTCGTCGAATCCGAGTTTTGGCTATTGGTGGTGTTTTCGGTCGTTATGCCGGTGGCCATCATTTGGATGTGTCTGACCGTCCGCAAGGTCTCTCGTCGTCATGTCCTGGCTGTGGGGCTTTTGCTGGTGGCGATAGCAGGCATTGATATCTATCTTCTCCAAGCCCTGAAGCGTCGGGCGCGCGAAACGCCGTCGACGGCGGACGATGTGATCTTCGACTCCGAAATCACCGTCGGCCTTTACGTGCTGCCGGCGCTCCTGGCAGGCATCGGGGTGAATATCGCATCCCAGGTTATCATCCAGCACCTGTCCGATGCGCAGCGGCGTTTCGATGCACACGGCCGGAGTAATTGAAGCGTTATCGTCCGGCTGACCTGCCGTTTGCACTGCAATTGCCGACCCAGGGCTTTCCGCTCAACCGTTCGCGCACCCAATCGAGCTGCTCCGGGGTCGTGTTCTGCATGAGCGGATCGTGGTCGAGGCCCGGGCGATGGATGTATTCGATCGGCAAGCCCCGACCGCAGGCTTCTTTGACGCCCGCCTCGATATTGACGATAGCCACGGACTTGTCATCGTCGCCCGCGAGAACCAGCAAGGGGCCCCGGATCGGTTTGATCGCGCTTCTGCTGTCTGCGTTATAGCGGCTGACCTCAGGCGCGCTGTGCCAATCTTGCTTGACGGCCCTCTGCCGGCCGATCTCCTTCAATGCGGCATAGGCGTAGTACCAGCATCCCTTGCTGGTGACATCCTGGTAGCGGGCAAGCACCGGGGGCGTCAACATGCGGGCGACGTCGAAGGCCGGATAGCTGGCCTTGATACCAAAGGCGGTAAACGGCCAGTACAGGTCGGTGACCGGATCGAAGGTGTGCGCGTCGTGCGCTTCGTACGCTTCGTAGTTCATGTCGCCGGCAACAGAAATCCCGCCCGCGTAATCGGGATCTTGCAGGCGAGCCTCGAGCTCGGCGACGCCCCAGACGGCGACTCCGCCCTGAGAGTGGCCGATGGCCACCCATTTCCGTCCGAGGTCCGCCACCGCCGCGTGCGCGGCCGGAATCGAATAAACGACATCATTCGCCTGCGGGACTTTGTTGTCGTACTGATGAGGGCCGGGTGTTCCGAGCCCCGCGTAGTCGGTTGCTACGACCGCGAAGCCTGCCGCCACCATGGGCATCAGCCCTTCTTCGCCGTATTCCATATCTTTCATCAACGAGGGTGCACACATTCGGGCGACACCGCTGGTACCGTGCGCCCAGGCAATGACCGGCCACCCTCCCTGAGGCGCTTTGCCGGCCGGGATGAGTATCACGCCGGAGGCGGCGATGTCGTCGCCGTTCAAAGCGCGAGAGTGATACAGGATTCGTACCGCGCGGGCGCCTTTCGGCACGCTGTAGCCTGCGAACGGTTCGGAGCGGATCAGCGTGCCCGGGGCTGCTTTCTCGAAGGGCTGCGGGGGCTCATAGAATGGCGTGAGCGGCAGCGCATCCTTGGCTTCCATGGAGAGAGCTTCAGCGCGCGAGTTCGGCAGCACATCATCGGCAAGCACGGAGAGCGGCAGGAGCGCCATCGAGGCCATGAGCGGCGCGAGGCGAAATGCATTGAACACCATCGACCCCTTTGTTCGGAATTGAATCATGACGCGTCTTTGTTTGTGAGGCTGTGCGGTTGAGACCCATCTTGGAAATCATAGATGACGTCATCAAAGGTGCGCCGGGCGAACCCATAAACGATGGACAGACCGCGGTCGCCTGCAATCACGCCATGGTCGGTGTTCCCCGGTATGAAAATCGCAATGCCTTGCGCGATCCTATAAGACACGCCGTCGGCAAACACGGTTCCCTCACCCGATAGACCAAAATAGAACTCGGCCGGATCGTGCCGATGCACGTTGAGGGTTCCACGCGGCGGAAAGTCAGCGACCCCTAAAGTGATCTGGTCGGATGGCGTTCGATCGCCTGAAATCAAAGTCCTCCAAGCCAAATTGCCGGACTGCAGGTCACCCAGTCCCTCTAAGGGAGTCTCCTCGACATTGATCGAGAAAGGTCGCACTGATTCATCTTCGCGGTCGCTCTCGGGGCTTTGCGCATCGATAGTCATCGGTTTAGTCTGACGAATCCCAACGTGGTAGGGCGACCAAAAAACTCATACTACAATGCATGCAGGTTATTCCTGGGCCGGTGTGACAGATGGGTGGGCATCCCCCCGCATCGCACTGTCGAGCAACCAGCGTGCAATCGCGCGCGCATGCGCATTGGGCGGCAAGCCTATCTCGTGCGTCACGAAGTATCCGCGCGGCGATGGCATGGAGAGTGGGCTCAGACGCACCAGAGCACCGGATGCGAGGAAACTATCGAGAAGCCCGGCCCAGGAAAGACAAATACCTTGTCCGGCGAGCGCGGCACCGACCACTAATGGATAGCTGTCGAAATAAAGTATTCTCGGCGCACGATGCACTGCCGTTCCGGCGGCTTCGAGCCACGAGCTCCAGTCGTACCAAGGTTGATTGTCAACCTTCATGTCCAGAAGGTTGGCGACTTTCAACTGTTCGAGTGAGAACGGAATTTTGCGGCGGCCGAGGTGCAAAGGGCTGCAGACCGGAAACACCTCCTCACCCAGCATTTTGGTCGCTTCGATACCAGCCCAGCCCCCTTGTCCGAACCTAATTTGCAGATCTCCCGTGCCGTCGTCCTCGTGCTGATGGGACTGGCTCACGATTTTGAGCCTTAGCGTCGGGAAGGCCGACTGCATCTCGGGCAATCGCGGTATCAGCCAGTAAGCGGCCAATCCCGAGCCTGCACTGATCGTCACCGATTCAGAGTCGTTGGAGCTGCGAAGTCTACGGATGACGGTCTCCAGCCGGCTCAGGCCGGACCGAAGCACGTCGAAAAGTTCTGCGCCATTTTTGGTCAGCGCCAGTGGTTTCGTGCGTCGATCGAATAGCGGATGGCCGAGGTCAGCCTCGAGCGCGGCCAATCGCCGGCTGATGGCCGGCTGCGACACGTTGAGCTCTTCGGCCGCCCGGGTCAACGTGCCGTGACGCGCGATGGCGTCGAATGCAATCAAATTCGAGAAGGAGGGGAGGCGTAGCAAAAACTATAACCTCAACGCATCATAGAATGATTGTTTGGCTGCATCGAAATATAACCCCGATAGTACTTTGTGGGTAGGTCGGCGTACTTCGGCGCTTGCCGTTGGTCGGCGCAATCGATCTCTCCGGCGAAGCGATGCGGAAGTTGCGCGTCAGGAAGCCTCGGGCGTCGGTTCGACGGCCTCACAAATCTCTCCGCAGAAATCCAGAAATGCTTCGACTGCCGCAGGTGGCAGACGGCGGGATGGCCGAATGGCGTAGAGCGGGAATGTTTCGCCTGGCCACCCAGGAAACAATTCGATCAAGACACTAACATGCGTTTCATGCTGCTCCGCAGCCAAAGTTTGCATGACAGATGAAACATGGTGAGCGGCCGTTCGGACGTTGACGACACACCTGTCGCCTCTCACGATCGATGAGGCCGATGTCACCGCGCGCGAATTGAGAAAATCACTGAGCAACCACCGTTCAATGACGTTTTCCGCGCTCCACTTGCAGGAGGGCTTTCACACGACGGTGAGTCAGCACGGAAATATAGGTCTTTATGCGGGCCGAGCGCTCAAGCTTATCGCGTTCTACTCGGTAAATTTCACGCACCGTTTCAAGCGGGGTATCCGTTTCACGCGCCAGCAGTTCAACTTCTGGTTCTCGCGCATCGGTGGAGGGAAGATTGGATGTCTGATCGTTCATATCTCAATACGTTTTCAAGCATATCGGAGGCGAATTTTACCGCAACTCGATAGGTCCGCCAGCCGCATCCTCCAATTTTGCTTGCCTGAGGCCCGGCGCTCGAGTTTCCCGGTAATGCAGGGCATCAACTATCTCGACGTGATGACAGGCTGCGGCGACTGCACACCGACGACATCGACCTCTGGTTGCTCCGTTGGGCGAACCCGGGGCTTGCGAGGTGCTCTAGCCGCGCTTTCGTCGCCGAGATTGAATGCGCTTGCGGGCCGTGCGCTCCGATCCTTGCTTGAGCCGATCGATGAACCACCGTCCCGCAATTCCGGGTGGCGCCTCCGTGCGATACACCGCGCTCATGGCGACGACAAACCCCTCGGGTGCATCTTCGACAACAATCTTCACCAGGGTGCCCCGTGAGAGATCGGGTTGAACCAGTTCGGCCGGCATCCCGCCCCAACCCAGTCCCGCTCGTAGAAAGGCGTGTTTGGCGCCAAGATCCGCAAGTCGCCACGTCCTGGTGGACAGGACGCCGAGGTCTCGTCCCTTGGACAGGGTGGAGCGGTCGGTGAGCACGAGTTGGATGTGTTTCGACAGCTCGCTTGCGGGAATGGGACGGCCATAGGTCGCCAGAGGATGTTGCGGCGAGGTGACGTGAATCAACGGTACCATGAGCAGCGATTCCTCGGTGAACCGCGGAGGAGCGCTCGCGAGCTGCCCTGAAAGCCCAAGGGTGCATCGTTCATCGAGCACCGCCTGCATCACGGCCCCCAACGTCTCCACATAAAGTCGCATGGGCGTCAGGGGAAACGCCACATGAAATGCCTTCACCGCCGCCGTCAGCGTGGCTATCGGAAACATCACGTCGACGGCGATCGAAAGCTCCGGCTCGAGTCCACCGGCTAGGTGCTTGGCAAGCGCCTTGAGGCGATCGACGTCGCCGGCCACCGTGCGCGCGTGCGCCAGCAGCGCCTGACCTTGGGCCGTGAGCACCGGCCGGCGCCGCGCGCGATCAAACAGCTTCACCCCGAACTGCCCCTCCAGATTCGCCAGCGTCTGACTGACAACAGATTGAGCGCGTCTCAGCTTGAGGGCGGCGGCTGAAAAGCTGCCTTCATCTGCTGCGGCAATGAAGGTGCGCAGTTGGTCCAGGGTTACAGCGTCCAGCATATATCGCCCCGCACGATGGTTGTCATCTATAAATATACTCCGACACTATACATCGCGCCCCGATCACGCCTCACCGCCGGGCCAGTTCGCTCACTCGCTGACGAGACAATCGCCATAAACGAGTGGGATCATCGTCTGTCACATATCGTCGCGGACGATGATTAGCATCTAGAAATATAGGCTACCGTTATGCATCCACGCGGCTTAGTCTGTTCTCCACGGTTTGATATGTTCACCAACAACCCGAGGAGACAATCGTGAAAGTCGCACTCTATGGTGCTACCGGCAACGCCGGCAGCCGCATTCTCAAGGAGCTCGCAGCACGCGGGCATCAGATCACCGCAATCGTGCGCGACCCGGCCAAGATTTCGCAGCCCGGCCCGGGGGTGATCGTCAAGCGGGACGATCTGTCGGAGCCGAAGAAAATCGCCGCCGCGATCGATGGAGCAGAAGCAGTCATCAGCGCCTACGCGCCACCGCAGGACGATCCCGATGCGATCGTGGGCGCAACCCAACGTCTCGTTGATGCGCTCGGCGGCGGATCCAGCGCCCGTCTGATCGTAGTAGGGGGAGCCGGCGGCCTTTTCGTGGCACCGGGTGTAACGCTCGTGGACTCGGGATACGTGCCCGAGCCCTTTCTGCCGATCTCCAGAGCACACGTCAAAGCCTTCAACGTGCTCCGCGCGTCGACGATCGACTGGACCTACCTGGCTCCGGCCGCCTATTTCATGCCGGGGGAGCGCACCGGTAAGTTCCGCCTGGGCAAAGACGAGCTCATCGCAAATGCGCAGCAGGAGAGTCGCATCTCGATGGAAGACTACGCGATTGCGCTGGTGGACGAGCTCGAAGTGCCGAGGCACCATCGGCAGCGCTTCTCCGTCGGTTATTGATCCTCGATTGCCGTCATCATTCAACCAATACTTAGGAGCCTACAATGAACACCGTTCCCAGTGTCTCGACCCCGGGCTTGAGTGCCTCGGTTGCCGTCAACAAACGTAATGCCACCCTCGCGAGTGTTGCTGAAGTCGCGGGCCGGTTTCTCTTGGGCTTGCTCTTCCTGCTCTCAGGAATCGGCAAGCTCGGTGCGTACGGTGCAACTGCCGCCTACATGTCTGCGACGGGTGTTCCTGGTGTCTTGCTGCCCGTGGTGATCGCCACCGAGGTACTCGGTTCGCTGGCCATTATCCTGGGCTGGAAGACCCGGGTCGTCGCGTTCCTCCTCGCGGGATTTTCCTTGCTGACCGCGGTTACTTTTCACGTCAACCTCGCTGATCAGACCCAGATGATCATGTTTTTCAAGAACCTGTCGATTGCGGGAGGGTTCCTGCTGCTCGTGAGCAACGGCGCCGGGCCGCTGAGCCTGGACCGGTGGTTTGCAAACAAGGGCTCGCTTTAGAACTCAGGTCCCGAGCAGGGCCCTGTTGTTCGGCCGCTGCGGGGCGACCCGGTACAATCGATTCGTTACACTCGTCGAGATCATTCGCCAGGCGAGCTGTTGCCCCTAGGGTTGCCCTTCAAAGGTAGACCGCGGGCAACAGCTCTACTGCCACCTATCGTCTCGTCGTCGGTTCTTTCGACCTGCTATGCGTTCGCCTGCTGCATAAACTGGTCGGCGCGCCGGCGCATTTCTTCGGGCGGAATATCCTCGATATGAGTCGCGATGGTCCATGTGTGGCCGAACGGATCCCGCAGCGTCCCCGATCGGTCTCCGTAGAACTGGTCTTTGACGGGCTGCACCTCCTTTGCTCCGCTCGCGATCGCTCTTTTGAAAACGTCGTCCACCCGCTCGACGTATACCATCAAGCTCACGCCGGCTCCGCCCAGCGATTGCGGGCTGCGGTGGCCCATTTCAAGATGCTCGTCGGCGAGCATGATTGCTGAATCGCCAATCCTTATTTCCGCGTGGCCGATTTTTCCGTCGGGGCGCGGCATGCGCATCAGCTCGGCAGCTCCAAACGTACGCTTATAGAAATCGATAGCGTCGGCGGCCCCCTTGATAATGAGATAGGGTGTGACCGAGTGATAACCGTCAGGAATCGATTTTGTTGTCATCATCGTCTCCTTACTAGTCGTTGTTGTAACTGAACCAACGCCATTCTAGGACTGATTCGCGTCAAGACAAAGAGAGAGAGAGGGCGGTGCATGGCGCCGGCGGTGCATCCGCTGGGAGCGATCGCCGCAGGGCGAGGGCGGCCACGCTGGCACCCAGCAGGCCCAATGTTTCTCTTCGAAACCTCGGGCTAGAAATGTGAATTAGACTACGTGTGATTCACCGGGCCGATCGCATCCACGAGCCTATGAGTTCTGTTTAGCGGGAGAAAGTATGCCTTATACAATCGATACCATGAAATTGTCGACTAGGATTTCAGCCCTCGCTATTCTGCAGCTGCTCGCCATCAGGGCACCAGCCGATGCCCCGCCTCGACTTGAGGTCCCCGTCGCAGATCCAAGTGCGCCACTGACATTCATCGCTTACGGCGATACTCGTTTCACTCATCGCGAAGGCGTGGCGAACTCCGTAGCGCGCCACGCGCTGGTCGCGAGGATGGCAAGCGAAAAGCCGGCCGCGATTTTTATCGGGGGCGATCTCGTTTATGAGGGGAGCGACGCCGAAGACTACGAGGTGTATCGAACGGAAACCGCCGTTTGGTCGCAAGCCAAGATCCCGATATTCCCGGCGCTGGGTAACCATGAGTTTCGGGGGTGCGATGAGGACTTGGGTCCTTGTCTGGGGAATTGGTGGAGAGCGGCCGTCCCGAGCCCCGTGCACTCTTTCCGCTGGTACTCGGTGGCTCTCGGAGCGAGGATACTGGTGCTCATGCTGGATTCCGATTCATCCCTCAAGCCCGGAAGCGAACAACGGACTTGGTTTGAACAACAGATGAACAGTGCTTCTTTTCCAATAGAATTCGTCTTGGTCGTGCTGCACTATCCGCCCGTGCGGGATCCCATCTTTCCAAGGGCTAAAGATGAGAAGGAAATCGCACGCTATTTGTCCAATCACGCGCACTCGCTCCACGCCCGGGTCGTCGTGGTGAGTAGCCACATACACAACTACGAAAGATTTCTTCGCGACGATGTCACCTATTTGGTCAGCGGCGGGGGAGGAGCGAAGCCTGTGCCGGTGCTTAGGTTGTTCGGAGAACTTTCAAAGCTTGATACCGCCGTGAACTTTCACTACCTACGCTTCCGGCTGGAGAGTGGAAATCTGCGAGGGACCATGGTGCGATTCGATCCCGAGCGGCCTGCGGAAAGCGCCTGGACGGAACCGGATCGCTTCGAGATCAAAGCCAAGGAAAGCTCGCATGACAAAGTTGGCACGATACAATGAACCTAGCGCGATAGAGGCCAATTGAGGCCGGTCGACGGCGTGCCCGCCGCAGATGCGCACAGCATCGGGTCAGTCATGCGCCGCGCGGCGTTGCTCTCGGTCCGATACACCGCAGTGCCTGGCGGACACCGGCAAAAAATAAGGAGCGATGGTGGCGTTATGATAAATGGCATCAACGATGAGGTCATTCTGGTGGCGCGTCTTTTCCTCGCGCCGCTGTTTCTGATCTTCGGCTGGAGGAAGCTGCGGGACTATTCGGGCACGGTAAGTCAGATGGTGCGGGATGACGTTCCAGCGCCGGTACTGGCTACTGCCGTAGCGATCTTCATGGAGATTCCGGTCGCATTCACGGTCGCTGTTGGTGCGTTCACACGGCCCTCGGCTGTGCTGTTGGCGGTATACACGCTGGGAACTTCGCTTATCGAGCATCGTTATTGGACAGCGACAGGCGCGGATCGACTCGCGAGCATGGAGGGCTTTTACAAGAATCTCGGTATTATGGGTGGATTCTTGCTGTTGTATCTGACTGGTGCGGGGAAGTATTCGATCGATGTATTGTGCGGCATCGCCGCGCCATAGCCAGGGGAGGCTGCGATAAAGGGGACATCGAATGAAAGGGACCATGACGGATTTACTCTTCGTAGGTGTCGGCTGGACCGACCTCGCGCTCACCCTGAACCGGGTCGCGGTTGGGGCATTCTTCATGCTGTCGGGGTATCACAAGCTGTTCAACGCCGAACGTCACCGTTCAATCGTCGATGAACTCAAGGCGCTCGGAGTTCACGCAGTGGGCTTCAATCAATGGTGGGTGCCGTTGGTCGAGTTCGCCGCGGGCGGCGGCGTCCTTTTCGGGCTCCTGGCGCCACTCGCAGCGCTTGGCCTGCTTGTCATCATTCTCGTCGCCATGGCGACGTCCGGGCGGCAGCGAATCAAACTCTACAAGCCGATCGATGAATCGGATCGCATCGACGATTGGCTCTATTTACCGGAAACGCTTTATGCTTTTATGTTGATCATAGTCGTCTCGGCCGGCGCCGGGCCGTACAGCCTTGATGCCCTGATCCTGGGTCTGATGAATAAAGACGGCGCATGACACCGGGGAATACTGCTGCGACGAGTTCCCGTCCATGACTCGCGACCCACGCTATGACATTCTGTTCGAGGCTGTGGCGATCGGACCGGTCAAGGCGAAGAATCGCTTCTTCCAAGTGCCTCATTGCAACGGCATGGGATGGACCCAGCCGCAGGCGTTGGCAGCGCTACGCCGTGTGAAAGCGGAAGGAGGCTGGGCGGTGGTCTCGACCGAAGAAGTGGAGATTCATCCGACCAGCGATTGCGAGCCCTTCCATGAAGGCCGGTTATGGTCCGATAGGGATATTCCCGCCCTGGCCGCCATGGCCGATGCCGTTCATGAGCACCCAATCGCACAATTTTCACGCGCCGGAAATAAAGCCGAAACATTGAAGCATTATCAATGCGTCTTTTTGTCAGCCGTTCCCCCACGAGTCCTAAGGGAAGGGACGGCATGAGAGCGATCAGGGGGATTTTTATAGCGGCAGTGCTGATTGAGGCGGTGGTCTCGACGCCGGCATTTGCGGTCGGGATGAAGATCGCGTGAACCGAAGGGATCTTGTACGGCTTGGATGGGCCACCGTGATCGCGACGGGGGCGGATAAGCTGCAGCCCACATTCGCGCAGTCGCTAACGCCCCGGCAGGTTCCGGGGCCGCCACCGCATCCGATGGTGGCGACCTTGGAACCGAAGGCCACTGGGCGCGCGGCGGATTTCAACCTGCGGATCGCACCGATGACGGTCGAGCTGGCCCCCCAGGTCGTAATCAGCACCATCGGTTACAGCAACCAGGTCCCCGGTCCCCTTCTGCGGGCGAGGGAAGGCCAGCCCGTCGCCATAGATGTTGTGAATGACACGGACGTTCCGGAGTACGTGCACTGGCACGGCTTGTTCGTTCCCTCGGGCGTGGATGGGGTGGAGGAAGAGGGCACGCCGCCGGTCCCACCGCATGGCCGCCGGCGCTATCGATTCGTGGCCGAGCCGGCAGGTTCGCGGTGGTATCACTCCCACACGGCGGCCATGATGGATCTGCATCGGGGCGCCTACACCGGCCAGTTCGGCTTTTTCATGATCGATTCGGCGAATGATCCTGGGCGCTACGACCAAGAAGTCTTTCTGGCTCTGCGTGAATGGGAACCCTACCTGACCACGATGGATCAGGACGAGGTTGCGGCGGATCCCAACGACCCGACACCCGAAAAGCCCGCCACTCCGGACCCGCGTCCCAACGGTCTCGAAGTCAGCGCTCCTCTTTACTCAATCAATGACAAAATGCTGGGTGCGGGGGATCCGCTGCGCGTGCGTTCGGGTCAGCGCATCCTGATGCACCTGCTCAACGCCAGCGCGTCGCAAATCCATCGCGTAGCCCTCTCGGGTCATCAGTTTCAGGTGATTGCGCTCGATGGCAATCCAGTGCCCTCGCCGCAGCCGGTCGACGTCATTGAGATTGCCCCGGGCGAGCGCGTGGACGCAATTGTGGAGATGAACCGACCGGGTGTTTGGGTTTTAGGAGCGCTGCGCGACGTCGCGCGGCGCTCCGGCATGGGTATCGTGGTGGAGTACGCCGATCAGCACCAGCGCGCGCAATGGCTTCCTCCGCAGCAGGCGCGCTGGGACTATACGATTTTTGGCAAGGCCGCTCCGCATCCCGCCCCAGACCAGATCATCGATATGGTATTTGAGAAAGTGCCGGGTGGTCCCCATGGGATCAATCACTGGCTCGTCAACGGCAAGGAATATCCGCATGAAGGGGAATTCGTGTTCCGGCAGGGAGGTCGCTATCGGTTGGTGTTTCACAATCGCAGTGACGATGCTCACCCGCTGCACATCCACCGGCACCTGTTCGAACTGGTCGAGCTCAACGGCAAGCCGACTGCCGGCATCATGAAGGATACGGTGGTCGTTCCCGCATTTGGGCGCGCCTCCGTGGATCTGGTGGCCGACCAGCCGGGCCTCACGCTGTTTCACTGCCATATCCAGCAGCACATGGACTTTGGTTTCAAGGCGCTGTTTCGCTACGTCTAGCGCCGCGTCGCCTGCAAAGCAGGCGGGGAGGGGCTTCTGCGAAGCCTCGTCCCAGTGATTCATATAGCGGCTTTTTCATATATTCGTCACATAAAAGAAATATTCAGGGGATAAAAACCACCCCTCTGGCAACTATCCAACCACAAATTCGAACGGGAGAAGCCGTATGACGATGATCGGGGGTAGGTTTCAAGCGGCTGCGCTCTTCGGCGCGGCGGCCTTGGCGCTGGCATTCGCAGCCGGGACACAGGCACAGGATCAGAACTCACAGGATCAAAACTCCAACGGCAATCACTGGCCTTACGGCAATCCGACGCCGGACAATACGTGGCCCTACGCAGCAATCGGCCGCTCGCCCGTGCTGGCGGTGGTTGGCGATGTCGCCTGCCAGCCAGGCGAGGAGCCGAGTGGTGAGAAGGCGGGTGAAAACTGCGACGGTGACACCGCTCAGAATCTGTACGCATCCCAGGCGGCCACTGCGAAGCAGATTGAGAAGTTGAAGCCTGACCTCGTCGCGCTCCTCGGAGATGAGCAATACCAGGTAGGCCAATATTCGGACTTTGAGAACTCGTACGAATTGACGTATGGCGCTTTCAAATCCATCACGCGGCCCACGCCTGGCAACCACGAGTTTTATACCGAGCACGGCGCGATCGGCGTTGCCGGCTATGGCTACTTCTCCTACTTCAACGGCGTCCAGCACAATGCCGATGGAACCATGAAGACGGCTACGATCGCCAACAACCCTGACACGGGCGGTACCTTCACCCAGCCGGTTCCGTATTCGGACGGGCAGGCGGGGCACTTTGAGCAAACAGGCGGACTTGGAGACAGCGTGGCGCCGGCGGGGGGGCCAGTCGGCGTCGCAGATGGCTGGTATTCCTATAACCTGGGCACGTGGCACCTTATTTCGCTCAATATCGAGTGCGAGACCCAGCCGGGCGGCTGCACGGGCTCCTGGTTTGCCGCCGAACTCGAATGGCTGAAAAAGGATCTCGCCGCGAATCATTCCGCATGCACGCTCGCCTACTGGCACCAGCCCACGTTCAGCCCTACCAACGGCATCGCCGTACCTGAGGGCCCGACCGCTGTGGCCTTTTGGCAACTGCTCTACCAGTACGGAGCCGATCTGGTGCTGAATGGACACGACCACCTCTATGGCCGCTACCGCCCTCTTGACCCCACCGGGAATTACGATCCAAAGAGGGGCATACGCGAATTCGTCGTGGGCACCGGTGGCGAGACGCTCGATCCGGTCGTCACAACCACTGTGACGTCCGGCTCGGCCGAAACAAACATGGAGAACCCCAGCGGCAACCCGAACTTCAACGCAGAGAATCTCGAGGCGGGAACCGGGCAATTCTGGGGCGTGATGGCCCTGACGCTTGATCCGAACGGCTACAAGTGGGATTACGAGTCGGCACTGAAGGATCCTGCACAGACAACCGGCGGGGCTACTTACAGCGACAAGGGTGCCGGGACTTGCCATGGTTCAGCCAACTGAGATGATTACTAGATCGTCGCCAGGTTAGGCTTGACCTTTCTTCGGTACGGGATCCCCTTCGCGAGAAATCGCCAAGGGGATTTTCTCTTGCCGCGCCAGCTTTCTGATTACCATCTTGGATTGATCACCTTCGGGTAAGGTGTCGATTTCCAACCTGAAGCTGCATCGCTCGCCTGCGGGCGTGATGACCGAGGTCGTCAATATCCGCGGCTGAATCCATCCGATGTCGCGCATATTGCGGGCCATACTTGCGCGGCGGCAACTGGTATCGATAAACGCCTCGATATTCGCGGTGCCCTGGATATCCGGCGAGGCGGCTAGATAGATCGTCCAATCGGCGTAGGCGAGCCAAAGCGCCACTTTCGCATCATATGTGCGAGAGCTCATGTACCGGTATCCGGAAATTTACGTACGCGCTTTTGCGGATGGACAGTGCGCTGCTATTCGCACACGCTTTGGGCAAATGCGGAGATTATGGGGTAGGACTTCTTCGATCGGAGAAGGAACAATGAGCAAGCACTTCGATCAGTCGCAGTTGCGCCTCTTAGACGATGTCGAGGAAATCGAAATTGAGACCCGCACGGGGCTGCTGGAGACGGATACTCCCCAACGCACGGTGGTGTGGGTCGTAGTCGTCGATGAGGACGTATACGTCCGTTCCGTCAACGGCGAGTTGGCACATTGGTATCAACATCTGACGGCCAATCCCGTGGGTGCGATCTACGCGGACGACAGGCGCCTGCCAATTCATGCGGCCCCGGCCCTCGACCCGCAGCTCCAACTCAGGGTGAGCGAAGCGTATCTGCGCAAGTATCGGCAATATCCGCAGGATGCTGCCTGGCTCATTGTACCGACGGTGCTTGCAACGACTCTGCGGCTGGACCCTGAGGGAACTACCCATGAGCATCGATAACATCCACTCGGAGGCACCCCAGGCGGTGGTCGCGCTGCCCGAACGCTTCAGCCTGGATCACCACGCCGACATTGCGAGGGCGGCCTATTTTCGCGCAGAACGCCGTGGATTTTCGCGCGGCGATGAAATCCAGGACTGGTTGGAAGCGGAGAATGAGCTCAGGCAGCGATTCATCGGTCAGGGTCCACCGCCCTAGACGCGGCGGATCAACGTAAGGTGCGCTATCGAACAGACAGGGCGGCGCACATTAGGCAACCTCCAATCCCTTTTAGTCGTCGGCTCGACAAAGCGCTTGCGGCCTGCCCCACCATGGGTACGGAAAACCACGATGCCGCACTCAAGTAATCGCCGGTACGCTGCCAAAGTTCACATGGTCTTCTACGACGAGTAGTCGGATGGTGGGCGCACGGTGAACGAGTCATGCGCCCGCCAGACGACGGCTAAGGAGTTGCCCGTTATTACGAGAGATGCGCCCAAAGACGGCGACCAGACGGTGTCTTCGCGGATACTTGACCCGCCGGGGTCAAATCTCGGCCTGGTCGTCTCTGTGCGCGGCAGTGTCGTGGACATTCGGTTCGACGGGCATTTGCCAGCTATTTATTCGGTGCTCCTGGCCGGAGCGGAAAGGCAGATCGTCATCGAAGTGCTGGCGCAGCAGGATGCGCGTCATGTGCGCGGGATTGCCTTGACGCCCACGCAAGGTCTTGCTCGCGGAATGGCGGTGGAGGACACGGGCGGACCGCTGAAGGCGCCCGTCGGCAACGCGGTCCTGTCGCGGATGTTCGACGTATTCGGCAACACCATCGATCGCGAAGCGGCGTTGTCCAACGTCCGATGGCGGTCAGTGCATCGGGCGCCTCCGTCGCTCGCACGTCGTTCAACCAAGTCAGAGGTCTTTGAGACTGGCATCAAGGTCATCGACGTCCTCGTACCGTTGGAGCGCGGCGGCAAGGCGGGGCTTTTCGGCGGGGCGGGCGTCGGCAAGACGGTACTGCTGACTGAAATGATCCACAACATGATCGGCCATCACGCGGGAGTCAGCATATTCTGCGGTATCGGAGAACGGTGTCGTGAAGGCGAGGAGCTGTATGACGCGATGAAGGAAGCCGGAGTGTTGCCGAACATGGTGATGGTCTTCGGCCAGATGAACGAACCGCCGGGTGCCCGGTTCCGCGTCGGGCATGCCGCGTTGACGATGGCCGAGTATTTCCGCGACGATGAGCATCGCGACGTGCTCCTGCTCATCGACAACATTTTTCGCTTCATCCAGGCTGGCATGGAGGTATCCGGTCTGATGGGCCAGATGCCTTCGCGGCTCGGCTATCAGCCGACCATGGGCACCGAGCTGTCGGGACTGGAAGAGCGGATCGCCAACACGGATAGCGGTGCCATTACCTCCATTCAGGCCGTATATGTGCCGGCCGACGATTTCACCGACCCGGCCGCAGTGCATACATTCTCGCATCTGTCCGCCTCGATCGTTCTTTCCCGCAAGCGCGCGAGCGAAGGGCTTTTCCCGGCCATCGATCCTCTACAATCCAGTTCCAAGATGGCCACTCCGGGCATCATCGGGGCGCGGCATTACGGCCTGGCGCAGGAAATTCGGCGAACGCTGTCTCAATACGCCGAGCTCAAGGACATCATCGCCATGCTGGGCCTCGAACAACTTTCGCCCGAGGACCGAAACGTGGTCGTGCGCGCCCGCCGGTTGGAGCGCTTTCTCACCCAGCCCTTTTTCACGACGGAACAGTTCACCGGCCTCGACGGTAAGCTCGTCAGCCTCAAGGACGCGCTGGATGGTTGTGAGCGCATCCTGCGTGATGACTTCAAAGACTACCCGGAAAGTGCGCTTTACATGATTGGGACAATCGACGAGGCGAAGGTCGAGACAAAACCGATACCGCCCGCGGTGCCGGCCAAATTGGCAGCACCTTCTGCGAAGTCCGGTTTGAAGGATGGCGCCGGGAGTCGGATCCTGCATGAATCTTAAAATCCTCCTGCCGTTCCAGGTTTTCGCCGAAAAGACGGGCGTAACCCGTATCGTCGCCGAGACGCGCCAGGGATCGTTTGGGATCCTACCTCACCGACTCGATTGTGTGGCGCCACTGGCGCCGGGGATTCTGACCTTCGAGACAACCTCGGACGGCGAAGTATTCGTGGCCGTGGATGAAGGGGTACTCGTCAAGACGGGTCCCGAGGTTCTCGTCTCCGTGCGCAGGGCCCTGGTCGGCCGGGATCTCGGCCGGCTGCGCGAAGCAGTGGAGCGAGAATTTTTGACCCTGGATGAGCGCGAGCAAAGCATGCGCTCAATATTGGCAAAAATGGAGGGCGATCTCATCCGGCGCATGGCGAGCCTTCACAATGACTGAGGAACCTCAAAGGGAACCTGCAAAAGGGAGGCCGTCGCTGAGCCAGGAGGTTGGCGTGAAGGCGGCGCGTAAATTCAAGGCGCGGCAAAAATCCGCGCAGGGCGTCTGGTACGGATTGGGAATGATGGGACTGATTGGCTGGTCGGTGGCGGTGCCGACGCTGCTTGGGGCGGCGCTCGGCATCTGGCTGGACCGGCATCATCCGGGTAAGCATGCCTGGACGCTGGCGCTACTCGTGGCGGGGCTCTCCGTCGGCTGTTTGAATGCGTGGCATTGGGTCGCCAAGGAAGAGAGGGAAATTCGGGCCGAACAGGAGGACAGTGATGAATGAGCTGCTGCATCTCGCACCGGCAATGGCGGCCGGTGTCATTCTCGGAGCGTTCTTCTTCGGCGGTCTGTGGTGGACGGTTAAGCGGGGCGTTTCTTCTCAGCGCCCGGCACTTTGGTTCTTTGGCAGCATGCTGCTGCGAACGAGCATTACGCTGGTGGGATTTTACTTTATCGGGCATGAGAATTGGAAACGATGGCTCCTGTGTCTCCTAGGCTTTGTTCTGGCGCGTCTCGTCGTGCAGCGGTTAACCCGCCCGCCGGTCAAACGCCGCAGCGCCCGCGCACGGGAGAGTTCATATGCGCCTTAGTCCCGACGCGATGATCTTCTGGCAGCACGGGTTTCTCAAACTCAACGGCACGATAGTGTTTACCTGGGCCCTGATGTTCGTGCTCGCCGTCGGCTCAAAACTCATTACGCGGAAGCTTTCGGCCGATCTGAGCCGATCCCGCTGGCAGAACCTGTTGGAAATCGTCGTCACCGGCATCGAGAAGCAAATCCAAGATGTGGGTCTCCGACAGCCAGAGAAATATATCGGCTTTTTAGGAACGCTCTTTCTGTTCATCGGGTTGGCCAGCCTCTGTACCGTCATTCCCGGATACGAGCCCCCGACCGGGTCACTCTCTACGACCGCGGCGCTCGCGCTCTGCGTATTGGCAGCCGTGCCGTTATTCGGCATCGAGGAGGAAGGGTTGGGCGGCTACCTCAAATCCTACCTCGAACCGACCGTCATCATGCTGCCGTTCAACGTGATCAGCGAGCTATCGCGCACACTGGCGCTCGCGGTCCGGCTGTTCGGCAATATGATGAGCGGCACGATGATTCTCGCCATCTTGCTGAGCATCACGCCCTTCATCTTCCCGATCGCCATGAGTGCGCTCGGTTTGCTCACCGGTATGGTGCAGGCCTACATTTTCAGCATCCTGGCTGCGGTTTATATTGCAGCCGCTACGCGTGGCCGAAAATCCGGCCGTGAGGCGAAGCAACACATTTAGACCATGAACAACGACAGCGAGACGGGACACTATGGATAACATGACGCTCATTGCGATCGCCTCAATCGTCACCGCGGGCCTGACGATTGCCCTGGGCAGTATCGGACCTGCGCTTGGCGAGGGCAGGGCCGTCGCCACGGCATTGAGTTCTCTGGCGCAGCAGCCCGATGCCGCCACGACCATCACACGCACCCTGTTTGTTGGGTTGGCAATGATCGAGTCCATTGCGATCTACTGCTTCGTGGTTTCGATGATTCTTCTATTTGCCAATCCGTTCTGGAACCACGTCATCGCGCAAACTGCGGGAAAGTGATTCATGCTCATCGATTGGTTCACTGTCGGTGCGCAAGCGCTCAATTTCATCATCCTGGTGTGGCTGTTGAAGCGCTTTCTTTACAAGCCGATCCTGAACGCAGTCGACGGACGCGAGAAGCGGATCGCCGCGGAGCTTGCGGACGCGGACGCAAAAAGGACCGAGGCGCAGCGGGAGCGCGATGAGTTCCAGCGCAAGAGCAAGGAGTTCGACCAACAACGCGCTGCACTCTTGACCAAGGCGACGAATGAAGCGAAAGCCGAACGCGACAGACTCCTCGATGATGCGCGAAGGTCGGCCGACGCTCTGAGTGCCAAGCGGCAGGAGGCGCTGCGAACCGACGCCCACAACCTCAATCGGGACATTCGCCGCCGAACCCAGCAGGAAGTGTTCGCCATCGCGCGTAAAGCCCTGACGGATCTTGCCGCGACAAGTCTGGACGAGCGTATGTGTGAGGTGTTCACCCGTCGCCTGCGCACGATCGAGGGAAAGGCTAAAGAGAGCCTCGGCGAAGCCCTCAAAACAGCCTCTGAGCCTGCCCTCCTGCGCAGCGCCTTTGACCTGCCTGCGACGCAACGTGCGGCAATACAAAAGGCGCTCAATGAGACCTTCTCGGCCGAGGTCCATGTCCGGTTCGAGACCGCGCCGGACCTGGTCGGCGGAGTGGAACTGCGCTCGAACGGACTGAAGATAGCGTGGAACATCGCCGACTACCTCTCGTCTTTAGAAAAGGGCGTGGGTGCGCTTCTGGAAGAGCAGGACAAGCAGGAATCCAAACCCGCAACGACGCCCTCATGATCATGGAACCTGAAAGCTTGCAGACCATCTTCGGAGAGGTATTTTCTGCAATAGGCCAGATGCGGGAAGCATTCGCGCCGCAGCTGACGCCGCGAGAGGTGGGCACCATCTCAAGCATCGCCACCGGCATCGCCAAGGTGTCTGGGCTGCCCTCCGTGGGGTTTGAGGAATTGGTGAAATTTCCCGGTGATTTGCTCGGCATGGCTTTCAACGTCGACGAGACGGAGATCGGCGTCGTGCTGCTCGGCGAATACTGGCATCTGAACGCCGGCGATGAGGTCGAGCGCACCGGCCGGGTCATGGATGTGGCGGTCGGTGACGGATTGCTGGGGCGCGTCATCGACCCGCTGGGTCGGCCGCTTGATGGCAAAGGCCCGGTAATCGCCGGCGAGCGGCTGCCCATCGAGCGCGCGGCACCCCACATCATGGATCGCGCACCTGTTTCGGTCCCTCTTCAGACCGGATTGAAAGTCATCGATGCGCTCATTCCGGTCGGGCGCGGCCAGCGCGAGTTGATCCTCGGCGACCGTCAGACGGGCAAGACAGCCATTGCGATAGACACCATCCTCAACCAGCGCGAGCAGAATGTGCTGTGCGTTTATTGTGCCATCGGACAGCGCGCCTCGGCCGTTGCGAAGGCGGTGGCCACCTTGCGGGAAAAGGGAGCGATGGATTACACCGTCCTGGTCGTGACCGAGGGCAATGACCCGCCGGGCCTCGCATTCATCGCCCCCTATGCCGCGACCAGCATCGCCGAGCATTTCATGGAGCAAGGCCGTGACGTGCTGGTTGTCTATGATGACCTCACTCATCATGCGCGCGCCTATCGTGAGTTGTCTTTGCTGCTGCGGCGCCCGCCCGGCCGTGAGGCGTTTCCAGGTGACATCTTTTACATTCACGCACGACTACTCGAACGAGCAACGCACTTGCGCAAAGAGCTCGGCGGCGGCTCGCTCACCGCTCTTCCCATCATTGAAACCGAAGCGCAGAACATTTCCGCCTACATTCCGACCAACCTGATCTCCATCACGGACGGCCAGATCTATCTTTCGCCGTCGCTGTTCGAACTGGGCGTTCTGCCTGCGGTCGATGTCGGCAAATCCGTTTCGCGCGTCGGCGGCAAAGCGCAACGCGCGGCCTACCGTGCCGTGGCGGGTGACCTAAAACTCGCCTATGCGCAATTCGAAGAGCTCGAGACCTTTGCGCGATTTGGCGCCCGGCTCGATGAAAGCACCCGCAAAATCATCGAGCACGGCCGGCGCATTCGTGCCTGCCTCAAACAATCCGAATGCGCGCCGGTGTCCGTCCATGCCCAAATCGCCGTGTTGCTGGCCTTGTCCGCATCACTTTTCGATCGGGTGACGCTCGACCGGATGCCGGATGCGGAGCAAGCGGTTCAAGCGGCTGCGGCGAAGATATCGGCGGAGGTTTGCGATCGACTCGAACGAGCCGATAAATTGAGCGACGACGATCGTCAAACTATCGAGGAAATCGCACGCAAGGCGCTCGACCCGTTCCAGTCGAAGCCGCAAGGCACGGATAGGGTATGAGCGACACCACGGAGAGCTTGCGGCGAAAGATCGGCAGTGCCGGCGATCTTCGATCCGTAGTCCGCACGATGAAGGCCCTGGCTGCATCGAATATCGGACAATATGAGAAATCGGTGCGCGCGTTGGGCGGCTATTATCGGAGCGTGGCGCTGGGGTTGGGGGCATGCTTTCGGGCGTACGAGGCGGCAGCCCCGATGGCGGAGCGGAAAGCACCAGCCCGTGCCGGTGTCATCAAGGCAATTGTCTTTGGGTCAGATCAGGGTCTGGTGGGTCAGTTCAACGACGTTGTCGCCGACTATGCGATCAAGGCCTTGGCGAGTTTGCCGGGAAGATGCCATGTGTGGGCTGTCGGCGAGCGGGTTCATGCACGTCTGGCGGACGCGGGCCTGACGCCCATTGGACTCTTCACGGTGCCGAACTCCGTCCAGGCCATTACGCCGCTGGTCGGGCAGATTCAAATTGAGGCTGAAGCACATCGGGACAAAGGCGAGAATGCGGCTCTCTGGGTGTTCCACAATCAACCGCTGGCTGGAGCGCTCTACGAACCGGTCAGCCAGAGGCTGTTGCCGCTCGATGCCCAATGGCAACAAGGGATCGCGAAAATTCATTGGCCGACCGCGAACTTGCCCGAGGTCATGGGCCGTGGCATCGAGACTATGCGCGCGCTAATCCGCGAATATCTCTTCATCTCGCTGTTCCGCGCCTGCGCCGAATCGCTCGCCAGCGAGAATGCGAGCCGGCTGGCGGCAATGCAACGCGCCGACAAGAACATCAACGACCTGCTGGAACAGCTTAACGGCAGCTTCCACCAGTTGCGCCAGAGCGGCATCGACGAAGAGCTCTTCGACGTGATCTCCGGATTCGAAGCGTTATCAAGCGCAGTATGCTAGATCGGGAGGCGGGGCGACCCTCGCAGGGCGCTCCGCCCTAACTCAGGGAGTGGATCAGCGCCCCCAGTGTGCGCACGCCATGCGCCATTTCGGGCGTCCATGGATGACCGAAATTCAGCCGCACGCAATTTCGATAGCCGCGCTGCGCGGAAAATAGGGGCCCCGGCGCGAGACTGATGCGTTCCCGCGCGGCAAGCGCATGCAACCGCAGCGAGTCCACTTTCCGCGGCAGCTCGATCCATAGGAAGTATCCTCCCATCGGACGCGTGACGCGGCACCCGGCGGGAAAACTATCGCCAATCGCTGAAGTCATGCCCTGCAGTTGAGCGGCAAGCTTGCCGCGCAATGTCCGCAAGTGACGCTCAAATGCAAACTGCCGCAAATAGTCGGCGAGAGCGGCTTGCGGCAGCGACGCGGTGGCGATCGAAGTCATCATCTTAAGGCGCATCGCCGGCTCATGAAATCGCCCGGCAGCCACCCATCCTATTCGGTATCCCGGCGCCAGCGATTTAGAGAACGTGCCACAGTGCATCACCAGGCCGGTTTGGTCGAAGGCCTTTATGGGACGCGGCCGGACGCCCGAGTGGTACAGTTCAGCGTAGACGTCGTCTTCGATCAACGGTACGGCGTGACGACGCAAAAGTTCGATCAATTCCCGTTTCGCTTCGTCCGCCATGGAGCTGCCGAGCGGATTTTGAAAGGTACTCATCAGGACACAGGCTTTCACATTGTGCTTGCGAATCGACTGGGCCAATGCCTCAACGTCGATTCCAGTGCGCGGATCGGTGGGGATTTCAACCGCACGCAACTGGAGGCGCTCGATCGCTTGAAGCGTTGCATAGAACGTGGGCGACTCGATCGCGATGGCATCACCCGCGCGAACGACGGCCTGCAGACATAGATTGATCGCTTCCATGGCGCCGTTGGTAATGAGAATGTTCTCCGGGTCCACGTCGCAGCCGGTCATCCAATAACGTTGTGCAATAGCGCGTCGCAGCGCGATATTGCCCGGGGGCAGATCTCGCAGGCTGCATCGCGGGTCCAGACGGCGAGCGGCGGCGGCCGCCACGCGACCCAGGGTGCCGAGAGGAAATAGCTCTGTGCTTGGAAACGCCGACCCGAGCGGCAGGAACTCCGATCCCTTGATTTCATCCAGCAGCCGGAACACGAGTCCACTCACGTCCACCGAGGTAAGCTGACGCGACGGCTTCGTCCGGTTAGGTTCCGGATGGCTGGCTGATCGCGGCGTGCACACGAAATAGCCGGATCGTACCCGGGCTTCGATAAGACCCCACGCTTCGAGCTCCGCATAGGCGCGCAGCGTCGTGCCGACGGCGACTCGATGAGTGCGGCTCGATTGCCGCAGGGATGGGAAGCGATCGCCCGGCCGGTAGACGCCGCGCCGGATGGCGGATGCCAGAGACCTGGCGACTTCTGAAAATCTTGGGCTCGCCGTGTTCACGCCACCTCTCGAATCGCGGTCAATCTGTTACAGCCCAATTTCGGTTCATCTGGATCTGTACCAGTGCGAGTTGCACTTGTAATCTGCACTCAGGAAAAACAACCGATCAATCACCGGTCTCGTTGCCTTCAACGATGTGCGATGGCCCAAGGGCAGGGCGGCGGCGCATCGACACGACGCGCCATGGCAACGCGTACCGCGACAGGAGCGATGATGTCGCATTTAGCATTCTGCTTCGGATGTGGGGCAATTGCCGGAGTCATTCTATTCTTCATGTGTGAGCGATTGGGCTTGCTGGAGAAATGGTTTTTCGGTGACTGAGGCCTATGAGCAACGAGCGGCATTGCTTGCTTTGCAGGCAAGCGGCCCAGGATGATGGAGGGGTCTGCCGATGAGGTCAAGATATGCACGGGGCGTCAGTGCCGTTTTGATCGGAATGGCGCTTAACGCATTGGGCGATGCGCTACTCGGAGTCAGAATCGAGCAGTATTCGGGAATCTCCACCTTCACGATCTGGTGGATGCTGGATGTCTTTCTGGTGCCATTTATCGTCGGACTGGCGGTAGCCCGGCTGTTTGGCAGGGGAAGCAAATGGCTCGCTTGTTTGCCGCCGATCTTGGTACGCGGGTTGAGCTACCTCTACTTTTACCATTCGACTTCCCAGGCGGACTTCTTCTGGGATCTGCATCTTTTCTATTGGGGACCCTGTGTGATATTGAACGTGGAGTCAGCCAACTTCGGTGCAATTCTGGGCGAGGTCTTGGTTGGCGTGTACGGCCGTCCGCGCCCTGGCATTCAGCCAGCGAAATAGAGATGGAGCAATGATAATGAAATTACCACTGTTAGTGCCCTACATGATCGTCGCATTCAACATCACCGCATGTGCGACGCTCGCGCAACTGCACTTTCTGTCCATCGGCTCACTCCGGGCCATGGCAGTTCTATGGACCCTCGCGGCCGCATCTTGGGCGCTGGCGTACGTCAAGCGCAACACATATATCGTAATGCGCTGACCAATGGCTGCCGACACTGGCGGCGACCAAAAGGCCTAATTCACTTGCGTGCTTCGCCGCAAGCGCGAGTGCGTCATCGCTGATCGGCCGACGGACTTTCTGTTTACTCCAAGGAAAAACCGAGGTCCACGGAGACCTGCCAGTTGGCAATCTTCCCATCCTTGATGTACCCGCGCGTCTCGGTCACCTTGAACCACTTCAAGTTGTGTACGGTCTTGCTCGCTCGTTCCACCGCGATCTTGATGGCGTCATCTGAGCTTACCGTTGATGAGCCGGTAATCTGAATCGTTTTATAGACCTGAGAATCCATGTGAATCTCCCCTGATTTCGCCGAATACGGCAAAACAGTTTACATTTCTTTGAGGCGCGAGGCAGGTACCGAGAGTGGTGTGCTTGGCCCGTCGCCCTGCGCATGTGGAAGGCAGCGTGATCTTACTCGAGGCCTCGTCGCGCGATCATGCCGCACCGCCGCGAAATTCGTTCGACGGCCGAAGATGACTGGCCTTTAAGATCCGCGATAGGCTGCGTGCACTGATTGCTTATTCGAGTCACTTGACGGAAATGAAACATGGAATGCGTTATGCTTCGATGCAAATCATCCTCATTCGGACGGCACGGTGGAAGACGCATGGCAGTACAAACGAAATCGGCGCGGGGCGAGTGCACAGCTCGGTAGACTCCTCGGACCGGCGTCGGTACGGCGATGGCTGCGGTAAGGTGTTCAATTGCCGTCTTGCATTGCTGATGGGTGCGCTCTCGATGGTGAGTGCGTGTGCAACCGGCGGCCCGCCGCGAAAAGCCGCCGTCGCTGACGCAGGGGAGGCGGTGCGCAGCGCCGAATCGGCCTTTGCGAAAGCGATGGCAGATCGGGATTTCAATGCATTTGTCAGTCACTTGTCGGCCGACGCGGTCTTCTTCGATAGCCACAAGGTTCAACATGGCGCGGCAGAAGTGTCGGCGGCTTGGAAGCCGCTATTCCGCGACCCGACGGCACCATTTGCGTGGACGCCGGATCATGTGGAAGTGCTGGCATCAGGCGACTTGGCGCTCAGCACGGGACCGGTGATCGTGAATGGCAAAGTGGTCGGCCGGTTCAATTCGATTTGGCGGCTCGAGGCGCCCCATACTTGGCGCATCGTGTTCGATAAAGGCGAGTCGATCTGTACGGATGCACCAAGGTAGGCTTCATGAGATCCGCTCCTTGGGGCGGGGAATGCGCGTGTCATCCACGCCCGCAATTGGTCCGTCGTTGCGGTAGCACCTCCACAAAGGAGAATGCCGGCATGTTCGGCGCACCATTCGCGGCCGTGGGCATTGTCATACGCTAGCGTTTCAATTGACATCTAACCACTAGGGTACTGGTGCTTGCGCCAGAAAGCCCAAGCAGTGTACTTTCCACTCAGACACTCTGTGCTGCAAAGTTTTTGAGTGTCCAACTGTTCGCCGATCGTGCAGGCGGAAAATCGCCATCGGCTGTGTCGCTGCGCCGGCGTCGCGAGGTAAATGCTAGGACCGATGTGCGGCAGCTCAATGTACCAAAACGAGGGCTGAGTTCGCAGTCGCGTATTCCTCTCTACTTCCTGGGCGCTGTGCTTGCCGGTTTTGTTTATTTCTTCGGTCTCGACAGTCAGCATATTCCAAAAAACGGCGACGAGAGTTTGTACACGCAGGTCGCCCGGATGACCGGCGCTTCGGGCCACTGGTTGCCGCTGCAATCCCGGGTGCCCGGCACCTACAGTAAGCCGCCGCTGCTCTTCTGGCAGGGCATTGTGTCCACGGACCATGGACACCATTGGGGTTTGTGGGAGTTGCGCTACCCGAGCGTGATCTACACTTTGCTGACGGCTACGCTGGTGTTCTTGCTCGGTTGGAGGTTTTCATTGGACCCGTACCGCGGATTGCTCGCGGCGCTGACCTATCTGGCATTTTTCAGCACTTACCGCTACGGACGGCCGTTTTTGACGGACCCGCCCGAAACGTTCTGGCTGTTTCTGCCGATGTTTATCGTGCTTTACTGGAATCACGCCTCGTTGTCTTCGCGCTGGCTGCCGTTCCTGCTCGGAGCAATCACCGGCATAGCGCTGCTCTACAAGTCCTTTGCTCTGGTTATGCCCGTCAGCCTTGCCTTCACGTGGTGGTATCTGCACGCGCGCGGCTATCGGCTTCGCGAGTTTGCCCGTATGGACGCATGGAAACTGTGCGTGATCGCAGCGATTTCGCTCGCGATGTTTTCGATGTGGTTCGTGCTCGATCCGGAACCTCGCTCGATTTGGCAGGACTTCGTGATGCACGAGAACGCGGGTAAATTCGCGGCGGCCGGAGAACCCTATGGGACGCGACTGCTGTGGGGCGGGTCGAGTGTCTGGACGCTGCTTCTTGGCGCACCGTTGAACGCTGGTTTGCTTGCGCTCCCCGTATTGGCGCTCATGGCAGCGGCAATCAGGCGCCGGAATCAACTGAGCAACGATGAAAAGATGCTTTGGATGTGGGTGCTGGTCATGGTCATCGTGTTCAGCCTGCCGAGCCAGCGCTCGATTCGGTATCTCTTGCCGGCGATGCCGGCGCTTGCCGTGCTGTACGCGCTCAAGTGCGAAAGCCTGGGGCGGGGCTGGTTTCTCGCGACCCTTGCTGTCTGCGCATTGATGCTACTCGCGTTGATTTACCTGTCGCAGGGTTTGCGGCGGGCCACGGCGGACGGTGACCTGTTTCCGACCTACTATTGGCCGCTGTTGATGGTCGCGACGGCCTTCATCGTGGCCACGGGGTTTCTTCCGGCGCTGACTCGGCCCGGCACGTCGGTGTCGGTGCTGCTGGTACTGCTTTCCATAGCGGCGTTTCTGAAACCCTTTGACGGCCCGCGCGGAAACTTCGACGCCGGCGCGCAGCGTGCGGTGACCGGCCGCGAGGTTTGGGTGCCGTCCGATTTCAGCGCGAGCTATGAGACGTATCGATTCCTGTTGCCAACCGCAACGATTCGAGACTACCGGGAATCGCGTGATCCGAATCCGGAAGCGCTTGCACAGATGTACCCCATATTCGCCGTGCGCGTTCCTTTGGGGAGCGCGCCGTGCCGCGGCTGCCGGGTGCTGGCTCGACGCCTGGACCTGCGCGGCCGTCTTTCCGACGCCGACGCCGGCCAAATTCTTCGCGGCAATGTGTTCAAGACGCTCTTCCTGGAGGACTTGCTTGTGGTGTCGTCGTCCATCGTCGCCGTTCAGCATTGACGGCGATGTGACGGCCGCCGCGTAGCTTCCTATCGACGCTCGTTCGGAGGATCTCTCATAACGGCCTTGCGCCAGTTCCCGAGGTAAACCACTTGTCGGTTAGTAATCTGGCCGAATTGGCCGCGATTGGCGTGCTCGTTGCCCTGTCGAGCATTGCCTCCTTATATGGGTACTGGGTGCTCATCGAGCATCGTCTGACAGTGGTTACCTCGAAACGGGTGTATCAGTCCGCGGCAATGTCTCCCCGCAAGTTGATTCGATTGGCCAAGCGGCTCGGCATCCACACCGTCTTCGATTTTCGAGGCAACGGCGATGATGTCGATGCCGAGGGGTTCGCCTTGCGGGGGATCGGGGTCCGGTATGTGCACATTCCCACCTCGCCCGAACCGAGGCCTGACACCATCGCAGCGTTCGTGCGCGCGATGAAAGCCGAGTTTGCTTCGCGCCGTAAGGTTCTCATGCATTGTCATGACGGCGAAGGACGGGCGGTATTCTTCGCGGCCATCTATCGGATCGAATTCGAGGGCTGGGACACGGAGCGGGCATACCGTGCGACCACTCGACTGCCGCCCTCCCTGATGTTCCTGCGAAAGGCGTTTCCTTCCGTCGCGCGGCTGTCTCCAACCAATGCCAAAACGGCGCTCATCCGTCGTTATCGCAGGCGCAGCGAAGCGGCCAGGCACAGCGAGTCGACGATTGCCGCGGATTGAGGTGCCAGTCATGCCCGTGGGGGGTGCATCGGCAGTCGGTGCTGCGCCGCGAGTTTCGGCGCTTCCTGGATCTCAATCGGTCTCGAGCGGCGATATGCGGGGGATCCAATGGTTCGCATTGATTACGGTATTGATCAATGCATGCGCGATGCTTTCACCAATTATCGACAGCGGAGACGCGATTACTTATGCATCGATCGCGCGGCACATTGCTCTAAGCCATGACTGGGCCGGATTGGTGTTGGATGGACATGACTGGTTGGATAAACCCCACTTTCCATTTTGGATGACCGCTATGTCCTTCCACTTGGGAGGCATCGGTGCGCGGAGCTACATCCTGCCGGGATTTATTTTTCACCTCATCGGTGCGTATTACATATATCGCTTGGCCGAGATGCTTTATAGCAAGCAGACTGCAATGCTTGCTGTATTGATTTACGTTTCAATCTTTAATCTGATGGATTCGAGTATCGAGATAAAAGCAGAAGCCTATCTGCGGGCGGAAATATTGGCGGCCTGCTATTACTGGCTTCGTTATGACATGCAATTTCGCACCAGATATTTGTTGTTAGGCGCGCTATTCACTGGCATGGCGATCATGACCAAAGGTATTTTTACCATCTTCACGATCTACAGTGGCTTGGTGTGTTTATGGTTGTACCAAAGGCAATGGTCAAAGTTGTTCACTATTAAGTGGCTATTGGCGCTGGTGTTGTCTCTGCTGGCCGCTGCACCGGAATTTATCGCACTTCACTTGCAGTTCAATCAGCACGCAGAAGGTGGAGGGGTGGAGCAGCAGACGGCGGCTTTCAAATTTTTCTTTTGGGATAGTCAATTCGGACGGTTTTTCAACACTGGCCCAATACAAAACCACAATGGCTACCCGTTTTATTTCGTCTTGGTATTGCTGTGGGGGTTCTTGCCTTGGACCCTCTTGTTGTTTTCGGCAATTTACAGTTATTCGAGGGATGGTGAAAAACCCGGCTCTTCCGAGCGCGTCGCTTTCGTTTACTTGAGCAGCACGTTTTTATGTACTTTTTTGATGTTTAGTGCCACCAAATTCCAGATGATGTACTACATAGACATTATTCTTCCTTTCGCAGCTGTCATAGCTGCCGATTATTTGAATACATCGAGCATTGGAAAACCCTTGTTCATTGCTCAAATGGGTCTAATTGCCCTTCTCGAATTGATAGTAATTGCATTGAGCATCTATGTAATGAATCCCGCAATACTGGCGACGATAGGGGCGATTGGTGCTGGATTGTGGTGCTACGTTTACGCAACGAGAGCGGCTTCCTTTAAATTCCGCGCAATTGCTTATTCCGTGCTCGTAATCAACATGCTGTACATATTTTCAATTCTATTGAACTATTCGGCGTTCACTCGGTTCGGTATCGCGTCGAATGCGGTCAAGTTATTGGGCGCACAATCCGAATTGCCCATCTATCTCTATCAAATGCCTGAAGTGTCGAGAGAGTTGACGTTATACAGTAAGGCGCCCAGCCATGAGCTGGATACGGCGGAATCCCTGAGGCACATTCGAGGGGGATATTACTTGATAGTTCAACATGAACAGGCGCGGCAACTGCAGTTGGATCCAGCGAAATTCAAGCGACTGGTTAATATGAAACTGGTTGTTCACAAAACGGGCACTCTCGGCAAATTATTGCAATTGGCAAGGGGGACGTGGCCATTGGAATCGATCGATTTTCTCCAATACGAGGCTTACTAAGCCTTGATCGGCGGCAACAAGAGCGGGGCGGGCGGCCGGAGGTCTGGCGGAGCAGACTGAGTCAGTGGTAGCCTCCAGAAAAGGGCGCGCAAATCATGGTGGTTCCGGGCGCGAAGCTCTTGCAAGTCTTCAGCAAGCCGACGGTGGACGGTCCAATGAAAGCACTTTTCCTGAGTTTCTTGGGTAGCCTGGGTATCGTCCTGCTCTCGCTGAGTAGCACATCCTGCGCCGGCGGTAGTCTGCTGGTGGCCGCCAACACGAACGAATGCGTCCTGGTCCCTTGGCACGGCTACCAGATCGATGGCACCCAAGTGCGTCTGCGCCAGTGCATCGGTAAGGGCCAGCAGTACTGGAACATCGCAAATGGTCAGATCACTGGAATTGGTGGCAGCTGCCTTGATGTTTTAGGCGGCGCCCCCGTGGACGGTGCGCGGGTGATTTACGTGACCTGCAACGGAAGCGCCAGCCAGCACTGGATGTATGTGAACGGCCAAATCACCGGCGTCGGCGGCAGGTGTCTGGATTCACTTGGTGAGACGGACGCTGAGGGCGTACCGCTCATTATCACCTCTTGCACTGGCGCGCCCACGCAGCAGTGGCAGGTGCACTAGCCGATTCGCGATATTTCCAGCCAGCGCCGCAAGGTTTCAGTAACCGCCGCCGGTTGCTCGAGTGGCGTGAAATGGCCGGATCCCGCAATGGCGCTCAGCTGCGCCCCGGGAATCGCCGCGGCCATCTCACGATGAACGTCGACGGGAGTGCGCTGGTCCTCCGTGCCGCAGATCAATACCGTCTGGCAGGCGATTTGGCGCAGAGCGCCGCGAAATCCGGGGTAAGCGAGCAGCGCCCGCATTTGACGTGCGGCCACCTCGATACCGAGATCCCTGCCCATGGCAAAGAAGGTTTGTCTAATGCCCTCATCGCGCACCTTCGCCGGTGCGACATACTTGGGGAAGGCGTCGGTGAGGTACGCATCCATTCCGCCGGCCTCGAGATTTGAAATGACCTCTTCATAATGCTGTCGTACGGAAGGCAGCAGTCCCGCAGCGCGCGTGCTGAGCAGCGCCAGACATCGCACGCGTTGTGGGGCGCGCGCCAGGATCTCCAGCGCCACGCACCCACCCATCGAGAAGCCGGCCAACGCAAATCGTTCGGGTCCCTGATTCAGCACGACCTCGGCCATCTTCTCGATCGAATCACAGGTGCGGAGGTCAATGACGCTGCTGCGGACGACTCCAGCCAGACCCGCGATCTGCTGTAGCCACAGCCGCCGATCACAGAGTAGTCCGGGCAAGAGCACGAGCTCGGTCTGCATCTGCGGTACCCCTGCGTCAGGCCGGTCGCCTTGTCTCTTCGCCGTGCTGCGGCAAGAGACCCCCGGTGTCGGCCGGATACCCGGCCGCGGCGAACTGGCGCGCTTTGGCAGCAAAGTAAGCTTGCACCCATCGGAAGCGAGCGCCGCTCTTCGAGAGCCCCACCGCGTCGGCAATCGAGGCGAGACTGATCGTCCTGCCGCCACAACCCCAGTTGCCCTCCGTGACCTCCTCAATGGTGACGAGAACGCTGCCACCCTGCGGAGCATCACCCGCATCACCCTCACCCAGCACGCGCAGGAAGGCAGCATTGACCATCGCGTGCACTTCGCTCTTGTGTATCTGGCTCATATAGCCTTCGGGGACACTCAGCCGAACGAGAAATTTCCCCGGTTTGCCGACGTAGCTCGCATCCGTTCGCCCGCCGACCCACCAGTCAGCGGCAGGGATCGCGGTGAAGAACACGGTGGCGAAAGCGAGACCGCCGTGCGTTCTGGCTCCGCCCTCCATGTTCAACAGGACCTCAGTGAGTTGGCCGGCCAACGCAGCCTTGCGATCGGCGGACAGGGCATCCTGAGGGTAATAGATTTGAAGTATAGGCATCTTGGCTCTCCCGGCCTGGCCAGGCGGGTCGTCCCTCCCGAATCCAGGACAATGGTGTCATCGTGGTATCTGTCAGGGCGCGGACTCGATTAGCAATAGGTCTGTATCTTCGGCGCCGGTACGCAATTTGATGCGCTTGCCGGTTCCCGATACGCCGGTACTGTCGCGTCGCGATAGGGCGGTATCGTTGACCCATGCCTGCCCCTCGATCACGAAGGCGTATAGCCCGTGCTGTTCGGCGGCCAGTGAGTAATCCAGTGTCATAGCCCTATCGCTCGAGATGCGCGATATCTTCACATTCTGCGCAATGCGCAGGGCGCCGTCCGCATTTCCAGCCAGCGTTACCAGTCGGTTGCGCTCCCGGACCGCATCGAACCGACCACGGGCGTAGGAAGGCGGCAGTAACAGCTGATCGGGCAGAAGCCAGATGTAGATGATATTGGCGTCTTCGCTGCGCAGGTTG
The DNA here is from genome assembly GCA_050012315.1 of Steroidobacteraceae bacterium. Classification (GTDB taxonomy): domain Bacteria; phylum Pseudomonadota; class Gammaproteobacteria; order Steroidobacterales; family Steroidobacteraceae; genus Bog-1198. Next base: position 70,733 of record JBEKHK010000006.1, on the reverse strand, counting down.
AGCTCGGAGTGCTTGCCGCCGGCGCCTGCGGAAAAGGCATAATAGTCCCCGGCGCCCAGCTGGTCGATGTTCCCCACGGTGTTGATATGGGTGAGCTGGCCCTTGAGGACAAAGGCGCAGATGATGAAATTATGGTGGCGATGAATGTTGTAGCCACATCCCGGACCACTGAATACCTCATCTCCGAATACGCGCAGCTTTCCAAAACCCTTGCGGCCGTTCTGGAACGGACCGAAATTGAAGCTGGAGTGGCGCGTCAGCGTCGCTTCCGGATGGCCGGCGATATAGGAGGAGCTCTCGCCGGTTGACAGGAACTTGTTGTAGCCGCGTTCAGTTGCGGGCAGTACGAAAGTCGTATTCATGATTTTAGTCTCCGGGTTGTTGTTCAGGCTGCCGCGTGCACGACGGGCTGACCCGCTGCGTACGGTATCTCGACCATTTCGAACAGGTGCTTCGGGGTTCCGCAGTCAGGACAGACCCAGTCTTCGGGCACGTCGGCCCATCGTGTACCGGCAGCGAGTCCGTGCTCGGGCGACCCTAACTCCTCGTCATAGAGGAAGCCGCATCCGAGACAGATCCAACGTTTGAAATGCTCTAGATCCATGATTCGTTCTCCTAAGTAGTTCGTGACACTCATCGCCTGTGCCGACATCGTCAATTGGTCCAACGCCGGTACGAATCGCATGAAAGACATCCGCTTCATAAATCAGTGAGTGGGGCCGCTTGCCTCGAGCCACAGCAATCCAAGTTGATTCCCATCGACTTCGATGGCCAGCGTGCGCGCGTTGTCTATGGGATAGTAGCCCCAGCCGGTGTTGGCGGACGGGTCGCTCGGGTTTAGCCCCGTAAGGCTCAGCGTGCCGTTGCCAATGTTCTGCGAGCCGCCGATGGCGATCCCTGAGGATGGCGCGCCGTCATTGTTGAGATCGACCGTGCCCGAGAAAGCGCCCGTGGTCACGATGACCGGGCCGACCGCGCTGAACGTTCCAGAGTTCGCGTTGAATCCTAGAGCAGTCATGCCATAGGAGCCTGAGAGCGCGTTTGTGGTCGAGGTCTGCGCGAACGCCGGGCCTTCCGTGGTCTGGAAGGAGTCCATACCGATCACCAGGCCGTTACCGTTCCCGTCCAGGTACAGCTGAAAGGACAGAGTGACTCCCGTTGTCGGGAAGCTTACCGGATTGATTGTCACGCGCCCATTGCGGGCGACGGTCCATGAACCGCTGATCTGATTGCCCTGATGCACGTTGTAGTCAGCGAATGCTGCTGCGCCGGAAACAGACCCGTCCACGTTCAGACCGAATCCGCCTGCGATGGTAACCGGACTGCCCGCAGGCGCAGCATTGTCCAGACCGGCAACCCCGAATGCGTAGCTTGCTCCCGCGACATTGGCCGTTGTGAACTCGCCGGCGTTGGCGCCCTGGCCCAGTCCCATGCCCGCGAGATTTGCATTGGCAAGGTCGGCTTGATCCTCGATGAGGTACATGCGCGTGCTGCTGACGCCGTAAGCGCTGAACGTCATGCTCGCGATCGTGGTTGGGGCGAGCGCGATCGTGACCCGACCGTAGGCATCGGCGGTGCTCACCGTCCCGGCGGTGAACGTCTGCCCGGTAAGCGCTGAGCCACCATCGTTGATGTCGAGCACGCTGTCGGTGGTCACGAGCGAGCCGCCCTCGAAGTGCAGGATTCCGCCGGCGGCGAGTGCATTGCCGTTGTTGGTGTCGCTTCCCTGAACGGCGAATGCATATGTGCCGTTCGGGACCGCAGCGCTGGTTTGTAGATCGACGGACCCCGTGGCCGTTGCCCAGGCGTCGTGCTCTGATATGAGCGCGCGCGTGGTAGATACCAGAGTGCCATGCAAGGTGAGGAGGCCATTGGCGCCGATGACCGGAGCGCCCGGCGTGTTGTCGGGCAGCGCCTGCAGAGTCACCTGGACGTCATTGCCTGACGTACTGAGGGAGGATTTTGAGGGGTCGAGGGTGAAGTGATCTCCTGAGGTCAAGTTGGTGAAATCCTCCTCGCCGCCGCTAATCAGGCCGCTAGCAACCTTGAAGGCGCCGGCGATACCGTAGGGGCCCTGGCTCTGATCGACACCGGCGAGATGGAACACATAGGTACCGTCGGCCAGCACCGGATTCGCGTCCCCGGTGATCGTGACGGTTCCGGACACCGACTTGGTGCTGTCCGCCATCGAGGCGGCCGTGATGATCACGGTGCCGCCCCCCGGCACGGTGGCAGGCGGCGTATATGTAGTCTGAGCGCCGCTGGTGGTCTGTATCGGGTTGAACGACCCGCAGTCCGAACTGTTGCAGCTTACGGTCCACTTCACCCCGGAAGCGCTCCCGTCGTTGGCGACTGTGGCGGCAAGGCTTGCCGTGTCGCCGACCTGGATCGCGGTCGGCAACGGTGGCGAATAGGCCACCTGTATCGGTGACGATGGTCCGCCACCTCCGCCGCAGGCGGACAGAAGAACGGCGGGAAGGGCGAGAAACTTACGGTGAACTTTCATGATGATGCTCCCTAATCGACGACGCATGTGATGACTGGACGAAGAGCTGGCGATTCCCTCGATACAGTCCTAGGATTTGGCGGCAGGGGTCACGTATGCGGGTCGTGGCCAGCCCTATCCTCGGCAAAGAATTCCACGAACACTCCCACGGCCCCGACGGGCTCGACTTCGTGCAACTGTCCGGGCCATACGACGCCAGGTCGGTCTTTGCTCAAGATCTCCTCATGAAACGGGTCCAAAACCCGGTAGCGAAGCGCCCCGTAGGTCACATGGATCAGGGCCCAGACGCCGGCCTTGGTGCGGTGCTCGCGCCGGAGGCCTGCCGGAAGTGTGTGCTCATCGAAAAGTGGCGTGCGCTTGTACGCCTTCAGGCCCGCGGGAAGGATCGGTTTCATGGGTGCTCCGCGCGCTGCTGGAGCGTCGAATATCGACAGGGAGCAAAACGCTCATCTTTTGCGAGCACCGTTCCATGAGCACTCGCGATTCCCGCTTCGAGACTCCGTGCGATGAGTCGTGCTCGCTGCGCGAGCAGCTCGGCGGCGGCCGGCGTGCAGAGCACTTGCACCGTCGACGCGAATAGTTCCAACCACTGATCGAAGTGTGGTGCGCTGACGGGCAGCGTCAGATGCTTGGTCAAGGGACGGCCGTGATAGCGGCGGCTACCTAGTGCGATCGACGACCAGAATTCACACATGCGCCGCGAGTGCAATTCCCAGTCCGCGATGCGCGCGTTGAAGATCTCTCCGAGCAGGGAGTCTCGACGAACGCGATGATAGAACTCGTGAACCACCCGCTCGATGGTCAACTCGTCGATAGGCACCAGAAGCTTGCCCGGATCAGAAGGGGCCTTTGGCGATTCTCGATCGGTCGGATGCAGGGACGGCTGAGGAGCCCTGGAGGCAGTTGCGATCTTTCTGTTCGTGCTGCACTGCGATGACTCACGATTTGAAAACCTAATTTTCGTCATAATCCGTACCGCCTTGGGTCTATAGGGGGCGCCGAACTTCAGTGCAAAGGCTAGGCTCGTAGCCGACCGCTACCTGTTCTAAAAGACCGGAGTTGTTCCGATCTTCCGATTATTATTGGAGCTGCTGCGGGAGGGTCATTAGGGCGAACGCCATGGCTAATCGAGTGTATGAAGCGCCAATTTCTGCGGGCCGCGAGTTTCGCACTTTGCGCGTGAAGTCTCGTTTGGACCGAATTGAAGTTCGCCGCGACGGGCGAGCTGAGCCATTGATCGAAACCGCGCCCACCCTGACGAGTGCTCAAATCGGATGGGCGGGCATTGCCGTGGAGACTCACCGCATTTCTGCGGGCGTAATTCCGCGACACGAGCACCCGGAACATTTCCTGCAGGTGGTGCTCGAGGGATGTGTCAAATACGAGGTGCAAGCGGGCGGAAGGCGCACTCGATTTGTGGGGACGCCCGGCACCGTCATCCTGCAGCCGCGAGGAGCCGTCGATGAAATACGGTGGTTGGGGCTGGTTCACACGGTCGCCGTGGCGATCCATCCGACGTTGCTCACGCAGTCGTTGGAAACCACCGCGCACCGCGACGACATCGAGCTGCGGGAAAGCTTTGATTTAAAGGATCGACATATTGCGTCGATCTTGAACACCATGACGCTCGACTTGGCCGAGGGTTCTCCGGCAGGCCGACTCTACGGGGAGTCCCTGGCAGACTCGTTGGCCGTATATCTGGCTTCCCGACATTCCGCCGGCAATTCAGCAACCGTTTTTGCTTCCGGCGGACTGCCGGCATATCGCCTCAAGCGGGTTATGGAATTCATCGGCGAGAATATGGGAGACGACCTGAGCCTGGGTCAACTTGCAACCATTGCCGGCATGAGCCCCCACTATTTCTCGGAGATGTTCCGGCAGAGTACCGGCCACTCACCCTACCAATACGTGCTGTTGCAAAGAATCGAGCGCGCGAAGCAGAGGCTCCGCACCCAAGATTGCAGCGTTACAACTGCAGGCGTGGAGGCCGGATTTGCCAATCCCAGCCACTTTGCGCGCACCTTCCGACGAATCGTTGGAACCTCGCCGTCGAAGTTTCAGGAGGAGGCAACGAGTTGACGGCCGGGGAGGGAGAGCCGATGAGCCCGCTCACTCGCTGTTTAGTGCTGGTGATCTTGGGTGCGAGCGGCGGCGAGCAAGGCGCTGCGCAGGGCGCTGGACCAACCCCGACTTTCGAAAGTCCGTTTGCTTTCTGCGCCCGCGTCGGCACCGATGACCGTTTGGGGAGTTCGTACGGCGCCGCGAGCGGCGGCGCCCTCGGGGCGCTAGAGCCATACTTGCACGAGGCGCTCGGCTTGCCGCACGATGCGTCGCTTCCTCCGAAGGAGATTTTCTGGCGCTGCATGGACGGCAAGGTTTACGTATGCGCGCGAGGCGCCAATATCCCCTGCGATACCAAAGCCGACCTCTCGAAGACGAACCGTGGGGCGGCAAACTATTGCCGCGAGAATCCGGATGCCGCGGAGGTTCCCGCGTACGCGACCGGTCACCGCACGGTTTATCGCTGGAAATGCTTGGGGGGCCAGGCCGAACGCGGCCCGACGGTCGGCGCCACAGACCGCCGCGGCTTTCGCACCGATATTTGGTACGTCGTCCCGAGGTGACGCGGCAACCGAGCCATACAGGAACCCGAAACCTGGGGCCCCGCGCCCCCCCCCGGTACCGCGTCGTGCCTGGTAAGTCTGCCTACGCGAGTAGACTCAATCCCAGGGCGAGCTTATAGTAAATCGTAGATCGAACAATCGAAACTCCGCAGGGATGGTGGGCCGAAAAGGCTCCCAGCGCCGACTCAAGCGCAGACAAGAACAGGGAGGGATCATGTCGACCCAGAACCGAATCTCGAAGGCGCTCGCGGCGCTGTTGCCCGGTGGCGCGCTGGGCGCTTCCATTCTCCTGGCGCTAACATCGCAGAGCGTAACCGAGGCAAGGTGCTCTCAAACCACCGATCCCCCGCCCGCCGCCAATGTCTCCGAGCGCCTCCTGGCGATACGCTCGGCGGTATCCAACATGGAGGCTTCCTCGCAATCTTCCGGCTCCGCTGAGTTCGAGTCGGGCGATTCGGGAAGGGCTGAACCCACCTGGTGGGGTAACGGCCGCTGGGGACGCTGGCGTTTAGGTTGGGGCAACGGCGGCTTTGGGTGGCCTAACTGGCACAACTGGCACAACTGGGGTAACGGCGGGTGGGGCAACGGCGGCTGGAACAACGGGGGATGGCATAACTACTGGCACAACTATTAGCAGCGATCCAGTCCATGAGCCCGCAGCCATCCGACTCGCCGACCGTCAATATAGTCGTCGTCCAGCCTACCCCCTTTTGCAATATCAATTGCAGCTACTGCTACTTGCCCCAGCGTGCTGATAAAACGGTGATGCAGCATTCCACGGTCCGCAATCTATTCGAGCAGCTGTTTGCGTCGAGTTGGGCGAGCCAAGAACTCACCGTCATCTGGCATGCGGGCGAGCCGCTCGTGGTGCCGCCCGCCTTCTATGAAAGCGCATTCCGGACGATTGCCGCGTTGTGTCCCGGTTCGGTGCACGTGCGACATTCCATACAGACGAACGGCATGCTGCTATCCACTGAATGGTGTGATCTCTTCAAGCGATGGCACGTCGGAGTCGGGGTGAGTATAGATGGGCCGAAGCTACTCAACGACGCGCATCGGCTCACGCGCACCGGCCGAAGCACCTTTGATCAGGCGCTCGCCGGCATTCGGCTGCTGCGCCGGGAAAGGGTGCCATTTCACGTCATCTCCGTGCTGTCGCAGAAGAGCATGGAGGCGCCTCGAGAGCTCCTGGACTTCTACGTAGCTGAGGGCATCGAGGACGTCTGCTTCAATGTCGAGGAGTCCGAGGGTGCGCATGTGTCTCCTCTTCTCGTCGAGGAAGAGGCGCAACGCCGATTCCGGGATTTCCTCGGCACGTTCTGGCGGCTCGCGCGCCAAGGTGACAAAATTCACTTCATTCGCGAGATCGATGGGATGCTGCCGCGGGTATTCCGGCCGGAGGGGGAGGGTGTCAGGAACGTGCAGGTCGAGCCGTTCTGCATGCTGAACATCGATTGCAACGGCAATGTCTCGACGTTCTCGCCCGAGCTCCTGGGCCTCAAGAATGCAAAATACAATGACTTCGTGATCGGCAACATCAACGCCGCCTCGCTCGAGGATATGTTTCGCGGCGCCGTGATGCGGGCCATGTTGCGCGACATCGCGGCGGGTGTCGAACTCTGCCGGCAGAGCTGCGAGTACTTCTCCGTCTGCGGTGGGGGCGCTCCGGTCAACAAGCTGTTCGAGAACGGCAGCTTCAACAGCGCGCGCACGTCCTTTTGCGACCTCACCCAAAAGGTTCCGATCGATTTGATTCTCGAGGCGTTCAGCCGATTCGAGAGCCGGCTCGAGGAGGATGAGGTGATGAAGCTCGTTCAAGGCGCGGTGCATCGTGCCAGGGGGATCGGGGTCCAGATTGGTTCTTGACCGATTGTCAGGGAGAGTTCGATGACGATGAAATTACCGACTGCGACGCCGGCGTTGCTGCTATCGATCGCGTTCGCGTCTACGGGGCTCGCGCAGAATGCGGAGCAGGGCAGGAGCCCGGGCGAAAGCGTCAGCGGGCCGCCCGCCGCGCAACCGGGTTCCGATATCAGCGCACCGGTGCTGCACATCAAAAGCGTGGAAATCATACGCAGCGCACACGCCCCCGTCATAGACATCATCCGGGTGCGCGGTGTCGTCAGTTCCGTGGGATGGGAGGAGGCGGAGCTCATTCCCTTAAGTCGGGGCGTTCCGGCCGACGGCATCCTGGAAATGATCATGGTCGCACGCGCGCCGCCGGAAGCGGCAGAGGCCAAGGGCTTCGAGGAAGTGGAAGCGATCTTCCCCCTCGAGACCAATCACCCCTTCAAAGGCGTCAATGTGCATAGCGCGTCCGAGTCGGTAAGCGTGACGCAGCTTCCAGGATACGCGGAAGGCAAACCTCCACTCGAGGATTGCAGCAAATGCGTCGGCAAGACCTTCGTTGTGAAGGGGGCAACGGCACCCGCTGGCAAATCCTCCTCCGATCTGGTTCGCGAAGATCAACTGCCAGCCGTGACGCGCATCGTGCGTCCATCCGAAGGGATTCCGACCGCCGATTCCAATCCGAACCGCTTGACTTTGATTCTGAACAAGGACGGAAAGATCACGGCCGCCGTTTGGGACTGACCTTGAAGCCATTTCTCGGAAAGCCGGTCATGAAGGCCACCCGGTGGCTCGCCGCGCCGCTCGACGATGCGAGAGGCCACAGGGCAGCGGTCACGAGGGCGTCGCGGCTCGTCGGGCTGAGTATCACCGCGCTCGCGGCGGCTGGTTGCACATCGACCTATGTGGTGCCGCCGGATCCAATCCCTGTGCTTGGCGCGCAGATCCTATCGAGCGCAGGCGGGTGCGTCGATGTCCGGGACGGGGTCACGGCCGACGGTACGCCGATCGTCCTGTTTCAATGTCACGGCAGCCCCAACCAGCGCTGGTTCATCGGGCGCGGCGAGATCGCTGAGAACTTCGGCAGCTGCCTCGATGTGCAAGGCAGCGCGGCCGTCGATGGAGCGGCAATCATCCTCGTCACATGCAATGGAAGGCCGAGCCAGCAGTGGCGCGTCATCGATGGGCAGATCGTTGGCCTCGGGAATAAGTGTCTAGATTCAAAGGATGGCGGCGCAGCGGATCTGACGCCTCTGATTCTATCGGAATGTCGGCCGACCCCGGGTCAACGGTGGACGATCCAGTAATGGCGGTGAAAGTGGAGGGATTGCCATGATGAGAGCTTCCGTCGGCTGGGCGGGCGTGCTGGTTGCACTGACGGTTGGATGGACGCCGGCGAAAGCGGCGCAGATCGTCATCACGAACAGCGTCGAGTGCATCGACATCCCACATCAGCTGACCGTCGACGGCACGCCCGTGTCGCTCTTCAATTGCCACGGCAGTCCCAATCAGCAATGGACCATCGCGAACGGCCAGATTACCGGAATGTCGGGCGTATGCCTGGACATCATGGGCAGCGCTCCGAACGACGGCGCGCAAGTCATCATCGTCCACTGCAATGGACGAAGCAGCGAGAAGTGGACGCTCGCGAACGGTCAAGTCGTCGGCATCGGCGGCAAGTGCCTCGACGTCGCTGGGGGCAGCGCTCAAGACCATGCAACTTTGATCATCGCAACGTGCACGTCCTCGCCCAGCCAGCAGTGGTCGGTGCAATAGGTTCGGTCGGGTAAATCAAGCCTTTTAGGTTCGGTGCCACGTCTCCGCGAGGAGCCGCGGGAGGATTATTCCGGCGGGCTCTCGAAGGGCGAACGTCACCGCGCCATCGATATCGGTGGAATTGGGATTGACTTGGATGGTGGTGCCGCCGGCGGCGATCGCAAGGTCGATCAAGGAGGCGGCGGGTTGGACCAGGGACGAAGTTCCAATACAGAAGAACACGTCGCAGCGCCTGGCGGCTTCGCAGGCGGAGAGCCATTGTCGCTGGGGGAGGCTTTCGCCGAACCAGACGACACCGGGACGCACCCGCCCATTGCAGCTCGTGCAGCGTGGGGGCTGGATGCGTGCACTGTCGGAGGGTGGCTCCGGCACCGGGTTTGGAACCGTGTAGGGTTGTCGGCACTTCTCGCAGTAGGGACGGAGGATCTCGCCATGCAGGTGCAGCACCGCTCGACTTCCGGCGCGCTCATGCAGGTCGTCGACGTTTTGGGTAATCAGGGTGAGTTCGGCAACGAGAGTCGCCATTGCTGCAATCGCCTGGTGCGCGGGGTTCGGTTGGACGTTGATTACCGTCGCGCGCCGCCATTCGTACCAGGCCCAGACCAATGCGGGATCGCGTTCGAAGGCATGAGGCGTTGCGAGTTCAGCGGCATCGAAGCGCTCCCAGAGGCCGGTTTGCTTGTCGCGGAATGTCGGAATCCCGCTTTCCGCGGAGACGCCCGCGCCGGTGAAAACGACGACGCGACGGGCTGCGCGCAACGCGCCGAGAAGGCGTGGGTCAATGGGCGTCATGGGGAGCCTAGGATAACGAGATGGGCGGCGGGGTGTTCGAGTCTGAGATAACATTCGCCTCAGCGCTTGGAATGGCGGCTTTCAAAGGTATGCCCGATTTCTTGTTCCCTCCGCAAACTTTCCGGCCGACCCGGGGTCAGTCATCTTTCAACCCAGAAATCAGAGGATTGCGATGCACAAACCGCTATTTGGCGCCGCTTGCGCATGTTTTATGGTGGGCTGCAACAAGGCCCCGGAGGTTCCGGCACGATCTGCAGCCCCGCCCGCGCTTCTCTCCGGGATCGACGTCCAATACATTGATGACAGCGTCCGCGCGCAAGACGACTTCTACAAACATATCAATGGAAAGTGGCTCGCGAGCACTGAGATTCCAGCGGACAAGGCGAGCTACGGCTCATTCACGAAGCTGCGCGACGACTCAGAGGCGCAGCTGCGGGCGATCATTGAGGGCTTGCCGTCCCCGGCCGCAGCTAAGGGCGCGGACCAACGAAAAATCGCTGAACTCTACGCCAGCTTCATGGATGAGGAGGCCCTCGAACGTCTGGGTATGAGGCCGCTGGATGCGGAGTTCGCCAAGATCGATGCGGTCAACGATCGGGAAGGGATCGCGGGACTGATCGCTCATTTCAACCAAATCGGGGTTAGCGCGCCCTACACGCCGGTCGTGCATCAGGACGCCAAGGATTCGACCAAGTATGTGTTCGATTTGGGCCAGGACGGTTTAGGTATGCCCGATCGCGACTACTATCTGTTGCCCGACGGCAAGATGGAGGCGGCGCGCAAGCAGTACGGCCAGTACGTCGAGAAGATGCTTACCCTGGCGGGCGACAAGACGGCGCTCAAGGATGCCAAGGACATCTTGGCGCTCGAGACTGAGCTGGCCAAGGTGCAGTGGACCAAGGTCGAGAACCGCGATCCGGTGAAGACGTACAACAAGTACGAGTTTGCGAAGCTTGCTTCAATGGCGCCCGGCTATGATTGGAAGTCGTATCTCATCGACTCCGGTGTGGACGGCAAGACGGATTACCTGGTGGTAAGCCAGCCGAGTTATATCAGCAGCTTCAATCAGCTGCTGCAAAAGACGCCACTGACGGTGTGGAAGACCTACTTTCGATGGCGACTACTCAACGATTTTGCTCCGTATCTGAGTAAGAACTTCGTCGATGAGCATTTCGCATTTTACGGCACGGCACTGCGTGGCATTCCGCAGAACCGTCCGCGCTGGAAGCGCGGCGTCGCTTTGGTGGAGAGTTCAATCGGCGAGGGGCTGGGCAAGCTTTACGTGGCTCAGTACTTCCCGCCGGAATCGAAGGCGCGGATGGATCGATTGGTCCAGAACCTGCTCGCCGCCTATAAAGCCGACATCGATACGCTCGACTGGATGAGTCCGCAGACCAAGCAGAAAGCGCAGGAGAAACTCGCCAAGTTCACCACGAAAATCGGCTATCCATCGAAGTGGCGCGACTACAGTGCCTTGCAGATCGCAAAGGACGACCTGCTCGGCAACGTGATCCGGGCGCAGACCTTTGAATACAATCGCAATCTCAACAAACTGGGTAAGCCGATCGATCGCGACGAATGGGGCATGACACCGCAGACGGTCAACGCTTATTACAATCCGGAGATGAATGAAATCGTATTCCCCGCCGCCATCCTGCAGCCGCCGTTCTTCAATCCGAAGGCGGACGATGCGGTGAACTATGGCGGCATCGGCGCCGTCATCGGCCATGAGATCAGCCATGGTTTCGATGACCAGGGAAGCCAGTACGACGGCAACGGTAACCTGCTGAGCGCACCGGGATGGTTCACCCAGGATGACCTCGAGAAGTTCAAGGCGAAGACCCATGCCTTGGTGGAACAGTATGCGGCCTATGAGCCGGTACCGGGTTATCACGTCAACGGCGAGCTCACGTTGGGTGAGAATATTGCCGATAACTCGGGAATCGCGATCGCATACAAGGCTTACAAGCTGTCCTTGGGCGGCAAGCAAGCGCCGGTGATCGACGGCCAGTCCGGCGACCAGCGATTCTATGAGGGCTGGGCGCAGGTATGGCGCGGCAAGACGCGGACGGACCAGCTCATCGTTGACATCAAGACCAATCCGCACTCGCCGCTGGCAATCCGGGGTACGGTGCCCGAGATGAATCAGGCGCCTTTCTACGAAGCCTTCGGCGTCAAGGACGGCGACAAAATGTACCTACCCCCGGAGAAGCGCGTCGTTCTCTGGTAGTCAAGCACCAGCCCGGGCTCGCGTATCTTTCGGCTGAAGCGCAGCGCCGACAGCGTTCGAGTAAGGAGGCAGGTCATGAAAGCAGTGCGATTCGACAGATACGGCGGGATCGAGGTTCTACAGGTCGCGGATGTGCCGATGCCCGAAGCGTCTCACGGTGAGGCCCTGGTGAAGGTCAAGGCCGCGTCCATCAACCCGGGCGAGGCGAAGATCCGCGAGGGGCTGATGCACGCCATGTGGCCGGCCACGTTCCCTTCGGGCGAGGGCAGCGATCTGGCCGGCATCGTGACCAAGGTGGGCCCGGGGGTTGAACGCTTCTCGGTTGGCGACGAGGTGATCGGCTTCACCGACCGGCGCGCGAGCCACGCCGAGTACGTCGTCGTGGAGGGGCAGAATATGACTATCAAGCCGGCGAAGGTGCCCTGGGGAGTCGCCGGGTCGTTGGCAATTGCCGGCAGCACCGCTTATGCCTCAGTGGGTGCAGTGTCCTTAAAGAAGGGTGATACCGTGGTGGTATCAGCCGCGGCAGGTGGGGTGGGATCGATCGCCGTGCAGCTGGCCAAGCGCGCAGGCGCCTCAGTGATCGGAATTGCCAGCAGCGCCAACCATGAGTGGCTGGCCGCCCATGGGATCAAGCCCGAAGCGTACGGGGCAGACCTCCCCGATCGGCTGCGTGAGGCGAGAATCGATGCGTTCATCGATACGCACGGAGGAGGGTACGTGAAGCTCGCGGTCGAGCTGGGCGTTGCGCGGGATCGGATCGACACGATCATCGACTTTGCCGCGGCGCGCGAGTACGGGGCAAAGACCGAGGGCAGCGACGCGGCGAGAAGCGCTGCGGTGCTCGCGGAATTGGCTGCGTTGATCGCCTCGGGTGATCTGGAAGTACCGATTGCCGCGACTTTCCCTCTGAATCAGGTTCGAGCGGCCTTCTCGCTGCTCGGCCGGGGCCATATCCGCGGCAAGATTGTGCTGCTGCCCTGAACGGCTGTCCGTTCCGGTCCAGCTGCATTCACATCAACGCCGGGGTCAGGCCGCGATACAGGCGTTGCGCCCGGCATCCTTGGCGCGATATAGCGCCGAGTCGGCACGATCGAAGGCGCTTTCCGCGGATTCGCGTTCCTTGATTTCCGTGATGCCGCAAGAGGCCGTTACGCAAATGGGTTTGCCGCGGAAATGAAAGGGCAGCGCTTCGACCGCGGCACGTAAGTCGTTCGCCATGCCGATCGCGGCATCGATCGGCAGGCCGATTATGATCATCGCGAACTCCTCGCCGCCGATCCGGGCAACAAAGTCGGTCGAACGGACGCCGGTCGCGAAGCACTGCGCGACGCTTTGCAGGACGCGATCCCCGGCGCGGTGGCCGTAACTGTCGTTGATCGTCTTAAAGTTGTCCAAGTCCCAGACGAGCAGCGTGACCGGTGCCGCCGTGTGCCGCATGCGCGCCAATTCCTGCGCGAGGCGCTCGTCGAAGGCCTTGCGATTCGCGACGTTGGTGAGCGAATCGACGCGGGCGCGATCCCGCTCCTCGGCCAGGCGACCGTGAAGCTCGCGCGTCTCCTGTTCGAGCGTCGCCACGCGTGCGCACATGCCTTCGGTCCGAGCCGTCTGCTCAGTGAGACGGTCTTCGGTCTGGCGCCGATAATCGTGTACACAGCGGCTGACCGACTCGAGCCCACGTCCGACCAACGATTGCAGGACGTGCAATTCGGTGGCAGCCTCGAATTCCACCGACAAATCACGCACCCGCGCCGTCACCGCGGCATCGAAGGTGACGGTTGCCTCCCGGTTCGTGCGCGATTCCTCGGCCGTCGCCGCAAAGTAATCGAGCATCTCCTCGAGACGCTTGCCGACATCCGAAAGCACAGTGGCGGCCTGGAGCCGCTCGCGCGCGATGCGTTGGCCGCGCTCATGCACGAGGTCGGCAATACGCAGCACCACACCGGCAAGCGCTGCGTCGGTCTTCACCGCAACCAGTTCCGCGGTGAGCGCGATGACCGCGGGATTCTCCGCATCGTCGTCGGCGAGGCGCTCGAGCAGCGTGCGCATGGCGGCACAAATCGCCGAGGCCGGCCGGGCTTCGGCCGAGGCCAGGCGCTGGGCTTGCGTCTCGACGGCGACGACTTTGCGTGTCAGGTTCTTCGCCAGCGCCTCGAGCTCCTCAACCTCCGCCCCGCGGCGGTTGGCCTCCGCGACGGTGCTCAGCTCGTCATCGAACGGCCCGTTCGTACCCATGCCGGCCACGCAGAGCCGGTGGACGAGGCGCCGGAGCACCGTCTCCACATGGCGCCAACGTTTCTCCTCGGTCTCCATTTCGAGCACCGAGTCGCGGTATTTCTGCTTCCAGTCGGGAGTGGCGGTCACGGTACGAAGTTCGGCGGCATGAGCAAAAGCTTGAGTCTCATTCGAGCACGAGCCTGGGAAAATAAGGAGACACGGTCCGATTGGACAGTCGCCGCAGGCCCAAGAGCATCGCTGTAAACCGAGCCACGCTAGGGTTAAGATCCATCATTCTTAGGGGCCTCCCGCTTTGCCCGCGTCCGGGTCATAAGTTCCATGGCATCGGGGGCGATAGTAGCGCCTTCGCGGGCGTATAGACACTTTCGACCACTCCCTGCAGGTCGCGCTGAAAGACCGCAACGCCCGCACGCGGCGCGCCGGCAATGATTCAGGCGGCTACCACCTCACCCGGGCCCGAAGGCCCAGCCGCCTCCCCAAGCTCCCCAGGCGCCCCAATTCCAGGTTGAATCCGAGTAGATCTGCGCCGTCATCTGGTTCTCATGGTCAGGTTTTTTCCGGTGTTGCGCCCGGCACCGATTGCATTGGCCAGGGCTCAGGTGGGTTTGCTTGCTGAGATCGCGAGGGCGGGCTGTAACGACCGGCGTTCGCATGATTGAAGGTCATTCCGTCCCTTCGCGATCCGCCAGCTCAATTTCGATATAGGCGCGTCGACGCATCCGCCCGGTCATAGTGGCCATGACATCAGTGAGAATCATCAGTAAGCCATATTTGCGCCGCAACGCCTTTCGCGCGGCGACGATCAACGCCGGCTCCAAGACTATTCGGGCGCGGGCTTCGATCCAAGCACTCCGCACCTTGCCACGGACGTCGCATGCTGCGAGTTGCACTCGAGGCGTGGCCCGAATTCTCTTAACCTTGCCAGCATCCCCTGCACTGAACACGTAATAACGCCCAGCCACCTCCGCAATCCACACCGGTGTCTTAACTTCGACGCCATTTCTTCGATATGTGGCTAGGCTCACGTACTTCGCGGTGGCGGGTTCGAAAGAGGGAGAATTCATAAATGCCTCAGGGTCCTTTGGTCACTTGACGGAAGTGCTGCGTGCACGCCGTCGACGGCAAGGGAGGAGTGGACTGAATGTCTAGCATGCCGATCGGCGCCTCGGCGCATTGCACCGCGCAACGTGGTGTAACTTCAAGGATCTCGCAGCCTGCGGCTGAAATTGCTTTTCGGATGTCCGCTGCGGGTATTTTCCCGCGCGACGAATCCGGCGCCAGCCTGCTTCGGTGTTGAGCGCGAGCCGGCAATCAGGATGTCAACGAGGCGCTGGGCGCTTTGCTCCCAGCCTGGTAGAGCAGTGGTGTGGAACACTCCGACGAGCGCGCGGACGAAGTCGTCGGGATTGGTGTCGGAGGAGAGATCGCCGCTGTCTATGGCCCGCTTGACAGAGGCAACGAAGGCGGTGTGGATGAGTGATCGGGAACCTTCGATGAGTCGCACGAATCCGCCGGCCACGGTGTCCATCACGGGGATGATGAGTCTCTTGGCGGAGACGTGTTCGATGAAGAGCAGCATCCACGCGCGGAGGGCTTCGAGCGGCGGCATGGTGGCGGCGAAGCGCTGCTCGGCGGCAGCAAGTTTTTCCACTTCGCTGCGGTAGACGGCTTCGATGAGGGCGTCTCGGGTGGGGAAGTGGCGGTAAAGCGTACCGGGTCCGATGCCCGCTTGGCGGGCGATGTCGTCGAGGCTGGCGGCGGCGCCGTCGAGGGTGAATACCTCCTTGGCGACCTGAAGGATGCGCTCGCGGTTGCGCTGGGCATCAGCGCGGGGCTTGCGTGCGGGCGGTGGCAGCGGGAGCTTCTTCGAAGGCATACGCAATTTCACCAAAGTCATTGAAACCGGAGATTATCTCCGGTTATCCTTATATACGGAGGGCGTCTCCGTTTTATCCGGCACAGGCGCGAATGTCAATTCCGGCGCGACCATCACGGGCCGCGTCCTAACGGAGGAGGGCGACGATGCGTGTATTTGTGACTGGAGCTACGGGCTTCATTGGAACTGAACTGGTGAAGGAACTGATTGCGGCGGGGCACCGGGTGCGCGCCCTTACACGCAGCGAGGTCGGCGCGGAGCGATTGAAGGCCGCGGGGGTGGAGGTTCATCGGGGCGACCTACAGGATCTGCACAGCCTGCGCAGCGGGGCGACCGACATGGACGCTGTAGTCAACCTGGCGTTCAACCATGATTGGTCGAAGTTCGCGCAGAGCGCGGCGGACGAGATAAAGGCGATTGAGGCGCTGGGATCGGTGCTGGAACCCGGCAAGCTGCTGCTGGTCACCTCGGGGATTGGAATCACGAGCGGCGCGCCGGGCCAGGTGCGCAAAGAGACCGATCCTGCGACGGATTCGCCGGCGATTCCACGCCGGCCAGAACAGGCGGCGCGCGCTGCGGCGGCAAAGGGCGTGCGTGTGGGAATAGTGCGTCTGCCACAGGTGCATGACACGCGCAAGCAGGGGCTGGTAACGATGCTGATTCAGATCGCGCGCGAGAAGGGTGTTTCGGCATATGTGGGCGATGGCGCGACCCGCTGGGCCGCAGGCCCGCTAAAGGATGTGGGGCGGCTGTATCGGCTGGCGCTCGAAAAGACGGGCTCAGGCATGACGACGTATCACGCGGTGCAGGAAGAAGGCGTGCCGCTTCGGGAAGTCGCGGAAACGATCGGCAAGGGTCTGGAGGTACCGGTGCTTTCAATCCCGGCTGCAAAGGCAGGCGAGCACTTCGGTATGTTCGGTCACTTTGCGACCTTGGATATGCCTGCTTCGAGCGAGTGGACGCGCAAGGCGCTCGATTGGGAGCCGACCGGGCAGGGATTGATCGAGGATTTGGAGAAGATGAACTACTGACATGTCCAGGCGGCGCACACGCGAGCCTTTCGCGAGCGACTATTGCCCATGCAGGGCGCGCTCTATGACGAAAGTTGTACAATAAAATGAATTGAAGCATCTCGTCAGGTAGCCGAACGCTTGGCCGGCAGCCAGATGCGTGCGCCGAGGGCGTCGGGCCGACCTCGGGTATCGAGATTGGGCGTCCCTGGGCGTGAACTATCGGAAGGCGCGCTTTTGGCCGTGGAAAGGGGTAAGCGATGATACGGATGATCAGCAAATTTGAGTTTCTAATTAATGCGGTACTTCTTGTATTTATCTCTTTCATCGTTCTGGTCAGCACTTTCGAACTCGGCCGGGAGATCGTGGTAGCCCTTGTAAGTACACCACTGTTTCATTTTGACGCGAAAGAGCTGCTGGATATCTTCGCAGGATTTCTTTTGGTCCTAATCGGTGTGGAGCTGATGAATACCGTCAAGATATACCTCATTGATAAAAGCGTTCATGTCGAGGTGATATTGGCGGTTGGACTCGTGGCGATTACTCGGAAGGTTGTGGTACTCGATCAGAAGCAGTTCGATGGAACGTCGCTGATTGGCATTGCGGTCATCATCCTTTCATTGTCGGTCAGCTACTATCTGGTTAGGCTGTCGCATCAGCGGAAGGCGGGCGACTGAGCGTTGCAGGCCGACGCTTGTCAGCCGCCAGGCCGTAAATTGACCCCACTCGGTATCGAGGCCTCAATTGACCTTTGTAATTCCTGAGCCGCCCCGCGCTACGATCCCGGTCGAGGGTTCGCAGGAGCTTTTCCCTGTTCGGCGAATTTTCTGCGTGGGTCGCAACTACGCCGAACACGCCCGTGAAATGGGAGCGGATCCCAATCGAGAGCCTCCTTTTTTCTTCACCAAACCGGCCGATGCGTTGGTACCGAGGGGCGGTAAATTGCGGTTTCCAATTGCCACGCGGGAGTTGCATTTCGAGGTTGAACTCGCGGTGGCTCTCAAGGGAGGCGGCCGCGAGGTTTCTGCCGCGGCCGCACAGGCGCTGATCTTCGGCTATGCCGTGGCCCTGGACATGACGCGGCGCGACCTGCAGGCAGAAGCGAAACGACTCGCTCGACCTTGGGACATGGCAAAGGGCTTTGACCAATCCTGTCCGATCAGTGCGCTTCGGCCCGCTGCAGCCGCATCGACCGCTTTGCGCGGAGAACTGCGTCTGTCGGTCAACGGCGAGATCCGCCAGCGTGGTGACCTTTCCGACATGATCTGGTCGCCGGGCGAATGTCTCGCGGTCCTCTCGACGCTCGTCGAACTGAGTGCGGGCGACCTACTGTTGACGGGAACGCCGGCGGGCGTCGGGCCCGTGGCAGCCGGCGATGTACTCGAGGCCCGGTGCGCCCTGACGCCCGACTTGCAGGTTCAATATGGCGCCGCAAGGTTGGTCGGCTAGGGTCAGTCAGGGTCCCGGGAGCCGATCGTGGAGGTTGAGTCGGTACATCGGCGGCGCGGTTCGAAATTGACGACAACACTGCTCACTGCAATCCGCATCAAGCTCTGATTATGAAAGCTGTACTTGCGGCGTGCGCGCTGACCGCAAGCTCCCTAGCGGGAGCGGCTGCAGCTCCGGTCATGACACAGCCCCCGGTATCCGATGCGCAACTGGCGGAGGTGCTGGTCGTTGGCAAGCAGCCGGGCCCGGGGCTCTGGCGCATATCGAAAGGAGATCATGACCTCTGGATCTTCGCAACGCTGACACCCTTGCCAAAACAGATGATCTGGGACGCCACGGATATCGAGAAGCACATTGGGCAATCCCAGGCTGTGCTGGCCCCGCCGCGCATCGACCCACACGTCGGCTTTTTTCGCGGCCTGACTTTGCTCCCTTCGCTTCTTCGCGCGCGTCACAATCCGGATGGGAGAACGCTCGAGCAGGTGGTGCCGCACGATCTTTACATGCGCTGGCTGGGCTTGCGGGTGAAGTACCTCGGCAATTCGAGTGACGAGAAGCTGCGGCCGATGCTGGCCGCATTCGATCTCGCCGACAATGCGCTCGATAAAGAGGGGCTCGATGATGATCCCGATATTTGGAAGCGGATCGAGAGCATCTCGCGCCGCGCACGAGTGCCCATCGAGCCCGTCGTACTCGATCTTAAGATTCACGATGAAAGGGCCTATATCCGCGACCTTACGCAGATCTCCACTGAGCGCGAGTTGGCCTGTCTGCGATCGGTTATCGAGCATCTGGAGAGAGACCTTCCGTCCCTACGCGAACGCGCCAACCTATGGTCGCTCGGCGACGTTGCGCGGTTGCGGCCGCTGTTGCCGGCCGATGAGCCGATCGCGTGCTTCGATGCCGTGATGAGCGTGTCCCGAATCCGCAGCGAGTACGATCAAGTCTCCGCGCGGCTCGACGCGCTTTGGATTTCGAGCGCCGAGCAAGCGCTGCAAAGAAATCGAAGTACCCTGGCAGTGGTCGGGATCAAGAAGCTTCTTGCAGCGGATGGCTGGCTGGCGCAGCTCCGCTCGCGTGGCTACGAGATCCGGGAACCTTAGAATGATTTGTCCGATCATCTTGGATCGCTGGTCCAGGATCCACGCCGCGGACGATGACAACCGGTGACCTCTCCGGCAAGTCTCGCCTCTCTTCGGGCGGCGGATCTTATTGGTTCCTCATCACCCCGCGCTTCGCGGCATTCAACAAGATCTGCGAGTACACCACATGGAATTTCAACAGCAGCCGAAACGGAGTCCCGTGCGCCCGGGCCGCTGCCTTAGGGTCACTATTGGACGCCACGGCCGAACCGAACTGCAGCAAAGTCTTCCCACCCTGCAGTGGCACCACCCTAAACCAAGAGCGAGTTCGCTCGTAGCAATCGCACAGGAGGAGCTGGGTAGCGGTACGCTCTCCCACGCGCCAAATGGCAAACGACGTGCCAGAGCCATCCGCCAGCCGTCGCACCTCAGCATCCGTGGACGGTGCACCGGCAAGGACGGCCAAGATCAGCCGCTCGATCCGGAACACCCGAGAGGTATAAAACGCGAATACGAAAGCTGCTAGTGGGATCACCCCATCCACGGAAACTGCAAAGCAGTCACCCGACTCCCGCCAACGCTCGGGCCTAGGGCCGCCCAGATGCGTCTTGAGCAATGCATCAGCGGGCACGGCGTCTTGCGTTATGCAGAACATACTATCCTTGTAGGCAATGCTTTCGTGTAATGCGCATGACCGGAATCTCGTTCAAGCATCGATCGCGTATGATAAAGGAAGCTGGCGCAAGGGGGCATCGAAACACCGCCGCTGTATACTGCGGCATGAGTTCGCGCGCCTGTTCTAACGGCTAGGCCGCGATGTTCCGTGCGTTCGAACCGCAAACCTGCTGGTCAACTACCAAAGGCCTCTATATGACTATCCTGCCTCGTTTCTTCGGTGTGGCGCTGGCCTTATTGCTGGGTTCTGGTGTGGCCTACGCCAACGAATATGATGAGACGATCGAACTATTCAAGCATGCTGGAGAAAGTGCCGTCTTTTTCACCGATTGCTATGCCTACGCAGTATTCCCGACCATTGGCGCCGGCGGCTTCATTGTCGGCGGAGCTCGAGGCAAGGGTCAGGTGTATGTGCATGATCGGCCAGTGGGCGACGCCTTGATGACGCAGTTCAGCATCGGGTTTCAGGCGGGCGGCAAAGCGTATAGCGAAATCATATTCTTCCAAGACAAACGAGCCCTGGACGAATTCGAATCCGGCACATTTGAATTTGCCGCCGGTGCCAGCGCCGTCGCCATCACGGCGGGAGCCTCGGCGAGCGTCGGCACCGATCGCGCCTCGTCGGGAGCGAGTGGTGGAAAAAACAATGCCACAACCAACGGCAATTACCAGACTGGCATGGCGGTGTTTACCATCGCCAAGGGGGGCCTGATGTTCGCTGCCGATATTTCCGGCGAGAAGTTTGCTTACACAGAACGGCCGGGGAAGTAGCCTGGCGGTAGCGTCAGGACGGCGGTAGATCGGTATTGAACATGTTGAACAACACCTTCCACGATCCGTCTGTCTGCTTCTTCCACACCGTCAGATACTTGCCATTGTCGGTGGCGGGCTTGCCCGAGGGATCCTTGAAGCTGAATTTATACCTGCCGCTCGTGTAGCCGAGTTCGCCCGACTTGGAGACACCGGCCTTGTCCACTTGCCAGGAAAGGTCGCCGAAGGAAAAGTCACTGGCAATCAGTTTCGAAATCGCCGCCTTGCCGGTCGCAATGGGATCATTGGGCGACAGCAGGGAACCCTGGTCATCGAAGAACGCGACCGATTTGTTCAGGTCTTTCGCCGAATACACCTTGAGCCACGCCGCGTCGGCGGCGCGCACGCCGTCCGCCGCGGTATCGGCGGTTTGCGCGGACGCGACCGCTCCTACGCCAAGGATGATCAGTCCGACCATGATCCGATGCAGTAATTTCATGGCTGAGTCCACCGTTGATGCCGAGAATCGCTTCTATCGGCAACCCTACCACATCTGCTTCGACTTCCTCTGCCGGTGGCCTTCGCCGCGGCCCGCGGTTGATACTGCCATTCGACGCCGATCTCGGCAGCATTGATCGACGGTTCCCACTTCAATTCGGCGAGAACGTCCTGCTGCACTTGCGTATCTGATTCCTCCACTCTTCATCTCCATCCATGGCCATCGGCGCGCGAGTCCACCCCTAACCAAGTGTCGGGGAATCCCCTAATACGCGGCCGCGGGTCCCATTTTGGCCACCCAGCTGGTGGCGTTCCGTGCGGTACCGAACAGACGTTCTTCCGCTGCCTCTGCAGGCTGGTGCCACGTATTCTGCGCGGAAGGAGCCATGGCAGCACGCGTACTATTGATCCAAGCAGATGCTCAGGGCGCCGGAATGGTCCGCGCAGCACTCTCTCAAAACGACCGATATGAAATTGAATGGGTGCGAAGCTGCGCTCTCGGGCTAGAACGCTTGCGTGCAGCGGGCCGACAATCAAAAGCCAAATTAGATGGTATTGCCGTTATTGTCGTCGATCTCTCCTTGCCGGATGGTATAGGCGTAGAAACCATCCGTCGGCTTCATGTGGCCTCGCCGGCGACCCCCATTGTCATTTTGAGTCCGGCTCAAGACGAAGCGTTGGCGGAGGCAGCGCTCGCGCACGGCGCCCAAGATTTCATATTGAAGGAACGCGTGGACGATTATGTGTTGCCGAAGACATTGGCGGCGGTCATCGATGGCGCGGATGTCGTGGATGCGCTCTTCAATGAGAGAGAGCGCGCGCAGATAACCCTCAATTCGATCGGCGATGCGGTGATTTGCACAGATCTGTCCGGCAACGTGTCGTATCTCAATGTCGCCGCCGAGCGACTGACGGGCTGGCCCGCTCCTGAGGCACTCGGCCAGCCCTCCTATGCGGTGCTCCGAATCATTGACTCCGCAACCGGGGCCACGGTCCCGAATCCGATGAAGGAGGCCGCCCTTCATGACACAAACATCAGGCTACCAAGCGCATGTATGTTGGTTCGACGTGACGGCGTAGAGCTCCCTATCGAGGACTCTTCTGCGCCTATTCATGATCGAGGCGGCGCCGTCGTGGGGGCTGTCATGGTATTTCATGATGTCAGCGCGGCCCGGGCAATGACCAATCGTCTGGCGTATTTCGCCCAGCATGACAGCTTGACCGAGCTGCCGAACAGGGCGTTGCTGAACGACCTCTTCACGCAGGCGTTAGTAACGGCGAAGCGGCGCAACACCGTGCTCGCGGTGCTATACCTGGATCTCGACCGGTTCAAACATATCAACGATTCGCTGGGCCACGCGGCGGGCGACCGGCTGTTGCAAGCGGTTGCTCTTCGATTGATCGAATGCGTGCGGGCGTCCGACACCGTATGTCGTCTCGGCGGCGACGAATTCGTGATCGTATTATCGGAAGTGGCGCATGCCGAGGACGCCGCCGTTTGCGCGGACAAGATATTGAGCAGTCTGCGGCTCCCAAGCATCATCGACGGACAGGAAGTTCATATATCTTCAAGCATCGGCATCGCTATCTTCCCGGGTGACGGGGCCGAGGTGGAGGTCCTGCTAAAGAACGCGGATTCTGCGATGTACGAAGCCAAGGGCTTGGGTAGAGACAATTATCAGTTCTACCGGATGGAGTTGAACTCGGGGGCGATCGAGCGCCAGCGTCTCGAGACCGGCTTGCGGTACGCGGCCGAGCGTAACGAGTTCGAATTGCACTACCAACCGATCATGAATCTGGCTACCGGGGGTTGTTCGGGTGTCGAAGCGCTGCTTCGGTGGCATCACCCGACCCGAGGGCTCCTCCTGCCGTCCGAGTTCATGGGCATTGCAGAGGAGTCGGGATTGATCGTTCCGATCGGTCGGTGGGTGCTGCGGGAGGCGTCCCGGCAGGCCAAAGCATGGCAGCAAGGGCGGACGGCGCAGCTGAGGCTGTGCGTCAATGTGTCGGCGGTTGAGTTGCAGTCGAAGGAATTCGTTGCCGGAGTGGCCGAAACCCTGGCGGAGACAGGGTTTGATCCGAAGTTTCTCGAATTGGAACTCACCGAAACATTTCTCATGCAGGAGTCGAAGTCGACCGACATTGTTCTGCAAGCTTTGAAGCGACTCGGTGTCAAGCTCGCACTGGACGACTTTGGTACGGGGTATTCCAGTTTGAGCTACATGCGGCGCTTCCCGGTCGATGCCTTGAAAGTGGATAGATCGTTTGTTCGCGACCTAAACACATACGCCGCCGACGCCGGTGTTGTAAGCGCGGTCATCCAAATGGGTAAGAGCTTGAATATGCGCGTGGTAGCCGAAGGCGTCGAGACGAAGGATCAGGTGTTGGTTCTGCGAGAAATGGGATGTACAGAAGCACAGGGCTACTACTTCAATCGTCCGATGAATGCCGCGGAAATTTCCAACTTGATACGCCCTAGAAATTACGTGACGCCTGCATGACGGCGCTTCCACCTTTCAGACCCGAAGCATGACCCCGTCTCTGTCCCCCGCCCTGACGCGCGATGTCACCGAACAGCGTGACGTGGAAGCGTCGCTGGTCCTGGCGAATTCGAGGATAGCAGATCTCACCGAACAGCTGATCGGAGCCGCCGAAAGGCAGAGGAAATACATCGCTGCGGAACTTCACGACGATGTGCAGCAGATTCTCGTCGGCCTGCGTATGAACATGGCGGGCTCGCGAAGACGTCCGGCGGATACATTACCAAGCGATTTGGTGCGGGAGTGGATTGACCTCGTGCAGATGGCGATTACTCACCTCCATGACCTTACCGTCGTGCTTCGAAAGCCAGTGGTCGATAACCAGGGGTTGCCCGGGGCAATGCGTTCGTACGTTAGTAAATTGCCTCTGGCACCCGATCAAAAAGTCGTGTTCGAGACGGATGCGAAAGTCGGAACTCTGGCCCCGAACGTTGCGCTGGCTTGCTTTCGCATCGTTCAAGAAGGACTCGCCAACGCGGTCCAACACTCGGGGGCAAAGAATCTTCTCGTGCGCCTAAAGAGCGCGGCCAATCGGCTAACGGTATCGATTCGGGATGACGGCGTGGGATTTGACGTGAGCGACGCGCGTGCGCGCGCGGCGGACACCGGGAGCATCGGCTTGAGCAGCATGCGGGAACGCGCGGCGTTGGCCGGGGGGCGTTTCGAAATAAGATCAACCCTTGGACAAGGAACGAGGATCCGCGCCTCATTTCCGATGGAAGCTCTGATCCGGCATTCCTGAGGGATAACGCTCGACGATACTTTACCGCGATGCGTCAAATCCCGACGAGCGGGACCGCTGTTGCAGTCGGGACGTATGTGTGGGATACCGAACAGTCGGCACCGTTAAATTCCGCCAAGCTCTCGTTTCCCATCGGGCCGTGGAATACCATCCGTGCTGCTGCATGAGCTACCCTCGAAGATTGGTCAGCGCGTACTCAGGAGCGTCACCTGGACGGAGCTTGACAGGCCAGGTGGTTGGAGTGCCTTGAATCTGCGGGCGGCTGTCGCACGGCTGCGAAAGGGAATCCAGAAGCGTGGGAGAGCAATCATGGTACATGTGCCCATCGGTTCAGAACATCGTTGGGGCGAGAGAGTCCGTGTGGATCTGCCGGTCAACGTGCTCGAGGATGGGCGTGCCCCGGTGGACGGCTGTTTGAAGAATATTAGTTTGAGCGGAGCACTCCTGAAATCAAGCCACGATTTCCCGCTTCACGCGCTAATCGAGGTGCGTATCGAGCGCCTCTCATCAACGGCGGATTCGTCCGTGGTCAAGGCGCGGGTATCGCGGAAGCCCGTTCAGGGCATCGGGATTGAATGGTGCGAATTCGCGCCGGTCGTCGTGAAGGAGCTGTTGCGGCGTTCGCCGGCAAGGTATCCGCTGTGACCGCTGCGATACATCTCGCTCCAGCCCCTGCAATTGGCACGCGCATCACCCGCCGTGCCAAATCCTCTTTCGAACCCTAATCTGCGGCCTTGCCGCCTCGGCACGGCCCGGCTGATCACAGCGGTCGCGTGGAGCTGCTTCAGTCGGTCACCTGAGCCATCAGGTCCGATTCGAGGAATATCGCCTCAAAGTCACAGCTGAAACCGAAATTACGGTTTCGCAATCGATGCGCAATTCGCCGGATGGAGACTGTCGACGAGTAACCTTCTACGTGAGGTGGATTCGTGAACAGACTCAAATCGCTTGCTCTGGCGTGTGCTTTTGCCGGAGTTTGCTTGACAGCGACTGCATTCAAGTCGGAAGCACAGGACATTGTCGACATCGGCGACGAACCCGAATGCCCTTATGGCTACTATGACTACGCTCCGTATTCATGCGCTCCCTACGGCTACTACGGACCGGAGTGGTTTGCAGGCGGTGTCTTCATTGGCGCAGGTCCATGGTTTCACGGCCCGGCGAACTTTGTCGGCCATGTGGATGGCCGATTCGATGTTCGTCGCGGCTTTAGGGGTCCGCTACCGAACCGAGGCGATCTCCCCTCGAGAGGTCTCGATCACATCGATCGTTTCCACGGCAGTGAAATGCGGGACGGGCATGGCGGAGGAGGCGGCGGCCGCCGCTAATCGGAAACCGTCGGCCCCCGAGCCCGCATCGGCGTCCGGCGGCTCGAAGCTCGATGCTGGTCTCGATTCCCCCCTCCCGGCGGGACGTTGACGTCGTAGAGCTCTGCGAAGTACCCTGGGGTGAACGCCTCGGCGGCGGTCGACAGCGGCCGCATCGACATACCGCTTTGGGACCCTACAGCGATTTCTTCATACTGAATGGGGGGGCGTATGCGCCGCATCAGCAGAATAACTCGCTCGATTCTAGCGCAAAACGCCGGTCGGGATTTCGAGCGCCTGACGATGAAGCTCGAGCGCCTGCGACAAGATCCGTTCGCGTTCCTTCGCGGAACCAATCCGCTTTTTCTCGATTTTCTGCCCCGTGCGCATCCCTTGTTTCGCGCGCCGAGCACGCTCGTCTGCGGCGATCTACATCTGGAAAATTTCGGTGCTTTCAGGGGCGACAACCGGCTCTGCTATTTCGACGTGAACGATTTCGACGATGCGTGCCGGGCACCGTTCACGATCGATATCGTGCGCTTCATTGCCGGCGTCTATTTGGCGGCGCAAGAATTGAAACTCGATCGTAGGGCCGCGAAGCGGCTGGTGCGGCATTTCCTCCTCGCCTATCGCGAAAGCATCGCCGACGGCAAGCCGCGCTGGCTCGAGCGCACCCTGGCCAAGGGGGTGTTTCGCGCACTGCTGCGCCGGGCGATCCTGCGCACGCGGCGCGAGCTGCTCGACCGCTACACCGTACTCAAGGGCGGCAAGCGGCGGCTGCGCATCGACGGCAGGCGCGCCTTGAAGCTGCCTGCAAGCGAGCACCATAGGCTCGCCAAAGTTCTCATTAGGCTGCGTGCTGGCCTGCCGGCGCCGAAGCCCGGGGCGAGGTTCTTCCAGCTGCTCGATGCGGCGCGCCGCATCGCCGGCAACGGCAGCCTGGGGTTGGAGCGCTACATTCTCTTGGTCCATGGGCCGACCTCGCCCGATGAGAATTTCGTGCTCGACCTGAAATTCGCCGCACCGTCCGCGGTGAATGCGTGGTTGACGGCGCCTCAACCCGATTGGCCGGACGATGCCGTTCGGGTCGTGTCGATTCAGCGCATCATGCAGGCCATCCCGCCCGCGCTGTTGCACGCCGCCAAGGTCCGCAAGCAGCCCTTCGTGCTGAAGGAATTGCAGCCGAGCATCGACCGGCTCGACCTCATGCGCTGGCGTGCGAAGCCCCGCCGTCTGAGGCAGGCGGTGGAAGGAATGGGTCATGTGGCGGCATGGGCGCACTTGCGCGGCTGTGGGCAATATGGCGGCGCATCGGTACAGGTGCTGCAGGAGTATGTTCACGCACGACGCTGGTCTCGAGAGGCCGACAGGCTGGGGGAAGTCGCGGCTGCCCGGATGCAGCGCGCCTGGCAGGTGTATTGCAAGGACTATGACGCAGGCGCCGTTAGCGCGGGGCGGAAGTGAAGGATCACCCGAGAGCCGGCCGAAGCTCGAAAGCTCCGGCCGGCTCTACCAAGGCTACGCACTCGTCGTGTCACACGGAATTCAGAATATCTGCGCCCCGGTTACTTCGACGAGGGGTCGGAGACCGGGGCCATGGTCTGGAACACGCCGTCCTTGCGCACCAGCAAGTGAAATAGCGCCGCGGCGATGTGCAGGAGGATTAGCGCGAAAAGTGCGAACGCGAGATAGTAATGCGCACCCCAGAGGATCGCATGCAGCCGATCGCTCTGCCGCAAGATCGCGGGCAGATACAGCCCCGGGTACATCCGTACCGGATAAGCCGCGGCCGACAACATTCCCCAACCGATCAGCGGCATCGCGATCAACAGGATATAGAGCAGATAATGCGATAGGTGCGCGGCGAGTTTCAGGGGCTCGGGCAGATCCGCCGGCAGCGGCGGTGCCCCACGGCGCAGGCGCACCGCCAAGCGTATCAACACGAGAACCAGGATGGCG
Organism: Steroidobacteraceae bacterium; assembly: GCA_050012315.1. Taxonomy (GTDB): domain Bacteria; phylum Pseudomonadota; class Gammaproteobacteria; order Steroidobacterales; family Steroidobacteraceae; genus Bog-1198. The sequence goes on along the minus strand of JBEKHK010000006.1, from coordinate 42,831 downwards.
ATCCCCAGGGGCTTGTGGATCGACACGAGCGTCAGGTACTTCGGCATGACGGTCGAGAGCATGCCGACGCCGATGAACAGCATCGCGAGCACGCACACGGCTGTGACCCAGTGCAGGACTCGTTGGAGCGGGGTGAAACGCAGCCGGTTCATGGCGCACCCCCGGTCATCGCACGAGGATAGTCCGCGGCTTCGGCTGTGCGCAGGTCGTAGGACTTGGCGTAGACGGAGGAGCGGGCCGCCGGAAATGGATCGTCCGATGTCTTGATACCCGCCGGCAGGACGGTCGGATCGAAGTTGATATCGCGACATGGACCGTCGCGCTCCGCCTCGATCCGCCGTGCGATCAGCGTGCCGACGGCAATGGTACGTCGATCCTGCGGCCAGGGGCGCGTCGGGTCCGAGGTGGGATCACCGGGGTTTGCCGCCGTCACGATGAGCGTCCAGCGCACTGCGCCGCTCTGCACCCGCTCGGCGATCTCCTGCTCGAGGAAATCCGAGCCTCGCGTGGCGAGTTCCTCGGGTGACACGGGCACGGGTTGTGCTGCGGGTACGAACGACCAGCGCACGGCGTGCGAGGTTCCCTTGGAGTCCTCGAAGATGAAGCTATTGAGGCTGTTGAAGCGCTCCTCCGCGTAGCTTCCTGTCCACGGCCCGGTCTTGGCCCACGCGGCGAATCCCGCGATCTCGGGATGCTCGGCGGCGAATGTTGGCATGGCGTTCGGATCCTTGCTCTTCGATGCCAGCAGCAACTGATAGAACGCTTGCGGTGTCGACACCGCAAATACGGGGGCGTTGATCATCGCGCTGCGCCATGCTTCACCATTGGGCGCCGAGATCTGCAGACCCAGGCCGCGAACCCGCACCGAGGCGTCCGCTGCGTTCGGATCGGGGGTCCCGAGATTTAAGCGTCCAAGCGCCGGATACTCCCCGGGAGCGAAGATCTGCGCCCGAGACAGTTCTGCGCCCGCGCCGTTCGACTCGAATACGCCGGTGAAGCAGACCCCCTTCGAGTGATTGCGCCGATGCCCGAGTGGTGGGCCGCTCGGCGGCGTAAAGGCGTCCACGATCTTGTTCGCGGTAAGGCGTCCGGGGGATAGCCATCCTGCGGTGTATGCGAAGGCGGCGGCCACCCCGCCGACGAGCACCGCGATCAGGATCAGGGAACCTGCCGCGGCAGCGGCGGATTTCGACTGAGGCATGTCGGTCTCCGAGAGTTTACGTTATTCACTACGGCGTGTTCGCGAGACACCGCCGGCAGACAGCGACGATTAGCATCATAACGCTGGGAGAGTTTGCCCGTCGACTACCGGTTTGCCGCTCGATTCGGGGGAGCCGCTCCGTTCCACTGTCTCGACCTGCGCCAGGAGATGCTCGAGCGTGCGCAGCCGCTCATCCGCTTTCCCGAGATCCTCGCCCACAAGCCGGGTCCTGCAGCCTACGACGATTCGGCGCGCGCGCTGCACCAGCGTCCGCCGAAACTCCGGCACGGTCGTGGTCGAGGAGATGTCGCCCAGCGCGCGCAGCAGGCGCAAGCTCACCGCCACGTCGGCGTTCGAGTACAGACGCGTCTGTTCGAAGGCGGCATCGAGAAGCCCGTCAAAATCGATCCAGGCCAGAATCACGCGGGGCATGCCGGGGAGATCGTATAGCAGCGAGGCTGGAGGCTCCCGCGAGATGAAGCGGATCAGAATGCGGCTCAATTGATCGACGCAGCTGATTGCCGTGCTCGGGTCGTTCACCGCGGGGGACAGGGCTCGCAAAGCGATGTCCACGATCTGCAGCACGCCGAACTCCACATCCTGCTGCAGCGTGCGCGAGGCGCCGATATCGAACGCCCCGAGCAGCGCCGCTTTCCCTTCCGGCGGTAGCCGCTCCGATTTGGACACCGCCAATAGGGCGACATGCGCCGGGACGAAGTGGCCGACCCGGCGCAGAACGCGCACGCTGATGCGATACGCGTTCGCCAGAGCGAGCAGCTGGTCCACGTCGATGAAACGGATGTAACCGGAGCGATCGTTCGGAATCGAGAATTCGAAGGTATGTCCTTGCGGCGGCGCTTGCTTCGGGAGTGAGACCTCTTGGCGCGGCCAAGGCATCATTTCATCGATCACTGCCTCGGTCTCGGCAGCAATCTTGTCGACGATGCGATTGACGCTGATCGCGAGCGCGATGTGCTGTATGAAAAAAAGCAGCCAGCATACGCACGCGAGCGCAAGCAGCACGGCGCCGAGGACCGTTGCGACGGGAGAGAAAGGCGCCGGCAGCGAGCGGGCGGCCGGCAAGGCGGCTATGCAGTACAGGAACGTGCCGAGGAAGATGCCGAGGGTCCACTGCGTCACTCGATCCCGCGTGAAGCTCAGCATGATTCGGGGGGAGAACTGCATTGACGCCATGGTGAGCGTCATCAGCAGGATCGCAAAGACGATGGACACCACCGTCATGATGGAGGCGGCAATGCCGGCGAGGATCACCTGGGCGACTTGGGGGTCGGCGTGGGAAGGGAATATCACCACCGGCACCCAGCCGCTCACGGCCGGGACCACTTCCTCCAACCAGGACAGCACGGCTCCGACGCAGCCGAGCACGAGCGCGATGAGGAGCGGACGCACCAAAAAGCCCCCGCGCATGTTGTAGGTTGCGCGGCGGATCAGCAGAGTCAATCGTTCTTTCATTGCATCCCGGTCCTGGGGTTGACGATCGGCCAGCCGATGTGGGAAATCGGCAGATAGCCGTGGTGACCCACGCCCCGATTCTACATCGGCAGCGCGCCGGCTGGTGCGCGGGTGGGCAGGGCGGCATCCTATCTTTGTCGACGGTCGCAGCACTCCCGCTGCTTCGAGCAAGTCACTGGCGTAGAGCAACCCGATACGGGTATTACGTATAGCCGCGTAGGCCGAATCCGATAACATGCGCGGCAGAACCAGCGGAGCTGGCGGCCATGACAGAAAGTCTCGTAACGCAGCTGATCATCGCGACCGCGATGGCGGCCCTTACCGTAGTCATCCACTTATTGGGCCTGAGCGGCCTCATTGCCGTCACTAACCGTCATTCCCGGCGTTTGCGCTCCGAGCGGGCTCTCGCGCAGCAGATGCTGGTGCTGGTCGGAGTCTCCTTCGGCCTGTTCATTCTGCACAGCGTGGAGATTTGGAGCTACGCGACGTTGTATTCGACCGTCGGCGCCACTCGATCATTCGAAGATGCCCTTTATTTTTCCACGGCAACCTATGCGACAATCGGCTATGGCGACCTAACGTTGTCAAGGAGTTGGCGACTGTTGGGAGCTATAGAGGGCGCTAATGGCGTTATCTTGCTTGGTTGGTCGACGGCATTCTTCGTGTCCATTGTCGCGCGAATCCGTGCCCTGGAGCATGACTGGTCGGGCAATTTGGCGCATAGCCAAGAAATCGATCATCGGTGAGATGAATCCTTCAATTGCCCGCAATCAGGGGATTACATGCCAAGAATCGGGCGTTTCGCTCTTCTGTTCGTCGTCATCGTCCTCGTTGTCGGAGCGGCTCTGTGGTGGTCGCTCGCACGCCGCCCGAACTCCACCGAGCTGACTCTCTACGGCAATGTGGATCTGAGGCAGGTCGAGCTGCCATTCAACGGCAGCGAGCGCATCGCCGCCGTTTTTGCGCAAGAGGGCGATCACGTCAAGAAGGGCCAGCTGCTGGCGCGGCTGGATACAAGCCGGCTGGCACCGCAGGTGGCGAAGGCGGAGGCGGACCTTGCCGCACAACAACAGGTGGTGGACCGGCTGCATCATGGCAATCGGCCGGAGGAAATCGCGCAGGCGCGCGCCAACGTGGATGCCGCCGCGGCCGATGCAAAAAATGCGCGCGAGCAATACGCTCGACTGGATACGCTGTCCGCCAGCTCCTCCGGTCGGGCGGTGAGCCGCCAGGACATGGATTCGGCCAAGGCGGCGCTCGACACCGCCGAAGCCCGCCTCGCGGTGAATCAAAAGGCGTTGACCCTCGAAGTCGCGGGCCCACGCAAGGAGGACGTCGCGCAGGGTGAGGCTCAGCTGCGCGCCGATCAAGCGCAACTCGCGCTACTCGAGCAGCAGTTCAAGGACGCGGATCTACTGGCGCCGCTCGATGCGGTGGTGCGTTCGCGCATCGTCGAGCCTGGGGAGATCTCCTCGCCCCAAAAATCCGCTTTTACGCTCGCGATCGTCGACCCCAAATGGGTGCGGGCGTACGTGGCCGAGCCGGATCTGGGCTCGGTGCGCGAGGGCATGGACGCGGCGGTGACGGTCGATGCATTTCACGATCGCCGATTTTCGGCCTGGGTTGGCTTCATATCGCCGGTCGCCGAGTTCACGCCGAAAACCGTGGAGACCACGGAGTTGCGCTCCAGCCTGGTGTACGAAATTCGCGTATTCGTCCGCGATGCCGGCGACGAACTGCGATTGGGAATGCCCGCCACCGTCCATCTGCCTCTGCGGGGCGATCACGGCGCCCAGCCGCGGAGCGCGAGTGTCTTGCGCGCCAAGCCTGGCGGCGCATGAGTGGCGCCGCGAACCGAACGCGTGCGGTGATTGCGCAAGGGCTGCGCAAGGTGTTCAAACGCGAAGAGGGGACACCGGTTTGCGCGCTCGATGCGGTCTCCCTCGAGGCCGAGCAGGGGGAACTCACCGCGGTGGTTGGTCCGGATGGAGCCGGCAAGACTACGTTGATGCGGCTGGCCGCGGGCTTATTGCGCCCGGACGGGGGATCTTTGCAGGTGCTCGGCGTCGACGTGGCCGCCGATCCGCAGCAGGTTCAGGATCGCATCAGCTACATGCCGCAGCGCTTCGGTCTTTACGAGGATCTGAGTGTTGCAGAGAATCTCGATCTATATGCCGATCTGCATGGCGTCACCCAGGCGCAGCGCGCGCAACGCTATCCGCGGCTCATGGAAATGACCGCGCTCGGACCCTTCAAGGCGCGTCTGGCCGGCCAATTATCGGGCGGAATGAAGCAGAAACTCGGGCTGGCATGCACTCTGGTTCGCTCCCCGGAGTTGCTGCTGCTCGATGAGCCCACGGTGGGCGTGGATCCCCTGTCGCGGCGTGAGCTCTGGGAGATCGTGTCGCATCTGGTGACCGAGGAGGGCCTGACGGTGCTGCTCAGCACCGCCTATCTCGATGAGGCGGAACGCTGCAGCCGCGCGATCATTTTGCATCAGGGCCGCATACTCTCGCAGGGCTCGCCCGCAGAGGTGTCGGCCCTGGCAGCGGGCCATAGTTTCGTGGCTATCCCGCCGCCGGGTCAATCGGCACGCAGCCTGCAGGCGCGCCTGCTTGATCAGCCGGACATCGTCGATGCCGTGCCGGACGGCGGGCGAGTCCGTTTGGTCCGAGGCGCCGGTCCGGCCGCAGGCCCCGCGCCCACCCAGGTCGCGCATGAACTCGATGATTTGCACGGCCTCACGATCGATCCTGTGCCGCCGAGGTTCGAAGACGGCTTCATGATGCTGCTCGCGGAGCGCTCCGACGCGGAGCGCACGCGGGCGATTACGATCGCGCATCCGTCCGAACACCAGGATCAAGAGGCGGTGGTCCGCGTGCACCAATTGCTGAAGAAATTCGGCGCCTTCATCGCGGTCGACTGCATCGATTTCGAAGTGCGACGCGGCCAGATCTTCGGCCTGCTCGGCCCGAACGGCGCCGGCAAGACTACGACCTTTCGGATGCTGTGCGGCTTGCTGGCGCCGAGCGGCGGCCAATTGAATGTGGCCGGTGCCGACGTGCGCAACGCGTCCGCATCGGCGCGCGCGCGGCTCGGTTACGTCGCGCAAAAGTTCTCCTTGTATGGCCCGTTGAGCGTATCGGAGAACTTGGAATTCTTCGCCAGTGCTTACGGATTGCGCGGCGAGCGAAGGCGCGAGCGCATCGGCTGGGCGATGGAGCAATTCGAGCTCGGGGGGCACGCGCGTGCGGCCAGCGCAGAGTTGCCCGGCGGCTACAAACAGCGCCTGGCCATGGCCGCCGCCTTGCTGCACGAGCCGCAGATACTGTTCCTCGATGAGCCCACCAGCGGCGCCGATCCACGGGCGCGCCGCGCATTCTGGCGGCGCATTACCGCAATGGCCGAGCAGGGCGTGACCATCATCGTCACGACGCATTTCATGCAGGAGGCGGAGTACTGCGACCGCATTGCGATCATGGATTCCGGCCGGATCTTGGCGCAGGGCTCACCGGCCGAGGTGCGCGGCCTTGCCCGAACGCCGGAGCGCGCAGAGCCGAGCATGGAGGATGCCTTCATTGCCGTGGTCGAGCGGGCACGTGAGCACGCATGACGGCGTCCGCGTCGACATCACGTACCAACGCCTGGCCATCGAAGCTGCGCCGGATCCGCGCATTGGTGTTGAAGGAATCGCGGCAAACCCTGCGTGATCCCTCGAGCCTCGCGATCGGCGTGGTTCTGCCGCTCATCCTCATATTGCTATTCGGCTATGGCCTGTCACTCGACGTGAAGAACGTGCCGATCGCGGTCGTCATCGAGTCCCCGACGCCCGAAGCGGTCGAGTTGGCGGCCGGCTTCAAGCTCTCGCCGTACTTTCATCCCGTGCTGACCCGATCGATGCCGCCCGCGCAGCGGCTGCTGCTCGAACACCGGGTCGACGGCATCGTGCTCATTCCCGCCGACTTCTCGAGCCGCTTCGCGGCCGGCGACGCCCAGGTCCAGCTCATCGTCCACGGCGGCGATGCGAACCGCGCTCGGATCACCGAGGGTTACGTGCAGGGTGTCGTCGGTGCGTGGGCGGCACGGCTGGCGGCGCAGGGCCAGGGGAGTCCAAACCAAGGGGTCAACGTGCAGCCGCGCCTGTGGTTCAACGAGGCGAACGACAGCAGCTATTTCTTGGTGCCCGGCTTGGTGGTGTTGGTAATGACGCTGATCGGCGGTTTGCTGACCGCCATGGTCATGGCGCGCGAATGGGAGCGCGGCACGCTCGAATCGCTCCTGGTTACCCCGGTGCGCACCGAAGAGATCCTGCTGGGCAAGACCTTGCCATACTTCGTGCTGGCCCTGTTCGGCTTCGGTCTCTGCGTGCTGTCCGCCAAGTTTCTATTCCACGTGCCGCTGCGCGGATCGGTGTGGGTGCTGCTCGGCGCCTCGATGCTTTACGTCCTCATCGCTCTGGGTATCGGACTGCTGATTTCCTCGTGGGTCAAGAACCAGTTGGTCGCCAGCCAGCTCACGATGCTCGTCACGTTCATGCCCGCTTTCATGCTATCGGGATTCCTGTTCGATCTGCGCAGCATGCCGACCGTGGTGCGGCTGATCACCTACGCGCTGCCCGCGCGCTATTACGTGGCTCTGCTGCAGAGCGTATTTCTGGCGGGCGATGTCTGGTCGGTCATCGTCCCGAACACGCTTGCCCTGGGCGCGATGGCCGCCGCGTTGGCGCTCGGCAGCCGCGCCGTCATGCGCAAGAGCTTGGCATGAACGCGTTCTTGGACTCCCTCTTGCGTATTCTGGCATTGACGCGCAAGGAGCTGCTCGCGGTACTGAAGGACCGGCGCAGTCGAATGAGCCTGCTCATCCCGCCGGTGGTGCAAGCGTTGATTTTTGGCTACGCCGCGACTTACGACTTGAATCATGTGACTTACGCGGTGCTCGATCAGGACCATACCGCGGCATCCCGCCAGCTGTTGGCGGGCCTCGATGGTTCGGGCGTGTTCGAGCGGGTCGCCGATTTGCAGCGCGCGAGCGATATCAAGTCGATGATCGACGCGCGCCGGGCGCTCCTGGTCGTGCAGATCGACCCGCAGTTCGAGCAACATCTCCTGTCCGGTCGGAGCGCCGCCGTGCAGCTCCTCGCCGATGGGCGCAATTCCACCACAGCCGGTACGGCGATGGGATACTTCTCCGACATCGTCGAGCAATTCAATTCCAACTGGGGTCGCGACCACGGGGTCGCGCCGGCGCCTGTGCAGCTCATCGCCCGTGCCTGGTATAACCCGAATCTGGAGACCCGCTGGTTCATGATTCCCGGCATGATCGGTACGTTGACGCTGCTCCAGACCATGATGCTCACGGCGATGTCGGTCGCGCGCGAACGCGAGCAGGGCACCTTCGATCAGCTGCTGGTGACGCCCTTTCGGCCATTTGAAATCATGGCCGGCAAGGCGCTGCCTTCCATGGTGGTCGGCACGATCCAGGCCGGCGGCGTGCTGCTCGTCGCGCAGCTGTGGTTTCGAATTCCCTTTGTCGGCTCGTACGGGACGCTCTCAGTGGGACTGCTGATGTTTTTGCTGGCCGCCGTGGGCATCGGATTGCTGCTCTCGGCGGTTGCCGCGACCATGCAACAGGCGATGCTCTATTCGATGTTGCTGATCATGCCGTTCTCGTTGCTCTCGGGGCTGACGACGCCGATCAGCAGCATGCCGCGCGCGGTGCAATACCTTACCGCCATCAATCCGCTGAGCTACGCAATTGATATCACCCGGCGCGTATATCTCGAGGGGGCGGGATTGGATCTGCTGCTTGCCGATTTGTGGCCGTTGGCGCTTATCGCCGCACTCACCCTGTCCGCCGCTTCCTGGATGTTCAGCCACCGCATGCAATGATGACCATGAACCGCCAATTCGTCGCAAAGGGAGTGTTGCCGGCCGCCGTGGCGGCAGCACTCCTTTCCGCCTGCACCGTCGGGCCTGACTTCGTACCTCCGAAGCCTGACACGCCGCCGCGGTGGTCTGCCTCCGCGACCGCAGCACCGGTGCCGCCGCAACCGTCTGCCGCGCGAGGCGCGGCGCCACAGCGGCCGGACACGGTTACCGAGCAGGTCGCGGTCCTGGGCGCCTGGTGGAAAGGCTTTGGCGATGCTGAGCTCGACTCGCTGGTCGAGCGCGCCGTGGACTCGAATCTCGACCTGCGCGCCGCCGTGCTGCGAGTCGACGAAGCGCGCGCGCAGCGGGCCATCTCGGCGGCGGCCTTCTGGCCCACGGTGTCGCTCGATGCCTCGTATACCCGCCAGCGCTTTAGCGAGACGACCCCCACCGGCTTGCTCTTCAGCTCGGTCGGCAGCATTCATTTGCCGGGCGGCGCGAGCATCAATATTCCCAACCCTTACAATCAGTATCAATTGAGTGCCGGCGCCACCTGGGAAATCGATCTATTCGGACGCATTCGCCGCTCCGTCGAAGCGGCGGATGCGGCCGGGCAGGTCTCGGTGGAGGACCGTCGGGCTGTGATGGTGTCCGTGCTCGCGGACGTCGCGCAGAGCTATATGGAGCTTCGGGGCGCGCAGGCGCGCTTGCGCGTTGCCCAGGAGAATCTCGCGACCATCAACGAGCTGTTGGACTTGACCCGTCAGCGCCTCGCGGCGGGCTTGACCACGCATATCGATGTGAGCAACGCGACCGCCCAAGCTACCGCCACGCGCGCCGAACTGCCGGCGATGGAGCTTCAGATCACCCAAAGCACCAACCAACTCAGCCAGTTGCTGGGCCAAGAGCCGGGCGCGCTGCGCACCGAATTGGAGAGCGATAGACCGCTTCCTTCGCCGCCTTCGGAAGTACCGATGGGCTTGCCTGCCGAGTTGGCGCGCCGCCGGCCGGATATCCGCGAAGCCGAGGCTAATCTGCACGCCGCCACCGCGCAGATCGGCGTAGCAGTGGCCGACTTGTTCCCCCGACTGACCCTTGCCGCCAGCGGAGGCTTGCAGTCCGAGACGACGGGAAAGCTGCTCGAGTGGGCGAGCCGCTTTGGATCGCTCGGTCCCACGCTCGATCTGCCCATTTTCGACCGCGGACGCTGGAAGACGGTGCAGCTGTACGGCGTGCGCGCACAGGAGGCTGCGCTCGCTTATCGGCGCACCGTGCTCGCAGCCTTGCACGAGGTCGAGAATGCGCTCGCAGCTTATACGGATGATCAGCAACGGAGCGGCTGGTGGGATGCCACGGTCGCCCAGAATCGCGATGCTCTGGCTCTGTCGCGGCAGCGCTATGAAAGCGGTGTGATCAGCTTCGTCGATGTGCTGGATGTCGAGCGCACGCTTCAGGAGAACGAGCTCTCGCTCAGCGACAGTGCGACCAGCGTCACCACCGATCTCGTGCGGTTGTATCGAGCGCTGGGCGGCGGATGGGAGGAGGAGCCGAAACGGGCGGCCGGCTTGAACTAAGCCCTTCGAGAGGCCCCTTCAGGCAGACGATCATTGCATGAACCAACCGTGACTGACGATGAGCGACTGTCCTGTCAATGCATTGGACTCGAACGACGCAAAGAAGAGCGCGGCGTCCGCAACATCCTTCAGGGTTGTGAATTCGCCATCCACGGTTTCCCTGAGCATGACATCGCGGATCACCGCCTCCTCGGGTATCCCGAGGGCCCGGGACTGTTCGGGGATTTGTTTTTCGACCAGGGGCGTGCGAACGAAGCCGGGACAGATGACGTTCGCCCGCACGCCGTATTTCGCGCCTTCCTTTGCAACCACCTTGGCAAGGCCGATGAGGCCGTGCTTGGCGGTTACATAGGGCGCCTTGAGGACCGAGGCTTCCTTCGAATGGACGGAGCCCAGGTAGATGATGCTGCCTCCCCGCTGCAGATACATCTGCCGCAAGGCGGCGCGTGTAGTGAGGAAAGCGCCGTCCAGGTGTACGGCGAGCAGGCGCTTCCAGTCGGCAAACGCCAGCTCCTCGAGCGGCGCGACGATCTGAATGCCCGCGTTGCTCACCAGAATATCGATCTGTCCGAAAGCCTCGACCACCGTGGCCATGGCGCGATCGACCTGCGTTTCATCGGTCACATCCATTGTTACGGAAATCGCCTGCGCCCCCTCGCGATTGAGTTCGGCCGCGGCGAGCCTGGCGCCTCCGTCGTCGAGATCGGCGATAGCGAGCTTGGCGCCGGCCTGTGCGAATGTGCGCGCGATCTGCCTGCCGATACCGCTCGCCGCGCCGGTGACAACGGCCACCTTGTCCTCGAGGCGGGGCGACCCAGTTCTCATGCGGCACCTTCCCCGTGTTGTGCCACGAAGGCGTCGATCGCCGTCACACACTGGGGCTCGTTCAGCAACGGGGTGTGTCCGCGGTTGGCCACTTCGATATGCATGAGATCCGGCTTCTCGCGGGCCATGCGTGCGACCGTCGCAGCGCTCAAGATATCGGATAGCGCTCCTCGAATCACCAGCATGGGCACGCCCTTGATCTGCGCGTAGAGCGGCCACATGTCGGGGGCGGCCGCGGAGGTATTCTTGAATGCCTCGCTGATTTTAGGATCCACGTCGGGAACGGGAACCCCGTTCGCATTCTCATGATAACCGCAGCGCGCGTAACCCAGCCAGTCCGCATCGGTCAGACCGGGTAATGCAAGGCCATAAACGCTTTTCGCCTGCGCGGCGGCCTCGGCCCAGGACGACACCGGCGGCAGCTTGCCCGCGTATCCGGCGATGCGCCGCACGCCGGTCCGATCGATCTCCGGACCGGCGTCATTGAGCACGAGGCCGGCGATGTTGGCCGGCCTCGTTGCCGCCATGACCATGCCCATGAGCCCGCCGAGCGATGTTCCAACCACCACCACGCGGCTCATTCCACGCGAGTCCAGCAGCGACCAGATGTCTCGCACGTAGTTTGGCAATTGATAGCGAGAGGGATCGCTATCCCGGTCGGAGAGCCCGCGGCCGCGCAGATCAGCCGTCAAAACCTCGTGCCGCGGCTGCAGGTGCCTGGCAAGCGCAACGAAGTCGCGGCTGTTTCGAGTCAGGCCGGGCAGGCACAGTATCGGCGTCCCACCCGGCTGCTGCGCCGGATAGATGCGGCAGTACAGCTTGAGGCCATCGGCGCTCGGATAAAAGTAGTCGTTGGTTTCGTTGCTCATAGCGTCACCTGCGCACTCGCGAGCCCCGGTCGGTATTCTAGCCGAAGCTCACGCTTGAGGACTTTGCCGTTGGGGTTTCGTGGCAGGCTGTCACGACACACCACCCCGCTGATACGTTGCTGCTTACCCACACGGACATTCGTCCACTCGAGCAATTCGCTCGCCGCGGTCACCTGTCCGCGATGCAGCACCACCACGGCCACGGGGGTCTCTCCCCAGCGCTCGTTCGGCACCCCGATCACCGCCACTTCGGCAACAGCCGGATGCTCACGCAGGACGACCTCGATATCGGTCGGATAGATGTTTTGACCGCCCGAGATGATCATGTCCTTTTTCCGGTCGACGATGTAAAGAAACCCCTCATCATCGAGATGGCCGAGGTCGCCGGTGCGCAGCCATTGGCCGCCGCTTGGATCCACCCATGTCGTCTCCCGATTCGCATCCTCGCGCGCCTGATATCCGCTCATCATCAGCCGGCTGCGGCCGACGATTTCCCCGGTCTCGCCGGCGCCTGCCTCGCGGTCGTCCTCGCCGAGGATGCGAATATCCGCGCCAAACACCGGCTTGCCCACCGACCGCAGCTTGCGCTCGAGCTCCTCGGGCTCGAGGATGGTGAATAATCCTTCCGTGAGGCCATAGAGTTCGATCAGCCGGCAATCGAGCACGCGCGCCACGTTGCGCTTCACGTCAGCCGCAAGCGGCGACCCGCAGCACATCAGCGTCTCCAGAGTTCTCGTTTGAGCGCTGCGGCGCTCAGGGCAGGCGAGCAGCCGCTCGAGCTGCACCGGAACGAAAGACCCATGCGTGATGCGCTCGCCCTCCATGATGGCCAGCGTCGCGCGGGCGTCGACGTTGTGGGCCAGCACCAGCGTGCCGCCGACGAGCATCGTCGCCAGCATGCTGACCCAGCTGATGTTCGAGAATAACCCGAGCGTCAAGAGGGTGCGGCAACCGTTACGGTGGCGAAGCGCGAGAGCGGCGTCGTAGGCCCAATGCATGCGGCACGCGTGCGTGTGGATGATGCCCTTAGGCAACGCCGTGGTCCCGGAACTGTAGATCAAATTGCATTCATCGTTCGGGGCGATCGACACCGCGGGGGTGGTCGTTGACTGGTCGGCGATGAACGCCTGGAAGTGGTGCCAGCCCGGGTCCGGCGCGTCGCAGCCGATGAAATGCCGGGCCGCGAGCTCGCCCGAGGAACGCAACGCATCGATACGCGCGCACTGCGGCCCCGCGGCGAACACCGCAACGCAGCCAGCATCGGCGCACATCGCCGCCACGGCACTCTCATTCACCGAGACGTTGATCGGTACCGCGACGGCCCCGGCACGGACTATTCCGAACAGCGTGAGCACGGTCTCGGTACGGCTATCCATCAGCACGGCGACCCGCTGCTGCGGCCTGACGCCGAGCTGCCCGAGCCCGTTCGCGATACGTGCGGTGGCGGCCGCGAAATCCCGCCACGTCAAGGCGTCCGCCCCATCGATCAGTGCCGGCCGGTCCGCGAGCCACCGGCCGTTCTGTGCAATCAGATCCGGCACGAGGGGTGTGGGCGCTTGGAACCACGGCATGTTTGGCCCTTGGCGCACAGCGCCGGATCGCGCGCGACCCTCAGGTCAGCTCACCGCTCCGGCGCTGTGCACGCAGTTCAGAAATGGTAGGTCACCGTTCCGGAATACGTGCGCGGCGGGCCATAATAGCCGATCTGGCTGACACCGCCGATGTAGGAGTTGGCCGCCCCGATCGGCGGTCCCAGGAAGTCGTAGCCGGCGACGCGGTAGTACCGGTTGGTGAGGTTCTTGCCGTCGATCGAGAAGCGCCAGGACTTGCTCGTGGTGGTGAATGCGAGGCCGCCATTGAGCAGGCCATATGCCGGCTGATCGGTCGGGCTCTGGAACGTGGCCGCGACCTTGATGAAGCTGCGCCAATCGTAGCCGACGCGCGCAAGCAATGAGCCGGAGTCCAGATCCCAGGTGTAGGTCGCGTTCCCGGATGCGGTCCAGGCCGGCGCGTTGATCGGCCGATTCGCGTCGGCAACGTTCACCACCGAGACGCTGCCACCGCATCCCGGCGTGAGCGTGAATACGTTGCACGGAATCAAGAAATCCTTGTAGTAGGAATCCAGGTAGCCGACGTTGAGCCCCAACGTCAGCGGCTTGATCGGCCGCCACACGGATTCGATCTCGACGCCCTGGTTGATCTGCTTGCCGGCATTGAGCTCTGCGGTGAGATTCGTCGGCGCGCCTTGGTAGGTGACGAATTCCTGCACCGGGATCTGCGCATTTCGGTACGGATCATAGAACACGGTGAAATTGAACAGAAGCGTGTCGTCGAGCAGCGTGGTTTTGACGCCCGCCTCATAATTGTCCGCGGTCTCGGATTGGTAGCCGCCCTCGGTCTGCGGGTAGACCGCCGCGTTGCCGCGCATGTCGAACCCGCCGCTCTTGAACCCGCGGCTGTAGGTCACGTAGCCCATCACACGGTCGGTGAAGTGATAATCGACTCCGAGGCGCGGCGTGACGTTCACGAAGGCGCGGTTGCCGGTGTAATTGGTCACCACGTCAGGGAAGAATCCCGCCGGAACCGTCGCGGGGTTGAAGAGCTGCTGTCCCGGCAGCAACTGGGTCGGCGCGAAACTGGTGTAGTCGTTCTGATAGACCCGCGCGGTCTTGTCATCCTCGTTCCAGCGGATGCCTGCGTCGAGATCCAGCTTGTCGGTGAGCTTCCAGGAGGAGTCGCCGTAAACCGCGGAGCTCTTGGTGAGCACGCACCCTTCGACCAGTTCGGTGATGTATAGGCCGAGAGGCGGAGCGATCGTCGGCGGCAGGGTGCCGGAGAGGGTGCCGATGGACGCGTTGTAGGCGCCGCAGGCGGTGCTGTCCATGTAGAACACGCCGCCCACGGCGTTCACCACCTCGTTCTTGAAGGTGAGCTGCGCCTCCCCGGAGGACTGCTGATCGTGATACGAGCCGGGCACCTCGAACAGGTTCTCGTCGACCTCGGCGAAGTTGATGAACTGCTGGCTCCTGCCTTCGATGTAGGCACCGACCACCTTCAAACCGAGCTGATCGGTCAAGCTCTGGGTGTAGGTCGCCGACTCGCCGCTGCGGTGAGAGTAGTCTCGATTGACCGGCATGTCGTCATACATGTCGAACGGATTGCTCAACTGCGGCGCCAGATAGTCGTTGAGCCGCTGACCGCCCGAGGCGTTGGAGTTATCGAGCGTGTCGTCGGCGGTGATCCTGAGTTTCGAGCTCTCGCCCCACTTGATCGTGAGATTGGCGCGCCCCGCTTGCACGTCTTTGTTCGAGACATCCTGGCCGACGTAGGGGCTAGCAGGCACCACCCCCGGCTGGGCGACCACCTGGCCGTAACCGTTATGCTGCAGGTCGGCGAGCGCGATGCCAAAATAGACGTGGTCGTCGATCACCGGGGTCGAGAAGTACAGCTTTTCGTCGTGCTCCCCGTAATTGCCGCCGGTCGCCGATACGGTCAGCGTCGCGGGCCCGTCGACATCGCGAGTCACGTATTTGATCGCGCCGGCGATGGTATTCTTCCCGTAGAGAGTGCCCTGCGGACCGCGCAGGATTTCGAGGTCCTGGACATCGATCACATCGAGCAGTGCCGTCTGCGGGCGCGCGAGGTACACGTCATCGATGTACACCCCAACCCCCGGCTCATTGCCCCACAACGGGTCGCTTTGTCCTACACCGCGGATATAGACGTTGATGGTGCTGCTGGTCGCGCGGTCGGCCGATATCTTGAAGTTCGGCACGAAGCTGTTCAGGTCATCGAGGTTCGTGATGTCCTGCGTTTGTATGGTGGAGGCGCCGATCGCAGTGACCGCGATGGGAACCTTTTGCAGGTCTTCCGAGTAACGCCGCGCGGTGACCACCACCTCCTGGACGCCCACGTCCGATTCGGGAGCCGGGGTGGCGGCGGTATCGGCGTCGGCCGCCATTGCACCGCGCGCCAAAAAGGCACACATCCCTAATGCCGTACAGAAACTGCGAATCATGGCTTCTTCCCCCAATTAGTGTGAGTTCGTTGCTCACATGCCACTATTCAACGCCCGTTGGACTTTAGTACAACGATCGTTCAATATCAAGACCGCATCAGGGAGCACCACGCGCCGGGATCAGGGCGTTTGCTTCGGGCGCCAATGGCAGCCGCGGCCAAGCGCTGGCCGTCATGGGCGCCGATGTAGGCTAGAATTCCTGCTTTTCCACAGAGGTTTCGCATGCCCCGGCCCAAGCGCCCCACGAAGGAGAAGATCATGGATGCCGCTGAGCAGCTTTTTGCCCGGCGGGGATTCCATGGCACTTCGGTGCGCGACATCACCGGCGCGGCAGGAGTGGATCTGGCGCTCGTCAACTACCACTTCGGCAGCAAGAAGCAGCTGCTCGCGGCGGTCCTCGAGCGCCGTGGCCAGGTGTTGAACGAGGAGCGCTTGCAGCGTCTGGCGGCGGAACGGCTGCGCGCCGCACCCGACCCGCCGAGCACGGAGGCGGTGGTCGACGCATTCTTGGATCCGATACTCGAGCGCCTGTCGCAGGCGGGGGCGGGATGGCACAGCTACTTCGCGCTCATTGCCTATGTGAACAACTCGCCCGAATGGGGCCGCAAGTTGATGGGCACGACGTTCGATGAGGTGGTGCGGGAATTCATCAAGGCGGTGATGGCCTCTCTTCCTGATGCCGCGCCGGAGGATATTTTCTGGGGCTATAATTTTCTCACCGGTGCCCTCACGCTCTCTTTGGCGGAAACCGGCCGCCTCGATTCGCTCTCCGACGGCCTATGCCGTTCCGATGATGTGGCCGCCCTGAAGGCGCGGCTCGGGCCATACGTCGCGGCGGGCCTGCGCGGTCTCGCCCGTCCTCGGCGGACGGCGGCTACCCGCTAGGCTTGCATGGCAACGTCGCGGCGCGGCGATTCCTATGCGCGCTATGCGCTCGGGCTGCTGCTGCTCGTATACACCTTCAATTTCATCGACCGGGTGATACTGGGGATACTGGTGCCGCCCATCAAGGCGGAGCTGCATTTGACGGACACCGAGCTTGGCCTTCTCGGCGGTACGGCCTTCGCGCTTTTCTATACCGCCCTCGGGGTGCCGATTGGCTGGCTTGCCGACCGGTTCAACCGCGTCTGGATCATGACCATCGCGCTCGCCTTGTGGAGTGCTTTTTCCGGCGCCAGCGGTCTCGCACAGAACTTCTTCCAGCTATTTCTGGCGCGCCTCGGCGTCGGCATCGGCGAGGCCGGCGGCGTGGCTCCGGCATATTCTTTGATCAGCGACTACTTCCCATCGGCACGGCGCGCGCGCGCCCTGGCCATCTATTCATTCGGTATTCCCATCGGCAGTGCCGCTGGGCTCCTGTTCGGTGGTCTCGTTGCCTCCCGCGTGAACTGGCGGGCAGCCTTTCTCGTGGTGGGGGCTCTCGGTCTGATGTTGGCCCCCCTGTTTCGCTACGCGATGCATGAGCCGGTCCGCGGCGGATTGGACACCCCCGCAGCGGTCCGTCGTACGCCGAGCCTTCGCGACGTTGTCGGGGTACTGGCGCGGAAGACGTCATTCTGGTGTCTGTCTTTCGGAGGGGCGTCCAGCTCGATCATGGGCTACGGGACGCTGTTTTGGCTGCCGTCCTTCTATGTCCGCAGCTATCACTACACGCTGGTGCAAGTGTCCTGGTATCTCGGCGCGTTGATCCTGGGTGGTGGGGTTTCCGGCATCTGGCTGGGCGGGTGGCTCGCGGACCGCCTCGGCGCCCGCAGCCGCGCAGCGTACGCCTTGGTGCCCTCGATCGCCTTCCTGCTCTGCGTCCCATTGTACGCACTCGGCGTACTGGCCCCGCCCAGCCACTTGTCGCTCCTGATATTTCTGGTGCCTATTGCACTCTCGCTCGCCTGGCTGGGGCCCACCTTGAGCGCAATACAGCACCTGGTGCCGCCCGACATGAGGGCCTTGGCGTCCTCGCTGTTTCTGTTCATCAACAATCTCGTCGGCCTTGGCCTCGGCACGCTGGTGATCGGTCGCTTGTCGGATCACTTTATCGCACGCTATGGCAGCGAATCGCTGCGATATGCGATTTTGAGCGGGACGGGCTTCTATATGATCAGCGCGGTGCTGTTCGCCTTGGCCGCGCGCCGGTTGGCGCGCGAGTGGATCGTGACCGGACGCGCCGACATCGGCTATTGAGCGTTCGCGTCCGCAGGGTTATTCGGCTCGCGGACCTACGGCGCGTCGTAGGCCGCGTCGTCGAATATCGACCGCATGAAACCGTCGTCCAAAAGCGCCACAATATTGGCGTACAATCAATAACATACAACCGATACTTCCTGTATTGTCGCCGAGCCATATGCGGCTCGTCGTCGCGCGTTCCGTCACGCTGCGTCGCTCGGTTTAGAAGGGGCAGGGTGAACTGGATGGTCGCGCCGTGGGGTACATTGGGCGCAGCCCAGATGCGGCCCCCGTGAAGTTCGATGATTGAACGGCAGATTGAGAGTCCCATGCCCATGCCATTGGATTTGGTGGTGAAAAAGGTATTGAAGAGCCGATCCTCGCAGTCGGCGGAGAACCCAACACCGATGTCCGACACCGTGACTCGCACCTGCTGTGCGTCATGTTGTTCGGATCTGATCACCAGCTCCCGCGGTCGATCCCTGATCGGCTGCATGGCTTCGATGCCGTTGATCACCAGATTGACGATCACCTGCTGCAGCTGGCAGCCTGCAGTTCCGGATCGCTCATCAGCGGCAGATCGATCAGACTCTCGATCGGGCTCCCACTGAGGGTATGCCAGACCGTCTCGTATTCGGCCTGAACCTGCTCCCAGGTTGGCTGTGCCGGCAGTTCAAGGCCGAACCGGCGCAGGCACGTGAGCGCACTGTCGACGGCCTTCGGAAATTCGCCCTTCAATACGTGCAATTGGACTTTCAGGCATGCGGCGTCCGAAAACTCGACGTTTGAAACCGTGCGCTGTAGCAACTCCCCGATTACTTGCTCGGCTTTTTCGAGGTCACCGCTCAGAACCTCGCACTCCGCACGTTCGAGCCACAGGCTGAACGTCAACTCGTGCCGGCTCTCCCAATCTTCCTCATCCAGGAGCGCGATGCCCGAGGCGAAATACGCACGCGCCGACGCATAAGCGGCCGCCGCCTTCGCCCTTCGCCCGGCCCGCAAGTTGAGCGCCGCGACGTCCGCCTTCTCGGAACGGTCGACCAACAGCGCGGCGCCCCGAGCGAACTGGTTGGCAACATCGAATAACTCTTCCGTGAGTTCATCCGCCGCTAGGCGCGCTCGCAGTAGGCGGCCAAGCCTCACGTGGACTTCGGCGCGGTGCGCTTCGGGAATCAGGGAATACGCAGCCTGCTGAATTCGATCGTGAAGGAATCTGAAGTCTGACATCTGTTCTCTCCCCTCCCGGCGGTATCATCGAGTCATATCGAGATATGCCGGTACCGCATACGCGCACCAGAGAGCGGCGATGGCGACCGCGGCCGCGACCAGCCCCTCGCCGGCGCTTAATTGCGCGCCGACGAGATAGCTCACGCAAAGCTGTTGTGGGGTGCTTTGATAGAGCAGGCCCACGGTCGCCGTCATCCACACCCAATTACCGACGAAGAACGCCTGCATCGCAAGCGGCGCCGCTTGGAACGAGGCGGGGAGCAGCATGCCGGCGGCCAGGAAGCTGGCGTACTTCGCCGCCGCGACTGGCCCGCTCGACAGCGCCTCGTCCAACGCGACCGGGATCATCCAGTATGCGGCGGTCAGCGACACGAACGTGAATCCCGCGAGGCCCAACTGGTTGAAGTGCATGATGAGTGCGACCGCCCGCTCCGGCAGGGCTTTTGCCATGGCCAGGCCGGCGACGAGCAGCAGCGGAAATTCGATGAGCATGTGCCGCGCCATGTCCACTTCCAGCCATCTCCGAAATAGCAGGACCGGCGCGCCGGCAATTACCGCCGCCAGCATCGCATGCCGACGGCCGAGAGTCAGCGTGATTCGCGCTGTGTTCGTGCCCACGCGAGGGCGGCCTCCGGTTGATTGAAGTCGAAGATCCGTACCAGCCGCCCGTCGGCCCGTACGACATGAATGGCTGCATTGTGCGCGAAGCCCCCGAAACCATCGTCGATCACGACGATGCCGGTTTGGCGCTCGACTCGGGCGAGATCGGCGCGGCTGTCAGGCACCGCGACGATCCATCGGTCCGGCTCCGCGTGATGTGCCGTCGCATAGCGCTGGAGTGCCTGCACATCGTCGTGCGCCGGATCGAACGAAATCGACAGCAGCCCGATCCCCGCATTGCGCGGGTCGGTCGTCAGCTGGCGCTGCAGTCGCTCGAACTCGATGCCGAGCACCGAGCAGACCGTGGGGCAGCGTGTGTACATGAACGTCATCAGCCAAATGCGCGGTTGGGTTTCTCGGCGGCCCCACGGTACCAGGGCGGTGCCGGTGGATGTGTCGAGGCGCAACGCCTGCAGTTGGGGTGGGTCGGCCGGCACGCGCAGGCGCCGGATTGCTTCCGCCGTCCAGCCGCGCAAGCCGAACGTCACGGACCAAAGCGCGGCCGCCGCGATACCGATCATCGCACACGAGGCGATCACCGTTCCCGGCCACGACGCGGCTGGAGCGGTGGGTGTGCCGGTCATGGGAGTTTTGACAGATCCGCGTCGCCCTGCCACGGTTCATTGTGTTGCGCGGTGGCCGCACGCTGGGCCGTCACCAGCTGCGCACTCACGTCGCCCGCCTTGTTGCCCCAATGGTTGCGCACATAGCTGAGAACTGCGGCGATATCGGCATCGCTCAACTGTGCGCCGAAGGTCGGCATGGTGCCGTTGTACTTGCCGCCGTTGACGGTGAGCGACCCTTGAACCCCGTGGAGCACGATCTGAATCACGGTGGTATCGTGGCCGTTGACCCAGTTCGAACCGGCCAAGGGCGGAAACACGCCGGGAAGGCCCGCCCCGGTCGCTTGGTGGCAAGCTGCGCAGCGGGCCGAGAAAATGGCGGCACCGTCGACCGCGGTGGCGCCGCCCGCCGCCTGCTTGGGCTGCGCCAGCAGATCGCTCACCGTACGTTGATCGCCGTACCCGGTGTCGGTGGAGGCGTTCACGCGCAGGATGTAGTAGGCGGACCCGAGCGCCAGTAGCCCTACGAGTCCCAGTAACCAGCGTGGAACGGGGTTCCCCGCTTCTTCCGGCTCAGGATTCTCGCGCGATGCCTGCGGGGTGATATCTTCGGGGGACATGGGTGCGCGCTCCTTAGTGGCCCGTATCGGATGCCGCTAGGGAATAAGTGTGGTCGAGCGACACGAGGTAGCTCACGAGATCAAGCGCTGCGGGCTTCGCAACCACGACGCCCTGCGCGGGAGCGAAGGACGGCGGCAGCGTCACGACTCGATCGCCCGGTTCGGCCTTGGGTTTGACTTCGAACAGGTAGGGGAAGGAGGGCATGATGCTGCCCGGCACGAACGCACGCGGTTGGTACAGATGCCCAAGATTCCAGTCAGCGCTCGGCTGCCGCGCGCCAATGTTGAACAGATCCGGTCCCGTACGCATGGTGCCGAGCTGGTGCGGCGAGTCATAGAAATAATCCGCGGCGACTGAGGCGCGGCCCCAACCACGCTCCGCGTCCGGTGCTTGATTGCGATCGCGCGGCTGTTGCGAATGGCAGTAGATGCACCCCTGGCGGATATATTCTTGCCGGCCGCGCAGTTGAGCACTGGTGTACGGATGCAGTCCGGCCGGCGGTTTCACGTCATGGAATTGGAAGTAAGGCAGCACGACCAGTACCGTGGACGCCGCCGCGATCATCACCAGGGCGCCGCCGAACAGATACGTTTCGCTACGCATTTTTTATCTCCGTGCCGAAGCGGAACAGCGCAGGGCGTGAGCGCTGCGGGCCGAGCACCAACACCATGGCGAGAAAGTGGGCCGCGAATACCAGGTGACCGAGCGTCATCAAAGCGCCGCCGAGGCTGCGCCCCTCGAGCCACGGAATCGTGACCTTGACGGAATCCATGAAGGGGCGGGCGGCATCGAGCATCGCAAGCCCCTGCAGCCAGCCGCCGATGCTCAAGGAAACGATGTACACGATCATCCCGATCAAGACCAGCCAGAAGTGCACGGCGATGAGGCGCGGATAAGGCCATTCGCGTTCCATCACCCGCGGCATGACGAAGTAGATGCCGCCGAAGAAGGTGATGGCCACGAAGGCGTACATGCCGAGATGGGCGTGCGCCACGGTGAAGTGCGTGAAGTGGGTGATGGTATTGACGCTGCGCAGCGCCTCGATCGATCCTTGCAGCGAAGCCAGCACGTACATGATGCTCCCGAGGGCAATGAAGCGCAGCGTCGGGGAGTACAGAAGCGCTCCCCAATACCCCTTGATCGTGGCGCTATAGTTGGCCACGAACGCGAGCACCGGGACGACCATCATGATGCTTTGAACGATCGACAGTGTGATGAGCCAGGTGGGGACCGGGCCGCCGATGAGATGGTGTCCGCCGACCTGGCCATAAAAGAACGCTTGAGTCCAGAATGCGAGCAGTGACAGCCCGTAGGATTGAATGGGTCGGCCGATCACCTTCGGCAGGAAGTAGTAGATCGACGCTTGTGCGAGGGGTGTGAAGAAATACCCAAGCACATTGTGGCCATACCACCAGTTCATCGTGGCCTGCTCCACGCCGAAGTGCACGCCGGGCATGTTGGCAACGAGGTAGAGAATCGGAAACCAGAAGAGCGCAGCGCCCATGTACCACACGGATACGTACAGATGATCGACGGTCCGGCGCGCCAGCGTGAGCAGCAGCGGAATACCTATCAAGGCGCCGCCCGCCACCAGCAGCAAACTGATCTGCCACGGAATTTCCAGCCACTCGAGGCCGCTGCTCATGCCGGCGGCGAGGCTGCCAATTCCGGCGATCAGGCCGGCGTTCCACAGCACCGCGCCGAGCAGCGCGAAGCGCGCTCCCTGCAATGGTGTCCTTAGCAGGCGCGGCAACATCCAGATCGACAGCCCGAGACCGGCCATCGAGGTCCACCCATAGGCGACGGCGTTAAGATGGATGGTGCGGATCCGCCCGAACGTCAGCCACGCATAGCCGGCGAGCCAGTCCGGATCGTGCAACTTGATCGAGGAGGTGAGGCCGGCGAAGGATCCCAATATGAGCCATCCGATGGCGCAACTCAGGAACACGAAGGTGACGGTTGCACTCGAGCGGTCCACGCGCACGCGCTGCTGCAGTTCGGCGTCGTCAATCGGCTCGCGCTGGCCCGTGTGCGCAGTGACGAGGCTCTGCAGCGCCGCGCGGGATTTGGACGGTGCGGCGGGTTCCTCGGCGTGTCCGACCTCGTGCTTGAGGAAAATGACTCGCGCGCCGGCGGAGTCGTAGCCGAACAGCCCGCGGTACATCGACCAGATGAAGACTGCCAGCGCGACCAGGGAGATCAGAAAGGCCGGGAGCAGAATGATGACCGGATTCATATTGCCGCCTCGTTGAGTGAGTTGTATTAGGTACGGGCTGGAAATGGACGGACGTTTGGCTCCCCGTTGGTCACCGTGCGACGGAACACATCAAGTCGCGCATGGCGGTCCGCTCTCCCTTCATCAATGGCCTCTGACGCAGTCAGAATCGGTAAATACGTGCAGCATGGCGTCGTTGAAGAGTCTCCGGCGTTCGGCATGCCCGCATCGGTGAAAGCTCGTGCCGGTGGTTTCAGCGCTCCATCTCACGTGGCCATCGCCCTCCAAGCCGGGTGTAACCAAGGCGGGAATCCAGGCGAATCCATCGATGGTCTGGCGCTCGAGTACCGGTCCGGGCGGCCGGGCGTTCATGTCGTAGACAGTCACGACGATTTCGTCCCCGGTATCGTTGTACACCCTGATGTTCATCGTATCGTCGCCGAACGCGTCACGAGTCGCCAACAGAACCAGAGCGAGGCCGAGAATTCTCATGAATTTATTGCCATACGCAATCATGGAGCTTCCAAGCTATAGAGCGCCCCTCGCGAGCGCCGGCAAGGCGATCCTATGAAAATATGGTAGCAACGTGCAGGCGGGTGGGCTTGCCCGCGCTTGACCTGAATTGCGAGGGATTGCGTGGGTTGCCCTGGCGCGAGCCAGGGCTAAATGCGGCAATCGACGGTCAGTATCCGACCAGTGGGGGCCTCGCTTGATGGATCCACTGTTGAACCGTCGGGCGACGCCACTGCAGAGTGGCGTAATCCACGAGTCGTTTGGGTATTGGGTCGCCGAGGACGATTAGTCGCTGCAGCATCATCGCGAGATCGACATCAGCGATCGACCAGTCGCCAAAGAGGTGGTCGGTTCGGTTATCGAGCAACGCGAGTGCGGCGGAAAACAGTTTGTCGGCGGCTTCACTCGCTTGTGCGGAAAGGGCCGGGTGTTTGGCGCCGCAAAACACGACAAAGGTGGGGCGCTCGTCGCGAATCGGCATGAGGTCGCTGCGCAACCAGGCCTGCACCTGGCGTGCCCTCGCGCGGTCGCGGGGGTCCGTGGGGTAGAGGTGGGTGCCGGGAAAGGTATCCTCGAGATATTCGCAAATCGCCGACGATTCCGATAAGGCGAATCCGTCATGAACGAGCGTCGGAACGCGCCGGGTGATGGACGTCTTGGCGAAGTCCGGACTTTGATTCGCGCGAGCGACCAAATCCACAGTTTCGGTTTCAAATGATATTCTTTTCTCGAGCAGGCTAACGAAGGTGACCAGAGCATAGGGACTTGCGAAATTGGCGTCGACGTAAAGTAGCATTGCAGGTGCCTCGTGCGATCGTTGGAGTGGCTCATATCTACGGCGGTTCGAGGTCAGATTGTATTCATATCTGCCGGCGCGCGGTCGGCGAATGATTCAGATTTTCTAATCCATGGTTTAGATCGGCTGCTGTTGACGGTGCGCCGGAGTGGCGCATACTTTGCTGCCGAGCTACGAAAGGGTCAGTACCATGACAACGGCTATCGACGCAGTGCGCAATAGTCCTCTCGCGAGTGAGCTTTCGCCTTCGGAAGTACAGGTGCTCGCCGGCGTTTTGACGATCCGCGAGCTCAAGGACGGCGAAGTGCTGCTCCCGGAAGGATCTCGCGACAGCAATCTGCATGTCATCGTCTCAGGCCAGATCGAAGTCGTGCAGATATCGGAGGATCAAGGTCGGAGGCTGCTTTATCGGCTCGAGCCCGGCGATCTCGTGGGTGAGTTGTCGTTCATGGACGACGAGCCGCGCTTCGCTGCGCTTATCGCTTCCGGTCGAACGGAAGTGCTGGTGCTGGCGCGAGGCGATTTCGAAACCCTGATCGAGCCGTCGCCGCAGGTCGTTTACAAAGTCATGCGAGCGATCATGCGGGTCGCCCGCAGAGTGCAACGCCGTCTCAGCGTGCAAGTGCGAGAGATGGAGAACTATATCTATCGAACCGGCGCGAAATTCGTGGCGTAGGAGACTACGGCAACGCACTGGCGGACTACGGCGGACTTCGTCGCGAACTCAGCGCTCGCGCCAGGCTTCTATACGGTTTGGACGAGGTTTGGTGGAAATCAACGTGACATGGGGGCGAGCTGACCCTCGGCGAATAGATCCTGCAAGCTCATGAGAGCAAGCGCCTGCTGGTAACGCATCTCGATGATCTCCAGTCCCTCGTCGTCGCACTCGCTGGATTCCGTGAACACCAGCAGGGCGGAAATGTCGCGCGGTTGAATTGCCCGGTGGTCTTGCGCGGATTCTCGGCGCGCGTGTGGGTGCGTTTCCAGGCATCCCGGTAGCGTTTCCATCGTTGATCTCCTAAGTCGTTGCATGCGACCAGAGACAGTATCGGACTCCGAGGCATATTGATCGTACCGCGACGGTGTGACCGAACAATGACGGCGGTCAATACGCCGTTCATGGGGATTCTCCGTCAGACATCATTGCCTATGGAGCCGCCAGCGTCGCGCAAATTGGCCTGTGGCGCCAATCGTCGCCTACCGCCGACAAGGGAGAACACCGAAGAGCTCACGGCACTGAGCATCCCCAGATATATGAGCTGCTTGGTAAGTCCGGCGCCGCCTTAGCGACCATCTCAGGCGAGGCGCCCCTCGTTAAGCCGTCCAGCCTCCCCCAAGTGCTTTGATCAGACTCAACACAGCTTGCACATAGGCCAGTCGCGCCTGCGCCAAGGCGTCCTGCGCGTTGTACACCGCAGATTGACTCTGTAAAACGTCGAGTGTCGTGCCCGTACCGCCGTGCAGGCTCGTCAGCGCCATTCCGGCAGATTGCTGTGCCAGCGTAGCAGACTGCTGTTGCGCGGAAGCTTCCGCCCCCGCGGAACGCAGCGCGGAAAGCGCTGTCTCCACATCGCTGAAAGCAGACAATACGGCCTGACGATAAGTACCCACGAGCAGCTCCTGATAGCGAGCCTTGCTCTGATCGAGCTTGCCGCGGAGCGCTCCAGCTTGAAAGATCGGTTGCGTCACCGAGCCGAGCAGGGAGTACTCATCAATGGGAGGCACCGTCCCACCGACCACTCCCATGCTCTCTATGCCGGCCGAGAGCGGCAGGGTGAAGGATGGGAAGAATTGAGCGCGCGCGACGCGGATATTGGCATTAGCCGCAATGAGGTTCGCCTCGGCTTCCTGGATGTCCGGTCTGCGGGCGAGCAATCCCGACGGCATACCCACGTTGACTTCAGGCTGTGTGAGATCGGCCAATGATCGTCCACTCAGCTTCATCTCCTCGGGCAGAACTCCGACCAGGATCGCGAGCGCATTGCGAGTGGCGGCAAGCTGCTGTTGCAGGAAAGGCGCCACGGCCTCGAGGCTCGCCACGGCTGCCTGTTCCTGGATCACGGCCAGATGGGGCACGGTGCCTTGATGCTCCGCCAGCTCGAGGGCATCGAGGGCATGTTGCGCACGCGCCAGGTTGTCTTGTGCGATCTGGAGCCGATCGAGCAGGGCCAGATTCTGAAAGTACAGATTGGCGACGCCGGTGGAAGCCGTGAGCCAAACGACCTGCTGAGCGAATCGGGCCGCGTTCGCGGAAGCCTTGGCGGATTCGAGTGCGGACTTGTTTTTTCCCCAGAAATCAAATTCGTATTGGACGTTGATCAGCCCCTGATAGAGGACATGACTGCGCTCTTGGCCGCGCAAGGTGAGTTGGCGCTCGGGACCGGCGGCAGCTGAAGCCTGCACCGAGGGCAGCAGGGGTGCACCGGCAATCGCGGCCTGTGCGTCGGCTTCACGCACCCGATACATGGAGGCTGCAACGTCGGGGTTGCCGGATCGCGCCTGGTCCATGAGGCGGCTCAACTCGGGATCTTTGAATGCCGCCCACCAATCGGGCGCCGGCCAGGAAGGGGAGCCGCTCGCCACTTCCGTCGCCCACTTTTCAGGTACGCGCGGGTGCTGCGCTTGATAAGGCGGACCCACCTGACACGCGCTGGTCACGGCGATGAGGCCAACGGCGAATGAGGCTGCAACCCACGGAGCGCACCGCCCGGAAACTGAAAGCCTCATGCTGCGGCCATCGCGGTGCCTTGACTCGCCGGCGCCCGGGCATCACGGCGGATCAGGCGGGCAAGCTTGTCGATGTAGATGTAGACGATAGGGGTCGTGAACAGTGTCAGAACCTGTGATACCGCCAGGCCGCCGACGATCGTGAACCCCAGCGGTTGGCGAATCTGCGAGCCGATGCCGCTCGCGAGCATGAGGGGCACGCCGCCGAGCAGGGCGCAGATCGTGGTCATGAGGATCGGCCGGAACCGCAGGCGACACGCCGCATGGATCGCCTCCGTCGCCGATTTGCCGGCTTTCTCCTCCTGAATGGCGAAGTCCACCATCATGATGCCGTTCTTTTTGACGATCCCGAGCAGCAGGATGATGCCGATGATACCGATGACGTCGAGCGGCATGCCCGCGAGCATCAGCGCGAGCAGCGCGCCGAGGCCGGCCGAGGGCAGGGTCGAGATGATGGTGATGGGGTGCGACCAGCTCTCGTAGAGCATGCCGAGGATCAGGTAGATAGCCACCAACGCAGCCCCGATCAGCGGCACCTGCCCATGAAGGGCCGTCGTGTAGGCGTTCGCGGTGCCCTGGAAGGATCCCCGGAGCGTCAATGGGAAGTGGAGCGCCGCTTGAGCGTTCTGCACCGCGCTGACGGCCGACCCGATCGAAACACCCGGCTTGAGATTGAATGAGAGGGTCACCGACGGCATCTGGTTCTGGTGGTTGATGACGATCGGCCCCGTGCGGGTGGTCGCGTGTGCCACCGAGCTCAACGGGACCATGCCTCCGCGTGGGCCGTGCAGATACAACTGATTGAGGGCATTAGGGCCATTGCGGAAGGCTTGCGCGGCTTCCACGATGACGAAATACTGCCCAAACGCGCCATAGACCTTCGTCGCCTGGCGGCTGCCGAAGGAGTCGTTGAGCGCCTCATCGATCGTTTGCGCGTCGAGACCGTACTGGGCGGCGGCAGCCCGGTCGATATCGAGCACCACGAACGGACCGCCTGCCTCCTGGTCGGAAGTCACACCGGTGAGGCCGTCCACGTGTTTGAGCTGCTCGACCATGCGCGAGGCGTAATGGTTCAGCTCCGATTGGTCGGTGTCCTCGAGCGTGTATTGATACATCGACTTGGCGGCACGTGCGCCGATGGTCAGGTCCTGAGCCGGCTGCATGAAGAGGTGGATACCGGATACCGACTGGAGCTGCCGGGAAAGACGCGCAATCACTTGCGGGGCGGCGCCATCAGGGCCGCGCTTCGACAGGGGTTTGAGCGTGATGAACATGCGCCCCTGGTTGGGCGCGGCGTTGGAGGGCCCAGGTCCGATATAGCTGGCCACGCTTTCCACGGCCGGGTCTTTGAGGATGATATCGGTGACCGCCGTCTGCCGCTGACCCAGACCCGCGACGGAAACATCCTGGGAGGCCTCGGAGATGGCGGTAATCAGCCCGGTGTCCTGCTGGGGAAAGAAGCCCTTGGGGATGTGCACGTAGAGCACCGCCGTGAGCGCGACCGTTGCGAGCATGACCATCAACGTCAGGAACTGATGGCGCAGCACGACCGTCAGCAGCTGGTCGTATCGAGCCTGCAGCCGCTCGAACATATGCTCGGCCATGAGATACAGCCGTCCATGCTTCTGGTCCTTCGACTCTGCCTTCAGGAACAAAGCGCAGAGAACGGGCGTCAATGAGAGCGACACGAAGGCCGAGACCAGGATGGCTACCCCGACAGTCACGGCAAACTCCCGAAGCATCTTGCCGACCACGCCGGCCATCATAAAGAGCGGGATGAACACCGCGATCAGCGAGATGGAGATGGACATGATGGTGAAACCAATCTCCCCCGCCCCCTGCAGGGCGGCCTGAAGGGGGCGTTTGCCGTCCTCCAGATGCCGCGAGATATTCTCGATCATGACAATCGCATCGTCGACGACGAAGCCGACCGCGATCGAGAGAGCCATGAGCGAAAGATTGTCGAGGCTGAAGCCAAGGGCGTACATGACCGCCGCTGTGCCGATCAGCGAGATCACCATCGCAACGCCGGGGATGAGCGTGGCCCAGAGCGTGCGCAGAAACACGAAGATGGTGATCACGACCAGGACGACGGTCAGCAGGAGTGTCTTCTCGACGTCCTTCACCGACGCGCGGATGGTCTTGGTCCGATCGGACACCACCGAGAGCGTGATCCCTTTGGGCAGCGACGCCCGCAAGCTCGGAAGCTGCTTCGTGATCGCATCGACGGTCTCGATGGCGTTTGCTCCGTTCGTGAGCAGCACGTTCAGGACGATGGCCTGCTTGTGGTTGAACCAACCTTTCAGAAGGGCGTTGGCCGGCCCAATCTCCGCATGGCCCACGTCACGGACGTGCACCGGCGCGCCGTTGCGGTACGCGATCACCACCTGGTCAAAGTCGCCGACCTTGGCAATCTGGTCGTTTGCCTGAAGCGCGACGGATTTCTCGGGCCCTTCGAGCACTCCCTTGGAGGCAATCGTGGTTCCTTTCAGGATGGCCGTCCGGGCATCCCCGAGCGTCAGACCGATGTTGGCAAGTTTGATCGGGTCGAGCTCGATACGCATGGCGGGCTGCTGTTGCCCTCCGATCGTGACCAGGCCGACGCCCTTCACCTGCGAGATCCTCTGCAGCAGGATGTTTTCCGCGTAATCGTCCACTGTGGTGAGCGGAAGGGTGTCGGAGGTCAGTGCGAGAATGATCACCGGCGTGTCCGCCGGGTTGGTCTTGCGGTAGATCGGCGGCTGCGCCATCTGTGTCGGCAGATACGCCTGTGCGGACGTGATGGCGGCCTGGACGTCCCCTGCCGCGCTGTCCACGCTGCGATTGAAGCCGAACTGCAGCGTCATCTGCGCATAGCTGTTGGCGCTCGCCGACGTCAGCCCCGTCAGACCGGCTATTTGGCCAAATTGCTTTTCGAGCGGATTGGTCACCGCGAAGGCGTTGGTCTCCGGGTCGGCGCCCGCCATTTCGGCGGTCACCAGAATGGTGGCGACATCCACTGTCGGCAATGGAGCGACCGGCAGAGAAAAGTAGGCGAGGGTGCCCACGAGCACGATGCCGGACATCAGCATGATGGTCGCGATCGGACGGCGAATGAAGAGGCCTGAGAAGCCTCCGCCTGCATCTGCTTGCTCCCCGCTGCTGTCCGTACCGTCGTCCGTTCGGCCTTGGTCCAAGTCCGTCACGGGGAGATTCCTAGTTGGTCGGGCGGATTCGTGCGCAGCGCGGGCGTGCCTCCCGCTTCCGCCGCTGCCAGCTTCGAAGCCGCTTCGACGCTGACGTGCGCACCGCGGGTGAGTTCGTACTGACCGTCCGTTACCACTTGCTCGCCAGCCTTCAAACCCGAAGACACGAGCACCTGGCCGCGCAACTGCTGGCGTATCCCCACTGGCGATATCGCGGCCGTGCCGTCGGCCCCTATTGTCCAGCAGAACGTGCCCTCGGGACCCTGATTCACCGCGGCCGCGGGCACGGTCAATCCGTCATGTTGGACGTCGAGCACCAATCTCGCCGCTACGGAAGCACCGGGCCACAGCAGCCGGTTGGGATTGGGGAAGGTCGCTTTGAGCACGACGGTGCCGGTGGCGGTATCGACTTCGTTACTGAGAGCTGATAGGACTCCCTCGTCCAGTTCGCGAGTTCCGTCTTGCGACCATGCCTGGACGACCAGACCCGTCTTGCTTGCCGTCTGGCGCTCCTGAATCTCAGTGAGGCTGGCCTGCGGCACCGGAAACACCACCGTGATCGGTTGAATTTGCGTCAACACGACGATCCCTGCCGGGGTTGCCGGGTTCAGCGTGTTGCCGACGTCAATCATCCTGAGACCCAGGACGCCGGCAAGCGGCGCGGTAATCGATGTGTAGCCGAGTTGGATCTGTGCACCATCCAGCGCTGCCTGATCGGCGGCCACCGTGGCTTGCAGCTGGCCAACCAAGGCGCGCTGATCACTCACTTGCTGAGCGGAAACGATGCCCTCCTTGAGTAACGGAAGGTAGCGCCCAAGATCTGTCTGCGCGCTGGCGAGGTTCGCTCGATCCCGCAGCAGCGTCGCGTTGTCCTGATCCACCACCGCCTGCAGCGGCCGTGGATCGATCTGCACCAACACATCGCCTTGCTTGACGAGTTGTCCGTCCTTGAATCGGATCGCCGTGACCTGTCCACCCACCTGCGGCCGGATCGTCACGGTATTGAACGCCATCACCTGACCCAGGGTGTCCTGCTCGATCGGCACGTCGCCGGATGCGACAGAAACCGTTGCGACGCGGACAACGGCCACGGAAGGTGTCTGCCTCGAGCTGAATCTGGATCGCAGGAGCAACGCTGTGACTGCTACAGCAGCACCCAATGCAATCAGCCAATACCGACGAGAATTCATCGTGGTCGACCTCGGCAGTGGTTGGTTGCTTGATCGGTCGATCGTGACGCGGTTTCGCTGGGTCTCAAAAATCAGGGCGTCGTGTGCGTTCCCTACCCAGACCCTGAAGTGCGGCTCGCCCCTAATCTCTCAGACGCGGGTAACGAGCCGATTTCGCTCGCCAGCCTGATTGTTTCAGGCGTAACGACCGCCTCCCGGAGCGCCAAGGTGCTGATCGACCTGCACGCCTCACACACGTGAACGCGGAGAGAAGCCCCAGGGCCGGCCTCGCAAGCCGGCTGCGACGATCCACGCGGCGGCGGCCAAAAAAAGGTTCACCTCCAGCTCGGACCATTCATTTTGGAGGGGCGTTGCCCATGAGGGCTTCGGATGCGCGAAGAAGCTCGGCACCCAGACCAAAAGGCCGAACAAGCTCATCATGATCGCAACGAGGGTGGCCGCCAAGCGCGGCAGAATCCCAAGAACGATGCCGATTCCGGCGGCTATGTAGCTCAGTCCCGTGAAATAGGCGAATCCCAATCGACTGGGTAGCCAGCTAGGCACCATGCTGGCGGTGTAATCGGCGTAGGTGAAGTGCGAGCTTCCGTAGAAAATACAGGTGAGGCCAAATAAAACTCGTGCCGCGCGCACGGCGCGCTCGCCGGCGAGCGGCATCTGAGATCCTCGCGACTGCCACCGTAACGCGGCGTAAAGGATCCAGGTGCCGGCAACCGAGGTCAGCGCTTCGCAAAGCCCATACCAGGCGCCAACGCTGAGCGGTTCGGAGAGGATGGGAGGCACACCGGTCAGGGCCCAGACCGCCTGGTACGCGCCGATCGTCAGCGTGCTCGGCAAGGCCGTGCGCGGGAAGCAAAGACCGACGCTGGCGGCCAGGAGAAGTAGTGCGCACCCGTACTCCCAAGCTTCCCGCCAGGGACTCCCGGCGGGGATGGACTGCCACATCGGTGCGAAGTCGTGGAAAGTGAACATCAAGATAGCGAGGCTCGCTACTGCGATAGCGAACAAGCCATGGCCGAGTCCAACAACGCGCATAAGTACCTGAAGCTGGAAGGGCGAGCGTTCACGCCTTGCCAATTCCTGGAGCCAATTGCCGACCAACGAGGCAGGCCGCACCGAGAAATTGGTTCAACTAAAACTTCTAATAATATTCAATAACTAATTGAATTATAAACACTAATATGCATTATGCTCTGATAGCCACTGCCCACGAATTGACCGAAATAGAGGTAACCCACAGGGGATCGGTGAGGATGAGAATCGCGATATCCCAATTCATAGTCGGGTAATCTACTCCCTCTGCTCCTCCTACCCGTGCGAAAGCGCGGCGGTTATTGCGAGGTTGCTGCGATGGTGCGCTGGCTGTGTCTTTGTGGGGTGCTCGTCCATTGCGCGATACCTGCCCGTGCGGCCCTGGCCGCTGCGATTACGACGGGCGAGCGGACCGCCGTGGTGGCGCAGTTGACGCTCGACGGGCCGATCGGCCCGGCGGCGGCCGAGTATTTCGACGACGCCTCGAATCGCGCCGTAGCAAACGGAGCCGCGGCCATCGTGCTGCGACTGGATACCCCGGGCGGCCTCGCCGAGTCGATGCGGCAGATCATCACTCGGATGCTGGCCTGCCCGATACCGATCCTGGTCTATGTGGCACCCGAGGGTGCACGGGCGGCTTCAGCCGGCGCATATATCCTGTACGCCGGACAGATTGCCGCGATGGCGCCGGCAACGCACGTCGGCGCCGCTACACCGGTAAGTCTGCAGGGCAGCACTCCGGCGCCCGTCCCGAAGGACGATCAACCGGCCGCGAGCGCGGCGACGCATGCCACCGAGCAGCGTGATGCCGAGTCGCAGAAGGTGCTGAACGATTCGGTCGCCTACATCCGCTCGCTCGCGCAACTGCGGGGGCGAGACGCCCAGTGGGCGGAGCAGGCCGTGCGCGGCGCAGCGACGCTTACCGCGAACGAAGCGGCGCAGCAGCACGTGATCGATTTCGTCGCGACCAGCTTGTCGGATTTGCTGGCGAAAGCGAGCGGCCGCAAGGTGCAGGTGGGCGATCGCACCGTCACCTTACAACTCGAGGGAGCGTCGATACGCGATTACCCCCCGAGCGCGCGTTCCCAATTCCTCGGGATTATCACCAACCCCGCCATCGCCTATGTGCTCTTACTGGTCGGCGTCACGGGACTGTTCCTGGAGGTGACCCATCCTGGGGTGTTCCTGCCGGGCATCGCCGGCGGCATCTGTCTGCTGGTCGGCCTGTACGCGCTGCAGTTGCTGCCCGTGAGTTACGCGGGGCTCGCGCTGATGGCCCTCGGCATCGGCCTGCTGGCCGCCGAAGCGGTCTTGCCGACAGTCGGCGCGCTCGGCATCGGCGGCGTGATCGCATTCGTCGTGGGCTCTGTGATGCTGATGAAGAGCGGCGTGCCAGGCTACGGCATCAATGTGGGCATCATCGCCGCCATCACCGTGTGTGCCGTGGGGTCGCTGGCCTTGATCGTGCGGGCGGTGTTCCGTGCGCGGCGCTCGCGCCAATTCATCGGCGATGAGGCGCTGCTCAACGAGCGGGTGGAGGTACTGGAGCCGATCGCCGCCGGCAGCGAAGGCTGGGCCAGCGTACGCGGCGAGCGCTGGCGCGTCCGAAGCGAGTGCGCGCTGCCCGCCGGCGCGCGAGTCCATATCACGCAACGGCAGGGACTGGTACTGTGGGTGGCGCCGACCGAGCGCCGAGATTTGAAGGGATAGCGGGGAGTTCAGTCATGTTCACATTTATCGGGGTGCTGGTGGTCGCCGGGGTACTGCTGCTGTTCGCATCGGTCCAGGTGTTGCCGGAATATCAACGCGGTGTGGTCCTCACCGTGGGCCGTTACACCGGGACCAAGGGACCGGGGCTCGTGCTGCTGATTCCCGTGGTGCAGCGGATGGTGCGTGTGGACCTGCGGATCACCGTGATGGACGTGCCGCCGCAAGATGTGATCTCGCGCGATAACGTATCGGTGCGGGTCAATGCAGTCGTGTATTTCCGCGTGGTGCAGCCGGACAAATCAGTGCTTCAGGTGGTTAATTTCCTGCAGGCGACGAGTCAGCTGGCACAGACGCGACTGCGCTCGGTGCTCGGGCAGCACGAGCTGGACGAGATCCTGTCGCAGCGCGAATCGATCAACCGCACGCTGCAGACGATCCTCGACGAGGCGACCGATGCGTGGGGCATCAAGGTCGCCAATGTCGAGATCAAGGACGTGGACCTCAATGAGACCATGGTGCGGGCGATAGCGCGCCAAGCCGAGGCGGAGCGCGAACGGCGCGCGAAGGTGATCCATGCCGACGGCGAGCTGCAAGCCGCGGAGAAGCTGCGCGATGCGGCCGCAATGCTGTCGCAGCAGCCGCAGGCGCTGCAGTTGCGCTACCTGCAGACGCTCGCCGATATGTCGAGCAACGGCAAATCATCGACCATCGTGTTTCCTCTGCCGCTCGATCTGATCAAGCCGCTGCTCGACGTGCTGCCGTCGAAGCCGGCCGTGTAGCGGCGGGCGGCGCAAGAGGGGCACAGAGACTTTAATTGAGGCAACGCGATGACACCGTCCGTGGGGTCCATTAGGTCCCCTGTACGGTCCGGGCATTGGCGGCTGGTAGGCCCGCAAGGATCAAGATCGCACCGATATCCGGCACGTGGTCCGCAGGTGGCTACCAGCCGACCGGTCCATAGGCGAGCCCGAATCCCGGTGGTCCCCAGGGACCCCACGCCCCCCAGTTCCACGTCGCGTCCGAGTAACTCTGAGCCGTCATGAGCTGCTCGTCAGCCAGATTCTGCTGCAGCTGGTGGAGCTTGTATTGATTGTAGGCTTGCTGCGTACCCACATAGAGACAGCCGCAAACCAGGGGGTCCGCGTAGACGTAGTGCACCGCGTCGCCATTGACGCGCTGGACGAACTGGTGAGGAGGAAGCCGGTTGAGCATCGCGATGCGCTCGGGAGTATTGGCCGGCCGCACCAAGAATCCGGCGGCGGCGAGGTTATCCTCATTCTGAGTGACGAGGGCGCTTTGCGATTGACACGCCGCAATGGCGAACATACCGATCAATGCAATTCCAATTCGACTGCACTTCATCCGATTCTCCTTTTTCGGCAATCTCCAACAGTGTTGATCGTGCGCCTTCCAGAGTGGACTCTATCGCCAGACGAGTTTATAGCAAATCGTGGTAGAACGGCTTCATGCGCGCCGCGGTCATGCGCCGCGAACAAGGTGCCTCAGTAGATTCCCCTATGTCACCTTCCGAGGTATCGTCGCCCGTGATCTACCGTCGGGTGCATCGTGCCGCGGGTTACGGGCGGATTGCGTACGTGTATCTGCGTACAGCCATCCTGCTCGCCGGTGCTACCGTGAAAAAAAGCGGGTCAACCTACTTGGACTCAATCTCGCGCTCGATCGAATGCGTTGAGTCGAGCAGATCCAGTGAAGGGGAGGGTCGATGAAAACGAAATACTGTTCAACCATGCTGCTGACCGCCATGCTGACGGTGCCGCCCGTGCTGCCTGCGCTGGGGGCGGAATCCCCGGGGGTGGTGGGCAAGGTTGCATTCGGAGCCATCGTAGGGATCGTAACCAACGCGGCCAAGCTGCCGGTGGCGGGAGCGACCGTGACCGCGGTGCGAGTGGATGGATCCTCCATTCGGGCGACGGTGTCGGGCAGCGACGGGGTCTACTCCTTCGCCGATCTTTCGCCGGGCGCGTGGTCCATCACCGCAGAGCGTGAAGGAGCTGCGGAGGTGGTCGTGCCGTCGGTCGAAGTGGTGGCGGGCAAGGCCTCTCGAAATGACCTCGTGATGACGACGGCCCCGGCGGCTTCACCGCCGAGTCCCGCTGTTGTGCCGGCGGCGCCGATGGTTGCGCAACAACCGGCAGCGGCGCAACAACCGGCAGCGGCGCAACAACCGGCAGCGGTGATACCCGAAGCGCTGCAGGCGCCCGAACCCGGTCCCGAGGTCGATACCCAGACGCCGCTTGCCAATGACGGCTATATCGGCTGGATGAACGGCACCCCGCGTGAGAAGAACCCGATATTCGATACCAAGTTTTTCACGCCGGAAGTACGCCTGGATATGAACTATCTGCAAAGTGCCAATCATCCGATCGACCACACCATCTCCGGCTCGACCGAGGAGTTCCGCTCAGGCGAATTCCAGATCGAGCAGGTCAGCTTCGGCGGCGATTTTCACTGGGAGGGCGTGAAGGCGCGGTTTCTTTCGATGTTCGGCATGTTTTCGACCACCACACCGCGAAATGACGCCAGTTCCGCGGTCGGCCAGTGGGACCTCGATGACGCGTATCGCTACTTCTCGGAAGCGAACGCCGGCTATCACTGGGACGTGAGCCATGGCCTCAATGTCGACGTGGGGGTATTCGTTTCCTACATCGGCTTGTTCAGCTATTACAACTTCGATAACTGGACTTACCAGCCCTCGTTCGTGTCCTCCAACACACCGTGGTTCTTCAATGGACTGCGCGTTCAATGGTGGCCCACCCAGGATCTGAAGATCGAGCCCTGGCTGATCAACGGCTGGCAATCCTATGCCAAATTCAACCGCCACCCGGGCTTCGGCGGACAGATCCTGTGGATCCCGAGCGAGAACCTCAAAATGGTGTTCAACACCTATTCCATCGGACAGGACAATTTGAACTGCCAAGTGAACAGCAACAACGGAGCTGGAACCATGGATACGCTTTGTCACCCCCAGAATGGCGGTCCTGGCAACGCAGCCGCCGGGTCCTATGTCGGGGCGGGCCCACCCGTCAACTACGCCGATGTAACCCGGTTTCACGAGGACGACAGCCTCTTGGTGAAATACTACGACGCCAAAGGGCTTGGCGGGGCCGGTATCTCCAAAATGGCGTTCAGCTTGACCTGGGACTGGGGCTGCGAGTACGGCGGCGGCGTCCACTGTACGCACGAGCCGAACAAGGATGAATTTATCGGCATGATGCTCTACGACCGTACATGGTTCCATAACGATCTGTACGCAGTGACCATTGGCGGCGGGTTCATGAACAATCCAGGCCGCTATCTGGCCCTGACTCCGCCCATCAACGGAGCGACGGCCGCCAGCGGCTCACCGTACTTCACCCAGCAGCCGGGACAAAAGCTCTATCAATGGGATTCGCAGCTCAATTTTCAGTACATGCCGAAAGACTGGATTACTTGGTGGACGGAAACGACGTTCCGGCATTCGAGCGTTCCGTATTGGTCGGGAGCGGGCGGTATCACGCCTCCCGGCGGCAACACCGGTTCGCCGGGAAGTTGCGTCGGCGGCGGCGCCAATGCCACCACCGGTCAATGCGATGCCGGGGACTGGTTTCCGGACCTGCGCACGCGTGAAGTCATCTACGGCGCCGGCGTTCTGGTCAAATTCTGATATCGCCCCCTCGCGTCACGCGATGCGAGGGGGCTCGAAGCTACCTTACTGTGCCCAGGGGTAGGTCAGTCCTTCGCCCTCGGGATTGCAGAATTTTCGGCCTAGGTCGCGCGCGATACGCGTGATTCCCGACGGGCCTGGGCTGCTTCTTTGCAAATGACCGCGGTCTATCACCGCGATGATCAATACAAAGGTAATGACGAATTGGAGCCGTGAGGACACTAATCGGCACATGAACGTGATCTCGGGTGCTGGCGGTAACGGTCCCACGAGCACAGCGCTCGTAAATCCCCAACCCAATGTGCAGCACGTGAGAATTATTGTGCTTCACACCCCATTAAGATGCTGTGAAAAAAAGGGTGGCAGTGTCCGAGCGAATTACTCAGATCGGAAATCGGCACTGCCATTCTTTAACAGTTTTTTTACGCGCGGACGACTTATGCTCGCGTGTAGTCGGAGGTTCTTCTTATGGCGATCCAGGAATATGTGAGGTCTATCGCGGCGACGGAGTCGGTGTCCAAGGAGGAGGTATTTCGATTTCTCGAAATGCAATTCGCTCGTGTCGATCAGGACCATGACGGGCTGTTGAACAGCGATGAGCTCGCACTATTTGCACAGTCCGTCTATTGTCCGGAATCGGATCAACGGTAACCTGGATGCCTGCAGCCGCTATCCAGGCGGCGTTTGCACCGATGGCATTTCGGCCCTGCTGGAGAGGACGTTGCTCCCCGTCAAGACAC
The DNA here is from genome assembly GCA_050012315.1 of Steroidobacteraceae bacterium. Classification (GTDB taxonomy): domain Bacteria; phylum Pseudomonadota; class Gammaproteobacteria; order Steroidobacterales; family Steroidobacteraceae; genus Bog-1198. Next base: position 4,004 of record JBEKHK010000006.1, on the reverse strand, counting down.
CGGCAACGTGAATGAGAAGCGGGCACCGCCGCCCGGCCGCTGGCTGGCGTCGATTTTACCTCCGTGTGCGCTCACGATGGCACGGCAAATTGACAATCCTAGACCGGCGCCACCGGTGCTGCTTTCATCACGGCCACGATGGAATTTTGCGAAAAGCTGATCGACATCACCAGGTGGAAGACCGGGGCCCGTGTCTTCGATATTGACTCTCACAAACGGGTCCTCTAGAGCGGCCTGAATCACCACGCGGGTCCCGGCAGGTGTGTGTTTCACCACGTTCTCGAGAAGATTGATGAACACCTGCAGCATCAGGGCGCTATCCGCATGCACCGGCGGCAAATCCGCCGGCACGCGAGACTCCAACGGGTGTTCAGCCAAGCGCGTTCCCAGCCGCTCCAGCGCCGAACTCACGAGATCGTCGATCATGACCCAATCGAGCCGCAGGGCGAACTGACCGCTCTCCAAACGCATCAGTTCCAGGACATTGGATATGATTTCGGTCATTTCCCTGGATTTGGTCTCGATTTGCAGGGCCAGGGAGAGGCGCGCCTCCGCATCAAACGTCATCGAGGGATCACCGAGCGCGCTGCTCGCACCCGTGATCACGGCAAGCGGAGTCCGCAAGTCGTGCGAGATGGAGGCGAGAAGCGTATTGCGGAGCCGCTCTGTTTCTGCAGTGACGCGCGATTGTTCCGCTTCTTCCTGCAATCCGGCGCGTTCCAGCGCCAGCGCGATCTGGGCGGCAAAGGTCTCGATCAAGTGTCGCTGTTCGGGCAGGAGCAGGCGGCGCCGTTGCGTCGGTTCCACCACCAATACGCCGAGTGCCTGATGGGTTCCCTTGAGCGGCAGGTATTGCGCGACAGCTGCCGGCAGAGTGTCGGTTCCGAGGCCCGCCGGTGCGCCTTTATCGTATACCCATTGGGCGATGGACAGATCAGCGCCCCGCAACGAGCCGACTATCGGCGAGCTTGCCGGGTGTCGCAATCGCCCATTGGCAGCGGGAACGAGGACCACTGCGCGGCTGGCGAAAGTCTCCGCCACATGTTTCACCGCGACGCGCGCCAAATCCTCGAGGCTGCGCGTGGCTGCGAGTTCGCGGCTCATTGCGTACAACAACGCCGTACGGCGCTCCCGAGCGCCGGCCACCCGCGTTTGAGCTCTGACGTTCGCCACCAGCGTCGCGATAATCAGCGTCACCGCCAACATGACGGCGAATGTCACCACATACTCGAGATTTGTCACGGCGAAAGAAAAGCGCGGAGGCACAAAGAAGAAGTCGAACGCCAGGATGTTGGCCACCGCCGAGGCGCTCCCCGGACCTCGCCCGAGCCTGAGAGCGGCAATTGTGGCGCCCAAGAGATACACCATCACGAGGTTGGTCAGAACAAAATAAGGGTACATGAGGGCCGCGACCCCGGTGCACGCGAGCGAGATCCCGATGGCGGCCCAATAGCGTGGCCACTTTACCTTTTGTGGTTCCGCCGCCCCCGAACGGGTCCGCCCGGTGGGCGAGGGGACCCGCCGGGCGATCACGGACACATCGAATCCGCCGCCCGCGCGCACCAGCTTGGTTGCGGTGGAGGGCTTGAAGAAGGCCTTGAGTCCAAATCGCCGCGGCTCTCCGACAACGATGCGGGTGATGTTTCGGAGCCGGGCGTACTCCGTCAAGGCAGCGGATGCCGAGGGGCCATCCAGGGTAACCGTCTGTGCTCCCAGCGATTCGGCGAGCCGCAAGATATCGATGCGCCGATTTCGCGAGGCTTCGCCCAGCTTGAGCATCGCGGGGGTCTCGACCGACACCACCAGCCATTCGGCATCCAGGGCATCGGCGAAGCGCTTACCCACCCGGATCAACTGCTCGGCTTGATCGTCGAGGTCAACGGCTATGAGGAATCGATCGCGCGCCAACCAGGGTCGAGAAAAGCGCTCCAGATCCTTATAGACCCGAGCTGCTGCATCGACACGATCCGCCGTGCGCCGCAGTGCCAACTCACGCAGCGCCAAGAGGTTCGGTTCGCGAAAATACTGCTTGGTCGCCGCCGTGGCATGCGCGACGCTGTAGACCTTACCGGCCCGCAACCTCGCGAGCAGATCGCTCGGCGGAAGATCGATCAGTTCAACATCGTCGGCTTGATCAAAAATGCGGTCCGGCACGGTTTCCCGTTGCCGGACTGCCGTAATGCTCGCGACGACGTCGTTCAAGCTCTCCAGATGTTGAACATTGAGCGTGGTCCATACATGGATGCCGGCGGCGAGGACCTCCTCGATATCCTGCCAGCGCTTTGCGTGGCGCTGCGGGGGGCGCCCATTGATCACATTCGAGTGGGCCAGCTCGTCGACCACCAATATCGTGGGATGGCGTGCCAGGGCGGCGTCGAGATCGAATTCGCCGCGAGTAATTCCTCGATACTCCACCTCGAGCAAGGGCAACTGCTCAAGACCCATTAGCAGGCGCTCGGTTTCCAGCCGTCCATGGGGTTCGACGTACCCGATGACCAGATCAACACCGGTGGCGCGTGTCGCACGCGCGGACTCGAGCATGGAATAGGTCTTCCCGACGCCCGCGACCGCACCGAAGAAAATCTTGAGATGCCCCCGCCGTTCGGCCGCTTCATGGTGCTTCAGGGCGGTCAGCAACTCATCCGGATCGACCCGCTTCTCGTCGGACATTAGTGCAACAGATCGAGCGCCAGATTGAGTTCGAGTATGACCATTGGATCGATAACCCCCAGTAAGCGTGCCATGACGATTATGAGGCATAGCGCAGCACGACGGTATCGCGAACATGAAGCGGGAACACGGGACCAAGAGGGCCCTTTAGTCGGCCGGATTCTCGATCCGCGCCTCTTGATCGAGCACCAGGCGATAGCCGAGGCCGAGCTCCGTAAGGATGTGCTTTGGTCGGCTCGGATCCGCCTCTAGTTTACGACGCAGACTCCCAATGTAGACGCGCAGCGAGCGGGAATCGTCGCGATCCGGCCCCCACACTTCCTTGAGGAGGGTCGAGTGGGTGACAATCCGCTCCGGCTGACGCGCCAGCACGACGAGGATTTTATATTCGAGGGGAGTCAGATGGATTTCACGGCCATCGTCCCGGCGCGCGGCGCGCTCGCTCAGATTGACGGAGATATCCCCGAGCCGTAAGACGCCCATTGGCAAATGGCCGCGAACATGCCTGCGCGAAACGGCCCGCACCCGCGCCAAAAGCTCCGGCGCGCTGAATGGCTTCACCACATAGTCATCGGCGCCGTTCTCGAATGCAGCTAAGCGCTGAGTCTCGGCAGTGCGCGCAGAAAGCACCACGATCGGCATCGCCGACCATGCCCGAATACTTTTGATCACCTCGATCCCATCACGATCCGGCAAGCCCAAATCCACGATAACGACATCGGGATTGTAGAGTCGCGCGTCATGCACGCCCCCGGATGCGGTGCCCGCGGCGACTACGCGGTAGCCGTTCGCTTCGAAAAGCATTTGCAATACGCTCTGAAGCGCCGGATCGTCTTCAACGATCACCACGAGGTGCATTGCCTCAGTCATACCGCGCACCCCTGCGTTCGCCAGCCAATCCAAGTACGGGCGGGAGGTAACGTACCACGTAGGCCGTCAAAATCACGTAAAAATTATGGGATCGCGGCGAAGGAAGTGCGGTGCGTTTCGGCGGACGACTTAAATTAACATCATCTTTATACGGGCGGCTCTATTATTCTGGGTGATCAATCTTCGTCGCATACTGGTTCCCGCAGAGTTTCCAGAGGCACCTTCCCATGCAAGTGATCCTCAATTTCCCGCTGCAGCATCAGCGAAAGGCCCACGCAAGGCTTCGCAACCCATTGCCCACCCTCGCGACACAGGAGAATCGGCTGAATTCGCCCGGCGGGCGTGTGGCAGAGAGCGTATTCCAATTGGTCGTACGGTGCGCCCGATCTCAAGAAGGGGTTGGGCGCCTCGTGCTGGAGGCGCTGGCGGAGCACCTCCTGAGTCTACGGCAACGCTTCACGATC
>JBEKHK010000005.1:0-173007 GCA_050012315.1 Steroidobacteraceae bacterium | reverse complement strand
CGTGCTTCAGGTCCCGACATCGATGCACATCGGCTCCGTCACGGCCCCTGATCCCATCGCCGATCCATACCGGCGGGCCGTCCCCTGACGAAGCATCCGGCATTCTCGCCGCCGCGCGCGTTGCGCAACGGTCAGGTGCAAACGACGATCGGTAACCTGCCACCCATGCGGTGGCTCGCTCGCCGGCGCGGCGCGATGCTCCTTGCGAACGCACGGGAATGGCTGCTCGATTGCGGCGACGGTGTCCGCCTGCAGGGATTTCTGAGTCTGGCGAAGGGAAATGGCCGGGCGAACGAGGTGACCGTTGAACCTGGAGAGAGGCAGATCGCGCTGGTGTTGCACGGCTGGGAAGGCAGCGCCGAGTCCTGCTACGTGCTCTCTCTCGGTGCGCGGCTGCTCGCAAGCGGATTTGACGTGCTGAGGCTCAATCTGCGCGACCACGGGGAGAGCCACCACCTAAACCGCGAGATTTTCCACTCCTGTCGCCTGGCGGAGGTCGTCGGCGCCACACGGGCAGTCGCGGAGCGCTTTCCTGAAGCGCGGATTTTCCTGGCAGGCTTTTCACTGGGGGGGAACTTCGTGCTTAGAGTGTCGGCTGACGCCGGTGCCGCCGAAACGATTGCCGGCGCAGTCGCCATATCCCCGGTACTCGATCCGGCCGTCACGCTCGAGGCGCTAGAGAGCGGTTGGTCCATCTACCGCCGGTACTTCGTGCGACGCTGGTCCCGTTCGTTGCGCCGCAAGCGGCGCGCCTGGCCGGACCTGCCGGACTTCGAGTCGCTGCTGCGCACCCGGAATCTGCGTTCGATGACCGCCGGACTCGTGCGCCAGTTCACCGATTTCGCAAGTCTCGAGGACTACCTCGATGGCTACGCAATTACTGGCCAGCGGCTCGCGACTTTGCGGTTTCCGGCGGCCATACTGCTCGCGGAGGACGATCCAATGATTCCGGCAGCCGACCTCGCGCGTCTGGCGCAGTCGCGGCGTTTGACCGTCCTGCGCACCCGTCACGGCGGCCATTGCGGCTTCGTGGAGCAACTCAACGGGCCGAGCTTTGCGGACCAGTTCGTGGTCGCACAGTTCGAGCGGTTTGCACAGAAAGGTGCGGAGTTAATTTGGCCGATATAGCGGGGAGCAGGGCGATGCGGCAATTGGTCGGTATGCGACGTATTTGTACTCTAATCCTCAGTTAGAGGACACTGTTTATGTTGCGACAATTGCTTTCTACTCGGCCCAGCGTTTTGGCTCTGCTGGCAGGGTCGCTCTTGTTAATTGTTTGCAGTCTTATGCGCGCCGCAGGCCAGCCTCTGGTTGATCATGTGCCGGTTATCGCCGCAATCTTGACACTGCTGGTCTTTCTGATTCCTGGAGCTGTTACTGGCGCCATTGCGCCTCGTTCATTCTTTTACAATGGCGCAATTCTAGGGCTTATCGCCGCGGCATTTGTAACACTCCAGTCGAATCAATTTCGGGCATTGAATTGGTCGTCAGTCTTTCTATACGAGGCTCTTGGCGTACTCGCTTGCCTTACCGTACCGGCATGTCTCGCGGGCGCGCTGGGCGGTAGCTACGTTAGTCGGCAGCGCTAGTCCTCTAACAATCGGTTCGAGCGATCGCGGGTGTCGTCTTCGGTGGCCAAGGAGGGAAGTCGATGATTGGGATAAAGTGCCTTCGATGTGCGTCGACGCAAACCCGCGTCGCTCAACCTCATCGTTAGATGCCTCGAGGTTCTTCCTGCCCAAGTATCAGGCATATTCCAGTGCTGCTAACCGGGCTGAGGGCTTTGCTGGCGCCGGTTGTCCTACTGCTCTCTATCTTTGCGCCTAGACCCGGAGCATTTGCGTTTTGTCTGCTGGCAGCGTTCATCTCAGACGTTTTCGACGGAATCATTGCGAGGCGCCTCAATGTGGCAACTCCAACCATCCGCCGCCTGGATAGTGCCGCCGACACGCTGTTTTATGCGGCGTGTGTCTTCGCGGCGTGGCGCCTCTATCCTACGGCTATCGTTGAACGAGCCGTGCCTCTAGGCTTACTGGTGGCGCTCGAAGTGCTTCGGTATGGTTTAGACTTCATCAAGTTCCGTCGCGAGGCCAGTTATCACATGTGGTCCTCGAAGCTATGGGGCATCAGTCTGTTCGTTGGGTTCTTTTGGCTACTTGTGCTTGGGTCGCAGGGGGCGGCCGTATCCTTTGCAATCTTTGCCGGTATCGCGGCAGACCTGGAAGGCATTACGATCTCTGTAATCCTTCCCAAGTGGCAATCGGACGTGCCATCGTTCATCCACGCAATTCGAGAGCGTCGCAAGGCAGGCATCGAACATGCGCTACAGCGGACGCACCGGGAATAAAGTGCCCACCATAATGTTGCGGCGCGCCGCTCAACTTTGGCGGTAGCCGGGCCGGGTGAGTCGACTGGTTGAGCCGCGCCCACCCTCGCTCGATTCAGCGCCATCAACTTTGGGCGCGGCGTCGGGGAGGACGTCGGATCGAGGCCCTCCGCACGTGTCCTTTTGGCCGCGCGCCATAATGAGCGGCGGCCAAACCGTCCAACCCGGGGTTCGAGCGATCGGGGACACACAGCTTCGGTGAGGCAAGGAGGCAAATCGATGAGGTACATAAATCAGCTTCGGTCGACTGAAACGCATACCCGCACCGCTCAACCTCATCGTTAGACGGCAAGCATGAGTTCGCGGCTCTATTTTTTGCTTTCGCAATCGCTACCATTGGCGGCTGCGGGGATGGGTTACTTCGTTCCAAAGCTGGACATATTCATCTTCTTCATGAAGCTTGCCTTTGTCCCGTATATCGTGACTGTGGTCGTCACCTCGATACTCATTTATAGGGCGAGTTCGATGCGTGCTCTTGCCAAGTTGTCAATCGCTACACCGGCCGCCTTCGCGATAGCCCTCGGCGGGTTTGTGCTCATTGTCGGTCGCGTACCTGACATTCATCGCACCTTCAGCAACGTTATTTCTTCATTTTTTGCGGTCGCCGGCTTCGGCGGGCTCTTTGCCTATGCGTATGTCATGGCCGCTTGGGGGTTATGGGCCTTGGCAGTGAGGTATAAGCTCGTAAAAAATGAGTTCGCCGTCTAACCGTCGTCGGGACGGAGCCCTAAGGGATAAAATGCCATTCGCACGATAGGGAGACGAATCGGGATAACGCAGCTTCGGTGAAGTCCTTGCGGCCGCGTGCCGCTGAATCTAATAGTTAGAGCACGAAAGAGGTACTACATGGACAAGCCTCGATATTGGTTTGCGGCGAAGCGCTACGGCTGGGGTTGGGGGCTGCCGCTGACCTGGGAAGGGTGGGTGGTGTTCGCGGTCTGGTTAGGCGTATTCCTCGCTGCCATTCCATTGTTTCGACCGCCCCGTCACGCCTTTGAGCATGCGCTGTTCGTTGTTGTGATGATCGCGGCGCTCCTTGGCGTATGTTATTGGAAGGGTGAGCCGCCGCGCTGGCGCTGGGGAGATCAATAGGTGAGGCCGCGATCCAACGAAATTAGCGCATGGTTGTTGGACCTGATGGAATCGTCATCGCAACACTCGAGGGGGGTAGTGACATGAAATTCGCGCTTGCAACTCTCTCTTTAATCACCCTGGTCGGGGGGGCATCCTATGTCAGGGGATTCGACCGACCTGAAGCGGCAGCGGAGTCGGCAGCGCAGGCGTGGCTCGTGCTCGTCGACGCGGGCAATTACTCCGCCAGTTGGAGCACGGCCTCATCGTTCTTCCGGCAACGCGTCTCCCAGTCGCAATGGCAAGCTGCAGCGGGGAATGCTCGTGCTCCGCTGGGTGCGCTAAAGTCACGGCAGATCCAGTCTGCGACCTACGCTCAAAGCGTTCCGGGCGCGCCCGATGGACAATACGTGATCCTCAAGTTTGCTTCCTCTTTCGAGAACAAGGCAAGTGCGATCGAGACGATTACGCCGATGATGGACACCGATGGTACTTGGAGGGTCTCCGGCTATTACATCCGGTAGGTCGGATTCTTCGTGCTGGATATAATGCCCAAATGTACACACCTCAGGCCGGCATCTTCGCGCTGGGAAATTCTTCGCATGCGTACTTGGAGTTCGACCTTCAGGAGGCGAAAAAATGGAAGGATTTCGCCTCCACGATCGCCGCGATCCGTGAACCAAGGACCACCACGGGAGGAGTGAACTTCGTCATCGGCTTTCGGCCTGAGCTCTGGCGCGATATCGCTCCCGATGACGCTCCTTCAGGGGCGGAGGGCTTCAACAGAGAGATTCTCGGCACGGAAGGATTCGTCATGCCGAGCACTCAACACGATGCGCTGGTATGGCTGTCCGGCGGCGCCTATGACGTTGTCTTCGATATGGCCCGCTCGGTCGTCCGTGACCTTGCAGGACTAGCGTTGCTGGCGGATGAAACCTCGAGTTGGTCTTACCGGCACGACCGCGATCTCACCGGCTTCATCGATGGCTCGGAGAATCCGACGCTGCTCGATGCGCCCGACGCCGCACTCCTGCCCGAAGGGGTCCCCGGCGCAGCAGGCTCGGTCCTGCTGCTTCAAAAGTGGAAGCACAAGGTCGCCGAGTGGGAAGCTCTGCCGGTCGATCGGCAGGAGCGCATCATGGGACGCACCAAGCTCGACAGCATCGAGCTCGAGCATAAGCCATCGGACTCGCATGTCGCCCGCACGGATCAGGACGAGTTTGGAAACATCTTCCGCCGCAACATGCCCTACGGAAATATCGAGGACCATGGCACCATGTTCGTCGGCTTCAGCGCAGACCAGAAGCGGCTTTCCAGAATGCTCGATAGCATGGCGGGCCTGGTCAACGGCACGCGCGATGCGCTCACACGCTTCACTCAGCCGTTGACCGGTTCCTATTATTTCGTGCCTTCGGTCGAGAGCCTGCGGCGCTTACGCGGCGATCCAAAGCCGGCCTAGATAGATAAAGACAACGAAGCCAAATCGGCTGGGTTCGCCAGTCATCGGGCAATGGGTTTCGTGCCCGGCGTGGCCATGATGATGTCGCGCTGCAGATCGCGCCCCACGGAAAAGGTGTGCTCGCCGACGGCCCGAAAGCCGTGCTTTCGATAGAACGCGAGTGCTCGGGGATTCCTTTCCCAGACCCCGAGCCAGACGCCGTCGCAGCCCTCGCGAGCGGACTCGTCGAGGACGTTATTCATCAGTTCCTGAGCGAGCCCCTTTCCGTGCCAGTCGCGTGCCACGTAGATTCGATGCAGCTCCGCGGGACGGCTAAAAGGCACGGCACTCGAGCCATGCAGAAGCCTCAGCTGGGTAAATCCCACGAGTTGACGGCCGGTTTCGGCGACGGTCGTCACGATCGCCGGATCAGCGATCTCGCGGGCCTGAATAGCGGGCGCGAATGAAGCCGAGCAATGCAGGTCCATGTTATCGGGCGTGTTCACGGCGCTGAAGGTGTCCCGAAAAGTCAGCTCCGCCAGCTCCGCGAGTGCGACGGCATCGAGCGCCTGTGCTCGCCTGAGCGCGTGCATCAGCGGGAACCGATATCTGCTGCCGAGCGATCAGGCGCGCGACGCGGACCGCGTCAGCCCGCCGCCTTGACGGCTTGGATCAGCTGGCTGACGGCGGCTTGCGCATCCCCGTACAGCATGCGGGTTTGATCGAGCCCGAACAGCGCATTATCGATGCCCGAGAATCCATGGCCCTGGCCGCGCTTGATGACGATGACATTCTTGGCTTTGTCGGCGTTCAAAATGGGCATGCCGTAGATCGGGCTGCCCTTGTTGGTGCGTGCGTCGGGGTTGACGACATCGTTCGCGCCGATGATCAGGGCCACATCGGCGGTCTCGAACTCGGCGTTGATCTCGTCGATATCCGAAATGAGGTCGTAAGGCACGCCGGCTTCGGCCAACAGCACGTTCATGTGACCGGGCATGCGGCCGGCGACGGGGTGGATGGCGAAGCGCACTTGGACGCCGCGGTCGATGAGGAGTTGGGTGAGTTCCCACACCTTGTGCTGTGCCTGCGCCACGGCGAGACCGTAGCCCGGTACGATAATGACCTTCTGCGAGTAGGCCATCATGACGCCGGCGTCGGATGCCTCGATGGGCTTTTGCGTGCCGCCGGCGCCGCCGGCGGCCGCCGTGGAGGTTTCGCCGAAGTTCGCGAACAATACGTTGCCGAGCGAGCGGTTCATGGCTTTCGCCATGAGCTGCGTCAACAGCGTGCCGGCGGCGCCGACCACGGTCCCCGCAATGATCATGGCGGCGTTGTCCAGCACGAAGCCTTCGAACCCCACGGCGAGGCCGGTGAGCGCGTTATACAGCGAGATCACCACCGGCATGTCGGCGCCGCCGATGGGCAGCGTCATTGCGATGCCGAGGAGCAGTGCGCAGGCGAAGAAAAGCGAGACGACCGGCAGGCCCTCGCCCTGGCCCGAGACGATCATGACGCCGAAGACGACCGCGGCCAGGAGGATCAGCCCGTTGACGATCTTCTGGCCGCCAAAGCGCACCGACTTGGTGATCAGGCCCTGAAGCTTCGCGAACGCGATCAAGCTGCCGCTGAAGGATACCGAACCGATCAGTCCACCGATGGTCGCGATCGCAAGATGAACCAGGTTCTGTTCGCCGCCGCGGTACAGCTCGACCGCGGCGATCGCGGCGGCGGCACCGCCGCCCATGCCGTTGTACAGCGCGATCATCTGCGGCATGTCGGTCATGGCGACGCGTTTGCCGCTGACCCAGGCGACGATGCCGCCGATGCCGATCGCGGCGACCACGAGAATGAGATTGAACTGGGAAGCCCCCATGAACGCCAGCGTGGCGAGGGTGGCGAGCAGCATGCCGGCGCCGGCCCAGCGTACGCCGCTCACCGCCGTCAGCGGCGAGCTCATGCGCTTCAGGCCGAGAATGAACAGCGCGGCTGCGACGAAGTACGACAGGTGCGTCAATGTTTGGGTCGACACGGAGGACATAAACTACTCTTCCTTCTTCTTCTTGCCGGCTTCTTGCCTCTTGCCGGCGGTCACGAACATCTTGAGCATGCGCTCGGTCACGACGTAGCCGCCGACCGCGTTGCCCGCCGCAAGCACCACGCCGATGAAGCCGATGGCCCTGACGAGCGTCGAGTCCGCGCTCGCCAGCGCCACCATCGCGCCGACCAGCACGATGCCGTGAACGAAGTTCGAGCCGGACATCAGCGGGGTATGCAGGATCACCGGTACGCGTGAGATGACTTCGTACCCGGTAAAGGCCGCCAACATGAAAATATATAGCGCAATGACACCGTCAATCATGACCCGCCCTCCACGGCTTTGCGGGCTGCTTCGTTCTTGATCTCACCGTCGTGAGTCAGTACGGCGCCCGCGAACACCTCATCGTTCCAATCCACGGCGAGCTCGCCCTTAGGCATCGCCGGTTTCAAGAAATTGAACAAATTGCGCGCGTACATTTCACTCGCATGATAGGGAAGGGTCGCCGGCAGATTGATCGGACCGATGATGGTCACTCCCCCATGCTGGACCGACTCGCCGGCGCGGGTGAGCTCGCAATTGCCGCCTTGCTCGGCGGCGATGTCGACGAGCACCGAGCCCGGTTTCATGCGCTCGACGGCGGCGCGGCTCACGATGCGCGGCGCCGCTCGGCCGGGAATTGCCGCCGTGCTGATGACCACATCGCTCGCGGCGATACGCGCATCCAAAACTTCCTGCTGCTTTGCCTTCTCTTCCGGCGTCAGCTCGCGCGCATATCCCCCGGAGCCCTCGGCGGACACGCCGGTTTCGACGAATTTCGCGCCCAACGACTTCACTTGATCCTTGGTCGCGCTGCGCACGTCATAGGCCTCGACGACGGCACCCAGGCGCTTGGCGGTCGCGATGGCCTGCAGTCCGGCGACACCGGCGCCGATCACCAGCACGGAGGCGGGGCGAATCGTGCCCGCAGCGGTGGTCAGCATGGGGAGAAACTTTTCGAGGGCGTTTGCCGCGATGAGCGCTGCCTTGTACCCGGCAACCGACGCTTGGGAGGACAGGGCATCCATGGATTGCGCGCGCGAGATGCGCGGCACCAGTTCCATCGCGAAACTCGTGATGCGCCGCTCTTTGAGCGCCCGGACCAGATCGTGGCGGGCGTACGCCTGCATGAATCCGATGACGACCGCGCCTGGCTTGAGGCTGTTGACGGTCTCGACCGTGGGGGGCTGGACACAGAGCAGGATATCGGCGCTCGACCGTATCGTGGCCGCATCGGTCAATTCCGCATCTGCATACGCATTATCGGTAAAATGGGCAGCCGTACCGGCACCCCGCTCGACCAAAACTCGAGCGCCGAGGCCCTTCAGCTTACCGGCGATTTCGGGCGTGAGCGCCACCCGGGTTTCATTGGCGACACTCTCCCTCAAGACGCCCACTGCGACAGGCATACTGGATATCCCCCTCAAAACATTGAATTATGGCACAAGGGTCGTCTATCTTTAGTATGTCATGAATAGGTTGATTCGAGACAGTTCGGTATCACCCGAAATCAAGGACGACTTGACCATGGTCGTCCACGGCTATCCCCTGTCCCAACAGATCCTGCGGACCGATGTCTCCGGCATGCCGCTGGAATGGGTGGACTATAAGGAAGCTGCGCGGCTCTACCACACGGACCAGGTGGCCTACACCTGCGGCACCTTGCTGTACCGGCTGTATGGGGGCACCTGCGCCAGAACCGGGCTTCGCACCATCGTCGACGTGAATTCCATCATCGCCACCTTGGGGCATACCGGCAATCCTGGAAATTTGAGGGGGGGGGCCTATACACCGCCGCTCAACAATCAAACGCTGTTCAGGCGCGACGCCTACCTCTGTCTGTACTGCGGCGCACGGTTTCCGTACAGCCTGCTGTCGCGGGACCATGTCACCCCGTTCAGCCGCGGCGGCAAGGACACGTGGAGCAATGTGGTGTCGGCCTGCCGCCGATGCAACAATGCCAAGGCGTCCCGCACACCGGAGCAAGCCGGCATGCAGCTTTTGGCCGTGCCATTCACACCGACCTATGCGGAGTACATCTTTCTCAAGGGGCGTCGCGTACTGGCGGACCAGATGGAATATCTGGTGGCGCACTTCCCGCGCTCCAGCCCGCTGCACGAACGCATGCAACGCTGGCCGATGTGACCGGCCCAGTTCCCGGCGGCGTGGTCATGGACGGCAACTGGGTCGACGGCGCGCCGGCGGCCACGGATCTGCTCCCCGGAGGGACGAGTGCGCCACAGGCGCTCGCCGCCGTGCGAGCGGGCATCGTTTACCATATCGATGCGAGCTACTTCATCTTTAGAGCGTACTACTCCATGCCGCCCGACATGGTGGACCGTGACGGCAACGCGACGCATGCGCTCTACGGCTTCGCGCGGTTCCTGTGCGATTTCCTGGAGAGCGTGCGGCCCGAGCATCTCGCGGTCGCCTTCGACGAGAGCCTGCGAGGGGAGACCTCGTTTCGATGCGGCATCTACCCGGCCTACAAGGCGAATCGCGAGCTGCCGCCTGCCGACCTCAAGCGCCAGTTCGCGTTCTGCCGCGAGTTCTGCCGTCTTCTGGGCGTCGCGGAGTTTGCGAGTTCCGAATACGAGGCCGACGACATCATCGGCACCCTGACGGCGCGCGCGCGGGCGGCGGGACTCGCCAACGTGGTGGTGTCGCGCGACAAGGATTTGTCCCAGCTCATTCGCCACGGCGATGTGTACTGGGACTACACCGGCAACGCCCGCTATCAGTATCACGACATCGGCCCGCGCTTCGGCGCCGCGCCCGAGTCGATTGCCGACTTTCTCGCGCTCACGGGCGATTCGGTCGACAATATTCCCGGAGTGCCCGGCATCGGCAAGAAGACCGCCGCCGAACTGTTCGCCCATTTCGGCTCTCTGGATGAGCTTTACGCCAACCTCGAGCGCATCGCGACGTTGAAGCTTCGCGGCGCCGCGACTCTCGCCTCGAAGCTCCTCGCACACAAGGAGTCCGCCTACCTGGCGAGGCGGTTGACGGGTATCGTCTGCGACATGCCGCTGCGCGCGACGCCCGAGGATTTGCGACGCGGGCGGCCGGATGGCAACGCTCTGCACGCCTTTTTCGACACTCATGGCTTTGGCAACATATTGCGGCAACAGGCCCGGCGCATCGTGAGCGGGCAGCCTCGCTAGCGCCGGAACGCCGCCGGCCGACCCGCCGACGGCACCGAGGGAAGGGCGAACCACATGGCAATGCTGATCGTAGGTCTGGTAATTTTTCTCGGGGTGCACTCGATCGTCTTCGTCGCGCCGGGATTGCGCGCGCGCGCGGTGGCGAGGCTCGGCGAAGGGACCTGGAAGGGGCTGTACGCGCTAGTGTCGATCGTCGGATTCGTGCTGCTGGTGCGCGGGTTCGCGGTGGCGCGCGCGGCGCCGGTCGTGCTCTACACGCCGCCCGGGTGGCTGCGCCACGTCACGTTCCTGCTCATGCTGCCGGTCTTTCCGCTGATTTTGGCCGCGTATTTCCCCGGACGAATCAAGACGGCGATGAAGCATCCGATGCTGGCCGCGGTGAAGTTCTGGGCGCTCGCACATCTTCTGTCGAACGGCACGTTGGCGGACGTCCTCTTGTTCGGTGGATTCTTGGCCTGGGCGGTGCTCGATCGAATCTCCTTGAAGCGCCGCGCGCCGCGGCGAATTCACACCGCGCCCGCGCGGCCTTTCAACGACGTGCTGGCGGTCGTGGTGGGTCTCGCCCTGTATGGCTTCTTCATCGGCTGGGCGCATCTGCACCTATTCGGGGTGTCGCCGCTTGGCTAGCGCAATACCGCCGACCTATGCGGACGTCGAAGCCGCCGCACGGCGCTTGAAGGGACACGCTCATCGCACGCCGGTCATGACCTCGCACGGCGTCGACGAGGCTCTGGGCGCATCCGTGTTCTTCAAATGCGAGAACTTCCAGCGCATCGGCGCGTTCAAGTTTCGCGGTGCGTTCAACGCGCTGTCCTGTCTTCCCGCCGAGGCGCGCGCCCGGGGAGTGATCGCGTTTTCCTCGGGCAACCACGCGCAAGCCGTGGCGCTCGCGGCACGGATTCTCGGCATGGAGGCCACCATCGTCATGCCCGAGGACGCGCCGGCGTCGAAACTCGCCGCAACGCGCGCGTACGGTGCCCGGGTCGTCTTGTACGATCGGTACCGCGAGAACCGCCAGGAGATTGCCGAGTCGCTGGCCGGTGAGCGCGGCGCGGCAATCATTCCGCCGTACGATCATCCCGATGTCATCGCCGGACAGGGCACGGCGGCCGCGGAACTCTTCGAGGAGGTGGGGCCGCTCGACAGCCTTTTCGTCTGTCTGGGTGGGGGCGGCTTGCTGTCAGGCTCGCTGTTGGCCGCCAAGGCACTTTCGCCGGCGTGCCAGGTGTATGGCGTCGAGCCCGAGGCGGGTGACGACGGCCAGCGCTCGCTGCGTCAGGGCTCCATCGTGAGCATCGACGTGCCCCAGACCATCGCGGACGGGGCTCAGACTCAAAGCCTGGGGAAGATCACGTTCGAGATCATTCGGCGCGACGCAGCAGGCATCTACACCGCGACCGACGCGGAGCTCATCGACTGCATGCGGGTGTTTGCCAATCGCCTGAAGATTGTGGTCGAGCCCACGGGGTGCCTGGGCTTTGCGGCGGCGCGGAGCCATGCCTCACAGCTTGCCGGGCAGCGGGTGGGCATCATCGTGAGCGGCGGCAACGTGGATGCGGATCGCTACGGAGCACTGCTCTCGGCCGCCGGCGGATAGTGACTCGGGCGCGAAGTGGGCGGACTGGACCATGCGGTGAAATACGTGGCAGCGACAATTTCGGCCGTCGCCGGGCTGGCCGCCCTGGTGTTCATCGGCAACGGCTATCTGAACACGCGTCGCACCGACCGCAAGGCCGAGGAGCTCCACGCGGCGGTGCATGCGATGACCCAGCAGGACCTCGCCGCCGCCGTCGCACGATGCGATACGCCGCAGAATCCCGGCGAGCCGCGCACGGGCGTCGTGCGGCGCGATGCGGCCTATTGCGAGGACGTGGCCCGGGAGATGGACAACCGGCCGCTCGAGATCGTGGAACACAAGCCCTCCGCGCCCGCGCCGCGCTAACTAAGCCTGCTTCAGCCGCCCGCGCCGAAAGTCCGCGATGATTTCACGCGCCGCGTTGTGGCCCGGCGCACCGGTCACGCCGCCGCCGGGATGCGTGCCCGAGCCGCACATGTACAAGCCGGGGAGCGGGCCGCGGTAATCGGCGTATCCCAGCATCGGCCGCGCGGAGAACAGCTGATCGAGGCTCAACGCGCCATGGAAAATGTCGCCGCCGATGAGGCCGAAGGTGCGCTCGAGATCGAGCGGACTCATGATCTGCCGGCCGAGTATCGAGGCTCGGAAATTCGGGGCATGACTATTGACCAGGTCGATCATCACGTCGGCCACTTCGTCACGGTGCTCGTCCCACGAGGCGCCGTTCGGCAACGTCGGGGCGACGTGCTGGCAGAATAGGCTCGCCACATGCTGTCCCCGCGGCGCAAGACTGTCATCCAGGGTCGAGGGAATCAGGATTTCCACGATGGGCCGCTTCGACCAGCCGCCGGCCTTGGCGTCCAGATACGCCTGGTCCATATAGGCGAGGCTCGGCGCCATGATGATGCCGGCCGTGTGGTGGTCCGCGAGCGTGCGTCCCGGCAACACCGTGAAATCGGGGAGCTCGGACAGCGCGACGTTCATCCGGAACGTGCCCGAGCCGCAGCGCCAATGACCGATGCGCTCGCGAAAATCCGCATCGAGAGCGGCCGGGTCGATCAATTGCTCGTACAGGAGCTTCGGGTTCAAATTCGAAATGACGCTCCGGGCGCGAAACACCTCGCCGCTCTCGGTCACGGCGCCGACGGCGCGTCCCGCTTCGATGAGCACCTCGCGCACCGGACTCGACAACCGGATCTCGACGCCGCGCTCCGCGGCCGCCTTCGCCATGGCCTGGGTGATCGCACCCATTCCGCCGATGGCGTGCCCCCAGGCGCCTTTCTTGCCGTTGACCTCGCCGAACACGTGGTGCAGCAGCACATACGCCGAGCCCGGTGTATAGGGGCTCGCGTAATTGCCCACGATGCCGTCGAAGCCGTAGGCGGCCTTGATCGGTGCGCTCTCGAACCACCGGTCAAGATAATCGCCCGCCGACTTGACGAACAAGTCGAGCAGCTCCCGCCGCAGCGCCATATCGAGCCGCGAGATGCGCCGGCCGAGGCGCGCACCGCGCAGCAGCTCGGGGATCGACTCGAGCCAACCGGCCGCCGTCACGTTCGGCGGCGTTTCGAGCACCATGTCCCGAAGCACATCCGCGATGACGTCGAGGCGCTCTGCGTAGGCCGCGAGCCGCCCGGCATCGCGCCTCGAGAATTTGGCAACCTCCGCCTCGGTGCGGCCGCCGCCGACCTTCAAGTACTGCCCGTCGTCCAACGGCAGAAAATTGGAGAACCTGCGCTCGACCACGCGCAGGCCGTGGCGCGCCAGCTCGAGGTCGCGAATCACCTTCGGGTTGAGGAGCGACACCGTGTACGAGGCCACCGAATTGCGGAAGCCGGGATGAAACTCCTCGGTGACCGCCGCGCCCCCCACCACCGCCCGTCGTTCGAGCACGGTCACCTTGAGTCCCGCCGCCGCGAGGTAGGCGGCGCACACGAGACCGTTGTGCCCGCCGCCGATGATCAGCGCATCGCGCGCCGAGCGTTCAGCCACGCGCCGACCTCGGGCCAGCCGCCCTCGCGCGATTCGTCAGCAAGCGAGGGAAGGCGCCGTTGCAGAGCGCGTTGACCCAGTCCTCGCAAAGCGCAATGGCCTCGCGCGGTTTGAAATTCGCGGGGCTCAAGCTCAATTCCACCCAGAGTCCGTCGAGCAGGGCGGATAGGGCGATGGCGGCTTGGCGAAGCTTGAAGGGCGGAGCCGCGCCGGAGTCGGCCAGCTGGCCGAGCATCGACTCGAGGATCGATCGGTACTTGCCGTAGGTCTTGTCGTGAATGGCCCTGATCTCGGGGGAGTGCGCCACCATGCTCCAGAACACCAGCCAAACATTGAAGAGCTGCGGATCGAGGAGCTCCGGTGCGAACGATCCCCGGAAGAATCCGCTCAGGCGATCACGCGGCGAAACCGCTTTGTTCTCAGCCTGTGCGCGGATGGATTCCTGCAATGACAGCGCCAGCGTCTCATACGCCACGGCCACGAGCCCGGACTTGCTCGGGAAATGATGATTGATCAATCCGATGGACACGCCGGCGGCAGCGCTGATGCGGCGCACCGACACGCCCTCGTGTCCGTATTGCTTGAGGCAGCTGAGTGTCGCCTCCACGAGCGCCTCGCGGCGCACTTGCGGTGTGGCTCGTCGAAATTTTGGTACCGGCCGCTTGGTCGCCATGGATGCCCCTTATTATTCCTTGTTTCCCGCTGCGAGCGTCGTGAGCCGCCGCGGTCTCCCGTGGTCTTTTATATCACGACCGCTCTGGCCGGAGCGGTCGAGCATCAGACCGGGAAGTCGCGCGTGTACGGGGCATCCTCGCGGATCGATTCGAACTCCCGGGCATAGCGATGGCCGCTGTGCACGGCATGCACGATTGCTCCAGGAGCGTGACAGTCGCCGATACGTGTCACGGTCGCGACACCTGCCGTGTCGAGGTCCGACGAACGTGCCGTGAGCGCATGATATAAATCGTCGTTGGGTTTGCGGATGCCGACCAGCACCAGCGATCTACACGGCAGGCGCACCTCGATTCCGGTGTAGACATCGGCGATCGAGACCGACTCGCCATCGAAGGCGGTCACGCGCTTCAAGGTGTGGATGGCAACACCCGCCTTGGTCAACGCCCGGTGCACCAGCGGCAGCTCGTTGGTCATGAACGTCCACGCCGATGCATTGCCGGCGGTGGTCACGTAACTCACGCCGCCCGTTTGCCTTGCGAGCTGCTCCGCGATGGCACCCGCCATATAGTAATTGTCGAAGTCGAATACCACGACCGGGCCTTCGGGCGAGACGCCCGCCGCGATGTCGTCCGGTGTGTAGACGCGGGGCCCCGCGATTTCTCCGACCGGGAATTCCAAGGTCGAGAACAGCATCCGAGTCCAGCGCGCGCCCGTCGCGAGGACGACGTGCCGGTGTTCCAATCCGAGAATGTCGTCCACTCCGAGCTCGCTGCCCGGGTACAGGTTGACGTTCGGCCGTTCGCGAAGCTGCCCCAACCGCCAATCGACCACGCGTCCCCACGCCGAAAGCCCGGGCAGGCGGCGTTCGAATCGCAGCCGGCCGCCGAATTCCGTCGCCGCATCGGCCAGGGTCACCTGGTAGCCGCGGCGGGCGAGCGTCACCGCGCAGTCGAGCCCCGCGGGGCCGGCGCCGACGATGAGAATCGAGGAGTCGCCGGCGGCAGGAACGAACACTTCCGGATGCCAGCCGCGGCGCCACTCCTCACCGGCCGTCGGGTTCTGCGTGCAGCGAACCGGCACCCCGTCGTGCCAGCTCGAGATGCAGATGTTGCATCCGATGCATTCGCGGATCTCGTGTTCCCGACCTTCGTCGATCTTGCGGGGCAGGAACGGGTCGGCGATGGAGGGGCGCGCGCCGCCGATCAGATCCAGGATGCCGCGCTTGACCTGCGAGACCATCACGTCGGGCGAGGTGAAGCGGCCTACGCCGACCACGGGCTTGTCGGTCAGGCGCTTCACGAAATCGATCACGGGCTCGTGACTGCCTTCGACGGCGAAGCGCGACGGCGCGCAGTCGGTGGGACTTGAATCCATTTTCACGTCCCAAAGATCCGTGGAGTCGGACAGCAAGCTCACGACTTCGTGCGCTTCCGACGGTTGATGGCGCCCGGGCTTGGCGCGCAATTCCTCGAGGCTGATGCGCAACGCCACCGCGCAATGATGCCCGACGGCGTCCCGGGTGACATCGAGGAGCTCGCGCACCAGGCGCACCCGATTCTCGATGCTGCCGCCGTACGCGTCGGTGCGATGGTTGTATTCCGGCAGCAGGAACTCGTACGGGAGATATCCCATCCCCGCGTACACGTACACGATGTCGAAGCCCGCCTGCATGGCGCGCTTCGCGCCCGCGGCTTGCCACTTCAGCAGATCGCCGATGTCCGCTGCGTCCATACGGCGCGGGCGCAGATTCCCCATGAAGCCGATGTGGGTCGACATCCAGGGCATGCCGGAAGGCGACAGGGGCGCGATGCGGCTGGTACGGTTCAACGTGCACGCGCCGCCGTGCCAGAGCTCGATTCCCGCGAGCGCTCCGTGGCGATGAACCTCGTCGGTCATCAAGGCATGGGAGCGGATGTCCTTGTCGTCCCAGAGCAGGCCGAAAGGCAGCGGCGAATCATCCGAGCTCGGGTGCATCGATACCGCACCGGTGCAAACCACGCCCCAGCCTCCCTCGGCCTTGATGCCGCGAAAGCGCGCGCGCACGTGCGGCAACGCGTTGGTCATGCCGCTGGCGTGCGGCACTTGGTAGAACCGGTTGGGCGCCGTCACCGGGCCGATGCGCACCGGCTCGAACAAGACATCGAAGCGCTGATTGCGCGCCATGGCGGGCTCTCCCGTGTTCGCCTACGTGAAGGCCGCCGAGAGTAATTGATCGGTCGTATAGTAGCAACCGCCGCCGGTCGGATCGTAATCAGGCGGCGCGGTATTCCCTGAAGCCGATGCCGAGCGCATTCGCAACGGCCTCGTGCGTGAGCTGACCGGCGTGCACATTCAAACCGCGCGCGAGCCCCGCGTCCTTCGCGAGCGCGCTCTTCCATCCGTGATCGGCGAGCGCCTTGACGTAGGGCAAGGTGGCATTCGTCAGCGCGAAAGTCGAGGTGCGCGGCACCGCCCCGGGCATGTTGGTGACGCAATAATGAATGACGCCGTCGAGCACGTACGTGGGCTCGGCGTGGGTGGTGGGGCGGCTCGTCTCGAAGCAGCCGCCCTGATCGATGGCGATGTCGACGAGCACCGCGCCCGGCTTCATGGTCTTGACCATCGCGCGCGTGACGAGCTTCGGCGCGGCGGCGCCGGCGATGAGTACGGCGCCGATGACCAAGTCCGCGTCGCGCACGAGCTCTTCGATCGCATGTGCCGTGGAGTACACGGTCTTCAACTGACTGCCGAAGATCGATGACAGCTCGCGCAGCCGCTTGACCGAACGATCCACCACCGTGACATCGGCGCGCAGGCCGACCGCCATCTCCGCCGCGTGCGTGCCGGACACGCCGCCGCCCAAGATCACGACCTTCGCGGGCGACACGCCGGGTACGCCGCCGAGCAACACACCGAAGCCGCCGTTGGCTTTCTGCAGGCAGTTGGCGCCGACCTGTACCGACATGCGCCCCGCGACCTCGCTCATCGGCGTGAGCAGAGGGAGCGATCCATCGGATGCGGTCACGGTCTCGTACGCGATCGCGGTCGAGCCCGACGAAATCAAGGCGTCGGCCTGTTCCTTGTCGGCGGCCAGATGCAGGTACGTGAACAGGGTCTGCCCGGAGCGCAGCATGCGGCACTCCGCCAGCTGCGGCTCCTTCACCTTCACGATCAGATCCGCTGCCGCGAAAATATCCGACGCACGGGTGGCGATCGTGGCGCCCGCCGCCTGGTAATGAGAATCCTCGAAGCCGATCCCGGCGCCGGCACCGGTCTGAACCACGACCTGATGCCCGCCGCCGATCAGCTCCCGCACGCCCGCGGGCACCAGCCCCACTCGGTATTCATGGACTTTGATTTCCTTGGGCACACCGATTTTCATGAATCGCTCCGCGGGTAGAGGGTTTTGAGGCGTATCAGCCTACTCCGGCAACACGTCAGAATTTTGCAAAAAACTCATCCGAAGCATCCCATTACGGCAGAAAATGCCTTAGAATCTTAATATCGCGCAATAAAATGCCGACCGACCGGACGCAAAAGGAATGAAGCTAGACCGCTACGATCGCGCCATCGTGCAGGCGTTGCAGCTCGATGGCCGGATGACCAACAGCCAGCTCGCGGACAAGGTGAGCCTGTCCGAGTCGGCGTGCCTGCGCCGGGTCCGGGCCTTGGAGGAGGCTGGATTCATCGAGGGATACACCGCGCTGATCAGCCAGCAAAAGGCCGGGTGCCCTGTGAACGTGTTTGTGAACATCACGCTCGATCGCCAGGAACAGGCGTACCTCCACGCCTTCGAGGAAGCTGCGCGCAAGGTGCCGGAGGTCATGGAGTGTTACCTCATGTCCGGCGAATACGACTACCTGTTGCGGGTCGTACTCGCGGATACGGCCGATTTCGAGCGCCTGCACAGCCAGCATCTCACCCGTTTGCCGCACGTGGCGCGAGTGCAATCGAGCTTTGCGCTGCGCACGGTGCAGAAATCGCGCGAGCTGCCGGTGCGCTGAGCCCGGGCCGCCGCGGCTCGCACCGGCCTCAGGTTTTGGGCTTGAGATTCAGCGAAAACGCCACTTTGACCGCGTCTGCGACCCATTCGGTGCTCTTCCAGTCGCCGCGACCCACGCCGAAGTCCAGGCGCTTCAACTCGGCCGTTCCGGCAAGAGTCGCGCCGGCCGCGCCCGGCGTGAACTTGAAGGCGATGGGCACGTCCCTGGTGACGCCGTGCAGCGTCAACGAGCCGATGGCGGTGTAGCCGGAGGCGGTCTGGGTGACCGACTTCGTCACATAGTGCGCCGTGGGGAAATGCGCCACGTCGAACAGGTCCGCGCCGTGCATGGTGTCGTCCCGGTCCTTGTCGCCGGAATCCTCGGAGGCCAGATCGATGACGACATCGAGGTGCGCGTTGGCCAGGGCGTCCGGAGAGAATTCGACGGCCGCAGAGAACTTATGGAACACGCCCTTGAATTCCGCTCCGGCCTGCACGCCGGTGAATTCGAGGCGGCTGGATGCAGGGTCCGACGTAAAGCTCGTCGCCAGCGCCGCGGCTTGCAGTGCGCCGCTCAGCCACACGGCGGCGACCGCCGAGATCATCATTCGTCTCATCGCTAATCCTCGAGATAGTCGGCTCAGCGCTGCCGGGTAAAGGGAAGCATCCGCACCAGCACATCATCTCGATCCCAGAAATGGTGCTTGAGTGCCGCGAATATATGCAATACCGCCACGCCGAACAGCAGGAAACTCAGTATGTCGTGTGTCGAGCGCAGGAAGTTGAATGCGTGCTCGTTTTTTCCGATCAGGTTCGGCCAGGTGAACAGGCCGAACCAGCTGACGGAGTAGTTCTTGGCGGAGGACATCATCCAACCGGTGAGCGGCATGGCGAACAGCAGCGCGTAGAACAGCGTGTGCGTGGCCCGAGCCGCCCGGCGCTCGAACGGCCGCATGGCGGGCGGCAGCGGCGGCGCCCGATGCCACAGCCGCCACGCCAGGCGCAGTATCGCCAGCATCAAGATGGTCATTCCGACACTCTTGTGACGCGCGAGGAGCGCGAGCTTGCGCACGCCCAGCGGCAAGTCCAACGACAGTCGCGCGAGCACGAATTGAATCACGATCAGCGCGGCAATCACCCAGTGAAACAACTGCGCCGGAACCCCGTAACGCGTCGGCTCGATTCGATTTGGCATCCACAAACTCCGCGGGCACACTGCTGAGCCCAGAGTCTATCAAGAGAGCGCAATGCGCAGCGTCGTCAAATGTCCCGGTGCGGTCTTCCTGTCGCTGGCATTGGCCGCATGCGGCGCGCCCCAGCCGAAACCACCTTCGGCACCCTCGCCGGCGGCGAGTTCCGCGCCTGCCGAAGCGTCGCCGCCGACGGCCACGCTGTCGCGACCCGCGCCCTCGCAACCCGCGCCGCCGATGCGCGCGCACCCCGGTGCGCGCTATCGCATCGATCCGGCCGAATCGGAGCTGCGCGTGCTGGTGTATCGCGCCGGGGCGATGGCATCGCTCGGTCACAATCACGTGATCTCCACCCATGCGCTGCAAGGATGGGCGACATTCGAGGGAGATGCCGCGGGCGCCGCGTTCGCGTTGACGGCTGCCGTGGCGGATTTCGCGGTGGATGATCCGGCGCGTCGCGCCGAAGAAGGATCCGATTTCACCGAGGATGTCACCGAGGAGGCAAAGTCGGGGACACGCCACAACATGCTGGGATCCGCGGTGTTGGATGCCGCGGATTTTCCCGTCCTCACGATACGAAGCATTGCCGTCGCAGCGGCCGGGGCCGCAGGCTCGTATCGGGCCACCGTAGCGCTCGACGTCGCGGGGCATGCATCGACGCTGATGGTGCCATTCTCGCTCGAGGCTTCGGCTCACCGCCTGGTCGCGCGCGGCGAGCTGACGCTGAGCCAATCGGCCATCGGCCTTATCCCGTACAGTATTTTTCTGGGCGCGCTCAAGGTTCAGGACGATGTGCGCGTGAAATTCAAATTCGTGGCGGTCTCAGGCTAAAGCCTAAATCCGGGCCCTCAAATCTCACCCTCCGGCATCAATAGGATCGGCGTCCCCTCCGGCGCCGTCAGCAGCACCGCAGAGCGATCACGCAGAGCTCGCGGCAGCTGCGGCGACGGCGACACGCCGGCGTCGGCAAGCCGCTTCACCGCCTCGCGCACATCGCCGGTCTCGAACACCAGGGTCGGCAGCGGCAGATGTGCGGCTTCGTACAGGCCGATATCGATTGAATCGCTGGTGCAGGAGACGTGCGGGAGCGGGGCCTCGAACTCATCCATCCCGACGAATCCGAGCTTCTCCCAGTACTCCTTGGCGAACGGCGTGCCCGAAGAGGGAAGCGCGATTTCCGCGAAATAGCCGCAGAGCGACATCTCCGTGGCAGCGCGCTTCAAGGGACTGAAGGTGCGCGCTTCGACCATTCGGATCAGATGTCCGGACGGATCGAGCCAGCCGAGCTCATTGAATACATCGTTGCCGAGGCGCCGGAATTCGAAGCGCACGCCGACCTGCTCGAGCGCCTCGAGGTGCCGGAGCAGGTCGGATTTGACGAAGGTGAGAGCGGGCGCGGCCTCCGGCAGCCGATGCAGCCCCAGATGAATTCTGCCGTCCGTGACCACCGCATAGGGGTGAGGCCAGGTCTCGCCGACTTCGGCCTGCGAAAACCCGAGATTCGTGTAGAAGTCGAGCGACACCCGAATATCCGCCGTCGGAATGGAGTATTCGAGAAAGCGCCCGAGCACGGCGATGAATGGTGCGAAAAAGAGGGGGGCGTTGCGCGGAGCGGCGCTCAGCTCACGCCGCCCACGCACACGTACTTGATCTCGGTGTAATCCAAAATGCCGTATTTCGAGCCTTCGCGGCCCGTGCCGGATTCCTTCACCCCGCCGAAGGGCGCGACCTCGGTCGAGATGATGCCGGTGTTGAGCCCCACGATGCCGTATTCGATGGCCTCGGACACACGCCAGCTGCGTGCGAGATCGCGGGTATACAGGTACGCCGCGAGACCGAACTCCGTGTCGTTCGCCATCTTGATGGCCTCCGCCTCGGTCTTGAACTTGAACAGCGGCGCCACGGGCCCGAAGGTCTCTTCGCGGGCCACCAGCATCTGCGGCGTGACGCCCGTGAGGATCGTGGGCTCGTAGAAGGTGCCTCCGAGCGAATGTCTTTTGCCCCCTGCGGCCACCTTGGCGCCTTTGGCGAGGGCATCCGCGACATGCTCCTCCACTTTGGCGATGGCCTTCTCATCGATCAGCGGGCCTTGGTCGGTCGCGCCCTTCAGGCCGTCGCCGACACGGAGCTTTGCCACCGCGGCCGCCAGCTTCTTGGCGAATTCATCGTAAACCCCTTCCTGGACCAGCAGCCTGTTCGCGCATACGCAAGTCTGCCCCGTGTTGCGGTATTTGCTGGCGATTGCGCCTTGCACCGCGGCATCGAGGTCGGCATCGTCGAATACGATGAAGGGCGCATTGCCGCCGAGCTCGAGCGACAGCTTCTTGACGGTGCCGGCGCATTGGACCATCAGCTTTTTACCGACCTCGGTCGATCCGGTAAAGGTTAATTTGCGCACGGCGGGATGGGTGGTCATCTCGCCGCCGATCGCGGCAGCCGAGCCGGTGACCACATTGAACACGCCGGCGGGAATCCCCGCCCTGACGGCGAGCTCGGCGAGCGCGAGGGCGGAAAACGGCGTTTGAGTCGCCGGCTTCAGCACCATGGTGCAGCCCGCCGCGAGCGCAGGGCCGGCTTTTCGGGTGATCATCGCCGAGGGGAAATTCCACGGCGTGATCGCGGCCACGACGCCGACCGGCTGGCGCAGCACGAGAATCCGCTTATCGGCTTGGTGGCCCGGAATGATGTCACCGTATAGGCGCTTACCCTCTTCGGCGAACCACTCGATGAACGAGGCCGCATAGGCGATCTCGCCCTTGGCTTCGGCGAGCGGTTTGCCCTGCTCGGCAGTCATCAGGGTCGCGAGATCCGCCTCGTTCTGGACGATGAGATCGAACCACCGGCGCAGCACGCCCGCCCGATCCTTCGCGGTTCGGGCGGCCCACGCCGGCAGCGCCTCGGAGGCGGCCGCGA
Source organism: Steroidobacteraceae bacterium (assembly GCA_050012315.1). Taxonomy (GTDB): domain Bacteria; phylum Pseudomonadota; class Gammaproteobacteria; order Steroidobacterales; family Steroidobacteraceae; genus Bog-1198. Next base: position 150,567 of record JBEKHK010000005.1, on the reverse strand, counting down.
TCGCGCGCCTGGTCTCCGCGCTTCCCATGTTCGGTATCACGCCGAGCTGCTCGCCGGTGGCGGGGTTTTTCACCGCCAGGGTGCCGCCGCCGTCGGCCGGGACCCAGCGGCCGCCGATCAGACATTCTTGGCGCAACAGCGCCTTGTCCTTGAGGCTCAAGGAATCGTGGGTCGTCAGCGGTCGTTCTGCGGTCAACTCGGTGGAATGTGCCATGGCGTCTCGTCCTACAAAAAGTGATATCGCGACAGGGAATTTCAAAGAATAGCGCCGTTGCGCGGCGGCGCTCAACTCCGCGCGGCCTCAGCGCTCGAGTATGGCGGTCACGCCCATGCCGCCGGCCGTGCAGACCGAGATCAGCCCGCGCTTGGCCTTGCTCTCGTCCAGGATCTTGGCGAGCGTCGCGACGATACGGCTGCCGGTGGCCGCGAACGGGTGCCCGATCGCGAGACTTCCGCCCTTCACGTTGAGCTTGGATCGATCGATGGTGCCGAGTGTGGCGGGAAGGCCGAGCTTGTCCCTGCAGAACGCCGGATCGTTCCAAGCCTTGAGCGTGCAGAGAACCTGGCCGGCGAAGGCTTCGTGAATCTCGTAGAAATCGAAATCCTGCAAGGTCAGTCCGGCATCTTTGAGCATGCGCGGAACCGCGTACGCCGGAGCCATCAACAGACCCTCCTTCTTGTCGACGTAGTCGACCGCGGCCACCTTCGCGTACGTGAGATAGGCCAGCACCGGAAGATTACGTTCCCGCGCCCAATCTTCCGAGGCGAGCAGCACGGCCGAGGCGCCGTCGGTCATGGGCGTGGAGTTGCCGGCGGTCAGGGTGCCGGCGCTCGAGGTATCGAATACCGGCCGCAGCTTCGCCAGCTTCTCGAGGCTGGTATCGCCGCGGATGTTGTTGTCCTGGGAAAGCCCGAGATAATCGCGCACCAAATCCTGGTAAAAGCCTGCCGCGTGCGCGGCCGCGGCCTTTTGGTGGCTTTCCAGCGCGAGCTGATCCTGCTCGGTGCGCCCGATTCCCCAGGTCTTGACCATGAGCTCGGTGCTTTCGCCCATGGAGAGTCCCGTTCGCGGCTCGGCGGTGCCGGGCAATACGGGTCTCATGTGCTTCCAGCGCAGCCCGAGCCACGGGCCGATGCGCTCGCCCGCGGTCTTGCCGCGATAGCTCTTGAGCAACAGCTGCTGGAAGGCCTTGGGGTACACCACGGGCGGATCGCTCACCGTGTCCACGCCGCCGGCGATCGCACTGTCGATCTGTCCCAGCGCGATTTTGTTGCCCACGACGATCGCAGCCTCGAGACTCGTGCCGCACGCGCGCTGCAGATCCAGGCCGGGGGTCTCCGCAGCGAGGCCCGAACCGAGCACGGATTCACGCGTCAGATTCCATTGGCTCGAGTGCTTCATGACGGCGCCCGCCGCCACTTCGTCGATCCGTTGACCGGTGAGACCGTAGCGATCGACGACGCCGCGCAAGGCGGCCGTGAGCATTTCCTGATTTCCCACATTCGCATACGCGCCGTTGCCGCGGGCGAAGGGTATACGGGCCCCGCCTATCACGGCAACGCGCCGCGGACCTGATCCCACCAGCATAAAGAAACCTCCTGCTTCCCGGGCGCAAACTCGTGGCACCGGATTATGAACCGAAGGGGGCGGCTATAATCGGTCGATGACGCGTTTTTTGCTGGGGGGCCTCGCCGCTGCCGCCCTTTGTCTGACCGCCTGCGGCTCCGCCCCTCCGCCTCCGCCCCCGCCGGTGACGGCCGCGCGCGCCCCCGCAGACCAGCTGGGACAGCTGGTCGAGGGATATTGGGACGATTACCGGCTACTCAACCCGCGGCTGCTGCCCCAGGGGGCGGCCGTACGCTTCGACAGCGGGAACGGGCTCGACATCTCGGCGCAATTCCTGGCCGATTCGCTGGCGCTCGAACGCCGCTACCTCGACGCCGTCACCGCGTTGCCGCGCGAACGCCTGGCCGCGGATGCGCAGCTGACCTACGACCTGTTCAAGCGCGAACGCGAACTCGCGGTGGAGAGCTTCACCTACCCGGCGGAGCTCATGCCGGTCAATCCGTTCAAGTCCGTGCCGCTGGAATTCGCTCGCGCCGGGACAGGCATCGGGCCGTACGCGATCTTGAGCGCGAAGGACTTCGATAATTGGCGGCGGCGAGTCAACGATTATGTCCGCTGGACCGATGAGGCCATCGCGAATCTGCGCGACGGCATGCGCCGCGGCTACGCAGAGCCGCGCGTGCTCATCGCCGAGATGCTGCCGCTGCTCGGTGCGTTGGCGCAGGATACGCCGGGGAATGTCTTCTACGAGCCGTTGCGCTCGATCCCCGGCACGCTCGCCGAGCCGGAGCGCAAGCGCTTGTCGGAAGGAATCAGCTTCGGCGTGAAGAGCAAGATCCTGCCGGCCTATCTGGCGCTGCGCGACTTCCTGCGCGACGAGTATCTGCCGAAGGCGCGGCAGAGCGTCGGCTTGTCGGCGGTGCCGCTGGGCGAGTCTTGGTACGCGTTTCTGGTTCGGCGCGAGACCGGCTCCCGCCTGATGCCCGCCGAGCTGCATGCGATCGGGGTCGCGGAGGTCGAACGCCTGCGCGCGAGGCTGCAGTCCGTGCTCGCCGAGGCCGGGTTTGCCGGCAATGCTCAGGCATTCTATGAGGCGATGCAGCGCGAGCCGCGCACGTCCTTCAAGACTCCCGAGGAGCTGCAGAGCTTCTACGATCAGCTCAAGGTCGAGGCGGCATCGGCCATTCCCGCGCTGTTCGAGGGGCTGCCGCAGGGAGACTTCGCGCTGCGCCCGCTCGAGCGGTTTCGCGAGGCCTCATCGCCCGCCCTGACCTATCAGCGTGCCGCCAATCGCGGCTCCGCCGCCATCCTCTACCTCAACATTCCCGACACCGAGGGCGCGGCTCTCGTGCCGTCGATTCCGCTGTTCCTGCGCAAGGCCATCCCGGGGTACCACTATCAAATCTCGATCCAGGAAGAGCGCACCGACTTGCCGAGATTCCGGCGTCAAGGCGGCGATCCCGGGTTTGTCGAAGGCTGGGGGATTTATGCCGAGTCTCTCGGCGACCAGCTGGGACTTTACCGCGACACCGAGTCGAGGTTCGCGGCGCTCGCCGATCAGATGGAATGCGCCGCCGGCATGGCGGTCGACACCGGGATCCATGCGCTCGGCTGGTCGCGGGATCAGGCCATCGATTACCTGCGCGCGCAGCTGCCGGTCGACGAGGCCGGCGCGAAAGCCGCGGTCGACCGGGTAGTTGCCTTGCCCGGCGAGGCGTTGGCATGCGCGATGGGTGCGCGCACGATGCGGAACCTGCGCGAGCACGCCGAGCAGAGTTTGGGAGCGCGCTTCGATCTGCGTGCCTTTCACTCGGAACTGCTGCACGACGGCGCCATGCCCCTGGACATTCTCGAGTTGAGATTGAACCATTGGTTGAGCAGCCCGCACTGATCAGGGGCACGGTGCGCTCATCCATCCTTGCGGTTGCCCTGATGCTGACGTTCGCCGGCACCGTGCACTCGGGCGCGGCGGCCGCTGCGTCCGACGCCGAGCAGCATGCGGACATCGATGTTAAAGTGAGCGTCGACCCCACGGCGCAAAGCGGACGGGCCAGCGCTGCGGTGAGAATTCGTGCCGAGCGCGGCACCGTGTGGTCGCTGCTCACGAGCTGCAAGGATGCCTACCGGCTCGTGCCCGGGCTCGTCGATTGCGCCGTGGTGGAGACCGCGCCCGATCGATCCTGGCAGCTCATCCGTCAAGTGATCGACTATTCCTGGTACGTTCCGAGGCTCACGTTCGTGTTTCGGGCGGACTATCGGTATCCGGATCGGGTGTCGATCAAACGGGTGTCGGGCGATTTGCGCGTGCTCGAGGGCGCCTGGGATCTCGAGCAGGACGGCGATTTCACGATCGCCCGCTGCTCGCTGGCGTTCGCTCCCGGGTTTTGGGTTCCGCGCTGGCTGGTCAAGGCCGCGCTCAAGCGCGAGTTGCCGAAAGCGCTGCGGAGCCTTCGCTCGCTCGCGGAATCACGGAGGGATGGAACATGAGAAGCAGCATGGCGTGGTGTCGGACCGCTCGGATCGTCTGCATGCTGACCGCGCTCGGGGCGGCGGCCTGCGAGCGGGAGCCGGAGACCGTGATCGCACCTCCGCGCGTGAAGCAAGTCTTCCACCTGAACGGCTACGAAAAGGATTTCGGCTACTCGCAAGCCGTTTTGATCGATAAGACCCTGTACGTCTCGGGGTCCGTGGCCGTCGATGCCAATGGGCGCCTGGTGGCGCCCGGCGACATGGCCGGGCAGATGCGCGCGGCGTACGCCAATATTCGCCGCACACTGGCCGCTCACGCGGCGGACTTCGATGAGGTTGTGAAGGAGACGATTTACACGACCGACATGGACCGCCTGCTCAAGGCCTCGGACGTGCGCTTCGAGTATTACGACAAGGAGCGCCTGCCGACCGTGTCCTGGGTGCAGGTGCAGCGCCTGGTGGACCCGGGGTTTCTCGTCGAAATCGAGGTTGTAGCCGAGCTACCGTAACTTGGCTGGTATCCTAGCGGCCTTGCGAGGAGGGGCCGTGCAGAGGCGTGATGCGTAAAGTGGTCGACAAGCAGTTCGAGAGGCGGCTCGCCGGGCTCGTCAATTGTGGAGAACGGGGAGTGCTCCGCGGCGGCCGCAAGGGCGTGGAAAGGGAATCGCTGCGCGTCACTCCGTCGGGCGAGATCGCCCACAGCCGCCACCCGGCGGCGCTCGGCGCGCCCCTGACCAACGAGCACATCACCACGGACTTCTCCGAGGCGCTGATCGAGCTGGTCACGCCGCCGTTTTATGAGAGCTGGGAGCTCCTGCAGTACCTGTGCGACATCCACCAGTTCGTCTACCGGCACCTGGAGGACGAGATGCTGTGGTCGACGAGCATGCCCTGCGTGTTCGCCGGCGACGACAGCATTCCGCTCGCGCAATTCGGCGCCTCCAATGTCGGCCGCATGAAAACGGTGTACCGGCACGGTCTCGGGATGCGCTACGGCCGGATCATGCAGGCCATTTCGGGCGTGCATTTCAATTATTCATTCCCCGGCAAATTCTGGGACGCGCTCGAGGATATCGACCGGTCGAAGCTGCCGCGCCAGGACTACGTGTCCGAGCGGTATTTCGGCGTGCTTCGGAATTATCGACGTTTCGGCTGGCTGATCCTGTACTTGTTCGGCACCTCGCCGGCCGTGTCGAAGAGCTTTTTCGCCGGCCGGGAACCGAACCTGCCGTCCTTGGACGCCGATACCGTCTATGAGCCCTATGGGACGTCGCTGCGCATGAGCGATGTCGGTTATCGAAACAAGAATCAGGCCACGGTCAGCGTCTCGGTCAACAGCTTGAGCGACTATGTGCGCGATCTGTCGAAAGCCATCCACACACCCTATCCGCCTTACGAGAAGCTCGGGGTCAAGGTCGACGGCAAGTGGCTCCAGCTCAATGCCAACATCCTGCAGATCGAGAACGAGTATTACAGCTTCATCCGGCCCAAGCGCGTCGCGAGCTCCGGTGAGCGGCCGACCAAGGCATTGCGCCGCGCGGGCGTCGAATACGTGGAGGTGAGGGCACTCGACGTGAGCGCCTTCGATCCGGTCGGCGTCAATCAGAACAAACTGCGATTCGTGGAGGCGTTCCTGGCCCTTTGTGTGTGCTCCGGCTCGGATCCCATCGATCCAAGCGAACAGGACGCATTGGACGCCAATCATCTGCGGGTGGCCCGCCGCGGAAGAGAGCCAGGTCTCACGCTGAATCGCGACGGCCGCCAGGTGCCGATGTCGCAATGGGCCGCCGAGCTGCTCGATTCCATGCAGGGCATCGCCGAGATGCTGGATCACGGGGAGTCTTCGCGGCCCTACCAGACTGCGCTCGAGCAGCAGCGCGCCAAGATCGACGATGTGAATCGAACGCCCTCCGCGCGCCTGCTGATGGAGATGCGTCAGACCGGTGAGTCTTTCTTTCAGCTCGCACAGCGCATGTCCAAGATGCACAAGGATTATTTTCTGGGACTCTACCCGCCCAACGAGCGCCGCTTGGCGGAGTTTGCGGCGGCCGCGCAAGAGTCGCACGAAGAACAGGCTCGAATCGAGGCGGCCGACAAGATGGACTTCGATGCCTACCTGGCGCATTACCTCGCCGACTGATCGTTCGGCTGCATAAACTTCGATCCGGTTTGACATAAAAGCGAGACATGCCGCTCGATAATTTCTGCTCAACGTGTGGTGCAATTCATGGAGGCGCCGACCAATGGTGGGTAGGGTAGAGCGCAATGATGAACGGCAAGGGGTTACCAGACGTTGATCTGCCGGATCTGCCGCACGCGCGGCAGCTCAAGGCGGGTTTTCCCTGGCTCAATTTCGTCCCCGAACTCGAGTCTACCTATCGGGAGACGGTGCTCGAGGAACATCTCCCGCATATCCGCGTCAATCTGTGCCTGCTGGTGATCACCATCGCGGCGCTGTCGGCGATGCGGGCCACCGCGAACGGGATGGAGCTGAATCCCATTCCCGTGGTCTTGCGTCTGTTGGTGATGATCCCGCTGGTGTTGGTCTGCTTCGCCGCGACCTTCGCGCGCCGCCGACATCGAATCTATGTCCCGATTTCGATGATTACCGCCGTGGCGGCCGGGCTCTGCGCGGTGGCCGTCCAGGTGATCGCCGATTCCGGCGGTGCGTCGATCGTGGTGCCGCGCCTGGAGATCTACGCGATCTTCGTCTATTTCATGTTGGGGTCGATGTTCTATCACTCGCTGGCCTTGAATCTCCTGATGGCCCTCGCGTATATCGCCGCGGGCTCCCTGTTGCAGGTGCCGGGACGGGAATTCGCCTTCAACATACTGTCGATCGCGGCCACGAACGTGTTCTGCGCCTCCGTGGCTTACATGCATGAAAAGACCAGCCGGCTGCGCTTCCTGGAAGCCGCGCTGCTGCACGAGATGGTCGCGCGCGATGGCTTGACCGGCATCCAAAATCGCCGCATGTTCGACCAGCACATTCATCGTGTCTGGAACCAGGCGGTGCGCGACACCCAGCGAGTGGCGGTGCTGCTGGTCGATATCGATTGCTTCAAGGACTATAACGACCGGTATGGCCATCAAGCGGGCGACGAGTGCCTGCGCGCGGTCGCCGTGTCGTTGAGCCAGTGCGCGCGGCGGCCGATGGATTTCGTCGCCCGCTACGGCGGCGAGGAATTCGCGGTCATCCTGTACGAGGCCACCCGCGAGTACGTCGCGGAGGTGCTGACGCGCATCCAGCGCTCCATCGCCGAGCTCAACATCCCCCACGAGGCATCCCGGGTCGCGAGCCGGCTCACGGTGAGCATCGGGGCGGCGTTCGTGCTGCCCGGCGCGAACCGCACTCACGACGGTCTGATCCAGCTCGCGGACGAGGCCTTGTACGGCGCCAAGGAACAGGGACGAAACCGCGTGGTGGTGCTCGAAGCCGAGTACCACACGCTGCGCACCGGGCGTTTCGAGCGGCGCGGCGCACAGCGGTCGGCCTGATCGGACCTTCTAAGGCCGGCTCTCGCGATAGATGTCGATTTTTTCGCGCTCTCCCGAGGCCCGGCTGGCGCGGAACATACCCTCAGAGTTGAATTCCATTTCGATCGCGCCGTTATGGTCGATCGCGATGACTCCGCCCTCGCCGCGGAGCGCCGGAAGCTCCTCCATCACCACCTCGTGCACGGCTCGGCGGAGCGTTCGCCCGCCGAAGCGCACGCGCGCACAAATATCGTGCGCCACCGCGGCGCGGATGAACATCTCGCCGTGTCCGGTGGCCGATACGGCGCAGCTCCGGTCGTCGGCATAAGTGCCTGCGCCGATCAGCGGCGAATCGCCGATGCGCCCGAACCGCTTGCCGGTCATGCCGCCGGTGGAGGTTGCCGCAGCGAGCCTGCCTTGCGAGTCCAGCGCCACCGCACCGACCGTGCCGACGTGCGAGATGGTCAGCGGCGAGACGCCTCCGTCGCCGCCGCGAATGCGCTCGAGCTGGCGCCAGCGAGCCTCGGTATGGAAATATTCGCTCCCGACGAATTCGAAGCCGCGGGAGGCGGCGAACTCCTCGGCGCCCGTTCCGCTCAAGAACACGTAGTCGGAGTGCTCCATCACCGCGCGCGCGAGCTCGATGGGATTTTTGATGCGGGTCAGGCCGCATACCGCGCCCGCCTCGAGGGTCGCGCCGTTCATGATCGAGGCATCGAGCTCATGGCGGCCGTCGAGCGTGAAAACCGCGCCATGTCCGGCGTTGAACAGCGCGTTGTTCTCGAGCGCCACGACGGCTTGAGTCACGGCGTCGAGGCTCGACCCGTCGCCGTCGAGCACGGCGAAGCCGGCGGCGAGCGCCGCGGAGAGGCCGGCGCGATATTGCGCCTCGCGCTCCGAGCTCATCTCCGCCCGGGGCAAGGTCCCTGCGCCGCCGTGAATCGCCAACCCGAACATCGGTGAATATCTTTTCCTGGTTGCTGGATTGGGGCAAGGCTATCATCATTTGGAAATGAATCCATTCCCCAAGATCGAGACCATCAAGAGTCTCCTCATCGCAAATCGCGGCGAGATCGCCATTCGCGTCATGCGCGCCGCCGCCGAGCTCGGCCTGCGGACGGTGGCCATCCATTCGCGCGAGGATCGCTTCTCCCTGCATCGGACCAAGTCCGACGAGAGTTATCTGGTCGGCGACGGCAAAGGACCGATCGAGGCGTATCTCGACATTCCCGACATCATCCGGATAGCCACCGAAGCGCGCGTCGATGCGGTGCATCCCGGCTATGGATTCCTGTCGGAAAGCCCGGAATTCGCGGAGGCTTGCGCCGCGGCGGGGCTCATTTTCGTGGGGCCCCTGCCCGACACCATGCGCAAGCTCGGCAACAAGGTCGCCGCGCGAAACCTTGCGGTGAGCGCCGGCGTTCCCGTGATGCCGGCGACGCCGCCGCTGCCGGCAAACGACGCCGAGGTCCTCGCGATGGCGCGCGAGGTCGGCTTTCCGGTCATGCTCAAGGCGAGCTGGGGCGGCGGCGGCCGAGGCATGCGCGTCGTCGAGGACGACCGCGATCTCCTCGAGACCGTCGCCGCAGCGCGGCGCGAGGCGAAGGCGGCCTTCGGCAAGGACGAGGTGTACCTGGAGAAGCTGGTACGGCGCGCGCGCCACGTCGAGGTGCAGATTCTGGGCGACACGCACGGGAACCTGGTGCACCTCTGGGAGCGGGATTGCACCGTGCAGCGGCGCAATCAGAAAGTGGTGGAGCGCGCCCCCGCGGTGTTCTTGAACGATCGGCAACGAGCCGAGCTTTGCGAGGCGGCGCTCAAGATCGGCAGCGCGGTCAATTACCGCGCGGCCGGAACGGTCGAGTTCCTGCAGGACGCCGACACCGGCAAGTTCTACTTCATCGAGGTCAATCCCCGCATCCAGGTCGAGCACACCGTCACGGAGTGCGTGACCGGCATCGATCTGGTGAAGGCGCAGATCCGCATCGCGGGGGGAGCGCGGATCGGCACGCCGGAGAGCGGCGTGCCGGTGCAGGAGGAGATCCGGGTCCATGCGCACGCCATGCAATGCCGCGTGACCACCGAGGATCCCGAAAATAATTTCGTGCCGGACTATGGACGGGTGACCGCGTATCGCAGCCCCGCGGGCTACGGGATCCGGCTCGATGCCGGAACCGCCTATTCGGGCGCCATCATCACGCGCTTCTATGACTCGCTCCTGGTGAAAGTGACGGCATGGTCGCCGACCGCCGAGGAGACCATCGCGCGCATGCATCGGGCGCTCTGGGAGTTTCGCATCCGCGGCGTGGTGACGAATCTGCGCTTCCTCGATCAGCTCATCATGCACCCGCGATTCATGCGCGGGGACTACACCACTAAATTCATCGACGAAACTCCCGAGCTGTTCCGAATACCGCGAAAACGCGACCGTGCGACCCGGCTCCTCTCCTTCATCGGCCATGTGATCGTGAACGGCAACCCCGAGGTCAGCAAGCGCGACTCGAAGCCCAGGGCGCCGGTGTTTCCCCGCGTGCCGCGACTGGCCTTGCCGTCGTCGCCCCCGGCGGGCTGCAAGCAGAAGCTCGATGAGCTCGGGCCGGCGCGATTCGCCGAATGGATGCTCGCGCAAAGGCGCGTGCTGCTCACCGACACCAGCATGCGCGATGCGCATCAGTCGCTCCTGGCGACGCGCTTCCGTACCCATGACATGGCCGCCATCGCTCCGCATTACGCGGCGCTGCTTCCTCAATTGTTCTCCGTCGAGTGCTGGGGCGGGGCGACCTTCGACGTAGCGCTCAGATTCCTGAAGGAGGATCCATGGGCGAGGCTCGCCGCCTTTCGCGAAGCCATGCCGAACCTTTTGCTTCAGGTGCTGCTGCGGTCGGCGAACGCCGTCGGCTACGCCAACTATCCCGACAACGTGGTGCGGTATTTCATCGCCCAGGCGGCCGCGGGCGGAATCGACCTCTTCCGGGTATTCGATTGTCTGAACTGGGTCGAGAACATGAAGGTGACCATCGAAGCGGTGCTCGCGACCGACCGGCTGTGCGAGGCCGCCATCTGCTACACCGGCAATCTCACCAATCCCCGCGAGACCAAATACGATCTGCAGTATTACCTGCGGATCGCGCGTGAATTGAAGGCGATGGGTACGCATGTGCTCGCCATCAAGGACATGGGCGGACTCTGTCAGCCGCGGGCCGCCGCGACGCTCGTGAAGGCGCTCAAAGAGGAGCTCGGGCTGCCGGTTCATTTCCATACGCACGACACCAGCGGCATCGCGGCCGCCAGTGTGCTTGCCGCCGTCGAGGCGGGCGCCGATGCGGTCGACGGCGCCGTCGATGCGCTCTCGGGGCTCACGTCACAGCCGAATCTCGGATCGATCGTCGAGTCACTGCGTTACGGTCCGCGCGATTCGGGGCTCGATCCGGACAACCTGCGGGCGATCTCCGCGTACTGGGAGCAAGTGCGACGCGGTTATGTCGCCTTCGAGAGCGACATTCGCGCCGGTGCGTCGGAGGTGTACGTGCACGGGATGCCGGGCGGCCAGTACACGAACCTGCGCGAACAGGCGCGCGCTCTGGGCATCGAGGAGCATCGTTGGTCCGAGGTCGCGCAGGCCTACGCAGAGGTCAATGCCATGTTCGGCGACATCGTGAAGGTGACGCCGACGTCCAAAGTCGTGGGAGATATGGCCATCATGATGGTGACCAGCGGGCTGACCCCCCAGGCGGTGCTGGATCCGCGCGTCGACGTGGCATTCCCCGAATCGGTGGTGCAATTTTTCCGCGGCGAGCTCGGCCAGCCGGCCGGCGGCTTTCCGGCCGACCTTCAACAGAAGGTGCTCGGCGGCAAGGAGCCTCTCAAGGTACGGGCAGGCGAACTCCTGCCGCCGGTGGATCTCGATGCGGAGCGAGCCGCGGCGGAGGCCCGGATCGGACGGGCGGTCACCGACTTCGATCTGGCTTCCTACCTCATGTATCCCAAGGTGTTCACGGATTACGCGGCCAATCGGGCGAGCTACGGCGATTTGAGCATCTTGCCCACGTCCGTGTTTTTCTACGGCATGCAGCCGGGCCAGGAAATCAACATCGACATCGAGCGCGGCAAGACGCTGATTGTGAGGTACGTGGCGACCAGCGACGTGCACGAAGACGGCACCCGCACGGTATTCTTCGAGCTCAACGGCCAGCCGCGGCCGATCCGCGTCCCGGACACGAGCCAGGTGGCGAAGCGTCCGCCTCGGCGCAAGGCGGAACCGGGCAACGCCAAGCACGTCGGGGCCCCGATGCCCGGAACCATCGGCACCGTGTCGGCGCGCGCCGGCCAAAGTCTGGCGCGCGGCGATGCGCTGTTGACTCTCGAAGCCATGAAAATGGAGACCACCGTCCGCGCGGAGCAGGATGGCGTGGTCAAGGATGTCCTGGCGAAGCCCGGCCAGGCGGTCGACGCCAAGGACCTATTGGTGGTACTCGATTGACGCCCCCCTTCACCCCTGCTGGTCCGGCACGGTGACCTCCAATCCGTCGAGCTCCGCGGTGAGGGGGATCTGACAGCTCAGCCGGCTGTTCTCGCGCGGCTGCCACGCGTTCTCGAGCATGCCTTCCTCCATCTCGTCGGGCGGCTCGAGCTTCGCCAGCCAGGAGGGCGATACGTACACGTGGCAGGTCGCACAGGCGCAGGCGCCCCCGCATTGCGCGACGATTCCATCCACGCCGCTCTGGCGCGCGGCCTCCATGAGGCTCACGCCCACGGGCGCCGCGATCTCGCGGCGTTCTCCCGAAGGCTCGATGAACACGACGTTCGGCATCAGACGGCGTCTTTCAGTGCGACCGTCGGATCAGCGAGCTTGTCGGCGTTGGGCCTTGCGCGTTCGGCGATCATTTTGCGGGCCGCCATGTAGTCCTTGGAGTGGTTGACGGCCTCCACGGCGATCAGCTCGCCGCCTTTCAAATAGCAGACGCTGAAGCCGCGCGTCGCGGGGTCGCCGCGCAGCACCTGCTGATCGAAGCCCTGGGACAATCCGACGATCAACAGCTTGTTGTCGAATTGATCCGACCAGAACCACGGCACCCGGTCGTGCAGCGTCGGCCGGTCCAGCATATTGAGGGCGGCGGCCTTGCCCTGCTCGAACGCATTGTCGACCGACTCGAGCCGTACGCGCATGCCGAATCGGAGCGAGGGATGATTGGTGCAGTCGCCCGCGGCGTGGATCGCCGGATCGCCGGTGCGGCAATGCCCGTCGACGACGATTCCGTTCTCGCACTCGAGCCCCGCGTCCGCGGCCAGCTGCGTATTGGGAACCGCACCGACCCCGACGATGAGCACATCGGCCTCGTGGGTGCTGCCGTCCGCGCACACGACGCGTTCGACCGAACCGGTGCCTTCGAGCCGAACGACACGCGTATTGCACACGATCTTGACTCCCTGGGCGAGATGCTCGTGAGCGAAGTACTCCGACACGCTCGATGCCACCACCCGGTTCATCACCCGGTCCGCCATCTCCAGCGCCGTCACCGCGCAGCCGAGCTTGCGGGCGGTCGCGGCGGTCTCGAGGCCGATATAGCCTCCGCCGATGATGACCACGCGCGCGCCGGGTTTCAGGCCCGCGCGAATCGCGGCGACATCGGCGATGCCTCTCAAATAGTGAACGCCGGACAACGTCGCGCCGGGGCAGGTCAATTCACGCGAGCGGGCGCCGACCGACAGCATCAGCCGGTCGTACGCGATTTCCTCGCCGTCCTCCAGGAGGACGCGCCGGCCGCCCCTATCGATTCGGGCCGCCTTCCTGCCCAGCTTGAGCTCCACCCGGTGCCCGTCGTAGAAGGCTTGATGCCGGAAGGGCAGGCGGTCCTCGGCCAGCTCGCCCGCCAGGAATTGCTTCGAAAGCGGGGGCCGTTGGTAGGGCAAATGCGGCTCATCGCCGACCAGCACGAGACGGCCGTCGAAGCCCTCGCGGCGCAAGGTGTCGACCGCCTGGGCGGCAGCTTGGCCGCCGCCGATGATGAGAATCGTCGAAGTCATAGCCGCCTTTATAACCGCTCGAGACCGATATCGTAAGCCGTGTTGCGTTGAACCGGGGAGCCGCGGGGCCGCCCCAAGATGAGCGTGCCGCCTGCCTCGAATAGTAATAGGATTGGGCGGCAGGCCCAATGCCCGCGGAGTCCTCAATGAAATTGATCACTGCCATTATCAAACCCTTCAAGCTGGACGATGTTCGTGCGGCGCTGTCGGAAATTGGTGTGTCGGGCATGACCGTCACCGAGGTCAAGGGTTTCGGCAGGCAACGCGGCCATACGGAGCTTTACCGGGGAGCCGAGTACGTCGTGGACTTCGTTCCGAAGACCCGGATCGAGGTCGCCGTCAAGAACGAGCTGGTGGAGCAGGTGATGGAGGCCATCGTCGGCGCTTCCAAGACCGGCAAGGTCGGCGACGGGAAGATCTTCGTGACCGACATTTTGCGCGTCCTGCGCATCAGGACCGGCGAGACCGACAACGCGGCACTCTGACCGAGGACGCGGCAGCGCCGCTCGGGCGGCGCCCCTCAGGCCATGGCCTTGTCTGGCATGGACCCTGCTGCTGGTCGGCTCCGGTTACCCCGCGTGGGTAGGCGCGGCGAAGCTGACCGATAAGCAACGTACCCAAATCGAGGAGCCGCGGCCCGCCGGTCTGCCGAGCGATGCCGAACTCGAGGCGGCGGGCGCCGTCATCGGCAAGATCGACATCGACATCCGCAATATCTTCGATGAGAACGATTCGCGCGAGAACAAGGGGCTTTACAGGCTCGCCGATCGGCTGCACATCCGCACCAAGCCCGCCACCATCCGCGCTCAATTGCTCTTCAAGGGCGGGGACCGCTACAGCGCTCAAAAGCTCGCCGAAACCGAGCGCAATTTGCGCCTGCTGGTATTCATTTACGACGCGCACATCGTTCCGGTCCGTTATGCCGAGGGCAAGGTCGACGTGAAGGTGATTACGAGGGACGTCTGGACGCTCGATCCCAACATCTCCTTCGGGCGCTCGGGCGGCGCCAATTCAACCAACGCCAACCTGCAGGAGGAGAATTTTCTGGGCTGGGGCAAGCAGATCGAGGTGGGGCGCACCAGCGACGTCGATCGCACCAGCAAGCTCGCGGAGTATTCGGACCCCAATGTGCTCGGGTCGCGCTGGACGGGCGCACTCGCCTATGTCGATTCGAGCGACGGCAGCGAGCGTATCGCGCAGCTCTCGCAGCCCTTTTATTCGCTCGATACGCGCTGGGGCGCGACGCTGGCGGCGCAAAGCTACGATCGCACGATTTCCCGCTATTTTCTCGGCAACATCGCGGATCAATTCAATGACAACGAGGAGACTTATCTGATCGGCGGCGGCGTGTCCTCGGGCCTGGTCGACGATTGGAGCAAGCGCCTGCTGTTCGGGATGTACTACGATCGCAACGACTTCCTGCCCACGCCGGCCTCGACCCTGCCGGCCAAGCCTTTGCCGGCACCGCGGACGCTGTCCTATCCATTCGTGGGCTTCGACATCCTGCAGGACAAGTACGGCAAGGCGGGCGATGAAAACCAGATCGGCAAGACCGAGGATCTGTATTTCGGCACGGAGGTCACCGGCGAGCTCGGCTATTCCGACTCGGCCTTCGGCGCCAATCACGACGCGCTGATGGTCAAGAGCGGGGTGACCCACGGCGCTGAACTCCCCTACCAGCAGCAACTGTTCCTGAGCGCAGATTTCTCCTCGCGCTTCGAGAGCGACCATGTGCGCAATCTGATCAGCGATGCCGCCGCGAAGTATTACTGGCGGTGGCGGCCCGACTGGCTTCTGTACGGGTCGCTGTCGGGGACCGTCACGCATGCGCTCGATCCCGACGTCCAGCTCTTGCTGGGCGGCGACAACGGACTGCGCGGCTATCCGTTGCGCTACGAGGCGGGCACGTCGCGGGGATTGCTCACGATCGAGCAGCGCGTATTCACCGATTGGTATCCGTTCAGGCTGGTGCGCGTCGGCGCCGCGATCTTTACCGATGTCGGCAGGACGTGGGGAACCGGGGTCGTGGGCAACAGCGATTTAGGGCTGCTCAGCGACGCGGGGTTCGGCCTGCGGCTGGGCAATGCGCGCAGCGGCCTCGGCAACGTCTTGCACATCGATTTCGCTTTTCCGCTCAAGGAAGTGCCCGGCAATGCCAAGTTCCAGTTCCTGGTGCAGACCATGCAAAGCTTCTAGCGCCCGCGAGCGCGCTGCGGAGTCAGCTATCGGAGGATTTGCGCCGGCTCCATAGCCATAGAAAGCCGAGACACACGACGAAATTGAGCATCCACCAGCCGAGCTGCCGCGAGCTGCCCCTTTGCTCCGATTGGCCCGGCACCGGTACGGCGTCGAGCGTCCCCTTGAGCTCTTCGCGCTTATCGCCCAGCGTTACCAGAAATTCGACCGATGCGGGCCCCGGCAGCGTCAGATCCGGGGTTTGAACGGCATAGCTCCCATCGGCTTGCGCGACCGCGGCATGCGTGGCACCGCGCAGCATGACGGCGACCACGGCGTTGCCGACCGGGGCGTTGTCGACGATGCGGCTCAAGTGAATGGCCAACCGGTCCCCCTGCAGCGTACCGACCGCGAGAAGATCGGACGACCGGGCTTCGATGCGCGCGCTCGGCGCTGTCGCGGCCGCCGCGGGCGGCGCCGACGAGATCTGCGCCGCAGCGGGCGTTGCGAGAAGCGGGAGGAGCGGGGCGAAGAGCGCAGCCAGGAGCGCGAACACTGCCGGGGCGCAGGGGTTCGCCCAAGCCCTCGTCAAAGCAGCCACCCCCAGAGCCCGAGAGCGACGCCCGCGACGGCGGCGAGTGTACCGAACACCGGAAAGAAGACGTTGCGGGACAAGAAGAACAACGAGCACAGCACGAGCCCGAGCTCGAGCAGTCCCTCGCCGATGTCGAATTTCAAGGCGCGGTTCTCCTCGTTCTCGGTCTTATGCTCCTTGGCTTGCGCATCGGACTGCAGGCCAACGGCATCGTCCGCGTATTTCTGGCGTGCCGCCTCGAGCTTCTGAACCGATGCCGCGACCTTGGCCGGATCGGCGGCCAGGCTCTCGAGCACGGTCGCGGCAGTGTCGCTGGTGTTCTCCCGGATCTTTTTGGCCTGGTAGTAGGCCCAATCATCGTTGGCTTCCGTACGGTAGATAACCGCCTTGGTATGCGCCCGATGCGAGGCAATGGTGACGACGGAGAGGAAAATGCCGACGATGCCGACCAAGATCCCGACCCGGCGGCTGTTCGGATCGGCGGCGTGCTCCGGTTTAACTTCGATTTCGGTCATGGCGCGGAATTATCCTTTACGCGAGCCGTTCCGGCGTGCCTCATTTCACAGCGTGCAAATGTGGATTCGCCCGGGAGATGCCCAGCACGCCCGAGCGGACGACTTCGACGATCCGGCCGAACGCCGCGACGTTGGCGATGAACTCGCCGATCTCGACCTCGGTGCTGGTGAGCTCGACGATGTAACTCGAGGGTTGCGGCGAGAGGACCTTGCCGCCGACGCGACGCAACAGACCCTCGACCGCCTCGACGTGATCGGGCGGGATCTGCAGCTTGATCAGCAGGAGCTCGCGCGCAAGGTGGTCCCCGCTGGTCATGTCCTCGACCGCGACCACGTCGACCAGCTTTTGAAGCTGGGCGTTGATTTGCGCGATTACGGGATCGGAGCCGACGGTGACCAGTGTGACGCGCGAGACCGTGGGGTCGTTGGTGGGGGCCACGGACAACGACTCGATGTTGTAGCCGCGAGTGGAGATGAGGCCGGTTACGCGCGTGAGCGCGCCGGCTTCGTTTTGCAGAAGTATCGCTATGAGGTGCCGCATGGTCTTCGAAGGATACGGGAGCGCGGCACTTGGGCGCCAGGGCGAGAACTGCTAGGCTTTGACGGTGAAAGATCGCGACCACATGTTGACTCAGGGCGCGCACCCTATGGCCGGAGCCGGCATGACCGGTGCCGAGATGCTCGTGCAGGTCCTGGCGGACGAGGGCGTCGACACCATCTTCGGCTACAGCGGCGGTGCGATTTTACCGATTTACGACGCCGTCTTCCGCTATAACCTGGAGAATTCGGCGTCCATGCCGCTGATCGTGCCGGCCAACGAGCAGGGTGCGGGATTCATGGCGGCGGGATATGCGCGCGCGAGCGGCCGAGTCGGCGTGGCGTTGGTGACCTCCGGACCGGGCGCCACCAACACCGTGACGCCGGTGAGGGATTGCCAGGCCGATTCCATCCCCATCGTCGTCATCTGCGGCCAGGTCGCCACCACCGCCATCGGTACGGACGCGTTCCAGGAGGCCCCGGTGCCGAGCATCATGGGCGCGGTGGCGAAGCATGTGTTCCTGGTCACCGACCCGAGCAAGCTCGAGGCGACGGTCCGCACGGCCTTCGAGATCGCGCGCACCGGCCGCCCGGGCCCGGTGGTGCTCGATGTCCCCAAGGATGTGCAGAACTGGAAGGGGGTGTTTCACGGTTCCGGCAGGCTGCCGATTCCCGGCTACCGCCAGCGGATGAATCGACTGGAAGCCGCGAAATTGCCGGACGCCGCATGTGCGGCTTTTTTCGCCGCATTGGCACAGGCCGAGCGTCCGCTGATCTACGCGGGCGGCGGGGTCATCAACGCCGGGGCCTCGCAGGCGTTGCGCGAGTTCTCGCGGGAATTTCGCATTCCGGTGGTGACGACGCTGATGGGCATCGGCGCGGTGGACACGACGGATGCGCTGTCCATGCGCATGCTCGGTATGCACGGCGCGGCGTTTGCGAATTACGCCGTCGAGGACTGCGACTTCTTAATGGCCGTCGGCGCGCGTTTCGACGACCGCGTGGCGGGCAATCCGCCCAAGTTCGCCAAGGGCGCGAAATTCATCGCCCACTTCGACATCGACGCCTCGGAAATCAACAAGGTCAAACGGGTCGACTGGAGTCACGTCGGTCTGATGCCCGACGCACTGAAGACTCTCATGGACTACGGCAAGCGCCTGGGGTTCAAGCACGAGTTTGCCGAGTGGCAGGCGCGGTGCGCCGAGCTCCGCAGCCGGCATGCCATGAATTACGACCGCGAAAGCGCGCTTATTCAGCCCTACTACGTGATCGAGGAGATCAACCGGCTCACCAAAGGCGAGGCCGTCATCACCACCGGCGTGGGTCAGCATCAGATGTGGGCCGCGCAGTATTTCGATTTTCGGAGCCCGCGCTTGTGGCTGACCTCCGGCAGCATGGGGACCATGGGTTTCGGCCTGCCGGCCGCGGTGGGGGCGCAGTTCGCGCAGCGTTCGAGGCTCGTGATCGACATCGACGGCGATGCCAGCATTCGCATGAACTTGGGCGAACTCGAGACCGTCACCACCTACGATCTGCCGGTCAAGGTCGTCGTGCTCAACAACTGCGGGGACGGCATGGTGAAACAGTGGCAGAAGCTGTTTTTCAAGGGCCGCCTGAGCGCCAGCGACAAGAGCCTGCACACCAAGGACTTCGTCAAGGCGGCGCTCGCCGACGGATTCAAGTTCGCGAAGCGCCTCGACAAGAAAGCCGACGTGCCGCGGGTCATCGAGGAATTCATCCGCTTCGAGGGCGCCGCGTTCCTCGAGGTCATGATCGACCAGGACGCCGGCGTCTACCCCATGGTGGGGCCCGGCCAGGCGTACGATGAGATGATCACCGGCGAGCACATCGCCTCGCGCAATCAGGTCGAGATCAAGACGCCGGGCGCTTCGGAGATGTTCTAGCCTACGGCGGCGGACGGGCCTGCCTACCCAACCCGATCCAGCCCCACGCGCGTGCGATGCCCCGGACGCCGGATTGATTTGGGCGGTTCGGTTGATGTGATCCGCTCGCGCCGCGAGCGCGGCGTGATCGCACTACTGCGGGGAAGGAGCAGGCGTCACCAGGCGCCGGTGTTCGGCATGCTCGTCCAGGGCTCGGCGGGAGCGAGCGCGCCGCCTGCCTGCAAGAGCTCGATCGAAATGTTGTCGGGGGAGCGCACGAACGCCATGCGTCCGTCCCGGGGAGGGCGGTTGATGGTGACGCCGTGCTTCATCAGCCGCTCGCAGGTGGCGTAAATATTCTCGACGGCATAGGCGAGATGGCCGAAGTTGCGCCCGCCGCCGTAGCTCTCCGGGTCCCAGTTGTGCGTGAGCTCGACCTGGGCATGCTCGTCACCCGGCGCCGCCAGGAACACCAGGGTGTAGCGCCCCTGAGGGTAATCCTTGCGCGACAGCTCGGTCAGCCCAAGCGCGTCTCGATAAAAACGCAGCGATTGCTCGATATCGGTCACGCGGACCATAGTGTGCAGATACTTCATGATGGTGCTCTCTTCGGAGACGATGTGTCCTGACGGTGCGGCGCCCGGATCGGCCGCGGCGTTGAAATTTGGAGGAAGCGATGCATAAAAGCAAACTGGGCGGCTTCATCATCGATTGCCGAACCGACGATCTCGGCGCGGCGGCGCACTTCTGGGGCAGCGCCTTGGGCATGCCGATTCGCGAGTTGCCGGGTACCGAGGGTGAATTCTACCAGCGGCTCGAGGACCGCCAACACGGACTCGATATCGAAGTCCAGAAAGTCGACCACCCCAGTCGCGTGCACCTCGATATCGAGGCGGACGATATCGAAGCGGAGGTGCGGCGGCTGGAGGCGTTGGGCGCCAAGCGAGTCCAAGCGGTGCAAACCTGGGTGGTCATGGAGGCGCCCACCGGCCAGCGATTTTGCGTGGTGCGGGCGAGCTCGCACGACTTCGAGCGGCGCGCCTCGGTCTGGCCTTGACGCGCGAGTCGGCCGGCGCCCACATGTTGCGCACATGTCACAAAACGGAGATTGGTTTGACATAGCGCAGCAGCATCGATTCCATGGCCAGAACCCTTGGATTTTGCTCAGAATAGTGATACTATTCACACCAACGCAGTCGTGGCACTGTTGCACCAGTCACTTAATTGCAACAGATGACCTCATCCAAGAAGGTCGAGCGTTAGGCACTCTTGTGCGGCGCATCTTCCGCCTACGGACGTGTCGGGTTATTACTCAACACCTGTTCCACTACGATCCCCGGGTCTCCCGGGGATGCTTTTATTGGGCGAATCCCGCCAGAATGGCCACCCTCGAGATGTCCGAGAGAAGGGGAAGGTAGATGGCTCTGTGCGATGGATTCGTCGGCTCGATCGGTAACACGCCTCTGATTCGCCTCAAGGCTTTGAGCGAGGAAACCGGCTGCGAGATCCTTGGTAAAGCGGAATTCATGAATCCCGGCGGTTCCGTGAAGGACCGGGCTGCCAAGTGGATCGTGCTGGATGCCGAGCGGCGGGGCGTGCTGAAGCCCGGCGGGACGGTGGTCGAGGGGACCGCGGGCAACACCGGTATCGGGCTTGCCCACGTGTGCAACGCGCGCGGATATCGCTGCGTCATCGTCATGCCGGACAACCAGGCCGCCGAGAAGTACCAGATTATCGAGGCATTGGGAGCGGAGCTGCGCAAGGTGCCCGCGGTGCCCTACAGCAATCCCAACCAGTATCAGAAAGTGGCCGGGCGCCTGGCCGCCGAGCTGCCGAACGCCGTCTGGGCCAATCAATTCGACAACACCGCCAATCGCAACGCTCATTTCGAGTCGACGGGTCCGGAAATCTGGCGCGACACCGCCGGGAAGGTCGATGTCTTTTGCGCGGCCACGGGCACGGGCGGCACGTTGGCGGGGGTCGCGGCCTTCCTGAAGTCGCAATCTCCGTCGGTGCGAATCGTGCTGGTCGATCCGCCGGGCAGCGCGCTGTATCACTACTTCAAGGATGGCGAGCTCAGGTCCGACGGAGGCTCCTCCATTACCGAAGGGATCGGCACCGGGCGCGTCACGGCCAATCTCGAGGGTGCCCCCATCGACGATGCGATTCGTATCTCGGACGCCGAGACCATGCGATTCGTGTACCGGCTCATGCGTGAAGAGGGCTTATTGCTGGGCAGCACGGCCGGCATCAACGTGGCGGCCGCGGCAGCGATCGCCAGGCAGCTCGGGCCGGGGCATACCATCGTCACCGTTCTGTGCGACGGCGGCGCGAAATACCAGTCGCGTCTATTCAATCCCGCGTGGATCAAGGAGCGAGGTTTCGCCGAGGCGATCGGCTAAGCGCTCTGCGACTCGGAATCCGCCGCCGCGCCCTCACCAAACCACGCGAGCGCGGTGTGCAGCGCCGCCACCGCTCCCACCACGAGGAGCGCGGGCGACTCGATCGGTCGCGCCGCGGCGCGGCTGCGAATCGTGCCGAGCGTGGCCAGGATTACCTGCTGATTGGCCGTCGTGCCTTGTGCGATGAGGGCCGCGGGACGCTCCGGCGGCGCCCCGTGCGCGATCAGGCGCGCGACGATGTCCTCCAGCCGGGCGAGACCCATGTAGAACACCGCGGTGGATTTGGGCCGCGCCAGCGACGCCCAATCGGGCTCCTCGCCGGCTTCCTCACCACGCCCGGTGACGAAGTTCACGCTGTGGGCATGATCGCGGTGGGTGAGCGGTATGCCGGCATACGCGGCGCAGCCATTGGCCGCCGAGATGCCGGGTATCACTGAAAACGCTATTCCGGCCCGCACCAGAGCCTCGAGTTCCTCACCGCCGCGGCCGAAGATGAAAGGATCTCCGCCCTTCAGCCGCACCACCCGCCGTCCACGGCGGGCGTGATCGATGAGCGCCGCGTTGATCGCCTCTTGAGGCGTGCCGCCGCCGCCCGCCGCCTTGCCCACGCAAATTCGCTCGGCATCCCGCCGCGCATAATCGAGCACTCCCGCCGGGACGAGACGGTCATACAGGATCACATCCGCGTCCTGCAGGGCACGCAATGCCTTCAAGGTCAGAAGTTCCGGATCCCCCGGCCCGGCGCCCACCAGCGTCACCTGTCCGCTCGGCGCCGCGGCGGAGGCGGAGGCCATGAGCCGCTGCGCGATCCGCCGCGCCCCGCGCTCGTCTCCCTCGGCGAAACGGCGCTCCGCCGGGCCATCCACCAGCATCTCGAAATAGCGCCGCCGCGCATCCACGCTCGGGATCCTCCGGCGGGCGGCGGCGCGCATGCCGGCCAGCCAGGTCGCCCACAGGCCGATCCGCTTGGGAAGGAGGGCCTCGAGCCGCTCGCGCAGGCGCCGAGTCAGTACCGGGGAGGTGCCGGCGCTCGAGACCGCCACGATCACCGGGTCGCGATCGATGATGGCCGGAACGATCACGCGCGAGGCCTTGCGGTCGTCGACCACGTTTACCGGAATCCCACGCGCCTCGCACAGGCCCGCGACCCAGCGGTTCACGGCGCGCCGCGCCGTGGCCACGATCACGAGCCGCGCGCCATCCACATCCTCGGCCGCGAATTCGCGGACCCGGAGTTCGATCGTGCCGGCGGCCGCAAGCTGCGCCAGTTCGGGCGCCACCTGCGGCGCCACCACGACGATTGCAGCTTGGGCGCGTTCGAGCAGCTGCACCTTGCGAAATGCCACCGCGCCGGCGCCCACCACCAGCACGCGCTGTCCGCGCAGATCGAAAAAGAGGGGAAAATAATTCACGCGAGATACCCAGGCCGAGTGTGCCTCGATGTGGTCAGTTTACGCGGGATCGCACGCCGCGGGTGGGCCTTGCCGCAACGACACGTACCCTCGCCGATAACAAACTATCACTTATGAGGACATGCCTTTAAGTGCTAACCCCCCCGTTGCCGGTATCCCGGGGCTCCGCCATCCTAGGGCCACATGATCGATCCCGCCCAAGCGCTGTCCGGATTCGCCGTCGGCGCCATCGTGGGTCTCACGGGCGTCGGGGGCGGTTCGTTGATGACCCCGTTGCTGGTGCTGTTCTTCGGGATTCATCCGGCGACCGCCGTCGGGACGGACCTGCTGCATGCGGCGATCACCAAGGCGGGCGGTACCTACGTGCACGCGAAGCAGGGTCGGGTCGACTGGGGCATTGCGGGCCTATTGGCGGCGGGCAGCTTGCCGGCAGCTGTGGCGACGCTTTGGACTATGCATGCAGTGACCGGCGGCTTGGGCGGCTCGAAGATCATCACCACCACGCTCGGCATTGCGCTGCTGCTGACCGCCGGCGTTCTCGTGCTGCGGTCGTGCCTGCGCCGGTGGTCGCAGACTCATCGGGTCGAGGCAGTCCGCCACCCGGCCTTCACGGTGCTCACCGGCATTGCGCTCGGCTTCCTGGTGTCGATCTCCTCCGTGGGGGCGGGAGCGCTGGGGGTCACCGCGCTATTTTTCCTGTATCCGCGACTCGCCGCCGGGCGGGTCGTCGCCTCGGATCTCGCGCATGCGGTGCCGCTCACCCTGGTCGCAGGCTGCGGATACTGGTTGTTCGGCACGATAAACTGGTCGCTGCTCGGATCGCTGCTCGTGGGCTCGTTGCCGGGGATCTATATCGGCAGCCAGTTCGTCGGCCGCATACCCGACATGGTGCTGAGAATTCTGTTGGCGGCCATGCTGGTGCTGGTGGGTACGAAGCTGATCACGTTCTAAAACTCCTATAATCTAATCGCATGAAATTTCAGCAACTACGTTATCTCGTGGCCGTGCACGAGAACGGCCTCAACATCACCGCCGCCGCGCGACAGCTGCATACCTCGCAACCGGGCGTGAGCCGGCAGCTGAAGCTGCTGGAGGAAGAGCTGGGATTTCAGCTGTTCGAGCGCGAAGGCAGAGCGCTCACCCGGACCACGGCCGCCGGCGAGGAGATCATCTCGCGCGCCGGCAGCATTCTGCGCGAAATGCAGAATATCCGCCGAACCTCCGCCGAGCTCCGCAAAGCGGATGGGGGAACGCTGTCCATTGCGACCACCCACACTCAGGCGCGCTATGTGCTGCCCCCCGTGATCCGCGAATTCCGCTCGAGGTATCCGAAGGTGCGGCTGCATCTGCATCAGGGCACCTCCGAGCAAATCGCCGAGATGGTCGCCCGCGACCGGGTCGATTTTGCAATCGCCACCGGCTCGGACGATTTATTCCCCCATCTGGTACGGCTTCCGATCTACCGCTGGCATCGCGCCGTCATCGTACCCAAGGGGCACCCGTTGGCCTCGGCCGGCAAATTGACGCTGAAGAAGCTCGCCGACTACCCCATCGTCACCTACGTCTTCAGCTTCTCGGGGCGCTCATCGCTTCCCGCGCTATTCGAGACCGCGGGCCTGTCGCTCGACGTCGCCCTGACCGCGCGCGACTCGGACGTGATCAAGACTTACGTACGCATCGGGCTCGGCGTGGGCATTCTGGCGAGACTCGCGATCGACCCCGCGGTCGACTCGGATCTCACCGTGCTCGATGCCGCGCATCTGTTCGAAGGGCATACCACCTGGATAGGCTTTCGGCGCAGCGCGCTGCTGCGCGCCTACATGTACGAGTTCATCGAGCTCTTGGCGCCGCAGCTGACGCGCAAGCTGGTCCGCGAGGTGGAGAAATCAGAAACCCAGGAAGAAGTGGACCGCGCACTGCACGGGCTCGCCGTGCCGGTGCGGGACAAGCCCTAACGGCGCCCGAGCTTGGCCAATAGACCCGTGTCGTTCGCGGGTTGGTAGGCCGCCGAGAACGTCGATAGAGCCGCCGCGGCCCCCTCGAGCTCGCTGTCGGACACCTCGAAACTATTGAAGCCGCATCGGGCGAGAAAGAAAAGCTGGTCCCTCCCGATCGCTCCGCGGGCACGCAGCTCGCCGACGAAGCCGAACCGCTCCCGCAGCAACCGGCCCTGCGTGTAGCCGCGCCCTTCGCTCGGGCCGGGGAAATCCGCGCCGGCCAGATCGAGCCGCGCGAGATCGGGAACGAGCCGCTCGACCTCATCCGCGGGGGCGAGCACGACGCCCAACCGGCCCGACCGCGACAGCCAGCGATCGCGTTCCGCCTGCCATTCGGCGAACGTCAGGATCAACGGCGCGTCGTCGCGCACCTCGCCGTCGCCGCAGGTGCGCCACTCGTCCTCGACGATGACGCCGTCACGCAGCAGCCGTCGCGGCATACACTCGCTCCTTGAACGGTTTGACCCCGATGCGGGCTACCGTCTCGACGAAGCGCTCATCGGCGCGCCGAGATTCCACGTACACCTCCAAGAGCCGCGCGATGCTCTCGGCCACTTGATTTTTCCTGACGGAGGGCCCGATCACGGTGCCGAGCGCCGCCTTCGCGCCGGCAGCGCCCCCGATGGTGATCTGGTACCACTCCTCGCCGCCTTTATCGACACCCAAAATGCCGATGTTGCCGATGTGGTGGTGTCCGCAGGCATTCATGCAGCCGGACATCTTGATCTCGATCTCGCCGAGGTCATAGAGGTAGTCGTAATCGTCGAAGCGCTCGTTGATGAGCCTGGCGACATCGATGGAGCCGGCGTTGGCGAGGCTGCAAAAGTCCAGTCCCGGGCAGCAGATCATGTCGGTCAAGGTGCCGATATTGGGAGTGGCCAGGCCCGCCTCGGCGAGCGCCCGCCACAGATCGAAGGTCTTGGCCTGCTCCACGTCGGCGAGCACGAGATTCTGCGTATGGGTTACGCGCGCCTCGCCGAAACTGTAGCGATCTGCGAGCTCGGCAATCAATTCCAACTGCGCATCGGTCGCATCGCCGGGGGCGACGCCCGGCTTCTTCAGGGACACGTACACCGCGCGGTAGCCGCTCACCTTGTGCGCGGCCGTGTTATAGCGGTACCAGGCCCGAAACGCAGCGTCCTTGCCGGCCGGCGGCTCGATGTCGGGGAGGTTGCGGTACGCGGGCGGGGCAAAAAAGCCCCGCATCCGCTCGATTTCGGACTCCTCGAGCTCGAGCCGGCCGTTCTTGATCAGCTGCCACTCGCTTTCCACGCGCTGCCGGAACTCCTCGACGCCCAACGAGCGCACCAGGATCTTGATCCGCGCCTTGTGGATGTTGTCGCGCCGGCCTTCGCGGTTGTAGACGCGCAGCACCGCCTCGAGGTACGACAAGAGGTGCTTGCGCGGCAAGAACTCGCGGATCACGTGGCCGATCACCGGCGTGCGCCCGAGGCCGCCGCCGGCGAGAATGCGAAAGCCGCGCTCGCCGGCCGGGCCCTGCACGATGTGCACACCGATGTCGTGCACCAGCGTGGCGGCGCGATCCTGATCCGCCGATCCGGTGACGGCGATCTTGAATTTCCGCGGCAGGTAGGTGAATTCGGGGTGGAACGTCGACCATTGCCGGATGATCTCGCACCAGGGCCGAGGATCCTCGAGCTCGTCGCCGGCGACACCGGCCAAAGGGTCCGACGTGGTATTGCGGATGCAGTTGCCGCTGGTCTGGATCGCATGCATCTCGACCTCGGCGAGCTCCGCCAGGATATCCGGCACCTGTTCGAGCCGGGGCCAGTTGTACTGGAGGTTCTGGCGCGTGGTGAAATGCCCGTAGCCGCGGTCGTAGCGCCGAGCGATCGAGGCGAGGGTGCGCAATTGCTCCGAAGAGAGCAAGCCGTACGGGATAGCCACGCGCAGCATCGGCGCATGGGTTTGGATATACAGCCCGTTGCGCAGGCGCAGATGGCGAAATTCATCATCCGTCATCTTCCCGTCGAGGAAGCGGCGCGTCTGATCCCGGAATTGAGCGACCCGCTCGCGGACCAGCGCGCGATCGATGGTGTCATAACGATACATGGGGATACTTTATCCGCCCGCGGGCCGCCGTGCTAATAACCGGCGGGCATGGGCTGATACCGAACCGTCGGTCTGCCGGGGGGGCGGATACGGCGCGTGCGGCGATCTCAAGGCCGGAGCGCGAGACTCCGGTCCCACCTCTCGATCAGGTCCGCCATGGTGTGGATAAAACGTGATTGGCTCGGCAGAGCAAATCGGAGCTTGCGTGCAGCATTCGACAGTCAACATAAGGTTCCATGAGTGGGAAAAAATCTCGGGGTGACAAAGGATCTCGCGGAAGTCGTGGTCGCGCCGGACACCTATCATGTCTCGCCCGAGCCCATGCTGCTGACCGCCGAACTGGACGGCGCGCTGGCGCTTTGCCTGCACGACGAGGGACGCGGCGTCGGCGGCTTGCTGCACCTGAAATTCATGGGCGGCACGGGCCGGCCGAGCGATGTCACGGACAATACGCTGAGTTCCGTCCTGGTCGTTCTGGATCGGTTCAAACGGGGCGTGCTCGGCAATTCGTCCAAGCGCGACGATATTCAGGCGCGCATCCTCGCGCATGCGCTGCCGCCGGCGGGCGTGGATGAACCAAGCGCCTCTCTGGTCGATTTGATTCAAGCGGACCTCGCCGACGGCAAGATCTCGTGCGGCACACAGACCGTCCGGCGCATCGAGCCTCTGCGCGTCTGTTTTCAGCCTTTCGAGGGGCGTGTCTGGATCCGCGCGCCCGACGAGTCGCTCTCCGCGAGGCGAATTTCCCGCTCGATCGCCTGACAACCTGTGCGCCGCATCCCGCAGTCATTGTAAGCTTTGGTCCGCGCCGTCCTTGGGCCGGCATGGATTCAGAGGTGCGTCATGCGGTGGGGCCTGCTGGTCGGGGTGTGTGCAATTGCGGGGTGTGCGAGCAACCAACTCGCCTCGACGCCGCCTCCAGGCGTCGACCTGAGCGGCCATTGGAGGCTCAACGTGGCGGACAGCGACGATGCGCAGCGCCTCATGCAGAGCCAGATCGCGGCCGCGACCGCCGGGGTGAATGGCGGCGGTGCGACGGGCGGCGGCGGCCGCCAGCGCGGCCGAAATGGCCTCCCCGCAGCGGGTCCCGCCGGCCCGGTAATGCCCTCCGTTGCGGTGCTCGATGATAGCCTGCGTTGGCCAGGGCTCGACTTAGCCATCGAGCAGACCAGCGAGCGGGTGACGTTCGTCTCCGATGGAGGCATGAAATTCTGCCGTCCGAGCGCGCATAAGGGCGGCGGCCACCATGCGCACTCCGGCGGCGACGGTGCCCCGCAGGATCGCGACATGCCCTCGCGCGGGCGCGGTGATGCACCGCCGCCGCGCTGCGGATGGGACGAGCGCTCGCTGGTTGTGCAATCCGGCGAATCCGACGAGGACAGGCCACCGTACGAGCAGCGCTTCAGTGTCTCGGACGACGGTCAACGGCTGGTCGAAGTCGTGGTATTCAAAGGCGGACGCTCGAGCGGCTTCGTCGCGTCCCGCGAGTGGGACCGCGCGCCGAGCGGGGCTGCGTCGGCGCCGACCCCACCGGCCGGGATGGGGCCGGGGGTCGGGTCGGGGCCGCGCGTTGGGGGGGCGGGCGCTGGGGCGGGGTCGGGCGCAGGAACGACGCCGCAGCAATAAAAAAGCCGGGCAGTGCCCGGCTTCCAAAGTCCCCATGCCTATCGCGGCGCTGTTGTTCGCGCTCTGGCGATGATCGGTCTCTTTTTACTTCCCCGAAGATGCTTTGCGTCCGAGCAACACTCTAGCGTCGTGCGGCTGCCGAAGCTAGTACCTATGGCGAAAAATCGGAAAATTAATGTGCCAAAAAAGCCACAGATTGGACGGCCTAGGCTAGGCTGCGGGGTGAGGGGTGGCGCTGCTCGATCGAGTATCCTTGCGCCTGACATGCAAGTCGGAGGCATCGTGGCCAAGCATTCCAAGTCATCAGCCGTTCCGCAATTCGCGGTTCGAACTCGTCGCGCCTATTTTGATTGCCAGTTCGGTCAACTGCACGTCCGCACCGCTTTTCCGACCACTGGGGGCTTCGATGAGGGCATCACGCTGGTCTGCCTGCACCCCCGTGAGGGCTCCAGCCGAAACTTCGCCCGGCTTTTGCCCGAAATTGCCATCGACCGCTCGGTCTATGCGCCCGATCTACCCGGCTTCGGTGAGTCTGACGCGGCCCCCACCTTCGGGCACGTGGATGCCGCCAAGGCCGTGTCGGATTTGGCAAAGGATCTGCGCCTGCGGCAAATCGATCTGCTGGGAGTGCGTTTCGGCGCCGCGGTAGCCCTGGATCTTGCGGCGTCGCGGCCGGATCTGGTACGCCGCTTGGTGTTAGTGGGATCGCCGCCGCTGGATCGCATCCCCACCGTCACGCAGGCCTGCCTGGTGGTGAAGACCAAGGCCGACCGGCCCGAGGAGACGCGCTGGGCCGACAGTGCGCTGCCGAATGTGCGCGTCGTCGAGATCGATGCTCCGGATCCGGTCGATTCGGACCCCCAGGGATTTGCGGAACGGTGCGGTCCGTTCCTGAAGAAGTGAGGAGCACGGCGATCTCGTGAGGTTGAACAAATACATCAGCGAGACCGGCGCGTGCTCACGACGCGAGGCCGATCAATGGATCGAGGCGGGACGGGTTACCCTGAACGGCGTCCGCGCGCAGTTGGGCCTCAAGGTGGAGGCCAACGACGAGGTTCGCGTGGACGGCGAGCTCATCGGCGCGAAAAAGAAGCCGATTTATATCGCGCTGAACAAGCCGGCCGGCATCACCTGCACGACCGAACTCCACGTGAAGGACAACATCGTCGACTTCATCGGACATCCGGAGCGGATCTTTCCAGTCGGCCGTCTAGACAAGGACTCGGAAGGGTTGATCCTCCTGACCAACGACGGCGACATCGTCAACGAGATCCTGCGCTCCGAGAACGAACACGAGAAAGAATACCAGGTGCGGGTGAACCGTCCGATCACGGATCTATCCCTCGCCATGCTGGCGGACGGCGTGAAGATCATGGGTGTGATCACCAAGCCCTGCAAGGTGACCCGCTCCGGACGCGATGGCTTCCGGATGATTCTGACCCAGGGTTTGAACCGGCAAATACGCCGCATGTGCTCCGCGCTTGGTTATCGAGTGGAACGGCTGCGGCGGGTGCGCATCATCAACATCGATCTCGGCGCTCTGCCGACGGGCGAGTGGCGCTACCTGTCCGACGCGGAAGTCGCCGGGTTGACGGTACGCGAAGTCACCCCGAACGCAGCATCGGCGCCGACACGCCGTCCGTCCAGCGACGGCCCGTCGCCGTCCGCCAGTCCGGATCCTGCGCCCGCGCCGCGAGCCAACGAAAAAAATCCTCGCCCTGACTGGTCCAGTAAGCGTGGGAGAAAAGCACTCCTCCCGTCGTCGACTCGACGGTGAAGCGGCGCCTGACACCGAAGCTGAAGAGGCCGCGCGTACATTTGATCCGCGGCGAGTTTTCCGACAAGGCAAATTGCTCCGAGCCCACCTGCAATCGCAGACGGCCGCCATGCCCATAGACGCAAATGTTGGGCTGCGCGGCGCGAATCAGGGCAACCCCATGCACCAGCGACGGCGGTGTGTCGTACGCAGTCCACGTGCCGCCCGGGACGTGCCACTGAAGCACCATGCTATGGCGGCGAAAATCGATGACCGAAACGGAACCGGCGTTATCGGGTGCCATTTTTCGACCCTGCGCTGCGCGCGTCATTTTAAATCGCGGTCGGGCAATCCTGCGAACGTGCTTTCGACGATTCCCGTCGTCAGGAGCTGCGGCAGCACCACCGGCGTCCCCGAGCCCGGCTTGGAGTTGTAGACGACGTAGAGAGGGACTCCGGCCCGGCCGAAATCCGCGAGCGCCTTGGTGATCGCCGCATCGCTATTCGTCCAGTCGCCTTTCATCAAGGTAACACCCTTTTCGCGAAAGACGCGCTGAACTTCCGGGTCTGCGAACGCGTTGCGCTCGTTGACCAGGCAGGTCAGGCACCAGCTGGCGGTGAAATTGACCAGAAGCGGTGTTCCCCGGGCGCGAAGCTCGGCGACGCGCGCGGCGTCGTAGGGTTGCCATTGCTCGGACGATGCACCGGCCGCCGAGGATTGCGGCGCCGGTGCGGCCGCGGCGACATTCGCGAATCGCACCGGCAGCACGATCGCCGCGAGCACCGCCGCGATCGCCGTGGCGAGGGCTGCAACGCGGCTTCCCAGGGAAACGCCCTTGGATTTTTGATAGGCCCACGCCGCCAATCCGACCAGAATGGCGCCGGCCAAGGCCGCGCCCAACCCGATCGAGGAGGTCTGCTGCGCGAGCACCCAAAGGAGCCAGGCGGCCGATGCATACATGGGGAAGGCGAATACCTGCTTGAGCGTATCCATCCACGCGCCCGGCCTGGGCAGCGCGCGCCGCAGCCACGGGGCGAGCGACAGCAAAAGATAGGGCAGCGACAGGCCGAGGCCCAGAGCGGCGAAGACGCAGAGCGCGACCAGCGGCGGTTGGGTGAGCGCCGCGCCGACCGCGGCAGCCATGAAGGGGGCCGTGCACGGGGTCGCGACCAGCGTCGTCAGGACCCCGGTGAAGAACGAGGCGCGGTAACTGTCGCCCTGGGTCAATGCATCGCCGACGCCCGCAAGTCCGCCGCCCACCTCGAACACGCCGGACAGATTCAATCCCACGGCCAACAGCAGATACATCATCAAGGTCACGAACAACGGCGATTGCAGCTGAAAGCCCCAGCCGATCTGTTCGCCGCCTGCGCGCAGCGCCAAGAGCACCGCGGCGAGCGCCAGCATGGAGGTGATGACGCCGGCCGCAAAAACGATTCCCTTGGTGCGCACGGCCGCAGGGTGCTTTTTCGCCTGCTCCACCAAGCCGATCGCCTTGATGGAGAGAACGGGAAACACGCAGGGCATCAAGTTCAGAATGAGTCCACCGAGCGCGGCGAGCAGCAAGAGCACGGGCAACGGAGTGGCCCGCTCGTGCGGCGGAGCGGGCGCTGCGCCGGCGTGCATCGGCACGAATCGCGGGGCCGCCGCGGCGCCGGCAGCCGCTGCGGCGCCGGGCGCGAGAGTCGCGGCGATCTCGATGGGCACGCTGAGGCTGTCGTTGCCGCTGCGTTCGGTGGCGATCAGCACGCCGCGAACCGGTCCCGACTTCGGCGGCTGGTAGCCGAGCTTCGTGGAGAGCTCGATCGACCCGTCTTTGCGCGTCAGCGTCTGCGGTGCGGCGTACTCGATAGCCCCGTCGTCGTAGGGATAGAACGCGAGCGACCGGACCTGCGAGAGCGTCGCGCCCCAGTCGCGGCCGAGCGTGAGCACGAGTTTGCCATCCTGGATCTTGGCCTCGCTCGTCGCCGGCGCGTTGCCGGGCAAATCGGCGCGCGCGGCCGCGAACAGCGGCGCGACCGCCGGATCGGCGGAGCCGCCGCCGGACTGTACCGGCAATCGCAGGTGTAACCCGACACTCTCCGGAATGCAGACGTCCGCGCAGACCAGCCAGGTCGCCTTGGCGGCCAGATCGAGCGGCGCGCCGGCCTTGAGGTCGGGGGCCGCCGTGATCTTCACCAGGTGCATGGCGTGCTTGGCGTAGCCGTAATTGACCAGCGGGGCGATCTCGAAGCGGTGCGGCGTGGCCCAGACGATGTCCCCCGCCGCGATGCCCGCAGGCAGCGTCCATGCGAGCTGGGTTGCCTGGCCGGAGTCGCCGGGATTTCGCCAGTAGGTGTGCCACCCGTCGCGAATGTCGAGCTCGAGCGCCACCCAGATCGATTGGCCGGGCCCGATGGCGTTGCTCTCGCTGATCAGCCGTGCCTTGACGTTCTCGGTGGAGACGGTGTCGCCGGTCAATGCATGAACCGCGGGCGACCCGGCCAAGGCGGCGATCAGCCAGCAGGAAGCGGTAAGGCGCGAAATCAGCGTGCGCATAAAGACATGTTACCCAATTAATCTCCGGCCTTGAGTACCGAGATCGCCCGCCATTGTGGAGCGGCTCACAGTTTGACCCCGTTTCGGACCGGACATACCCCCGCGATCCGGCTTGAGCTAATGTAGCCGTCCCTACGTAGAAACGGCCCATGCAAGAAAATTACGTTGAAAAAATCCTCAAAGCCAAGGTGTACGACGTGGCCGTCGAGACCTCGCTGGAACCGGCGCCGCGCCTCTCGCGACGCCTCAATAATCGGGTGCTCTTCAAGCGAGAGGACCTCCAGCCGGTGTTTTCGTTCAAAATTCGCGGCGCGTACAACAAAATCGCGCAGCTCTCGGAGACGGCGGCGCAGCGCGGGGTGATCTGCGCCTCGGCGGGCAACCATGCCCAAGGCGTCGCGCTGGCCGCGCGCACCCGCGGCATCCGGGCGGTCATCGTGATGCCGCTGACGACGCCGGACATCAAGGTTCAAGCGGTCGCCGATCTCGGCGCCGAGATCGTCCTGCACGGCGACGATTACGATGCAGCCAACGAACGAGCGACCGAGATCGGCCGCGAGCGGGGATTGGTGTTCGTGCATCCGTTCGACGATCCCGACGTGATCGCCGGCCAGGGGACGATCGCCATGGAGATCCTGCGCCAGTGGCATGGCGACGAGATCGACGCGATTTTCGTTCCGGTCGGCGGCGGCGGCCTGATCGCCGGCATCGCGGCCTATGCCAAGTCGCTGTACCCCCGCATCAAGATCATCGGGGTCGAGCCGGAGGATGCCGCGGGCATGTACGAGTCGCTGCGCGCCGGAAAGCGCATCACGCTCGCGCGCGTCGGCATCTTCGCCGACGGCGTTGCCGTGCGGCGGGTGGGGGAGGAACCGTTCAAGCTCGCCCAGCAGTACGTCGATGAGATTCTGCTGGTGACCACGGATCAAATTTGCGCGGCCATACAGGATATCTTCCAGGATACTCGCTCGATCGCCGAGCCGGCGGGCGCGCTCGCCGTCGCCGGCATCAAGAAATACGTGGCGCGCGAGGGATGCACCGGGCGGACGCTGGTGGCGATCAACGGCGGGGCGAACATGAATTTCGACCGGCTGCGCTATGTGGCCGAACGCGCGGATGTCGGTGCGCAGCGCGAGGCGTTGCTCGCAGTGGAGATACCCGAGGTTCCGGGCTCGTTCCTGCGATTCTGCGAGCTGCTCCACAAGCGCAGCGTGACCGAATTCGATTATCGCTACCGGCAATCGAAAACGGCCCAGCTGTTCGTCGGCCTGGCGCTGGACCAAGGCAAGGCGGAGCGCGCCACGATCATCAAGATGCTGGGCGATGCCGGCTTCGCGGTGCACGACATGACCGACAACGAGACGGCGAAATTGCACGTGCGCTACATGGTGGGCGGCCACGCGCGGGGCCTCTCGGACGAGCGCCTGTACCGGTTCGAGTTCCCGGAGCGGCCCGGTACGCTGCTGAAATTCCTCCGGGCCATCGGGACCAAATGGAACATCAGCCTGTTTCACTATCGCAATCAGGGCTCGGATTACGGACGCGTTCTCGCCGGGATCCAGGTGCCGCCGCAGACGCTGACGGATTTCCTGCTGCACCTCAACGAGCTGCAGTACGCGTATACCGAAGAGACCGAGAATCCGGCGTACAAGATTTTCCTGAGTCCTTGAGGATGAGGTATTGAACGGCCCGGCCTCCTACCAGGTGCTGCGCCCGGCGCGGCATGAGACGATTCGCATCCGCGGACTCGACCTCCATTTGAGACGTTGGGGACCGGCGCACGCCGGCGATGAGTCCCCGGTCGTTCTATTGCACGGCTTTCAAGACACCGGCGACACCTTCCAGTTCCTGGTGGATGAGCTCGAGCGCGATTGGCCGCTCGCCGCGCCCGATTGGCGCGGCTTCGGCAGAAGCGGCTGGGCGCCGGACGGCTATTGGTTCCCCGAGTATCTGGCGGACCTCGACCAGTTGCTCGAGCTCCTGAGTCCGAACCGGCCGGCCCTGCTCATCGGCCACAGCATGGGCGGTAACGTGGCCAGCCTGTACGCGGGCCTTCGACCGGATCGAGTGCGCTGCGTGGTCAATCTCGAAGGCTTCGGCCTGCCGCGCACCTCGCCCGAGGGAGCTCCGGCGAGGCTCGTGGAGTGGCTGGAGCAGATCAGGACCGTTCCGCCCCTGAAGACCTACGATTCGTACGAACAGCTCGCCTCCATCATTCAGCGCCGCTATCCGCGGTTCGGGGACGCTCGTTCGCGATTTATCGCGGGCGCTTGGGGTAGACTCGAAAGCGATGGGCGTGTTCATTTGCTGGGCGATGCGCGGCACCGCTGGGTCAACCCCGTTCTCTACAAGCGCGAGGACGCGGAAGCCGTCTGGCGCCGCATCCGTGCTCCCATGTTGATGTTGCTGGGCGAGAAGTCGGAGTTCCTGGCGAAACTCGGAGCAGACGGCACCGACGAGGCCTGGCGGACAATGGTGGCCGGCATCGAGATCGTCCACATCGCCGAGGCGGGCCACATGCTGCACATCGAACGGCCGGCCGCGATCGCTCCCCTCGTCGAGCGCTTTCTGGCCGCGCACGCTGACTGACTTTTTGGCGACATTCGGGGCTACCTTGGCACTCACGCGGCGATTGTTTCCCACCCGATTCGGGCAACTGCACGTACGCAGCACGGAAGGCAAGGGCATCCCGCTCGTGCTGCTGCACTCCTCGCCGCGCTCCGGCGATATGTGGGAGCCGCTGCAAGAGCGGCTGACCCGGCCGACCTACGCGCCCGACCGCCTGGGATATGGCTTCTCCGACGCACCGCCTTGGGCGCTATCGCTGGAGCAATATGCGCAATGCACGCTGGACGCCCTGAAGGCCGCGGATCTCCACGGCCCCTTCGACGTGCTCGGCATGCACGTCGGGTCCGCGGAAGCCGTCGAAATCGCACACCAGGCGCCCGGCCAAGTGCGGCGTCTGATCGCGGTCGGCATGCCGCTGTTCACCGTCGAAGAACAGCAGCGGCAAATGGAAAAATACAGTGAGCAACCCTTGAAGCCGGTGGCCGAAGGCGGCCATGTGCTCGGCGCCTGGCGCGGTTGCTTCGCCTTTCGCCAGCCGCCGTACGATCTTGCCGATGCGCAGCGCCGTTTCGTCGAACATCTGCTCGCCGCCGTTCCCGGCGCTGCGTTCCGTGCCGCGAGCGGCTACGCCATGGAAAAGAAGCTCAAGGCCCTGCGCTCGCCGTTGACCGTGTTCGCGCCTCACGACGACATCCTGGAGCAAACCCAACGGGTGCGGCCCATGTTGAAAGCCGACGCCACCTATGTCGACTTGCCGGATTTCGGCATCGACCTCTTCCATACGGCGGGGGACCGCATGGCGGAACTCATCAACCGGCACTTGCCCGCTTAGGGTGCCGGCATGCACCGCGGATTGAATCTGCCCGAGATCTTTCTCTTGATCTCGCTCGGCATGATCGCGGTCGAGGCGGCGCTGGCCCAGTGGTCCCTCGTGAGGGCCCGCTATCGCGTTCGGGATACCCTGGCGTCGCTCGCCATGCAGGCGGGCAACATCGTCATGAACCTCGGCATGGCGGGCGTCGTGTACGCCGGCCTGACGGCCGCCTACGATCACCGATTGTTCTCTCTCTCACCCTCCTCGCCGTGGGCGTGGGCCGCGCTATTTTTTCTCGACGACTTCGTCTACTACTGGTTTCATCGGATCAGCCACGAATGCCGCTTCTGGTGGGCCGCCCACGTCAATCATCACTCCTCGCAGGAGTACAACCTGTCGACCGCCATCCGACAATCGTGGACCAGCGTCATCGTCGGCACCTGGACTCCGTGGATCCCGCTCGCGTTTCTCGGCTTTCCGCCCGCGATGATCCTCGCCGAGCAGGGATTCAACCTCTTTTATCAATTCTGGATTCACACCGAGGCCGTCGGGCGCATGCCGCGCTGGTTCGAATACCTGTTCAACACGCCGTCGCACCATCGGGTGCACCACGCCTCGAATCCGCGCTACCTCGATCGCAACTACGCCGGCGTGCTCATGGTGTGGGACCGGATGTTCGGCACCTTCGTCGAGGAGCGCGAAGAAGAGCCGCCGCGCTACGGCATCGTGAAGAACATCGAGAGCTTCAATCCGGTCCGCATCGCGTTTCACGAGTGGACGGCCATCGTGCGCGAGTTGATCGCCGTGCGTTCGTGGCGCGAGGCGCTCGGGATAGTGTTCGGGCCGCCGGGATGGCGCGCCGACGGCAGGGGATTGACCTCGGCAAACATCAGAAGCGAATGGAGCGTACGTGAACATACGAACTGAACCGAAGCTGACGGGCCTGTCCGGCAACGAGATCTATTGCATGCGCCTCAAGGGTCTCACCCCGAGCGGCGTGGTCATCGGCAACAGCATCCAGTCCATGGGGTTTCTCGGTGGGGTGCGCTCCGCGTTTCGCGGCATCGTCGGGGGCGAGATTCCGGACGTCACCGGCATGATCCATGCGGGACGCGAGGCGGCGTTCGAGCGGATGAGGGCGGAGGCCAAGCGCGAGGGCGTGCACGGCGTCGTCGGCGTGACCTCGGAGCTGCGGAGTCTCGGCGGCAACTCCGAATTCCTGTTCGTCGGATCCGGCGTCAGCGGCCAGCCGGGGGCGGTCTCCTTCACCAGTTCGGGCGATGCGCAGGAGCTCTACTGTCATATGGATGCGGGCTATGAGCCGCGCGAGTTCGTGTTCGGCAACATCGCCTATTCGGTGGGCGCGGTGGGCGGAATCGCCGGCGCCTTGAAGACGCTGGTGCGGGGCGAAATCAAGGAATTCAGCGACGTGTTCAACGAGACTCGCCACCATGCCCTCGATCGCGTGGTGAGCCACGCGAAGGCCGCGGGCGCGAACGCGGTGGTGGGCATTCGAACCAGCGTCATGCACTTCGCCGGCTTTCACGAAATGTACATGGCGGGCACCGCGGCGTCGCATCCGCTCTTGCCCGCCGAATTCACGTCCTCGCCCGCGACCAGCGATCTGACCGGCGAGGAACTTTGGGGCATGACGCAACTCGGCTACGTTCCCCTGAAGCTTCTGATCTCGACCTCCGTGTATTCCCTGGGCGCGATCGGCGGCATCAAGGCGGCTTTTCAGAGCTTCGTGAAGGGTGAGATCCCCGATTTGACCACCTTGATCTACGACGCGCGCGAACAAGTGTTCGATCGGCTGAAACGCGAGGCGGCGGCCCTCGGCGCCGAAGAAGTCGTGGGCATCAAGACTTACATCATCGAACTGGGAACGAGCCTCGTGGAGATCTTTTCGGTCGGCACGGCGGTCCGGAAGCTCCCAGGCGTCGGCGTACAGACGGCGACTCTGCCGGCGCAAGCCATTATCCGCGACAAGGATACCTGGCTGAGCGGTTCGGGCGGGTTCGACCTGCAATCGACGCGCGCGGGCGGCTGAGTCCGCGCGGGCGGCTAAGCTTCGCGGGGGCGGCGGGACTCCGCGCCGGCGGGCGGCGTCCTCGAAGCGAGCCAGACGCCTGCGATGGTCAGGACGCCGCCCGCGAGGATGGCGAGCGACAAGGACTCTCCCAGCATCCCTGCTCCGGCCCCGAGGCAGACGATCGGGATCAGGTAGACGAAGAGCCCGACGCGCTCCGCGGGCAGCGCCGCGCACGCGTGATTCCACAACAGAAAACCCAGCAGGCTGCTGAGGATGCCCATCGCGGCCAGCATCGCGGTCGTCGTGACATCGGGCCACGGCGTGCCGCGCGTCAGCGGCAACGAAATGAGCATCAACGCGGCCGACCCGATCACGAGGATGGCGCCGGTAACGGCAAACGTACCGTGGCGGGCGTTGAGCCGGCCCACGAGAACCGTGTAGCAGGACCACGAGAAGGCGCCGCCGAGCACCTGCAACGTACTCGCCCACGACGACAAGAGGGGCGCCCCCGTGCTTCCCGAGGTGAGGACCGCCCCCGCCAACGCCAGCGCGCTGCCCGCCAACACGCGCTGGCTGATCGGCCGACGCTCGAGCAGCAAGCTGAGAGCCACGATGAATACGGGCTCCGTCGCGATCAACAGGCCGAGCTCCCCGGCGGGGATGGCCCGCGCTCCGAGGGCCACGGGCATGTTGTAGCCCGGCACGGCGAACAGGGCGCAAACGCACAAGAGGATCCGGTCGCGGACCGGCCATCGCCAGGGCCGGCCGCGCAGGCACAGCGGCAGCGCCGCCGCCCCCGAGGCCGCGAAGCGCAGGATGTTGAACATCAGCGGATCGGTTCGCAGCACGAAAAAGCGCGTACCCACGGGCACCAGCGCCCAGATGAACACGGCCGCGAGGGCGGCGGCCACGCCGCCTCGCCGAGCGTCCGCCGCGCTCCGCGCCGGGAAAGTCGTTTGCGTCATCGGTTTCCCGGCTTCCGGATCACATGTCATGGTAGTGAGTCCGGGGCGCTTTGGGAACCGCGATCACGCGCGGCTCGAGATCCCGCCTGCTGGGCGTACAATCTGGTCGTGACCGACACCGTGACTCGACCACCGCTGCCGCCCTTCGATACCGCCACCGCGACACAAAAAGTACGCATGGCGGAGGACGCGTGGAACACGCGTGATCCTGCGCGCGTCGTGCTCGCTTACAGCGCCGATAGCCGGTGGCGCAATCGCGCCGAATTTCTCCAGGGCCGAGACGCCATCCAGGCCTTTCTGGCGCGCAAGTGGGCACGCGAGCTCGACTACCGCCTGATCAAGGAATTGTGGACCTACCGCGACAACCGCATCGCGGTGAGATTCGCCTATGAATGGCATGATGACAGCCGCCAGTGGTTTCGCAGCTACGGCAACGAGAACTGGGAATTCGACACCGCGGGGCTCATGCGGCTGCGGATTGCGAGCATCAACGATCTGCCGATCGCGGAAGCCGACCGCAAGTTCCGTTGGATCTTGGGCCAGCCGCGCCCCGACGACTCGTTGAGTGCGCTGGGCCTGTAGTGCGCCGGAGAAGATGACCTCTTGAGCCCCGGATTGTTTCCGGGCGGGCTCGCCGTCTTCCGGCAGCGCGCCTTCACGTTGTATCTCGGCGCGAGACTGTGTTCGGCGCTCGCGGCGCAAATGATCATCATCGCGGTCGGCTGGCAGGTGTATCACCTGACCGGACGGGTTCTGGATCTGGGCCTCGTCGGGCTGTCGC
Organism: Steroidobacteraceae bacterium; assembly: GCA_050012315.1. Lineage (GTDB taxonomy): Bacteria > Pseudomonadota > Gammaproteobacteria > Steroidobacterales > Steroidobacteraceae > Bog-1198. Next base: position 110,361 of record JBEKHK010000005.1, on the reverse strand, counting down.
AGTTTTTGCCGTTCCTATGCCTGTCGCTGTTTGCCGGGCATGCCGCCGACCGCTTCGAGCGCCGCGTCATCATCCTCTGCTGTCTCACCGTGCATCTGGCTTGCGCGCTGCTGCTTCTGACCTTGGCCCGGCGCGGCAACGGCAGCGTCCTGCCGATATTCGGGGTGCTGGCGCTGCTCGGTATCGCGCGCGCTTTCATGATGCCGGCCTCGCAATCGTTCCTGCCTAATATCGTGCCGCTGGGGATGCTCGGCAACGCCGTGGCCATCAACTCCTCGGCGTCCCAATTGGCGAATATCGTGGGGCCCAGCCTCGGCGGCCTCGTATACGCGTACGGCGAATCCGCAAAATCAGCGCCGGGCGGTGCTCAATGGGTTTACGGCGGCGCGGCCGGCTTGCTGAGCGGGGCGATTTTGCTGCTCCTGGTGGTCGACAGCCGGCGCGGGGCGGCCCGGAACGGGGTGCAGTTCTCCTGGGGCCACCTGCTCGAGGGATTGCGATTCACCTGGCATCGCAGAACGGTACTGGGTGCCATTTCCCTGGACCTTTTTGCGGTACTGTTCGGGGGTGCGTCCGCCCTGCTACCCGCCTTTACCCGGGACGTGTTGCATGGAGGGCCGGAGGTTTTCGGGTATCTACGCGCCGCGCCCGGGGCGGGCGCGGTGCTCATGGCGGTAGGGCTGGCCGTGCGGCCGATCACCCGCCGCGTCGGGGTTTATATGTTCGGGGGCGTCGCCATATTCGGAGTAGCGACGGTGATTTTTGGGCTGACGCAGCATTTCTGGGTCGCGCTGGCGGCGCTGTCGATGATGGGCGCGGGCGACATGATCAGCGTGTACGTGCGCGGACTTCTGGTGCAGCTCGAAACGCCGGACAGCATCCGGGGACGAGTGAGCGCCGTCAGCTCGATCGCCATCGGCGCGTCCAACGAGCTCGGCGAGTTCGAATCCGGCACTACCGCCGCCTGGTTCGGCCTGGCTCCGGCGATCGTCCTGGGCGGCGTAGTAACATTGGTGGTGGCGGCGCTTTGGGCGAAGGTCTTTTTCCCCATGCTCTGGCGATTGCAGACTTTCCAGCAACTCAAGGATTACGGAACGGATGGCACATCACGGACCTCATGAGCATCACGATGCTCTCGGCGCCGAACACCATGATCACGATCATGATGATCACGATCATGGCGGGCACGATCATGGCGGGCACGGCCACCATCACGGTCATTCGCCCGGCCTGGGCGCCGATGCGGGGACCGCCCGGATGCTGATCGCGATGATTCTCAATCTGTCCTTCGTGGCGATCGAGAGCACGTTCGGATTTCTCTCGAATTCGGTCGCGCTGATCGCCGATGCGGGCCATAACTTCGGCGATGTGCTCGGACTCTTGTGCGCATGCACTGCCGTGTATCTCGGGCGCCGGCCGCCCGGCGGCAAGTTCACGTACGGACTCGGACGCTCCTCGGTGCTCGCCGCGCTGGTGAACGCCGTGCTCTTGCTGGTGGCTTGCGGCGCCATCGCGTGGGAAGCAGTCGGACGCCTTGCAGCGCCTCCGAGCGTGTCGGGAGGCACGGTCGTCGGCGTGGCCGCCGCCGGCATCGTGCTGAATGGCGTCAGTGCCTGGCTGCTGCATGCCGGCAGCCATGATGACTTGAACAGGCGCAGCGCCTACCTTCACATGCTGGGCGATGTGGCGGTCTCCACCGGCGTGCTGGTCTCGGGCGCCATCATCCTGTACAGCGGCTGGAGCCGGCTCGACCCGGTGGTCAGCCTGCTGATCGTCGCCGTGATTATGGCGAGTACCTGGAGGTTGCTGCGCGACTCGCTGCACCTCTCGCTCGACGGCGTTCCGGCCGGCGTCAACTCGACCGACGTGCTGTCGTATCTCGCGCGCCAGCGGGGCGTCACCGACGTGCACGACCTTCACATCTGGGCGCTCTCCACCACGAGCGTCGCGCTGACCGCGCATCTCGTGGTGCCCGACCGGGGCGCGGAGGATGCACTCCTCGGTTCACTGACTCCGATTCTCAAACGGCGGTTTCGCATCGATCACGCGACGCTGCAGATCGAGCGCGATCGCTGCGATCACGGCTGTACGTCGTAGGCGTGCCCGGCCTCCAGGCCGCTCGCGCAGCATCCTCAGCGAACGCGGACCCCCTCGATCGCGCCGATGGCGCTGTACATCGCGGGAGTGATATCGGGCCCGATATCTTGAGTGTGCAGGCTGACCACCCAGTGACCCACCAGCACGCAATATAAGACCCCGATCGCGGGATTGCCGCCGACGACTCCGGTCCACCGTCCACGGGCGGCGGGTGATCCGGCTAGAGTCGCCTGTTCGACATCGCCGAATTTGAAATCACCGAGCCTTTGCCCGATCCCCTTGGCGAACTCCAGCAGATAATGCTTCGCGGCCTCGGCGCGCTGCGGCGGCGTGATTGCGTCGAGCGACGCGCCCAGGTCGATCGCAGAGACCTGCAGCAACGTGCCGCCGTCCGACGCCGGCCGACGCTTGACCCACACGAACGTCAGGCCGCCGCCTTCGTCACTCCGGGTAGGCCCTTCGAACCCCTCCGGCACCGAGATGACGAGCGGCCCGGCGTCGGCACACCAGGCAGACTCGCAGGGAAACACCAGCGTCAGGGAAAGCCACAAAAACGCAACGAGCGTACGCATCGATAATGGTCGCCTCAGGTCCGAAGTGGCGAGTCTAGTGGCAAACCAGCCTCGTGACGATACCGCCGCGCCGCCGGTGGAAGAGCTCGAATGACCCGCGCCTTGGGGCGGCGGCGGAGGCGGCCGCGGTACTCGGCGGTCATCGGGGGCGCGCTCGGCGAGTGGCCTGCGCGGTGTGGGGATCCTCGGGCCAGTGATGCTTCGGATACCGGCCTTTCAGGTCCTTTCGGACTTCGTGGTACCCGCGGTTCCAGAAACTCACGAGATCGCGCGTGATCTGAACGGGCCGGCCCGCGGGCGACAGGAGCTTGAGCAGTAGCGGAAGCTTTCCGGCCGCGACGGCCGGTGTTTGGTTCAGGCCGAAGACCTCCTGAAGGCGGACCGACAGGGTGGGCACCTCGCCGTCCAGGTAATCGACGGGAATTCGCGAGCCGCTCGGCACCACGAAATGGGTCGGTGCCTCGCGGTCGAGTATCGAATTCTGTGCATAGGTGAGGCGCGAGCGCAGAGCGTTGCTCAAATCCATGCGCGCGAAATGCTCCCGACGGACCAGGCCTTCCATCCAGCCGGGCGCCCAGTCCTCGAGCGTCGCGAGCAGAACCTCATCGCTCAAATCGGGCCATGGCTCCGCCGACGGCACCGCGTGAGCGCGCATCAACGCCACCCGCGCTTGCCATTGCCGAAGCTCCTTCGACCAGGGCAGCACGCCGAGGCCGAGACTCCGCAATCCCTCGAGCGCGGCGCACAGCATGGCCGCATGATCCGGATTGCGCATCTCTTCGGTGTCGATGACCAGCGCCGCGAGACGGTGAACGCGGCGCGCGCGCACCGCTTGCTCGCGCGCATCCCACACGATCTCATCCTGGACCACGATTTGCGCGCCGAAATGACGCTCCAAATCGGCGCGCCCGATGGGAGCGGCTAAAAAAATCCGCGCCTCGCGGTCGGCGCCGTCGAGTTCGGGAGCGACGATGAATTCCGATTTCGCGAGCGCCTGCGGCTCGCTGAAGCGTGCGCCGCGGCCGTTCGCCAGCAGGTATCTTCCTGCCGCATCGCGCGCACGGCCGATCCGGTCCGGATAGGCCAGCGCGACGAGCACGCCGGTCGAGTCATCCGGGCCGGAGGCGGCCGCGTCCGCGCCGCCCAACGTACGCCGCCACGTGGCGGAGCTGCGCAGAGCCTCGCGCAGAGCCCGCGAATCGACCGACAGCCCGGAAGGCAGCGCTCCCCTGTCGCCCCTGAGAACGCCGACGCGCAGGCGCAAATCGACGTCCCTCGCTCCGGGAGCGGCGCGCAGGACGTCGCGCTCGCTCAGGATCGCGGCCAGATCGCAGGCGAGCTGCGGCGCCCCGATGTCGCGCCCTTTGACGAGCATGTGCGCGAGGCGCGGGTGTGCGCCGACGCTCGCCAATTGCCGCCCGTGAGCCGTGATGCGATCCGCTGCATCGATCGCCTCCAGCGAGCGCAGCAGGCCGCGGGCCTGCGCAAGCGGTGCGGCCGGGGGCGGATCGAGCCAGCGGAGCCTCGCCGCATCGCCCGCTCCCCACAGGCTGAGCTCGAGCGCCAGCGGCGCGAGATCCGCGTTCAGGATCTCCGGGGGCGTGTGCGCTGCCAGCGACGCCTGCGAGCCCTCGGACCAGAGCCGGTAACAGACGCCCTCGCTCAGGCGGCCTGCGCGTCCCCGGCGCTGATCAGCCGCGGCCTGCGATACCTTGCCCGTGACCAGCCGGCTCATGCCGGTGGCGGGGTCGAATTCCGAGTAGCGCCGCAGCCCGGTGTCGACCACGACTCGAATTCCTTCGATGGTGAGGCTGGTTTCGGCGATGCTCGTCGCCAGCACGATTTTTCTCTCGCCGGTGGGCGGCGGCCGGAGCGCGGCATCCTGCTCGGCGGCCGAGAGATCTCCGTACAGCGGCATCACTCGAATCGAGGCATTCGGTCCGGCTTCCTCCAGGGCACGATGCACTCTGCGGATCTCGGCCGCGCCCGGCAGGAAGCACAGGATGTCGCCATCATCGCGGCTCAGCGCGGCGCGCAGGAGCTGCGCCGTCTGAATCTCCAAAGGCAGCTCGGGGCGACGCGGCACATAGCGGGTCGCGACCTCGTAAGCGCGGCCCTCGGCGGCAATGACGGGCGCATCGCGGAGCAGCGCCGAGAGCGGCTCCAATTCGAGCGTCGCCGACATCACCAGGAGCCTCAGATCCTCCCGCAGGGTCTCCTGGCTTTCGAGCGAGAGGGCGAGCCCGAGGTCGGCGTTGAGGCTGCGCTCGTGAAACTCATCGAATATCACGCAGCCGATTCCCTCGAGGGCCGCGTCGCTCTGGAGCATCCGCGTGAGGATGCCCTCCGTGACGACCTCGATGCGGGTGGCGCGGCTCACGCGGGTCTCGATGCGGGTTCGAAAGCCCACGGTGCGGCCGACCTCTTCGCCGAGCAGCTGAGCCATGCGGATTGCGACCGCGCGCGCCGCGATCCGCCGTGGCTCGAGCATGAGGATCTTGCCCCGGCCGAGGGCCACGGCGTCGAGCAGGGCCAGCGGAACGACGGTGCTCTTGCCGGCACCCGGGGGGGCGTGCAGCAGCACCCGCGTGCCCGACGACAGCGCCTCGGCCAGGGGCCCGAGCGCCGGTTCGATGGGCAGGGAGGGGAGGCGGGACGCGGACATTGGGGCGCTACGATACCGCAGGGCGTCGCGGCGTCCATGCTAGGATATGCGCCGTCGGGCCTGTAGCTCAGTTGGTTAGAGCAGGGGACTCATCAGCAATGGTGCCTTCGCATCGCAAGGTGCGAAGTGGACGGGATGAATTCAGGGAACCCTCACCAGCTTCGCGCTGATGGCAACCCTGAGCCAAGCCGGCGGTACACCGCCGGAAGGTGCAGAGACTACCTGAGCGCTTGAGCGCGCTTAATGACAGGCAAGAGCGTCCCGCACCCCTCCGGGGTGAAGAGATAGTCCACTCCCACCGGAAACGGCGGGGTCGAGTGAATCCCTTGGTCCTCGGTTCGAGTCCGAGCGGGCCCACCACCATTTGTACCGCGCCGATGCCGTCGTTGAGTGAGCCGTCTCTCTACGGCGGCGCGGGAGCCCCGCAGCTGATTTGCACCGTACCCACGTCGCCGGTCACCGCGCCGGTGCCGTGGGTGATCTGACAGCCGCCGCCGCTCGGCTGAGCTTGAATAGTGACCGCGTAATTGCTGCCGTAGGCGAGAGCGTTCGGCATCGAGAACTGCGTGGCGTTGGCCGAGACGGAGAGGGTGTCCATGCCGTCGCTCAGTACCAGCCCGGATGTCCTCAATCCGGAGATTGATCCTCCCAACGTGTAGCTCTTCGAGGCGCATGTCACATCGACGTTCGTGACCGCGCCGGCGGGCATGCTGCCCGTGCCGGAGCTGACCGTGCAGGTCAAACCCGCCGGCTGCGTCTGCACGCTCACCGTGTAGCCGCTGCCGTAGGCTACAGCGGTGGGCATCGTGAACTGGATCGCGTTGGCCGGCACACCGTAGGTGTCGGCGCCATCGTTCAGCACGAGGCCGTTGGCCGAGAGCCCGGTGATCGTTCCGCCGAGGCTGTATCCCTGGTCCGAACAGGTAATCGAAACATCGGTGACATCGTGCGTCGGCATCGTTCCGGGACCGTTGCTGGCGGAGCAGGTCTTGCCGATCGGTTGCGACTGCACGCGCACCTCATAGGCGCTGCCAGGAGACACCGGCGCATCGAACGTGAAGCTCGTGGCGCCGGCCGGCACGCTGTACGTGTCGATCCCGTTGACGAGTACCAGGCCTGTCGCGCTCCCGAGGCCGCTCACGCTTCCGCTCACGGTGGGCGACTGAGCGATGCAAGTCACGGCGATGTCCGTAACGGCGTCTGCCGCCATCGTTCCCGTGCCATTGGCCACATCACACGTGAGGCCGGTCGGTTGCGCGGCCACCGTGACCGTATACGAGCTCCCATACGCGACGGCTGTGGGCATCGTGAAGGAGGTTGCGCCTGCGGGCACGCTGAGCGTGTCGGTGCCGTTAACCAGCACGAGGCCGGCGGCGGTGAGTCCGGTGATGGCGCCGCCCACGGTGAAGGTCCGATCCGAGCAGGTCACCACCACGTTCGTGATATTCGCCGTTCCCGCAATGCCGGAGCCGTTCGTCACGGTGCAGGCTTGTCCGGAGGGCTGGATCGCCACGATCACGTCATACCCTTGGGTGCTCGCGGCAACCTGGCCGAAGGTGAAAGTCGTCGCTCCGGCGCTGATTTCGAGATTCGCGCCGTTGCTGGCCAGCGCCAGGCCGCTGGTGGTCAACCCGCTTATCGTGCCCGACAGAGCCACGGGCACGTCGCTCGAGCTGCCGCCGCACGCCGCGAGAACAAGCAGGCTTGCGGCAATCGCGCTCCGCGCTGCCGAGGCTACGATAAAAGAGGAACTGTGTGATTGTCGTTGCACTTGAAATTTCCTGGCTTCCGATAATAAGAGGATCTCACGCCACGGTGCGATGCTGTCACAAAAAAGGGGCCGTCAGGTAAGATGCACGCCGAGTTTAAAGGTTCGGCCGGCGAGGAGGGGGGCGGGATGCGGTCGCTCGGGCGTTCTGGGCTGCGGGATGGACGGCGCGCATGAGAATTGCCGCGGTCTCCGACATCCATGGGAACCTGTCTGCCCTCGACGCCGTGCTCGCGGACATCGAGCGGCGGGGCGTGGACCTGATCGTCAACTTGGGCGACATCGTCTCGGGCCCGCTCTTGCCGCGCGAGACCGCGGCACGGCTGATGGCGCTCGGCTTGCCGACCATCCGCGGCAACCACGAGCGGCAGGTGTTGACGCTCGACCCCGCGCGCATGGGGCCCTCGGATCGGTACGCTTTCGACACCCTCGGAGAGGCGGAGCGCCGGTGGATGAGTGAGCTTCCCCCCGTGCTGTCCCTCGAGGGCGACGTGTTTCTCTGCCATGCAACGCCCCGCAATGACGTCGACTGCTATCTCGAGGAGCTGGTGGAGCGCGAATTGCGTCCGGCACCGCTTCGGCGGATCGAAGAGCGGACAAAGGGCATCCAGGCATCGCTGATTCTGTGCGGGCACTCGCACATCCCGAAGCTCGTGCATTTGTCGAGTGGGCAATTGATCGTGAATCCGGGCAGCGTGGGCATCCAGGCCTACGAGGGCCACGACCCCGGACCCCATCGGGTGGAGATGGGGGCGCCGCACGCGCGGTACGCGGTGGCCGAACGTCGCGGGAACCGATGGGCGGTCGATTTCTTCGCCGTCGCCTACGATTGGGAGGCGGCTGCGCGGCTGGCCGAGCAACGGGAGCGGCCGGACTGGGTGCGGGCGCTCCGAACGGGCTTCGTCAGCCACTAAGGGCTTCGACGCGGGTGAAGATGCATCGCCGTCGGTTAGAGTCACCGTGAGTTTGCAGAATGGAACCCCGCCGGTTCCGCCAACAGGGAGTTACGCATGAGCCATCGGATTCTCGCCGCCACATTGTCTTCGTGCCTTTTTATCGGCGGTGGGGCGTTCGCCTCGCCCAAATTGCTCGACAACATTCCTCTGCGATGGTCGCCGACATCGACGCTCGCCGAGATGGGCGCGCTCGATATCAGCGGGCCGGTGCTCTCCAAGAAGATCCACGTCGATCCGTTCGAGGATACTAGGCAAAAGCCGACGCTGATCGCGGAGAATCACGAGAAGGAGAGCAACGTCCTGCCGGTCACGACATCCGACGACGTCCCTGCCTTCGTCACCATGCACCTGGCGGAGCTCATGCAGAAGGCGGGGCTGAGCATCGCCGATGGTCCGGTGGATGTCACGTTGAGCGGAGAGATCCGGGATTTCTTCGTCGCCGAGACCTCCACCTACCGCGGCTCCGTAAGTTTGCTCGTGCACGCGAAAAACGCGCAAGGCAAGGAGATCTGGACCGGTATCGTCTCCGGCGATGCGGAGCGTTTCGGCCGCTCGTACAAGGCCCAGAACTACTACGAAGTGATTTCCGACATGCTGATCAAGGCGGCGTACAACCTCATGGCGAATCCGGGATTCCACCAGGCGTTGGCGACAAACTGACCGCCCCCTTGCGCGCGCGTCCGTTGAAATAGATCAACGAGAGAATCACGAGCGCCGCGCCCAGCAGACACATGGTGTAGGCCGCGCCCTTGAAGACGCCGAGCCACTCCATTTGCTTCAAGCCGAGATTGCGCCACAGCAGCAGAGCGCAGCTGCCGGCATAGCCGGCCGAATCGGCGACGTAGATCAGAAATCCGGCATTCGCCACGCGGCCGCTCACCGCCACGAGCCGGTCGAACAGCATGGCGTTGAACGGGGTATAGACAACGTAGAGACCCGCGCCGCTGACGATCATCCAAGGCAGCGGCCCAAGCCAGCCCGCATCGAAGGCCAGGGTGGAGGCGCCAAGCAAGAAAAGTCCTCCCAGGATCATCGCGTGAATGACCGCCAGCGCACGCCGATTGTCCTGGACTTTGACGATGATGCCCATCGCGATCAGCGCTACCGCGGCGACCGGCAGCTCGGCGGAGGTGAACACGCCGGCCGGATCGGCGTAGCCGAGTGCGCCCCACAGTTCCGCGGCGAAATTATCCCGAAAATCGCGGAGTGCCGTGGCAAGGACATAGGTGGCGACCAGCAGCGCCACGCCCACGCCATACTCGGCCAGGAAAGACCTGACTTCGCGTCCGGTCATGGGCGCGCGCCGGACGCGCGCCCGTTCGTCGTCCGGGCTCGGCGGCGGAAGCGCCGAAAGCCCCCATACGCCGAAAAACAGCAGCGGCACGAACGCAAGGCCGGTGGCGGCCGGCATCCAAAACATCGGCACCCGCAGGTGGTTCATGAGCAGCAGTCCGACGGATTTGACCGCCCCGGAAGAGACGATGAAGCTTGCGCACAAAACCGCGCCCAGAATCTCGGAGGTGCGCCTGCCTTCCATGTACGAGAACACCAGCCCCCAGATCATGCCGAGGCAGAGGCCGTTCAAGAGCATGGCCGCCACCTTCACCGCGGGCGGCGCGGCCGCGAACAACACCAGCGCGGCCCACGACAGGCCGATCAACCCCAGGATCGCGCGGGCGCGTCCCGCCGAGCGCATTTCGGCGATGACTTTGATGCCGATGAACTTGGACGTGGCGTAACCCATCACCTGTGCGATGACGATCGAAACCTTGAAATCCAGCGGGAAGTGCCAGCCGGCGATGTGATCGAAGCTCGCGGCCGCGAATGGCTTGCGGAAGGCATACATCGAGAAGTAGGTCGCGAATCCCGCCAGAGAGGCGAATATCGTGAAAGCGGCGGGCGATGCTCTGTTGAGCCAAGAAGCGAGCGGTTGCGGCATATCGGCTCCGGTTCGATGCGGTTAAGACAGCATCAAGCCGCGCCCAGGTGACACTGCGATGACACGGCGTGCCACGCCGCCCCGCTACATGGCGAGACGCGCGGACGGGGGACTCTTGCGTTCGGCGGGCTGCGAATCGGGCGACGGGGGAGAGTCGGATGCGGGCGCGATGCGGTGGACCTTCATCTCGCGCAGGGTATCCGCGATCGCGGCCACGGCCTGCCGCAGGGCATCGGGGCCGATCGCGCCGATGCAGCCAACTCGGAACGTCTCGACCGCGGTCAACTTCCCCGGATATAGGATGAATCCGCGGTCGCGGACGCGGGCGTAGAACTCTTTGAAATCGTAGTTGGGATCGGGCGGAGCGTGGAACGTGACGATGATCGGCGCCTGCAGCGCGGCCGGCAGAAACGTCCGGAAGCCGAGTTCCTGCATGCCGGAGATCAGCGCGGCGCAATTCTCCCGGTATCGGGCGAGCCGGGCGCCGAGCCCTCCCTGCACGTGGTACTGGTCGACGGCGGCGCGCAGCGCCGCCACCACGTGCGTCGGCGGCGTGAACCGCCATTGCCCGGTCTTCTGCATGTACTGCCACTGGTCGAGCAGGTCCATCGCGAGCGAACGCGAGTTGCCGGCGGAGCCCTCCAAGGCCGTTCGCCTGGCAATCACGAAGCCCATGCCGGGGACGCCCTCGAGGCATTTTCCCGACGCGGCGACCAGCGCGTCGAAGCGGATGGCACGCGCGTCGATGGGGATGGCGCCGTAGGAACTCATGGCATCGATGATCAAGCGGCGGCCGCGCCGCTCGACGACGGCGGCGATCTGCGGCAGCGGATTGAGAATTCCGGTGCCGGTTTCGCAATGCACTTGTGCGACATGCGTGATCGCCCCGTCGGCGGCCAAGGCGGCATCGATGCGCGCGGGATCAGCGGGCTCCTGCTCGCCGTGCGGCAGAATCACCGCCTCGCGGCCCAGATAGCCGAGAATTCGTACGATGCGTTTGCAGTAGGCGCCGTTGTCCGGCACGAGCACCTTGCCGTCCCTGGGAACGAGCGTACCGAGCGCAGCCTCGACGGCAAACGTGCCGCTGCCCTGAAGCGGCACGCACACATGCTCGCTTTGCGCATCGACGATGGCGACCAGATCTTTGCAGACCGACGCCGTGAGCGCGTTGAACGCCCCGTCCCACGAGCCGAAGTCCGACAGCATCGCGGACTTGGTATCCGCCGAGGTCGTCAGGGGGCCGGGCGTCAGCAGGATCGGGTTCTTCATGCGTGCTCCTTCATGGCGGCGTATGCGTCCCGGCCGGCAGGCGGTTTGCCGCCGCCTTGCGCCGGCCGTACGAGGGGTCTTTGAGTCGGTTGGGCTGGAGCGCGCCGGCACGCTCGAGGACCGGATAAGCCGTCGAGCAGAGGTGCGAGTGCACGCGCTTGAGATCGCGCAGGATGTCGAGGTCGAGCGAATACGACTCCATGGTATCCGGCGTCCCATGACGCAGGCGCGCGAGATAGGTCTCGGCGGCCGCGAATTCCTTCTCTCGCAGCAGCGTCTTCGCGGCGACCAGCTGGCGTGCGACGTTCACATCGCCGGACATGAAAATTCCGACCGACAGTCTCAGGCTGTCGAGAACCTGCTGATGAAATTCCACCAACTCCGCCTCACCCTCCTTCGAGAAGGTGATGCCGCGCCGGATCTTCTTCGACGCGATGTCCATGAGATTTTTGTCGATGATGTCGCCGACGTGCTCGAGATTGATCGAGAACGAAACGATCTCCATGGCTCGATAACCGTCGCGGTCGTCGAGGCTGTCGCGGGTCATGCGGGTCACGTACAGCTTCACCGCCTCGTTGAGGCTATCGACCGCGTCGTGCATGCGGCTGATCTCGGTGACGAGCTTGCGGTCATTGGTCAAGAGCGCGGTCATCGCCTGACGCAGCATGATTTCGATGATATCCCCCATGCGCAGCACCTCCCGCGCCGCCGAGACCAGCGCGACCGTGGGATTACCCGCGGCGCCGGGGTCGAGGTATACCGGTGTGCCGGGATCGGCCGCTCTGGGCAGATCCGGGAGCCACCGGGTGAGCCGTGCGGCGATGAAATCGAGCGGGCCGATAAACAACAAGGCGAGCAGGAGGTTGAAAGCGGTGTGGAAATCCGCGGCCAGGCGCGCCGGGTTCGGCTCGAAGCGCTCCAGCAGACCGGTAATCGGCTGCAAGAGCGGCAACACCACCGCGCAGCCGACCAGGCGGGTCAACAGATTGCCGATCGGAAGACGACGGCTGGCGGGATTCCCCGGCTGGCTGGTCTCGATCAAGGGGTTCAAAGCGCTGCCGATATTCGCTCCGAGCACCATGGCGAGCTCGGCAGTCGGTGTAACGATGTGCGCCGCACCGAGCGACATCACGACGAGCACCACGGCCACGCTCGAATGGGCGGCCCAGGTCATGGCAGCCGCGATCACGAGGCACAGGATCGGCTGATTCGCGATTGCCCCCAACAAAGCCTGGGAGACCACAGCGCTTTCGGTCGTCACCAAGGCGCCGAGGAATATGTGGAGCGCGAGCAGCATCAGCCCGATCCCGATCAATACGCGGCCCACGTCCCGCGTACGGGTTCTGCCGCCGCGCTTGAACGCGATCACGCCCGCCATCAACAGGATCGGGGTCACGACCGTGATATTGAACGACAACACCTGAACGACCAGCGTCGTGCCGACGTTGGCGCCGAGCATCACCGCGAGCGCGGGAACCAGATCCAACGTGCCGCCGGCGACGAACGAGCAGACCATCAAGCCGGTGGCGGTGCTGCTCTGCAAAACCCCGGTGACGAAGGCGCCGGCGAAAAAGGCGCGGAACCGGTTCTGAAGGGCGATTCCCAGCAAGCGCCGAAGCTCTGCGCCGAACGCGCGCACCACACCGCTGTGGACCATGTGCAGTCCCCACAGAAGCAGCGCAACCCCGCCGGTCAGGTCGAGAATGACCGTACTGCCCATGGCGCTTAGCTTAGATCGTCCACGGCAGCGAGTAGGTCTTGGTGTTGCAGAAACTCTTCATGGCTTCGAGTACACCTTCCTTGTAGCCGAGTCCCGAGTCCTTGATGCCGCCGAACGGCGTGATCTCCAGGCGGTAGCCCGGGACCTCGCGCACGTTCACGCTGCCCACCTGCAGCTCCTGGATGAAACGGGTGATCAAGTCGATCCGGTTGGTGCAGACCGACGAAGAGAGCCCGTAGGCGGTGCCGTTCGCAATGCGGATCGCCTCTTCCACGGTCTTGAAGCGGATGACGGGCGAGACAGGGCCGAAGGTCTCGTGCCGCACGACGGTCATGTCCGGCGTCACCCGATCGAGCACCGTGGGCGAATACAGCGCGCCGCGGCGAACGTTGCCGACCAGGAGCTTTGCGCCGGCCGCCACGGCGTCGTGCACCACGGCCTCGAAGCGGCGAGCCGAGGGCTCATCGATGACCGTCCCCATATCCATGGAAGCGTCGAAGGGATCCCCGTACTTCACACGTTGCGTCTTATCGATCAACAACTCGACGAAGCGCTCGGCGACGCTCTCCTGGACCAGCATGCGCTTGACGGCCGTGCAGCGTTGTCCGGAGTTGGCGTAGGACCCGCTTGCCGCGAGGGCAGCCGCCTCCTCCAGATCCGCATCCTCCAGCACGATGATGGGGTCGTTGCCGCCCAGCTCGAGCACCTGGCGCTTGTAGACGGCCTTGGCCGAGATGTACTTGCCGATCGACACGCCGCCGGTGAAGGTGACGAGGTCCACGTCCGGGCTCGTCAGCAGCTCGTCGGCGATCTCGGCCGGATCGCCGGTCAACACCGAGAGCATCTCGGGTGGGAGCCCGGCTTCGTACAAGACGTCCGCGAGGGCGTAAGCGGTGAGGGGGGTCTTTTCGCTCGGCTTGAGCACCACGCGATTGTTGGTGGCGACGACCGGGGCCACTTTGTGAATCACCTGGTTCAATGGATGGTTGAACGGCGTGATCGCGGTGATCACGCCGAGCAGCGGCTCACGCAGGGTATAGACCTTGCGGCTCTTGCCGTGCGCGGTGAGATCGCAGGAGAACACCTCGCCCGAGTCGATCAGCGCCTGATTGGCGGCGAACAGCAGGACATCCGAGGCGCGGCCGACCTCGTAGCGGGAGTCCTTGAGGCACAGGCCCGATTCGAGGGTGATCAGGCGGGCGAACTCCTCGCGTCTTGCGGCGATGAGGGCGCCCGCTCTCATGAGTATGCCGTAACGCTCGTGACGGGTGAGCTTGGAGCGATAGTTCCGCGCAATGCTCAGCGCGCGCTTCACGTCCGTCAGCGTGGCCTTCGGCACGGTCCCGACCCGTTCGCCGGAGTACGGATGGCGAATCTCGATCACCCGATCGCGCGCCACCTTCTCGCCGGCGATGCGCAGCGACTCCCGGATCGGATCGCGCCTGGCGGACGAATTCGGGTCGGCGGACACCGGGCGATCCTACGGGCGCTGCACGGCGAGGTTCAGCCCGAGATCGAACGCGTCGAAGTTGCGCCAACGGCGGCTCTTCGGCTGTTCTGCCACTTGGCGATTGACGAGCAGCGGCACTTTCTGCTCGGAGATGCCGCCATGCGAGCGCAGCGGCACGTCGAGCCCCGACAGATCGTGCCGGTCGCGCGCGGTGCCGATCACGGTATCGAGCTTCGAGACCACCACGAGATCGCCGATGCGGTCCGCCGGAAGCTCGAAGCGCGCGGCGGCATCGGCGCGCGTCAAGACGGCTTCGATTCCCGGCAGCGCGGCGATCCGGTCGGCGATCCCGCGCCGCTCGGTATCGTCCACATAGACCAGTGCGAAGGATCCGAGGGCGCCGTGATGCACGACGTAGGGATCCGTGATCGGCAGGATCACCCGCGCCCGGTCCTTCCCAATCCAGGCATCGATGGCGTCCTGGAGATAGATCACGTTGGGGCGGCCGTCGGCATCGTGCTTCGCATTCATGCCGTGATCGGCCGTGACGACCACCGTGGCGCCGAGCTCGTCGAGCCGGGCGAGATTCCTGTCCATCATGGCGTAGAAGTCATTGGCGGCCGGCGTACCGGGCGCCGCCTTGTGCTGGATGTAATCGGTCGTGGACAGATACATGAGTTCCGGCCGCTCGCGCTCCATGAGTTTCACGCCCGCCACGAACACGAACTCCGAGAGGGCCGCGCTGTAGACCGATGGCACCGGCATGCCGACGCGGGCGAGCACGTTCTCGATGCCGTTCTCTGCGAGGGTGGCCTGGTCGGCTTTCTCGGAGGAGAAGCAAATCCCCTTCATGCGGTGTCCGAGGAGCTTGCGCAGCTTGTCCTTCGCCGTGATCACGGCGACTTTGGCGCCGGCGTCGGAAAAGGCCGCGAGGATGGTGCCGGCGCGCAGGTGGCGCGGGTCATTCATCATCACTTCCTCGCCGCGCTCCGGGTCGAAGAAGTAATTGCCGCAGATGCCGTGCACCGACGGCGGCGCCCCGGTCACGATCGACAGATTGTTGGGGTTGGTGAAGCTCGGCATGACACAGTCGGCCAGGAACGAGGCTCCGTCGCCGCCGAGCAGCCGGCCGAGAAAGGGCGCAGCCCCGGCGGCGACGGCGGCCGTGATGTACTCGAGCTGGCAGCCGTCCACGCAGACGACCACCAGAGGACGGTCCATCCAGCGGTAGGTTCGGCCGTTGACGTTGATGGGGGGAGATACGTTCAAGTTCGGTACTCCTGCAGATTTCATGCCGATGGGCCGGTGCCGGCGGCCTTGTGCATGCGCGCGCGGCTCTCCGCCGCGTGTTGGCGCAGGAGCCGTCCCGCCCGGTCGCCGTCGCGTGCGAGGATGGCCGCAACCACCGCCTTGTGCTCGGTGTTGGAGACGGCGAAGCCGCCGCCATCCTGGAGCCCGCGCAGGCGAAACAGCAACAGCCCCTTGGTGAGCAGCCGGTAGCTTTCCGTCAAGCGCGCATTGCCCGCGAAGTCGACCAGCAAGTCGTGAAACTTCAAATTCAGCTCGTGGTAGCGGCTGATTTCGCGCACGGCTGCCACCTCGTCCATCTCCTCGGTCAGCGCTTCCAACTCGCGCAGCTGGGTGGCCGTGGCCCGCTCGGCGACCCGTTGCCCGATCAGCTGGTCGAGCGCTTCGCGGATGTCGTAGATCTCATCCGCCTCGGCAACCGATATCTCCCGGACGAATACACCGCGGTTCTTCTCCGATCGCACCAGCCGGGACTCCTCCAGCGCCCGCAGTGCCTCACGGATCGGACCGCGGCTGGTTCCGAATCGCACCGCGAGCTCGCTCTCATTGATGCGTTGGCCGATGCCAAGCTCGCCGCGCAGGATCAGCTGCTCGATTTCGATCTGGACCAGGGCGGGGAGCGAGCTCGATTGCACCAGCTGCAAGGCCGTGGGAGCCCCGCGGGAGATCATCGGAAATATCGCTCGCAGGGAGTCGCCGAGTTCATGGTCTCAACATACCACAACTGTCGATTGTTGACAATTTACAGTTATGGGCTCAGCGGAGTGCGGGTGGGTTCCAGGAGCCGGCGCAGCGGCCCGACGTGCTTCTCGTAGCGACGCCAGCGCCCGGCCGACTGGGCATGGAGCTTCTGCCGGACCTGCCACCTGCTGGCCGTGATGACGACGCGATCAGTCTCGTGGAAGGCCAGGCACTTCGGGTCCCAAGGCAGGCCGACGAAGTCCAGCATCCGGCGAGTCCAGCCCTCCTGATCCTCGACGAGTCCCTCGTAGGGAACCTCCAGCAGACTCGCCGCCGGCAGCACGTTGCGCCAATGGTCGGTGATCCGGACGTATTGCGCGTAGTAGTCGGCCAGGTGGTCCAGATCGTTGGCATAGGCCGTCACGTTGAAGAAGTTCTGAAAGTAGATCGACAGGCAGGTGTCGATGGGATGGCGCCGCATATGGATGATCCGGGCCGCGGGGAGCGCGGCGTGAATCAGTCCGGCATACAGGAAATTGGCGGGCATCTTGTCGACGACACGCAGCGCATTGCCGGACGAGGCCGTCAGGCGAACGAGATAATCGGCCGCCATCCCGGCCAGCAGGTCCGCGGCGTCGGCGCTCTCCAGCCGCGCTTTCTTCCAAGCGAGGAAGGCGGTATCCCAGAAGCTCAATTCGCCGGCGCCGAATACCTGCGGGTGCGAGGCCAGTATCTGCTCCGCAAGCGAGGTGCCGGATCGCGGCATGCCGACGACGAGGATCGGCAGTTGCGAACCGGAGCCGCCGCGCCGCCAGTTTCGGACGGAGGCGGCATCGAAGCTGCCGATCATCTCGTCGACGCGCCGAGCCAGCTTGGTGTTGTCGTAAGAGGCGCCATGGAGTTTCGCCAGTTCGTTGGCCTGCCGATAATGGCCGAACGCCCGATCGTAGCGCCCGACATCGTCGAAGTATTTGCCGAGCGCGTACTGAAGGTTTACTTCGTCCCTGCGCGACAGCCGCTTCGCCAGCAGAGCTTCGGCGCCCTCGAGCCAGTCGGTATCTCCGGCCGTCATCCTGCGGTGGCTTGCGATGCCGAACCAAGCATTCGGACAACCCGGATCCATCGCGATCGCTCGCCGGAATAATTCCTCCGCTTCGGAGAAGCGGCCTCGATCGGCGCGCAATTCACCCAACAGAGTCAGCGCTTCGACGGAACCCGGATCGATGTTCAGGGCGGCCTGACAGATCGCTTCCGCCTCGGCCGCACGACCTTGCTGGCGCAGCGCCGCTCCGAGGCTCCAATGCGCCAAGACATCGTCGGGCTCGAGCGCCAGCGCGCGGCGAAAGCTCTCCGCCGCCTCATCGACGCGCCGCAGCTCGAACAGTGCGCTTCCCAAGTTACAGTGGATCTCGGGGCGCCCCGGATCGAGCTCGATGGCCCGGACGTAATGCGTTACGGCTGCGCTGCGATCACCGAGCGCCGCGAGGCTGAGTCCCAGGTTATTGTGCGCGACGCTCAGCGCCGGATCGAGGGCAACAGCCCGCCGGCTGCTCGCGATCGCCTCCTCGAGGAACCCGAGCTGCCTGAGCGCGTTGCCGAGATTGCAGTGTAGCTGCGCATCCTCCGGCTCGATCTCGAGTGCGCGCCGGTAGCAATCCACGGCCTCGCCGCATTCGCCGAGCTCCAGGAGCGCATTCCCCAGATTATTTCGAGCCTCGACCCGCCGGGGCTCGAGGGCCAGCGCCTGCCGGTAGAGCGGTATCGCTTCGCGTGCGCGCCCGAGCGCCCGGATCGCGTTGGCGGCAGCGACCAGCGCTTGCACGTCTCGCGGCGCAATCGCGAGCGCGCGCCGCAAGCTCGCCAAGGCTTCCGTCCACTGCCCCTGATCGTGCAACGCCAACCCGAGATTGCCGTGCGCCTCGGCGTCGCGCGGCATGAGTTCCGCCGTTCGTCGCAATGCCGGCACCGCGTCCTTGCCTTGCCGCATGAGGGCCACACCGAGAATCTTCCACAGCATCCCCGCGTTCGGGTTCGCCGAGAGCAGCATCCGGGCCTTCGATTCCGCTTCGCTCAATCGCTCCCGCTCGACCAGCGCAACCAGCGCACCGATCTCACCCGGCGACGGTGTCCGCGGCGCCGCCGCCGAGGTGGGTTCCAATCCGCAGCAGCGCTTATATTTCTTGCCGCTGCCGCAGGGGCAAGGATCGTTACGGCCCGCCTTCAACCGCGGCTCATGCATCGCGATAGCGGGTCAGCGCGTCGCCGAGGGCCGTCTCGAGCGGCCCGAGCCACGGCTCGAAATGTCTCCACTGATCGAGTCCCTCGCGATAGATGGGCTGACGCACCTGTTCGGAGCTGGCGGTGCGCACGCTGCGCTCCGTCTTGTAGAACTCGAGGCACTGGGGCTGGAATTCGAGTCCGCAGAACTCGAGCACGCGCCGCACGTTGCCGTCGAGGTCATCGACGACCTCCTCGTGGTGTACTCGAAGTACCCGTCCGGGAAGCACCCGGTCCCAGTGCCTCATCAGCTCGAGATAGGTTCGGTAGTATCTGGCGATGTCGTCGATGCTGTAGGTGAACTCCTGACCATTGGCGAACAACTGCTTGAAGTTGCTGAAGCAACACGCCATCGGTTCCCGGCGCGCGTCGATGATCCTGGCGTTCGGCAGCATCAGGTGGATCAATCCGAGGTGGCGGAAATTGTTCGGCATCTTGTCGATGTAATACGGTTTGCCGGTGCGGTAAGCGCGTGTGCCTTCGAGATAATGCTCGCCGAGACTCAAGGCCTCCTCGGCGCTCATCTGAGCCAATATCCGCGGGTAGCGTGGGTTGTTCATATCCGGTACACGGCCCCGCAGCCGATGGACGATTTGCTGGATGTTGGGGAGCTCCTGCGTTCCCTCCACCTCGGAGTGCGAGGCCAGGATCTGCTCGAGCAGCGTCGAACCCGAGCGCGGCAGTCCTACGATGAATATCGGCGAACGGTCCGGCGAGCCCCAGCCGCGACGGCCGGCGAACAGCTCGGCCGTGCAGATCTCGATCTGCTGGCGGGTATTGTTCTCGATGATCTCCGGACGGTACGTGTTCTCGGAGCGTTTCAGTTCATTTCCGCGCTCGTAGTAACGGAAGGATTCCTCATAGTCGCCCCTATCCTCGAGCGCCTTGCCGAGCGCGAAGCTCAAATGATAGCGGTCGACGAGCGCCGTGGTGGGCGCCGATTCCGCGGCGCGCATCCGGGTCAGCTCTTCAGCCGTGAAGCGGTAGGTCTTGAGATTCGCCAGACTCCAATAGGCATCGCCGAAGTCCGGCCGGCAGGCGGCGGCCCGGCGGTAGGACTCCACTGCCTGCTCGCGCCGGCCCAGAGTCTTCTGGGCATGGGCGATCGACAGATGCAGCTCGGTATCCGCGGGCGCGTCCTCCAGAAGCACGCCATAGAGCTCGATCGCCCGTTCGTGCTCACCGAGGCCGACACAATTGAACGCATAGGACGTCCTCAAGTCGCGGTTGTCCGGCTCTTCCTCGAGAAGCAGGTCGAGTTCGCGGCGCGCTTCGCCGTGGCGGTGCAGTTCGGCGAGCACGCCCGCATATTCCCGGCGGGCGGCACGATATCCCGGTGCGAGGCGGAGCACTGCCGCCAGCAGCAGTTCCGCGTCGTCGTACACCTTGCGAGCAATGCCGATTCCGGCGAGCAGGCGCATGGCCTCGAGATGATCGCCATGCCGCAGGAGATACGCCCGCACCATCGATTCAGCCGGATCGAGCTCGCCGTCCACGAACAGCCCCGTCGCGGTCACCACCTCGGGCGGCAGGTTCTGGAGCGCGGCCACACGGGCGGCGGCCGTGGCGGCGCTGTCGGTCCGCCCGGTCATGCGGTAGAGGCCGGCCAGCATGCTCCAGCTGCCCGGCAGGGAATGATTGAGAGCCACGGCGTGCTCAAAGGCCTCGATGGCCTGTGGCGCCTGCTTCCTCTCGACGAAGCAGCGGCCCCGCTCCTCGTAGAGCCGGCTGAAGCGCGAATGGTGCCGCTCGAGGATCTCGAGCGTGCCGAGCGCGTCGGAGATCCGGCCCAGGTATCGCTGGGCGACGGCCGCGCAGAGCAGGGCATCGCGCTGCTCCGGGGTTTGCGCCAGCATTGCCTGGCAGGCGTCGAGCGCCTCAGAGAATTTCTGCTGCCTCAATAGAGCGCGCGCCCGAGCTATCTCGGAGGCGCTCGCCGTTGCGACCGTCTTGCTGGAATCCATGGCGCTCGAAGAGAAGGGCGCAGACATCTATGCGCACCCGATTCTACTGCAACCGCCGAAGCCGTGATCGAAATCGCCCAAAAGCGGACCCCCTCGCGCCGGGTCGACGCGAGGGGGTCGGATCAAACATCGAGACCTATGCGCCGATCAGAACTTATACCCGACCAGCAGCATGAGCACTCGCGGACGCAGCGGCACCTTCGACTCGATGAACTGGCCGGACGAGGTGTTCGTGCTGGCGCTCGAGTCAAACAGGTTGGAGCCGTTGATTTGCGCCGTCCACTTGTCCTTGGCCACTCCGATCGCCCCGTCCGCCGTCGTGTATCCCGGCATGGTGTATTGACACAGGGTCGTGGTCGGAACGGGAGAACAGAATGAGGTATTGCCCTGCGGGAAGCTGGCCGGCTCGTTGCGCATGCTGCCCACGTGATTCGCGCCGAGCGTGACGAACGTGTTGTAGTCGCCCAGGTGCCAGTCGTAACGCGCGCGCAGATTGAACTGCAGCTCCGGCGAGAATGCCGGCGAGGTGCCGAGCACGCCGTACGGATTGGTGTAAGCCTTGCCTTTGATCTGCGTGATGCAATCGCCGATCGGGGTGGGATTGCCGGCGGAGACGATGTTGCTGGGCAGGCAGGGTGCGTTGGTCTGCTCGGAATGGTTATACGAGCCCGAACCCTGGACG
Organism: Steroidobacteraceae bacterium; assembly: GCA_050012315.1. Taxonomy (GTDB): domain Bacteria; phylum Pseudomonadota; class Gammaproteobacteria; order Steroidobacterales; family Steroidobacteraceae; genus Bog-1198. The sequence continues at coordinate 89,013 of JBEKHK010000005.1, read as the reverse complement.
GTGAGCCCTTCCGTCGCGCGTGCGACCACCTGCAGCTCGACGCCCTTGATCGTATAGCTGGGGCCGTTGATGTCGAACGTGGTGTTGCCGAGATGGACCGGGTCGAACAGCGGCAGTTGCACGTTGTCCCAGTGCATGACGTAGGCGGAAGCGTTCACCTGGATGCGATGGTCCAAAAATTCGGTCTTGTAGCCGATCTCGTTGTTGATGAGGCTGTCGGAGTCGTAGCCGACCGGCTTGTCGAACTGATCGGTCCCCTTGCCGAGGTACGGTGCCACTCCCTTGAGAACGGGAATGCCGTCGGCGGAGGAGGTGCGGTTGAAGCCGCCCGGCCGGAAGCCCTCCGAATAGGTGTAGTACACCATCGTGTCCGGCGTCACGTGCCAGGTCAGGTTGCCGCGGCTCTTGAATCCGTGTTCCGTCTTGTTCAGATTGATGCCGAAGCCGCAGCCATCCTTCGCGGTGCAGGCCCCATTGGGCACGTTGAGTGTGGTGCTGGTCTCGGAATAGAACTCCGAGCCCTGCTCGAACTCATCATAGTGGTAATAGCGCGTCCCACCGGTGAGGGTCAGCACCTTCGGAATCAGATCGAAATCGAGGGAGGTGAACACGGCAGTCTGGCGATAGCCGCGCTTCACGTCCTCGCCGAAGGCCGTGTCGGAGTTCGTGCGCAGGCTGGGGTCGGTCGCGTAGTTGCCGGGAAGCGGTCCCACCGCGGACAAGCAGTCCGGGCCACCCGCGGCCGAGATCGCGAGGTTCGCCGTGTCGCACTGGGGTATCGACAGATAGTTGAAGTTCATCTGATCCTTGATGATGAAGTCTTCCCAATAGCCGCCGAGGAGGGCGCGGAAGCGATTGTCCTCGGAGGTACTGACGCGAAACTCGTGGCTCTGGTGGGTGTTCTCCACCGTGTCGTTCCAATCACCGACCGGGGCGTAGCAGCTGGTCGCCTTGGCGGACCGGAAGTACGTGTAAGGAGCGCCCTTGCCGGTGCAGGTGTAGTAGGAGCCCGCGCCGCTGCGCATGTAGTTGGAATAGTCCGTTTGCTGCTGGATGTGGCGGTCCAGATAGCTGCCGGTGTAGACGAGTTTCAAGTCGCCGAACGAGCCCAGGGCGTCGGGAATTCTGCCGTTGACGGTCCAAGCGGTACTTTCGTAGTGATCCTTGTCATAGGCCGGCGTGAAGGCCTGGATCTGGTCGTTGCCGAGTGGCGCGCCGTTCACTCCGGTCGGGTACTCGGCCCAATAGCCGTTGGCCTGCATGTTTTGATAGTTTTGCTGGAGCAGCACGTTCCAGTCATCGTTGATCTTCAGCAGCGCGCCAACCCGAAGACCCGTGTAGGTCTGCGAGTTCGTGTTGGATTCGACCAGATTCGCGTTGTTGGCCGTGACGGTCGGCTCCACGATGTTGGCGATCGTCCCCGGCACATTCGAGATGTAGCCGCCGCGGGTGTCGGTGAATATCGTCGCGCGCACCGCCAACGTGTCCGGGATGACCGGCAGGTTGATGGTCGCGTTGCCGAGCGCGTTCGGATCGCCCCCGCGCGCGGTGATGCCGTAGCCGGCATTGACATCGCCTTCGGTGACGTCGAGCTTCGGCTTGTTGGTGATGTACCGGATGGCGCCGGCTTGCGCGCCGCCGCCGAACAGAGTCCCTTGCGGACCCTCGAGCACTTCGACCCGTTCCATGTCGACCAGGTACACGTCGTTGTTGCGCGCCGGGAACTGCATCGACTGGTCGTCCAAATAGAGGGCGACGTTCGGGAAGGGAGCCGTCGTCGACTGCGATTGGTTGCCCGAGCCGCCGGAGCTCAAGCCGCGCACGAAGATGTTGCCCGTCCCCGGTCCGTTGCCGCTGAAGGTCACGTTCGGTGTGTACTTCAAAAGATCGTCGAACGTCTGAACGTTGAGCTGCTTCAGCTGCTCGCCGGTGACCGCCTGAATGGTGATGGGCACGTTCTCGAGCGACTCCGTTCGGCGCTGCGCGGTCACCGTGATTTCCTGGATCTGCTCCGAGGTGTCGGCGGCGGGGGTGTCGTTGGCGGTCTCCGCATGCGCGAACCCGGCTGCCGAGCCGCCCAAAATGGCGGCAATGGCATAGGACAGCTTCGAATTGAAATTCATATTTTCATCCCTTCCCTTATTGAATAATTTATTATTGCTGCGCAACAATATACCGGCCTCTTGCCGGCAACTGCTTGAAATTCTTTTCAGCGCCAGGTGGTTATCACGTTTTAACCACCCCAGGCAAGAGCCCGGGCTTTTTTTTGTTGCCAGACCGCATCACACGCCGAGGAGTCGGTGTTTGGATCGCATGCTGCAAGCGCTTCGGCCCGCATGCAGGGTGGCAACAAAAACACGAAAAAACCCAGCTAAATATTACCGGCGGATGACGACAGTTTTATGACGAACGGCGCCTAGGCAGTTTGCGCCGCGTAGATTCTGCGCACCGTGTCCATCGTATCCGCCTCCGCGGCCCGCTTGTCATCTCGATAGCGCTTCACCCGAGCGAGCCGCAACGCGAGGCCGGCGGGGTAGCGCGCGCTCGCCTGCAAGTCGCTGAAGGCGATTTCCACTATCAGCTCCGGCCTGACGTAAACGGTCCCCGAGTCGCGGCGGGTCTCGCGGGCCAGGAGTTCGCGCGTCTGCCAGTCGAGCGTGGCGTCGGTGAGGCCCTTGAAGGTCTTCCCGAGCATGACGTATTCCCCGGAGGAGGGCTCCATGGCGCCCAAGTGCAGATTGGAGAGCTTGCCGGCCCGTCGCCCATGTCCCCATTCGGCGGCCAGCACCAAGAGGTCGAGGGTGTGCGCTCGCTTGATCTTCAGCCAGCTCGCGCCGCGATTGCCGGCTTCGTAGGGCGCGTGCAGCGACTTCGCCATGAGGCCTTCGTGACCTGCCTGGATCGCCGCCTCATAGAAGGCCTGCGCCTCCTCCTCAGAGGTGCTCAGCAGGCGGGGCATGCGCAGCGAAGCCGGGACGGCCTCCACCAGCGCCCGGTAACGCTCTTGGGTGGGCCGTTCGGCGATGCTCGACGAACCGATGCGCAGACAATCGAAGAAAAATGCGCCGATCGGGAGCTCGGCGCGCAGCTTGTCCACGTCGAAGCGCCGGCCGAAGCGGCGCATCGTGACTTGGAAGGGGCGGGGACGGCCCCTCGGGTCGAACGCGATGGCTTCCCCGTCGAGCACGAGGCTTGCTGCCGGAAGCGCTCTCGCCGTCTCGACGATCTCGGGAATCGCGGCGCTCACATCGTTCAATCCCCGGGTGTAGATTCGGACCTCGGCGCCGGCCTTGTGCACCTGGATTCGCGCCCCGTCCATCTTCCATTCGAAGGCCGCCTGTCCACCGAGCTGGCGCAACGCCGCGCCCACGTCGGCGGCGGTTTGCGCCAGCATCGGAGCGACCGGCGCGAACAACTCGAGCTGAAATCCGCCGAGCGCCGTGATGCCGCCCATGAGCGCCGCAAGGGCCACCCGCCCCAAGCTCCCGGCATACATGGCTGCGCGCCGGATCTCCGAGGCCGGCAATCGGCTTGCGGCGGCGATGGCATCGAGCATCACTCCGGCCAGCGCGCCTTGCCGCAGCTCGCCGGCCAGGAGCTGAATCAAGAAGCGATGCTCGCGCGAGGTAGCCCCGGAGAACAAGGCGCCGAGCGCCCGCTCGCGCCGCGCCGCCGAACCGCTGCCCCGGATGGCGGCGATGGCCGTCAGCGCCTGATCCACGCTGCCGATCGTCAACGTCTCGGCGCCGGCCGCGGAATTGGCCGCCGCCTGCAGCGAAGCGAAGCCGATGCCTATGCGGCCCTGAGGTGTCTCGCCCGACAGATAAAGAACGGCGGTTTCGATCTCGTCCGGCGGCAGCGATTGCAGGAACTCGGCGAGCGCTCGCACCTTCGCGAGCCGGGCCGAGGTGGCCGCGACGTGCTCCGAGGCGGTTACGAGGCGGGCGAGCAGGGTCACGCGCCGGATTGTAACCGGGGCCTCGGCCCGCCCGGCCGGGGCCCGCTCGACGGTGCCGCCCAGACCGTCAGCAGCTCTTCGTGAAAGCCGCCGATCCGGGCGGCAATGCGCCGGTCCGGCGGCTGATCGTAGTAGGTCAGCATGGTATTCTTGAGGGCTTGGGCGATCCGCTTGCGCCAATGGCGGCGTTCGAACAGCGCTCTTGCCTTCTCCTGCGCCTCGAGCAGGGACTTTGACGCGGCATCCGCGTTGCCGACCGGCGGATGGGGAGAGCTCTCGAAGGAGGATTGGCTATGCATGTGGTTCGCTCGGTCGCCGGTTTACCCAAACCTCGCATCTTCGAGGAGCTGCGACAACAGCTATCCGGGCTCATGGCGGGAGAACGCGATGGCCTCGCGAATTGCTCCAATCTGGCCGCCTTGATCTACGAGGCGCTGCCCGCCCTGAACTGGGCGGGGTTCTACTTCGTGAGGGGCGCCGAACTAGTCCTCGGCCCCTTCCAAGGAAAGGTTGCCTGTGTGCGCATCGCTCTGGGAAGAGGTGTGTGCGGTACCGCCGCCGAGCGCCGCGAGACGCTGGTGGTGCCCGATGTCCACGAGTTTCCGGGGCACATCGCCTGCGATGCCGCCTCGCGCTCGGAGATCGTCGTGCCGCTGATCGCAGCCGGACGAGTGCTCGGTGTCCTGGATCTCGATAGTCCGGAGCGTGATCGGTTCGATCGGGAGGATGCCGGGGGGCTGGAGGCTCTCGTGCGGCTGCTGCTGGAAGGCTCGGACTTCGGCCGGCTGGTCGATTGAGGACCCAACGCCGACGCAGGGCGCGCGGCCGAACCCGCGGTCAGCGCTCCGCAAGCACCGGCTGCGCCGTGTAGAGATCCGGAAATTCGCGTTTGAGATTCTCGACCTTCGGTAGATCGTTGAACGCGATGTACGGTGCGGATGGATGGCGAACCAGATAATCCTGGTGGTAGTCCTCCGCCGGATAGAACCCCTCGAGCGGCGCAACCTGAGTGACGATCGGGCGCGCGAAGGCGTGGGCCTGGTTGAGCTGCGCGATGTAGCTCTCCGCGATCCGCCGCTGCTCGGGATCGGTATAAAAGATCGCCGAGCGATACTGGGTGCCCAAGTCCGGTCCCTGACGGTTCAGCTCGGTCGGATCGTGAACCGCGGAAAACGCGATCTGAAGAATCTGTCCGTAAGAGATCTGCGCGGGGTCGAAGGTAATCATCACGGACTCCGCGTGCCCAGTCATGCCGCTGCTCACCGTCCCGTACTCGGCGGTGCGTTTCGAGCCGCCCGAATAGCCGGATACCGCCTTCTGCACGCCGCGCACGTGCTCGAACACGCCTTGCACTCCCCAGAAGCAACCGGCGGCAATCACCGCCGTCTGCATCGGGCCCGCGGCTTTGGGGTTGTCGATCACGGGAGCCGCGACCGGCGCCGAGCCCGCGGCGCCATATATTGGAGAGCAAGCGGTGAGCGTGAGCAAGGCGGCAAGCGACGCACCGACCGCCCATTGGAGGGTTGAGTGAGACATCGCACGCGCCAGGACCATGAGGTTTCGCTCGTTGACGGAGATATACCGTAGACCGGGTCATCGCGCCCCTTATTACGGGGGCGGCCACAAACCTGCGATGACGCGCACCTCGTTGACTGCCTGGGCGTGGCGGAAATGCCGACGGCCGGCGTTATGATGCGGCCTCGGGCCTCGCGGAGAAACGGCGGCATGAGGATCCTCACAACCCAGCGTCTCGAATTGCGCGAGCTTTCACTGGCCGACGACGGGTTCATCTTGACGCTGCTGAACGAGCCGGCATTTTTGCGCCACATCGGCGACAAGGGCGTACGATCCTTGGCCGATGCGCGCGAATACATCGCGAAAGGGCCCGTGGGGAGCTACCGGCGGTTCGGATTCGGACTGTATCTGACCAGCCTCGCCGGCCGCGACGAGCCCATCGGGATCTGCGGTCTGCTGAAGCGCGACAGTCTGCCGGACGTGGACGTAGGGTTCGCATTTCTTTCACGCTACTGGTCGAAAGGCTACGCGGCAGAGTCGGCGGCCGCCGTGCTCGACTATGGCAAGCGGCGCTTGAGGCTCAAGCGCATCGTGGCGATCACCGCCCCGGAGAACCACGGCTCGATCGCGGTGCTCGAGAAAATCGGCCTCAAATTCGAGCGTATGGTGAGGTTGGAGTCGGATGCCCACGATCTCAAGCTCTTCGGGCCGGGCGGCGGCGGCGATTTCGCCGGGACGGCCGCATGAAGATCTACTTTGCCGAGTGGCTCGGGATGCTCTATGGCTTGTCCGAGCTGGGATTGACCGTTTTCAAGCGCGCGGGCGGAGGGACGTCGGACGCCGACCGGGGCAGCTTGCGCCTGCTGTGGGGCGTCATCCTCGCGAGCGTCTATCTGGCCTTTTGGCTGGAGCATACCCTGCCGCAGTTCTCATTCGGTCCGCGGCCGATTGTCGAGATCGCCGGCTTCGCGCTGTTCGCGGCAGGAATCTCCCTGCGCTGGTACGCCATCATCGTTCTCGGACGTTTCTTCACGGTGAACGTCGCCATCGCCCAGGACCATCGGCTGATCGAAGCGGGTCCGTACAGGTTCGTCAGGCATCCCTCGTACACCGGCTCGCTGCTCGCATTCCTGGGACTCGGCGTCTGCTGCGGTAACTGGGCCTCGCTCGCGGCTCTGATGATCCCGATACTTGCGGTTTTTTTGCGGCGCGTGCAGGTCGAGGAAGCCGCGCTCGTGGCGGTATTCGGCGACCGATACCGCGACTACATCCGCCGGACCAAGCGATTGATTCCGGCGATCTACTGAAACCACTCTTTAGCGGAGTAACGCCATGCATCCCTTTCCTCACCATTATTCAGTGCACACCCTGGTGCGCCCCGACGGGGATGTGCCGCTGGCCTCGGAAGGCGTCCGGGTGATCGAATCGGCCCCTCCGAAGGAATTCGACGGTCCGGGCAACCAATGGTCGCCCGAGCAGTTGCTGACGGCCGCCGTCACGGACTGCTTCGTGCTCAGCTTCCGAGCCATCGCCAGCGCATCGAAATTCGCCTGGGTGAGCCTCGAGGCCAGCACGCGCGGCACGCTCGACCGGGCCGACGGCAAGATGCGGTTCACCCGATTCGACACGCACGCGAAGCTCCACGTGCACGCGGGAGCCGACGTCGATCGTGCCAAAAGACTGCTGGAAAAGGCGGAGGCGACCTGCCTGGTGGCGAACTCGCTCGCGAGCGAGCGCCATCTGACGTTGGAAGTGATCGGGCAGTAGGGCGGATCGGGCGGCAAGCCGCTCGGGGGAGCGGCCTGCCGTCGCGAAAGTCCGTCTAGTCGTCCATCAAGAAGCTGCGCAGCTGTTCGCTGCGGCTCGGGTGACGGAGCTTGCGCAGCGCCTTCGCCTCGATCTGGCGGATGCGCTCGCGCGTCACGTCGAACTGCTTGCCGACTTCCTCCAGCGTGTGGTCGGTATTCATGTCGATGCCGAACCGCATGCGCAGCACCTTGGCCTCGCGCGGCGTGAGCTGCGCCAGGACGGAGTGCGTGGTCTCGCGCAAGGACTCGGTGGTGGCCGAATCGATGGGCGATGATACGGAGGTATCCTCGATGAAGTCGCCCAAGTGCGAGTCCTCGTCGTCGCCGATCGGAGTCTCCATGGAGATCGGCTCCTTGGCGATTTTCAGGACCTTGCGAACCTTGTCCTCCGGCATCTCCATGCGCACCGCGAGCTCCTCGGGCGTCGGCTCGCGCCCCATCTCCTGCAGCATCTGTCGCGAAATGCGGTTCAGCTTGTTGATGGTCTCGATCATGTGCACCGGAATGCGGATGGTGCGAGCCTGGTCGGCGATGGAGCGCGTGATGGCCTGGCGGATCCACCACGTGGCGTAAGTCGAGAATTTGTAGCCGCGGCGATACTCGAACTTGTCGACCGCCTTCATCAGGCCGATGTTGCCTTCCTGGATCAGGTCCAAGAACTGCAGCCCGCGATTGGTGTACTTCTTGGCGATCGAGATCACCAAGCGCAGGTTGGCCTCGACCATCTCTTTCTTCGCGCGGCGGGCCTTGGCCTCGCCGATCGAGACTTCGCGGTTGATTTCCTTGATCTCGTTGATCAGGACGTGGAACAGCCCTTCGAGATCCTTGAGTTTGTTCTGCCGACGCTCGATCTCGTCCTTGAATTTGGCCAGCGGCGCCGAGTAGCGCTTCTTGGCCTTGATGTGCTTGTCGAGCCAGCGCGTGCTGGTCTCGTTCTTGGGAAACGTCGAGATGAAGTCCTTGCGCGGCATCCCGGCCTGCTTGATGCAAAGGAACATGATCTCCTTCTCGAGCAGGCGTACTTCGGTGACGTGCTGGCGCAAGTTGTCGATCAGTTGATCGAACATCTTGGGCGAGAGCTTGAGCTCCATCAACTCGCCGCATATCTTCTTGCGGATCTTCTGGGTCTTCGGATCCTTCGATCCCAGCTTGTCGAGCGCGTTTAGGAATTGATGATGCGCCTTGGCGATGGAAGTGAACCGCTTGGCGGCCTCTTCCGGATCCGGGCCGGTATCGATCGCTTCCTCGTCCTCTTCGCCATCGCTCTCATCGTCGTCGTTCGCCGCCTCTTCGCGCTCGAGCGCCATCATCTTCGGATTCTGCGGTTGCGCGATTTCGTCGGGCGCATTCGGGTCGACGAAACCCACGATGACGTCGACCAGGCGCATCTGCCCTGCCTTGACGGTTTCGTAGTGCTTCAGCAAGAGATCGTACGTCCCCGGATAGCTTCCAAGGGCGATCTTGACCGCCTCCAGTCCTTCCTCGATGCGCTTCGCGATGCGGATCTCGCCCTCGCGGGTCAGAAGCTCGACGGTGCCCATCTCACGCATGTACATGCGCACGGGATCGGTGGTGCGGCCGAATTCCGCGTCGAGATTGGCGAGCGCGGCGGTCGCTTCTTCGACCGCCTCTTCGTCCGGCGCGGCCGTGGCATCGGTCAAGAGCAACGACTCGGCGTCCGGTGCCTTTTCGTACACCGGGATGCCCATGTCGTTGATCATGTTGACGATGTCTTCGATCTGCTCGGGATCGACGATCTCGCTGGGCAAATGATCGTTGACTTCCACATACGTGAGGAAGCCCTGTTCCTTGCCACGCGCGATCAACAGCTTCAGTTGCGACTGACGCTCGTCCGCGATCGTTGTGGCGGTGCCTGCCGGCGCTTTTTTGATCAAAGTGGACGCCTCATGAGAGATCGAGAGGTTTCAAGACAAGCCGATAAGTATACGATTTTGGCCACTCCGTGACCATATCCACTGCCCGCACTGCGGGTCAGGCGCCGGATGACGGCGGCGGCCCCCCGGGCCGGGCCTTCGATTTCAGAAGTAAGCTCAATTCCGCCTTTTCGTCGTAATTCAAGCCCATTTCCTCTGCTTTTCGCAATAATTCGTTCATTCGGCGCCCCGGGCCGTGATGCTCCACGAGCTTCTGGAGGGCCATTTGGAGCTCTTTCGCGGCCCCGGACGCCTCCTCCACCATGGCGGGCGCCAGTGCGAGCTCGGTCAAACGGTGGTACTCGGGCCGCTCCCGCCACCGTTCCAGCAGCATCGCGGTGGTGGGTTGGGTCATCTCGGCCGCCTGGTCGAGCAACTCGTTGAGCACCCCGATACCGGGGAGGTCCACTCCCGCCAGCGCTTGCCGCGCGCCGGCCGCCCGGGCCGCCGCAGGGTGGTGCAGTACCAGGCCGATGGCCTGGCTCAGCAGGTTGCCCCTACCTGCGCTCATCCGACCGCGTCTCGTCCGGATTGGTTCCGCAGGCTCGGAACCCTGCGGGGTACGGTCCGTGGCGGCGCCGGCCGCTGCTCTTGCAGCGGGGGAGGACCTGCCCGCTGCTTCCAAGTGCTCGCGCAGCTTCGCCGCCGGCATGCGCACCTCGGCCGCGAGCCGGTCCAGTGTGAGATCCCGATACACACCCTGCGGCATGCGGGCAAACAGCGGCGCCGCCAAGGCGGCGAGCTTCGCCCTGCCGCCCACCTCGGACACATCGACTTGGGAAACCAGCTGCCGAACCAGGTACTCGGACAGCGGCAGCGCGCCCTTGAGCCGGTTCTCGAAGGCCTCTGCCCCCTCGGCCGCCACCAGCGTATCGGGGTCATGTCCCTGCGGCAGAAACATGAACTTGAGCTCGCGTCCGTCGCGCGCCAGCGGCAACGCGTTCTCGAGCGCGCGCCATGCGGCTTTGAGGCCGGCGGCGTCCCCGTCGAAGCAGAATAAGAGCTCGCTGGTCAGCCGAAAAATCTTGTTCAAGTGCTCTTGGGTGGTGGCGGTTCCAAGCGTCGCGATCGCGTAGGTGATGCCCGCCTGATGCAGACGCACCACGTCCATGTAGCCCTCCACCACCATCAGCCGCTTGAAGTCGTTGCGCGCCTGCCGTGCTTCGTAGAGCCCATAGAGTTCCCGGCCCTTGTGAAACAGCGGCGTCTCGGGCGAGTTCAAGTACTTGGGCTCGCCTTGATCGATCACGCGTCCGCCGAAACCGAGCACGCGTCCGCGCGAATCGCGGATCGGGAACATCACGCGGTCGCGGAACCGATCATAGTAGCCGCCCGCCGTCTCGCCGCCGGCCCGCCCGCTGCCGCCATCGCGCTCTATGATCAATCCCGCCTGGAGCAGCCGCCGGCGCTCGTTCTCGTCCGCGCCGAAGCGATTGAGCAGGGCGTTCCACGAGTCCGCCGCATAGCCGAGCGCAAACTTCGCGCGTGTGGGCGCGTCGATTCCGCGCGCGCCAAGGTAGTCGCGCGCGCGGGCGTTGTCGGCGAGATTCTGCTCGAAGAATCTCGCGGCGCGCGTCATGAGGTCGTACAGATCGCCGCCGCCGGGCTCGCGCGCGCTCTGCGCCTCGCGCGGCAATTCCAGTCCGGCCCTCTGGGCGAGGTCCGCCACCGCATCGAGAAAGCCGAACTTCTCGTATTGCATGAGAAAGCCCACGACCGTGCCGTGCGCTCCGCACCCGAAACAATGGTAGAACTGCTTGTCGGGGCTCACCCAGAAGGAGGGAGTTTTCTCGCTATGGAAGGGGCAGCACGCCTTGTATTCGCGTCCGGATTTCTTGAGCGCGACCCGCGCGCCGATGATCTCCACGATGTCGGAGCGCGCGACTATCTCGTCGAGGAACGGTTGTGGAATGCGGCCGGCCATGGACCGGTCGCGGTCAACCGCCGAGCTTGGCTTTGATTTTGGCGCCGACGGCGGCCATGTCGGCCCGTCCTTGCGCCTTGGTCTTGATGATGCCCATCACCTTGCCCATGTCCTTGATGCTGGCAGCGCCGGTGGCGGCGATGGCGTCGGCGATCAGTGCATCGACTTCCGCGTCGCTCAATCGTGACGGCATGTAGCCCTGAAGGAGGGTGATTTCCGCGGATTCCTTGTCGACCAAGTCCTGGCGATTGCCGGCCTGAAACTGCGCGAGGGATTCCTTGCGCTGCTTGATCATCTTCTCGAGGACGGAGAGCACCTGCGTATCGTCCAACACGATGCGCTCGTCGACTTCGCGCTGCTTGATCGCGGCGGTGATCATCCGGATGACGCCGAGCCGCTCCTTCTCGCCGGCGCGCATCGCGGCCTTCATGTCATCGGTGATTCGCTCTTTCAGAGACACCGAGGAACCGGTATCCGGACTCAATAGGGCCGGGACGACGCTGCTTGCGGAGCGCTCGAGGGGGCGCCGCCGGCACCGCGCATGTTCTCCCGCGACAGCCGCTTCAGGTGGCGCTTTACCGCGGCAGCCTTCTTGCGCTTACGTTCCTGGGTCGGCTTCTCGTAGAATTCACGGCGGCGAAGCTCGGTGAGGACACCCGCTTTCTCGCAGGCTCGCTTGAAGCGGCGCAGAGCGGCATCGAAGTACTCGTTCTCGCGAACACGAACGCTGGGCATTCAAACCTCAATATCTTGAGACAACGGGCTGCCGCCGGACAATCGGCAGCAGGGGGGCGCATTCTAAAGGGCGTCCCCGTAAAAGGCAAAGGCGGTAGGAAAAATGCGGGTAATCGGAATCGAAAGTTCCTGCGATGAGACCGCGGTGGCCGTCTTCGACACCGTGCGGGGGCTCCTGTCTCATCGGTTGCACAGTCAGATCGCAATGCACCAGGCGTACGGCGGCGTGGTGCCCGAGCTGGCCTCGCGGGACCATATCCGCAGGCTCCTGCCCCTGGTGCGCGAGGCGCTGGCGGCCGCACAGTCCGCCCCGGATGCCATCGACGGGGTGGCCTACACCGCGGGTCCGGGACTGATCGGGGCGCTCCTGGTGGGTGCGGGATTCGCGCGCAGCCTCGCCTACGCCTGGGGCAAGCCCGCGGTCGGCATTCACCATCTCGAGGGGCATCTGCTGGCGCCGCTGCTCGAGTCCGAGGCGCCGGAGTTCCCATTTCTGGCCTTGCTGGTTTCCGGAGGCCATACCCAGCTCGTGGACGTGGCGGGGGTGGGGGACTACCGCATTCTCGGGCAGACGCTCGACGATGCCGCGGGGGAAGCGTTCGACAAGACGGCGAAGATGCTCGGACTCCCGTATCCCGGCGGAGCCGCGCTTGCCCAGCTGGCCGAGTCCGGGCGAAGCGGCCGCTTCAGCTTTCCGCGGCCAATGCTCGATCGCCCGGGACTGGACTTCAGTTTCAGTGGCTTGAAGACGGCCGCCCTAGTAGCCTTGCGGGGCCGCGTCGTGGACCAGGAGATTCGGGCCGACGTCGCACGCGGTTTCCAGGAGGCGGTGGTCGACACGCTCGCTGAAAAGGCGCGCCGGGCACTCGCGGCCGGCGGCCATCGGCGGCTGGTGGTGGCCGGCGGCGTGGGCGCCAACCGGCGACTGCGCGAGCGTCTCGGTGACATCGCGCGCGATGCGGGAGCGAAGGTGTACTTTCCGCGGACCGAGTTCTGTACGGACAACGGCGCGATGATCGCGTTGGCGGGCGCATTGCGCCTGGCGGCGGGGCAGCGCCAGGGGCTGGCCGTTGATGCCCGGGCAAACTGGGAGCTCGGGACTCGGGGATCGATGGTCGATTAGACTCAAGAGTTCAATGGACAAGATATTCATTCATGCGCTCAAAGCCGAGGCGATCATCGGCATCTACGACTGGGAGCGTCAGGTCCGCCAGTCGGTCCTCGTCGACATCGAGATCGGCGCCGATATCCGCAAGGCGGCGCTCACCGACTCGATCGAGGACACCTTGAATTACAAGCGGGTGGCCAAGCGGGTGCTGGCGTTCATCGAGGCGTCCGAATTTCAATTGGTGGAGACGCTCGCAGAGCATCTGGCCATGCTGATCCTCGAGGAGTTCGGCGTGCCGTGGGTGCGTATCCACCTCTCGAAGCCCGGAGCCGTGCGAAGCTCGAGGGACGTGGGCGTCGAGGTCGAGCGGGACCGCATCGCCCTCGCGTCCTGGCTCGACGCGCGCGCTCGCTCGGTTCCGGTCTCACCGCACCGATGAGCCCGACCTTCGAGGTCGATCTTCCGCTCACCTGGCGGCAGATCGGCGCCATCGGCGACCGGGGTGCCTCGCTGTCGCTGTCGCCGGCTGCCCTCGCGCGGATCCGGGCGGCGCACCGGCTGGTCGAGTCGTTGGTCGAGAAGAACGTGCGCGCCTACGGCGTCAACACGGGCGTCGGAGCGCTTTGCGATGTGGTCGTGACCCCGGCAAAGCAGCGCGAGCTGTCGCGCAACATCGTCATGAGCCATGCCGTCGGCGTCGGACCGGCGCTCGAGGCGGCTCGGGTCCGGGCCATCATGGCCGCCGCGGTCAACAACTACGCGCACGGATACTCTGGCGTGCGGCCGGAGGTTGCGGTACGGCTTTGCGAGTTCCTGGGGCGGGACTTGCTCCCGGAAGTCCCGTCCTGCGGCTCGGTCGGCTATCTCACCCACATGGCGCATATCGCGCTGGTGATGATCGGCGGGGGCCGCGCGCGCGTCGGGCGGGCGGGCGGCGGGGAATCGAGCGGCAAGCCGAGCGGCGAGTCTTTCTCCGGCAGCGCCGCGCTCGCCGCGGCCGGCCTCGAACCGCTGGTCCTTCAGGCCAAGGAAGGATTGAGCCTGGTCAACGGCCTGCCATGCGCGACGGGTTTGGCGGCGCTCGCGCTCACGCGCGCTGCGCGCCTGCTCGACTGGTCGGACCTCATCGGCGCCATGAGCTTCGAGAATCTGCGAGGCCAGATTGCGGCCTTCGACGCCGAGGCCTTGAGCCTGCGCGTCTCTGCTTCCACGCGGCTGGTGGGCGAACGCCTCCGCGCGCTTCTCGCCGGCAGCGCCATTCTCGCCGCGAGCGCCGGACGGCGGACTCAGGACCCGTTGAGCCTGCGCGCGATACCCCAGGTGCACGGCGCCGTGCGCGACCAGTTCGCGCAAGCGGCCGCCACGGTGGACGCCGAACTCGCCTCGGTGAGCGACAATCCCGTGGTGGTCGGCACCCGAGAAGCGCCGCGAGCTCTTTCCGAGGCGCATGCGGTGGGAGCGGCCCTCGGGCTTGCCGGCGATGCGCTCGGCATCGCCGTGGCCGAGTTGGCCGCCATGTCCGAGCGGCGCATCGACCGGCTGGTCAATCCGCTGGTGAGCGGTCTTCCGGCCTTCTTGGCGGCGGACTCGGGCGCGGGGTCGGGATTCATGATCGCGCAATATACGGCCGTCTCCCTGGCGGCCGAGAATCGCCGCCGCGCGGCTCCGGCGAGCCTCGACGGCGGAATCACTTCCGGCCTGCAGGAGGATCACTTGGCGCACGCGACTCCCGCGGCCTTGAAGCTGCTCGATATCGTCGACAACACCGAGGCCATCCTCGCGATCGAGCTGTTGGCGGCCGTGCAGGCATACGACCTCAACCCCGATGCGCCGGCACGGGCGCCCGCGACCGAGGCTGCCTATCGCAGAGTGCGGCGGATCGTGAGCCTTTACCGGGACGATCGTCCGCTCGCCGGCGACATCGGTGCGATTCGCGGCATGCTGCGCGAACAGGACGCCGAGGCGCCGTGCTAGATGCTGCGGCCGCCGTCGACGGCGATGATCTGCCCCGTGATGTACGGCGCGTCCTTGGCGAGGAATAGCGCCGTGCGCGCGACATCCGCGGGGCTGCCGTGACGCCCCAAGGCCGTCTTGCCGATGATCTCGTGCTTCAGCGCCTCATCCATGCCGTGCTCCGGCCAAAGCACCGGCCCAGGCGCGATACCGTTGACCCGGATTTCGGGGCCGAGCTCGCGGGCCAGCGAGCGCGTCAGCATGGCGAGGCCCGCCTTGGCGACGCTGTATACCGGATAGCCCTTCAAGGGCTTGAGGCCATGGATGTCGACGATGTTGATGATGAGGCCGCGCCGCTGGGCGAGGCTCGGGGCCGCCGCCTGCGCCAGGAAGAGCGGGGCCTGCAGATTGGTGCCGATCAGATCGTTCCACTGCTCCCGTGTGATCTCGCCGATGCTCGAGGGAGCGAAGCTCGAGGCATTGTTGATCAGCACATCCACGCCGCCGAAGGCTCGAATCGCGGCCTTCACGAGATTCTCCGGGGCCTCGGGGCCGAGCAAGTCCGAGCCATGCACCGCTGCGGTGCCCGGCCGGGCGCGATTGAGTTCCTCCGCCAACTCCGCGGCCGCCGCCGCGGACGAGCGGTAGTGAATGAGCACGCGCGCGCCGGCGCCGTGCATCGCGCGGACGATCTCGGCGCCCACGCGCCGCGCCCCTCCGGTGATGAGGACCACTTTGCCCTCGAGCGAAGTGACTTCGTTGGATGCCGCCATCGTCGGAACGATACCGGATTGTCCGCGGGGCGTGTACCGGGCGGTGACCATGCCTTCTGAGCCTGCTCCCGGGTCGGGCGCAGCCGCTCTCGGCGCGGACCAAGTCGAGCATGCCGCCAAAATGCGCGAGCGGCTGAGCGGCGAGATTCGAGAGGCGGGCGGCTGGATCGGTTTCGAACGCTACATGGAGGCCGCGCTGTACGCGCCCGGTCTCGGCTATTACAGCGCCGGTGCGCGAAAACTCGGGCCGGGAGGCGATTTCACCACCGCCCCGGAGGTCTCGCCCCTGTTCGGCGCTTGCCTCGCGCGGCAATGCGCCGAGGTGCTCGAGCGGCTGAAGGGCGGCACGATCCTCGAAATCGGCGCAGGCACCGGCGCGCTGGCGGCGGATATTTTGATGCGGCTGGAGAGCCTGGGCCAACTGCCCGGGCAATATCTGATTCTCGACGTGAGCGCCGATTTCAAGGAACGGCAACGGCGTACGCTCGAAAGGCGGGTGCCGCATCTCAGCGGGCGCGTGGAATGGATCGAGAGTCCGCCCGCGGCGCAGTTCGACGGCGTGATTCTCGCCAACGAAATTCTCGACGCGCTGCCGGTCACGCGCTTTCGCTGGAACTCGACCCATTGCGAGGAGCTCGGGGTGAGCATCGAGCGCGATCGGTTCGTGTGGTCGGCGCGCCCCGCGGGTCCCGAGCTGACCCTCGTTTGCCGCTCCCTGGCGGACGCGGGCGGCGGCTGGGCGGACGGCTACGTTTCCGAATACTGCGCGCGGCTTCCTTCCTGGTCTCTCGAGGTCACTCGAGCACTGCGCAGAGGTCTCGCGCTCTGGATCGACTACGGGTTGCCGCGCCGGCAGTATTATTTTCCGGAGCGCCGGGACGGGACTCTCATGTGCCATTTTCGCCAGCACGCCCATGGCGATCCGTTTCTGCACCCCGGATTGCAGGACATCACGGCTTGGGTCGATTTCACCAGGCTGGCCGAGGCTTGCGCGCCCGCTGGATGCTCACTCGCCGGCTTCTGCACGCAGTCGTATCTGTTGGCCGCGCTGGCGGTGGATCAGGAAATGCGCCAGCTCGCCGGATCGGACCATTACCGGTTTGCGCGGCTCGCGAACGAGGCGCGGCGGCTGATGCTGCCGGGCGAGATGGGCGAGCGGTTCAAGGCGATGGCGTGGCTGCGCGAACTCGAGATGCCGCTCACCGGCTTCTCGCTGCAGGACCTGCGGCACACGCTTTAGCCGCGCCCCGCGCCTTGGAATTTCGCGCGCACCGCCGTCACCGCATCGAGCCTGCGGCGGCTGATGAGTTCGGCAATCGAGGCTCCGGCACGGCCGGTGAGATCCTCCGGCGTCGGCTTGACCGCCGCCGCCGCTTCGCGGGCCGAGAGCAGATACTCGCGCTGCGGATAGGGGCGGTCCTCCAAGCCCGCGCGGCCTCTGGAGTCCGCCTCGCAAGCCAACAGCGCCTGCGCGAACCGCTCCGGCCGGCGGAAGGCGTCGGCGCGCTCCATGAACTCGACCACCGTCTTGGGCTTGAGCTCGAAGGCCCGGTGCGCGATGCCATGATAGCGGGCCACGATCAGCGCGAGATCGCGGTAGTCGCCGGGCAGACGCAGGCGTTCCGCCAGATCCCCGATGAGCGAGACGCTGCGTTCTTCATGGCCGCGGTGCCCGGGCCATTCCGGCGGCGGCGTCCTGGCCTTGCCGAGGTCATGGACCAACGCCGCGAACCGCACCTTCGAATCTGTGCTCAACATCGAGGCCTGATCGAGCACCATGAGCGTGTGCACGCCGGTATCGATCTCCGGGTGCCAGCGCGCGGGCTGCGGAACACCGAACAGGGCGTCGATTTCCGGATAGATGCGCTCGAGAGCGCCGCACTCGCGCAGCACCTTGAAGAATGCGCCGGCGGCAGGCTCCCGCAGAGCCTTTTCCGATTCCTGCCACACCCGCTCGGCGACCAGCGCGTCGACCTCGCCGGCGAGCACCATGCGCCGCATGAGCGCCATGGTGTCGGGCGCCACCCGAAATCCCAGCGGCACGAAGCGCGCGGCGAAGCGCGCCAGCCGCAGGATGCGCACCGGATCCTCGACGAAGGCGTCGGACACGTGACGCAGAAGGCGGGCCTCGAGGTCGCGTTTGCCGCCGAGCGGATCCACCAAGGTCCCGTCGGGCTGCCTCGCCATGGCGTTGATGGTCAGGTCGCGGCGGCCGAGGTCTTCCGCGAGAGTGACTTCGGGGCCGAACTCCACGCTGAATCCGCGGTAGCCCGGCGCGGTCTTGCGCTCACGCCGAGCGAGCGCATATTCCTCGTGCGTGTCCGGGTGCAGGAACACCGGAAAATCGCGGCCCACCTCGCGGAACTTGCGCCGCTCGAGCTCCTCTCGCGTGCCGCCCACGACCACCCAGTCGCGCTCCTTCACCGGCAACCCGAGCAACTCGTCTCGAACCGCTCCGCCGACCAGATACACTTGCATGGGTGCATAGTATCAGCATCAATCGGCGCATCTGCGCCGCCGCCGCCGCTGCCTTCCTCTGCTCCTTGCTGGGCGGATGCTATCTGCTGCAGAGCGCCGCGGGACAATGGCAGGTGCTGTCCAAACGCAGGCCGATCTCGCGGGTCATCGCGAATCCCGCCACGCCTGCGCAGGTCAGGAGCCAGCTCGAAGCCGTGGCGCAGATCCGCGAGTTCGCGAGCCGCCGCCTCGGCCTGCCCGACAACGGCAGCTATCGGAGCTACGCCGACCTGGGCAGACGGTACGTCGTCTGGAACGTGGTTGCCGCGCCGGAGTTCTCGGTCGATCCGAAGGAG
This sequence comes from Steroidobacteraceae bacterium, assembly GCA_050012315.1. Taxonomy (GTDB): domain Bacteria; phylum Pseudomonadota; class Gammaproteobacteria; order Steroidobacterales; family Steroidobacteraceae; genus Bog-1198. The sequence goes on along the minus strand of JBEKHK010000005.1, from coordinate 70,492 downwards.
TGGTGCTATCCGATAGTCGGGTGCGTGGCCTATCGCGGCTATTTCGTCGAGCGCCGGGCGCGCCGATTCGCAGAGCAGCTGCGCCGGCGCGGGTTCGATGTGACCGTCGACGGCGTCGCGGCCTACTCGACGCTCGGACATTTCGACGATCCGATCTTGAATACCATGCTCGGCTGGAGCGACGTCGAGCTTGCCTCAATCATCTTCCACGAGCTCACCCACCAGATGATCTATGTTCCGAACGATGCCGACTTCAACGAAGCGCTCGCGGTGACGGTCGAGGAAGAGGGCGTGCGCCGCTGGCTCGAATCGCAGGGCCGAGAGCAGGATCTCGAGCGCCATCGCGAGTACGAGGAGCGGTTCGCCCAGGTGCTGCATCTCTTGACCCGGGCGAGGGACGAGCTGCGCACGCTGTACGCGTCCGGCATCGATCACACAGAGATGCGGCGTGAAAAATCCGCCGTGTATGCGGCGCTCCGCAAGTCCTACTCCGATCTTCGCCTCTCGTGGGGGGGGCATGCGCCCTTCGATTCCTGGTTCGACGGCGAGCTCAACAACGCCAATCTCGCTTCGATCGCCACTTACTACGATTGCGTGCCCGGCTTTCGGCGCGAGCTCGCGGCCGTCGGGGGAAATCTCGACGCTTTCTATGCCCGGGTGCGGGAGCTCGCGAAGCTCGATCAACACCGGCGGGACTCCCTGCTGTGCGGGCAGCCGTGATGGCGGCGCCCGGGGAATTCATCCGGCACGGAACGCCCGCATTTCGCCGCACCAACCTGGCGTTGTTCGCCGTCGGCGTCGCGACGTTCGGCCTCTTGTATTGCGTGCAGCCGCTGATGCCGGAGTTCAGCCGGCAATACGGAGTGAGCGAGGCCGGCAGCGCGCTTTCGCTCTCACTACCCACCGGCGTGATGGGGGTCGCGCTGCTGTTCGCGGGCGCGGTCTCGGATGCGCGAGGGCGCAAGGGAATCATGGCAGCATCGATACTCTGCTCTGCGCTGCTCACCTTGCTCATCGCAGCCGCGCCCAATTGGCCCGCTTTGCTGGCGCTTCGGACCGTGCTCGGCCTCACGCTGAGCGGACTGCCGGCGGTCGCGATGACGTATCTCAGCGAGGAGGTGCACGCGGACTCCATCGGCCTCGGCATGGGGCTCTATATAGGGGGCAGTGCGGTGGGCGGCCTGGGCGGGCGGCTCCTGACCGGAGTGATGGCGGACTTCTTCGGCTGGCGATGGGCGATGGCCGCGATGGGCGCGGTCGGATTGGCGTGTGCGTGGATTTTCTCGCGGAGCCTGCCGCCATCGCGGCGCTTCGTGCCGCAGCCGCTCGAGCTCCGCGTGCTGGCGAGGCGCTTCGCCGGCACCCTGGCGGACCCGGGATTGCCCTGGCTGTTCGCGGAAGGCTTCGTGCTGTTGGGAGCCTTCGTCACCATTTACAACTACATCGGCTATCGTTTGATGGCGCCGCCTTATGCCTTGAGCCAAGCCGCGGTGGGCATGCTGTTCAGTGTCTATCTGGTCGGCACCTTCAGCTCGCCGTTCATCGGGCACCTCGCCGGCCGTCTCGGACGGCGCAAGGTGCTGTGGACCATGTTCGTCATCATGCTCGCGGGGCTGGCGCTGACGACGGCCGGCTCGCTGACGCTGATCATCGCGGGCATGGCGGTGATCACGTTCGGTTTCTTCGGCGGCCATTCCATCGTCTCGAGCTGGGTAGGCCGACGTGCGGGAGAGGCCAAGGCGCAGGCGAGCTCGATGTATCTGTTCGCCTACTACCTGGGATCGAGCCTCGCCGGAGCGGCGGGCGGGCTGTTCTACGCTGCCCACGGATGGGCGGGCGTCGCCGCCTTCGTCGCCACCTTGTTCGGGCTCGGGCTGCTTTTCGCCTGGCGCCTGTATCACTTGGCGCCTCTCGCCGTGGCGTCGCCGCCCGGAAGCCCGGAGCCTTCGCTTCCCTGAGCGGGAGCCGCCGAGGCTCAGGACCGGCCGGTTGCCGCCCGGTCGAGGCTCAGCCTCGCGTTGTCTTCCAGCGCACCGACATATTGCCGCGCCGAGGCGGCCATGGAATGCGGCTGGAGCTTGAGTCTCGCGAAGCCGTCCTCGGTGCACACGCTGTCGATCTTGAGCGATTGATAGTTGTCGCTGGAGAACGGCCGCCCGGGAACGAAGTCGAACGCCGCCGCCTCCAAGCGGCCGGCGAAGTTGGGAAGCCCGGCGATCCAGCGGCGCTGACCCGTGATCCTGGCGACCAGGCAGACGACCTCGCGCAGCGTGTAGATCTGCGGACCGCCGAGCTGGTAGGTCTGCCGGCTCGAGCCCCCGCCGCGCAGACAGCGCAGCATGGCGTCGACCACATCGTCGACAAATACGGGCTGGAAGCGCGCATTTGGCCGAGCGAGCGGCAGAATGCCCGGCGCGGACGCGAGCAGCCGGGCGAAGCGGTTGAGGAAGGTGTCGCCGGGACCGAACATGACCGAGGGCTGAAAGATGGTCCAGTCGAGCGCCCCGCCGTGCTCGCGGATCAATTTTTCCGCCTCGCCCTTGGTGCGCAGGTAATGGCTCGGCGCGCCGACGGCGGCTCCCAGCGCCGACACTTGCAGGAGCCGTCCCACGTTCGCCGAGCGCGCCGCGAGCAGCAACGTGCGCGTGAGCTCGGTGTGCGCGCGCCGAAAACCGGCGCCGCCGAACCAGCGCTCGTTCAAGATGCCGATCAGATTGACCACCGCATCCTTGCCGCGCAAACGCTCGGCGAGCTGCGCTTCGTCGTACACGTCGCAGTTCTCCAACGCGAGGCCGGGCAGCACCAGCAGATGCTTGTGGAGCTCGCGGTCGCGGGACAGCACGGTGACGCGATGATTATCCTTGAGCAGACGGGCGGTCAGCCGGGTGCCGAGAAAGCCGGTGCCGCCGAGGATGCAGATGGACAAAGGTTTCATGACATCAGCGGATCGGGATGAGCAGGGTCGAAGGCCCGCGCCGGACGTTGAGCATCAACAGGTTCACGCCCTTGGCGGCCTCCCGGAAGGTCTTGATGCTCGAGACCGGCGTTCGGCCGATGCCGATGATCACATCGTTGGAGCGGAGGCCCGCGACCGAAGCGGGACTCGCTTCGGTGACGCCGCGCACCAGTACTCCGCCGCCATCGGGAGCGTCGGCGAGATCCGCGCCTTCGAGCCCATGGTGGATGTCGGTCGCGGCGGCGGCTTCGGTTTCCGTCCGCTCCGCCACGAGCGCAGTGACCTTGCGAGGCTTGCCGTCGCGCAGCAATCCGATCTCGACCTGATCTCCGATCTGCAGCATTCCGATGGAATTGCGCAGCTCGTGGGCGTTCTTGATGGGAGCGCCGTTGATCGAGACGATGATGTCGCCGGTCTTGATACCCGCGCGCTCCGCCGAAGAGCCCTGGCTCACGCCCGCCACCAGCGCGCCGCTCGCATCGGCGAGCCCGAATTCCTTGGCGATGTCGGGCGTCACGTCGTAGATGTTGACCCCGAGAACGCCGCGCTTTACCTGTCCGTATTTGATCAACTGATCCATGACGCCCTTCGCCATGTTGACGGGAATGGCGAAGCCGATGCCGATGTTACCGCCGCTGCCGGACAGGATCGCCGAGTTGATGCCGACCAACTCGCCCCTGAGGTTCACCAGGGCGCCGCCGGAGTTGCCGGGATTGATGGAGGCATCGGTCTGAATGAAGTCCTCGTAGCCGTCGGGATTGATGCCGGTGCGCCCGAGCGCGCTGACGATGCCGGCGGTCACGGTGTGCTGCAGGCCGAAAGGGTTGCCGATCGCAACCACGTAATCGCCCACCTCGAGATGCGAGGAATCGCCGAGCGCCATGGCGATGAGGTTCGGCTGCTTGGCTTGAAGCACCGCGATGTCCGCGCCTTCGTCGGATCCGACGACCTTTGCCGGGAAGCTGCGGTTGTCGAGCAGCGTCACGGTGATCTCGTTGGCGTTTTCGATCACGTGGAAGTTGGTGATGATGTAGCCGTTCTTGGCGTCGACGATTACGCCGGAGCCCGCGCTTTGAAACGGCCGCTCATGGGGCTTCGCGTCGGGAGGAACGTTGAAGAATTGCCGAAAGAACGGATCGTCGAGCAACGGATTGCGCTGTCCCGGCTTCTCCTTGATGGTGCCGCGCGTCGCGATGTTGACCACCGCCGGAGACACCCGCTTGACCATGGGAGCGAGCGAGGGCATCGGCGCGGCCTCGGCCGGTGCCGGCGGCGCGGCTGCGAACGCCGCGGGCGACGCCAGCCCGAAGGTGATCACGGCCGCCGCAAGTCCAAAACGCAAATTCATGCGCGATCCTTGTATTCAGATGAGTCGTCGGGCCGGCCACATAAAGAGGGGCCGGAGGATGAGTCCGGCCCCTCGCGTCACTGCCCTCAACCCGCGATTTTACACCGTAAGATCGCGCGCGGCGGACAGTCTTAGGCTGCTTCGACCGCAATCCGTTGCGGCTGCACTTGGGCGAGTTTGGGAATTGTGACCTCCAGCACCCCGTGGGCGGCCTTCGCCTTGATGTTCTGCACATCCGCCGTCTCCGGCAGGTTGAAGCGGCGCTGGAACTCGCCGGTGATGCGCTCGACGCGGCGGTAACCGTCGCGCTCTTCGCGCTTCGCCTCCTCGCGTCGTCCGCGAATCGTCAACACGCCCTGCTCGGACGTGATCTCCACCGCCTTCGGATCGACGCCCGGCAAATCCACGTGGAGCACGAATCGATTATCTTCCTCGTGAATGTCGGCGGGAGGCAGCCAGGCGCCGGAATCCGCCGCGGTGGTCTGCGAGGCGCCGAACAGGCGGTCGATGTCTCGATGGAAACGGTTCACGAGCGACCAAGGCTCGTATCGCACGACAGTCATGATGCTCTCCTCGATAAAGTGGTTGATGAAATGAATACAGTGAAAAAGCGCTTGCCACCCGAGGTTGGGACGGTGCCAACCATTTCAACGGCGCCGGGGCGCTTCGGCCGAGCTCCGCCCGGCCGCCCGGGTCAAAAGCACGAACACGTTGGGGCGAATGTCAATGGGACATATTGTGGATAAGGTGTGGACCACAAGATATTGCGATCGGCAAATCTTCCCCTTGACCGAAAGAGCACAAAGTGCCGTGAGGAAATTCATCGGGACAATCAAATAACATCATGAATTTGCTATTGTTTTAGAGTCAAAAATTTGAGTAAAAAAATCTTGACGCTGATCACAGTCAAGTCTTAACCTTCAAACCCGGACACAACATGTTGTGGTCGGAAGTCGCGAAAGTCCCTCCAAATTCCTGATCCGACCGCAAGGCCGTTTTCTTCGCCGGGACCCACCGCTACTTGTCTTTGAGTGACTCGCCATAACTATAAGGGAGCGGCTTTCAACCCATGAATACGGTGGTTCAAATACAGCCAAAAGACGTCGGCAGCATTCCTTATCAAGAAGCGTCCTATGACATCTGGGATAAGAAATACCGGCTGATCGCCAAGGACGGGTCGCCGGTCGACCGGTCGATGGACGACACGTACAAGCGCGTCGCGCGTGCGCTCGCGGACGTGGAATCCCCGGAGCTGCGCGAGCAGTGGTACGAATCTTTCCTCTGGGCGTTGCGCCACGGTGCGATCCCCGCAGGCCGCGTCACGTCCAACGCCGGCGCGCTCGAACACAAGCCCGCCACGTCGACCATCAATTGCACGGTATCCGGCACGATCCGCGACTCGATGGACGACATCTTGAACAAGGTGCACGAGGCCGGGCTCACCCTGAAGGCGGGTTGCGGCATCGGCTACGAATTCTCGACGCTGCGGCCGCGCGGCGCCTACGTGACGGGGGCGGGCGCCTACACCTCGGGCCCGCTGTCGTTCATGGATATCTACGACAAGATGTGCTTCACCGTGTCTTCCGCCGGCGGCCGCCGCGGCGCGCAGATGGGAACCTTCGATGTCGGCCATCCCGACGTGCTGGAGTTCATCCGCGCCAAGCGCGAGAACGGCCGGCTGCGTCAATTCAATCTGTCGCTGCTCGTCACCGACGAGTTCATGAAGGCGGTCAAGAGCGACGGTGAATGGCGATTGGCGTTCCCGCTATCGCGCAACGAGTACGAGACGGAGCGGCCGGATTTGACCGACACCGGCAAATTCGTCTGGCGCGAATGGCCGGATGCCAGGGGCTACGTGTCGAACGAGGAGGGGCTGGTGGCGTGCAAGATCTACAAGACGCTGCCGGCGCGGCGCGTGTGGGATCTCATCATGTCCTCCACCTACGATTTCGCGGAGCCCGGGTTCATCCTCATCGACCGGGTCAACGAAATGAACAACAACTGGTGGGCCGAGAACATCCGCGCCACCAATCCCTGCGGAGAACAGCCGCTGCCCCCGTACGGCTCCTGCCTCCTCGGCTCGGTCAATCTCACGAAATTCGTGGTAGACCCGTTCACCGAGGACGCGCACTTCGATTGGGACACCTACCGCAAGGTCGTGAAGGTGTTTACGCGCATGCTCGACAACGTGGTCGAGATCAACGGCCTGCCGCTCGAGCCGCAGCGCAACGAGATCCTGCGCAAGCGCCGCCACGGCATGGGATTCCTGGGTCTCGGCTCGACCATCACCATGATGTGCATGAAGTACGGCTCGAAGAAATCGGTTGCCTTCACCCAGAACGTGTCGCGCGAGATGGCGGTCGCGGGCTGGGAGGCGGGCTTGGACCTCGCCCGCGAAAAGGGCCCCGCGCCCATCATGAACGAGGAGTTCACCGTCACGCCCGAGATGCTGCGCAAGCGCCCCGAAATGGTGAAGGACGGTTGGCGCGTGGGCGCGAAAGTCGCGGGACGCGTATTGCACGCGCGCTACAGCCGTTACATGCAGCGGATCGCCGAGGCCGCTCCGGAGCTCGTGGACGAGCTGGCAGAGGTCGGCGCGCGCTTCACGCATCACAGCTCCATCGCGCCCACCGGCACGATCTCGCTGTCGCTCGCGAACAATGCGTCGAACGGCATCGAGCCTTCCTTCGCCCACCATTACTTCCGCAACGTGATCCGCGAGGGCAAGAAGTCCAAGGAGAAGATCGACGTGTTCTCCTTCGAACTGCTCGCCTACCGCGAGTTGGTGAATCCGCGCGCGATGCCCAACTCGCAGAACGCGGCGGAGAAGCTTCCGGACTACTTCGTCTCCGCGGACGACATCGGGCCGAAAGAGCACGTGGATATTCAGGCCGCCGCGCAGCTTTGGGTCGACTCGTCGATTTCGAAGACCGCCAACGTTCCGACGGACTACAAGTACGAGGATTTCAAGGACATTTATTTGTATGCCTTCGAGCAGGGTCTGAAGGGCTGCACCACGTTCCGCTTCAATCCGGAAGCCTTCCAGGGCGTTTTGGTCAAGGAAGACGACCTCAAGAACACGACCTACGTGTTTACGCTCGAAGACGGCACGGAGGTCGAGGCGCGGGGCGATCAGGAGATCGAATACGACGGTGAGATGCACACCGCCGCGAATCTCTACGATGCTCTGAAAGAAGGCTACTACGGGAAGTTTTGATATGGCGCACATCAAGATAGAGAAGAAAATCGCGAAGTACCGGGTGCTGAAGCCCGAGGTGAAATCCGCGGAGACCTCTCCCGCGGCCAAGGAGCCGGTCAAGACGCAGGACAACGTCATCTGGATGCACGAAAAACTCGAGCGTCCGGAAGTGCTGATCGGCTCGACCTACAAGATCAAGACCCCCGTCTCCGATCACGCCATGTACGTGACCATCAACGACATCGTCTTGAACGAGGGTACGCCGCACGAGCAGAGGCGCCCCTTCGAGGTGTTCATCAATTCGAAGAATCTGGACCATTTCCAGTGGATCGTGGCGCTGACGCGGGTCATTTCCGCGGTATTCCGCAAGGGCGGCGATACCACCTTCCTGGTGGACGAGCTCAAGGCCGTGTTCGATCCGCGCGGAGGCTATTGGCAGCCGGGCGGGAAGTTCATGCCCTCGACCATCGCGGAGCTCGGCTACGTGATCGAGCGGCACCTGCAATCGATCGGGCTCCTGAAGAAGCCGGAGCTCGATGCGCATCAAAAGAAGCTCGTGGACCAAAAGCGCGCGGAGTTCGAGGCGCGCACCAAGCAGACCGATGCATTCTCCAAATCGCATTTTCCGGACGGGGCGCAGCTCTGCGCGAAGTGCAGCACCGCCGCGGTGGTGATGATGGACGGCTGCCAGACCTGTCTGAACTGCGGCGAGTCGAAGTGCGGGTAGGCCGGCGATAGCGATAGCGCGCCGCGGCGGTCGCCGGGGCTGTGAGCCGGTCGCCGGCGGCTGCCGCGCATTTGAGAAATGCCGGGCGGGTTTGGTATCGTCGGGCTCGTTCATTCTCCAGTCACCCCATTGCACCTCATCCATCGCATAAAGCTCGCGGCGCTCTGCTTGTTGCTGGCGCCGGCGTTTTTCGGCCTCCCGGCCGCCGCGGACGAACAGGATCCTTTCGCCCATCCGCCGGCGCTCGAGCCGGACATCCGCTTTTGGATACGGGTCTATACCGAAGTCACCACCGACCAGGGCCTGCTCCACGACGATTGGAACCTCAATCTGGTCTACGAAGTGCTGCGCTTCGACCCCGCTTCCTCGCCGACGCAGCGCGAAAGGCGCGTCACGGAAGCGAAGGCGCGTTACGCGGCGCTCCTGCGGCGCTTCGCGGCGGGCGCCACGGCCGATCTGACGCCTCATGAGAAACGCATCCTGGATGCGTTCGGGGACAAGCCGAGGCCCCGGGATTTTCTCGACGCCATCGACCGGATCCGCTTTCAGCTCGGCCAGGCCGACCGTTTTCACGAGGGGCTGATCCGCTCGGCGGCGTGGGAGACGCATATCGCCAGCGTGCTCAAGCGGCATGGGGTTCCGGAGGAGATCGCGGCGCTGCCGCATGTGGAGTCCTCGTTCAATCCGGAGGCCTACTCCAAGGTCGGTGCGGCCGGCCTGTGGCAGTTCATGCCCTCGACGGCGAAGCGATTCATGCGGGTGGACGGCATCGTCGATGAGCGGCTCGATCCCTACAGCGCGACCGAGGCCGCCGCCAACTTGATGCTCTACAACTACCGGCTGCTCGGCAGCTGGCCGCTGACCGTCACGGCCTACAACCACGGCCCCGGCGGCCTCCGCCGCGCGCAGGATGAGCTGGGAACGAGCGACATTGCCGTCATCGTCAAGCGATACCAGGGCGCGACCTTCGGCTTCGCCTCGCGCAATTTCTATGTCGCGTTCCTGGCGGCGCTGGAGGTCGATCGTCATGCGGAGCAGTATTTTGGTCCGCTGCCCCGGCTCCCGGAAACGGATAACACCCCCGTTGAGCTTCCGGACTACATTCCCGTGACCACGCTGGCGAAGGCGTTCAAGGTCGACATGGGCGCGCTCAAGGTGCTGAACCCGGCGCTGCGCCCGCCGATCTGGAACGGCTCCCGCTTGGTGCCGCGCGGGTACGCCCTGCGCCTGCCGGGCAGCGAGTCCCCGAGCGAGGTCGAGGCGGCCTGGGCGCGCGTGCCCGCGGCGCAGCGCTACCTCGCCCAGCGCAACGACGGCGCGCATCGGGTACGCAGGGGAGAGACGCTCGCCGGCATCGCATCGGCGAGCGGCGTGAGCCTCTCGCGGCTCTTGTCGGCGAACGGTTGGAATGCCGCCCACGCCGTCAGCCGCGGCGAGACGGTACGCATTCCCATGCCCGCGTCCCGCGCCGAAGGGCAGGCGGAGGAGGCGGTCGCTGCCCCGCCGAGCACCTTGCTCGCGGAACACGCCACGACGCCGTCGGCGCCGGCGCCCACGCCGCCGACCGCCGCGGAACAATCGCTGCAACATCCCAAGGGCGCACCGGAGAAGGCCGCCGCGGCGGCACCCCGCGAGCCGGTGTCGCCGCGGCAAACCGATAGTGCGGCGCTATTGCCGGCGAGTGCACCGACGGGCGGGCCGGACGCGACGGACTATCGGGTCGGCGCAGGCGACACGGTCGTCGTACAGGCGGAGGAGACCCTGGGGCATTTCTCGGATTGGACCGGAGTCGACAGCCAAACCCTGCGCAGGCTCAACCGGCTCCACAAGAATGCGCAGGTGACGCTCGGCCGCAAGATCAAGCTCGATCTGTCCAAGGTGACCGCGGCGCAATTCGTCGCCGCGCGCACGGACTACCACCATCACTTGCAGGAGGCGTTCTTCGCCGCCCACCGCATCGCCGGCACCGAGAACTACACCGTGAAGCGCGGCGAATCGCTGTGGACGGTGGCAATACAGCACGGCGACCTGCCGATTTGGCTGGTGGCGCAGTACAACCCCGACGTGGACTTCCACGACATGCGGCCGGGTACGACGATCGCCCTGCCGCGGGTGGTCGACATCAACCGTCAATAGCCTCGGGCATGCAGATATCTGGTGAGAGTCTCATGCGCATCCGGTCCAGCGGCGAAATGAACCACCGAGTCGCCCGCTTTCACGTCGAGGCCGATCTTGCCGCTGGCGGCCATGCGCTTCAGCAGCTCGAGATCGACGCCGAAATAGGCGGTCTCGCCCCAGGAGGCCACCGGTTGATAGGGGGCGCGCGCGAGCGCGGGCGGCTTGATCACCGACAGCGGCGCCGTGACATCGTCGAGCGACAGGCTCACCGCCCCGCGCGCCTGAATGTCCTCGAACCGCCAGTCGTTGCCCGGAGCGACGTGAATCCAGAGTCCATAGGCGATATTGCCCATGTTGTCCCATTCCACCGGACCGAGATACGCGAAGCTCTGGCGCCGCTGGAAAGCCGTCGAGGCCGGCGCCGCCGCTCCCTGAACGAGCTCGATGGGCTTGTCCAGCGTGCCCACGGTCATCCCGGTGCGCTCGTCGAGGACCTCGGAGGGCTTGATCGAGGATTCACCGCCGCAAGCGGCGAGCAAGGAAGCGGCGGCGGCAAGGGCGGGAAGCAGCAATGCAGGGCGACATAGGCGCATTCGGCCATTATAACGGGTCCGTGAGCTGCGGCCGGTTATATGGCGCGGCGCAGGAGCTATACTTTTAACCATGCTGAATTGCCATACGCCTCGTCAATTTTCAGGGCCCACCAGACCCTTTCTGTCGGTCTTGTGTCTCCTCGTCTCCATGGTTGCCGCCTTGGGGGGCACCGCCAAGGCTACGGAGATCGCAGCCGCCGATCACGTCGTGGTGCGCAAGGCGGAACGCAAGCTGTACCTGTACAGCGGCAGCCGATTGCTCGGGTCGTACAAGGTCGAGCTCGGCTTGGAGCCGGTGGGACAAAAGGAGCGCGAGCACGACTTCCGTACGCCGGAGGGCCATTACTACCTTGCGCGCCGCAATATTCGCAGCGATTACTTCCTGGCGATCCAGGTGTCCTATCCCAACAAGGAAGACGAGGTGCGGGCGCGCAAGAATCGCTGGGCTCCGGGAGGATCGATCATGATCCACGGAATGCCCAACGCCTTGAAGCACCCGGCCAGCTACTATGCGAGCGACTGGACCGACGGCTGCATTGCCCTGTCGAACTCCGACATGCTCGAGGTCTGGATGCGCACCCAGGACAACATTCCCATCGATATCTACCCCTAAGGCGGTGTCGGGTGGAAACCACGATTCTATCGTCTGACATGGTCGATGCCCGGGTCGCCCCGAAGGGCAGCCTCGAGCATCTGTCGCAGGACGAGATCGCCAAGCTGCTCGATTCCGGCCAGGGCGGCCTTTACCCGCTGTTTCGCAAGTGCGCGCTCGCCGTACTCTCCTCGGGCTCGGAAATCGCCGATGCGCGCACCATCTTCGAGAAGTACAAGGACTTCGACCTGCGAATCATGCGCCGCGCCTGGGGCATCAAGCTCGAGATCAAGAATGCCCCGGCGTCCGCTTTCGTCGACGGAGAAATGATCCGGGGCTTGAAGGATCATCTGTTCGCCGTGCTGCGCGACGTGGTGTTCATCTCGAACGAAATCATGGAGAGCGGCCGCTTCGATCTCAACTCCTCGCCGAGCATCACCAATGCCGTGTTCCACATCCTGCGCAATGCGCGGGTACTCGAGACCCAGTTGCGGCCCAACCTCGCCGTGTGCTGGGGCGGTCATTCCATACGCCGGGTCGAATACGACTACACCAAGAAGGTCGGCTACGAGCTGGGGCTGCGCGGCCTGGATGTGTGCACCGGCTGCGGTCCGGGCGCCATGAAGGGCCCCATGAAGGGCGCGACCATAGGCCATTCCAAGCAGCGCATCGTCGGTGGGCGCTATCTCGGCATCACCGAGCCCGGCATCATCGCCGCAGAGCCGCCCAATCCCATCGTCAGCCAGCTGGTGATCATGCCCGACATCGAGAAGCGCCTGGAGGCCTTCGTGCGGGTCGGACATGGCATCGTGGTGTTCCCGGGCGGCGCGGGAACGGCGGAGGAGATTCTATACCTGCTCGGAATCCTGCTGGATCCGGCCAACAGCGCCCTGCCGTTCCCCGTGGTCTTCACGGGACCGGCGGACTCCGAGGATTACTTCCAGCAGATCCACGAGTTCATCGGCGCGACGCTCGGGAAGAGCGCGCAATCCCGCTATCAGATGGTCATCGACGATCCGGGCGAGGTGGCGCGCACCATGGTCCAGGGCTTCGCCCAGGTGCGCGACTACCGACGCCGCCAAAGCGACTCCTACGGATTCAATTGGCTGTTGAACATACCGCTCGAGTTTCAGCTCCCGTTCGAGGTCACGCACGAATCCATGCGCGCGCTGCGGCTTTCCCGGGATCAGCCGGTGCACGAGCGGGCCGCGAACCTCCGGCGCGCGTTCTCCGGCATCGTCGCGGGCAACATCAAGGAATACGGCATCAGCGCGATCGAGCGTTATGGCCCCTTCGAACTCTCCGGCGAGGCGGCGATCATGGAACCGCTCGATCGATTGCTGCGCTCCTTCGTGGCGCAGCGGCGCATGAAATTCAGCGGCACGGAATACACACCCTGCTACCGGCTCGTCGCATGAACGAGCCGCTCTCGATCCGTTATCGGTTCGACTTGCCGGACGGATCGCAGAAGACGCTCAACTTCACGTTCGATCCCGCGAGCTTCAGGCTCACCAACACCCCTCCCCCCGCGCCCCCGTACTGGACCGAACTCGAATTCAACCAGTGCGCCAATTGCCCGCTGAAGCCGGCCGCGCACCCGCATTGTCCCTCGGCGCTGCAGATGGCGGGCGCGATCGAACCGCTGAAGGAGCTGATTTCCTTCGACACCGTGGGCGTCACGGTGCTGCAGAGCGAGCGCACGGTCTACGCGGAGACATCCGCTCAACAGGCGATGAGCTCGGTGCTGGGGCTCATCATGGCGACGGCCGGCTGTCCTTGGACGGACCGTTTGCGCCCGATGGCGCGGTTTCATCTGCCGTTCGCGAACGAGGCGGAGACCGTGTACCGAAGCGTCTCGATGTTTCTTCTGTCGCGCCAGATCACCGCCGCGGATACCCGGCCCGCCTTCGGCGCGCTGACCGAGCTCTACGAGAATTTGCACCTCGTGAACAAGGGCATGTCGCGCCGCCTCGGCGCCGCGACCAGCACGGATCCCGCGCGCAATGCGATGGCGCTGCTCGATTCCTACACGACACTCCTGCCTGCGGCGCTCGACCGCTCTCTCGAGGAGTGGAGGCCGCTCTTCGATGCGTGGGAGAGCACGTAGACTCGCGTGATTTAACTTACCGTGCCGGGCGGTGAGATGTGCATCGCAATGCGAGCGCAGCCCGGGGACGGTGTCCATGTGCCTGTGACACAGTTACTGCCACTGGAAGTGCCGGACTTCTACTGTCCGCATAGAGAGGCAACCCATGAGCGATTTCAAACAACAGACTCGTTATACCGGCGTTGACCGGCGCGCCCCGCGCGCCGAGGGGGCTGCCGCCGGGACGGCGCTCCCCCGCGAGGCCTACAAGCCCAGCGGCCGTCACGCAGCGATCACCAACAGCCTCTACAGCTGGCACAGCTACAAGAACTGGGCGGAGAAGGTCCGGGTCAGCTGGGAAGACAAGAAGTAAATCTCTCTCAAGCGGTCTCGGGCAGGGGATTGATGCCGGACATCGGGCTCGCGCCGGAATCGGGCCGCACGGTCCCCTCCTTGGCCCGGAGCCACGCCAACAGCGGTTCCCAATCTTCGATGTCCTGGCTCACGAGATTTCGCTTCATCTCAAAGAGCCCCACCCCCTGCTCCACCGCACGCACGTAATTCTGCGAATCCCGCAGGGTCGCGATCACCGGAATGCGCAGCGTCTCCAGGAACCTCATCAACGACTGATAGATCAGCGTATTGCGCCTGACGCGATTGGCGATCACCCCGATGCGGTTCTCGTCGCGCCTGACTTTGGCAATGAGCAGCAAGTCCGCGATACATCTCGAGCAGGCGTAAATGTCGATGTCGGAAGGCAGCACCGGGACGATGATGGCGTCCGCGGTCTTGGTCATCTCCGGCATGTCCTGCGCGAGGACCGCGGCCGGCGTGTCCACGATCACGTGCGCGGCATCGGACGGAATGCGCATCTGCCAGGCACGCGTCATCCGAGTGTTGCGCTCGAAGGCGGATATCCCGTGTATGAAAGCTTGTTCCGGCTTGCGCTTCTTGATCCAGCGGGTGCTGGAACCTTGAGGGTCATTGTCCGACAGCAGCGGATGGTCGCCCTGACTCGCGAAATAACTGGCGAGGTTCGTGGCTATCGTCGTTTTTCCCGATCCGCCTTTCGGATTCAGGACGAGAATGCGCTGCATGTGGCATAGAGCCTACGCAGCCGCCTGCACCATGGCAAGTATATGTGACCCTACTCACGGCCTGCGTCGATGGGCGCGCCTAGACTCCCGCCCATGGAATGGGTCTTACAAGTCGCCGACGAGTTCGACGATGCATTCGGGGTACTTCGGTACAGCTGGCTCGGTCTTGCCGCGGCGCTCAACGCCAACGTCGCGGCCCTGCTCAAGGCTCGACATTCGCGCCCGAGCGGCTGACGGCCCGAAGGGGTCGTTGGCCCGCTGCAATTCCTTTAGGATGCGCGCATGACATCCTTCGCGCGATCCGGCTCATCCCCGACGGCCCGCATCCTCGCAGCGGCGAGCGTGCTGCTTGCCGCAACTCTCATCGGCGCTTTGCCCGCGTGTACGCGCAATGAGTCCGGGCCGGCTCCCGCGGCCTCGGTGAATTCCCTGGAAATCGAGGATCTCAAGATCGGCACGGGCGCGCCGATCGCCGCGGGGCAGCAGGCGGTCGTGCAATACACCGGTTGGCTGTACGAAGCGTCGGCGGCGGACAAGAAGGGCAAGGAGTTCGACAGCTCCGCGAATTCAGGCCAGCCGTTCCGATTCGTGATCGGCGGCGGCCAGGTCATCAAAGGGTGGGATCAGGGCGTCGCCGGCATGAAGGTGGGCGGCCGCCGAAAACTGATCATTCCCGCCGATCTCGCCTACGGCGAGGAAGGCGCCGGCGGCGTCATTCCACCCGGCGCGACCCTCGTGTTCGAAGTGAGTCTCATCGGCATCGAGTGAGACCTCCGCCTGGAGCGAGATAACGGGCCGGCCGGCGAGGCACTCCGGAGCGGCTGGCATCCAACCGCTCCGGAAGGCGAGTCGCCCAGCCCTGCACAGGCGAGGGCCGAGTGGCAGCCAGGCTAGTTGACGAATTCCTTGAGATTCTTCAGCGCGGCGATGCGCACTTTCTTGCTTGCCGGCTTGGCCTTGAACGTCATCTTCTCGCCGTTGAAAGGATTGATGCCTTCACGCGCCTTCGTGGCCGGCTTCTTCACGACCTTCATCTTGAGAAGCCCGGGCAGAGTGAACAGTCCGTGACTGCGAAGGCTCTTCTTGATGGCGGCGGAAAGCGAGTCAAATACGGCTCCGATTTGCTTCTTGGAGAGCTCTGTTTCCTTCGAAATGGTAGCGAGAATCTCAGACTTGGTCGGTGCTGCATTCTTTTTCGCCATATTAAATCTCCTACTGATGTTTGCGTACGCGGGTCAACGATTTCCCACAATTCCAACTCGGCGCCGAAAATAACATAGAAAAAAGCCGATGTTTAGCGCAATCGTAAAAAAATATTCTCGACCGATGCGCGCGCGAGCCTTAATTTCCAGGGCTTCGAGGCACCGATCGAGCGGCGGAGCCTCGACTGAAGAGATCGAGAGCCTGCGTTGGCAGTGATTTCAGGCACGTAGGAGGGCATGTTCAACGCAGAAGTATCAACAACGCACTGATCGCGATCGACACCCAGAGGAAGGAGAAATCGATTTGCCCAATGGGGGGAATCACGCGGCGTACGCGTTTCAAGACGGGTTCGCAGAGCTGCGCCAGCAATCGGACGCCCGGTGCGTAGGCGCCCTGGGCGACGAAAGTGGCGATCCAATACAGGAGAAGTGCGAACAGGTAGACCTTGAGCACCGTGGCGATCAGCTCGATGGCCGTGATGCGCGCGAAGAGCAGCGGATCGCCGAAGCCGATGCCGGCGAGGAACAGCATCGCGGCAGTGTGCGCGGCCGCCGCCAGGAGCACAGCCAGCACCGTCGCGGTGTCGATCTTGCCGACCGGGGGAAGAACACGGCGCAGCGGCAGGATCAGCCAGTTCGTCACGCGCACGATGGCGTCCGCCATCGGATCGCGAAAATCCGCCCGCACCAACTGGAACAGGAAACGCAGCACGAATGCGAGCGTCATGAGCCACAACAGCGTGTCGACGATGAATTTGATCGCTTCCATTGATTATCAACGCTCCCCGGGGTACGGACTTACGGCGCCTACGGTGCCCCGAACTCCGCCGCGAGCTCGGCCGAGCGGCGGTCGGCCGCCGCTACTGCGTGAGCGACGGTGGCGCGAAGCCCGGCCGCATCGAGCACGGCGAGCGCGGCGGCGGTGGTGCCGCCCTTGGAAGTCACCTGTTCCCGGAGCTGCGCAAGGGACTCGGTCGACTGGCGCGCCATTTGCGCCGCGCCGAACGCCGTTTCCAAGGTCAGTTTGTGTGCGATGTCGTTCGGCAGTCCGCGCTCGTGCGCGGCGGCTTCGAGCGCTTCCATGAACAGGAAGAAATAAGCCGGGCCCGAGCCCGAGAGCGCGGTGACGGTGTCCATCTGCGATTCGTGCTCGACCCATACGGTCGCGCTGACCGCGGCCATGATGGATTCCGCCAACGCCCGGTGGGCGGCGCCGACACCCGCCGGGGCATACAACCCCGTCGCGCCGAAGCCGTTGAGGGCAGGGCGATTCGGCATCGTTCGCACCACCGGGATGCCCGATCCGAACCAGCGCGCCAGCGCGGCATGCGGTATGCCCGCCGCGACCGATATCACGAGCGGCCTGGATGCCGCGAGATGCGGCGCCAGGCCGAGGGCCGCGGCACGCATTTGCTGGGGCTTGACGGCGAGGACCACCGCCTCGGCGCCCGCCGCCGCGGCGGCGTTGTCCGGCGCGCAGGAGATGCCGAAGTCGCGCTCGAGGCGCGCCAATTGCTCGGTGCTCGGATCCGAGACCGCGATGCGGTCGCGCGATACCCCGCGTTTGGTCAGCCCACCGATCAATGCGGCGGCCATGTTGCCTCCGCCGATGAAAGCCAGCCTGCGTATGTTGTGCATGTAGACTCCGTTCATCTCTCGCCGAATATCGCCGTTCCCACCCGCACCATCGTGGCCCCTTCGGCAATCGCCGATTCGAAGTCCGCGCTCATTCCCATCGACAGTGTATCCAGCCCGAGCCCCCGCGCGTTGAGACTCTCGAGCAGCGCCCGCAACCGGCCGAAGAGGGCGCGCTCCGAGCGCACATCGGGCTGAGGCGGAGGGATGCACATGAGGCCCCGCAGCCTCAGGCGGGGCAATCCGGCGATTTGCTCGGCGAGGGCTGCCAAATTGCCGGGTTCGACGCCTGCCTTGGTCGGTTCGGGAACCAGGGCGACCTGAATGCATGCGTTGAGCGGCGGGGAATGAAAGGGACGTTGCTCCGCCAGGCGCCGGGCGATGCTCCATCGATCGATACTGTGAACCCAGTCGAAGCGCTCGGCCACCGGGCGGGTCTTGTTCGATTGGAGGGCGCCGATGAAGTGCCAGTGCACCGGAAGGTCAGCCAGCGCCTCCATCTTTCCGAGCGCCTCTTGCAGATAGTTTTCGCCGAATTCCGTGACGCCCGCCGTGGCGGCCTGCCTCACGGATTCGGCAGCCTTAGCCTTGGTGACCGCGACCAGCGTGACGGTGGCGGGATCGCGTCCGGCGGCCCTTGCCGCCTCGTTTATCCGAGACCGGACGTGGTTCACGTTAAGCGTGAGATTCTGCGGACCAATTAACATATTGGGTGACGACACCCTCTTATATACTGCTGACGGCTTGGCACAGCCGGATTTAGGAGCCGTAAATGGCGGTTGATATCGCGCAGCTTCTCGCCTTTGCGGTGAAGAACAACGCCTCGGACCTGCATCTCTCGGCAGGCGTACCTCCGATGATTCGGGTCGATGGCGACATGAAGCGCATCAATATGCCGGCGCTGGTGCATAAAGAGGTGCACAGCATGGTGTACGACATCATGAATGACAAGCAGCGCAAGGCGTTCGAAGAGTTCTTCGAGACCGACTTTTCGTTCGAGATACCCAAGTTGGCGCGTTTCCGCGTCAATGCCTTCAACCAGAATCGAGGCGCCGGCGCGGTGTTTCGCAACATTCCCTCGACCATTCTGTCGCTCGATGAATTGAACGCTCCCAAGACCTTCAAGGATCTGTGCATGCTGCCGCGCGGCCTGGTGCTGGTCACCGGACCCACCGGGTCGGGCAAGTCCACGACGCTTGCGGGCATGGTGAACCACTGCAACGACAACCGTCCGGATCACATCATCACGATCGAGGATCCGATCGAGTTCGTGCACGAAAGCAAGCGCTGCCTGGTAAACCAGCGCGAAGTGCATCGCGACACGCTGGGGTTCACCGAGGCGCTGCGCTCGGCATTGCGCGAAGACCCGGACATCGTACTGGTGGGCGAAATGCGGGATCTCGAGACCATTCGCCTGGCGCTGACGGCCGCCGAAACCGGCCACTTGGTGTTCGGCACCCTGCATACGAGCTCGGCGGCGAAGACCATCGATCGCATCGTGGACGTGTTTCCGGCGTCCGAGAAGGACATGGTGCGCGCCATGATGTCGGAGAGTCTTCGAGCGGTCATTTCGCAGACGCTCATGAAGCGCGTGGGGGGCGGCCGCATCGCAGCGCACGAAATCATGATCGGCACTCCGGCTATCCGCAACCTGATCCGAGAAGGCAAGATTGCGCAGATGTACTCGGCCATTCAAACCGGCCAGGGCCAGGGTATGCAGACGCTCGACCAATGCCTCCAGGAACTCGTCCAGAAGGGCGTGGTCAGCCGCGAAGAGGCCAAATACAAGGCTCAGAACAAGGACAGCATCTAATGGATCGCGACCAATCGATACGACTGATGCAGGATCTGCTCCGCCGCATGGTGGAGAAGAAGGGCTCCGACCTGTTCATCACCGCCGGCTTCCCGCCCGCCATCAAGGTCGACGGCGAGATCCGGCCGCAATCGGACCGCAGTTTGACCGCCGAGCAGAGCGCGAGCCTGGTCCGCGCCATCATGAACGATCGGCAGACGAAGGAATTCGACTCCACAAAGGAATGCAATTTCGCGATCGCGCCGCCCGGCATCGGACGGTTTCGCGTGAGCGCCTTCGTGCAGCAGGGTTTCACCGGAGCGGTGCTGCGAACCATCAATGCGAAGATTCCGACGCTCGAGGAGCTGGAGCTCCCGCCGATCCTGAAGGAGGTCGTGCTCTCGAAGCGCGGCTTCGTGATTCTGGTCGGGGGCACCGGCTCGGGAAAGTCGACCTCGCTCGCGGCGATGGTCGGATACCGCAACGAGAAGACGCGCGGGCACATCGTGACCATCGAGGATCCGGTCGAATACGTGCATGCACACAAGGGTTGCGTGGTGACGCACCGCGAGGTCGGCGTCGATTGCGAGAGCTGGCATCTCGCGCTCAAGAACACCCTGCGCCAGGCACCCGACGTGATTCTGATCGGCGAGATCCGCGACCGCGAGACCATGGAATACGGCATTCAATTCGCCGAAACGGGCCATCTCGTGCTCGCGACGCTGCATGCCAACAGCTCGAACCAGGCGCTCGACCGCATCATCAATTTCTTCCCCGAGGAGCGGCGCGAGCAGCTGCTCATGGATTTGTCGCTCAACATCCGCGCGCTCATTTCTCAGCGCCTGATCCCGCGCGAGGCGGGCGCGGGACGCATCGCGGCGATGGAGATCATGCTGGCATCGCCCTTGATCTCGGATTTGATCTTCAAGGGCGAGGTGGCGAAGATCAAGGACGTGATGTCCCGTTCCAATCGGCTGGGCATGAAGACGTTCGATCAGGCGCTGTTCGAGCTTTACGAGGCGGGCCTCATATCCTACGAGGATGCCTTGCGCAATGCCGACTCGAAGAACGAGCTGCGGCTGCGCGTCAAACTCGAGAGCAAGCGGGAGATGAAGAACCCCGAAGAAGGGGCGGCGGCGCTGCAAATCCTCGAGGAGGAGGAAGGGCAAGTCTTCTAGACTGAAACATCCATGGACAATTTGCATCTTCGTGCAGGGAGGCCGGGGCGGACAGTCATTTTCCGGTCCGCCGTAAATCCGTCACTGGAGGCTGCGGGAAAAACATCCTGTTTTTCACGCTCCGGAAAATGCCTGTCCGCCCCGGCCATCTTGCGACGGAAGCATCGTTCATGACTGCATCGGACTTTAAGCGTATGTCGATCTACTCAGGGGTGTGTTAGGTATGTCTGCGGCCGAGCCGGCTCAGGTGATGAACACCAAGCCGCTGTTCAAGCTGATGGTGGAAAAGAAAGCTTCGGACCTGTTCTTCAGCTGCAATGCGCCGGTGAAGATCAAGATCGAAGGGAAGATTTTTCCGGTCAACAAGCAGGTGTTGAGTCCCGAGACGGTGCGGCAGGCGGCGCTGGGGCTGATGACGGCGGAGCAGATCGAGCATTTCAACGAAGAGCTGGAGATCGATTTCGCGATCTCGGAGCCGGGGCTCGGGCGCTTTCGCGTCAACGTGTTCTACCAGCGCGGATACCCGGCCATGGTGCTGCGTTACATCACCGCTGAAATGCCCAAGCTCGAGGATCTCGGGATGCCCGAGGTGTTTAAAGAGCTGGTCATGCTGAAGCGCGGGCTGATCCTCATGGTGGGCGCCGCGGGCGCGGGCAAATCAACCACCCTCGCGGCCATGATCAACCATCGCAACGAGACTTCCTCGGATCACATACTCACCATCGAGGATCCGATCGAATTTCTGCACACCAACAAGAAGTCCATCGTCAATCAGCGCGAGGTCGGTCTCGACACCAAGAGCTTCGCGAGAGCGCTGCGCAGCGCCGTGCGCGCCGCGCCCGATGTGATTCTGGTAGGTGAGATCCGAGATCGCGAGACCATGGAGGCTGCGCTGGCGCTGGCGGGCACCGGCCATTTGTGCATCGCAACCTTGCACGCCAATAACTGCGCCGAGACGCTGGATCGCATCATCAACATGTTCCCGCGCGATCAGCACAACCAGATTTTCCTGGACCTGTCGCAATACTTGCGCGCCATTCTGTCTCAGCGGCTGGTGCTCGCGAAGTCGGGCAGCCGGGTCGCGGCCTCCGAAGTCATGATGAATACTCCGCACATCTCGGAGCTCATCAAGAAGGGCGACGTGGTGGGCGTCAAGGAAGCGATCAGCACCGGCACCGAGCGGGGCATGCTCAGCTTCGACAGCTCGCTCTACAATCTGGTGCGTGAAGGCAGGATCGAGCTCGAGGAAGCGTTGGGGAGCGCCGATTCGCGCACCAATCTCGAGGCCAAGATCAACTTCGGCTGAGGCTTGCGGGAGCGACGCCGGGCGGAGGCGGCGCTCCGGCAAGACGCTCGCCCGAAGCGCCCTGTACGCCGGTCGACCGGCAGGGCACGAGGTTGCTCTCGAACTCCCGGGTGCTCACATCCCAACCGTACTGCAGCGCGTGCCGCCGGCACGTCTGCGGGTCGAGCGTCAACGCGCGGAGCGCGGCGCGGCCCAGGTCCTCGTCGAGCGCGCCGGTTAGGCCGTCGGCTATCACATCGATGGGTCCGGTCACGGGATAGGCGGCCACGGGCACGCCGCACGCCATGGCCTCGAGGTTCACGAGCCCGAAGGTGTCGGTGCGGCTGGGAAAGACCATCACATCGGCGGCAGCCAAGTGGCGCGCGAGATCCTCCTGAAATCGGTATCCCGTGAATGTGACGCCGGGGTATCGGCTCTGCAGGCGCGTCCGCTCGGGACCGTCTCCGATCACGATCTTGCCGCCACTCCAAGGCATTCTAAGGAATGCCTCGATGTTCTTCTCGATCGCGACGCGGCCCACGCAGGCCGCGATTGGGCGGGGCAGGTCGAGGAAGTCCTTGGGCCTGGGCTTGAACATTTCCGTGTCCACTCCGCGGCGCCAAACAGCCAGGTTCTCGAATCCCCGCTTTGCCAGGTCCTCACTCAGCGTGCGCGTCGACACCATGCAGCGGGTGCCCGCCGCGTGGAACCTGCGCAGCGCCCAATACGACGCCTCGATCGGAATGGGGAAGCGCGCGCGCAGATATTGCGGAAACTGGGTGTGATAGGAGGTGGTGAAGCGCATGCCGTGCGACAGGCAATACCGCCGCGCCGCGAGCCCTAAAGGACCTTCGGTCGCGATGTGCAGGGCATTCGGGGCGAACGCCTCGATGGCCTTGCGTACCGTGCGCCCCGGGAACAGCGACAGCCTGATCTCCGGATAGGTGGGACAGGGTATGCTCCGGCAGTCTCGCGGAGTCAGGGTCCTGACCTCGTGGCCGAAGCGGCCGAGCCAGGCGGCGGTGTGGGCGAGTGTGCGCACGACGCCGTTGGTCTGGGGAAACCATGCATCCGTCACGATCATGATTCTCATGCCGCCAAAGGTCGCATCAAGCTGTGACGATCAGATGAACGCGGCGACAAGATTTCTCGACGGCGCCGGGCGGCGCCGGCCGATTGGAGAGTTCCGTGAACCACGCACCCCGATTCAGCGGGCCATGTCATCGCCGTGTAACGAAATTCCTATATTTGTTTCATCGCGATTTCACGCCCTCAAACCCATGGAGTTCGCATGCATAGTTTTTTGACGGAGCTCAGAACTCAGCGCTGGGACGACCACCGCTTCTACCATCACAGCCGCATCAATCAATCGCTCCATCTGTTGAGCGCGGTCAGCTTTCTAGTCGCCTACGCGATGATGTTCAAGGATCCGGTGGCCGCCGCCCTCATCGGCTGGCTGGTGTCCATGGTCAGCCGTCAGTCGGGACATTTCTTCTTCGAGCCCAAGGGCTACGACGAGATGAACCACGTCACCCACGAACACAAAGAAGCGATCAAGGTCGGCTACAACCTCAAGCGCAAAGTGATCCTGCACGCGGTTTGGGCGATCGTGCCGCTGATCGTCTGGCTAAATCCCACCTTCTTCGGAGTCTTCGCGCCCGCAAGCGGCGGCTTCGTGCGCCACGTGGGCGAGATCTGGCTGGTGGTCGGCATCGGCGCGTTGCTGTTCCGCACCATCCACCTGTTCTTCCTGCGGGATGTACAGACCGGTCTCGTCTGGTTGACGAA
This sequence comes from Steroidobacteraceae bacterium, assembly GCA_050012315.1. Lineage (GTDB taxonomy): Bacteria > Pseudomonadota > Gammaproteobacteria > Steroidobacterales > Steroidobacteraceae > Bog-1198. The sequence continues at coordinate 46,896 of JBEKHK010000005.1, read as the reverse complement.
GATCATCACCGACCCGTTCAACGATGTGAAGCTCTACTTCAAATCGCCGCTCTACTTGCTGCGCGGCGAGCTCATCGAGCCCGCCGCGAACGGCGAGCGGGCTTGAAGCATTTCCTTGAGGATGCGACGTTTGATGGATTGGTTGGTGGCGGTGGGCTCCGCCCACCACCAACCGTCCGCTTGCATCGCACGGGCGGCCGATACCAGCCGTTCGGCCACCTCCGCAAACTCGGCGGCGGTGTAGTTCAAGCTGAAAATCAGGCGCCCCGTGCCCACCCAGCTCAGGGCGATGCCGGCCTCGCGTAGATAATATTGAAACATCCAGTTATACGGAGACGGTTGCTCGTAGCGGATCGTCCATATGGTCGACAGATTGGCGACCCTCACGGGCAGGCGCTCGGCGCCGAGCCTGTCGTTGAGCTCCCGGGCCCGGGCATTCCACGTGTCGTCCAGCCCTTCGTAGAGGCGCCGCAGGTCGGCGCCATCCAGACGCTCGAGAAACTCGCACATCGCGCCCATCACGTAGGGATGCGAATTGAACGTGCCGCGCGCAAAGCAGATATCGGCCGGCCGATCTTCCCGGAAGCGGCGCATGTACGCGCGCCGGCCGCAAAGCACGCCGACGGGCAGGCCGCCCGCCACGGTCTTCCCGTAAGTGACCATGTCGGCGCGCACCCCGAAGTACTGCTGAGCGCCGCCGGGCGCGAGCCTGAAGCCGAGGAACACCTCGTCGAAGATCAGCACGATGCCGCGTTGGTCGCATACGGCGCGCAGCTTTTCGAGCCAGCTCGTGTATGCCGCGCGGTCGAAGTGAGCCTTTCGTCCGCTGTCGAGGAGCGCGGAGTCCCCGGGAGCGTTGGAGTTGGGGTGCAGGGCCTGCAGCGGATTGACCAGAACACAGGCGATGTCGCGGCGGCTCTCGAGCACGCGAAGCGACGCATCGTCCATGTCGCGCAAGGTGTAGGTCCCGCGCTCGGTCACCGGATTGCCGACCCCCGGCTGAACCTCGCCCCACCAACCATGGTAGGCGCCGCAGAAGCGGACCAACTGGCTTCGGCGCGTGTGATACCGGGCCAGGCGCACGGCCTGCATCACCGCCTCGGTCCCCGACATGTGAAACGAGATTTCGTCCATGCCCGAAATCTCGAGCAGCCGGCGCACGTTGTAGGCGACGACCGGGTGGTAGCTGCCGAGCACCGGTCCGAGCTCCCTGACGCGCTCGCTGCCGCGGGCGATGCAGTCCTTGTAGAAGTCGTTCCCGAAGACGTTGACGCCGTAAGAGCCGGTAACGTCATAGAGCTGGTTGCCGTCCACATCGGTCAGGGTCACGCCGGAGGAGGACGCTACGAACGCGCCGCCCTTGAAATGCCGGCGCACGAAGCTGCTGAATTGATAGGGAACGCGGTAACGGCTGGTGAATTGGAGATCGGAGATGGCGTCGAGGACGCCCGCTGTGAGGGCGGCGTTCGCCGGACTGCGCGCGGCGAGAGCCGTCGCCAGGCGCATGAAGCCCGCTCGGCGGGACTCGGCGATACGCTCGGGCGGGTCGTCCACCCGAAAGACCCGCTCCTCGCCATACTCGTAGTACGGGATGAGACGGGCGAAGCGGCGCGCCATGCGCGAATGACCGGCGATCGACCGGTGCTTGGCTCGCGACAGTTGCAGCCGAGCCCTGAGTTTGGGCAACGTGGCGACCAGCACACAGGCCGCTCCTATCCAGATGATCGTCGTATTGGCCACCTAAAACCTCCGCGCGGACTCTATTGCAGGCGAGTGACACTTACATGACCGCCCGTGCCGGGATGATGCGAATCCTGCAGCAGGAGGACATCAACTTCCTGTTGACCAACCGGCTGCCGCGCCGCTGGCTCACGCTGCTGGTCGGCCGGTTGAGCCGGATCGAGCACCCGTGGTTCTGCGCCGCGGCGATCGCCGTCTGGCGGTTGTTCTCCGACTTGGACTTGAGCGAAGCCAGGACCGACCGGTTCAAGAGCCTGCACGATTGCTTCACGCGCGAGCTGAAAGAGGGCGCGCGGCCGATCGAGGCGGATCCCCGGGTGCTCACGAGCCCGTGCGATGCGCTGGTGGGCGCCTGCGGGCGGGTGGAGGATGGCATGGCCTTGCAGGCGAAAGGCTTCCCATACCCCTTGGCCGAGCTGCTCGCCGATAAGGAGCTGGTCGATTATTATCGGCGAGGCCAATTCGCGACGCTGCGGCTCACCTCCAGCATGTATCACCGCTTTCACGCCCCGTACGACTGCCGCGTGGAGCGGGTGAGCTACATCTCCGGCGACACCTGGAACGTGAATCCCATCGCGCTGAAGCGCGTGGAGCGGCTGTTCTGCAAGAACGAGCGCGCGGTCATCCGCTGCCGGCTGCCGTCCGGGGCGCTCATCACGCTCGTACCGGTGGCGGCCATCCTGGTCGCGAGCATCCGTCTGAAGTTTCTCGACGTGCGGCTGCACCTCAAATACCGCGGTCCGAACGAGATCCCCTGCGACGCCGCCGTTTGCAAGGGAGAGGAGCTGGGATGGTTCGAGCATGGCTCGACCATCATCGTATTCGCGCCGGAGGGCGTGTCTCTCTGCGATGGGCTCAGCGGCGGCGGGCGCGTGCGAATGGGCGAGCCGATGATGCGACTCGCAGATCCGGCCGTGGCGCACCAAGCGCCGTCCGGCGATTAGTCAGGTCAGAGCGGCCGCCGGTGCCGCGTGAGCGTCGCCGCGATGGAGGCAAGCACCGCCATGCGCACCGCCACACCGTTGTTGACCTGCTCGCGAATCACCGAGTTCGGGCCGTCCGCCACCTCCGAGGAGATCTCCACGCCTCGATTCATCGGCCCCGGGTGCATGACGAGGGCATCCGGCTGGGCCAGCTTCAGGCGCTTCGCATCCAGCCCGAACTCGCGGAAGTAGGCCGCATCGTCGAGCGAGGCCGCCCGCGCCATGCGCTCCTTCTGGATACGCAGCATCATCACCACATCGGCGCCGGCGATACCGTCCTCGATTCGAGTGAAGCGCAGCGCGCCCTGGAATTCATCTTCGGTCGGCAACAGCGATTCGGGCGCCACCAGGCGCACGTCCGAGGTACCGAGAGTGCGCAACGCCCGCGCGGTCGAGCGAGCCACGCGCGAGTGCTTGATATCGCCGACGATCGCGATCTTGAGGCCCGCGAAGCGGCGCCGGTGCGCCCGGATCGTCAGTACGTCGAGCAACCCCTGTGTCGGGTGGGAGACGTGAGCCTCTCCCGCGCTGATCACCGAGACGTGCGGGGCCACGTGGTCGATCAGGAACTCCGGCATTCCCGCTTCGGAATCGCGGATCACGAAGATGTCGGTATTCATCGCCTCGAGCGTATAGATGGTGTCCAGCATGGTCTCGCCCTTGACGCGCGAGCTGGTTCCCGTTTCGAGGTTGAGCACGTGTGCGCCCAGCCTCCGGCTGGCGAGATCGAACGATGCGCGCGTGCGCGTGCTCGGTTCGAAGAACAGGTTCGCAAGCGTCACGCCGGCGAGCTCACGGCCCTCGTATGCCGGTTGTCCCGGGAAACGCCGGTAGCTCTCCGCGCGGTCGAGAATGGCCGTGATCGCCTCGCGCGTCAGGCCGTCCAAGGAAATGAGATGACGCAGACCCCCGGCGCCATCGGTTTGTACACGCATTCGCGCCTCATGTTTTTTCGCTGAACCATCGCTCCAAGATGACGCAGGCCGCGGCCGCGTCCACGTCTACTTTCGTGATCCGCCGCTTGCGCATGCCGGACTCGCGTGCTCCCCTGAGCCGCTCCTCGGCCTCGAGCGAAGAGTAGCGCTCGTCGACCAGCGCGACCGGCAACGTGTAGCGCTTGCCGAGCTCGGCGGCGAAGCCTCGGGCCGCGCTCGCGGCTTCGCCCTCGGAACCGTCGGCATTATACGGTAGACCCACCACGAGCGCCGCGGGTCGCCAATCGCGCATCAAGGCATCGATGCCGCCCCACTGCGGCCCTTGCGGCCCGGCGGGTACGCCTCCGAGCGGCGAGGCGGCGCGGCTGACGGTATCGCCGCAGGCGACGCCGATGCGCCGCTTGCCGAAGTCGAAGGCCAGTATGAGATGCCGCCCTTGACCCGGATCGCGCCCGTCCGCGCGCGAGGCCTCATCAGGCATTGCCGCTGATCGGACTGATGCGGGAGAGTTCGACGCCCAGCAGGCGGCCCGCGGCGAGCCAACGCGACTCGAACGGAAGCTGGAAGATGATGTCGCAATCGGCCGGCGCGCTGAGCCAGGCGTTCGCCTTGATCTCATCCTCCAACTGGCCGCCGTCCCATCCCGCATATCCGAGGGCGACGACGGCCTCGCTGGGGCCTTCGCCCCGCGCCATCGCGGCGAGAATATCGCGCGAGGTGGTGACGTGAATGACATCGGAGACCTTGAGGGTCGAGTCCCAGTCCCCGCCGGCTCGATGCACCACGAAACCGCGATCGGTCTGCATCGGGCCGCCGCGCAGCACCTGGCGCTCTTTCAACGCACCGCCCGGCAGCTCGATCTCGAGCTGCTCGAAGATCTCGCCCATGCGCATCGGCAGGGGCTTGTTGAGGATTAGTCCCAACGCGCCGCGCGGCCCGTGATCGCAGATGAGCGCCACGGTCTGTGCGAAGTTCGGATCTCCCATCATCGGCATGGCGATCAGCAGCTGGTTGGTGAGGTAGTCCGGCTGGCTCATATGCTGACCGAGCGCCCTACGGCGTGCCCCCCGGGTGGCCGCCGGCGGATCCTATGTTGTTGGCGGGCGGCGGGGCCGGGACCCGCGCTGCAGGAGCTTCGGCGGCGATCTGGTCCGCGGGCGGCGCCGCCTCGGCGGGCTTGCCGGGATCCGCGTAATAGACGCTCGAGCCTTGCGCCGCCCCATCGAGGAACTGCCATTCGTAAGCGATCCGGATCTCGTCGTGCCGGGCCGAGAGCTCGCTCGGAAAAGGATCGTACGGCGCGGCGAGCTTCAAAATGCGCATCGCGGCCTCGTCGATGTCAGCATGGCCGCTGCTCCGGCGCACCACGCTCTGCAGGAGCTTCCCGTCCGCGCCGATCGTGACCTCGATCACCGGAGTTCCGGAGTGCCGCTCGCGCCGCGCGACTTCCGGGAAATTGACCGTGCCGACCCGCTCCACCTTGCGCCGCCAGCCGTCCAGATATACGGCAACGTCCGATTCGCGAGTGTCCGCCGCGATCCACAACTGCTGCCTCGCCTCGCCGCGCATCCGGAGCATGATGCCGTCGTCGTTCGGGGCCATGCCGAGATCGGGCCGCTTCTCGAGGAGCAGCGGCAGAGTCGACGGCTGGTCCGCGGCCGCCGCCGCGGCGAAATACAGAATCTTCGTGGTCGGCGCGTGAGTCGCGAGAACCTCGTCGTCGCCCAAGTCCCGTCCGGTTTGGTCCGCCGCCTCGCCCTCCCCGTTCGGGATGCCTTCCCGGTCCATCGGACTCAAGGAAGATCGCGGGATCAGGGCGCGTTCGCGCTTCAGGGTATTTCCGGACCCCAGCTGGTTGCGCTGCGCGAGGTACTGGGCGTTCGGGTTCTTGGCGACACTCGGCGCCTGATCGTTGACCAGGACCACTTCCAGGGCGGGACCATCGCCTTCGGCGCCCTTGTTCCCCGGCGCGCTGAACGTGACGCCCAGGATGATGATGCCGTGAACCAATGCGGCGAGGAAGCACGTGGTGAGCATGCGATCGTTGGCCGGCGGGAGGCCGGCCTTGAGCAAGTCGGTACTCATCGGGCGTCCAAAGTCCCCGCGATCGCTTTGACCAATAGTGCCCCAATGTCGACACCATGTTTCTTGTTTAGTTCGCGGATGCCGGTGGGACTCGTGACGTTGATCTCAGTTACGTAGTCGCCGATCACATCCAAGCCGACAAATACCATTCCTGCGGCCTTGAGCTTCGGCCCGATGATCGAGCAGAGCCAGCGGTCCCGATCGGTGAGGGGACGGCTCTGCGCCTTTGCGCCCGCGGCGAGGTTGCCGCGGTGGTCCGCCGGGTCCGGCATGCGCTGCAGCGCGAACGGAAAGGGCTCGCCGTCGATCAGGATCACGCGGTTGTCGCCGCCGGTGACGATCTCCGGCAGGTAGCGCTGCACGATGGCGTATCGGTGTCCGTAATCCGTCAGCGTCTCGAAGACGACGTTGCGGTTCTTGTCGCCTTGCTCGAGCACGAAAATCGATCGTCCGCCCATGCCGTGCAGCGGCTTGCAGACAGCTTTGCCGTGCTCTTTGAGAAATTCCGCCATGTCGTGCATGTCCCGGGTGATCAGCGTCGGGGCGCAGCATTCCGGGAACCAGGCGGTATAGACCTTCTCGTTCATGTCCCTGAGGCCGCGCGGAGAGTTGCAAACCAGGGCGCCTTGTTCGGCTGCCCGTTCGAGGATGTAGGTGCTGTAGATGTACTCGGTGTCGAACGGCGGATCCTTGCGCATCAGAATGACGTCGTAATCGCCCAGTCTCGCGGGAACGCGCGCGCCGCGCACGAACCAGGCCTTCATGTCGTCCATGACCTGAAGCGGCGCGAGGCGCCCCCACGCGACGCCGTCGCGCAAGCTTAGGTCGCCGAGCTCGGCGTAATGAATCTCCCATCCTTGGGCCTGAGCCGCCAATAGGATCGCGAGCGTCGAGTCCTTGGCGGGATTGATGATTTCGATGGGGTCCATCACCACCACCAGTCGAACTCGGGAAGACATGGGGACAACCTCCAGAGGAGTGAACAACCTTCGGCAACGGGGCGTCAGTCTATCGTAAGCGCCCGATGCGCCGTTCCCTTCAAAAACTGTGAACCACACCACCGTCGTTTGCGCGGCATTACCTCGAAATGTCGACTCCGTACCGTGGCTTGCGGGCCCCGGATATGTTAAAAAGCCACAAGATTCCAGCACCTACGCACGCATAGCTCAAGGTCCAAGGTCGGTTCCATGCAGAGCATGATCAGTAACGGTAAACCCAAACTCTCGGGACTCAAGGTCCTCGTGATCGACGACAGCAAGACGATCCGCCGCACCGCCGAGACGCTTTTGACCAAGGAAGGCTGCGAGGTGTTCACCGCCGTCGACGGTTTCGATGCGCTCTCGAAGATCGCCGATCACCAGCCCGACATCGTTTTCGTCGATATCATGATGCCGCGGCTCGACGGCTATCAAACCTGCTCGCTGATCAAGCACAACAAGGTCTTCAGGCAGATCCCGGTCATCATGCTGTCCAGCAAGGACGGCCTGTTCGACCGCGCCCGAGGCCGCATCGTGGGTTCGGAGCATTACCTGACCAAGCCGTTTACCAAGGACGAGCTCCTGGGCGCCATCGAGGCGCACGTGGGCAAGTGACGGAGCAATAAGATGGCGCTTATTCTCATAGTCGACGACTCTCCCACCGAGGTGTTCGTCATGCAGAAAGCCCTGGAAAAGCATGGGTTCAAGACTGCTGCGGCGGAGAACGGCGAGGAGGGCATCCGCAAGGCGAAGGCCATGAAACCGGATCTCATTTTCATGGACATCGTGATGCCGGGCGTGAACGGATATCAGGCCACGCGCATGCTCAACAACGATCCCGAGACCAGCTTGATTCCGATCATCATGGTGACGACGAAGGGTCAGGAAACGGATCGAGTGTGGGGCTTGCGGCAGGGGGCGGTGGACTATCTGGTCAAACCGGTCTCCGCCCAGGCGTTGGTGGAGAAGGCACAGGCCGCGCTGGCCGTATGACGAGCACGGCAGGCGGGGGGGACATAAGCTTACGCAGCTTGCGCGACCGGCCGTTCGAACTGCTCAAGGAACTCGAGAAGCGCAGCCGCACGGTCGCCACGGCCCATCCCGCCGAGGCCGGGGCGGGGCGGGAATGGGTCGGCGTGGCTTGTCGCATGGGGGGAGAGACGTTCTTGATCGCCCGCGAGGAAACACGGGAGGTGTTGGGTTTCCCGGCCGTGATCACCCGGATACCGGGAGCAAAGAGCTGGGTCAAGGGACTCGCCAACGTACGGGGCTCACTCCTGCCGATGCTCGATCTGCGGCAATTCCTGGGGAGCGGGGCCACCACACCGGGCCGCAACACCCGCGTGGTCGTGGTGAATCATCGAGAGATTCCAGCGGGTCTCGTCGTCGACGAGGTGCTGGGATTCCGCCGGTTCGCCGAGTCGGAGTTCACGGCGGAAGCGCCGCCGACGGTCATTCGTTGCGAGACGTATCTCGCGGGCGCGTTTCGCCGCGGCGGCGAAGTGTGGCCCGTGCTGAGTTTGAAGAGCTTGGTGGAGAGCCAAAGCTTCCTCCAGGCGGCCAGTTGAAATCCGGACGCGTTGGATGACCATGCGAGATACCGCCCCCAAGCCTCAGTTTTTGCCGCTGCTCCTGGCGCTGATCGTTGCTTGCCTCGCGGGGGCCGCCCTGCTCACGATGCTGTCGCGCAGCACGTCTCCGGTCGCGACGCCCAATGAGCAGGTCGTGCTGGTCATCGAGCGGATCCCTTTCGAGGCGCAAAACGCCCTGCGGGGCGACGCCAACGCTTTCGATGCGATGAATCGCAGCTTGGCCCGGGTGAAAGCACTGGCTTCGGCCGCCTCCTTGGGGGGGCGTGAGGCCAAGCTGGAACCGTCGTTGAGCAAATTCAGCGCGGCCGCAGCCGCCGTCGGCGACGCCCGCCCGGCCGTGGAGGCCATCCAGGCCGCCAACCAGGAGGCGCGGGATCTCGCTCCCAAGCTCTTGTCCGAGCTGGGCGATCTGGCGAGCGCGGTCGGCGTGCAGAAACTCGAGGGCATGAGCCGCTACTTGGAGCGCTTCGAGCTTGCCGTCCAGCGCATTCAACAGGAGCTGAACGGCCTCGCATTGGGTGTAAGCGATGCGGCGCCCGCTGCGCAGCGGCTCGCGGACAGCCTGGAATTCCTGAACCAGGTGATGCGCGGACTGTCCGGCGACGAATCCGGGATGGCACTGTCGCGGGTTACCGGACCCGATGCGGAACAGCGCTTGAAGACCGTGGTCCAGCGCAATCAACAGTTCGCGGCGGCGGTACGCAAGGCCCTCGGCGCCGCCGAATCATTGTCGAAGGCCCAGACCGCGGCCCGTTCGCTGCCGGCGATGGCGAGCACCCTGAGCGGAGAAATCGGCACCGCGCCGGCCGTGCCCACCGAGTCCGGCAGTGGATACCGCCCCTGGATTCTCGCGCTCCTGGGCTGTGCCGCAGTGTTGCTCGGAGTGCTCTTCTGGCAGTTCCGCAAGTCGGTAACCGCGCGCCGCAGCACCGAGCTTCGCGTGCGGGAGAACGAACGCAATCAAGAGGCCATCATGCGCCTGCTCGACGAGCTGTCGAGTCTGGCGGACGGCGATCTCACGGTGCAGGCGACGGTTACCGAGGACATCACCGGGGCGATCGCGGACTCCATCAATTACGCCATCGAGGCACTGCGCGAGCTGGTCACGACCATCAACGACAGCGCGATTCAGCTCGACGGCGCCGCCCGGCAGACTCAGGCGGCGGCGGCGCACATGGCGAAGGCCTCGAGCGCCCAATCACGGCAGATTTCAGCGGCCTCAGAGTCGATGGTCGACATGGCCGCCTCGATCGAGGAAGTCTCGGGGAATTCCGAGCGCTGCTCGGACGTTGCGCGCCATTCGGTCGACATCGCCCATAAGGGCGGCGATGCGGTGCGCCGGACCATCGACGGCATGAACGCGATCCGCGAAACCATTCAAGAGACCAGCAAGCGCATCAAGCGCCTGGGCGAGAGCTCGCAGGAGATCGGCAATATCGTCGAGCTGATCAACGACATCGCGGAGCAAACCAATATCCTCGCATTGAACGCTTCGATCCAGGCGTCGATGGCGGGCGAGGCGGGGCGGGGCTTCGCCGTGGTGGCGGATGAAGTGCAGCGTCTGGCGGAGCGCGCGGCCAACGCCACCAAGCAAATCGAAGTATTGGTGCGCACCATCCAGACGGATACCAACGAGGCTGTGGTATCGATGGAGCGCAGCACCACCGACGTGGTCGGTGGCGCTTTGTTGGCCGAGAACGCCGGGGCCGCACTCGAGGAGATCGAGCAGGTATCGAATCAGATCGCGAACCTGGTGCAGAATATTTCGGCCAGCGCACGCCAGCAGGCCGCCGCGTCTGGGAATATCTCGAAGAACATGCAAGTGGTGCGCGAAATTTCCACGCAGACCGCCGAGGGCTCGACGGCGACCTCGACCTCGATCGCGAAGCTCGCGGCGCTGTCGGCGCAATTGCGCAAGTCGGTTGCGGGATTCCGGCTGCCGGACTACGGCGCCGGCACGACCACCGTCGGTGCGGTGCCGGTCACCGGGCTCAAAGCGGTGAACGAGGCGGCCAATCCGGGACCGCTCAATCCGGGATCGGCCAATCCGGAACCGTCGAGCGCGGGGCCGATGGCCGCGGGCGGTTCGGGGAAGATGCGCAAGGCAAGCGGAGCCGGCGCCTGACGGCGCGGGACCTCGACCATTCCGATGACCGATATCAGCTCCCAAACGTTGCACTTGGTCGCGAAGGAATTGAGCGCGACCCTGAACGAGGCGCGCGCTTCGCTGGAAGGCTACGCGGAGCGCCCGGATCAGGAGTCGTTTCTCGAGAAATGCGCTGATCAGCTGCACCTCGCGCACGGTGTGCTGCGCCTGGTCGAGGTGTACGGCGCGGCTCTCCTCGCCGAGGAGATGGAGCACGTCACCCGTTACCTCATCGGCGCCGGAAACGACCAGAAGCGGCAAGGGGACGGGCTCGATGCGTTGATGCGCGCCATGGTACAGCTCCCCACTTACCTGGAGCGGGTGCTGTCCGGTGGGCGCGATATGGCCCTGGTGCTCCTGCCGCTGCTCAACGATCTGCGCTCCGTGCGCGGCAGCCCCTTGTTGTCGGAAGGCACGCTGCTGCTGCTCAATCTCAAGTCCGATCAGCCGGCGCAGCCGCAGGAGCCGCGCCAGGACGAGCAATCCATCACGGTGGCGCAATGGGCTCGAAGGTTGCGACCGCGCTTTCAGGTGGGCTTGCTGGGATACATCCGCGGCGAGCGCACCGTGCAGAACCTCGAGATTCTCGCCAAAGTGGCGGAGAAACTCGAACAGGTCGCCACCATTCAGCCGGTGTTCCAGCTGTGGTGGGTTATCGGCGCGATTCTCGAGGCAGTGCGCGCGAACGGGCTCGAGGGCAGCGCCACGCTGAAGCGCCTGCTCGGTCAAGCCGACCGGCAAATCAAGCTTCTCTATGAACTCGGCGAGGCTCGCTACGGCGAGGATCCTGCGGTCGACCTGCTCAACAACCTGCTCTACTACGTGGCGCGGGCAACGACGACCGGCGGGCGTATCGCGGCGGTGCGCGCATCCTTCAAGCTGTCGGAGCTGTTGCCGGTGGACGATTCCATCGACCAGGAGCGTGAGAGCCTGTCGGCGCCGAGCGTCAAGCTCATGCGCACGGTCGCGGCCGCCATCAAGGAGGACCTGTCCAAGGTCAAGGATGTCCTCGACATCTTCGTGCGCCGCGGCGGCGGGCGCCATGAGGAGCTCATGCCGCAGCTCGAGCTCCTCAAGAAGATCAGCGATACCCTCGGGGTCCTTGGCCTCGGCGAATTACGCCAACGGGTACAGCAGGAGATCTCCGAGCTGTCGGACATCCTGAGCGACGGCAAGAATCCATCCGAGTCCGCGCTGGTCAAGATGGCCGGCGTGCTGCTGTCGGTGGAAGACAGTCTTGACGATCAGCTCGTCCGGCTCATCCTGCCGGCAGCCCCGGCCGGCGCAGCCGCCGACGCCGGGCCGGACCATGACTTCGAGTTCCGTCAGGTCAGCGAGGCCGTCCTTCGGGAGTGCATCGTCAATCTGGCGCGGGTCAAAGAGGCCGTGTCGATCGCGGTTCAAAAGCCCGCGGATGCGCCCGCGGCCCAGGGCCTCGACAACGTACCGCAGCTTCTGCGCGGCATCACGGCGGGCCTGTTGATGCTCGGCAAAGGTCGGGCGGTCGAATTGATGGATGCCATCGGCACCGAGGTGCGCAGGCTCATCGAGCCGGGCGCCGGCGTCCCGGATGCGCTGCGTCTCGAGCGCATCGCCGACGCCATCGTCAGCATCGAGTACTACATGGAGACGCTGCAGAACGGCCGCGCCGATCCTTGGTACATGCTCGACAATGCCGAGACCTGTCTCATGGCGCTGGCCGCCGATATGGAGACGCGGGTCCCCGACGTGGAGCTTCCCGCCGCGGACGCGGCCAAGACCGTCAAGCTGGACCCGGCGTCGACGATCACGCTGGAGGAGGCCAAGCGCGTGCACGCGGCGACCGATCCTCTGATCGCACTCGCCGCCGCACCGCCGTTCGCCGCACCCGCCCCGGCTCCGGCGGGAGTCGATCCGCAGTTCGTGGAGCTGTTCATCGAGGAAGCGAAGGAAGAGATCGCGGCGATCCAGCAAACTTTTCCGCTGTGGGACCAGAACCCCATGGATCTCGAAGCCTTGGGCTCGTTGCGGCGAAGCTTCCATACCTTGAAGGGCAGCGGCCGCATGGTCGGCGCCCGATCGATCGCCGAGTTCGGCTGGGCCATCGAGAACCTGCTGAATCGCCTCATGGACAAGACGCTGTCCCGTACGCCGGGCATGATGAGCCTGTTGCGCAGCGCCGTGGCGGCTCTGCCGCCGCTGGTCGAGCAATTGGAAGGCGGCCGACAGAGTTCCGTGGCCGTAGAGGCGCTCATGTCGCGAGCCTTTGCCTACGCCGACGGCCGGGAGGCCGAGCAACTCGGCGCCGCGGTGGCGCCGGAGGATCGTGCCGATGCCGGCGCCTCCGGCGTGCTGACTGCTGTAGCGCCGGCGCCGGTCGCGCCGACTCCGCCGCCGCCCATGGATCAACAGCTGCACGAGATCTACAGCAAGGAAACCTCGAGCCATCTCGCGGAAATCCGCGAGTATCTACGCAAGCGGGCCGGCCAGCCGGCGCCGCACGATTTGCCTGAATCGGTGTACCGCGCGATCCATACGCTGAGCGGAAGCTCGAAGATGGCGGAGGCTCGACACGGCATCCGCGTCGCCGAGCCGCTCAATCACTACATGCGCAAGGTATTCGACAGCGGCCGCGGCTTGACCGATGCCGGCGTCGCGGCACTCGCGGATGCGGTCCGCGCAATCGAGAACGTCGTGTCCCATATCAACGAGACCACGGCGTTCTTCACCGACCAGCCGTCGCTCCTCGCGAGGCTCGGCAAGCTCGAGGCCGAGCTCGACCTGGAACTCGCGCGCGCGGCAAACGAGAGCAGCCTGTCGGCGCTGGTGCCCAAGCTGGCCGAGCCGCCGGCCGCCGCGCCCGACGTTGCGCCGCCGGCCGCGTTCCCCGAACCCCAACGAGCGACCGCCGATGTGAGAGCCGCCGACGTGCCGGCGGGCCGCGGTGATGAGCACGCCGCGGCTCGCGCGGCCGCGGAGGATTTCGATCACGAGATCGCGGGCATCTTCAGCGAGGAGGCGACGGAGCTGATCGAGGCGGCCGAGACGTCGCTGACAGCCTGGAATCTCGACCGTAGGGACAAGGATCGCGTGGCCGAGCTGCAGCGCCAATTGCACACGCTGAAGGGCGGCGCGCGGATGGCGGGCATCAGCGCCATGGGTGATTTGAGTCACGAGCTCGAGACTCTGGTGATTCAGATCGACGGCGGAGCGGTCACGGCGGACGATCATGCGCACGCCCTCATGCAGGCGAGCCTCGACGAGCTCGCGCGCATGCGCGACCTGGTGAGCGCCGGACAGCTGCCCCAGTCGGCTCATGCGTTGCTCGCGCAGGTCCGCGGACTGGCTTCGGGAACCGAGCCAGCGCCGGCGGCGGCCGTTCCCGGCGCCGCGCGGCCTGCGGCGGCTGTGCCCGCTCCTGCGCCGGTTGCCGAATCGAGCGAGGCCCAGGCATCGGAGTTGCCGCTCGCCGGCGAGCCGCGGTCCGCGGCGCCCGCTCCGGCGATCCCGGCGCCGGCGCCCGCCGTTTCGGCGGAACTCCACGAGTCGCCGCCCTCTATCTCCGAGGACTCGCTGTCGCAGCTCGAGACGTCCGCGGGCCCGGTGCTGCCGGGGCGCGAGAATCTACCCGCAGAGCGGGTCGAGATGGCACGCGTCGACGCGGATCTGCTCGATACCATGCTGAACAGCGCGGGCGAGGTCAGCATCTTCCGCGCACGCCTGGATCAACAGGTGAACTCCATCGATTTCAATCTGGCCGAGCTCGCGCGCACGGTGACGCGGCTCAAGGAGCAGCTGCGCGGGCTGGAGATCGAGACCGAGGCGCAGGTGCTGAACCGGCATCAGGACGAGGAGGATCCGCGCCGCGACGATTTCGATCCGCTCGAGCTCGATCGCTATTCCGCCCTTCAGCAGTTTTCCCGCGCCCTGGCCGAGACCTCCGGCGACGTCGCCAGCATCCAAGGGCTGCTCGAGACGCTGACGCGCGAGGCCCAGAACCTCTTGACGCAGCAGGCACGCATCATCACCGAGCTGCAGAACAGCTTGATGCGCACTCGGATGGTGCCGTTCCAGCGGCACGTGCAGCGGCTCACTCGCCTGGTCCGGCAGTCCGCGAACGACACCGGCAAGCGCGCCGAGCTGGTGGTTCAAGGCGGATCCGCCGAACTCGACCGCCAGATGCTGGAACGCATGGTCGCGCCGCTCGAGCACATGCTGCGCAATGCGGTCGTGCACGGTATCGAGGCGCCCGAGCGGCGTTCCGCGCTGGGCAAGCCGGACGTGGGGCGCATCTCGGTCAGCTTGACGCGCGACGGGGCCGAGATCGTGATCGTGGTCACCGACGACGGCGCCGGCATCAACGTCAAGCTGATCCGCGAGAAGGCCGTGGCGTTGGGTCTCGCCGACCGGCACTCCAAGCTCACCGACGAAGAGGCCATGCAGCTCATCCTGGAGCCCGGCTTCAGCACGGCGGGGCGGGTCACCCAGGCGGCGGGGCGCGGAGTCGGGATGGACGTGGTCGCGACCGAGGTCAAGAAGCTCGGCGGCGGCCTGTTCATCGAATCGTCGTTGGGCAAAGGCACGCGATTCACCATTCGCCTGCCGTTCACCCTCGCCATCAGTCAGGCGCTGATCGTGCGCGTCGCGGAGGAGGTCTACGCGCTGCCGTTGGCGACAGTCGAGGGCGTGGTACGGCTGCCGCGCAACATCGTGGCGCGTCATTTGGGCAAGGACTCGCCGCTATTCGAATATGGCGGCCAGAAATACCGGTTCCAGCAGTTGGGCTCGTTCGTCGGCCTGGGGTCGACCCGCCTTCCGGAAGCCGACGTCTCCATGTCGGTGGTGCTGATTCGCGCCGGCGAACATTCCACCGCGCTGGTGACCGACGAGCTGGTCGGAAGCCGGGAGATCGTGGTCAAGTCGCTGGGGCCGCAAGTATCCGGCATTCGCGGCATCGCCGGCGCGACGATCCTCGGCGACGGGCGAATCGTCATCATTCTGGACATGGGCTCGCTGGTTCGCTCGGAATGGCGCGCGCGCCCCACCGATACGGCGGTCCTGGAACAGCGCGATCGGCGCACGTTCGCGCTGGTGGTGGACGACTCGATCACCGTGCGCCGGGTGACGCAACGCCTGCTGGAGCGCAACGGCATGCGTGTCCTCACGGCCAAGGACGGCGTGGACGCCGTGTCGCTGCTCCAGGAAAACTTGCCCGACATCATCCTGCTCGACATCGAAATGCCGCGCATGGACGGCTACGAAGTGGCGGCGCACGTGCGCGGCGATCCGCGCCTGAAGAACATACCGATCGTCATGATCACCTCGCGGGTCAGCGAGAAGCACCGCGCGCGCGCCATCGAGCTCGGCGTCGACGACTATCTCGGCAAGCCTTACCAGGAGAACCAGCTGCTCGACGCAATCGAGCCGCTGGTCAACCGGCGCCGCGCCGTCGCACGCTGAAGGCACCATGTCCGACTTGCGCGACGAGCTCTACAGTCTTCTGGTGCCGCTGGCGGGCGAGCGGCTGATCGTGCCGCGCGCCTGCGTCGCCGAGGTCATCGGCTATCAGACGCCCTCCGAAATGACCAATGCGCCTCCCTGGTACGCCGGACTGGTGGTCTGGGGCGAGCGCACGGTCCCGGTCGTGTCGTTCGAAGGCGCCTTCGGACAAGCGCTGCCGACCGTGTCGAGCCGGACCCGGATCGTGATATTTCACGCCAGCAGCGGCCTGTTGCCGGGCGGCCACTTCGGCATGCTGACTCAAGGCTTTCCGCAGCTCGTCCGCGTCAATGCGGATGTGATCCGCCCCGACCCCTCGCGCAGCTTTCCCGAGCGGGCGCCGGTCCTCTGCCAAGTGCACATGGTCAACGAGACGCCGCTCATCCCGGATCTGGCGCGGCTCGAGCAGATGATCGCCGAGGAAACCTCGGTGATGACCTGATCCCGTCCGACGCGCAGCCTCGGGCGAAAACCTTTTCGTCGATTGCAGTTGCGCCGGACGATGGCCGGCGGCGCCGTATCGCAGCGGGGAAGTGGATCGCGGGCCGCTTGATGTGATACCGTCAATCCAGGGGTAGGCATCAGCGAGCCGTGCAATCGGCCGGGCCTCCGCTGTTCAGCCGATCACAAGTCGATATGATCAAGGAATCGATCATCATTGCGCATGGAACGCCGCGATGAGCCACTTGGAACAGGTGCTCTCGACAGACGGGTTCATGCCGCACGGTATGTGCTATCTCTGGCTCCCGGAGATTCTGGCGCTTCATGTCGTCTCGGATTCACTGATCGCGCTGGCCTACTTCTCGATTCCCGTCACCCTGCTCTACTTTGCGCGCAAGCGCTCCGATCTGTACTTCAGTTCGATGTTCGTGTGCTTCGCGATATTCATCGTCGCCTGCGGCGTGTCGCATTTCATGGAGATATGGACCGTTTGGCACCCGGCGTACTGGCTGTCCGGCGGCGTCAAAGCGGTCACCGCGGCCGCGTCGGTCTCGACCGCGATTTTGCTGGCCAAGCAGATGCCGGCGGCATTGCGCATACCGAGCCCTGCGGACCTCAGGGCTTCCAACGCCGAATTGGCGCGGGAGGTTGCGGAGCGGCGCGGCGCCGAGCGCGAAATACGCAAATTGAACGAGTCGCTCGAGGCCCGCATTGCCGAGCGAACCGCGGAGCTGCGCGCCGCGAACGAAGTGCTCCGGATGGAAGCGCGGGAACGCAGGCAGGCCGACGAATTGCTCGCTCTCACGCTGGCGAGCATCCAGGACGGCGTCATCGTGACCGACGAAAGCAATGCCATCACCTTCACCAACGACGCCGCGGTGCGTTTGATCAGCCGGGAGGCGGGCGACGCGCTGGGCGCGCCCCTGTCCTCGATGCTCGAGATCGTCCATGCGGCGAACCACGAACCATACGAGCTGATGGACGGATTCACACCTTGTGGCTCGGCTTCGAGCGCGGAGGATCTACTGCTGCTCAACCACGCGGGCCATGAAATTCGCGTCGATGTTCGTGCGGCTCCCTTGCGGAGCGAGCAGGCGAGGGTCCGCGGAATGGTGTACACGTTGCGCGACTGCAGCGAACGCCGGCGCGGCGAGGAGGCCCAGCGGCGCATGGCCGCGCTCATCGAGTCGGCCGATGATGCGATCATCATCAAGAGTCTCGACGGCGTGATACGCGACTGGAATCCGGGGGCGCAACGGCTGCTCGGCTATGGTGCCGACGAAATCGTCGGCCAGCCGATCGCGCGATTGTTTCCCGACGATCGCCAAGAGGAGGAGGCCCTGATTCTCGCCAAGGTCAGGGCCGGTCAGCCCGTCGCTCATTTCGAGACGGTCAGGCGGCGCAAAGACGGCTCGCTGGTCGATGTCTCGCTGACCATCTCGCCGATTCGCGACCGCGCCGGCGCCATCGTCGGCGCCTCCAAGATCATGCGGGACATCACCGAACGCAAGCGATATGTCGAGGAGCTGCGCAGGCTGAACGAGGAACTCGAAACTCGCATCCGCGCGCGCACCTCCGAGCTCAAGGAGCGGGATGCGCTGCTGCAGGAGGTTCATCATCGAGTCAAGAACAACCTGCAGGTGGTCTCGAGCCTGATCAACATGCAGCTCCGGACACTTCGAGACGCAGTCACGCGCGCGGCCTTGCAGCAGTGTCGATTCCGGATCGAAACCATGGCCCAAATTCACGAAATGCTCTACCAATCGAAGGACTATTCGAAAGTGCCTTTCGGGAAATACGCGAGGGAGCTCGCCGCCCGAATATCGAGCGCGTCCGGGCTGTCGCCCGATGAGGTGACGCTCCGTTACGAAATGCAGGATCTCTCGCTGCCGGTCGAACAGGCGATCCCCTGCGGCCTGATCTTGAACGAGCTGGTCTCGAACGCGCTCAAACACGCCTTTCCGACAGGCGCCGGCGCGATCCGCATCGAGTTGCGCCGGCTACCCGATGACCTCATCCTGCTCGCCGTCAGCGATGACGGAATCGGCATCTCAACGGACTTCGATCCGGCGACGTCGGGCTCGTTGGGCGTTCAGCTGGTGGTTTCTCTGGTGGGCCAGCTCGACGGGCGCATGGAGATCGAGCGTGAACCCGGCGCGGCGTTCCGCATCGTGTTCCCTGCCGAACCACAGGCGTGATGTCCCGCACGGCCCCCAAGGTGCTCATCGTCGAGGACGAACGAATCGTCGCGAGCGACCTGCAACTGTCCCTGAACGAGATGGGGTACGACGCATTTGCAACCGCCGCCTCCGCCGATGAAGCGCTGGCGTGCGCGGCGGCGCAGTGTCCCGACATCGTGCTGATGGACATCAGAATCAAAGGGGCGAGCGACGGCATCCAGACCGCGGCAATTCTCAAAGAGAGATTCGCCATCGGCATCATTTACCTCACCGCCCATTCGGACGCGGGGATGATCGATCGGGCAAAGAGAACGGATCCGCACGGATATCTTCTCAAGCCGGTGAACCTCGCCGAGCTCGGCAGCATGATCGAAGTAGTCCTGCGCCGGCAGGAAGTCGAGCGGGAGTTGCGCAAGGCGCACCGGAAGACCCGGGAGCTGGCGCAACGCCTCGCCGCGGTGCGCGAGGAAGAGCAGCGAGCGGTGGCGGTCCGGCTTCACGATGGCATCGCCCAGGATTTGTTCGCCATGAAGCTGGACCTCGGACGCCTCGAGGCAGTCACGAAGCGCCAGCTGGGCTCCAAGGAAATATTCGAGGAGATCAGCGCCGCGCTCACGGCATGCATGGAAAGCACACGGCAGGTCGCGAACGACCTGCATCCCACGGCCCTCGCCCGCTTCGCGGTCACGGATGTCATTGCCGGGCACGCGCGACATTTCGAGAAACGCTCCGGGCTCAAGATCGAAATCACTCACACGGCCTCCTTCCCGCGTCTCGCCGAATCGAGGCAGCTGCTTCTGTTTCGTGCGGCGCAGGAGGCTTTGACCAACGTCGCCCGGCACGCGCAGGCGACGACCGTCGAGATCAGCCTCAAGATCGACGGGGAGCGTATTTCGATGGAGGTTACGGACGATGGCATCGGAATAGCGCCCGATGCGCTCGACAAGCCGGGGTCTCTCGGCCTGTTCGCGCTGCGAGAGCGATTCGCGGCACTTGGCGGCGATCTCACCATACGGCGCGCGCAACCCGCCGGGACGTCGATGATCGTTCACCTCCCCAGAACCCCGGATGACGAGTAGGTTCGCGCCGGCTGATCCGCTGCCCCCGCCCGCCGCCCCGGCGCCCGCCATCCTGCTGGTCGAGGATGAGGCCATCGTCGCGCGAGATCTTCAACAAACGCTTCGCGAGCTGGGTTATGACGCCTTCGCGATCGCGGCAAGCGCCGAGGAGGCGATCGCACGCGCCTCGTCGGCTGCTCCGGACCTCGTCTTGATGGACATCCGGATCAAGGGCCGAAGCGATGGAATCAAGACGGCGGCGATCTTGAAGGAAAGATTTCACTGCGGGGTCATTTACCTGACCGCTCATGCGGACGATGCGACGGTTCAGCGCGCGAAAAAGACAGAACCCTACGGCTATCTCCTGAAGCCCGTAAAGACCGCCGAATTGCGCAGCACGATCGAAATCGCGCTATATCGGCGCCAGCTGGATGCTGCCAGGGAGAAAACTGCTCAATTGGAGACCAAGCTCGCCGAAAGGGCTCTGGAGCTGTCTTCGAGCAACTCGAAGCTGAAGGCGCTGACCGATCTGAATCTGCAACTGGCGTCCGAGCGCGATGCCCGTACGCTGCTCGACAAGGTGTGCCACGGCGCCCGGCACATGCTCGGGACCCGGTATGCCGTCCTGGTCCTCAACGAAAAGCTCACGAATTCTCTTTTTTGCACCACCAGCGGCATCGAATCGGCCGAAGGAGCGCCGCCGCTTCCCATCCCGCCGCTCGAGGCGGGGCCGCTGGGCCGCGTATATGCGCAAGGCGCGGCGTGGCGGGCGCACTCTCGCTCGCATGAGCCGCAGGCGGCGGTCTTTCCGGCCGGATACCCGGTCGCCACCTCGTATCTCGCCGTGCCGATCAGTTCGTTGACCCGGACTTACGGCTGGCTGTGTCTGGCCGATAAAATCGGGGCGAAGGAATTCTCGCTCGATGACGAGCGCGCGCTCGGGATTTTGGCGGGTCAAGCCGGCCGGATCTACGAGAACAGCAGTCTTTTCCAAGACCTCCAATTGCACGCGGCCCAGCTGCGAGTCGAGATCGATGAGCGCGAGCTCTTCGCCTCGAACCTCAAGCGCAGCGAGGAGCGCTTCCGGCAGCTCGCGGAAAATATCCAGGACGTGTTTTTCATTCTGACGGCCGATTTCAGCGAGATGACGTACCTGAGCCCCGCGTTCGATCAGATCTGGGGCCGCCCGCACGATCCGGCGAATTCCATGGACTGGACCACCTCCATCCATATCGAGGATCGGCAGCGGATCCTCGATCAACTGGCCAGCCATGCCGGCAAGCCGGCCAGGGAAGAGTTCGAGTTCAGGATAGTCCAGCCGAGCGGTTCGATTCGCTGGATCTTTGCCCGCTACTTTCCTTTGTACGACGACCAGGGGCGCCCGTACAGGATCGTGGGCATCGCGACGGATATCACGGAACGAAAGCAAGCCGAAGCGAGAATTCGGCACTTGAATCGGGTATACGGCGTATTGAGCGGCATCAACGGGCTGATCGTCCGCGCCCAAACTCGAGCCGAGCTGTTCACCGAGTCATGCCGGCTTGCAGTCGAGGAGGGAGATTTTCGGCTCGCGTGGATCGGCCGGCTCGAGCGAGGGGAGGAACTGGTTCTCCCGCTGGCGCGGGCGGGCAAGGGCGGCGTCGCCGAGCAGATGTTGAGGGATGGCGTGCCGGTGGCCATCGAGGCCGACGCCTTGCAGGCGATCCGCCGGCGCGAGCCCTGGGTCTGCAACGATCTCGACGCGGGGGACCGCAAGTCTCCCTATCGGCGTCAAATGTCGGCGCACGGCCTGCGATCCGTGGTGACGCTCCCGTTGGGAATGCACGGCCACTGCGTCGGTTGCATGGTCCTGGCGACCGACGAGCGTGAGGCATTCGATGCGGCGGAAATGCGCCTGTTGGTCGAGCTTGCGGGTGATATCTCCTTCGCGCTCGATTATCTCGAGAAGGCGGAGAGGCTCAACTATCTCGCCTACTACGATTCGTCGACGGGGCTCGCGAACCGCACGCTGTTCTTGGAGCGTCTCGCGCAGCAGGTGAGCGCCGCAAAGCGCTGCGGCGCCAAGTTCGCGGTCGTGGTTCACGATCCGGAACGCTTCGAGACGATCAACGAGACCTTCGGAAGATCTCACGGCGACGCATTGCTGAAAGAGATCGCGGATCGGCTCGTCACCTGCACCGGCGATCATGATTACGTAGGCCGGATCGGGCCGGGACAATTCGCCTCCGTGCTGCCTTTTCCCGGCGAGGCCGATCTGTCGGCGCGGATGCTGGAGGAACAGTATCAAGCGTGGCTCGGAACGCCGTTCAAGGTGAGCGGGCACGACGTCACGCTCACCGCTCAAACCGGCATCGCGATATACCCGCACGACGGCAGCGAAGCGGAATCGCTGCTCAGCAACGCCGAAACGGCTTTGAGGCGGGCGAGCTCATCCGAGAACCGCACGGTCTTCTTCACCAAGGAAATCGGCGATCGAATTTCCCAGCGGTTTTCCATGGAGACCCGGCTGCGCCGCGCGCTTAAGAACGGGGAGTTCGTGCTGCACTATCAGCCCAAGGTCGATGTGGGGACGCGCGCCTGGGTGGGGCTCGAGGCGCTCATTCGTTGGCAGAGCCCCGAGCTGGGACTGGTGCCTCCGGTCAGATTCATCGCTCTCATGGAAGAGACGGGAATGATCGTCGATATGGGCGCATGGGTGTTGCTGCAGGCATGCACGGACCGTTGCGCGTGGCTGGAACAGGGATTGGCGGTACCGCGCGTCGCGATCAACGTGTCATCGGTGCAGTTGCGGCGCTCGGACTTCCTGGATGTGGTTCGCGGTTCGCTGAAGCGGGCGACCCGCAATGCGGCGATATTCGGGGTCCGGGGGGCCGGTATCGACCTGGAAGTGACGGAGTCCCTGTTCGTCGAAAACGTGGAGTCCAACATCGCGAATCTCCGCGCGGTCCGCGAGCTGGGCATGGAGATCGCCATCGACGACTTTGGCACCGGCTATTCGTCTCTCGGGTATCTCGCCAAGATGTCCGTCGATACCCTGAAGATCGACCGTACCTTCACCGCCGCCATGCTCGACGATCCGGGGGTCACGACGCTCGTGTCCACGATCATCACCCTGGCTCATTCACTGAAGCTCAAGGTCGTCGCCGAGGGCGTCGAATCCGAGGAACAGGCCAACATACTTCGCCTCCTCCGATGCGATCAAATGCAGGGCTATCTCGTCTCCCGGCCGCTGCCATTCGACGACATTACGGCGCTTTTATCGCCGTCCCCGGCGAAGTCACCGTAGCGGCTCTGAAGCCACGCAAGCCCGGCGATGGCGGCAGTCTCGGTACGCAGCACGCGCGGCCCCAACGCGACCGGCACGAAGCCCGACACCCGAAACGCCTCGAGCTCCTCGTCGTCGAATCCCCCTTCGGGGCCGACCGCCATCTCGACCGATGCCTCGATCTGCAATGCGGCGGCGGCTCGGTCCGCGGCGGGGTCGAGCACCAGACGGACACCGCCCGGCGAGGATTCGCCGAGATAGTGAATCAGCGGCCGAGGCGCCTCGATCACGGGCATGCGATTACGGCCGCATTGCTCGCAGGCCGCGACGGCAATGCCGCGCCAGTGCTCGGCCTTGGACGCGGCCTGTTCGGCGTCGAGACGCACAACGCTGCGCCGGCTCGTCACCGGCACGAGGCGCGCTGCGCCGAGCTCGGTCGCCTTTTGCACGATGACATCCATGCGGTCGCCGCGCGCGATGCACTGCACGAGCGTGATGGCGAGTGGCGACTCGCGATCGATGGCTCGCGCCTCGCCCACCGCGACGGTCACTCGCGAGCCGCGAGCGGCCTCGACGACGGCGGCGAACTCGCGGCCGTCGCCGGTGAATAGCACGATCTCATCCCCGGAGCGAGCGCGCAGTACCTTGGCGAGGTGCTGCGCGGCCGGCGGCGGAAGCTCGATCAGGCTTCCGGAGCTCAGCGGCACGTCCAGGTAAACGCGGTTCAGTCGCATGCCGGGCGCTCGGCGTTCATGGCGTGGGGCACACGGGGGGCGTGCGGGGCGTTCATATGGCTCTAATTGTCGCATATGCTATCCGCCCAAGTTCTCATCGGCCGAAGCACATGACATCCTTGCAAGCGGACCCGACCAGCGGATTGATGCGCGGCGCGCGGCAGCTCCCGTCCCCGAATCACGATGCGCGCCCCGCGGGCGCCGTTCCGGAGCTCATCGTCGTGCACGGCATCAGCTTGCCCCCCGGAGAATTCGGAGGTCCCTGGATCGACCGTTTGTTCACCAACACGCTGCCGGCGGATGCGCATCCCTACTTCGCCGAGGTGGCCGGTCTCACGGTCTCCTCGCATCTGTGCATCGCCCGAGACGGCGCAGTGACGCAATACGTGAGCTTCAACGAGCGCGCCTGGCATGCGGGACGGTCCAGCTATGCCGGCCGCGGCGCCTGCAACGACTTCTCCATCGGCATCGAGCTCGAGGGCGCGGATACCGTCGCCTACGAGGCGGCCCAGTATCGAGCGCTGGCGGATGCCGTCGCGGCCCTCTGCGCGGCCTACCCGACGTTGTCGCCGCAGCGTCTGGTCGGCCACAGCGATATCGCGCCCGGGCGTAAAACGGATCCGGGCCCGGCGTTCGATTGGCCGCAGGCGCGCCGGCTCGTCGCCGCCGCCCGCGGCGAGTCCACCGGACATAATCCGTCTCCCCCGGCCTGAGCGCCTCCAATCCCCGAGCCTCGATGCCGGCCTGCCCTGAGTCTAGGCGCAACGTGACCGGCATCACCTTTCCCGCCAGCAGAATGCAAGCCGGCTGCCGACATACTGAAGGGGGCGGGCTATCCGTCGGTTCTACGTGCGGAGGGTTCGTTGTTACGTTGGTTTGCCGACCTCCCGATCGAACGGAAGCTCCGGGTGGTCATCACCTTCCCCGCCATGGCCGCGTTCGCCATCGCATTGGGCGTGCATGTCGCGACCAATCTCATGCACGCGCGGGAGGATATGCGCGACCGCGCGACCCGCATCGCGCGCGTCTGCGCAGTCAACGTCATTCAGACGGTCGAATCGGGCGACACCGATGCCGCGCTCAAGTTCTTGAGCGGTCTGCGCCACGAGATTTCCGTGACCGGCGTGGAAATCTCGCTGCCGGACGGCCGGAAGCTGGCGAGCTATCACCGCGGACCCGGCGACATCCAGCTCGAGCCGATCGCCCGGGACAACGCCGGCCTCGTCCTGCCGATACCGGCGGATGCGGGTCCCGACGCGCAGCCGGTGCTCCACCTGCATTCCGACGGGGTTCACGTCAACGTGGCGGCCGTGCAGAACGGCAAGATCATCGGATGGGTGAGCGTCGTCGCGCCTTTGAGCGCGATCTGGAACGATTGGCCCGGATACTTGTGGATCACCGCCGCCGCGATCACGGCGGCGCTCTTCAGCGCGTTCTGGTTCGCCGCCCGGCTGCAGCAGCAGATATCGGGTCCCATCGTCAATCTCGCGCAAACCATGCGCCGGGTTTCCTCCGAGGAGGATTACAGCCTGCGCGTGGAAGGCTGTTCGCAGGGCGAGATCGGCGCCCTGATCGACGGCTTCAACCAGATGCTCAATCAGATTCGCCAGCGCGACTCGCGCCTGGAACGGTATCGGCAATTCCTCGAGCAGCAGGTGGAGGAGCGCACGGTGAATCTCGGCAGCGCCAACCGCGAACTCCAGCAGGCGATCGCGGACGCGACATCCGCCAAAGAGGCGGCGGAGCGGGCGAGCAGCGCCAAGAGCGAATTTCTGGCGAGAATGAGCCACGAGATTCGCACGCCGATGAACGGCGTCATGGGAATGTCGGAGCTCTTGCAGGGAACCGAACTGTCGGCGCGTCAGCGCCGGCTGGCCCAGACCATCACGCGCTCGGCCGAGGGACTGCTGGAGATCATCAACGACATCCTGGATTTTTCCAAGATCGAGGCCGGCAAGCTCGAGCTCGAGGCCATCGAGTTCGGGCTACGCGAGATCATCGAGGAGACCATCGAGATCCTCGGGATGCGCGCGCGTGCGAAAGGCTTGGAGCTCAAGTGCGTGATCGAATCCTCGGTACCTGCCGCCGTGCGCGGCGATCCCGTGCGATTACGCCAGGTGCTGGTCAATCTGGCGGGCAACGCGATCAAATTCACCGAATCGGGAGAGGTCTCGGTGCGTGTGCGTGCGGTGGATTCGCGCGGCCAGCTGCGATTCGAGGTCGCCGATACCGGCATCGGAATCTCCGAGGAAGCCCAGACGCAGATCTTCAGCGCATTCAGCCAGGCCGACTCCTTCACCACGCGCAAGTATGGCGGGACCGGACTGGGGTTGGCGATCTGCCGGCAGCTGGTGAGCCTCATGGGCGGGGAGATCGGCGTGCACAGCAGGCTCGATCGCGGCTCGACCTTCTGGTTCGAGGTGCGGCTGGAGCCGGGGGCGGATCCCGCGGCGACGTTCACGGCGGCGAGCAGCCTGTGGTCGCCGGAATGCGCCCGGCACGACGAGGCGCCCGGCCGCGGAGCGCTCATTCTGGTGGTCGAGGACAATCCGGTAAACCGCGAGGTCGCCATCGGGATGCTCGAGAACCTCGGCTACCGGACCGAGTCGGCCGGCAACGGCATGCTGGCCTTGGAAGCCGTCAGCGAAACGAGCTACGCCGCCGTGCTCATGGATTGCCACATGCCGGTGATGGATGGCCTGACGGCCACCGCGGAAATCAGGCGGCGCGAGAGCAGGACGGGTGCGCCGCGGCTGGTCATCGTCGCGCTGACGGCGAACGCCATGGAAGGAAATCGCGAACGCTGTCTGGCCGCGGGCATGGACGATTTTTTGAGCAAGCCGTTCACTCAACTCCAGCTGGGTGCGCTGCTCGAGAGATGGGTGCCGGCGGCGCCGCGCGATGAGCGGCTGGCCGCAGCCCCCGCGTCGGATACGGCTCCCGCTGCGCTGATCGAGACGGGCGTATTGCGCGACATTGCCGCGCTGGGGCGTCCGACTCTGTTGAGCTCGCTCATCGACCTGTACATGCAGCACTCGCCCCCATTGATCGGCGCGATCGAGGCGGCCGCCCGTAATCGACACCAGGCGGAGCTGGCACAGGCGATACATACGCTGAAGTCGAGCACGGCGAATCTCGGCGGAGCGCGGCTCGCGGCGCTCCTGAAGGAATGCGAGGCGATGGTGAACGGCGGAAAGGTCGAGGAGGCGGTGCCGCGCTTGCAGCGGATAGGCGCCGAGTATCGCGACTTCTGCGACGCCCTGGGGCGGAAAAAATCCGCCACGGCGGCGTGACGGAGGGACCCATGCATACCCTCCCGGCATTGGATCAACAGGCCACGATTCTCGTAGTCGACGACGACCCGGGAGCCCGGCTGCTGCTGAGCACGGCCTTGGAGGTGGCCGGCTTTCGCGTTACGTGCGCAGCGGATGGAGCGAGCGCGCTGGCCGCGTTCCGCACGCAGCCGTCGGACTGCGTCATCCTCGATGTCGTTATGCCCGGAATGAGCGGATTCGACGCCTGCATGGCGCTACGGGCGCTGCCGCATTGCCGCCACGTGCCCATCCTGATCCAGACCAGCCTCGACGACATGGAATCGGTGAAGCGCGCCTACACCGCCGGGGCCACGGACTTCGCATCGAAGGGCATCAATCCGATGCTGCTTGCCGAGCGCGTGAAGTTCCTGGTGCGCGCGAAGAGAACTCACGACCAGCTGCTCGCGAGTGAGGCGCGGGTGAGCTACCTCGCCTACCACGATCCCTTGACGGCGCTCCCCAATCGGCAGCGCCTGCGGCAGATCCTCGATGAGCAGGTCGCGTGGGCTCAGCGCCGCAATCGCGGCATCGCGGTTTTGATGATGGACCTGGACGATTTCTCGCGCATAAACGACACGCAGGGTCCGGCGGTCGGCGATGTTCTGCTGAAAGAGGTCGCGAACCGGTTGCAGAACTGCCTGCGCGACTGCGAGCGGCCCGGGCCTGCGTCGAGCGACCCTGTCGAGGAGAGCGTCATCAAGGATTGGGTTGCGCGCACCGGCGGCGACGAGTTCGGTCTCGTGTTGCCGGGCGTGTGTACGGCGGACGGCGCCGAGCTGGTCGCGCGCAGAGTACAGGGCGTGCTGGCGCGGCCGTTCGTGATCGGCGACCAAGAGGTGCCGTTGTCCGCGGCCATCGGCATCAGCATCTTCCCTCTCGACGCCGTCGGGGCGGAAACACTGATCAACAACGCGGACGCGGCGATGCATCATGCCCAGAAGGCGCATCGGGGCGGCACGGAGTTCTTCAAGAAGTCGATCAGCACGAGAGCGGCGATGCGGATGTCGCTCGAAGCCGATCTGCGCAAGGCCGTGGAGCGCCGGGAATTCTCGCTGAGCTTTCAGCCGCGCCTGGCGCTCGAGGACTTGCAGGTGGAGGGCGTCGAGGCGCTGCTGCGCTGGTCGCATCCGCAGCGCGGCATGGTCCCCCCGGATGAATTCATACCGCTGGCCGAGCAGAGCGGCCTGATCGTGGAGATCGGCGACTGGGTGTTGCGCGAGGCCTGTGCGCAGGTGAGGCGGTGGCGCGACGCCGGCTCGAACGCCTGGCAGGTGGCCGTCAACGTATCCGGCGTGCAATTCCGCGACGGAACTCTGGTGCGCCGCGTGGCCGACGCCATCGAAGCCGCCGGCATCGAGCCGCGCATGATCGAACTGGAATTCACCGAGGGCGCGCTCATCGAATATTCGACCGCCGTCGGCAAGGCAGTGAACGCTCTGAAAGAGCTCGGCGTGACGACGGCCTTGGATGACTTCGGGACCGGCTACAGCTCCATGTCATATCTGAGACGCTTTCCGGTCGACACCCTGAAAATCGACCGGGTCTTCGTTCGCGACATCACCTCGAGGCATGTCGGCAATGCCCCGCTCGTGGAGGCGATCGTCGCCATGGCGAAGAGTCTCGGGCTTGCCACCGTCGCCGAGGGCGTCGAGACGCAGACCCAATGGCAATACCTGAAGGACTGCGCCGCGACGCAGGTCCAAGGATTTCTATTCTGCCGGCCGCTGCCGATCGCCGATCTGGAACGCTGGCATGCGGATTGGCTGCTGTCGAAACGGCGGCGCGCCGGAGCGGCTTAGCGCGGTCCTACCGATGGCGCCACAACACTTCACTGCCCGATTCGCTCCGCGCCAACACGCGGGCGATGACGAACAGGAGATCCGATAAGCGATTCAGGTACTTGAGCGCATCGGGAGCGATCGTTTCGACGCGCGCAAGCAACCAGCAGCGCCGTTCGGCCCGGCGGCAGATGGCGCGAGCCATATGGCAGGCGGCGGCGGCGGGGCCGCCGCCGGGCAAAATGAAATCCTTGAGGGGCGGAAGCGATTCGTTGAAGCCGTCGAGCTCGCGTTCCAGCCGCTCCGCGTACGCCGGCGTGATCATGCGATGTCCGGGAATGCAAAGCTCGCCGCCGAGATCGAAAAGATCGTGCTGCACCTCGGTGAGACAGCTCCTCACCGCCTCGGGGAGCGTCGGAACCGCCAGCACGAGGCCGACTGCGCTGTTGGTTTCGTCGACGCTGCCGTACGCCTCGACGCGCAGACTCTCCTTCGCCACGCGCGCGCCGTCGCCCAATCCGGTGCTGCCGTCATCGCCGGTGCGGGTGTAGATCTTGCTCAGTCGGTTGCCCATGATGCCGTGCTCGGTGCGGGATTTCGGAGTGCGACGGTAGCACAACGGCTAGAATGGCCGCGACCTTCCCATGGGAGATCCGAGCCAGCATGAATCCCTCGCTTGAGCTCAGGGCGGCGCTCGATGCGGCGGCGCAGGCTTCGAACATCGCGCTCTCTCTGTACCAACGCAACCTCGAGGTTGGCATCAAAGAGGATAAGTCGCCGGTGACCGAGGCCGACGTTCGCTGCGAGGTCGCGATCCGCGAGATACTCGAATCCCGATTTCCCTCGTACGGCTTTTACGGCGAGGAGACCGGCGCGCGCAACGAGGGCGCGGAGAATCTCTGGCTGGTCGATCCGATCGACGGCACCAAGGCTTTCATCCGCGAATATCCCTTTTTCTCGACCCAGATTGCGCTGATGCGGGCCGGCGAGATCGTTCTGGGCGTGTCGAGGGCGCCCGTGTACGGGGAGATGGCGTATGCGGAGCGCGGCGCCGGAGCGTATCTCAACGGCAGGCGGATTTCCGTCAGCCGCACAGCCGCGATAGGCGCCGCGGCGCTCTCGTCGGGCAATCTGAAGTCGCTCGCGGCCGGCCGCTTGTGGCCGCGATACGGCCGGCTGGTGGCGGCAGTCGATCGCATTCGCGGTTACGGCGACTTTCTGCATTATCATTTGCTCGCCGCAGGCAAGATCGACGCGGTCGTGGAATCGGACGTGAACATTCTCGACATCGCGGCGTGCTCCGCCATCGTCACCGAGGCGGGCGGGCGCTTCACGGAGCTCGACGGCTCGCCGCTGACGCTCTCATCGAAGACCGTGCTTGCGACCAATGGCCCGATGCACGCGCTGGTGCTCGAGGTTCTGAAGGAAGGCACGGAATGCCCGTGACGGCGACCCCCCGCTATTTCAGCCAGCGTATCTCCAACGCCGTGGCAGGTCCGATACGGACCTCGTCGAGGCTGGAGGGCTGCTCCCACACGGTCGCGGAGATCATGCGCCGGCCCGCCATCAATTCCGCGAACCGCTGCGGATAGAGCGGTGCCTGATGCGGGTCGCCGTAGCCGTCGGGAAGGCGAGGCGCATTGTCGGCTGGGTCGTATTTGTCGGTCGCGCCCAAGGTGTGCAGCAACTCGTGTGCGATGACCACGTCGTTGCCGCCGTCCATGAGGGGAGTCGCGAAGGCGTAGACCACCCCGATGAGCCCCTTCTCGATACCGAGGGAATGCGGCACGACCGGCGTCAGCGCGGGGTCGTGATACAGAACGAACATGCGAACGTCCTCGGGGTCCTTGACGTGCCCGCTCACCCGCCATGCCCAGAATCTCAGTCGGAGGCTCCAAAGAATGGTGGCGGGTATCGAGGCGTCTGGGGAGCGTGCCGGCGGGCGCTCGCCAAGCTCGGCCCGCAACCGAGTCTTGACCGGATCGTCGTTGCCGAGGCGATACCGAGCGGCCTCGCCGGCGAAGAACCGGTCGATGGGCTCGAAGCGTGCGGCATCGAGACTCGCCACGTAGGCGCGGGTCACCGGGCTGTCGTCCGCCGCGATGGGATAGATGGCGACATAGAGCGGCTGTCGCCACGCGGTACTGCGGAACCGATCCTCGCAGGTGGTCACGCTCACCAGGAGCAACACGCCGAGGAGCATGGCGATGCGCAGCGCACGCCAGGGTGTGCGCGCGGTTGCCGGTCTTGGGCTGGTCGGAGTCACTCCAGACGTTCGCCCGGGGTCAGTCGGCAGGTTCGACGCTGAGTTCGGTGACCTCGCCGTCGACAGAGACGTACGACACGGCCATGGGCTTGCAGCATACGGGGCAATCCTCGATGTAGGACTGTCCCTCGACCGACAGATCGAGAGTAAGCTCGATGGTTTCCCAGCAGTGGGGACAAGTCGCCTGTTGTCCGCGGATCAACTCCATGGGCGGCTATGGCTGTAATCGCATGACGGTCCACTGCGGCACCCCGTGGCTGCCGCCGATGCGCGTCCAGCGTGCGCGATCATGGATGCGAAACTCGCCCTCCACCCAGAGTTCCACCGCATCCACGTTCAGGCGAAATCCACCCCAGTGCGGCGGCCGAGGCACCTTGGCCGCGATGGTCTCGGGTTCCGGAGTGCCGGGGCCACCGTAGGGAATGCCGAAGCGGCG
Source organism: Steroidobacteraceae bacterium (assembly GCA_050012315.1). Classification (GTDB taxonomy): domain Bacteria; phylum Pseudomonadota; class Gammaproteobacteria; order Steroidobacterales; family Steroidobacteraceae; genus Bog-1198. Next base: position 15,488 of record JBEKHK010000005.1, on the reverse strand, counting down.
TGCCGCGGCGGCGACGCTTTCGCCCATGGCGCTGCGCGACTGGACCGGCTCGCTCTGGCGGCTGGCCCATGCTCCGAGGCGGCTCTGCCAGGGGCGGGAATCGAAGTAGGCGTCGTTGTCGACGTCGGACATGCGCTCGACACGCCCTTCGGCGCGCACCTGGCGGTGATGATGGTCCCAGTGAAAAACCACGGCTGCGCGCGGATTGGCCTTGAGGTCGCGCCCCTTGTGAGATTCGTAGTTGGTGTAGAAAACGATGTATCCCGCGTCGGGGAAGATGTCCTTACAGAGCACTACTCGCGCGGAGGGTTGGCCCTCGCCATTCACCGTGGCGAGTACCATGGCATTGGGATTGGGCTGGGCCGCTTCGGCCTGCGCCCCGGCCAACCATTGCGCGGCGACCTCGAGCGGGTTCGCCGGCAACGGTTCGGGAAGCGTTTCAGTCCACAAAGGCTTTATGCTTGTACTCATAACTGAATGGTAGCCGCGCATGAGTGCCTGCGATAGCGGGACGGCGGCCGCCGCGTCACCAGGGGATTGATTCACAGATGAATTTGGACGATTTGCGATCTGCACTGACCGAGCTCGATGCCGACATCTTGGCGCTCGTCGCCCGCCGCCAGTCGCTCAGCGAGCAGGTGGCGGCCGTCAAGCGGGCGACCGGCCGGGCCACACGGGACTTTGCCCGCGAGCGGGAGGTCATTCTTCGCGGCCGCTCGGTCGCGGAAGGCCTGGGGATCGAGCCCGATTTGGCGGAATCGCTGTTGCGGCAGCTGATCCATTCCTCGTTGGCGACCCAGGAGCAAGCGCGTGTTGCGGCGCAAGGCCAGGGCACCGGCAAGCGCGCGCTGGTAATCGGCGGACGCGGCAAGATGGGCGGCTGGTTCTCGGATTTCCTGGCTTCACAGGGCTTTCAGGTCACGATTGCCGATCCCCGAGGCGGCCAACCGGGGTTCGATCAGCTGGCCGACTGGCAGGATCACCCCCTCGATTCCGATCTGATCGTGCTGGCGACGCCATTGAGCGCGACCGCCGAAATTCTGAAGCTATTGGCGAAGCGCGCGCCGCGCGGCCTGATCTTCGATCTCGGCTCGCTGAAGACGCCTCTGCGAGCCGGTCTCGATGCACTGGTGAAGGCCGGCTGCCGGGTGACATCGCTTCACCCCATGTTCGGGCCCGATACTCAGTTGCTGTCCGGGCGGCACGTCATTTTCATCGATCTCGGCGATAAAGCGGCTCTGCAGGAGGCCCAGGAACTGTTCGCGCCGACCATGGCGGAGCGGGTGATCATGGGACTCGACGAGCACGACCGGCTGATCGCCTATGTGCTCGGGCTTTCGCACGCCCTCAACATCGCGTTTTTTACCGCGCTCGCCGACTCAGGCGAGGCTGCGCCTCGGCTGGCGAGGCTCTCGAGCACCACCTTCGACTCGCAGATGGACGTCGCGAGCCGCGTGGCCGCCGAGAGCCCGGATCTGTACTTCGAGATCCAGAGCCTCAACGACTATGGTACGGAATCCTTGATGGCTCTCAAGGAGGCGGTCGCTCGCCTGATCGCGGCGGTGCAATCGAAAGATGCGGACGCGTTCACTGCGCTCATGCTTCGCGGAAGAGCATATTTCGATGATCGCGCTCAAGCGCGCGAGGGCTGACCAGGGAATGGGAGGGGCGCCTAGGGGTGAATGACATCATCAATCAAGAGAACGAAGCGCTCAGAAAGCGACTGACGGAACTCACCGCCGAGGCGGCCAATAACGAGTCGATTCTAAAACGCACTCAGACGCGCGAGCTGTCCCTGCTGCGTGCCGACGGCTTGCCGCAACTGCTGCACGCCCTGGTCGACGGCCTGCGCGAATCCTATTCGCTGGATGCCGTGAGCGTGGTGTTGCTCGACCCTCAGCACGAGATCCGCCATTTGCTCGTGGCGGGAGGGGACCGCCCGGAGGAGTTCAAGCAGATATTTTTCGTCGACTCCTTGATCAGTCTCGCGCCGCAACTCTCCGCCCTGCACAAGCCCTGGCTGGGTCCCTTCGTCGGGGCGGACCATCATCTGCTCTTCCCGGCCAATTCGAACCTCAAAAGCGCGGCCCTCGTGCCCTTGCCGCGCAAGGACCTTTCAACGGGCGCGCTGTGCTTCGGCAGCCGCGATCCCACCCGGTTCACACGGCACCACGGCACCGACTTCCTATCGCACTTGGGCGCGGTTGCCGCCGTCTGCATCGAGAACGCCGTGAACAGGGCCCGGCTGATGCGCGCGGGGATCACCGATTTCCTGACCGGCTGGCACAACCGCCGCTACTTGCAGCAACGTCTGAAGGAGGAGCTGGCGCGCGCGCAGCGGCGGGCAGGGACGATCGCGTGCCTGATGATGGACATCGACCATTTCAAGGGAATCAACGACGGCTACGGACATCTGGCGGGCGATATCGCGCTCAAAGAGATCGCGCAGCGGGTCGAGTCGCAGATTCGCAGCATGGACACGGCGGCGCGCTTCGGCGGCGACGAACTCGCCATCTTGTTACCGGAAACGAACGCAGTGGAGGCCGCAAAGCTGGCCGAGCGCATCCGCGAATGCATCATGGCGCGTCCGGTGGCGCTCACCGAGGAGATCGAGCGGACCTTGACGGTGTCGGTGGGCGTCGCGGCGCTCTCGCCCGGACGCCACGAGACCGACCTCAAGGCGGTCGCCGACCGGCTCATCGCCGACGCCGATGCGGCGCTCTACCGCGCCAAGGCGCTGGGCCGAAACCGAGTGCAAGTGGGAGCCGGCTGAGGGCACAATGGGCCATGCCCGACGCTCACGCTACCGACTACATCGACCGGCACGGCTTTCGAGCCAATGTGGGCATCGTATTGACCCGAGGCAGCGGGGAGCTGTTCCTCGGCGGGCGCGTCGGAGGCCGCGGCTGGCAGTTTCCGCAGGGCGGAGTCAACCGCGGCGAGCGGGTGGAAGATGCGCTGTTTCGGGAATTGACCGAAGAGATCGGGCTGGTGCGGAGCGATGTCGAGGTGATCGGCTCGACGCGCGGGTGGCTGCGCTACCGGCTGCCCCGGCAATACGTGAGGGATCGGTGCATCGGACAGAAGCAGCGCTGGTTTCTGCTGAAGCTCGTCGCGGACGAGGCCAAGTTTCGGTTCGACAGCACGGCTCAGCCGGAATTCGATCGTTGGAGGTGGGTGGATTTCTGGACGCCGGTGCGAGAGGTGGTGTATTTCAAGCGGCGCGTGTATTCGCGCGCGCTGCACGATCTCGGCAAGCTGATGTTCAGCGACGGCCTGCCGCCCTATCCTGACTGGTGGACGGACATCGACGTCCCGGTTGCCAAAGCCGAGGCGGGTTGATCCCGGGTCCGCGGGGACTAGGGTTTCACGACCGCCAAAATGACGATGCCGATCAGCAGCAGCGACGGAATCTCGTTGAACAGGCGGTACCACTTGGCCGTGCGGACGTTACGGCCGGCCGCAAATACCCGGGTGAACTTGTAGCAGTACAAATGGTAGATGATGAGGAGACCTACGAGCATCAGCTTGAAATGCAACCAACCCATGTCGAGATATGCGGGAACCGCCGCGAGCATGGCGACGCCGAATGCCAGCGTCGCGCACGCCCCGATGGTCGTGAGCGCGAACAGGCGGCGCTCCATCACCTTGAAGCGCTCCAGGCTGATCGCATCGGTGGTGTCGGCGTGATACACGAACAGGCGCGGCAGGTAGAACAGGCCCGCGAACCAGGTCACCACCGCGATCACATGAAAAGCCTTCAACCAGAGCAGCAAGGGTCGTTCCCCGGGCACAAAGGCGGATCATAGCGTGGCCGACCTGTTCGGAAAACTCGTCGTGCGTGCGGCGCCCCGGCGGCGCGCCTGGGTGTTGGCGGGCATCATCTTCGGCCTGCTGTTCGCGGTGTACTCGATATTCGAGTTAGGACGCTACGAGGCGGGTTTTCGGGTGGTCGATTCGGTCCGCGGAGCGCTGGCGGCGAGTTCGCGCATCCGGGCGCTCGAGGCGGAGAACTCGCGCCTGCGCACGCAGCTCGAGGCCGCGGACGTGGCGCGCCGCGTGGACCAGGAGGGCTACAAGCAGGTGCAACGCAGTCTCGGCGACATGCAAACCCAGATCGCGCGGCTGAACCAGGATCTGTCCTTCTATCGCGGATTGGTGCAGCCTGATTCCCTGGTTCACGTCAAAGTGCAGCAGATGCAGATAGTGCCCGAGACCGATGGGCAGTTCCGGCTCAAATTCATATTGATGCAGACCGGCAAACCCGACAAGGAGGTATCGGGAAGCGCGTCGATCGTCCTCGACGGGCTTCAAGGCGGCAGGCCGCAGAGCCTCAATTTCGCGGAGATCTCGCCCACCCGGCGGCCGAGCCTGGCATACTCGTTTCGCTACTTCGAGGACTACGACGAGATCGTTCGATTGCCGAAGGGATTCACACCGACCCGCCTGGGGGTGGAGATCCACAGCGGCAAGGATCAGAGTCACGGCTTCCGGCAGGCGTTCGTCTGGAAGGCGCAGGGAATGTCGGTCGAGATGGAAGCCAACGGCGCCACTGCGCCGAAGGATGGTGCGGATGTTCAAACGGAAACCGAATAACAACGCGACCATCGACACGCTGATCGGCGCGAAGACCCGGATCAACGGCGACGTGGAATTCGCGGGCGGCTTCCATTTGGACGGCTACATCAACGGCAACGTCACCTGCGGGGCCGCCGCCGACGCTTTTTTGTCGGTGAGCGAGCAGGGCTGCATCGAAGGATCGGTCTTCGCCCGCAACGTGCTGCTCAACGGCACCGTGAAGGGCAACATCGAGGCCGCCGACCGCGTCGAACTGGGCGCGCAGGCCAAAGTCCTCGGTAATGTGGCCTACACGGTCATTGAAACGGCGGTGGGCGCCCAAATCAATGGGAAATTGATCCATCGGGCCGCCGCGCCCGACCTTAAGGCTCCCGGAACCGCAGAAGGGGAATCCGGGTCTCAAACCTGACGCCTTTGCTTTGATTGACGGCGGGCGCCGAGTAGACTATGCCCATGAACGCTACTTCCGAATCCACCACCGCCGCGGAGGCCGCGCCGCCGCCGCCCGATGTGCTCGTTTTCACCGATGCCGCCGCCGGTAAGGTGGGGGAGTTGATCCGCGAGGAGGCCAACCCAAATCTGAAGCTGCGGGTATTCGTGTCCGGCGGCGGATGTTCCGGCTTTCAATACGGCTTCACTTTCGACGAGAAGGTGGAAGAAGGCGATTTCTGCATCGAGAACGGCGGCGTGCAGCTCCTGATCGACCCGATGAGCGCGCAATATCTGATGGGCGCGGAGATCGACTACAAGGAGGATCTGCAGGGTGCGCAGTTCGTGATACGCAACCCGAACGCCAAGACCACCTGCGGGTGCGGGTCCTCATTCTCGGCATAACCGACGACGGCTAGATGACCGGGGGTCGTGTCGTTCCGGACGTCCTTGCCGCGGTCGATCTCGGATCCAATAGTTTTCACATGGTGGTCGCGCGCTACTCGCACGGCCAACTCGTCATTCTCGACCGGCTGCGCGAGATGGTGCGGCTGGCGGCGGGTCTGGGCGACAGCGGCCGGCTGGACGATGCCGCCACCGAGCGCGCACTGCGCTGCCTCGAGCGCTTTGGTCAGCGGCTTCGGGCCATGCGTGCCGACAGCGTCCGCGTGGTGGGGACCAACGCGTTGCGCCGGGCGAAGCGCAAGCGCTGGTTCCTGGAGCGCGCGCGTGCGGCTCTCGGACACCCGATCGAAATCATTTCCGGGCTGGAGGAGGCTCGCCTCATCTATTCGGGCGTCGCGCACACCAGTCCGATGAGCCCCGACAAGCGGCTGGTCATCGACATCGGCGGCGGCTCCACCGAAGTCGTCATCGGCGAGGGCTTCAATCCGCTGCTGCTGGAAAGCTTGTCGGTGGGATGCGTGGGGCTGACCACGAGCTTCTTCGACGACGGCCGCATATCCGAGAAGCGTTTCGAGCGGGCGCGCACTGCGGTAAGGCTGGAGCTCGAGCCCATTCAGGAGGCATACCGCAAGCTCGGCTGGCTGCAGGCCTTCGGCAGCTCCGGCACGGTGCGCGTGATCGGCGACGTGGTGCGCCGTTTGAACCCGGATTCGCCGCGTATCACCCTCGATCATCTGCGCAGCATCGCGCAGCGCGTGATCGCGGCGGGGCACGTCGATGACCTGGACCTCGAGGACATCGATGCCGAGCGCGCCCCGGTGTTTCCGGCGGGGCTCGCGATCCTCTTGGAAATCGTCGAGAACTTCGGCGTCGACCGCGTGCGCGTCGCGGAGGGCGCGATGCGCGAGGGTTTGCTGTACGACCTCATGGGCCGATTTACCGACGAGGATGCGCGCGTGCGCAGCGTCCGCGCCATGGAGCAGCGCTATCACGTCGACTCGCTCCAGGCCGACCGGGTCGAAGCCACCGCGGTCAACCTGCTGCAGCAGATGGAGTCGGAGTGGGGGCTCGAGGATCCCCTGGCGGAATCGATGCTGCGCTGGGCGGCGCGCCTGCACGAGAGCGGGCTCGACATCGCCCACTCGAAATATCATCGGCACAGCGCCTATCTGCTCGAGCACGCCGACATGCCGGGGTTTCCGCGCGAGGAGCAGTTGCTGCTCGCCGGCATCGTGGGCGGCCATCGGCGTCAGCTCTCCTTCGAGGCGCTGGAGGATCTGGTGCCGCCGTGGGATCGGCACGCCGAGTTTCTGATCGTGCTGTTGCGCCTGGCGGTGCTGCTGAATCGCGGGCGAAGTCCGCAACCGCTGCCCGAAGTGCGGCTGCAGGCCAAGGGTCGCAATTTGAGCCTGGAATTGCCGCAGGGCTGGATGAAGGAGCACCCCTTGACGCTCGAGGATCTCGAGCAGGAGCGGGGCTACCTCAAGGACGCCGGCTTTCGCCTGACCCTCAACCGCGCATCCTCGGATGTCGCAGTCAAAGCCGGGTGACGGCCGGCCACGCCGCTCGAAGGCCGCCTACGGCTCGATGAGCACGACCCGCTCGTCGTACAGGCTCAACAGGCGCGCCTGCGCCGAGATGTGTCCCGGCCCCTCGGCCCGGGAGTACTCGCCGCTGGACGACATGACCCAAGCCTGGCAATCGTCGGCCAGGTACAGATTCAAATCCTCGCTGACTCGGGCCTTGAATTCCGGCGTCTCCACCGGGAACGCGACCTCGATCCGGCGATAGAGGTTGCGGTCCATCCAGTCGGCGCTCCCGCAGTACACCTCGCGTTCGCCGGCATTCTCGAATTGATAGACCCGGGAATGCTCGAGGAATCGGCCCACGATGGAGCGGACACGGATGCGCTCCGACACTCCCGGCACGCCGGGCCGGAGGCAGCACAAGCCCCGCACGATGAGATCGATCTCCACGCCCGCGCGCGAAGCGCGGTATAGGGATTGAATGATGGCCGGCTCTGTCAGCGCATTCAGCTTGGCGACGATGCGGGCGGGCTTGCCGGATCGAGCATGCCCGGCCTCACGGTCGATCTTTGCGGTGAGAGCCTGATGCAGACTGAAGGGGGCATGCAGGAGCTTGCGCAGGCGCGGGACGCGTGTGAGCCCCGTCAGCTGCAGAAAAATCTCGTGGATGTCCTCGCCGATCGCCTCGTCGGCGGTCATCAGTCCGTAATCCGTATAAAGACGTGCGGTCTTGGCGTGGTAGTTGCCCGTGCCGAGATGACAATAGCGCCGGAGTCCTTTCTCCTCGCGCCGCACCACCATCACGAGCTTGGCATGCGTCTTGAACCCGAACACTCCGTACATCACGTGTGCGCCGGCCTCTTGCAGCTTGTTCGCCAGCTCGATGTTAGCCTCCTCGTCGAAACGGGCTCGAAGCTCGATGATGACGGTGACGTCCTTTCCCGCCTGCGCGGCATCGATGAGTGCCCCGACGATGGCCGAGTCGCTCCCGGCCCGGTACAAAGTCTGCTTGATGGCGAGAACCTGCGGGTCGCTCGCGGCGTGCTTGATGAAATCCGTGATCGGGCCGAAGCCCTGAAAGGGATGCTGCAGAAGCACATCGCCGGCGCGCAGCGTCGCGAAGATGTCGCCGCCGATTCTCAGCCGCTCCGGCACGCTCGGGGTGAACGCCGGATACTTGAGCTCGGCGCGGTCGACGAGATCGTAGAGCGCCAACAGACGATTGAGATTCACCGGGCCGGACACCTTGTACAGGTCATCCGCGGTCAGCGCGAACTGCTCGAGCAGGTAGTTCAGGATCTCGGCGGGACAGTCATGCGGAGTCTCGAGGCGCACGGCGTCCCCGTAGCGGCGCGAGGCGAGCTCGCCCTCCACCGCGCGGAGCAGGTCGTCGACCTCCTCTTGCTCCACGAACAGATCGCTGTTGCGCGTCACGCGGAACTGATAGCAGCCGCGCACGCGCATCCCGGCGAACAGCTTGGAGACGAACGCCTCCACGATGGTGCCGAGGAAAACGAAATGCCGGCTGCCGAGCTCGTCGGGGAGCCGGATGAGGCGCGGCAAGGAGCGCGGCGCCTGAACCACCGCAAGGCCCGAGTTGCGGCCGAAGCCGTCCTCGCCTTCCACCACGATGGCGAAATTCAGGCTCTTGTTCAGCACCTTGGGAAACGGACGCGCGGGGTCGAGCGCCAGCGGGCTCAAGACCGGCTCGACCTCCCGGTGAAAGTACTCCTCGAGCCAGGTGGATTGAGCTTCGGTCCAGCTATCCGGCGACACGAACACCACGCCGTTCTTGGCCAGATCGGGCATGAGCACATTGTTCAGGACCTGGTATTGCTCATCGATCAGGCGCCCGGCACGCACGCGGATCGCCTTCAGCTGCTCGGAGACGGACAGGCCGTCCGGGCCGACCTGCAGCGCGCCCGCCTCGAGGAGCTCCTTCAAGCCTGCGACTCGAATCTCGAAGAACTCGTCGAGATTGGCGCACGAGATGCAGAGAAACTTGACCCGCTCGAGCAACGGGATGCGGCTGTCCTTCGCCTGCTCCAGCACCCGTTGATTGAATTCCAGGAACGATAGCTCGCGATTGATGTAAAGCTGCGGCGTCTGAAGGTCTGCGTCGTTCATGCGGGCAAGTGTGAGGCGTCGAACATGACAGTCATGCTACCGCGGAAACACGCCGCCCAGAATGCGTGCGCCACGGGCGCCGGTGACGCTCGGCGCGCTCGAGGGCAGGCCCGCGAGCGTGCGCCGCGCAAACCAGGCGAAGGCGATCGCCTCGACGTAGTCCGGATCGAGGCCGAGAGCCGTGGTGGTCGCGACGCGCGCCGGGGACAGCCGGCGGGCGAGGGCGGCGAGCAGCGACGAATTATGCGCTCCCCCGCCGCAGGCATAGAGCGCGGCGCCAGGGGCGTGCCGGCGCACGGCATCGGCGACAGTGGCGGCGGTGTATTCGAGCAGGGTGGCCTGCACGTCCTCCGGCCGGCGTTGCTCGCGGCCGAGCCGGTCGAGAAGCCAGGGCATGTTGAAGAGCTCGCGTCCCGTGCTCTTGGGCGGCGGCAGCGCGAGATAAGGCTCGGCGAGCAGGCGGTTCAGCAAGCCGGCGTCGCAATGGCCGGTGGAGCTCCACGCGCCGTGCTCATCGAACGCGGCGCCGCGATGGCTCGAAATCCAGGCGTCCAGCAGCCGGTTTGCGGGGCCCGTATCGAAGCCCGAGACCGCTTTGCCGCGCGCGAGAATGGTGATATTGGCGATGCCGCCGAGATTCAGGATCACGCGGTCTTCGGCGTCGCTCCGGAATACCTGATCGTGGAACACCGGGAGGAGCGGCGCACCCTGGCCGCCGGCCGCCACATCGCGCCGGCGAAAATCGGCCACCACGGTAATCCCGGTCAACTCGGCCAGCACATTCGGATCGCCGATTTGCCAGGTGAAGGGGAGGGACAGATCCGGGCGGTGGCGCAGCGTCTGTCCATGGCTGCCGATGGCGGTCACCTCGGAGGGCTCGACGCCGGCGCGGCGCAGCAAGTCGAGCGTGCTATTCGAGAACTCGCGCGCGGCCGCGACATCGATCTGACCGATCTCGTCGAGAGACGCGTGCTCGGGCGATTCGATGACGGCGGTGATTCTTGCCTTGAGCTCTGGGTCGAGCGGCGTGGCACTCGCCGCCACCAGCGACAGTGGAGATGCGCCGAAGTCGACCAGGGCCGCGTCGATGGCGTCCATGCTGGTGCCCGAGATCAGTCCGAGGTACAGATCCATGGGCTTATGGAGTGATACGCGCCGACTAGTTGACGGCGCCGCGCGGCTCGCCCACGAATTGGCCCATCCCCGCGACGGAAAAACCCGACGGCAGGGCCGGTACGGCAGGTCGTGCAGGTGCTGCAGCCACCGGCGGTGCGTCGATGCGTTCCGCTGCGGTGTTCGCCGAGGCCGTTTGCGCCGCCGCCGCCGGCCCGTTCGGCGGTGCGGGCAGATCCGCGAGGTAGGGGGCGGTCTGCGCACGGAAATTGCCGAGGGCATCCGCGGGCAGCGGGTCTGCGCCGGGCAACTTCACGGTTTGCGGGTCCATGTGGACGCCATTCTTCAGATATTCATAGTGCAGGTGCGGCCCGGTCGCGAGACCGGTCATTCCGACGTAGCCGATGACCTCGCCTTGCTGCACATGGGAGCCCACGTGAATGTCGCGCGCGAACCGGGACATGTGTCCGTAGAGCGTCGAGATGTCGTTGCTGTGCGAGAGCACGATGGCGTTGCCGTAGCCGCCGCGCACTCCCTCGAAGCTCACGCGTCCGTCGCCGGCCGCGTGCACCGGAGTGCCGATGGGGGCCGCGTAGTCGGTTCCCATGTGTCCTCGGATGAGATTCAGGATCGGATGCAGCCGATGCGGATTGAACACAGAGCTCACACGGGTGAACTCGACCGGCGCGCGCAGAAACGCCTTACGCATGGGTTTGCCGTCGGGGGTGTAATAGCCGACGGCGCCGGAATCGCTCACGTAACGGACTGCGCGGTACACCCTGCCATTATTGACGAATTCCGCCGCGAGAACGTCGCCGTCGCGCAGGTATTTGCCGTCCTGATAGATTTGTTCGTACACGGCGGTGAAGCGGTCGCCTTCGCGGATATCGAGTACGAAATCGATGTCCCACGCGAACACGTTGGCGAGCTTGAGCGCGACCGTCTCGGAAATCTGCGCGGATTCGGCCGCCTGGAACAGCGAGCTGTCGATCGTCGCGCTTGCCGTGCGGATGCGCTTCTGCACCGGGTTCTCGGTCATCTCGGCCGCGAACCCGGCGTCGTCGCGCACGACGTGCAGCGTCTCGGTCTCGCTGACTTTGCGCGACAGCTCCTTGACCGTTCCATCGCGGTGCGTGAGCTTGATCGCGTCGCCCGGCCGCAAGAAATCCAGGCTTTGGCGAATGCCCGGCAACTGGCGTATCGCCGCGAGGTCGGCAGGGTCCAGCGCCATGCGCCGGAAGATCGCATCCAGGGTGTCATTGCGGCCCACGATCACTTCGATGGTCGAGGCGACCGTGGCCTGCTGCGGGCCGCCGCCGGTGCCCGGGGCCGGCGATCGGGCGGCGATGACCGGAGCAGCAGGCGTGGAGCCCCCTGGGTAGACCAGCGGCGCCGGATTGCCTGCAGCCGGCAGAGGGGTGTCGCGAGCGGCGTGCCAGAGAATGAGCAGGGCGCTCGCGGCGGCGGCATAGGGCGCGATTCGCGCGGTCAACTGACTGAATTTCTTCGCTATTTTTACGGCGAGTGCCTTTGCGGCTAAGTGGCTTTCGGGTCGCACTAATCGAATTCTCGCAGCAAAGATATCCAGGCTAACCGGCACCCTGCGCTCGGTCAATGCATCGGATGCGAATTTGTGGGCGGCGTCGAGGTCGAGGCGGGCAGCGCGAAACCAAAGAGGGCGCCGTCGCCGGGGGTACCTTCCGCCCATACCCGCCCGCCGTGGCGGGTAATGATGCGATGCACAATCGCCAGGCCGACGCCCGTGCCGCTGAATTCGTCGAGGCGATGCAGCCGCTGGAAGACGCCGAACAGCTTGCCGGCGTACTCCATGCTGAAACCGACCCCGTTGTCGCGCACCGAGTAGCGCACTTCGCCCTCGACGCACGCAGCGGCGATCTCGATGCGCGGCCGCTCGGACTTGCTCGAATACTTCACCGCATTCGAGATCAGATTGACCCACACCTGACGCAGCAACCCGGAGTCGGCGCGTGCCGGCGGCAGCTCGCCCAGGAGCACGTCCGGCGGGTTGCCGCCGTGCGTGTGCAGCACTTCCCGGATGACTTCCCGGACCAGACCGGCCATATCGACTTCGTGCGTGAGCACGGGCTGTTTTCCGATGCGCGAGAATGCCAGCAAGTCGTCGATGAGCTCTCCCATCCGGCGGCTGGCCTCGCGGATCACCGACAGATAGCGCCGACCCTCGGAGTCCAACTTCTCGGCGTAATCCTCCTCGAGCATCATGGCGAAGCCATCGATGCCGCGCAGCGGCGCCCGAAGATCGTGCGATACGGAGTAGCTGAAGCTCTCCAGATCCCGATTGATGGTCTGCAACTGGGCGGCCTTTGTTTGCAGCGCGGCATTCAGCTCGTATACCGCCCGCTCCGCGAGCTTGCGCGGGGTGATGTCGACGGAAATGGACAGCAGATACTGTGCCTTCCCGTCCAGGCCCCGAACGGGCAGCTTCATGGTGTGGAACGTGCGCGTGCCGTGCTGACGCGTGTGGATGCTCTGTTCGGGGATCTCCACGAGTCCGCCCGTGGCGAGCGCCTCGCGATCCTTCTCCACCATGAAATCGGCCTCCGCTGCCGTAAAGAGCTCGTGGGCGGTCCTGCCGGCCAGCTCGCCACGCTCGAAGCCGAGGAGACGCTCGAAGGCGCGGTTCTGACGAATGAAGCGGAAGTCTTTCACATCCTTGAGGACGACCATCACGGGCAGGTTTTCGATCAATGAATCAAGGAAGCGATTCGTGTCCTTGAGCTCGCGCTCGCTTTGCCCGCGCGCGCGCATCTCGCGCCGGATCCCCGCGAATAGCGCCGTGAACACCAGGGCGGCGACGGCGAGCGTGACGATCAGCGAGAGCAACGTCGTGGCGCGGACTCGTGCCGCGGAGGCCTGCCTCTCGATCAAATAGCGCCGTTCGAGACCGTCCATCACCTCGGCCTGGCGCCGAACCTGTTGCGTCACGTCGCGGTCGCGTGTCTGCCCGAGAACGGCACGCGCGGCGGGCAGACCTGAGCTCGCAAAGGCCTTCAGGCTGTCGGCGATGTTGCCGAGGCGCGCGGCGACCAGCGAGCGCAGCTCGGCCAGATTTTGCTGCTGAACCGGATTATCCGCGGTGAGCGCGCCCAGCCGATCGAGGCTCGCTTCGACGTCGGCCTTCAACGCGCGATATTCCTCGAGCCTCGCCCGAGTGCTGGTCAGCAGATAGTCGCGCTCGGCGAGTTCGGCTCCGGCGAGCGAGCCGTACACGGCCGCCAGGGCCGCGCGGATCTCCTGGCTGTGGGCCACCCATTCGGAGGTGGTCGCGAACTCGACGTTGGTGTGGTAGGTGTAGCCGCCGCCGATGAGCAGGAGGGAGAACCCGATCACGAAGCCGAGCAGAGTCTTCGCTTCCACCGACGGCAGAGCGGCCAGTCGTGGGGATTTGATGGACATGACCCGAACCGATCCCTCGATATCAGGGCAGGTTAGCCGCGCTCTTCGGGGCGTCGGATCAGCCCGTGACGTTTCTTGCCCACGCTGATGCGCGCCGCGCCGCCGGATTCCAGATCCGCCGCGGTGATGCGGGCCGTGGGGCCGGCGACCGGCCGATCGTTGAGCTTGACGCCGCCCTGCTCGACGAGGCGGCGCGCCTCGCTCTTCGAAGCGGCCATGCCGAGCGCGACGATCACGTCCAAGACCGCAACCGTGTCCCGCTCGAGCGTGAATGTGGGCAACCCCTCCGCCGCAGCGCCCGCGAAGGCGCGAGCGGCGGTCGCGCCGGCCTCGGCGGCAGCCGCCTCGCCGTGGCACAGGCGCGTCGCCTCGGTCGCGAGGATTTCTTTCGCCGAATTGATCTCCGCACCGGAAACTGCCTCGAGTCTCGCGATCTCGGCGAGCGGCAGTTCGGTGAACATGCGCAGGAACCGCCCCACGTCGCCGTCTTCCGTGTTGCGCCAGAATTGCCAATAGTCGTACGGCGATAAACGCTCCGGATTCAGCCAGACCGCGCCGCTCGCGGTTTTGCCCATCTTGGCTCCGGAAGCGGTTGCGATCAGCGGCGAAGTCAGCCCGAAAAGCTGCACGTCGCGGATGCGGCGGCTGAGCTCCACGCCCTGCACGATGTTGCCCCATTGATCGGAGCCGCCCATCTGCAGCGTGCAGCCGTAGCGCTTGTTGAGCTCCACGAAATCGTAGCCCTGCAGGATCATGTAGTTGAACTCGAGGAACGTCAGCGGCTGTTCGCGCTCCAGGCGCAGTTTCACGCTGTCCATGGTCAGCATGCGGTTGATGGTGAAATGGCGGCCGACATCGCGCAGCAACGGAATGTACTTGAGCTCCGACAGCCAGTCGTCGTTGTTCGCCATGAGGGCGCCGGATGGCGTGTCGTCGAAGCGCAGAAAGCGATCGAAGATGCGGCGGATGCCCGCGATGTTGGCGTTGATCTGCGCCTCGGTCAGCAGCTGGCGGGTCTCGTCGCGCCCCGAAGGATCGCCGATTTTGGTGGTGCCGCCACCCATCAGCACGATGGGGCGATGGCCGCTGCGCTGCAAATGCCGCATCAGCATGATCTGCACGAGGCTTCCGACATGCAGGCTGTCGGCTGTGGCGTCAAAGCCGATGTAGCCGGTGATTCGGCCGCCGCTCGCCGCGGCATCGAGCGCCGCGGCGTCCGTTACTTGATGCAAGTAGCCCCGCTCGGAGAGCGTGCGCAGGAAATCGGAATTGAATTGATCCATGAAACGTCGATCCGAAAAATGAGTCGAAGTACTTAGTTGAGGAATCTAGCGGACATTGCGGCGAAGGTGCTGGCAAGTTTGCGATGCGGCCAGTTTGCGGCGGCGCGATACGCAGGAGCAAGGGTTCGAGCCACGCGCGACTCGCCGCCGGGCTTCCGGGGTGCCCCTACGGCCGGCGACAGCATGTGAAAAGGATTTTGCGAGAGGCGGTTGACAGAGGCAAACCGGGGGATATACTGCGCGCCCTTCCAAGCTAAATGCCGGTTTCGCGATCCCTTCGTGGATTGACGGGGTGTGAAACTGCGCTATACTTGAAAGTCTTTCCCCGGCCTCTGTCGCCGCGGGACACTCTTTAAAAAATTGAATAGGTAACTTGTGTGGGGACTCGCGTCATGCACTTTGGTGCAATTGATGATGAGTTTCCAGAAACGACCAGTTGTTCATTCGTGAACAAATGTGAGTTTCAGGAACTCGAAAACTTCAGTGACTTAAGTGTATTTAACTGAAGAGTTTGATCCTGGCTCAGATTGAACGCTGGCGGCGTGCCTAACACATGCAAGTCGAGCGGTAACAGGTGTAGCAATACATGCTG